>NZ_CADIKB010000023.1 GCF_902859825.1 Paraburkholderia phenoliruptrix | reverse complement strand
GTCCAGAAACTGGCTCCATGTTCGAGGGAAATCTTCACCGGCAGTCGGGGTATGCTTGAGTTCGCTCACTACCCGATCATGGCGCAAGTGGAGCTAAATGGATAGCCCATATGGATGTACAGTATTCTACGTAGGCGGTCGGCAAGTGCAAGCGTTTTTTGAAGGCTCAACAGTGCCACGTCAGCGTGTGCTGCGGGCCGCGAGTCAGTTCAATGCGAAGGAGTATCCGTGTAGATGTCGGCTTTCACCACGCAGGAGCGAGATGCCTGAACAACTGTGGTTGCCCGGGCTGAAGGCGCCGCCCACCCCAACAGACGGTTTGTTTTTCGCGGTCTTTCCGGACAGCAACACGGCGGCCGATATTTCAAAGCTCGCGCAGCGGCTTTGTGGGGAAGCGCGCGCCCGCGGCAGGCCGCTCGCGCCCAGTCGTCTGCATGTCACGCTGCGGCATCTCGGCACTTTCGCGGGCGGGCTGCCACCGGCTCATGTTGAGGCGGCAATGCAGGCCGCGGCGTCTATCCGCATGGCGCCGTTTACCGTGGAGTTCGACACGGTCGCGAGTTTCGCTTCCAAACCGCGCCCGGGCCCGCTGGTTCTGACGGGAACCGATGGCGTCGTCGGTCTTCATACTCTGCATGACGCGTTGCATGACGCGTTCTACGACGCATTGCGGAACTGCGGCATTGAGAGTGGCAGGGGTTCCGCGGCGGGGCTTTTTACGCCGCATGTGACGTTGGCTTACGGTCTGCCCTGGGCGGCCGCCCAGCCGGTCGAGCCGGTTTGCTGGAACGTGCGCGCTTTTGCGCTGATACACAGCTTGTTGGGGCGGACCCGGCATGTTGTGCTTGCGCGCTGGCCGCTCGAAGGCGTCACGCCCTGATGCGTCACGCGCGGGCACGGTCGCTGACGTGATCGCGCCATCACTGCGCAGCACCGGAACGGCTGCGGTGTGCCGGTATGCCAGGCGGGGAGAGCCATCGGGCACTCCCTGATAGAATGCGTGGGCCGCAACGTAGTGGATTGCAGATGAGATTGCTTGATGCGTTAGTCGAACAGCGTATTGCCGCCGCCGCCGCACGCGGCGAATTCGACGATTTGCCGGGCGCGGGCGCGCCGCTCAGCCTGGACGACGATGCGCTCGTCCCGGAAGAAGTGCGCGTGGCTAACCGGATTCTGAAAAATGCGGGTTTCGTGCCGCCTGCGGTCGAACAGCTGCGCGCGCTGCGCGACCTGCAGACCGACCTGAACGCGGTGAGCGACAACGCTAGCCTGTGTCGCCTGCAGGCGCGCATGCTGGCGCTCGACATGGCGCTCGAATCGCTGCGCGGCGGCGCGTTGGCCCTGCCGCATGAATATTGCCGCCGCATCGCTGAACGACTGTCCGAGAGGGCTTCGAACGGCGACGTATCCCATGCAGAGGGCGCCGAACCGATCGCCCCCGCCGCGGCGTTGGCTGCCGCGAGGTCGCAGTGAGCGAGCCCGTCGCCCATTGCGGCGTGCCGCAAGCGAACCCGGATGGGGCCGAGGCCGGCAAGGCGCCGGCGGTGCAGCCTGCCGCGCAGGGCGGCGCTGAAGTTGTCGTCGGCGAGGCCACAGCGTCCGCCCAACCTATCTCCGACCGCGACCGCCGCTTCATGGCGCTGGCTCAGGCGGCCGCCGAAGAGGCGCGTGCGGCCGGCGAAGTGCCCGTCGGCGCCGTGCTCGTGCGCGGCGACGAAGTGATTGCCAAAGGTTTCAACCATCCGATCGGTGCGCACGATCCTTCGGCGCACGCGGAAATGATCGCCTTGCGCACCGCGGCGCAGATTGTCGAGAACTATCGCTTGCCCGGCTGCGAACTGTATGTGACGCTCGAGCCCTGCCTGATGTGCGCGGGCGCGATCATGCACGCCCGCATCGCCCGTGTAGTATTCGGCGCGCGCGATCCCAAGACGGGCGCGTGCGGCAGCGTCGTCGACGCCTTCGCGAACCCGCAACTGAATCACCACACGGAGGTCGTCGGCGGCGTGCTCGAAAGCGAATGCGGCGCGGCGCTGAAGTCGTTCTTCGCCGAGCGGCGCCGCGCCAGCCGCGAAGCGCGTGCTGCGGCGCGCGCGGGTGTCGAAACACCGGGCGGGCATCATGTGCAAAGCGATCCGGACAAGGCGCTGTAGCTGCAAACCGGCCCAACGTTTTCCCAACAAAACACACCGCTCCCGCCGATGACCGTCCACCGCACCTTCGATCTGATCGCACCATCCGGCTATCCGCACGACCCGGCCGTGCTGACTCGCGCGCTGGAACGCCTGCGCGCCCAAGGGCATCACGTGCAAGGCGTGGAAGCGACTCAGCGCCGCTATCAGCGCTTTGCGGGAACCGACGGCGAGCGCGCGGCGGACCTCAATCGGCTCGCCGACGCAGCGCATGCGCTGCCGGATATCGTGCTCGCCGTGCGCGGCGGATACGGCGCGGTGCGCATTCTGGCCGAGCTCGACTATGCGGGCCTGCAACGCCGGCTGGCCGATCAGCCGGTCGCGCTTGTCGGCCACAGCGACTTCACGGCGATTCAGCTCGCGCTCTTCGCCCGCGCTGGGCTCAAAACGTTCAGCGGCCCGATGCTGCTGAGCGACTTCGGCGCGGAACACGTCAGCGAATTCACGATGCAGCACTTCTGGGCGGCGCTGACCGTGCCCTCCGTGACGATCGCGCGGAACGTGCCGCAGGCGCGCGCGGTGGACGTCTGCGGTACCTTGTGGGGCGGCAATCTGGCGGTGCTCACGTCGCTGATCGGCACGCCGTATATGCCGGCGGTACGGGGCGGGGTGCTGTTTGTCGAGGACGTCAACGAGCAACCGTTTCGTATCGAGCGCATGCTTTATCAACTGCATCTGTCGGGCATTCTCGATCAGCAGCAGGCGCTCGTGCTCGGCGATTTTTCGGGCGGCAAGTCGTTCGACTACGACAACGGCTACGACCTCAACGCCGTGATCGACCAGATGAGGTCGGTGACCGGCATTCCGATTGTGACCGGCTTGCAGTTCGGTCACGTGCCGGACATGTTGACGCTGCCGGTCGGAGCCGACGCACACCTTGTCGCGGATAAAGACGGCTTCAGGCTGACCTTGTCCAACTATCCGTGCCTGCGCGGATAGCGCGAGAGACGAAAGCGGGCTTCGGCCCGTTTTTTTATGGACTAAGTACGCAACTAACTGATGACGCTGCAACGCCAGTTGGACCGGCAAACACCGTCTGAAGCACGACAATTTTGTCGACAAAATTGGGTGCGCCAGGACGGTGAAAAGCCTGGCGACTTTGCCGCTGCTTCAATCCCCACATGGATTACGACCGTGCGCGCCCGCTGCGTTCAGCACGGGGCGAGGAAAATTGTCGAAGATGCCAGCAAAAATTGTTGACAATCTTTATGTCCGTTCTATTATGACCAACATACCGAGACGCAAATCATGTCCGACACCGAATCGACCAGCGCGAATAGTTCGAAGCCCGAAGCAATTGCCGAGCGCATCCGCGCCGCGATTCTCGAGCATCGGCTGGCGCCGGGTGCCAAACTGACGGAAGCACAGTTGTGCGAAGTATTCGACGTGAAGCGCGGCCCGATCCGACAGGCGCTCGCGCAGCTTGCGACGGACCGTCTCGTGGACCTGGAGCCGAACCGCGGTGCGTTTGTCGCGAGTCCCTCGCTTCAGGAAGTGCATGAGGTGTTCGAGATGCGCCGCATCATCGAGCTGGCCGTCGTCGAAAAGATTTGCAGCGGGCACGGCATGCGCCGCCTGAAAAGCATCGGCAGCATGATCGGCCGCGAACGCAAAGCGTTCGAGACGCGTGATTTCTCTTCGTGGATTCGCCTGTCCGGCGAGTTCCACACGGAGTTGGCCCAGCTCACCGGCAATACGGTGCTGTGCGACTGCCTGAACGGACTGGTGGCGCGCTCCACGCTGATTTCGGCGTTATACGAATCGCTTGGCCGCAGCCCGTGCTCTTTTGAGGACCACGAAGCCATTCTCGCCGCGCTCGACGCCGGCGATGCAAAAGCGGCGGCGGCATTGATGTCGCGCCATCTGCAAAGCGTCGAGTTGAAGATGCTGGAGCGGCCCGCGCGCGGCGCAGCCGACCTGCATGAGGTGTTCGGCTCGATGAGCGGTGCAACCAGTGTCCCGAAGATCAGCGCAAAGAGCATGGAAACAGGCGGCGCAATGAACGGCGCCGGCAAGGCGTCATTCGAAGAAGCACCCGTCAAGTCGTCCAAACGCAAGTCCGCGCCAAGCTGAGGCACGCGGCCGGCGTGCGCCCGTTGCTGGTGCGCGCCGCACTGAACTGAACCGAATCCAGCGAGCGTTGCGAGGCGGCGCGGGCGCTGTCGGCCGGCGCGCGCACGTCCGTCGCCAGGCGTCGGGCGAGACTGTCAGCAGCCCCATTGCCGGAGATCCGCGGAAGGCCGGCAATGCGATAACCACAAGTACTTCAGTACGGAGACACCCGCGGCGTGGCCATGACGGCAGCGCGCTCCTCTTCCGGTGGAGTGGAAGAAAGCTGCGCGGCGCGCAATACAGCCGCAACTGGCATGGCCAATGCAGTGCCCTTCGATTCGCAATCGACGGTCCCATCACAAGGAGGAATCATGGCTCAGTTCAGTGCAGCGCCCGGCAGTTCCGCAATCCCCCCTTATGCAGACGGTGCAAACGGCGACACTTCCGGCGAGACAGCGCTGCCGGCCGGCTACAGCGAGCGCTTGTATAACGCGGACCTCGCGCCGTTGCGTCACCAGACCTGGGGCGCCTACAACATCTTCGCGTTCTGGATGTCGGACGTGCACAGCGTCGGCGGTTATGTGTTTGCCGGGAGCCTGTTCGCGCTAGGCCTGACGAGCTGGCAGGTGCTGATTGCGCTGCTGGTCGGCATCACCATTGTCAACGTGCTGTGCAACATGATCGCGAAGCCGAGCCAGGCGAACGGCGTGCCGTATCCGGTGGCCTGCCGCGCAACCTTCGGCGTGCTCGGCGCCAACATTCCCGCGGTGATTCGCGGCCTGATCGCGGTGGCGTGGTACGGCATCCAGACCTATCTCGCGTCGAGCGCGCTGGTGATTGTCGTGTTGAAGTTCGTGCCGCAACTCTTGCCCTACGCAGACGTGCATCGCCACGGCTTCATGGGACTGTCGACGCTCGGCTGGTGCGGCTTCATGCTGCTGTGGGTGTTGCAGGCGCTGGTGTTCTGGCACGGCATGGAGACGATCAAGAAGTTCATCGACTTCGCCGGTCCGGCGGTGTATGTCGTGATGTTCATTCTCGCGGGCTATATGGTGTATCGCGCAGGATGGCGCAACATCGGCATCAACCTGGGCGGCGTCAAGTATCACGGCATGGAGGTGCTGCCGGTCATGATTACGGCAACCTCGCTCGTGGTGTCGTACTTCTCGGGGCCGATGCTCAATTTCGGCGACTTTTCCCGCTACGGCAAGAGTTTTCGCAGCGTGCAGCGCGGCAACTTCTGGGGACTGCCGGTTAACTTCCTCGCGTTCTCGCTCGTGACAGTGGTCACCACGGCGGCCACGCTGCCGGTGTTCGGCCAACTGATCACCGATCCTGTCGAAACGGTCGGCCGCATCGACTATCCGACCGCCGTGATTCTCGGCGCGCTGACTTTCACGGTTGCCACTATCGGCATCAACATCGTCGCGAACTTCGTGTCGCCGGCCTTCGACTTCTCGAACGTTGCGCCGAAGCTCATCAGTTGGCGTGCGGGCGGCATGCTGGCGGCGGTCGCGTCGGTCTTCATCACGCCGTGGAATCTGTTCAACAATCCCGCTGTGATCCACTACACGCTGGACGTGCTCGGCAGCTTCATCGGACCTTTGTATGGAATCCTGATCGTCGATTACTACCTCGTGAAACGTCAGAAGGTCGTGCTCGACGATCTGTACACGGTCGCGCCCACGGGTTCGTACTGGTATCGCAACGGCGTCAATTATCGGGCAGTGGCCGCGCTTTTGCCGGCCGCCGTTATCGCCGTGCTGTGCGTGATGGTGCCCTCGCTTGACGGTATGGCGAATTTTTCGTGGTTCATCGGCGCGGGTCTTGGGGCGCTGTTCTATCGCGTGCTGGCACGGTGAGGGTCGGCAGCTAAGGGCAGCTAAGGGCAGCTAACGGAAGCTGAAGGGCAGTGCCGCTGTACTGCTCGCGCAGAGGGAAGAGGAGACGAGATGCGTATCAAACTGATCAATCCGAACACGACGCAGCGCATGACCGATGCCATGGGCCGCTGCGCACGCGAAGTCGCCACGCCGGGCACGGAGGTGATCGCAGTGAGTCCGACGATGGGCCCGCCGTCCATCGAAGGCTATTACGACGAAGCGCTCGCGACGCCAGGCCTTCTCGCCGAAGTCATGGCGGGCGAGCGCGAGGGCTGCGACGGCTACGTGATCGCGTGTTTCGGCGACCCAGGCCTCTACGCGGCGCGCGAGCTCGCGCGCGGGCCGGTGATCGGCATTGCGGAGGCGGCCATGCATGCGGCGAGCGTGCTGGCGCCGGGCTTTTCCGTCGTCACGACGCTCGCGCGCACCTGCGGCATGGCGTGGCATCTCGCCGAGCGCTACGGCATGAAGCGTTTTTGCCGCAACGTCCGTGCGACCGACGTCGCCGTGCTCGATCTGGACAAGCCAGGCTCGGCGGCGCGCCGCATCATCCTCGACGAATGCCGGCGCGCGCTGGCCGAAGACGGCTCGGACGCGATCGTGCTCGGCTGCGCGGGCATGGCCGAGCTATGCGCGGAAATTCAGGACGCGCTCGGCGCGCCCGTCATAGAAGGCGTGACGGCCGCCGTCAAATGGACCGAAGCGCTCGTCGCCCTGCGGCTTTCAACGGCCAAGCGCGGCGACTACGCGCGGCCGCTCGCAAAGCGTTACGACGGTGCGCTGGAATCGTTCAGTCCGTCGGCGGCGGGGCCGAACGCCGTGGCGCCGCGTGCAATGAGTGCCGATTCGCTGCGGGTAAACACCAGCCAGGCCGAGCCGCACATACATTCAGTCTGACACGCACTATCTGTGCGGCTGTATGGGCGCGTCGGGGTGTTTTCGCTACACTGATCCAACTCGGTGCGGGCTGCGCGACGGGCTTTCCGTCGCGCCCACGCAGGCCGTCGCGGCCACGTCGCGCGCGACTCGCGGCGCACCGTACGCCGAGCCTCGCGAACACCCACGTATTGTCACCACGCATTCGTCAAACCATGCCACTCGACCCCAACTATCCACGCGATCTGATCGGCTACGGCCGCCACCCCGTGCAGGCGAACTGGCCGGGGCGAGCGCGCGTCGCAGTGCAATTCGTCCTCAATTACGAGGAAGGCGGTGAAAACTGCGTGCTGCACGGCGATCCCGGCTCGGAGCAGTTTTTGTCGGAGATCGTCGGCGCGGCTGCCTATCCGGCTCGTCACATGAGCATGGAGTCGATCTACGAGTACGGATCGCGCGCCGGCGTGTGGCGCATTCTGCGGGAATTCGAAAAGCGCGGCCTGCCGCTCACGGTGTTCGGCGTCGGCATGGCGATTGA
The DNA here is from genome assembly GCF_902859825.1 of Paraburkholderia phenoliruptrix. Lineage (GTDB taxonomy): Bacteria > Pseudomonadota > Gammaproteobacteria > Burkholderiales > Burkholderiaceae > Paraburkholderia > Paraburkholderia phenoliruptrix. The sequence continues at coordinate 108,734 of NZ_CADIKB010000023.1, read as the reverse complement.
ACGACACCCCGAGGTCGCGCGCGCTTTCGTCGAACTCGGTCACGAGATTGCCTGTCACGGCTATCGCTGGATTCACTATCAGGACGTCTCGCCGGAAAAGGAAGCCGAGCATATGCGGCTCGGCATGCAGGCTATCGAACGTGTAACCGGTGAGCGGCCGCTCGGCTGGTACACCGGCCGCGACAGCCCGAACACGCACCGGCTCGTCGCTGAACACGGCGGCTTCCTGTACGACTCCGACTACTACGGCGACGACCTGCCGTTCTGGATGGACGTCGAGGTCACGGGCGGTTCGACGGTGCCGCAACTGATCGTGCCGTACACGCTCGACACCAACGACATGCGTTTCGCGAGTCCGCAGGGCTTTAACACGGCGGACCATTTCTTCACGTATCTGCGCGACGCGTTCGACGTGCTCTACGAAGAAGGCGACGAAGCGCCCAAGATGCTGTCGGTCGGCATGCACTGCCGGCTGCTCGGACGCCCCGGGCGGTTTCGCGCGCTGCAGCGCTTTCTCGATCACATCGAGCAGCATGACCGCGTGTGGGTGACGCGGCGCGTCGATATCGCGCGGCACTGGCGCGAACATCATCCCTATCAGCAAACCAACCGCGGGGCAGCGGCATGAAGGCGATGCAATACACACTGGACCAACTCAACAGCCTTTCGACCGACGCGTTCGTCGCGGCGCTGTCGGGCATTTTCGAGCACTCGCCGTGGGTTGCGGAAATCGCCGCGCGCGAGCGGCCGTTTGCGAGCCTCGACGAATTGCATCGCAAGATGTCGAACATTGTCGAGACAGCAGGCGAAGAGAAGCAGCTCGCACTCATCAACGCCCACCCGGAACTCGCCGGCAAGGCCGCGGTGCGCGGCGAACTCACCGCGGAATCGACGCGCGAGCAAAGCGGCGCTGGCCTGTCGCAATGCACGCAGCAGGAGTTCGACAAACTGCTCGCGCTGAACGCCGCCTATCGCGAGAAGTTCGGCTTTCCCTTCATTCTCGCGGTGCGCGGCTATGACCGTCACGGCATCATCGCGAACTTCGAGGCGCGCGTGAACAATAGCCGCGCCGACGAACTGCGCGCGAGTCTGGATCAGATCTACCGTATCGCCCGTTTGCGGCTCGAAGACCTGATCGACGCGTGATGAACGCGTGAGCGCCGCTGCGCGTGCGCGCGGCGGCGCGTCACCGGAACGTTTTCTAGCCCTAAACAAACATCAAGGAAGACAAAGATGGCACTCCCGATTCTCGACCCCAACGCACCCGAATTCACGCGCCGCTACGTGAATCTGGCGGACCCGCGCCTCGGCGCGCAGGCGCTCGAGGCCAGCGACGAATTCTTCGCCCCGAAGGAGCGCATGCTGAATCCGGAACCGGCCGTCTTCATTCCCGGCAAGTACGACGAGCACGGCAAATGGATGGACGGCTGGGAAACGCGCCGCAAGCGCGTGACGGGCTACGACTGGTGCATCGTCAAGCTCGCGCGTCCGGGCGTGATCAAGGGACTCGACCTTGACACGAGCCACTTCACCGGCAACTTTCCGCCGGCCGCTTCCGTGCAGGCTGCGCGCGTGGTGGACGGCGTGCCGAACCAGTCGACGCAATGGACCGGAATCGTGCCGTCGACCACCTTGCAGGGCAATAGCCATCACTATCTGGAAGTCGGCGACGCGACTGCCTACACGCACCTGCGCGTGAACATCTATCCGGACGGCGGCATCGCGCGTCTGCGCGTGTACGGCCAGCCGCAAGTCGACTGGGCGGGCGCGAGCCGCACCGAGCTGTTCGATCTGGCCGCGATGGAAAACGGCGCCTACCTCGTCGCCGCGAATAATCAGCACTTCGGCGCGGCCTCCACCATCCTCATGCCGGGGCGCGGCGTGAACATGGGCGACGGCTGGGAAACCCGGCGCCGCCGCGAACCCGGCAACGACTGGGCGATCGTCGCGCTGGCACAGCCGGGCGTGATTACGAAGATCGAAGTCGACACCGCGCACTTCAAGGGCAATTATCCGGACCGCTGCTCGATCCAGGCCGCGTATGTCACCGGCGGCACGGACAGCTCGCTCATCACCCAGGCCATGTTCTGGCCGGTGCTGCTCGGCGAGCAGAAGCTGCAAATGGACAAGCAGCATTACTTCGAAAGCGAGATCGCCGCGCTCGGGCCGGTCACGCACGTGCGCTTTAACATCATTCCGGATGGCGGCGTGTCGCGTCTGCGTCTGTGGGGCACGCTCGCATCATGAAGACACTCGCGATCGAACCGTTGACAAAGGAAGCCTTCGCCGCGTTCGGCGATGTGATCGAGCTCGAGGGCGCGAAGCAGATTCCGATCAATCTCGGCACGACGATCCGCTATCACGATCTGGCGAAAGTGGACGTGACGGACGAGAACGGCCGCACGCTCGTGAACCTGTTTCGCGGACAGCCGCGCAGCCTGCCTTTCGAAGTGAAGATGCTGGAGCGGCATCCGCTCGGCAGCCAGGCGTTCGTGCCGCTGAACGACAAGCCGTATCTCGTCGTCGTCGCGCCGGTGGGCGAGCTCGACGAATCGAAAATCCGTGCTTTTGTCACGAGCGGTTGGCAGGGCGTCAATTACGCGAAGGGCGTGTGGCATCACCCGTTGATCGCGTTGGGCGACGTGAGCGACTTTATCGTCGTCGATCGTGGCGGGGAGGGACTCAACCTCAACGAGCAGGATCTGGCGCAGCCGCTGTGGTTGACCGAGGATGCATTGAGCGCGGTGGCGGTTTAGGTTTTCGCATCGGTGCGTTCCTGCCTTCCTGCCTTCCGACGGCAAGCGGTAGCGGTGTTTGAAGGGCTCACGGCAGACATGCCGTGAGCCTTTTTTGCTTGCCGGTTCTGTTGCTGCGGAGTTCCGTCGTGTGGCGCCAGGCGCCGCCTCGCAGTTCACGCACGCAAACTGCCGAAGGGCTGGGGGCAGGCGTGCCACTGCTGTGGCGCAAGCTGCTGTGGCCCAAGCTGTGCCCCACACCTCGCCACGGGCGCCGCGTTTTGGCCGCGGCCGGCCGGCAGCTTTCGACCGAGCGCCGAGGCGTGAGGTCCACGGTAAGTCCATCTGTCCAACCAGCAAAAAAGCGGGCTTCCCGCTTGCGCGAAAAGCCCGCTTTGAGACATTCACCGGCCGGGACAACAAGCGGCCCGGCCCCGCTTCAATCACTTCGCCGCGCCCCCCTGGAACCAGGCCGCGATCTTCATCCGCTCGTCGTCGGTCATGTGGGTCACGTTGCCGAGCGGCATCGCCTTGAGCGTGACCGCTTGCTGGTAGATCCGCCGCGCGTTCTGCGAGATTTCATCCGGCGTATCGAGCAGCACGCCGGCGGGCGCGCTGCCCATCATCGTCGGATGCGCGGAGTGGCATGCCACGCAGCGCTGCTGCAACACCGGCGCGATGTCGGCCACTTTCACCGTGGGCGCGTTCGCGGCCTGCGCCTGCGCGACCATCGGCTTCGGCATGGTCCAGAAGAGGGCGCCGAACATCAGCGCGATGCCCACGAGCGGCAGATACCACAGCACCTGGCCGCGATGACGCATCACGAAGAACTGACGGATCAGCGCGCCGGCCAGCATGATCACGACGAGCACGGCCCAGTTGTACGGATGCGTGTACGTCATCGCGTAGTGGTTCGACAGCATCGCGAAGACCACCGGCAAGGTGAAATACGTGTTGTGCACCGAGCGCTGCTTGCCGCGCTTGCCGTAGATCGGATTGGGCGTGTCGCCCTTCAGCATCGCGTCGACCATCTTGCGCTGGCCCGGAATGATCACGAAGAACACGTTCGCCGACATGATCGTTGCGAGCATCGCGCCCATGATCAGATAGGCCGCGCGTCCCGCAAAGATATGACACGCGAGCCACGCCGCGATCAGCACATACACGCCGACGCAGATGCCGAGCACCTTGTCCTTGTTGCCGAGCATCCGGCACAGCGAGTCGTACACGATCCAGCCCGCCGCGAGAAAGCCGAGCGCCGACGCGACGGCGACCACCGGGCCCATGTCGAGCACATTCCTGTCGATCAGATACGTGGACGGCGAAAACAGATACAGCACGGTGAAAAGACCGAAGCCCGACAGCCACGTGGTGTACGACGGCCACTTCGACCAGTGCAGGTCGTCCGGCATTTCGGGCGGCGCGACCGTGTACTTCTGCATGTTGTAGAAGCCGCCGCCGTGCACGTGCCACAGTTCGCCGAACACGCCGCGCCGGCGCTGGTTCGGGTCCTGCGGCGGTTTCAGGCTGTTGTCGAGCGCGACGAAATAGAACGACTCGCCGATCCACGCAATGGCGGCGATGACGTGAAACCAGCGAATCGCGAGATTCAACCAGTCGGTGATAAAGCCTTCCATGAAACTCCTCCACTTCTGATTCGTTGTTCGCGCAGCGGCGGGCCGTGCCTCGCGCATCCGCCTGACGGATGGATTGCGCCTGCCGGACGCCGCCCCGCGGACTGCGGGTGAAAGACGCCATGCGCTCAGTTCGCACGGCGTCGTTTTGCCGGGTTTTTATTGGGCTCTTGCGTAGAACACGTATTGCGCCGACGCGCTCAGCTGCCCCGATAGGTGCTGTACGACCACGGCGACACGAGGAGCGGCACGTGATAGTGCGCAGCAGCGTCGGCGATGCCGAAGCGCAACACGACGCGATCCACGAAACGCGGCTCGGGCACCCTCGTGCCGATCGACGCGAAGTAGTCGCCCGCCGCGAACACCAGTTCGTATTCGCCTGCGACAAGCGCGTCGCCTTGCAGGAGCGGCTCGTCGCAGCGGCCGTCGTCATTGGTGAGCGTCGTTTTCAGCGCGCGGCGTGTGTCGCCCGAAAGCGCGAAGAGTTCGATCTTGATGCCCGCGCCGGGACGGCCGTTCGCGGTGTCGAGCACATGGGTAGTGAGCTTTCCCATTCGCAGTTTTCCTTGTGTGTTTGCGAGGTTTCGGCGGCGGCCCGATCCAGATACGTGTGCGGCGGATCGAGGCTCCACGTCAGTGGCTACATACCCGTCGGCGAATTGAAGCGAGCGCCGTGGCAGCCATTGTAAAAAGTTGTTCTGTCCAGCGCGCGCGCGATAAGAAAGATAATAGCTGGCGCATGAAGGACAGTGCGCTGCAAGCCCCGCGACGCTTCAGGCGCATACGATCCCCACTGGATCGTACCGGCGTCAAAAATGACCCACTATATCGGCAGCCTGAAGATGGTTATCGCAGCGGCGCGAGTTGCCAGCGTTATTTTGGCCGTCGAAGGTTACGCCTGTGCGCCGCAGCAACGGCCGGCCCGGGCAGACAGCACGGGCCTGCTGCGCGGCGCACGTCCCGAAGACGGCGCATGACGCTGGGTAACCGGGCCAACGGCGTTCGACGGGACGCGGCGGCGCGGTTCGTGCGCCGTCACATCGCGTTCGGACGACTTTGCACGGAAGCAATCAGGCGGAGAAAACGGATGACGATGCGGATGACGATGGCCGAGGCATTACAGAACACGAACAAGCCGCGCAGAACCCTGCTGGTGAAGCACGCAGACGTGCTCGTCACGATGGACGGCGCGCGGCGCGAGTTGCGCGACGGCGGCCTTTATATCGAGGACAACCGCATCGTCGCGGTCGGGCCGACGGCGCAACTGCCGCCCACCGCGGAAGAGGTGCTGGACATGCGCGGGCATCTGGTGATTCCGGGCCTCGTGAACACGCACCACCACATGTACCAGAGCTTGACGCGCGCGATCCCGGCCGCGCAGAACGCCGAGCTGTTCGGCTGGCTCACGAATCTGTACAAGGTGTGGGCGAATCTCACGCCGGAGATGATCGAAGTATCGACGCTGACCGCGATGGCCGAGCTCTTGCTCTCCGGCTGCACCACGTCGAGCGACCATCTGTATATCTACCCGAACGGCAGCCGGCTCGACGACAGCATCGCCGCCGCGCGCCGCATCGGCATGCGCTTTCACGCGGCGCGCGGCAGCATGAGCGTGGGGCGCAAAGACGGTGGCCTGCCGCCCGATTCGGTGGTGGAGCGCGAGGCGGACATTCTGGACGACACGCAACGGCTCATCGAGACATATCACGACGACGGCCGTTACGCGATGCTGCGCATGGTCGTCGCGCCGTGTTCGCCGTTTTCGGTGAGCCGCGACCTGATGCGCGAGTCGGCGGTGCTGGCGCGGCACTATGGCGTGTCGCTGCATACGCATCTCGCCGAGAACAGCAACGACATTGCCTATAGCCGCGAGAAATTCGGCATGACACCCGCGCAATATGCAGAAGATCTGGGCTGGGTCGGGCGCGACGTGTGGCACGCGCACTGCGTGCAGCTCGACGATGCCGGCATCGAACTCTTTGCGCGCACGGGCACGGGCGTCGCGCATTGTCCGTGCTCGAACATGCGGCTTGCGTCCGGCATCGCGCCAGTCGGGCGGATGCGGCGCGCGGGTGTGCCGGTCGGCCTCGGCGTGGACGGCTCGGCGTCGAACGACGGCGCGCAGATGGTTGCCGAAGTGCGCCAGGCGTTGCTGTTGCAGCGCGTCGGTTTCGGCCCGGATGCGATGACCGCCCGCGAAGCATTGGAGATTGCCACGCTCGGCGGCGCCAGGGTGCTCAATCGCGACGACATCGGCGCGCTCGCGCCCGGCATGGCGGCGGACTTCGTGTCGTTCGATCTGCGTCAGCCGCTCTTTGCCGGCGCGTTGCACGACCCGGTGGCGGCGCTGGTGTTCTGCGCGCCGTCGCAGGTGAGTCATAGCGTGATCGGCGGCAAGGTCGTGGTGCGGGACGGGCAGTTGACGACGCTGGAACTGGGACCGGTCATCGAGCGGCATAACCGGCTGGCGCAAACGCTTGACGAAGCCGCGGCGTAAGGCGCGGTGCGGCGTGCCGCGGGCGCTCCTGCGAGCCGTTGCACGCACGCGCCCGCGGCGACGCCCGGCGCGGCGGCATCAAGGCTTGTCGATCAGCGTTCTGGTCGCTTCGGCGACGAGGCTGCGCAGCCAGCGCACTTCGTCCGAATAATGGACGCGCTCGTGCCAGAGCTGGTAGTACTGCATGGGCGGGAAGTCGAGCGGCGCGGGCACCACGGTGAGCGGCAGGAACTTCGCGTAGTAATCGGCGAAAAGGCGCGTCGTCGTGAAGATCAGATCCGATTTGATCAGCACGTACGGCGCGAGATTGAAGTACGGCAGCGTGACGACCACGTGGCGTTTCAGGCGTTCGCGCGCGAGATGCACGTCGATCGCGCCGCGCTGGCCGACTGAATACGGAGTGGGCGCTAGATGCGGGGCGTTCAGGTACTGGTCGAGCGTGAGGCCGCCGCGCTTGGCGAACGGGTGCGTGTTGCTCATCAGGCAGACAATCTGGTCGACGAACAGGTTGGACAGATGCAGCTGCTCGGGCGGCTCCGGCCAGTTGCCGACGACGATGTCGAGCTTGCCGTCCTCGAGCGCCAGTTCGTAGTCGAACGCGGGGCCGAGCGAATGAAATTCGAGCGTCGCGTTCGGCGCCGCCTGACGGAATCGCTCGACCACCGTCGGCACGAACAGCACGTTGAGATAATCCGGGCAGCCGATCCGGTAGCAGCGGATCGACGTCGCCGGATCGAAGTTGTGTTGCTGGAACTTGATGCGTTCGATTTCCCGCAGCGCGTTCTGCACCGGTTCGAGCAGGCGCAGGCCATATTCGGTCGGCACCATGCCCGACTTGCCGCGCACGAGCAGCGGGTCACCGGTGATGTCGCGCAGGCGGCGCAGCGCGGCGCTGATCGCAGGCTGCGATTGATTGAGTTTGACGGCCGCGCGCGTGACGCTGCGCTCCATCAACAAGGTGTGCAAGACGCGTAAAAGATAGGTATCGATCGCCTCGCGTTGCTGACTCATGACTTCTCCGAAATATATGTTCTGGCTGATCGACGGGGTGGTGGGGTATATGCGTTTTAATATGAACGAAAAGCGGCGTCAAGGGAGGCATACCCGCAGAGCTTGCTGTGGCGGGGCTTTCCGCGAATTTTGTCGGCTCGACTGAGCGGGGCGAATTAGGTATTGTCATCCGGTTGTGGTGACGGATCGTCGGGGCGCAACGCGACGAACGTACCCAACCGGCTTTACTGACGCATGACGGAATCACATGAGCGACTCTTTTTATAGCGACGGCGCTGCCGCGCAGCCGGCACGCGGGACGGCACCCCGGCCGGAACAGGCGGCGCCGCGGTTGATGCTCAAGGGCATCAGCAAACAATATCCGGCCGTGCGAGCCAACGACGACGTCACACTGATCGTCGCGCCGGGCGAGATCCACGCGGTGCTCGGCGAAAACGGCGCGGGCAAGAGCACGCTGATGAAGATCATCTACGGCGCGGTGCGGCCGGACGCGGGCGAAATCCAGTGGGAAGGCGAGACGCTCGAGATCGCGAGCCCGGCGGCGGCGCGCAAGCTCGGCATCGGCATGGTGTTTCAGCACTTTTCGCTGTTCGAGACGCTCACGGTCGGGGAGAACATCGCGCTCGCGCTCGACGAGCCGTTCGACCTCAAGGCGCTTGCAAAACGCATCCGCGAAGTATCGGCCGATTACGGCCTCGACATCGACCCGCAGCGCCACGTGCATAGCCTGACGGTCGGCGAACGCCAGCGTGTGGAGATCGTGCGCTGCCTGTTGCAGAACCCGCGTCTTCTCATCATGGACGAACCCACGTCCGTGCTCACGCCGCAGGCCGTGCGCAAGCTCTTCGCGACGCTGCGCCGCCTCGCCGCGGAAGGCTGCAGCATTCTGTACATCAGCCACAAGCTCGACGAAATCCAGGAACTGTGCGACACCGCGACGGTTATGCGCGGCGGCCGTGTGACCGGCCACGTGAAGCCGAAAGAGGAAACGCACGCGTCGCTCGCGCAACTCATGGTCGGCCATTCGCTGCCGGACTACACGCGCCGCGAGCACAATCCAGGCGAGGTGCTGCTCGACGTCAAGGCGTTATCCGTGACGAGCGACGACCCGTTCGGCACGTCGCTCGACAATGTCTCGTTTGCCGTGCACGCGGGCGAAATTTTCGGCATTGCCGGTGTATCGGGCAATGGCCAGGCGGAATTGCTGTCGGCGCTGTCGGGCGAAAAGCGCGGCGCGAGCCGGCAGCCGGCCGACGCCATCAGGATCTGCGGCAAGCCCGCGGGGCGCCTCGGCGCGGGCGCGCGGCGCGCGCTCGGCTTCGGCTTCGTGCCGGAAGAGCGGCTTGGCCGCGGCGCCGTGCCGGCGATGACGCTCTCCGAAAACGCGCTGTTGACCGCGCATCGTCAGAAGATGGTGAGTTCGGGCTGGATCCGGGCGGGCGCGATGCGCGCGTTTGCAAAGCGCTGCATCGAAGCCTTCGACGTGCGTTGCGGCGGCGCCGAAGCGCTCGCGCAGAGTCTGTCGGGCGGCAATCTGCAGAAGTACATCGTGGGCCGCGAGATTCTCCAGGCACCGAAGGTGCTGGTGGTCGCGCAGCCGACATGGGGCGTCGACGTCGGCGCCGCGGCCTTCATTCGCCAGCAGTTGCTGGATCTGTCGGCGCGCGGCGTGGCGATCCTCGTGATTTCCGAGGAACTGGAGGAGCTCTTCGACATCTGCGACCGCATTGCGGTGCTCGCGGGCGGCAGGCTCTCGCCGGTGCGCGCCACGGGCGCGACCAACGCCGAGGAAATCGGCCGCTGGATGGCGGGCCTCTTCGGCGGCCGCGAGGGCACGGCGCCTTCAGCCGGGCATCCGGCGCACGTCTGAGCCCGCCGGCGCCCCGTACAAGAACCGGACAATAACCACGCTACCCATGATTCTTCCGTATCGACTCGAAGCGCGCACCACCCCGTCGCGCACCATGCAGCTCGCCGTGCCGCTGATCGCCGCGTTGCTGACGCTCGCCATCGGTTTCGCGATCTTCGGCCTCGTCGGCCGCGATCCACTGCAGGCCATGCATGCGTTTTTCATCGAACCGCTGTCGAGCGTGAACGGCTGGTCGGAGCTTCTGCTGAAGGCTTCGCCGCTGTGCCTGATCGGCCTCGGCCTTGCAATCGGTTATCGCGCGAACGTCTGGAATATCGGTGCCGAAGGGCAGATGCTGCTCGGCGGCATTGCCGCAAGCGGCGTGGCGATCTATTTCGATCAGGCCACCGGCTGGTGGATCCTGTTTCTGATGATGCTGGCCGGCGTGATCGGCGGCATGGTGTGGGCGGCCATTCCCGCGCTGCTGAAAAGCCGTTTCAACACCAACGAAATTCTCGTGAGCCTGATGCTTACCTATGTGGCGACGCAGTTGCTGATCTATCTCGTGAGCGGTCCGTGGCGCGATCCGCAGGGCATGAACTTTCCACTGTCGGAAATGTTCAGCGGCGACGCGCTCTATCCGACGCTTTACGGCGACTGGCACTGGAAGTGGCTGCGCGGCACGCGGCTGAACGCGTCCGTGTTCATCACACTCATCGCGATTCCGCTCGTCTGGCTCTTCATGAGGAAGAGTTTCGCCGGCTACCGGATGAACGTCGGCGGTCTCGCGCCGCTCGCCGCGCGCTACGCGGGCTTCTCCGACAAGAAGACCATCTGGATGTCGCTCCTCATCAGCGGCGGACTCGCCGGTCTAGCCGGCATGGGCGAGATCGCCGGGCCGATCGGCCAGTTGCAGGCCACCTGGTCGCCGGGTTACGGCTTCACGGCGATCATCGTCGTGTTCGTGGGACGGCTGCATCCGCTCGGCATCGTGCTCGCGAGCCTGCTGATGGCGCTGTTGTATCTCGGCGGGGAGGCCGTGCAGACGTCGATGCAACTGCCGCAGGCGCTCTCGGGCGTGTTCCAGGGGCTCTTGCTGTTCTGCCTGCTCGGCGCCGACCTGTTCGTCAATTACCGCGTGCGCCGGCGCTCCGTGGCCGCGCAAGCGCACTGACCCGTTCACCGTTCGGCTCCTGCCGCTACCATTTAGCCGCCGCATTCCATGGATATTCAACAAGCCAGCGCGCTCACCTCGAGCGCCGTCACCGCCGCGATTCCGCTGATGTTCGCGGGCGCGGGCGAACTCGTCGCCGAAAAGTCGGGCGTCCTCAACCTCGGCGTGGAGGGCATGATGCTGATGGGCGCCGTAACCGGCTACGCGGTCACCGCGATCACCGGCAGCCCGTGGCTCGGCGTGCTGGCCGCCATCGGCGCGGGGCTCGCCATGTCGCTGCTGTTCGCGTTCCTCACGCTGACCATGCTCGCCAACCAGGTCGCCACGGGTCTCTCGCTGACCATCTTCGGCATCGGGCTCTCTGCGTATGTGGGCAAACCGTATACGTCGGCGGCCGTGCGCGCCAGCATCGACACATGGGCCATTCCCGGTCTCTCGAAGATTCCGGTGCTCGGGCCGGCGCTCTTCAGTCTTACGCCGCTCGATTACCTCGCGTTCGTGATGTTCGCGGTGATCGGCTGGTTTCTGTATCGCACGCGCGCGGGGCTCGTGCTGCGCTCGGTCGGCGAATCGCCGCAGGTCGCGCATTCAGTGGGCTTTCCGGTGGTCGGCGTGCGCTACGGCGCGGTCGCGTTCGGCGGCGGCATGGCGGGGCTCGCGGGCGGCTATTACTCGATCGTCAATCTGCACCTCTGGCAGGAACAGCTCACCTCGGGCCGCGGCTGGATCGCGCTCGCGCTCGTCGTGTTCGCGACGTGGCGCCCCGGACGCCTGCTGATCGGCGCGCTGCTGTTCGGCGCGGTGACGGGCCTGCAGTTCTACGCGCAGGCGATCGGCGTGCCCGTGCCGACGCAGTTTCTCGCGATGCTGCCGTATGTCGCGACGGTCGTCGTGCTGGTGCTGATTTCACGCAACCCGAACACGATTCGCCTCAATGCGCCGGCGTCGCTCGGCAAGCCGTTTTTCTCGGCGGGCTGACGCGCCGCGTTCATGGCCAAAGTTTCAATGACTGGATCAACACGACAGGAGAAAACATGAAGAAAAGAAATCTGCTGACCGCTTTCGCATGGGGCGCCGCCTCGCTCGCGCTCGCTGCGGCCGTTACCGCGCCGCTCGCGCAATCGGCGCAGGCCGCGGACGCGCCGGGCGTCGCGTTCGTCTATCTCGGCAATCCGGGCGATGCCGGCTGGACCTTCGCGCACGACCAGGGCTCGAAGGAAGCCGAAGCGAAGTTCGGCAACAAGATCAAGATCACGCGCGTCGAGAACGTGCCCGAATCGGCGGACTCGGAGCGCGTGTTCCGCGATCTGGCGAACAAGGGCAACAAGGTCATCATCGGGACGAGCTTCGGCTATCAGGATTTCGAGCTGAAAGTCGCGAAGGATTTCCCGGACACGGTCTTCCTGCACGCGACCGGCTACAAGAAGGCGCCGAACTTCGGTACCTACGACGTGCGCATGTATCAGGGCGCGTATCTGGCCGGCGTCGCCGCGGGCTATGTCACGAAGACGAACACGCTCGGCTTCGTCGCCTCGGTGCCGATTCCGGAAGTGGTGCGTAACATCAACGCGTACACGCTCGGCGCGCGCTCGGTGAATCCGAAGGTGCACACCAAGGTCATCTGGATCAACAGCTGGTTCGACCCGGGCAAGGAAAAGCAGGCCGCCGAAACGCTGATCGGGCAGGGCGCCGACGTGCTGCTGCAGAACACCGACTCGAGCGCGACGCTCGCCACCGCGTCCGAAAAGCACGTGCACGCGTTCGGCTGGGATTCGGACATGAAGAAGTTCGGCCCGAACGCGCATCTCGGCTCCGTCGTGGCGCACTGGGGCGTGTACTACGACGCGGCGATCCAGCAGGTGCTCGACGGCAAATGGAAGAACGATCCGGTGTGGTGGGGCATTCCGCAGAAAGCCGTCGATCTCGAAGATCTGAATAGCTCGGCGATTCCGGCCGACGCGCAGAAGAAGGTGGCCGCGAAGCGCGACGAACTCGCGGGCGGCAAGTGGGACGTGTTCTCCGGCCCGATCAAGGATCAGTCCGGCACGGTGAAGGTGCCGGCCGGCAAGACGCTCACCGATCCGGAACTGCAGCGTCTGAACTGGTACGTCGAAGGCGTGGACGGTTCGCTGCCGAAGTAAGCGGACAACGCCTGGCGGGATCGTCTGCTCCCGCCTTGATGACGGAAGAGCTGCGTCCCTTTGTAGGGAAACGCAGCTCTTTTTGTCTGATTCGTGCGATGCGGCGATGCCGCGTGCCGCGCCCGGACGGCGTCAATCGTCGATGCGCAGGCCGACCTTGATCGTCACTTGCCAGTAAGCGACGCGGTCGTTTTCAATCTGGCCCCGCGTTTCCGTCACCTCGAACCAGTGCAGGTTGCGCAGCGTTTTCGACGCCTTGGCGATGGCGGTGCTGATGGCGTCGTCGATCGATTTCGTCGATGAGCCGGTCAGTTCGATCTGCTTGTAGACGTGGTCTGACATGAGGTTTCTCCTTTGATCTTCGTTGGCGTTCAGAAAGTATAGGAAACGCGGCCGCTCACACACGGCCGCTGCATGAGCGCGTGATGTCGCACGCCGCATGCCCGCTATGTCCTTTATGTCCCGCATGGCCGGCATGCCGCGCCTCGCGCCGCGCCGTTATGATGTCCGTCCGATGCAATCTGAACGCGACGAGGTTCGAAAGTGGAAATTGGGTTTTGCGGTCCGGGTCTGATGGGTGCGCCGATGATCCGGCATCTGCTGCGCGCGGGGCACACGGTGCACGTGTGGAATCGCACGCGGGCGAAGGCGGAGGCGCTCGCGGCGCACGGCGCGAAGGTCGTCGATACGCCGCGCGAACTCGCCGGGCGCTGCGACGCGGTGCTGCTGTGTCTCGCGGATGCCGCGGCGGTCGAGCAAACCGTGTTCGGCCCGGCAGGGCTGCTCGATGCGGGCGGAGACTCCGCGCCGCGCCGGGTTCGCTGGATCGTCGATCATTCGAGCATTCCGCCCGCGGCGACGCGCGCGTTGGCGCGGCGGGCGGCGGAGTTGACTGGGGAAACGAGCGGAAAAATGAGCGGAGAACCGGCCGGAGAATCGGCGTTGCGCGCGGGCGCGGGCGCTGCGCCTGAAGCCGGCGCCGCGCTGGCCGCAACCGGGCGAGAAGCCGCGGTTTCGGCAGCGCCGGCAAGCTCAGCGAGCTCAGCGGCGCCAGCGAACACCCCCGCAACACCCGCCACCGCGCCGATCGGCTGGATCGACGCCCCTGTATCAGGCGGCGTGGCGGGCGCCGAGGCCGGCACGCTCGCGGTGATGGCGGGCGGCGCCACGGCCGATGTCGAGGCCGTCAGGCCCTTGCTCGCCGCCTACGCGGCGCGGGTGACCCACATGGGCGACGTCGGCGCGGGCCAGACCGCCAAGCTCTGCAATCAGACGATCGTCACCGCGACCATCGCGGCGATTGCCGAGGCGGTGAGCCTTGCCGCGCGCAGCGGCATCGACGCCGCGAGGCTCCCCGAAGCGCTCGCGGGCGGTTGGGCCGATTCGGTGCTGCTGCAAAGCTTCGTGCCGCGCATGACGCAAGGCGGCTTTGCGCCGATCGGCGCGTTGCGCACGTTCCAGAAGGACGTCGATACCGTCGCCGCCACGGCCTATGAGACCGGCACGCCGATGCCGGTTGCATCGACGGTGCAGCAGTTGTTGCGGCTCGGCGCCGCCATGGGACTGGGCGAGGCCGACTTTTCGGCGTTTATCGACATTCTGCAGACGCCGCGCGGCGACGCCCGCCAGTAGCACGCCGCGCGGCAGGTTGGATCGGCACCGGGTTGAATTCCGGAAACCTGCTAAAATATTGGGTTTTTCGCCGATATCACATTCAAAGGGACGCGCCGTGCTGTCTACTGCCAATATCACCATGCAATTCGGGCCGAAGCCCCTCTTCGAGAACATCTCGGTCAAATTCGGGGAAGGGAACCGCTATGGCCTGATCGGTGCGAACGGCTGCGGTAAATCCACCTTCATGAAAATTCTCGGTGGCGACCTGGAGCCGAGCTCGGGCAACGTCATGCTCGAGCCGAACGTGCGCCTCGGCAAATTGCGCCAGGACCAGTTCGCGTACGAAGACGTGCGCGTGCTCGACGTCGTGATGATGGGCCACACTGAAATGTGGGCCGCCATGACCGAGCGCGACGCAATCTACGCGAACCCCGACGCGACCGACGACGACTACATGCACGCCGCCGAGCTCGAAGCGAAGTTCGCGGAGTACGACGGCTACACGGCCGAAGCGCGCGCGGGCGAACTGCTGCTCGGCATCGGCATTGCCATTGAAGATCACAACGGGCCCATGAGCAACGTCGCGCCGGGCTGGAAACTGCGCGTGCTGCTCGCGCAGGCGCTGTTCTCGAAGCCGGACGTGCTGTTGCTCGACGAACCGACCAACAACCTGGACATCAACTCGATCCGTTGGCTGGAAGACGTGCTGAACCAGTACAACTCGACGATGATCATCATTTCGCACGATCGTCACTTTCTGAACCAGGTCTGCACGCACATGGCGGACATGGACTACGGCACGCTGAAGGTCTACCCGGGCAACTACGACGACTACATGCTCGCGAGCACGCAGGCGCGCGAGCGCCAGCAGGCCGCCAACGCCAAGGCGAAGGAGCGCGTGGCCGACCTGCAGGACTTCGTGCGCCGCTTCTCGGCGAACAAGTCGAAGGCGCGCCAGGCCACCAGCCGTCTGAAGATGATCGACAAGATCAAGATCGAGGAATTCAAGCCGTCGTCGCGGCAGAATCCGTTTATCCGCTTCGAGTTCGAGAAGAAGCTGCACAACATTGCGGTGGTCGCGGAAAGCATCTCGAAGAAGTACGAGCGCACTATCTTCAACAACTTCAGCATCAGCGTGCAGCCGGGCGAGCGCATTGCGATCATCGGCGAAAACGGCGCAGGCAAGACCACGCTGCTGCGCTCGCTGCTCGGTAATCTGCAGCTCGATCACGGCACGGTGAAGTGGGCGGAAAACGCAAACATCGGCTACATGCCGCAGGACACCTACGAGGAGTTTCCCGACGACGTCACGCTGATGGAATGGATCGACGCCTACCGCAAGGAAGGCGACGACGAGCAGATGGTGCGCGGCACGCTCGGCCGGCTGCTTTTCAATGCCGACGACATCCGCAAATCGGTGAAAGTGCTCTCGGGCGGCGAGAAGGGCCGCATGATCTGGGGCAAGCTCATGCTCGGCCGCCACAACGTGCTGATGATGGACGAGCCGACCAATCACATGGATATGGAATCCATCGAGTCGCTGCAGATCGCGCTCGACAAGTTCGAAGGCACGCTGATTTTCGTCTCGCACGACCGCGAGTTCGTGAGCGGGCTCGCGAACCGGATCATCGAAGTGAAGACGGACGGCACGCTGAACGACTTTGGCGGGAATTACGAGGACTTTCTGGCGAGCCAGGGGGTGCAGTAAAGTCCGCCTGGCCGAATCCAGGTCCGTATTCTGGAACGCAAAGCCCGCTTCGTCGAAGCGGGCTTTTTTCATTCGGCCGGCTCGCGCCCGCCGGCGCCCCCAATCTCTTAGTCCCGCGCTGGTTAGAATAGAACCACCATCATCCGACGCCAGGGCCGAATCATGAAGACCTGCGACACCCTCTATATCGACGGCAAATGGATCGCGCCCTGCGGCACGGGCACGATCGACGTGATCGATTCCGGCACCGAGGAACTCATGGGGCGCATCCCCGAAGGCGTCGAGGCGGATGCCGAAAGCGCGATTGCCGCGGCGCGCGTGGCGTTCGACGGCTGGGCAGCGACGCCCGCTGCTACGCGCGGCGAGTATCTCAAACGCATCGCGGCCAATCTGCAAGCGCGCACCGAGGAACTGGCCGCGCTCATCGCCGGCGAAGTCGGTATGCCGCTCAAGCTCGCGCGCGCAATCCAGGTGGGCAGTCCCGTCTATAACTGGAACGCGTACGCCAGGCTTGCCGGGAGCTTCGAATTCGAGGAGCGCGTCGGCAATTCGCTCGTCGTGCGCGAGCCGGTCGGCGTGGTCGCGGCGATCACGCCCTGGAACTATCCGCTCAACCAGATCACGCTGAAGGTCGCCGCGGCGCTCGCGGCCGGCTGCACGGTCGTGCTCAAGCCCTCGGAGATCGCGCCGCTCAATGCGTTCGTCCTCGCGGAGGCGATTCGCGAAGCCGGGCTGCCCGCCGGCGTATTCAATCTCGTCAGCGGTTACGGGCCGGTGGTCGGCGAAATCCTGGCGAGCCATCCATCGGTCGACATGGTGTCGTTCACGGGCTCGACGCGCGCCGGCAAACGCGTGTCCGAACTGGCGTCCGCGACGATCAAGCGGGTCGCGCTCGAACTGGGCGGCAAGTCGGCGTCGGTCATTCTCGACGACGCCGATTTCGCCGCCGCCGTCAAAGGCACGGTCAGCGCGTGCTTCCTGAACTCCGGGCAGACGTGCTCCGCGCACACGCGCATGCTGGTGCCCGAAGCCCGCTACGACGAAGCGCGTGCGCTCGCGAAACAGGCGGCCGACAGCTATGCACCGGGCGATCCGCGCGACGAAAAAACGCGCCTTGGACCGTTGGCGTCGGCGGCGCAGCAGGCGCGCGTGCAGCAGTACATTGCGAAGGGTATCGAAGAGGGCGCCGAGCTCGTGACAGGCGGCGCGGGACTGCCGGACGGCTTGACCAAAGGCTTCTTCGTCAAGCCGACGGTGTTCGGCCGCGTGCATCCGAAAGCCACCATCGCGCAAGAGGAAATCTTCGGCCCGGTGCTGACCATTCTCACCTATAAGGACGAAGAAGAAGCGATTCGGATTGCCAACGATTCGCTGTATGGACTCGGCGGCGCGGTATGGGCCGGCAGCGACGAGCGCGCGCAGCGCGTCGCGCGCCGCATGCGCACGGGCCAGGTTGACATCAACGGCGGCGCGTGGAATATGGCCGCGCCGTTCGGCGGCTTCAAGCAGTCGGGCTTTGGACGCGAGAACGGCATCTACGGCCTCGAGGAATATCTCGAACTCAAGTCGATGCAATTCAAAGTCTGATAAGCATGACCGGCGTCAAGCGCGACACAGACGCGGCGCCTGCATTCGCCAGCCGGTTGACCTGACGCAACCCCGGCTGCCCCCGACGGACGATGATCCACGCTTTGCCAATCGTCCGTCGGGTCAGCCATGCTCCATTCACATTCGTTGTCCCCACTCGTTATTCGCGGCCGCTCGCTACTGCCGATCGTGCAGGGCGGCATGGGCGTCGGTGTCTCCGCACACCGGCTCGCGGGTAGCGTCGCGCGCGAGGGCGCGCTCGGCACCATCGCCAGCATCGACCTGCGGCATCACCATCCCGATCTCGTTGAACGCTGCCGCCAGTCGCCCGAACGCGCCACGCTGGACGAGGCGAATCTTACGGCCCTCGCGCGCGAAATCCATGCGGCGAAGACACTCAGCGAAGGCCGCGGCATGATCGCCGTCAACGTGATGAAGGCGGTCAGCGCGCAGGCGGATTACGTGCGCGTCGCCTGCGAAAGCGGCGCGGACGCGATCGTGATGGGCGCAGGCTTGCCGCTCGATTTGCCGGAGATGACGCAAGGCCACGACATCGCGCTGATTCCGATTCTGTCGGATAGCCGCGGCGTCTCACTCGTGCTCAAGAAGTGGATGAAGAAAGGCCGTTTGCCGGACGCGGTCGTGATCGAACACCCCGCGCATGCGGGCGGGCATCTCGGCGTGAGCAACATCGCGGATATGAACGACCCGCGCTTCGACTTCATGCGCATTATCGAGGAACTGGGCGCCGTGTTTGTCTCGCTCGGACTCGATCGCCGGGACGTGCCGTTGATTCTCGCGGGCGGCATCAATAGCCACGAGGCCGTGCGCAGGCTGCTCGACGCCGGCGCGAACGGCGTGCAGCTGGGCACGCCGTTCGCCGTGACCGAGGAAGGCGATGCGCATCCCAACTTCAAGCGCGTGCTGGCTGAGGCGGCCCCGGAAGACATCGTCGAATTCATCAGTGTGACCGGCTTGCCGGCGCGTGCCGTGAAAACGCCATGGCTCACGCGCTATTTGCGGCACGAGGCGCGGATTCGCGAGAAGGTCGGCGCGCTCAGGCATGCGTGCCCGACCGTGCTCGAGTGTCTGAGCGTGTGCGGCTGGCGCGACGGCGTGGAGAAGTTCGGCCACTTCTGCATCGACACGCGGCTTGCCGCGGCGCTGCGCGGCGACGTGGCAAACGGCCTCTTTTTCCGCGGCAAGGAAGCGCTGCCGTTCGGCTCGGCCATTCGCAGCGTGCACGACCTGATCGAACTGCTGCTGACCGGCGTGATGCGACCGGCTGTCGCAGGCCGCTGGGCGTTCTCGCTCGGTTGATGGGCGTCAAACGGCCGCCCGGCCGCAGCTTCGACAATCCACGCACATCACCACTATTCGGGGAAGCAAATGAAACTCTTGCTCAGCAACACAGTCAGGGCTGCCGTTGTGGCCTCGGCCATGTTTTGCGCGGCCGCGTTGACGACTGAGGTCCATGCAGAGGCGAATGCCGCCGGCGACGACGCGATGAGCGGCATTCACGCCGGCGACGTGCTCGTGCGTCTGCGCGCGATCAGCATCATGCCGAGCGTCTCGACGACAGGCGCGCTGTCCACGCTGAACACCGACGTGAACAACGCGACCGTGCCCGAGCTGGATCTGACCTACATGATCCGCGATTACCTCGGCGTCGAACTGATTCTCGCGACTTCGCGGCATCAACTGACGTCGAGCATCGGTGGGTTGGGCGGCGTGAATGTGCTGCCGCCGACCTTGCTGCTGCAATATCACTTCAATCACGCCGGGCGCGTGCGCCCCTACGTCGGCGCGGGGATGAACTACACGCTGTTCTACAACAACGGCCTGCACGCGGGCGGGCAGCCGGTGTCGATCCGCAATCACAGCTTCGGTCCGGCGTTGCAGGCGGGCGTCGACGTGCAGGTCACGAAGACGCTGTTCGTCAACGCGGACATCAAGAAAATATGGATGCACACGGACGCGTCGCTCGGCGGCCAGCCGCTTGGCCGCGTGAGCATCGATCCGGTGGTGGTGGGGCTTGGCGTCGGCATGCGCTTCTGACGACGCGGGCCAGCGCATGAACTAAGCCTGCAGGCGGCTATGCCGGGACGTCTGAAGCGGCGCCCGGCGAATGTCTCACAGCCTGTCGTTCTGAAAGCGCATGGCCGTGCCTTCCTGCTCGATGCGCGTCCACACGGCGCGCTTTTCTTCGTCGCTCATGAACACCCAGTTGGATACCTCGCCGGCCGTGCGGCCGCAGCCCTTGCAGACTTCGTCGAAAAGGGTCGAGCACACGCCGATGCAGGGGCTGTCGGGAAGAGCATGAAGATTGGAAGCCATCGGAAACCTTGCAGCAGGAAAGCGGAGTTCCGCTATGTTAACCGATACGCGGCGCGAGCCCAGGTGCGCCGAGCCGCGCACTCGCCCCCGCCACTTCATCGCGCAATGCTGTAACCGATCCGCGCCATCCAGTGCTGACGGTTGTTGTAGTCGAGCAGATCCTCGCCGTAGCCGTTGAAATAGCCGATCCACAGATAGCCGCCCCACGCGCTGCCGATGAGCTTCGCGAGCGGATAGGTGAATTGCGTGTCGACGCTGCCGTACCAGTGCTTCGTGCCTTTGCGCAGCGTGGTGGCGAGTTGCCAGCCGTCCGGGCTGCCGTATTTGACGAGCAGGTCGACGTAGCCGCGATAGGCTGCAATATCGGGGTTGTTCTTTGTGCCGAAGTAGTAGTAGATCTTCGGCGACACCGTCAGATGGTTCGCCGTCAGATCGCCGAATTCCCATGTGGGGCGGATAAAGGGCATGTTGATGCTGCGCGAATTGTTTCCGCCTTTGCCGTTCGATTCATGCGCGACGCCGGCGGCGAACCCCATCCTCGTGAAGAACGGGCTGCGCCAGCCTGTGTCCGGCACGTAATAGAACAACTGCGGCGAATACGTCGTGTCGCGAAACGGCCGCGAAGCCGCGGAGAGGTCCCATACCGACGTCTGCGTATAGGCGAAGTACAGGTTGTCGGTGAACGCTTTGGAGCGCAGGTCGTCCGGAATACGCAGGCGATACTTGAAGCTCAACTGCAGCCGCGCATTCGTGTCGCCGTTGTGGCCGGCGGCAAAGTACACCGGCTCGTAGTAGGAGAGGTGAGCGAACACGCCGCGCCCGGTCGTCGACAGCGAGTCGCCTGGCGGGGAGATTGCGTCGCCCGAGGGGCCGTCGAGCACCGCGGCCGTCGCCGCGGCCTGCGCGGGCGTGCTCGCGTGCGCTTCGCTGCGCTCGGCCTGTGCGATCGCGTCCTGGTCGCGGCCGCGATTGATGACGACGAGCGCGGGCGAAGCGTCGAAACCCAGCGGGTCGATGCGCACTTCGCCGCGCGCCGCGTCCGGCCAGGGCGCCGTAAAGCGCACCTTGCGGAACTGGCCCGGCCGCAGACGCAGCGTGTCGGGCACGCCCGCCTCGCGTGCGAGTTCGAGCGGCCGCGGGGATTGTTCGCCGCCGCTCAGGTTCACGCGCAAGGTGTACGGAACGGTGACGGTGAGCGGGGTGGCGTCGTCGGCGGAATAGAGCAGTGTGAGCTGCAGCGGCTCGTTGGCGGCGGCGATGCGCGCCGGCTGCAGCAGCGCGACCGTGGCGGCCGCGTCGCCTGAGTGCGCGCTCAACAAGGCCAGCACCGCGAGAGCGCCCGCGAGTCTGCCGCGGCCGACGTGCCGGGGCGCGCGGCGTTGCGTCATGAAGGCGCGGTCGGTGATGCGATTGAGTGAAGCAACAAGACGCGCGAGGCAGAAGGAAACAGGAGGCATGGGCTGTCGTCCAGGGCGAGGGCGCGCGAGCGAAACGGCGCGAGGCTTGTAGGGCCGCGGGTGCGCGGCAACCACGGGCGAACGGGTCGCCGCCGCCGTGCGAGTGCGCGTATCAACTGCCGAACGCCACCTGCCACAGCAGCGCGCCGTTGAGCAGGATGATGAAGCCCGCCGACAGCCACGCCAGCACGAGCGGCACGCCGTGCACGCGCCAGCCGCGCATCAGGCGGGCATCGGATGCATAGCGGATCAGCGGCACGACGGCGAGCGGCAATTGCAGGCTCAGCACCACCTGGCTTGCGACCAGCAACTGGTTCGAGCCTTCCTGGCCGAACATCGTCACCGCGACGAGCGCCGGTCCGATTGCGAGCGCGCGGGTGAGCAGCGCGCGCTTCCAGCGCGGCAGACGCAGTTGCAGAAAGCCCTCCATCACCGCCTGGCCCGCCAGCGTCCCCGTGACGGTCGCGCTGAGGCCGCACGCGAGCAGGGCGGCCGCGAACAGAATGCCCGCCCAGCGCGTGCCGAGGAGCGGCGCGATCAGACGATGGGCGTCCGCGAGATCCGTGACGTCGCGGTGGCCGCTCGAGTAAAACACCGCCGCCGCGACGATCAGCAGTGCCGCATTGATCACGAAAGCAAACAGAAGGGAGCCGATGGTGTCGATATTGACGACATGCAGCGCGGCCCGGATCTGCGCGTCGCTGTGGTCCGGCGCATGGTGCTTGACGAGCGACGAGTGCAGATAGAGGTTGTGCGGCATCACCGTCGCGCCGACGATGCCCGCCGCCAGCCACAGCATGCCCGCGTTGCGCAGCAGCGCGCCGCTCGGCGCGGTACCAGCGAGCGCTGCGTGCCAGTCGGGCCGCGCGAGCGCCAGTTCGATCACGAAGCACAGGCCGACGAAGCCGATCAGCGAGGCGATGACCGCTTCCAGCTTGCGGCCGCCTTTCTGCTGGAGCGCGAGCAGCGCGAACGTGCAGACCGCCGACATCAGGACGCCGACCGTCAGCGAAACGCCGAGCAGCAACTGCAACGCGACGGCGCTGCCGACCACCTCGGCGACGTCGCAGGCGATGATCGCCACTTCGCTCGTCAGCCACAAAAAGATCGTGCGGCGCCGCCCGGAACGCTCGCGGCAAACCTGCGCGAGGTCGCGCCCGGTGACGACGCCAAGCCGCGACGACAGCCATTGCAGCAGCATCGCCATCAGGCTCGACAGCACCACCATGCCCAGCAGTTGATAGCCGTAGCCGGCGCCCGCGCCGAGCGCCGTCGCCCAATTGCCGGGATCGATATAGCCGACGGCGATGAGCGCGCCCGCGCCGACGAACGAGAACCAGTGCGCGGGGCCTCTTTCGGGCAGACGTCGACGGCGGTTTGGGCGCAGCGCGAACGGATTCGTGTTCATGGATGCCTGAGGTCAAGGACGGCCTGATTTCGCAAGGCTTGTGCCCGGTGGGACGGTTGGCGGCCAGCCAACGTGCCGGCGTCACGCGGCGGGCGATATTGGGCTGCAGTTTGCCCGGCGGCGGCAGACGGTTGCCGGCGAGCCTGAACCGGCCAACCGAGCCGACTGAGCCCACGAAGCCCACGCCCGCGGCCCACGCCGCCGTACGTGCTGTCAGCTATTGTGCGCCGTCGTCCGGCTTCGCGCCGGCTCGCGATCCGCGCGCGAAGCTTGCTGCAAGCCTGCATCGGGCCAGCCCGCGCCCGATACTCGATGCCCACCGGATAGCCGGCCAGCCCGCCGCCTTGCCGGCGCCCGGCCCGCCGGGGTTTTTTTCAGGTAGACACGCGCCGATAACCCGCTAAAATTGCGCCCATTTTCCGGCGGCGCGGCTTGCGCTGTACCGTTTGCGCGACAGTGCGGCATTTTTTTTGGTCCGCGCAATAATTAATGGTAGTTTTCGGGTTTTTCAGGGGAGCCGCAGGCGCAGCATAGGCGCTGCATCGCGGCGTGCGTGAGGACGGCCGGCTCGGACCGGTCTGGATCGGAGAACGGAATGAAAAGACGGGTAGTGGGGCAAGTGGCTGCGCTGGTCTTGTGCGCGGCGCCGTGGCTGACGGCGGCAGCGAAAGATACGCAGCTCAACGTGTATAACTGGTCCGATTACATCGCCAAGGACACCATTCCGAACTTCACCAAGCAGACCGGCGTTCAGGTCAAGTACGACAACTACGACAGCGACGACACGCTGCAAGCCAAGCTTCTGACAGGCAATTCCGGTTACGACATCGTCGTGCCGACCAGCAATTACGCCGGCAAGCAGATCGCGGCCGGCATTTTCGCGCCGCTCGACAAGTCGAAGCTGCCCAATCTCAAGTATCTGGACCCGTCGCTGATGGCGCTCGTCGCCGGCGCGGATCCGGGCAACAAGTTCACGGTGCCCTGGGCCTACGGCACGACCGGACTCGGCTACAACGTCACGAAAGCGCAGCAGATCCTCGGCAAGAACGTGCCGCTCGATAACTGGGACATTCTCTTCAAGCCGGAAAACATCTCCAAGCTGAAGGCCTGCGGCGTCTCCGTGCTGGACGCGCCGGACCAGATGTTCGCCGCCGCGCTGCACTACATCGGCAAGGACCCGATGAGCACGAACCCGGCCGACTATCGCGCCGCGCTCGCCATGTTGAAGAAAATCCGTCCGTATATCACGCAGTTCAACTCGTCGGGCTATATCAACGATCTGGTCGGCGGCGACGTGTGCTTCGCCTACGGCTGGTCGGGCGACGTCGTGATCGCGAAACATCGCGCGCTCGAAGCGAAGAAGCCCTACAAGATCGAGTATTACATTCCGAAGGGCGGCGCCCCTGTCTGGTTCGACGTGATGGCGATTCCGAAGGACGCGAAGAACAAGGAAGCCGCGCTCGAGTGGATCAACTACATCGAAACGCCGCAAGTGCACGCCGCGATCACCAACGCCGTGTACTACCCGAGCGCGAACCTCGAAGCGCGCAAATACGTGGACAAGGACGTCGCGAACGATCCGGCCGTGTATCCGCCGCAAGACGTCATCAAGACGCTGTTCCTGCTGAAGCCGCTGCCGCCCGAAGTGCAACGGCTGCAGACGCGGCTCTGGACCGAGTTCAAGTCCGGCCGCTGACCGCGGCCGGAATGAACGGGTCGGCATCATCAAGAAGCCCTCGGTTGTTCACCGGGGGCTTTGTTCGTCAAACGCCGGAGTAATGCATTGTGATGAGTAGTGAGCAGTCGGGCGCGCTGGACCGGACGGCCGTGCCGCCCGCCGGCAGCAACGCCGCGGTCAGCGACGCAGCCGACAATTTCGTGCAGGTTGTCGACGTCGTGAAGAAGTTCGGCGAAACCGTGGCCGTGAAAGGGGTCAATCTGTCGGTGAAGAAGGGCGAGCTGTTCGCGCTGCTCGGCAGTTCCGGCTGCGGCAAGTCGACCTTGCTGCGCATGCTGGCCGGGCTCGAAACCGTGACCTCGGGCAAAATCCTGATCGACGGCGAGGACCTCGCGCAACTGCCGCCGTATCGGCGGCCGGTCAATATGATGTTCCAGTCGTACGCGCTTTTCCCGCACATGACGGTCGAGTCGAACGTCGCGTTCGGTTTGAAGCAGGAGGGCGTGCCGAAGGCCGAATTGAAGGAGCGCGTGCAGACGGCGCTCGAACTCGTCCAGATGGGCCGTTTCGCGAAGCGCAAGCCGCATCAGCTCTCCGGCGGCCAGCAGCAGCGCGTCGCGCTCGCGCGCTCGCTGGTGAAGCGGCCGAAGCTGCTGCTGCTCGACGAACCCATGTCCGCGCTCGACAAGCAGATCCGTCAGCGCACGCAGATCGAACTGGTGAACATTCTCGACAAGGTCGGCGTGACCTGCATCATGGTGACGCACGATCAGGAAGAAGCGATGACGATGGCGAGCCGCCTCGCCGTCATGAGCGAAGGCGAGATCGTGCAGCTCGGCACGCCGCACGAAGTGTACGAGTATCCGAACAGTCGCTTCTCGGCGGAGTTCATCGGCTCGACGAATCTGTTCGAAGGTCATACGGTCGAGGACGAGCCCGATCACGTGTTCATCGAAACGCCCGATCTGACCTGCCGGCTCTATGTGAGCCACGGCATTACCGGTCCGCTCGGCATGCCGGTGACGATCTCGGTGCGGCCCGAGCGCATCGCGCTCACGCGCAAGCCGCCCGAGGGCGCGTTCAACTGGGGCAAGGGCGTCGTCTCCAACATCGCGTACATGGGCGGCTACTCGCTCTATCACGTGAAGCTCGACGGCGGCAAGACCGTGATCGCCAACGTGACGAGCCTTGCGCTCACCGAGATCGATCCGCCCACGTGGGGCGACGAGGTATACGTGCGCTGGAGCGCATCGGCCGGCGTGGTGCTGACGTCATGAGGCGCGCGTTCAATTCGTGGCTCGACTGGCCCGTGCGCCGCTTCAACCTGAGCGGGCGCACTGCGGTGGTGGCCGGCCCTTTCGTCTGGCTGCTGCTGTTTTTTCTGGTGCCGTTCCTGCTGGTCGTCAAGATCAGCTTTGCCGATTTGCAGCTTGGCATTCCGCCGTACACGGAGCTGACGAACTTCGCGGACGGCGCGCTCAGCATCAAGCTCGATTTGTCGCATTACGCGTTTCTCGTCACGGACAGCCTGTATTTCGCGACCTATGTGAATTCGGTCGTGGTGGCGGCAATTTCGACGCTGCTGTGCCTGCTGATCGGTTATCCGATGGCGTATTACATCGCGCGTTCGAATCCGGCGCGACGTAATCTACTGATGATGGCCGTCATGCTGCCGTTCTGGACGTCGTTCCTGATTCGCGTGTATGCGTGGATCGGCATTCTGAAGAACAACGGACTGCTGAATAATTTTCTCATGTCGGTGGGGCTGATTCATTCGCCGATCGAGCTGTATCACACGAATACCGCCGTTTATATCGGCATGGTGTATTCGTACTTGCCGTTTCTCGTCATGCCGCTCTACGCGCATCTCGTGAAAATGGACATGACCCTGCTGGAAGCCGCATACGACCTCGGCGCAAAGCCGTGGAAAGCGTTCTGGCAGATCACCTTGCCGCTTTCGAAGAACGGCATTATCGCGGGTTGTCTGCTGGTATTCATTCCGGCGGTGGGCGAGTACGTGATTCCGGAATTGCTCGGCGGCGCGAATACGCTGATGATCGGCCGCGTTATGTGGAACGAGTTCTTCGATAACGCCGATTGGCCGATGGCTTCGGCCGTGACGTGTGCGATGGTGCTGTTGCTGTTGGTGCCGATGGCGTTTTTCCAGTACGCGCAGGCGAAGGCGATGGAGGAAAGACGCTGATGAAGCCGAACCGGATTCTGCAGTTCACCGCCCTGGCATTGGGCTTTCTGTTTCTGTATGTGCCGATTGTCAGTCTGATCGTCTATTCGTTCAACGAATCGCAGCTCGTTACCGTCTGGACGCGTTTTTCGACGCGCTGGTATGCGGCATTGCTGCACGACGACGAACTGATCGCCGCCGCATGGCTTTCGTTGAGGGTGGCGGTGCTGACGGCGTTTGCGTCGGTGATTATCGGCACGTGGGCGGGTTTCGTGCTCGCGCGCATGGGGCGTTTTCGCGGTTTCACGCTGTATACCGGCATGATCAACGCGCCGCTTGTGATTCCCGAAGTGATTCAGGGCATATCGTTGCTGTTGCTGTTCATCGAAATGGCCAAGTGGCTCGGCTGGCCGGCGGGGCGCGGCATTTTCACGATCTGGATCGGCCACGTAATGCTGTGCATTTCGTATGTGGCGATTATCGTGCAATCGCGCGTGAAGGAATTGCATCCTTCGCTCGAGGAAGCCGCGCTCGATCTCGGCGCGACGCCGCTGCGCGTCTTTTTCTCGATCACCTTGCCGTTGATTTCCCAGGCGCTCGTGTCGGGTTGGCTCTTGTCTTTTACCCTGTCGATCGACGATCTGGTGTTGTCCGCGTTCCTGTCCGGGCCTGGATCGACGACATTGCCGCTGGTGGTGTTCTCGCGCGTCAGGTTGGGCCTGAATCCCGAGATGAACGCTTTGGCCACCTTGTTCATTGCGGTGGTGACTGTCGGAGTCATCGCGGTGAATTACTTCATGCAGCGGGCCGAGAGAAAAAAGATGGGCGTGATGGCGTGAGTTCCCGGTGGCCTTTCCTCGATGCCCGCGCTGCAATCGCGGAAAGGCCGACGGTTTAATGTGCCCTAAACCCGGTAGCCGATTCTGACGCCGCCCCAATGCTGTCCCTGCACAAAAATCGGCGCGGACGCATCCTTCATCAAAACAAACTCGCCGCCCCCCATGTCGCGGCGATATGTTTGCAGCAGAAACTTCTTGGTATGCGAGCCGGCGGCAAGCCCGGTACGGTCGTTAAATAGGCGCCGGTTGCGGCAATTGGCCATATTCCACACCACATCGTCACGCTGCGGCAACGAGAACTTCAGATTGTGCGTCGGCAGATAACCGCGCACGTCGATCGCGGCGCAGAATGCGACTCGCGGATCCAGGTTCAGTAACGGCTCCTGAATCGCCGGCAAGACGCGGTCGGTGAAAGCCGTAAAGCGCGTCATGAACTGCGGCGGATTGCTGCCCGGCACGGGCACATAGTGTTGATCGAAGAGATCGTCGAGCGAAATTTCGCCGCGCGCCACAGCCGCCTCGAACGCCTTGCTGACCGCGGCAGCCGCATCCTGCACGGCCTCGATAAAGCGCGTGTCCGCGGTTTCCACGCCCGCCGCCGCGGTCAGCTCGATCAGGGTCTCCGAGACGCCGAGAAGATTGCCGAGCCGATCTTTGGCCTGCACGAAGTTTTCACTCGAATCTTCGACGCCGCTCGCCATGTCCAGCACCTGCGCCTCGAGTCCGCCGCATTGCGTCTCGATCTCGCCGGTCAGCGCGGCAATCTGCTCGGCCTCGTTGTTCAGATGCGCGATGGCGTCGCCCGTCGCATGCACGACGTCGCCGATCTTGCGCGTGCCCTCGCGCACCCGATGCGCCCGCTCGGTGTTCACCGAACCTTCGTTGATCAGCTGCTCGGTCTGCTGCGTAAGCTGGGCGAGCGTCGTCTCGATCTGGCCCGTCGCCTGCGCGGTTTTCGCCGACAGGTTCTTCACCTCGGCCGCCACCACGGCGAAGCTGCGCCCGGATTCGCCGGCGCGTGCGGCTTCGATCGCTGCATTCAGCGCGAGCAGGTGGGTTTGCCGCGCGATCAGCGAGATTTCCTCGGAGACGCGGCTGACATGGGCCAGCGCGCTGCGCAGTGCGCCGATCTGACTTTCGATCACCGTCACGCCTTCCACCAGCCCGTGGATGTCGGCGAGCGACGCCTCCAGCGTCTCCTGCGACGCCTCGACGCCGGTCGCCGCTTGCGCCGATACGTCACGCATGCCGCGCGCGGCGGTGGCTATCCGGTGATTGCCCGCGAGCGTCTGCGCGGCCGACTCGCGCAGCGCGCGGCACACCTGCGCCTGATGCTGGACGCGCGCGGCGACTTCATCCACGTGGCCTGACACATCGCAGATTTCGATACCCAGTTTGCCCGCCTGCGCGGCGATATCGCCGACGACCCCTTGTGAACGGGCCGGCCGCCGAAAGCTGAAACGCGACATGAACGTCTCCTTGATGACGCTAGCAACGCTGCCGCAGCGCACTCGTCGTGCGCGAACACAGCGTCTTCTCGATGCGTTTACGGCTCGCTTTCGGCCGACTTGATACGGGGTATCCCGCAGTCGTTATCATGTGCGCTCCGGCGCCGCGGCCGGCCTGGAGAGGCGGGCCGCCGCGGCCATTCCCGAGCAACGGTAACGATGATCGAATCTTTCGCGCGCGTTTCGGGCTGGCAACAGCTCTATCATTTGTGGCAGTTGATCGCCATGCTCTGCCAATTTCTCTGGAGCCTGCTGCGGTTTCTCGGAGGCGGCGGCTAGCACCGCTCTTGACGCCGCAAGACCCAGTTCGCGCCATGCGCTCCTTCATCCCGCCAGCGCAGGAACAGCGGTTTTCCCGGCGTCCGCGCCGAGAAAGGCACGCAGGTCGGCCAGCACGCGCTCGGGCGCTTCCTCCATCGGAATATGGCCGAGGCCCGGATACATGACCGACTTCGCGCCGGGAATGCGCTGCGTGAATTCAGCGGCGTGCGCGGGCGGAATCCAGCGGTCGTTCGCGCCCCACAGCACGAGCGTCGGGACCGTCAGCGTGCTGAGCACAGTCGTATCCAGTTCGGCGAAGTCGAGCGTCGGTACCATCTTGCCGATCGCGGTGCGCGTGCCTTCGCCGTGAAAGAACTCGACGTAGCGCCGCAACGTAAGCGCGTCGATTTTGCGTGGATCGCCATACACGTTGCGCACTGCGCTTTTGATGATCGCCTCGGGCAGCCAGCGCGGCGAACTCGCGCGCACCAGCGCGCTGTTGAAGAGGCCGATGTAAATCGGAAGCCGCATCGGAAAACCCGCCGAGTCGATCAGCACGAGCCGCTCGACGGCCTCGCGGTGCCTCACAGCGTAGTCCCACGAAATAAGCCCGCCGAGCGAATTGCCGATGAAGGTCGCTCGCGCAATGCCGAGAGCCTGCAAGAAGGTGTCGATGAGACGCCGGTAGGTCGGCAGGTTCATCGTTTCGATCGCGCCCGTGCTTGAGCGCAGCGGACCTGTCACGCCGAACGGCGGCAGGTCGAGACGGATCACGCGGTAAGCGTGCTTGAGCTCATCCGCGACACGGTCCCATGTGTGCAGCGACGACGCGAAACCGTGAATCATCACGATGACGCCGCCGCCCCGATCGCTGCCTTCGTCGACGTAATGCACGTCGGCGCCCATGATGCGGATGAATTTCGAGCCGCTTTGCGTATAGCGCCGCCGCAATTCGTCGCGCGGTACGCTCGTGATGCCGAGCCGCGCGGCGAGCGGGCGGCGTGGCAGCGGGGCAGTGGAGCTCGGTCCGGAGCTAGTCGACGACCGACATTCGATGCTTGCCATGTTTTTGTCTCCCTTGTTATTTGAATCGGACTCCTGATAGACATGAAAGTGAACGCGAAACCGGGCCACTCGAAATTGGCGCTTCCGGCCGTCCCATCAAGGCAAAAAGCGATAGTCGCCCGGCCGCGCGCGGCGAGTTCGTTTGCGAAAGCTGAACGTGAATCCGGGCCACAGCGCGGTGACTTTGCCGCTTTGCGTCTGATACCAGCTATGGCAGCCGCTCGACCACACCGAGCGCCGCATATCCTGCTGCAGGCGCGCGTTGTAGTCGCGCTGTACGTCGGGCCGCAGGTTCATCGCGCGCGCGTTGCGCTCGCGCAGCACGCGCAGGCAATCGGCGATGTACTGCACTTGCGACTCGATCATGTAGATCATCGAGTTGTGGCCGAGCCCGGTGTTCGGCCCGACGATCATGAAGAAGTTGGGAAAGTCGGCAACGCTCACGCCGAGGTACGCTTCCGGGCCGTCGCGCAGCCACAGCGCGCCGAGGTCCGCGCCGCCGACGCCCGTCACCTCGAACGGTGCGCGCACGTCGTTGACCTGAAAGCCGGTGCCGCAAATGATCGCATCCACGGCATGATGCACGCCGTCTTCGGTAACGATGCCGTCCACGACGATTTCGCGGATGCCCGTCGTGATGACATTCACATTGGGTTCGACCAGCGCGCGATAGTAGTTGCTCGACAGCAGCACCCGTTTGCAGCCGAGGCGGTAGTTCGGCGTGAGCTTGGCGCGCAGCTCCGGGTCTGTCACGCGCCGGCGCAGATAGCTCGTGCACAGCTTCATCGGCCGCTTCATGAGTTGTGGAGTCCTGATGAATGCAATGGCCTGTGACTCGAGCCTCCAGTAGATCGCGCTGCGCACGAACCGCTGCGTGAACGGCAGGTGCTCGAATAGCCAGCGCGCGCGCGGGCCGATAGGTTTGTCCGGCTTCGGCATGATCCACGGCGCCGTGCGCTGGAACAGATCGAGTCGCGCGACCTGCGGCTGGATTTGCGGCACGAACTGGATTGCGCTCGCACCCGTGCCGATGACGGCGACGCGCTTGCCTTCCAGCGAATACGCGTGGTCCCAGCGCGCGGAATGGAAGAGCTTGCCTTTGAAGCTGTCGAGCCCTGGAATGCGCGGCATCGCAGGGCGCGACAGCGGACCGCTCGCGCCGATCAACACGTCGGCTTCGATATGCTCGCGCGCCCCGCCCGCATCGAGCTCGATTTGCCACACATGACGCGCTTCGTCAAAGCGCGCGGCCACCACGCGCGTATTGCAACGCACGTACGCTTCTACGCCGTACTTGCGCGCGCAATGTTTCAGGTAAGCCAAAATTTCGGCCTGTCCGCTGAATACGCGCGACCACGCCGGGTTCGGTTCGAATGAAAACGAATAAAGATGCGAGGGCACGTCGCAACCGGCGCCCGGATAGGTATTGTCGCGCCAGGTGCCGCCGATATCCGCGGCGGCTTCATAGATCGTGAAGGACGTGATGCCCATTTTTTGCAGCCGCACGGCCATGCCAATGCCCGAGAAGCCGCTGCCCACGATCGCGATGCGCGGCGTGACGGCTTGGTAGGATGCGGCGGATAAGGCGGATGTCACGTCGGTCTCCTGCAAAGGGTTCGGGCGCGATCGGCGCGCACGGCAGGCAGCGTAGCCGTCGACGGTAGCCGCTCAAACGTAACGCGCAGAGTAGACAACTGTACACATCGCGTCAAGATCGTTTAGAGTACCTCTATTAAACGCGCGTCCCGCGCGCTGATTCAAAGCCCACCATCAAAGCCATGAGATCGGTATTGGAAGGAGCGCGAAAGCCGGAGCCCGACACAGAGGGCGCGCACGATTTGCCGGCGGGCAAGCGCAAACTGATCGAGGCGGCTTTGCGCCTGACGGCGGGCGGACGCAGCTTCGCGAGTCTCGGCCTGCGCGAGCTCGCGCGCGAGGCCGGTCTGAATCCGAACACGTTCTACCGTCATTTCGACACGCTCGACAATCTCGCGCGCGAGGCGGTCGACTCCGTCAGCCAGCGCTTGCGGCCCATGCTGCGCCGCGAGCGCTGGCTCGCCGCGCACGACGAGCCGCATAACGTGCCGCGGCGCGCATGCGTCGCGTTCTTCGTGTTTGCGTTGGACAACCGCGAGGCGTTTCTCAGCGCGTTGGCGGAATATCACGGCACGTCGCCCGCGTTGCGCGACGCGGTGCGCGCGACGCTTCACGCGGTGTCGGCGGAAATGGCCGACGACGTCGTGCAATTGCAGCTCATGCCGGCACTCGCGCGCGATGTCGTCGATGAAGTCTGCACGCAGGTCGTGCTGCAGCTGTTTCATCTGTCCGCCGAGTATCTGAATGCGGACGCTGCACGCCGCGATGCGCTCATCGACTATGCCGAGCGTTTTATCGTGCGGCTCTTTGCCGGCTCCGTGCTGCTCGCGCAGCAGGAAGAAGAGCGGACGCCGGTTTCCCGGCGCGCGTGATGGGCTGAACGTGCAGGCAAAAAAACAGGCTCCGTGGGGGGAGCCTGTTTGCGTCGTCTATCACAATGCGCGGTTTGAATAACGGTGCGAAAGCTCAGGTATCGTCGCTCCAGCCGCCGGAATCGTCGTTGCTGCCCATGTCGATGCCGCCGCCGTTGTCGCTCCAGTCGTTCGACCCCTGGCCGAAGTCGAGGCCGCCGCCGTCGCCGTTACCGCCGCCGTTGCCGCGGCGGCGCGCTTCATCGTCGACGATCACGTCGCGTTCCACCACGCGTTCGCGGCCGGAGTTCAGCGCTTCACCGAGCAGCACGCCGGTCAGCAATCCGCCCATGCCGCCGCCGAAACCGCCGCCTTGCTGCACGACGACGGGCGGCTGCTGTTGATACGGTCCTTGCTGCGGATAGGGCGCTTGCGGCGGATTGCCGAAGCGCTCGGCTTCGCGTGCGTACGGCGACTGCTCGCTGCCCGCCGCGGCGGCCGCGTTCGGATCTGGCCGGCCTTCGGCGCGCGCCCGCAGGCTGCCGATGCGCTGCTCCAGTTCGTCGAGCTGATAGGGCGGCACGGGATTCTTGCCGTTCGACAGGGTTTCGACCAGCGTGCGCAACTGGTCTTCGGTGGCTTCCACTTCCTTTTCCAGCGCTTCGTGGCCGGGCGCGGTGGAGAGCTTCACGTCGAGTTTCAACGAGCGCACGGCGTTGAGCAGATCGGTTGCACGCTTGAGTTGCGCGCGACGCTCGTCGTCCGCGCGGGTGTCGTCCTGCGTGCGGGCGCGGCGCAAGGTCCAGCGCAACACCAGCGCGATCATGCCGACGAGGATCAGAAGCCCGACCCACATGCCGATGCCCGGACCATGGCGCTCGGGCGCTTTGGGCGCGAATCCCGGCTGCTGCTGAACGGCCGGTGCGTTTTGCTGGACGAAGGGATTGTCGGCGCGGCTCGTCGACTTTGCGCCGGTGTTGCCCGCGCGCTCGGCGTCGCGGCGAAGGCGTGCCTCGACTTGCGCGAAGCGCGTCGGGTCGGTGAAACGAATTTGCGGGTCGAGCGTCTTCGCCTGTTGAAGCTGTGCGAGCGCGTCGCCATAACGGCCTTCGCGATCGAGCACCTGGCTGTACAGGTAATGCGCGCGCGCATTGTTCGGATGCGCCTGCAGCACTTCGGAGAGGCCCGCGTCGGCCTGCTGCCAGTTGCCTTGCGACATCGCGGATTCGATCTGCTGAACCGTGGGTACGGCAAACGCCGCCGCCGACACGAGCATCAGCGAGACGAATGCGCCTGCAATCAGTTTTTTCATGTGCGGACCGGGCGCGAGGCGCCCGTCTCCTTCAGTCGAGTGTGACGGCCGGCGATCCGGGGGCGGCCCACCGTCATGCACTACTCACGCAATTACTGGGCCGGCGTATTGAGCTGCTTTTTCAGAGCTTCCAGACGGTCGTCCACCGACGGGCCGCGGTTCAGGTCCGCCAGTTTGTCGTCGAGCGCCTTGCCGCTTTTCACGTCGGCGGAATTCAGGCGGGCGTCGGAGCGGGCATTCGAGAGCGCAACCTTGTCTTCGAGCTTCTGAAAATCTTCGGACAGGTTCTTTCCGCCGATACCGCCGAGCGCCGTCGCGGCGACATCTTTCGCCTGCGCGATCTGCTGCTTGGCTTGCAGAATATTGGACCGCGCATTGAGGTCGTTGCGCCGCGCGCGCATGTCTTCAATCTGGCTCTTCAACTGCGCGACGGAAGGCTCCAGCGTGGCCAGTTCTTTCGTGAGCGCGTCGCGTTCCGCCTCGGCAGTGGCTTGCGCGCCGAGCGCTTCACGCGCGAGGGCTTCGTCGCCAGCTTGCAGCGCGCGCTTTGCGCCGTCTTCGTATTTCTTCGCCTTGTCGGCGGCAACGTCGCGCTTGCTTTGTTGCGTGGCGACCTGCGCCTGAATCTCGATCAGCGAATTTTCGGCCTTGCCGATGCTCTCGTCGAGCTCGCGCACGATCTGGCGCGAGTCGCGCGACGGGTCTTGCACGGAGTCGGCCGCGTCGTTCAGGAGACCTTTTAGCGTGCGCGAAATGCTGTCAAAAAGCGACATGAAAACCTCCAAGGAATGGTGTCGGCGCTGAATAATTTCCGCGCGTTCAACTGCTTGCCACTGCTACTTTACGCCGCCGCGCGACAGGCCGCGCAGCGTTCGGACCGCAGGTCGGGGCGTGCGCGCCAAATGCAATAGCGGATGCGCAAATTGTCCGGCTCGCTCGCGCATGCATGGCCCGATGAAGCGTGCAGGCTTTGAAGTTCAACATGCGCGTGGCGCCCTCGGCAGTTCGCGGATATTACACCACGGGCTCTCTTAAAATGCCCTTAAAGGGCACGATGACAAGTGATGCGCGCGCAAGGCGAGTGTGCGAGCGGCGAGTGTCGCCGGCGTGAATTGCGCGCGAGGGCGCGAGTGCAAATTTACAGACGACGCATGCGGGCTCGAAGGCGCCGCGTCGCGCATCGGCGTGGTACTGCGATTGCGTTTCGCTCACGTAAAGCGTTACGCGAAGCGGCCGCCCTCGGGACCCAGGTCGCCTTCCGCGTCATCGTCGTCGCGCACCGTGTCGAGGCGTGGGCGCTTCAACACGCTCTTCACGTGCGTCCGGGTGCTGAGCGCCGCGGGCGCGGTCTCTTCGGCGGCCGCCGCGCGGGCTGCGGCGATTCGGGCGACGGCCTCGGCGGTCGCGACGGCGTCTTCGTCGATTTCGGCGGTGAGGGCGGCCAGCACATCGGCGGGCAGGAGCGGGGCAGCGGGAGCAGGGGGCGGGATGCTATCTGCAGGCGCTCTGACGGCGGACGTGGTCGACCGGCGCATCGCGCGGCCGTCCGTGCCGCCTGCTGCATCCGCTAGCGCGTTGCCCGCATGCTCATTCGCCTGCAAGGCTGCGCCCGCGTCGCTGCCCGCACGCGACTGCAAGGCTGCAGGCAATGATGTGCGCGCGTGCGCCGTGTCGTGTGCGAGCCGCTGCAGCGCCGCGTCGAGTGCATCCGGCGCGCGCGGCGCGTTGAGCCGATCGACGATGCTCGCTGCTTTCACCTGCTCGCTCGTCGCGCCGAAACTGAGCACCGCACGCCGCATGAGCTCGCTGACGCTGATGCCCAGTTCGTCGGCGGTGGCGGAGATCGCGCGCTTCTGCGCGGGCGTGACGAATACGACGATGCGTTCGCTGGGCTTTGTCATGATCGGCTCGGATACTTGTTGGCATGGCGCTTCGCGGCGCGCATCGGCGTGCGCGCAATCCATCATATGACGAGTTGCACCGATGGGAAACGGGCGCGTCGTGAAAATGCCGTGACATCAACGGCTTGTCGCGCTTTTTGTGGGTTTGTCCACAGGCCTTTCAACATTTTCTGTTGATAACTCGGGCAGTGTGCGCAAGCGCATCGAAAGCTTGCCGAATCTACTCGGCCCTACGCCGCCGAGCCCCGGCGCGAAGGGAATTCTTACAAAAAAACTGCGTTGAGCGCCGCTTGATTTCTTTAAAATGCGCTGTTACGTTGCGCCGGTCACTGTCCCTGGCGCGCCGTGGCGACTCGCGGGGGCAAAGAGTCGCGCGGCGGTTTGCGTCCGGACAACGCCCGCTCAGGATTCATGCGCGCCTCATGCGCGAGAACAAGGCGCTGAGTCACGCGCCCACTATTCCAGACATGCCTATCATCAAACGACCGCATTCTTCGCAATCTCCGGCCGGTCAAGACCGGGACTCCTACCGCCGAACTGAGGGACGCAACGCCGCTTCGCGCGACGCCGGCGAAGGCGGCCGCTCGCTCGGCGCGAGCATCGCCCTGTGGTTCGCGAGCTTCATTGCGGTCATCGCCGTGGTGGGCGCACTGATCCTCGGTTATGCGCTCGTCGTGATGGGGCCGCAACTGCCTTCGCTCGACGCGCTGACCGACTATCGCCCGAAGGTGCCGCTGCGCGTCTACACGGCGGACCACGTGCTGATCGGCGAATTCGGCGAGGAACGGCGCAGTCTCGTGCGCTTCCAGGACATTCCGGATCAGATGAAAAAAGCGGTGCTCGCCATCGAAGACTATCGCTTCTACGAGCACGGCGGCGTTGACTTCGTCGGCATTCTGCGCGCGGGCTTCGCGGACCTCGCGCACGGCGGCGCGTCCCAGGGCGCGAGCACGATCACCATGCAGGTGGCGCGCAACTTCTTCCTGTCGAGCGAGAAGACCTACACGCGCAAGATCTACGAAATGCTGCTCGCGTACAAGATTGAACGCGCGCTGACAAAGGACCAGATTCTCGAGCTGTACATGAACCAGATCTATCTGGGCGAGCGCGCTTACGGTTTTGCGGCGGCGGCGCGCGTGTACTTCGGCAAGGACCTGAAAGACATTACGCTGGCCGAGGCGGCCATGCTCGCGGGTTTGCCGAAAGCACCGTCCGCGTATAACCCGGTGGTGAACCCGAAGCGCGCGAAGATCCGTCAGGAGTACATTCTTCGGCGCATGCTCGAACTGCGCTATATCAGCCAGCAGCAGTACGATCAGGCGGTGAAGGAAGAGATTCACACGCGCAATCCCGGCAACGAATACAGCGTGCACGCGGAGTACATCGCCGAAATGGTCCGGCAGATGATGTACGCGCAGTACAAGGACGAGACCTACACGCGCGGCCTGAACGTGACGACCACGATCGACTCCGCGGACCAGGACGCCGCCTATCGCGCGGTGCGCAAGGGCGTGATGGATTACGAGCGGCGCCACGGTTATCGCGGACCCGAGGGTTTCGTGCAACTGCCGGCGGCGGGCGACGACCGCGACCAGACGATCGACGACGCGCTCACCGACCATCCGGATAACGGCGAAATCATCGCCGCCGTTGTGACGGACGCGAGTCCGAAGCAGGTGAAGGCGCAACTGGTCGACGGCACGCAGGTCACGATCAGCGGCGAAGGGCTGCGCTTCGTGGCGAATGCGCTCAGCGCGCGCGCCGCGGCCGCGACGAAGATCAAGCCGGGCTCGATCGTGCGCGTCATGAGCGACGACAAAGGCAACTGGCAGATTACGCAACTTCCGCAAGTGGAAGGCGCGCTCGTGTCGCTCACGCCGCAGGACGGCGCGATCCGCGCGCTCGTCGGCGGCTTCGACTTCAACAAGAACAAGTTCAACCATGTGACGCAGGCATGGCGTCAGCCGGGTTCGAGCTTCAAGCCGTTCATCTATTCGGCGGCGCTCGACAAGGGGCTCGGGCCGGCCACCATCATCAACGACGCGCCGCTGTACTTCCCGTCGAGCACGCCCGGCGGCGAAGCCTGGGAGCCGAAGGACGACGACCAGCCCGACGGCCCGATGCCGATGCGCCTCGCGTTGCAGAAGTCGAAGAACCTCGTGTCGATCCGCATCCTGTCCTATATCGGCACGAAGTACGCGCAAGACTTCGTGACGCAGCGTTTCGGTTTCGACGCCGACAAGACGCCGCCCTATCTGCCGATGGCGCTCGGCGCGGGACTCGTCACGCCGTTGCAGTCGGCGGGCGCGTATTCGGTGTTCGCGAACGGCGGCTATCGCATCAATCCGTATCTGATCAGCGAAGTGACGGACGCGCGCGGCGAGCCGCTTTCGAAGGCGCAGCCGCTCACCGCGGGCCGCGACGCGCCGCGCACGCTCGAGCCGCGCAACGCGTACATCATGAACAGTCTGCTGCATTCGGTCGCGACGGCGGGCACGGGCGCCGGTACCAACGTGTTGCATCGCTCGGATCTGCAGGGCAAGACCGGCACGACCAACGACGCCAAGGACGGCTGGTTCGCCGGCTATCAGCAGTCGCTCGTCGCGGTCGCGTGGATGGGCTACGACCAGCCGAAGACCCTCGGCAGCCGCGAATTCGGCGCACAGCTCGCACTGCCTATCTGGGTCGAGTACATGCAGCGCGCGCTGCGCGGCGTGCCGCAAAGCGAGCCGGCGCAGCCTGACGGCGTGACCACCGTCGACGGCGAATTGTTCTATTCGGATATGACGCCGGGCAATGGTTTTGTCGCGAGCATCGGTCTCGATTCCGCCAATCCGACAGCGGGCGTGAGCGATGCAGTCGGCGGCGTGGGGCCGGCGGGCATGACGCCGCCGGCGGTGCCGCCGCCGAGCGTGTCGTCGAATGAGAAGAAACAGATCATGGATCTGTTCGAGTCGAACAAGCCTTGACGGCAGGAACGTGGGCGCGCCGGCGGGCTTGCATCCACCGGCGCCGCGCTTCATAAAACCCTACGCGTCAAGCACTTGAATGCGCGGTCCCGAGGTTATCAACAAGGCTGTCAACAAAAACTGGGGATAACCTCGGCGAACACACAGGTTGTGTGCGCTTTCCCATTGACACTTGGCAGGTGTCATGCATCATTTCGCACCGCGCCGCATTACTCCAATGCGTTCAACGGCTTAGCCCGCTTGTCAGAAGGTTTTCAACAGGCTCTTCAACATCGGTTGGGGATAACTGCGAACCCTGCTTCCTGTCGGCCGCCACCGGCAAACTGCCCATCGCCTGAAAGAGCGCCGCCGTATCCGCGAGCCGCGCGCTCGTGTAGCGGATCTCGTCGAGCTGCGCATTGCGAAACTGCTGCTCGCTCGCGCGCGCCGACGCGAGCGGCACAGCGCCGAGCCGGTAACGCCCCGACGTTTCATCGAAAATGCCCTGCGCCGAACGCGCCGCCGTGTTCGCGGCGTGGAGCGCCTGTGCGTCATGTTCGAGCGCGGCGAGCGTGTCGGCGACATTCTGGAACGCGGCGAGCACCGTTTGCTTGTATTGCGAGACGGTCGCCTCGTAAGTGTTCATGGCCGCGCGGCGTTGTGCCGCCAGCGCACCGCCGTGAAAGAGCGGCTGCGACAGCGAGGCGCCGATGCTCCAGATCGCGCCCGCGCCCGACAGCGCGACGGGCCAGCTAAAGCCGCCTTGTCCCATCGACGCGCTCAGCGACAGGCTCGGAAACATCTGCGCGGTCGCCACGCCGACATCGGCGGCGGCGGCTTTCAGGGCGGCGTCGGCGGCCTCTACGTCCGGGCGTGCGCGCAGCAGCTCGCTCGGCACGACGACCGGCACCTGCTCGGGCAAATGCAGTGCGGCCAGTTCGAGGTCGCCGGGCGCGGCGTCCGGCGTGCGGCCGAGCAGCACGGCGAGCGCGTGACGCGTGCTCTGCCATTGCTGTTTGAGCCCGGGCAGACTCGCCGACACGCTCGCCGCGCTTTGTTGCGCGCTCAACTGATCGGCATGCGAAACGGCACCGAGCGCATAGCGCCGCGCGGCGTCGCGCGCCTGATCGTCGGCGAGCGTCACGAGCCGTTCCGTCGTGTCGATCTGCGCGCGCAACGCGGCGCTCGTGATCGCGGCGCTCACGATATTGGCGGCGAGCGCGCGCCGCGCGGCATCGAGTTGGTACGCCTGCACGTTCACGCGCGCGGCCAACGCGGCATCGGCGAGACGCGACGCGCCGAACAGGTCGATCGTGTAGTGCGCCTGCAATTGGCCCACGAAGATGTTGTAGAGAAACGTGTTCGAGCCGATCTCGGGAATCGCCAGCGCGCGGTTGCGCGTGGCCTGGCCGCCCGCGTCGATGGTGGGCAGCATCGAGCTGCCGACTTGCGCGCGCAGTTGCTCACGCGCGGCGGCGAGCGTCTGTTCGGTAGCGGCAAGCGACGGGCTGTTACGCAGCCCTTCGTCGACGAACGCGTTCAGCGCATCTGACCTATACAGCGTCCACCATTCGGGCACCGGCTTCGCACCGACCATGAACTGCTGTGCAACACCTTGCGCGGCCACTGTTTGCGCGGGCTGCGGCTCGCTGCCGTAGTGGACAGGCTGCGGCAGCGCCGGCGGCTCGCCGTTCGGTCCGAACGAGCAGGCCGCCAGCGTCAGCGTGGAGACAGCAAGGGCGGCGCTCCACGCGAGGCGCGCCGGTGCGAGAAACGAAGCGCTGCGGCAAAGCCGCGAATCGGCGAAGTAGGTCATGCTCAATTTCCCGTGTGCGCGGCGCCGGACGCGGACGGCGTCGGCGGCTCGCGCTCGTCGTTGCGCACTCTGAACGACATCGCATAGAGCGCCGGCAGATAGAACAGGGTGAGGATGGTCGCGCTCGTAATGCCGCCCATCAGCGCGGTCGCCATCGGTCCGAAAAAATTCGAGCGCAGGAGCGGAATCAACGCGAGCACGGCGGCCGCGGCGGTCAGCGTGATGGGCCTGAAGCGCCGCACGGTCGCGCCGACAATCGCGTCGAAACGCTTGTGTCCGGCGGCAATGTCCTGCTCGATCTGGTCGACGAGAATCACCGAGTTGCGCATGATGATCCCGAACATTGCAATCACGCCGAGCATCGCGACAAAGCCGAACGGCTGGCCGAACAGCAGCAGCGTAAGCACCACGCCGATCAATCCGAGCGGCGCGGTGAGCACCACCATCAGCACCCGCGCGACGCTTTGCAGTTGCACCATCAGCAGCGTGAGCACGGCGACGATCATGATCGGTATCTGCGCATTGATCGACGTCTGGCCCTTGCCGCTTTCCTCGACGGAACCGCCAATCTGGATCCGGTAGCCGACCGGCAGGCTCGCGCGAATCGGCGCGAGCGCGCGGTCCACGGCATGCGTCACGTCAATGCCTTGCGCGCCCGGCGCCACGTCGGATTGCACGGTGATGGTCGGCTGGCGGTCGCGTTCCCAGATCACGCCGTATTCCAGATCGTTACGCAGACGCCCGAGCGTGCCGAGCGGCACCGCGCCGTTCGGCGTGGGCATGGCAAGCGTGACGAGCTTCGCCGGGTCCACGCGCTCGGCCTTCGGCGCGCGCAGATCGACGCTGATCAGCTTGTCGCGCTCGCGGTACTGCGTGACCGTATAGCCGGAGAGCGTCATCGCGAGGAAGCTCGATATGTCGTCGGAGCTCACGCCTAGCTCGCGCGCCTTTTTCTGGTCGACTTCGAAGCGCACGGAGCGCTCGGCCGGTTCGTCCCAGTCGAACTGCACATTGCGCGTGCCGGGGTCCGCACGCAGCGTAGCGGCGACGCGCCCGGCGATCGCGCGCACCGTCGCGATGTCGTCGCCGCTCACGCGAAACTGCACGGGATAACCGACGGGCGGACCGTTTTCGAGGCGCGACAGGCGCGTGCGGATCGCGGGGAAATGATTGCGCAGCTCCGGCTCGAGCCATTGCGCCAGTGTCTCGCGGTCTTTCACGGACTTCGCGGTGATCACGAACTGCGCGAAATTCGGCTGCGCCAGTTGCTGATCGAGCGGCAGGTAAAAACGCGGCGCGCCGCTGCCGACAAAGTCCACCGAGTGGTCGATCTCGGGGCGTCCCACGAGCGCCTTCTCGAGCCGCTTCGCCTCGCGCAGCGTTGCTTCGAACGACGCGCCCTCGGGCAGGCGCACATCCACGAGCAGCTCGGGCCGGTCCGAGCTCGGGAAGAACTGCTGCGGCACGAGCGAGAAGCCCGCCATGGCCAGCAGAAACAGCACGACAGTCACGGCGAGCACGGCGAAGCGCCGCTCGATACACCAGCCGATCCAGCCGCGCAGACGCGTGTAAAAGCGCGTGTCGTAGATGTCGTGCTCATGCTCGTGCGCCTCTGCGTTGCCGGCCTCGTGCGCCGCGCGCTTGCGTTCGGGCAGCAGGTGATAGCCGAGCAGCGGAATCAGCACGACCGCCGCGAGCCACGACGCAATCAACGCAATGGCCGACACTTCGAAAATGGAGCGCGTGTATTCG
This sequence comes from Paraburkholderia phenoliruptrix, assembly GCF_902859825.1. Classification (GTDB taxonomy): domain Bacteria; phylum Pseudomonadota; class Gammaproteobacteria; order Burkholderiales; family Burkholderiaceae; genus Paraburkholderia; species Paraburkholderia phenoliruptrix. Next base: position 65,873 of record NZ_CADIKB010000023.1, on the reverse strand, counting down.
CCCGTGCTGGACTTGGCCAGCGCGATGGGCAGAAAGCCCGACACGGTGACGAGCGTGCCGGTCAGCATCGGAAACGCCGTGCTCGTGTACGCGAACGCCGCAGCGCGCGTGCGGCTCCAGCCTTGTTCCAGTTTCACCGCCATCATTTCCACGGCGATGATCGCGTCGTCGACCAGCAGCCCGAGCGCGAGCACGAGCGTGCCGAGCGAGACCTTGTGCAAACCGATGTCGAACAGATACATGCACAGCGCCGTGACGGCGAGCACGACCGGGATCGAGATCACTACCACCATGCCGGTGCGCACGCCGAGCGAGACGAGGCTGACCACCAGCACGATCGCGACGGCTTCGGCCACGGCTTCCAGAAAGTCGTCGACGGAATGGGCAACCGCGTGCGGCATGCTCGACACTTCCGTCAATTGCAGGCCGGCGGGCAGGGCGCGGCGCAGGTGCAGCATTTCCGCATCGAGCGCCTTGCCGAGGCGGATGACGTCGCCGCCCGGCTGCATCGTCACGCCGATGCCGAGCACCGGCTTGCCGCCCGCGCGCATCTGCGTGACGACGGGGTCGTCGTAGCCGCGCTTGATCGTCGCGATATCGCCGAGCCGGAACGAGCGGCCGTTGATGCGGATGAGCGTGTCGGCGAGCGCCTCGACGGTCTGGAACTGGCCGGAAGGACGCACGAACACGCGGTCGTCCGCCGTGGTCAGCGTGCCCGCCGGCGACACCGCGTTCTGCCGGTTGATCGCCTCACCGAGCTGCTGCGGCGAGATGCCGAGGCGCGTGAGCTGCGTGTTGCTGATCTCGATGTAGATATGCTGGTCGGGGTCGCCGAAATAGTCGACCTTTGCGACGCCGGGCACACGCAGCAGCACGGTGCGCAACTGGTCCGCGTAGTCGTGCAGTTGCGCGGGCGAAAAGCCGTCGCCTTCGAGCGTGTAGATATTGGTGTAGACGTCGCCGAATTCGTCGTTGAAGAACGGCCCCTGGACGCCTTGCGGCAAGGTGGCCGCCATGTCGCCGACCTTTTTGCGCACCTGGTACCACGTGGCGGGCACCTCGCTGACCGGCGCGGAGTCCTTCATCGTGAAAAAGATCAGCGACTCGCCGGGGCGCGAGTAGCTGCGCAGAAAGTCGATGGCGGGTGTTTCCTGCAGCTTGCGGCCGATGCGGTCCGTCACCTGCTCCTGCACCTGCCGCGCGGTCGCGCCGGGCCAGAAAGTGCGGATCACCATCACGCGGAACGTGAACGGCGGGTCTTCGGATTGCGCAAGGCGCGTGTACGCGAGGATGCCGAACGCGGTAGCGAGGGCGATCAGAAACACGACCAGCGCCTGATGGCGCAGCGCCCATGCGGAGAGATTGAAGCGTCCTTCTTCGGGCGTCGTGCTCATGAAGCAAAGTCCTCCGGATGCAGCGGCGCGATGGCGCGGACCGGCTCGCCCGCGCTCACGGTGTGCACGCCTTGCAACACGACCTGCTCGCCGTCCTTCAGGCCCTGGCTCACGACGATCGTGCGCTCGTCATAGCGCGCGACCGTGACGCGGCGCAGTTCCAGCTTGCTGTCCGCCGCACGCACGACCCATACCGCCGGCTCTTTGCCGTCGTGAAAGAGCGCGGTGGCCGGCAGCACGAAAAAGCCGTGTTGAGCTTCAGCGCCGCTTGCCGTTGATGACGAACGCACGCTGAGCGCGATGTCGGCGGTCATGCCGAGGCGCATGTCGGGCCCGGGATTGTCGAGCGTGAGCTTCGCGCGGTACGTGCGGCTCTGTGGATCGGCGGCTGGCGAAAGTTCGCGCACGCGCGCGGTGAAGGTGCGGCCCGGCAACGCGCCGAGCGTGACTTTCGCCGTCTGTCCGAGGGCGAGAGCGGCGAGCGCGCTTTCCGGGACGTCGCAGACTACGTCGAGCTCGCCGCTCCACGCGAGGTTGTAGACGGCCTGGCCCGCCGACACGTTCTGACCCGTGTCGGCCTGCTCCGCGGTGATGACGCCCGCGTGATCGGCGACGAGCGTGGTGTACTGCAACTGGTCTTTGGCGAGCGCCGCCTGCTGCGCGGCCTGATCCCGCTGGGCGGCGGCGGACGCATAGGCGTTCGTGGTCTGCTCGAGTTGCGCAGGCGCGATCAGATTTTCTTTGGCCTGGGCGCGGTCGCGTTCGAGCTGCTGTCTGGCGTACTGATAGCTGTGCTCCGCGGCGGCAAGCTGGGCTTGCGCGCCGGCTGCGTTCTTCTGCGCATCGGCGGGATCGAGCCGGGCGACGATCTGGCCGTTCTTCACTACGTCGCCGAGGCGCACGCGCCGCTCGACGATCTTGCCGCCGACGCGAAACGACAGCGGCGTCGAGTAGCGCGCCTGCACTTCGCCGGGCAAGGACATCACGGGCGCCGTATTGCCGTCCGCATGAACCGCGGCGGCCACCACAGGCCGCGGCTCGGGCGCCGCCGCCTCTTTTTTCGAGCATCCGCTTAAAGCAAGGAAGCCCGCGAGAGCAAGCGCCAGAGCCGCGTGCTGCGGCTCGCGATGCCGCGCGAGACGAGGGACCTGCCGACGCATCGCCAACGATGCCGGAAAAACGGGACGCTTCACAATGACCCCAACAGGAAACAGCGAAGAATGACGGCAAGCCGCAACGCCGCCGCGAACAGCGCAGGCCCGCTCATGCAATCGGCATACGCGTCTGACTTCCAATGAAGGATCGCATTCTAATACACACCTGTATTTGAATGTCGAGGTGAATCGGAATTCTTTTCGGTGCTAGACTTGCGGCCATGAAACGGCAACGACTGACACGCGAGCAGAGCAAGGACCAGACGCGGCAACGTCTGCTCGACGCTGCGCAAGCAATTTTTATGAAGAAGGGCTTCGTCGCGGCGAGTGTCGAGGACATCGCGGCAGCGGCGGGCTATACGCGCGGCGCGTTCTATTCGAATTTCCGCAGCAAGAGCGAACTCTTTCTCGAGTTGCTGCGGCGCGACCATGAAACCATGCAGGCCGGTCTGCGGGCCATTTTTGAGGACGCGGCCACGCGCGAACAGATGGAAGAGCGTGTGATGCGTTACTACAGCAATCTGCCTCGCGAGAACAAATGCTTTCTGCTGTGGGTGGAGGCGAAGCTGCTCGCGGTGCGCGACGGCCGTTTCAGGCTGCGTTTCAACGCTTTCCTGCATGAAAAGCTGGAGCAGCTGGCGGCGTATGTCCGCGAATTTTCAGAACGCGTCGGCACGCCGCTGCCGCTGCCGGCCGAGATGCTGGCCATGGGGCTGATGGGTTTGTGCGACGGCGTGCAGTTCTTCCATGCGGTGGATCCGCAGAACGTGCCGGGAGAGATGGCGGAAGCGGTGCTGACGGGCTTTTTCGCGCGCGTCGTGTACGGACGCAGCGCCTGAGGCGCGCAACGCTCGCGGCGGAGCCGGAGCGCAAGCGCAGCGGGGCGGGCGGCGCCTGCGTCATCGGGCAAACGTGCCCGAATCAGTTCGTGGCGAGTTGCGTGCAGCTATCGGCGACGGGGCTCGCGCAGACGAACGAATACTCGCCGCTGTAGCGCAGCACTTCCTCGCCCGCATGCAGGACGACCTTGATGTCTGGGCAACGCTCATAAGCGATGAAGGCCGAGCAGGCTGCGGCGGACCAGCAGACCAGAGAAAACGCGATTTTTTCGAGAAGCTGGAAACGATGTGTCATGGCAATCGACTGGCAGTGAATTTCTTCCTGGCGATATCTTACCAGCCTCTAAGGGTTTATACCTAGTCAAACGCCGTACTCATGCGTCAAGCTGTGGTATCGACGCGTCGGCCAAGCTGACGCGATTGCCATCCACAGGTCAGGGTTGGGACAGGTCGGGTCGATACAATCGATTCGTTGGGCAAATCCGCGCGAGCCTTGCCGCGCGGGTGAGACAGGCGGCAGCGCTGCGCCGGCCCGGCATCTCGAGGCAGGAGTCGTCCCATGAATCAATTGCAGTCCATGCGCGTGTTCGTCAGAGTGGCGGACCTCGGCAGTTTCGTTCGCGCGGCCAATGCGCTGGATCTGTCCACCGCGGTGGTCACCCGCCATGTGGCGGATCTCGAAGCACGGCTCGGCACGCGTTTGCTCAATCGCACCACGCGCCGTCTTTCGCTGACCGAAGCGGGCGCGACCTATCTGGAGCGCGTGCGCCATATCCTCGACGATCTGGAAGGCGTCGAGCAGATGCTGGCGGCGCGTCATCATGAGCCCGTCGGGACTTTGCGGATCGTGGCACCCGTGGTGTTCGGGCTGCAGAGCCTCGCACCGGCGGTGCAGTCCTATGCCGCGCGCTACCCCGAGGTGGTGCCCGACGTGACGCTTGCCGACCGGCAGGCGGATCTTGTCGAAGAAGGTTTCGACGTCGGCATCATGGTCGGGCGTCCGGCTCGCAGCGCGAGCATCGTGACGCGGCGGCTCACCACCTGTCAGTTGACCGTCTGCGCGACGCCGGACTACCTGGCGCAGCACGGCACGCCGGCGCGGCCCGACGATCTGCTGGCGCATCCGTGCCTGAGCCGGCCGCCCGAGCAGGGCGGCGAGGAACGGCTCTTCAGCGGACCCGAGGGCCTCGTGCGTGTGAGGACCGCCAACGCGATCGCCGCGAACAACAGCGAAATGCTGCGGCAGTTCGCGCTGCTCGGCATGGGCGTCGCGATCCTGCCGAGCTATCTGATCGGCCGCGATCTGGCGGCCGGCCGGCTTGTCGAACTGCTCCGCGATTACCGTCTGCCGGAGATCGAGATCACGATTGCCTATCCCAGCCGCCTTCACTTGCCGGCCAAGGTGCGGACGTTCGTCGATCACCTCGTCGGCCATTTCGAGTCGGATCTCACCGCGCCGGCCCGCGATTCGCGCCATGCGAGGCACGCGGCTGCACTTGCCCGTTCCGCAGCCCGGCGCTCGGGGGTGCGAGCGGCCGCCGCTGCGCCGTTGCCGGCCTGAGCGCGGCGCGGCTCAGATCCAGAGATCGTTGACGGCCGTGCGTTCGTTGGTGTCCTCGCCGGTATTCCTGACGCCGCGCGGCTCGATCAACAGCAGCTTGACCTCGCCTTGCGCGAACGGCTTGTGCTCGGTGCCCTTCGGCACGACGAACATCTCGCCCGCCGACAGCGTCACGAAGCCGTCGCGCATGTCGATGCGCAGCCGGCCGTCGAGCACGATGAAGGTCTCGTCGGTGTCGGCGTGCTGATGCCACATGAAATCGCCTTCGATACGCACGACCTTGAACTGGTAGTCGTTCATTTCGGCCACGACGCGTGGCTGCCACTGGTCGCGAAAGAGCGCGAGTTTTTCAGCGAAGTTGATGGCGCGGTAGGTCTGCGGGACGCTCGGGGTGCTGGACATGCGGATGCTCCTTCAAAAGATGGTTGCTGTCTCGGGAAAGAGCGTAACTCGCCATGAGCGGACGGGTCTTGAACGTTTGTGGGCGTGAAAGTCTGGGAGGCGTGGGAGGCTGGACACGCTGAACCGCGTGAACCGCGTGAATCGCCGAGCCCCCGCTTCACGCCTCGCCGGTACGCCGCGGCAAAGTTCCGAGCATGGCGAGCCACTGGCCAGGCGCGACGCCCCAGGCGCGCCTGAAGTGCCGCGTCATATGGCTCTGGTCGGAAAAGCCGCTGGCGGCGGCCGCGTCCGCGAGCGGCAGGCCCGCGAGCGCAAGTTGACGCACGAGGTCGAGCCGCCGCATGGTCAGATAGCGGTGCGGGCTCGTGCCGAAGAGGGCGCGGAAATCGTGCGAGAGGCTCCAGCGGTCGCGGCCGGCGGCGGCCGCTACATCGTCGAGGGTCACGGCGCGCTCGCGCGAAGCAAGCAGGTATTCGCGGGCTCGCCGCGCGGCGGCGTAATCCACCGGGCGGCGCGTCGGCGCCGCGCCCGCCGCCGCGTGAAGCGCCATGGCGAGTTCGTAGAGGCCGTCGTCCTGTTCGAGCGGGTCCATCGCGCGATCCATGCCGCGGAGCAGGTTGCGTGTGGCGGCGAAAAGGCGCGGATCGTCCGATAAACCGCCTTTGACGAAAGGCAGCGGCTTGCCGCCGAGCGCCTCCTGAAAGAGCGCCGGATCGACATAGATCATGCGGTAGCGGAAGCCTTCGCCGGTGCCGGCCTGGCCGTCGTGCGGCTCGTCCGGATGCAGCACGATGGTGCCGCCGGGCAGTCTGTGGCGCAGGCTGCCGCGATAGCGAAAACTCTGCACGCCCGCGAGCGTGCGGCCGATCGCGTAGGTATCGTGACGGTGCATTGCGTAGCCGGCGCCGTGGAAAAACGCTTCGATCCGCTCGATGCCGCCTGCGCCGTTCATGCCACCGGCGCCACCCACGGCGGTCGACGGCGGCGAGCGATAGATCCAGTCCACGCCGTGCTTTTCCACCGACGCCGCGAGGCGTCGCGGCGCGTGCGCATGCCCGCTCACGCGCTCAGACCGGGCCCGAAATTGCCGCCGATCAGACGCGTGACGGCATCGACGTCGGCGTAGTCCTGCTCAGGCAGGCCGTCGAGCATCGACAGCACCTCGTTGCTCGCGCCCGCCTCGCGGGCCGCGTCGACGAGCGCGTCCTTGTTGACCGGGAAGCGAACTTCGCTGAGCAGGTCGGAGATCTGGAGGTCGATGGATTCCCCGGGAATGGACGATGCCGTCATGCAAGCGCTCCTGCTGGTACGGTTAAAGTAGATAAGGGCCGCGGCTGGCACTGCGCGCGCTGACGTAACCCGACCCGGCGTCACGCCTTGCTGCCTGAGCGCGATGGCGAGCCGGTTCGCCGCACTGGCCCCTCGATCGCGGCCGACCGGGAAGCTCACGCGAGCGGCATCGCGCTCAGGTCTGCAGATGCTCGTTGCGCGCCGCATACCCCCGCTCGGGATGCCGCGACTTCGGCAAAACGATATGCTGCCATTGTTGTGGGCGATTGTCGTCGGTGACGGCCACGTCGGGCGCCGCCGGAGCGACTGGCGCGGCGTTCGCGCGGGCGGCAAGCGTGTTCGCCGGCATGCTCTCCTGCGCGGTGTGAACCGGCGCGGCAAAGCACGAAGCGGACAACGTCACCATGGTCAACAGCGTCGAGGTTTTCATGCCCGACCTCCTCAGCTCATGCGGCGCTAAGCGTTCAGCAAGGGCTGTGCCGTCCTCGCGTCGAAAGGAAAGCACAAGCCGCGCGAGGCCGGGCTGCGAGGCCGCGCGCTTTCGGCACGCGCGGCGCGCAAAACTTGCAACACACCTCGAGACCTCTCATTGTAGATCGCCGATGATGGCGCGGGAATGGCAGCCAGATAGCGGCAATCTTCAGGTGTTTGGGCGGCGCGGCATCTCACGCAGCACCTATCTGAGCACCTATCGCAACACCTCAAAGCGCGTCCACGGCCACGAAGGCCGGTCGCGCATATAGCCGTTCAGCCAGTTCCACTGCGGATGCCGTTTCATGAACGCCTGGGCGTCGAACGGTCGCCCGCACGGATGACCCCAGCGCGCGCTGAACGCCATGTCGCGCGCCATTTCGCTGTCGGCCACCTTGCCGTCGTTTGCGCCCCACGGATTGAACGGTCCGTGGTCCGAGCCGCCGAAACGCGCGTCGTCCAGTTCCAGATGCCCGCAGATGGTGCGCGAGCAGGGGTTGTCGTTGCGATCCAGATAGACGTCGTGATGATCGGCGATCATCGCCTTCGCGAGCTCGACGTCGATCTTGCCGCGGTGCATCTCTTGCAACTGCATGAAGCGCAGCCGCCGCGCGCCGTTCTTGCGCACGTCGGTGTAGTCTTCCCCTTCGCCGATACATTCCTGATTGCGGATCTTCAGGTCGGTCGCCGTGTTGTAGCCGCTGTAAAAGCCGTCCGTTGTGCTCTCGAAACCCGAGTAGTGCAGCCCCAATTCGTAGCGCGCGATTTCGCCGGTCTTGATGTCGCCGAGCAGCCAGCTGTTCGCATAGCCGCCGTTGTTGGCGAGCGCGAACATTTCGCACCATTCGCCGATGCTGTTCGCATACTGCGACGCCCGCCGCGAGCGGTAAAACTCGGGCGCGCCCGCCGCGTTGTAGCCGACGAAGTTGGAGATGGTGGTTTCCGTCACCATCAGGCCGGCGGCCGTGATCCAGAAATCGGTGAGGCTGGAAATGCAGCCCGGCAGGCCCTGCATCAGAATCCGGTTGCCCTGATCCGGCACGATGTCGAACACGACGTTGAAGGCGTCGCCGGCGGCGTAGCGGTCCCAGGAGTTGTGCGCCATCACGATGCGGCCGTCGCGCGTCGCGTTGCCGGTCGCAATGAACGCGCTGCAATGGTGGCCGCGCCGGCCCCGCCAGGGTTTCAGCCCGAGGGCGGGCTTTTGCTGCGCCGCGTGCGCCGGCCACCAGCTTTGCAGCAGATCCATGTAGCCGTTCCACGCCAGCACTTCCGCGAATGGCAGCTTGGCGCCGTCGGCGATGCCCTGGATTTCGTCGGCGAATTCGGTGTCGAGCTTGTTGCCGAACTGCGAGACGGCCGCCTCGACGAACGTGTCGAAATCCTCGCCGGTGTCCCATCTGGCCAGGTAGCGGGCGGTGCGGATCGCGTTGCGGATTTCCGCCGCGAGCAGTTGGCCGTGCTGTTCGCCGCGGTCGTACGGCTCGCCTTCGATATGCACGAAGATCCAGCCCGCCTGGTCGCGGCGCACGGCATCGAGGGACGGTTCGCTCATTTTCGCTCCGATGGGATAGCGGGCGAGCGGCACTCCGGCGCACCCGTCCTGGCGTAACCTCGCGCTGCCGATGCCGATACACGGCCGCGGCGCTTTTCCCATTGTAGAAAGTTTGCGCTGCTTTGCCCGGGCGCGACGCCGATGCAGCGTGCGCCGCGGCGGCGCCCTCAGCGCGTCGGGTTCATGCGGAAATACGCATCGAGCAGCGACGTTTTATAGACGACGCCCGCGAGCCGCGGATGCGCGGCGCTTTCCACGACCGGCAGGCGCTCGCCCTGGAACGCCATGAAGTGTTGCAGCGCGACGCCGAGCGGCATGTCCGGCGTGAGCACGTCGAAATGCGGCTGCAGGTAGTCGGCGGCGGTTCGCGTCGAGGTGTCGCGCTTGTCGAGCAGATCGGAGGTGATGTCCTTCAGTGCGACCACGCCAAGAAACGCGCCCGATTCGTTGGCCACATAGAGATACTTCACCGGATATTCGAGGAACACACGCGTCATGTCGTGCACGGTCGCGTTGGGCGGCACCACCGTTTGCGCCGGGCGGATCAGCTCGCGCATCTGCGTCGCGCGCAGGCGCGTGCGTTCCTGCTCTTCCTGATTGCGCCGTAGCGTGATTTCATACATCGACGTCTTGCCGATCGCGCGCGACACGAAGTACGCGACCACGCACGACAGCATCAGCGGCAGCACCACCTGGTAGCTGAGCGTCATTTCGAAGATCATCAGAATCGCCATGAGCGGCGCCTGCGTGGCGCCCGCGAGAAACGCGCCCATGCCGACCATCGCATAGGCAAAGGGCGCCGAGGTGCCGTGCGGCCACAGCGCGTGCATGCCCTGGCCGAACAGCGAACCGACCACCGCGCCGACAAACAGCGTGGGCGTGAAGACGCCGCCCACCGCGCCCGAACCCGCGGTGGCCGCGGTGGCCACGAGCTTGAACACCAGCACGACGACGAGCGCGGTCCACGTCCACGGCGAATGCAGGATCGAATTGACGACGCTGTAGCCGTTACCCCAGACCTCGGGCGTCCACACGGACAGAATGCCGACCACGAGCCCGCCCAGCGCGAGCCGTGCGGGCAGCGGCAACGACAACTGGCGAAAGAGAGCCTTGGAGCCGTCGAGCAGCCGCAGAAACTGCGGCGCAGCCGCGCCGCACAGCAGACCGAGCGCGACGAAGAGCAGCACCTCGATGCCTGCCACCGGCGGAAACACCGGCATCTCGTACGGCGGCTTGTAGCCGGCGAACTCACGCATCGTGATGTTGGCGACCACGGCCGCGACCACCACCGGCCCGAAACTTTCCATGGCGATGGAGCCGAGCACGATCTCCGTGACGAAGAACGCGCCCGCGATCGGCGCGTTGTACGCCGAGGTAATGCCGGCCGCCGCGCCGCACGCGACAAGCAGGCGCAGGCGCGGCGGATCGAAGTGCACCCAGCGTCCGATCAGCGAGGCCGCCAGCGCAGCAAGCTGCACCATCGGACCTTCGCGGCCGATCGAGCCGCCGCTCGCAATCGTGAAGAGCGACGAGACGCTGCGCCACAGGCTCAGCCTGACGGGTACCACGCCGTCGCCGATCGCTACCGCCTCCATATAGTCGACATGATTGCATTTGTCCGCGTGACGCCGCGCGACCAGCAGCAGAAAGCCGGCGATCAGGCCGCCGGCCGCCGGCAGCCAGATGCGTACCGTCCACGGCAGGCTGCGCGCCATTTCCACGAAGCTGCCCGACTTGCCCGCCACGGCCAGTTGCAGCACCTCGATGCCCATGCGAAAGGCGATGGTCGCAAAGGCGCCGCCGACGCCGACCACCACCGACCAGACGAGCATCGTATGGGCGTCGGAAAGACGGAAAAGATCTTGAGCGCGGGTGCGCAGCTTCAGCAGGAATGAAAGCACGTCGGCGGTACTGGGCAGAAAAAGGGTTGCAAAGCGGGTTGCAAAGCGGGCACGACAACAGCAGCGCGCCCGCTGAACCAGGCGGGCGCGCGGCGGGGCGGGAACGGGGAATGACGGCGCCGGGTCAAGCCGCCGCCTTGTCGAGTTCGGGATAGTGCCGGAAGATGCACGCCTCGTTATGTTCTATGCGGCGCTCCGACTGCAGATAAGCGGCGATCTTCGGCCGCTTCATCACCGCGGCATGCAGGGCGGCGAGCCGCGGATAGTGGTCGGCGAAGCGCGCGAGCGCACGCGGAAAGGCGTAAAGCAGTCCGTCGATCAGCTGGAACATCGAGAGGTCCACGTAGGTGAGCGAGTCGCCGACCATGAAGCCGTCGCCGGCCGGATTCTGTTTCAGCACGCGCTCGAAATAGTTCATGAACTTTGGAATCCGGTTGTCGATGAAGTCATGGGCGCGCGCTCTCGCGGCGTCTTTCTGATCCTCGTAGTAGAGGCTGGATGCCAGCGGGTGATGCGTGTCGTGCGCCTCGGTCACCATGTCGGCAATGGTGAGCTGCAGCCCATTTGCCACGTAGCGCAGGCTTTCCACAGAGGGCGCAAGGTTCAGACGCGGGCCGAGATAAAACAGGATGTTCGCCGTTTGCGAGATCACCAGGTCGCCGTCTTTCAGAAACGGCGGCGCAAACGGCGGGTAGGGTTCGTCGCGGCTTTTCATGACCGCCATCATCGCGCCGGTGCCGAGACCTTCGGACGGCTCGCCGCGCGCCACTTCGACATAGTCCGCGCCGGCTTCTTCGAGTGCCAGCCTCACAAATTCGCCACGGCCTTGCAGACCGTCCCAATAGTAAAGTTCCAGGCTCATCGATCTGTCCTCATTCGGGTTGCAGGAACGTCGTGCCGAACGCATTGCTGTGCCCACCGCCGCTGTGTACCGCATGTCGATGCACGGCGTGTTTCTCGCGCCTCGTAGGGCGTGCTGCGTGCTTCGCACGCCAGCCAGTATGCCGCGCGGCGGCGCCGGATGCTTTCCAAACGTACGAAACCCCGCACGCGGCGGGGTGGGTTCGAGCGCAAAACGGTTTAGCCGAAGAGGCGCTGGACTGCCCATGTGATGCCCAGTCCGCCCGCGATCAGCCATGCATACAGGATCAAGCCGGTGGTCAATGCGCGCGGACCGGCCTGGCGAATCTGCGAGACCCGCGTTTCGATGCCGAGCGCGGTCATGGCCATGGTCAACGCAAAGGTGTCGAGCGTATTGAGCGTCGTGGTGGCGGCCTGCGGCAGCACGTGCAGCGAGTTGATCACGACGAAGGCGAGAAAGCCGAGCGCGAACCAGGGAATCGCGAGCTTGCCGGCATGTTGCGGATGGCCCGACGCGCCTGCTTGCAAGCCGGCGGTCGAAGCGTCGCGGCGCGCCGCGCGGTTGACCCACAAGCCGACCACGAGCAGCACCGGCACGAGCAGCATGACGCGAGTCATCTTGACGATGGTGGCGATATGCGTCGCCTCCGGGCTCACATTGCTCGCGGCGCCGACCACCTGCGCCACCTCGTGGATCGTGCCGCCGAAGAAGAGCCCAGCGCCGACCGTATCGAGATGCAGCCAGCCCGCGTTGAAGAGCACCGGGTACAGGAACATGGAAAGCGTGCCGAACAGCACGACGCTGCCCACCGCCATCGCGCTTTTGTGCGGTTTGGATTGCAGCGTGGACTCGAACGCCAGCACGGCCGCGGCGCCGCAGATGGCGCTGCCCGCCGCAGTGAGAAGTGCCGTGTCGCGGTCGAGCTTCATGATTTTCATGCCCGCCCACGTGCCGATCACGAGCGTGCTCACGACGATCAGCACCGACTCCGCAAGCCCGGGCAAGCCGACCTGGGCGATTTCCTGGAGGCTTACGCGCAAGCCGAAGAACGCGACCGCGATGCGCAGCAACTTGCGCGCGGAAAAATTGACGCCGGCCGCCCAGCTTGCCGGCATGCCGTCGCGCAGGGCGTTGCCATAAATCGCACCGGCCACGATACCGACGATCAACGGGCTCAAGCCGAGGCCGGCAATGGCCGGCATTTCAGCGATTCGCGTGACGGCGGCGGCGAAGAGGGCGACGAACAGAATGCCGTTGAGCTGGCCGCGGGCGGACGATGCTTCGGCAGTGGTCGTAGTAAGGCGGGCGGTGGTCATGGTGGCAGCCTTCGCGACGGACGGGATTCGATGGGTCTAATCCTAAATTAGATATATGAATATGAAAAATCGTGATTTAGAATGGAAACTATCCGTTTTACCGATAGTTAGAAGAGATGACCCCGGATCAACTTATAACATTTGCAGCCGTCGCCGAGCATCTGAACATCAGTCGCGCCGCGCTGGCGCTGCATCTGTCGCAGCCCGCGGTGTCCGGACAGCTGCGCCAGTTGCAGGACGAGTTCGGGGAGCCGCTTTACCAGCGCGACGGCCGCGGCGTGCGGCTGACGCCGGCGGGGGAGCAGTTGGTGCAGTACGCGGCGCGGCTGCGCGACACGTGGCGGCAGGCGCACGCGTACCGGGACGCGCTGCGCGGCCTCGAACACGGCACGCTGCGGATCGGCGCGACCACCACGCCCGCCAGCTACCTGCTGCCGTATCTGCTCGCGGATTTCCACAGGCGGTATCCTGAAGTCGCGCTGCATACCGTCGACGGAAATACCACCGACATCGTCGGTGCGCTCGGTTCCGTGGACATCGCGCTGATCGAGGGGCCGGTGGGCACGGACCTGCCGCCCGATACGGCCGTGCACGCCTGGCGGGAGGATGAAATCGTGGCGATCATGCCGCGCTCGCATCGGCTCGCGGGCGCCGGGGAAGTGGGCGCTGCGGGAGGCGGGGAAGGAGGCGAAGGACGTGAGGGAGGCGGACGAGGCGAGGGAGGCGGACCAGGCGAGGGACGCCACGGCGGCCAAGGCGGCCAAGCCTCCAGCCTCGACCTTGCCGCGCTCGGCGCCGAGCCGCTGATCGTGCGTGAGGCCGGTTCGGGCGTGCGGCAGATCGTCGAGCGCGCATTCGCCCGCGCGGGCGTGCCGATGCGGGTGGCGCTGGAAATTGCCGGCGTCGAGGGCGTGAAGGAAGCCGTGCGGGCAGGCATGGGCATCGGCTTCGTCTCGGCGATGTCGATGCGCCATGAGAACGGTGCGTTGCGCGTGTTTTCTCTGGCTCCGCAGCCGCTGACGCGTCGGCTCTCGATCGTCGTCCCGCACGGAGGCACGCCGTCGCGCGCGGTGCAGCAGTTTCTGACGATGTGTCTCGCAGAGCGGGCCTAAAGCTTGGACGCCCCGGCGCCAGCCCACGTGCAACTTCACCGCCCTCCGCCTGGGGATTTCCACTATGGCGTCCCGCCCGGACGCAGGCGCACTATTCGGACATCGCAAGCGCTTCGGCGCTTTTTTGAAATCCGTTTTTGGAACCGGTTCCAAACAGCGAATAGACGAAGAAACGGTAGTCCAGACATGACAAATGCAGTGGAAGTCGCCATCGTCGCGAGCGCCTTCGGCGCGGACGCCGTGCGCACGGCCGGTCATCGAAAGTGGGCAGAGGCTAGCCGGCGCGCCGGGGCTGCCGGTTTCGAAGTGCGTCGCGAATTGTTCGGCTACGAGGCGGACGCCGCGCCGACGCGCCTCGCCGGCCTCGGTAAGGACATTGCGCAGCTCGGCTTATGGTCGGTGTACTCGACCCCGGCGTCGCTCTATACGGCAGACGGGCAGCTCGACGCCGCCGCGCTGCGCCGCGCGCTCGACGAAGCCGCCGCGCTCGGTGCGCGCTTCGTGAAGCTTCAACTAGGCGGTTTTGCGGACCACGCGAACGGCGATGCGATCGCCGGGCAGTTGAAAGGTGCGAATGTGCGGCTCGTCGTCGAAAACGGGCAACTGACGCAGGGCGGCTCGCTGCATCAGTTCGTCGGCCTCTTCGATGCATTGACGCGCGACGGTCACGCGGACCTGCTCGGCATGACTTTCGATGTCGGCAACTGGGCGTGGTGCGGTGTACGGGCGCTCGACGCAGCCGTGGCGCTCGCGCCTTACGTCGAGTACGTGCATTGCAAGATCGCTGCGGGCGAGGGCGCACGGCGTTTCGCCACCGCGCCCGCCGCCGACGACGCGCGTTTCGCCGCCGTGCTCGAGCGGCTGCCGCGCGGCGTGCCCCGCGGCATCGAGTTTCCGCTCGACGCGGCCGCCATCCACGACGATGCCACGCGGCGCGTCGCCTGGCTCGCGGCGGCGTGAGCAGCGAGCCGGGGGCGGAGCGGAGCCGCAAGACTGGCGCAATAACAACCGCATCAACCGCATCAACGACACCCCCGGCCCCACGCCCAGGCAGGAGCAACCCATGACTCACCAAGGCACAGCATTGGACATCATCACCTACGGCGAAGCCATGGCCATGTTCGTGGCCGCCGAAACGGGCCCGCTCGCGGGCGTCGGCCAGTTCAGGAAACGCATTGCGGGCGCCGACCTGAACGTCGCGATCGGCCTCGCGCGGCTCGGCTTCAAGGTCGGCTGGATGAGCCGCGTCGGCAACGACTCGTTCGGCCAGTACGTGCGCGACACGTTGACGAGGGAAGGCATCGACCAGCGCTGCGTGAGTACCGACGAGCGCTATCCGACCGGCTTCCAGTTGAAGTCGAAGACCGACGACGGCAGCGATCCCGCCGTCGAATATTTCCGCCGCGGCTCGGCGGCGAGCCACCTGTCGGTCGCCGATTACTCCGCGGACTATGTGCTGCCCGCGCGTCATCTGCACCTGACCGGCGTCGCGCCGGCCATTTCCGCCAGCTCGCGGGAACTCGCGTTCCATCTGGCACGTGAGATGCGCGCAGCTGGAAAGACGATTTCGTTCGACCCGAATCTGCGCCCGACGCTGTGGCCCTCGCGCGCCGCGATGGTCGAGGGTCTCAACGCGCTCGCCGCGCTCGCCGACTGGGTGCTGCCCGGCATCGGCGAGGGCGAGATTCTGACCGGCTACACGCGGCCCGAGGACATCGCCGGCTTCTATCTGGAGCGCGGCGCGCGCGGCGTGATCGTCAAGCTCGGCGCGGCGGGCGCGTATTTCCGCACCGCCGACGGCGCCGCCGCCATGATCCCCGGCCAGCCGGTCGCGAACGTCGTGGATACGGTCGGCGCGGGCGATGGTTTCGCCGTCGGCGTGATCAGCGCGCTGCTCGAAGGCAAGCCGCTGGCGGAGGCGGTCGCACGCGGCAACCGCATCGGCGCGCTGGCGATTCAGGTGATCGGCGATTCGGAAGGCTTGCCGAGCCGCGCCGAACTCGACGCGCTGGAGCGCGCCGGTCCGGCAAGCGTCGCGCAGGCGGCCTAAGGCGTCGTCAAGCGGCGCCGCCTTGCGGCGGCGCGCATTCATCACAGCAAGAGCGCTCACCAGCGAAGCAAAGCGAGGCACAAGCCACGCAGAAGCCACGCAAAAGCGCCGCACAAGCCCCATTCATCATTGTTCCGGGAAGCACGTAAAGGAGACACCCCATGACCTCATCTCTCGCGATCCGCCGCTGGTGGACGATCATGCCGATCGTCTTCATCACCTACAGCCTCGCTTATCTCGACCGCGCGAACTACGGTTTCGCGGCGGCCGCCGGCATCAACCAGGACCTCGGCATCAGCAAGGGACTGTCGTCGCTGATCGGCGCGCTGTTTTTCCTCGGCTATTTCTTCTTCCAGATTCCCGGCGCGATCTACGCCGAACGCCGCAGCGTCAAGAAGCTCGTGTTCTGGAGCCTCGTTCTGTGGGGCGGCTGCGCGGCGCTGACCGGCATGGTCAACAACATTCCTTCGTTGATGGTGATCCGCTTCGTGCTCGGCGTGGTCGAGGCCGCGGTGATGCCGGCGATGCTCATCTTCATCAGCAACTGGTTCACGAAGAGCGAGCGCTCGCGGGCCAACACTTTCCTGATTCTCGGCAATCCGGTGACGGTGCTGTGGATGTCGGTCGTGTCCGGTTATCTCGTGCATTCGTTCGGCTGGCGCAACATGTTTATCGCCGAAGGCGTGCCCGCGATTCTGTGGGCCGTGTGCTGGTGGTTCATCGTCAAGGACAAGCCGCAGCAGGTCACCTGGCTCACGCAGCAGCAGAAAGACGACCTCGCCGAAACGCTGCGCGCCGAGCAGGCCGCGATCAAACCGGTGCGCAATTACGGCGAGGCGTTCCGCTCGTCGGCGGTGATCAAGCTGTGTGCGCAGTACTTCTGCTGGAGCATCGGCGTGTACGGTTTCGTGCTGTGGCTGCCGTCCATCCTGAAGAACGGCTCGACGCTCGGCATGGTCGCAACCGGCTGGCTGTCGGCGCTGCCGTATCTTGCCGCGACCATCGCAATGCTTGCGGCCTCGTGGGCATCGGATAAACTCAACCGCCGTAAAGTGTTCGTGTGGCCGTTCCTGCTGATCGGCGCCATCGCGTTCGCAGCGTCGTACGCGCTCGGTGGCATGCATTTCTGGCTCTCGTATGCCTTGCTCGTGATCGCGGGCGCCGCCATGTACGCACCGTACGGCCCATTCTTCGCGATCGTGCCGGAGCTGCTGCCGAAGAACGTCGCGGGCGGCGCGATGGCGTTGATCAACAGCATGGGCGCGCTCGGTTCGTTCGTCGGCTCGTATGTGGTCGGCTATCTGAACGGCGCGACCGGAAGCCCCTCGGCATCGTATGCGTTCATGAGCGTGGCGCTGCTCGCCGCGGTCATCCTGACGCTGATCGTCAAACCGCAGCAGCAGACGGCGCATGCGGGGCACACGCTCGCCACCCCGTTGCAAGGAAAATAAGCTGATGAAGAAGATCGTCGCGTGGAAGTCGCTGCCTGAGGACGTGCTCGCGTATCTGCAACAGCATGCCGACGTCGTGCAGGCGGATCCCGCCCGCCCTGACGCGTTCGTCGCCGCCTTGCGCGAGGCGGACGGCGGCATCGGCGCGAGCGTCAGGATCACCCCGGCCATGCTCGAGGGCGCGACGCGGCTCAAGGCGCTCTCGACGATCTCCGTCGGCTTCGATCAATTCGACGTGGCCGATCTCACGCGGCGCGGCATCGTGCTCGCGCACACGCCCGACGTGTTGACGGAATCCACTGCGGACACGGTGTTTTCGCTGATCCTCGCGTCCGCGCGCCGGGTCGTCGAACTCGCCGAATGGGTGAAGGCGGGGCACTGGCAGCGCAGCATCGGGCCTGCGCAATTCGGCGTGGACGTGCAGGGCAAGACGCTCGGTATCGTGGGTCTCGGGCGCATTGGCGGGGCGGTCGCGCGGCGCGCCGCGCTCGGCTTCAACATGCGGGTGCTGTACACGAACCGCAGCGCGAATCCCGAGGCGGAAGCGGCTTATGGCGCGCGCCGCGTCGAGTTGCCGGAACTGCTCGCCAGCGCCGACTTCGTCTGTCTGCAAGTGCCGCTCACGGCGCAGACGCGGCATCTGATCGGCGCGCGCGAACTCGCGTCGATGAAAAAAAGCGCCATCCTGATCAATGCGTCGCGCGGCGCGATTGTCGACGAAGCGGCGCTCATCGAGGCGCTTGGCAACGGCACGATCCACGGCGCGGGTCTCGACGTGTTCGAACAGGAGCCGCTCGCCGCCGACTCGCCGCTGCTGAAAATGGCGAACGTGGTCGCTTTGCCGCACATCGGCTCGGCGACGCACGAGACGCGTCACGCGATGGCGCGCAACGCGGCGGAAAATCTCGTCGCGGCGCTCGCCGGCACGCTCACGACGAACATCGTCAATCGCGACGTGCTGCAACGGTGAGGAGCGTCGCGATGAAGCATGTGCCGCACGGGTGCTGTGACAGGCATGGCAGGGCGAACCATGGGTGCGCATCATGAGCGCTACGCCGACATCCCGAAGTGCGCCGCGCCGCGCGACGATCACCGACGTCGCGCGCGAAGCCGGCACCGGCAAGACCAGCATCTCGCGCTATTTGAACGGCGAGATGAGCGTGTTGTCGGCGGAGCTGCGCGCGCGCATCGAGGCGGCGATCGAGCGGCTCGACTATCAGCCCAATCAGATGGCGCGCGGCTTGAAGCGCGGGCGCAACCGGCTGATCGGCATGCTGCTCGCCGATCTGACGAATCCTTATACCGTCGAGGTGCTGCAGGGCGTCGAGGCCGCCTGCCACGCGCTTGGCCTGATGCCGCTTATCTGCCACGCGGCGAACGAAGTGGAAATGGAGCGGCGCTATCTGCAACTGCTCACCACATATCGTGTGGAAGGCGTGATCGTCAATGCGCTCGGCGTACGCGAGGAAACGCTGCGGCCGGTGGGCGGCGGCGGGATTCCGGCGGTGCTGGTCGACCGTTCCGTCGATGGGCTCGTCGCGGATATCGTCGGGCTCGACAACCGCGCGGCGGCGGAGCTGGGCACGCGGCATCTGCTTGAGCGCGGGTTTCGCGACATCTGGTTCGTCGTGCAGCCGTTCGAGCAGGTGAGTTCGCGCCGGCTGCGCGAGGCGGCGTTTCGCGAGACGATGCGAGCGCAGGCGCAGGCGGGCTCGGGCGCCGACGGCGACGGTGGCGTCGCTCGAGGCCATACCCTCGTGCTCAATCTCGCCGATGCCGCGCAAACCGAAGAGAGCCTCGCGGAGCTGGACCGCGCGATCGAGGCGGCCAACGTGACGGCGGCGACCAAGGCGAAGGAGGCGGCCGATGCCGCCGGTCACCCCGCAGGCGCGCTCGGCAATGCGTCGCGCGTTGCCGTGTTCGCCGCCAACGCACCGGTCGCGCTGCGCCTTGCGCTGCATCTGAAGGCGCGTTACGGCGCCGGCTGGCAGACGCGCGTGGCGCTGCTTTCTATCGACGATCCCGATTGGGCCGAACTGACCGGCATCACGACGATTCGTCAGCCCACTTACGACATCGGCTATCGCGCGGTCGAGTTTTTGCATGAGCGCATCGAGGGCGTGCAGACTTCGGCACGCGATTGTCTGCTGCCCGGCGAGCTGATCGTGCGCGCGTCGACAGCGAGCTGAGCGGATAAGCCAAGCACGCGGCGGCCGACACGGCCGCCGCGCGTGGCCCACGGTCGGGCTCCGCTTTTGTAGTCGCGCAAGCTTCACGTCCCATTTTCCCGCGATCTGCGATCATTCGGCCTGCGACGCGCAGCCGGTGCGCGCCGGTTATCGCAAGGAAACTCATGGTCGTTGCACCGCTTACCCTGTCGAGCCTCGCGCTTGCGACCCTGCTCGTCGCCGCTTTGCCTTTTCTCCTTTACCGCCGCCTGCGCCGGCCGCTCGCACTCGAGCCGCGCGCCGCGATTGCCGGTATCGCCGTTTTCGCGCTCTTCGCCATGGTTTTCGAGCGCGCGCTGAACGATTATGTGCTGCATCGGAATGCGGCGACGGCGACCTTGCTGTCGCATCCGTTCGCTTTCGTCGTGTACGGCGCGCTGATTGCGGGCATCTGCGAGGAAGTGGGCCGGTTCATCGGCATGCGGCTTCTGATGAAGCGCGCTGCGGCACGCGCGGCAGGCAAGCCCGCCTCCGTACCCGCAGCCGCGCGCACGGACGACGGCACGGCGCTCGCGTACGGTCTCGGGCATGGCGGCGCGGAAGCGTGGCTCGTCGGCGTGCTGGTGCAGATTCAGTGGATCCTGTTCGCCGTGTTCGAAAACCGCGGCCAGCTCGACAGCTATCTGAGCAATCTGCCGAGCGAATCCGTGATGCGCATCCATTTGATACTCGCGAGCCTGACGCCGCAGACAGCCGGCATTTTCGCGCTCGAACGGGTGGCCGCGCTGGTGTTTCAGATCGGCTTGTCGGTGCTCATGTGGCGCGGCTTGCGGGCCGGCTGGCGCGCGATCCTGCCGCTCGCGATCGCACTGCACGCGCTCGTCGACGTGCCCGCCGCGCTGTTCCAGGCGCAGCTCGTGCCGCTCGCGGCCGTCGATGCGCTCTATGCGCTCGGCGCCGTCGTCGTGGTGGGGCTGCTCGTCAAGGCGTTGCGGCGTCCTCAGTTGGATCGCGTGACGGAAACACCTCGTTAGCGAAAATCGCCGGGGTGGCGGGGCTTGTGGCAGGTGCGTTCATGGCCGCTGTTTTACAATCGGCGGCCTGCCACCGCATGCCTATAACGTTCGGCACATCCCATGGAAGCTTACCAATACGACTGCGCGAGTCCCGAGTTCGAAGAGCTGGCGCGCGTCATCAGCGATCTTTTTCCCGAGCAGACGCAGTTCATCCAGCGCGCGGCCGAAGACGGCACGCCCACGCTCGCGATCCACTGGGTAGCGATGCGTTTCGGCGCCACCGCACGGCGCATCGTGATGACGGTGGAGATCGCACCGGCCGCGCTCGCGCGCTACCGGGCGTTGCCCGCGCGGCTGCGTGGCCGCAGCTTCGCGGTGCTGCGCGCGTATGTCGAGGCCAGCATCGGCTCGCTGGAAGAGCAGTATGCGAACGGCGAGGCGGTGCCGCGCGAAGTCACCGTCGATCTCGGCGACGAGTTCGCGTGACGGCACCTCAATCGGCGAAGCGGTAAACCTTGGCGAAGCGGGCGGCCTGCACGACGCCGTAATCGCCGGGCGCGTACTGCATGATCCAGTCGCCCGCGGCGCCGCGCAGCACGTCGCCGCCGCTCGCCGAGCGGGCCAGTGAAAACGCTTCTTGCATCTGTTTCGCGAGCACGACGGCAGGGCGGTTGCGATACGCGCCGGGCTCGCCGTGCGCGAGTGTTGCGTCGGCGGGAACATATTTGGCGTCGAAGCGTTCGCGCGACACGACCCAGCGGTCGCCGGTCGAGCCGGTGATCAGCGCGTCGCCCCGCAGATAGCGGTTCGGGCCTTCCAGGCTCATCAGTTCGCCTTGCGTGGCGGCGAATTCGACGGTGACCGTTTCGTCTTTGACGACGCGCCGGGCGGCGGCGTCCTGGCTCAGGTCGAGGTTTTTCAGGTCGTTCATGAAGCGGGCAGAGGGTGTGTTGACGGCGGCGTCGTGATGTGGCGTCACCGAGCGCGGACCAGCATCATGCCAGATTGCACCTTGGGAAGCGGCTGTTTCGCGGCGCGATGCATCGCGATGTCCACGCATGCGAGGCACAGCGAAGGGCAGCGAAATACAATGCGGCACGGCACAGCGAAGTGCGGCACGGCGCCCGAACGCCGCGCGCCGCCGCAAGCATCATGCAATGCGGCGCGCACGCGGTGTCTTACGGCTTTACGGTCGCATCGCTGGCCGGCGCCGGCGCCGGCGCCGCCTTGCCGCCCTTGCCGCCGCGATGATGACGATGCCCGCCCTCGGCGCCGCCGTCGCGCCGGAACGTGGTATCCGCGAGTTTCTTCTGTTCGGGCGAGAAGCTGTTGTAGAGCGGATCGAACGCGTCCACCAGTTTCTTCATGCCGTCGGCATGCGCCTGCGCGATGGTCGCATACTGCTTCATGTCGTCCAGTGCGGACACATTGGTCGCGGCGCGGCGTTCCTTGAACAGCTCACCCATTGTCTGGCCGTTGCCGCGCATCACGTCGGCAAAGGCCTTCCATTGCGATTCCTGCTCCGGCGTGATCTTCAACTGCGAATGCAGATAGGCGATGCGGTCTTCGACGTTGCGCTCGTGTCCGCTCTTCGCGGCGGGCGCGGACGCCGCCGTGCCCGAGGGCGCCGCGGCGGGTGCCGAAGCTTGTGCGAATGCGCCGCTCATCGCGACTGAACAGGCCAGCAAGGCTAGTGCTTTTTTCATCGAAACTCCTGATGTCTATTCGAATTAAGACGGATTGGAATAGGGCGTGCGGCGAGCGGTCGTCTCTTTCGCGCCGGGTGGTGCGCCAGATGACGCGCGGCGGCGCCATCATGGGCGGATCGCTCGATCCAGCCGTCGGCGCTATTAGTATCACGATATCCCTACAATGCGGCTCGGGTGCGACAAACGCTTACAACAGAAACGAACAGGAAAAAAGCGGGTGGATAAATTCGTCAGCATGGAGATTTTCGTGGCCGTGGTCGAGGCGGGCAGTCTCACGGCGGCGGCGGAGCGTTTCGATATTTCGTCCGCGATGGTCGGCAAGCACATCCGCTCGCTCGAGAGCCGGCTCGGCACGCGTCTTCTCAGGCGCACCACGCGCCGGCAGAGCCTGACGGAGATCGGCCGGCAATATTACGAGCAGTGCCGGCGCATTCTCGCCGACGTGAAGGACGCCGAGTCGCTCGCCGAGGCCATGGCGGCGGCGCCGCGCGGCGTGTTGAAGGTCACGGTGCCGCTTACTTACGGCGTCGAGGTTTTCTCGCCCGCCATGACCGACTACCTGAGCGCATGGCCCGAGGTCACGCTGGAGCTCGATCTGTCGAACCGGGTGACCGATCTCGTCGAAGAGGGTTTCGACGCCGCCGTGCGCATCGGCCATTTGCCGGACTCGAGTTTTGTGGCGCGTCCTTTGAAGCCGTACCGCATGCGGGCCTGCGCGTCGCCGGCGTATCTTGCGCGCGCGGGGATTCCGCGCACGCCCGCCGACCTTGCGCATCACGAGTGTCTCGGCTTTCTGCATTGGGGCCGCGAAGGCATCTGGCGCCTCGGTAACGAAAGCGCCGCGGAAAACCCGTTGCGCGCGGGACGCTTTCGCGCGAACAACGGTCAGGCGCTGAAGGTCGCCGCATTGCGCGGTTTTGGGCTCGTGTTGCAGCCCGAGGCGCTGCTCGCCCGCGAGATCGCGAGCGGAGAACTCGTTTCCGTGCTCGAAGAGCATTTGCCGGAAGGGGCGCCCGTGCATCTCGTCTATCCGCGCGACCGGCGCGCCACGCCCAAGCTGACCAGTTTCATCGACTTCGTGATCGAGCGCTTCGGCGCCTGACGACCCGCCGCCGCGCACCGAAGACGCGCGATAATCCACACCACTGCGACCATTCTTTCTTCCTTCGATGAGACCTCCGCGCCTCGACCAACTCGACGATCTCGACCGCAACCTCGTGGCGCTGCTGCAGGCCAATGCGCGCGAAAGCGTCGCCAATCTCGCGCGCCAGCTCGATGTCGCGCGCACCACCGTGATCGCGCGCATCGCGCGGCTCGAACGCAGCAATGTGATCGCGGGCTACAGCGTGCGGCTCGGCCAGGACGTGCTCGATTCGAGCATCTATGCGTACGTGGGCATCATCATCGCGCCCAAACATGGACCCGCGGTGCAAAAGCGCCTCGGCAAGATGCCCGAGGTCCAGCTGCTGTGCGCAGTGAGCGGCGAGTTCGATTACGTCGCCTGGCTGCGCGCGGATTCGCCCGACCGTCTGAACGATCTGCTCGACCAGATCGGCGGGATGGAGGGCGTCGAGCGGACCACGACCTCGATCATTCTCGCGCGCAAGATCGACCGCGGCATGGTGTGATTTGCGCGGCCTGTCAGCATGATTTTGAGGCGGTTTCGACGTTTCGTCGGCGTGGCTCGTCGAAACGTCGAAGTTGCTGGTCATTACGCAGCATTTTGCGCGTATGAACTGATTTTGCTTCTGCCTACACTGTCGATCGAGGGTTCAGCCCGCCGCGCGCCGCCGTCCTGGCGGCGCACTTGAAGCTGGAGACAGCGCACGAATCAAACCGGAGGAGGCGCTCCCGCGCTCACTCAGGTCGACAAAGGAGAAGAACATGAAAGTTGCCATCGTTGGTGCCGGTCTCATCGGTCACACCATTGCCCATATGCTGCGCGAGACGGGCGATTACGACGTCGTCGCATTCGACCGCGACCAGCACGCGCTCGACAAGCTCGCCGCGCAGGGCATCGCGACGCGCCGCGTGGACTCCGCCGACGCCGCGGCGCTGCGTGCCGCGATTCAGGGTTTCGATGCGCTCGTCAATGCACTGCCGTATTACCTGGCGGTGAGCGTGGCGGCCGCGGCGAAGGGCGCCGGCGTGCATTACTTCGACCTCACCGAGGACGTGCGCGCGACGCATGCGATCCGCGCGATCGCCGACGGCGCCGAGCACGCGTTCATGCCGCAGTGCGGTCTGGCGCCGGGCTTCATCGGCATTGCCGCGCACGAACTCGCAAACCGCTTCACGGAAATTCGCGACGTCAAGATGCGCGTCGGCGCGCTGCCGCAATTCCCCACCAACGCGCTGAAGTACAACCTGACCTGGAGCGTGGACGGGCTCATCAACGAATATTGCCAGCCTTGCGAAGCGATTCGCGACAGCCGCACGCAGTGGGTGCAGCCGCTCGAAGGCCTCGAACATTTTTCGCTCGACGGCACCGAGTACGAAGCCTTCAACACCTCCGGCGGCCTCGGCACGCTGTGCGAAACGCTGTCGGGCCGCGTCGAATCGCTCGATTACAAGTCGGTCCGCTATCCGGGCCACCGCAATCTGATGCAATTCCTGCTCGAAGATCTGCGTCTTTCCAGCGACCGCGATACGCTCAAGAGCATCATGCGCCGCTCGGTGCCGGCCACCGCGCAGGACGTGGTGCTCGTGTTCATCACCGTGAGCGGCATGCGCGACGGGCAACTGGTGCAGGAAGTGTTCACCCGCAAGATTTTCGCGAAGACGGTCTGCGGCGTGCCGATGAGCGCGATCCAGATCACCACGGCAGGCGCGATGTGCGCGGTGCTGGATCTGTTCCGCGAAAAGAAGCTGCCGCAACGCGGCTTCGTGCGTCAGGAGCAGGTGTCGTTGCGCGAGTTTCTCGGCAACCGCTTCGGCCAGCTTTACGAAGGGCAGACGCTGGCGTCGCTGCAAACGGCGGCGACCGTTTGAGGAAGCCTCGCCGCGCAAATGGACAACGCCCCGCATGCGGGGCGTTTTTCATGCGGCTTCTTTCCTCGCGCAATCAGACAGGCAACGGCGGCGTCATGCCCGAAGCCGCTTGCCGCTCGCCGACGATACGCGCGAGCAGCGCGTCGTGATCCGCCGCGGCCGGTGCGGTGTTGTCGAACATCAGCAGGTCGTTGCACATGTCGCCGCTCGGCACGAAGCGCCGCTGACGGTATTCGTCCCAATGCGCAAGCTTGTAGGCGTCGTTCGGATTGCCGCGTGCGACGATCCGCCGGTGCGCCGTTTCTTCCGACACATACACCCATACCACACGCACGCTGACGTCTTCCCCAACGCCGAGCCACGCGCGATCGAACAGCCGCCGTTCGCGGACTTCGCGCGACAGCGGCCCGACCACCAGCGCGCTGACGCCGAGTTCGAGATTGTCGCGCGCGGTATCGATCAGGCCGCGATACTCCGGCTCGCGTAGATGCTCGAGGAAAAGCGGGCTGTCGCGATCGTTCGGGTCGCCCGTCAGCATGCCCATTGCCGCGGCGCTGTAGCCGCCGTACAGCGTGTCCTTGTCGAGCAGACAGAACGGTGAGGCGGTTGCCTTCATCAGCGGACCGATCAGTTTTTTTGCCAGGGTGGTCTTGCCGGTGCCCGCATGACCGCAAATAAAAACGAGGCGGCTCACGAGCGATTGTCCTTCGCGCGAACCGTCGCGCAATGCGACTCACGCGCGCGCTTGCCGGTGCTCCGGGTGAAATGCCACATGGCGGTCTCCTTGCTGTTGTCCTTTGCACCGATCATGAAGAAGAAGCGGGTGACGCGCAAGAGCGTGCGGCGGGCAGCACTCAACGCCTGCCTCCCGAACGCGCACGCTCGTCACGGCGCGGCCTTTAACAATTCGATACATGAGAGCCGCCTGCAGCCCTTAACATGACGGTTGCATATTCCATTCATGCAGAGGGGCCGAGCCAGCCGCGCATGCGCCGGCAGGCGGGCCGCTCCGTTGCGCTTTCAGGGTAACCAACATGCTGATCAATTGCGCCGCCTATCAGGACGGCCGGAAGCTCGCAGACATCGACATCGATAGCATCAGCGACTACGTCGCGCGGCCCGAATGTTTCGTGTGGGTCGCGCTGAAAGATCCCGCCCCCGGCGAACTCGCGGTCATGAAGCACGAGTTCGGTCTGCACGACCTCGCGATCGAGGACGCGCAAAACGGTCATCAGCGCCCGAAGATCGAGGAGTACGGCGAATCGCTGTTCGCGGTCATGCACACGGTCGAGATGGACGAAGACGGCGAACTGCTGATCGGCGAGGTGGACGTCTTCGTCGGCGCGAACTATGTGCTCTCGGTGCGGCGCGGCACGCGCGCGGGCTTTACGAACGTGCGGGCGCGCTGCGAGCGCGAGCCGCAATTGCTGAAGGCCGGCTCGGCCTTCGTGCTGTATGCGCTCGCCGACGACATCGTCGACCGTTATTTCCCGATCATCGAGGCGGTGAACACCGAGATCGAAGCGATCGAAGACCGCATTTTCGAGCGCAACAACTCGGCGGCGTCGCGCGCGATCATTCAGGACCTGTATTCGCTCAAGCGCCGCCTCGTGATTCTGCAGCATCACATCGCGCCGCTGCAGGAAGCGCTCAGCAAGCTCACGGGCGGCCGCATTCCGAGCGTCTGCGAAGGCATGCAGGCTTACTTTCGGGATGTTTACGACCACCTCGAGCGGATCGTGCGGATCATCGACGGCCGACGCGAAATGGTGGTGACGGCGGTCCAGGTCAACCTGGGCATGATTTCGCTCGCGGAAAACGAAGTGACCAAACGGCTTGGTTCGTTCGCCGCGCTGTTCGCCGTGCCGACCATGATCGCGGGCATCTACGGCATGAATTTCCAGAACATTCCGGAACTGCATTTCCAGTACGGCTATCCACTGTGCCTCGCCATCATGCTGAGCGTCGACCTCGTTCTCTACTGGCGGTTTCGCAAGGCCGGCTGGCTCTGAGCGCGAGGCCGCGTTCGGCCGCCCGTCCCGCTTGCACGCGACGCAATAACAGTCCAGCATAGGCGGCCCGCCGACGGCAGACATTGCAGTCGGCGGCAAAACCGTCACGCGTGAACGAGGCGAGGACCCATTGCCACCATGTTCTGCCGCAGCGCCCGCCGGCGTGCCGCATTTTTTGCGCGCCGGTGCACTGCAACACTGCAAATCGTTGACAGTCTGGTCAAGATGCGCTGAGAATGAGTCCCGCAAACGTTTGCGCGTAATTAAAAATACGGCTCGACCTGAGCCCGACAAACCCAGGAGATATGCATGAGCAATCGCATTCGCCGCCGCATCGTGGCGGCCGCAATCCTCGCCACCGCTAGCGCCGCCGTGCCGTTTTCCGCCGCCTATGCTCAGACGGCGCCTGCCCACAAGCCGAAAGTCGCGCTCGTGATGAAGTCGCTCGCCAATGAGTTCTTCCTCACCATGGAAAACGGCGCGAAGGACTACCAGAAGCACAACGCCGCGAAGTTCGACCTGATCACGAACGGCATCAAGGACGAAACGGACACGGCCAACCAGATCCGCATAGTCGAACAGATGATCGTGTCGAAGGTCGACGCAATCGTGCTGGCGCCGGCCGACTCGAAGGCGCTCGTGCCGGTCGTCAAGAAGGCGGTGGACGCAGGCATCATTGTCGTGAATATCGACAACCGGCTCGACCCGGAAGTGCTCAAGTCGAAGGATCTGAACGTGCCGTTCGTCGGGCCGGATAACCGCAAGGGCGCGCAAAAGGTCGGCGACTACCTCGCGAAGAAGCTGAAGGCGGGCGACGAGGTCGGCATTATCGAGGGCGTCTCGACCACGACGAACGCGCAGCAGCGCACGGCGGGCTTCAAGGATGCGATGCAGGCAGTCGGCGCGAAGGTGGTGTCGGTGCAGTCGGGCGAATGGGAAATCGACAAGGGCAACGCGGTGGCGTCCGCCATGCTCAACGAATACCCGAACCTGAAGGCGCTGCTCGCGGGCAACGACAACATGGCGATCGGCGCGGTTTCCGCGGTGCGCGCGGCCGGCAAGCAGGGCAAGGTCTACGTGGTCGGCTACGACAACATCAACGCGATCAAGCCGATGCTCAAGGACGGCCGCGTGCTTGCCACCGCCGACCAGTATGCCGCCAAGCAGGCCGTGTTCGGTATCGATACCGCGCTGAAAGCCCTGAGCGAGCACAAGAAGCAGTCGGAGCTGTCGGGCGTGGTTGAAACGCCGTGCGATCTGGTGACCAAATAAGCGTGACCCAATAAGGGTGACCAGACAGGAGTGGTGAAACAGGCGCGTCGCTGCAGGCATCGCCTTGAACATCACTCGCAAAGGGCGCGCGGATTCGCGCCGCGTCAAACCGCGAATCCGCGCCTAGTATTCAATGAGCGCTCAATAGCCGCTCAAGAATCCCGGCGGGCCGCCGTTATTCCAGAGGTAAGCGTCATGACGGCGGCCGCGCGATGAGGAGAGCGCAGCCATAGCGCCTGCGCATTCCGCGCATTTGGGCCGGCATTGACCGCGCGGCGCCGGCGCCGCCTTGTTCGAGTGAATCGTGCGAGGCGCGCCTTCTGCCGCGAAACAGGATCGCGATGGATTCAATCGACCACGACGCCTTGCCTGCCGTGCTGTCCGTCAGCGGCATCGGCAAGACCTATGCCGAACCGGTGCTCGCCGACGTGTCCTTGTCGCTGCGCGCCGGCGAAGTATTGGCGCTCACCGGCGAAAACGGCGCCGGCAAGAGCACGCTGTCCAAGATTATCGGCGGACTCGTCGAGCCGACCGCGGGCACCATGCGGCTCGCGGGCGAGCCGTATGCGCCGGCGAGCCGCACCGAAGCGGAGGCGCTCGGCGTGCGCATGGTCATGCAGGAGCTGAACCTGCTGCCAACGCTCTCGGTGGCCGAGAATCTGTTTCTGAACCGCTTGCCGCGCGCGGGCGCTTTCAGCTTCGGCTGGATCGACCGCCGCAAGCTGCGTGAAGACGCGCGTCACGCGATGGCGCAAGTCGGGCTCGACGCGATTGACCCCGACACGCTCGTAGGCGAGCTCGGCATCGGCCATCAGCAGATGGTGGAGATCGCGCGCAATCTGATCGACGACTGCCGCGTGCTGATCCTCGACGAGCCCACCGCCATGCTGACCGCGCGGGAAGTGGACCTGCTGTTCGAGCAGATCGACCGCCTGAAGGCGCGCGGCGTCGCGCTCGTCTACATCTCGCACCGGCTCGAGGAGCTCGCACGGGTGGCCGAGCGGATCGCCGTGCTGCGCGACGGCCGCCTCGTGCATGTGGACGCCATGGCCAATCTGACGAGCGACGAAATCGTCACGTGGATGGTCGGCCGCGAACTGGGCGAGCAGATCGATCTGGGCGTGCGCAAGATCGGCGCGCCGCTTCTGAAAGTGGAGCGGCTCTCGCGCGGCAAGGCCGTGCGCGACGTATCGTTCGAAGTGCGCGCGGGCGAGATTTTCGGCGTCAGCGGCTTGATCGGCGCGGGCCGCACGGAACTGATGCGGCTCATTTACGGCGCCGACCAGAAAGACAGCGGCACGGTGGCGCTCGCGGCGACGCCGGGCGCGCCGCCCGCGCCGGTGCGCATCGATTCGCCGGCGGACGCGGTGCGTGCGGGCATTGCGCTCATCACCGAGGACCGCAAAGGCGAGGGCCTGCTGCTGCCGCAGCCGATTGCGGCCAACGTGTCGCTTGGCAATATCGGCAGCGTGGCGCGTCACGGCATAGTGGACGCCAGGCGCGAAAACGCGCTCGCGAAGAAGCAGATCGACGCGATGCGCATCCGCAGTTCGGGGCCGGGGCAGATCGTCGGCGAACTGTCGGGCGGCAACCAGCAGAAGGTCGTGATCGGCCGCTGGCTCGCGCGCGATTGCCAGGTGCTGTTATTCGACGAACCCACGCGCGGCATCGACGTCGGCGCGAAGTTCGATATTTATGGCTTGATGGGCGCGCTGGCTCGGGAAGGGCGCGCGCTCGTCGTGGTGTCGAGCGACCTGCGCGAGCTCATGCTGATCTGCGACCGGATCGGCGTGATGTCCGCGGGAAGTCTCACGGGCGTGTTCGAACGCGACACGTGGACGCAGGACGCGCTGCTCGCCGCCGCTTTCGCCGGCTACCGTAGCCGCGAAGCGCTGCTGCACGACCTCGACACCCATGAAGCAGGGAGCTTGTCATGACCGATCAATCGTTGCGCAACACGCCGGGCGCGAAACACGGCGCACAAGAAGGCGCCGCCGGCGTCAATACGAACGCCGCGCCGCCGGCCGATCCGTCGGCACCGCTCGCGAGCGGCAAGCCGGCCGGCACGCGGCTCGGCTTTTCGAACTACCTGGGCCTCGCCGGGGCGCTGCTCGGCATGATCGTGCTGTTCTCGCTGTTGAGTTCGCATTTTCTGACGTACGACACGTTCAGCACCATCGCCAACCAGATTCCGGATCTGGTGGTGATGTCGGTCGGCATGACGTTCGTGCTGATCATCGCCGGGATCGACCTGTCGGTCGGCTCGGTGCTCGCGCTGGGCGCCTCCGTGGTGAGCGTGGCCGCGCTCAAGTGGGGCTGGGGGCCGTTGCCCTCCGCGCTGCTCGGCGTCGCAGCGGCGGCGCTCACCGGCACGATCACCGGCGCGGTCACGGTCGGCTGGCGGATTCCGTCGTTCATCGTCTCGCTCGGCGTGCTGGAGGCGGCCCGCGGCCTCGCCTATCAGATGACGAATTCGCGCACCGCGTATATCGGCGACGCGTTCGACTTCCTCTCGAACCCGATCGCAGTCGGCATCTCGCCGGCCTTCCTGATCGCGGTGGCGGTCATGGTGATCGCGCAACTGGTGTTGACGCGCACGGTGTTCGGCCGCTATCTGGTCGGCATCGGCACCAACGAGGAAGCGGTGCGGCTCGCGGGCGTCAATCCGCGGCCCTACAAGGTAATCGTGTTCGCGCTGATGGGCGCGCTCGCGGGCCTCGCGTCGCTGTTCCAGATTTCGCGTCTGGAGGCGGCCGACCCGAATGCGGGCGTCGGCGTGGAGCTGCAGGTGATCGCGGCCGTCGTGATTGGCGGCACGAGTCTGATGGGCGGGCGCGGCTCCGTCATCAGCACGTTTTTTGGCGTGCTGATCATTTCGGTGCTGGCGGCCGGCCTCGCGCAGATCGGCGCGAACGAGCCGACCAAGCGGATGATCACCGGCGCCGTGATCGTGGTGGCGGTGGTGCTGGATACCTACCGCAGCCGCCGCAAGCGCGCCTGATATCGTCAGGGTAACGTGCGCCGTGCGTTCGCGGGCGGCTTTGCGGCAAAGTGTAAGGAATGGATGGGCAGGGCGTGTCTTCGATGAGGATGTCCCGAGGTCGGCAACCGGCGTGACCGGCGGGAAAAACAGGCAGGAGAGCAACAGGTTATGGCGACGATCAAGGATGTAGCAGCCGTGGCGGGCGTGTCCTTCACGACGGTATCGCACGTTGTGAACAACTCGCGTCCGGTTTCGGCCGACGTGCGCGCGAAGGTCGAGCACGCCATTCGCCAGCTTCACTATGTGCCGTCGGCAGTGGCCCGTTCGCTGAAGGCGCGCGCCACCGCGACCATCGGGCTCGTGGTGCCGAACAGCACCAACCCGTACTTCGCGGAACTGGCGCGCGGCATCGAGGACGGTTGCGCCCGCAACGGCTACTGCGTGTTTTTCTGCAATTCCGACGACGACCCCGCGAAGCAGCGCAACTACCTGCGCGTGCTGCAGGAAAAGCGGATCGACGGGCTGATCGTCGCTTCCGCCGGCGACGACGCGGTGCTCGCGCAGACGCTCGCGGACGCGCGCGAGCCGCTCGTGATCGTCGACCGCAATATCGAGGGCGTGAATGCGGACCTCGTGCAGATCGACCACGAAAAGGGCGCGTACCTGGCCACGCGGCATCTGCTGGAGTTGGGGCACGTGCGGATCGGCTGCATCAGCGGACCGGTCGATACGGCGGTCAGCGCAATGCGCGTGCACGGCTTTATCCGCGCGATGAGCGAACGCGGCATCGAGATTCCGCCGGACGCGATCGTCGAAAGCGATTTTTCCGGGACCGGCGGCCACCGCGCGGCCGGGCAGCTCTTCGATACGGTCAAACCGTCGGCGATTTTCGCCTGCAACGACATGATGGGCATCGGCGCCTTGCGCGCGGCGGCGGAGCGCAATATCAGCGTGCCGCGCGATTGCTCGATCATCGGTTTCGACGACATCGAACTGGGACGCTTTACCTATCCGGCGCTGTCGACGGTCGGGCAGTCGGTGCGCGCGCTCGGCGACATGGCGGCGCAGACGCTGATCGAGCGCATTGCCGGCAAGACGGCGGCGAGCACGCGAGCCGGTGGGCGCAGGCGTGTGGTGTCGCCGCGGCTGATCGTGCGCGAATCGACGTCGACGTGGGCGGGCGCGGGAAAGCGCCATCTGGCGGCGTGAACGCGCGGCCGCGGCCTGCGGACGGCTTGCTTGGCCTGTGCGCGCCATAGGCCCGCAGTACCGGCGCGCAGTACCCGCAAGCAGAACTGAAAAACAGGACAGCAGGAGAATTGAGTGGCAAGTAACGAAACGCGCCCTCGCGTGGCGGTGGTCGGCAGTCTGAATATGGATCTGGTGGCGCGCGCGCCGCGTCTGCCGCATCCCGGCGAAACGCTGGCCGGCCGCACCTTCGCGCAGGTCGCGGGCGGCAAGGGCGGCAACCAGGCGGTGGCGGCGGCGAGGCTCGGCGCGCACGTGTCGATGCTCGGCTGCGTCGGCGCCGACGCGAACGGCGCGCAGTTGCGCGCGGGGCTCGAGGCCGAAGGCATCGACTGTGCAGCGCTCGAAACCGGCCGCGAGCCGAGCGGCGTGGCGCTGATCGTCGTCGACGATGCCAGCCAGAACGCGATTGTGATCGTGGCCGGCAGCAACGGCGAGGTGACGCCCGAAACCATTGCGCGCCACGAAGCGGTGCTCGCGGCCGCCGATGTCGTGATCTGCCAGCTTGAAACGCCGCCCGCCGCGGTGCACGCGGCGCTCGCCGCGGCCCGGCGTCTTCGCAAGACGGTCATTCTGAACCCGGCGCCCGCCACTGGCCCGCTTCCCGCCGAGTGGCTGCCGCTCATCGACTATCTGATTCCGAACGAGCTCGAAGCCGCGACGCTGACCGGCCTGCCGGTGGGCTCGCCTGAAGAAGCGGCGACGGCGGCCGCCGTGCTGCGCGCGGCCGGCGCGCGCAACGTGCTGGTGACGCTCGGTCCGCGCGGGGTGCAGGCGGCGCTCGAAGGCGCGGCGCCCGTGCTGTACGACGCGCCGAAAGTCGAAGCCGTCGATACCACGGCGGCCGGCGACACATTCATCGGCGGTTTCGCCGCCCAGCTCGCCGAAGGCGCGGGCGTCGATGCAGCCATCCGCTTTGCCCAGCGGGCCGCCGCGCTCTCGGTGACCCGCGCGGGCGCGCAGCCGTCCATTCCCACGCGCGCCGAACTGGACGGCTAACGCCGTCGTCCCCGACCTCTTCCGTCCTGCATGACCTGGCGCGGCGTACCACGCCGCGCTGGCTCATTTCTTTGGCTCCCGCCGCGGCTCCCGTCCGCATGGCGCGACGCGTCTCTGCGCAAGCCGATCTTCAGAATTGTAAGTATTTCCAGTCTGCGGTCTGAGGTTTCGTCAGACCATATAAAACATTCAAGTCCCCCGGCGGACTGCCGTAAACGCGGCTATCAGAGCGCCGAAGCAATGGACTTACAACGGTGCCGGAAGCACTCATCAGACCTTTCTGCTGCGACGCAGCCTCTCAAAGCACAGGACATGTATGTTTAAAAAGGGCATTTCCATCAAGGCCCACATCGGCCTCACGATGGCGTTTCTTGCCGCGCTGCTCGTGGCCATCGGTGTTCTCGGTCTTTCCGGCATGGGCCGTTCGAACGAGGCGTACGAGGAGACCTTCACCAACGAGATGCCGAGCGCCGTCGACATCGGCAACGCCGAACTGTATGCGGCCCGCGAGCGTCTCGCGCTCGATCGCGCGGCGTTCATGATCGGCACACCGGAATCCGCACCCACGCTCGAACGCGCGCGAACGATGCGCGCGACGTCCGACATGTGGTGGAAGAAGTACATGGACCTGCCGCGCGAGCCCGAGGAGGACCGCCTCGCGCGCGAAGTGATCGGCAAGCGCGACGCGCTGCACCAGCACGCCGACGCGTTCGCGGCCGTGATCGCGGCGGGCGACCAGAGCAAGCTGATCGATGGCGCGAAGGGCCTGCAGGCCGCCTACAACGAACTCGCGAATGCCGACGACGTGTTGCGGAAATATCAATTCGATCAGGCTCAGGCCGGCTTCGACCGCGCGCAGTCGGGCTTTCACCTGTTCCGCATGGTCAGCATCGGCGCGCTCGTCGCCGGCGTCCTCGCGGCGCTGCTGTCGTACGTGGCGCTCAGCCGGGCCATCGCACGGCCCCTCGCCGAGGCGCTCGGCCATTTCGACGCGATCGCCGCCGGTGATCTGCGCCGTCAGGTCGTCGTGACCTCGCGCGACGAAATGGGCCAGATGCTGGAAGGCATTGCGAAGATGCAGCGCAGTCTCACCGAAACGGTGCGCGCGGTGCGCGGCGGCAGCGAGTCGATTGCGACCGCGACGCGCGAAATTGCGGCCGGCAACATCGACTTGTCCTCGCGGACGGAGGAACAGGCGTCGGCGCTTCAGGAAACGGCGTCGAGCATGGAAGAATTGACGGGCACCGTGAAGCAGAACGCGGACAACGCGCGTCAGGCCAGCGCGCTCGCGGCCAACGCGTCGGAAATCGCCAACAAGGGCAGCGCGGTGGTCGGCCAGGTGGTCGGCACAATGGGCGAGATCAATCAGAGCTCGGCGAGGATCGCCGACATCATCGCGATCATCGAAGGTATCGCCTTCCAGACCAATATCCTGGCGCTCAACGCAGCCGTGGAGGCCGCACGGGCCGGCGAG
This sequence comes from Paraburkholderia phenoliruptrix, assembly GCF_902859825.1. Classification (GTDB taxonomy): domain Bacteria; phylum Pseudomonadota; class Gammaproteobacteria; order Burkholderiales; family Burkholderiaceae; genus Paraburkholderia; species Paraburkholderia phenoliruptrix. Next base: position 30,643 of record NZ_CADIKB010000023.1, on the reverse strand, counting down.
GAAGGACGCGGCTTCGCGGTCGTCGCGGGCGAGGTGCGCAGCCTCGCGCAGCGCTCATCGGCGGCGGCCAAGGAGATCAAGGAGCTGATCGACACCTCGGTGGACCGCGTGCAGTCGGGCTCCGCGCTCGTCGACGAAGCCGGGCGCACGATGGGCGAAATCATCAGCGCGGTGCAGCGCGTGACGGACATCATGGGCGAGATCGCAGCGGCGTCGGAAGAACAGAGCGGCGGCATCGACCAGGTGGCACGCGCCGTCACGCAAATGGACGAAGTCACGCAGCAAAACGCCGCGCTCGTCGAGGAAGCGGCGGCGGCTGCGTCGTCGCTGGAAGACCAGGCGGACAAGCTGCGCAGCGCGGTCGCGGTGTTCCAGCTCGGCGACGACCGCAGCAAGGTGGCGGGCGGCGCGTTGCCGACGCCTCGCGTGCAGGCGCCGGCGCGCGTGGCGGCTGCGGCACCTCGCTCCGGTTTTCGCGGTGACTCGCGAGTCGGTTCGCGTGCTGGATCGAATGCCGCAGCGAGTGCCGCCCCGCGAGTGACGGCAGCGACGGCTCAGCCGGTGGCGCCGGTTCATGCGCCGGTTCATGCGCCGGCCGCTCCCGCAGCCGGCGTGGCTGCGGCGGCGCGCGCGCCGGCAAAACCCGCGGTTGTTGCGAGTGCGGGCAACGATCAGGACTGGGAAACGTTCTGACGGAGATTCGCTGCGTGTGTTGCGGGCGCTTTCTGCGAGCTTCTGTCGCAGTTCCGCGCCAGTGGCGGCCGGCGGCAAAAACGCGGTAGCAACGAGCGTTCCTGTCGTCCCGACGCGGGAATGAAGCGTTTAACATCCCGGCCGTCTAATATGGAAGGACCGCGCCTGCTTATGCAGCGCGGTCTTTTTTATGGCGTGCGCATCAAGTCACATTGGCAAAGCAGCGGGTCCCCCGGCGAGCCTCGCGATCCGGTACATTGACGGGCGCGGCGACGGTAAATTCGTAGCCGGATCGCGGCATGTACCCACATAGTGGCAACACGGTGCGGCATCTGACGTCGGCGCCGGGCCGGCCTCGCGCATCGCGTTGCGCACGACCCGGCGGTGGCGAGCGACGGCCAGCCGCCCGGCCGCTTCCTTCAACGCTGCACACTCACGCTTTCATTCACGTTCAATGCGCCAGCCACAAAGGACCGACATGACGCCACACGACCTCGCGCACCGCCTCGTCGAAGCACGCCGGCAGCATCGCCCGATCGACGGGCTGCCCTCCGAACTGATGCCGCCCGACGCCGCCACTGCGTATGCGATCCAGCAGGCCGTCATCACGGGTCTCGCGGATACCACCGGCGCATGGAAGATCGGCGCGAAGGCGCCCGGCGGCCCGACTTCGGGCGCGCCGATTCCGGCTTCGCTCGTGCTGCCTTCGCCGGCGCGTGTCGCACATGGCGATTTCTTCCGCGTGCTGGTGGAACTGGAGGTCGCGTTTCGTTTCGCCGAGGCCATCGAGCCGCGCAGCCGCGCCTATACGCGCGACGAGGTGCTCGGGCTGGTCGGCGTCGTGCTGCCGGCCATCGAGATTGTCGACAGCCGATTCGCCGAATGGCCGAACGTCGCGCCGCTCGCCCAGCTTGCCGACGCGCAAAACAACGGTGCGCTCATTACCGGTCATCCGGTGGCGTATGCGGGGCTCGCGCGCGGCTTCGACTTCGTGTCGCCGGAACTGGAACTGAGCTTCGACGGCCAGTCGCTCGTGCCCGACGCCACCGGCAATCCGGCTGGCGATCCGCGCGAGCTTCTTGTGTGGTTCGTCAACCATTGCGCCGCCATGGGCATCACGATCGAACCGGAATGGACGCTCACCACCGGCTCCTACGTGGGTGCGCACAAGGTGGGCAAGCCGGGCATTGTGCGCGGTCATATCGATGGACTGGGAGAGGTCGAGATCGAACTGACCTGACGGCGCGACACTGTGTCATGTGACACAGTGCGGAGCTTTTCTCGCGCGGTGCTTGTAACGGCGCATTACAAAGGAAGCATCGAACGGCTGCCCACGGGCGGCCGTTTTACATTTCGCGCATGGAAGGCCAGTCCTTAGCCGTATACCCTATTGAACGGATTGCGCGCCGCGCCGTTATCCAGTTAACCGACGCGTTGATGCAAAGCATGTGAAGCGTCGTGCAATGGCAAGGCAGGCGAGAAGATGCGATGGAACGAAACGTCGCGTGCAGGGACGAACGACATGAACATGCAGCACGAAAGTGTGCCGGCGCACCCTGCGTGCAACTTTGCCGATCGACGTGTAACAGATGCGGGGACATGTCGGCCAAACCCATGTCAAAGCGTTAACGGGAAAGGGGGCGAAGGCACGAAAGAGCGCGGACGTAGCGCCTCAATGCGCGATAGGCAGGCGAAACCCGGTGTCGAGGTACGCGACGTGCGTGTGCGCACAGCGCGTGAATGTAGGTGTGGGATGACAGTCGGGTAAGAGATCGTGAAGCAGAGGCGTGAAGCGGCAAAGTAAGCCAGCGAGGGCACCTTCGACGCGCAAGATTGTAGGTCGTCGAAACGGGCTTTCCAAGTGATGAATGTCGGGAGGCGGCTACGGCGCGATTTTCGCAACGTAGTTCGTGAAAAAAAATTTAAAAGGGTTTAGGATGAATTCGAGCGATGTCGTTTCCGAATAGCGCGCCGCGCACGACATCGGTCTAGACTTCGGCGAGGAGGTAGCATGGATATCTACAGCAGTTTCGCGACCCGCTTCGAGAAAACGCGAGAAGATGAACTCTCGCTCGAGGAGTACCTCGCGCTCTGCAAAGACAATCCCGCCGCGTACGCCACGGCTGGCGAACGCATGTTGACGGCAATCGGAGAACCCGAACAGATCGACACTCGCAACGATCCGCGCCTGTCGCGCATCTTCGCGAACAAGGTCATCAAGGTATACCCCGCATTCCGTGAGTTCTACGGAATGGAGGAGGTGATCGAGCAGGTGGTCGCCTACTTCCGGCACTCGGCCCAGGGGCTCGAAGAAAAGAAGCAGATTCTGTATCTGTTGGGCCCGGTCGGCGGCGGTAAATCGTCGATCGCGGAGCGTTTGAAGCAGCTCATGGAGCGCGTGCCTTTCTACGCGATCAAGGGCTCGCCCGTGAACGAATCGCCGCTCGGTCTGTTCGACTACGACGAGGACGGTCCGATCCTCGAAGAGCAATACGGCATACCACGCCGCTACCTCAAAAGCATTCTGAGCCCGTGGGCGGTCAAGCGCCTGCACGAGTACAACGGCGACATCCGCAAATTCCGCGTGGTGCGGCGCTATCCGTCCATTTTGCGGCAGATCGGCATCGCCAAGACCGAGCCGGGCGACGAGAACAATCAGGACATCTCTTCGCTCGTCGGCAAGGTCGACATTCGCAAGCTTGAGCAATATGCGCAGGACGATGCGGACGCCTACAGTTATTCCGGCGGCCTGTGTCTTGCGAATCAGGGCCTGCTCGAATTCGTCGAAATGTTCAAGGCGCCGATCAAGGTGCTGCACCCGCTCCTGACCGCCACGCAGGAAGGCAACTTCAAGGGCACGGAAGGTTTCGGCGCGATTCCGTTCGACGGGGTGATTCTCGCGCACTCGAACGAGTCGGAGTGGAAGGCGTTCCGCAACAACCGCAACAACGAAGCATTGCTCGACCGGATTTTCGTCGTGAAGGTGCCGTACTGCCTGCGTTATTCCGAAGAGATCAAGATCTACGAGAAGCTCCTGCGCAACTCGTCGCTCGCCAATGCGGTATGCGCGCCTGGTACGCTGAAAATGATGGCGCAAATGTCGGTGCTCACGCGCTTGCAGGAGCCTGAGAATTCGAGTCTCTTCTCGAAGATGCAGGTCTACGACGGCGAGAATCTGAAGGACACCGATCCGAAGGCCAAGTCGTATCAGGAGTATCGCGACTTTGCGGGTGTGGACGAGGGAATGACGGGCGTGTCGACGCGTTTCGCGTTCAAGATTCTGTCGCGCGTATTCAACTTCGATTCCACCGAAGTCGCGGCAAATCCGGTGCATCTGATGTACGTGCTCGAACAGCAGATCGAGCGCGAGCAGTTCCCGCCGGAAACCGAGCAGAAGTATCTGTCGTTCATTAAGGACGTGCTGGCGTCGCGTTACGCGGAATTCATCGGCAAGGAGATCCAGACCGCTTACCTCGAGTCGTACTCCGAATATGGGCAGAACATTTTCGATCGCTATGTGACGTATGCGGACTTCTGGATTCAGGACCAGGAATTCCGCGACCACGACACCGGCGAGAGCTTCGACCGCGCGGCGCTCAATGCCGAGCTGGAGAAGATCGAGAAGCCCGCGGGCATCAGCAACCCGAAGGACTTCCGCAACGAGATCGTGAACTTCGTGCTGCGCGCGCGTGCTGCGAATGCAGGGAAGAATCCTGCATGGATCAGCTACGAAAAGCTGCGCGTCGTGATCGAAAAGAAGATGTTCTCCAACACGGAGGAACTGTTGCCGGTCATTTCGTTCAACGCCAAAGGTTCGGCGGAAGAACAGCGCAAGCATGAAGACTTCGTCAATCGCATGGTGGCGAAGGGCTATACGCCGAAGCAGGTGCGCTTGCTATGTGACTGGTATCTGCGCGTGCGCAAGTCGTCATGATCCGCACTGCGTGCCGCTCGCGCGGCCCAGCCGCGCGAGCACCCTGCGAGCCGCAAGCTGCATGGACATAGCATCGGACTAGCAGCGTGCGTCTCGTGCACCCGAAATGCGCGCGGTGGCCTCGCGTAGGAGCAAGCCCAAAGCGCTTGCTGTTACCGGACGCACCGCGTGGGACCGGAGTCGGCGCACCAGCGCTCACTGCGTCCACCTTGGAGACCGGGCGTGCTTCATCAAATCATCGACCGCAGGTTGGCAGGTAAGAACAAAAGCATTGCAAATCGCGAGCGTTTTTTGCGCCGCGTCAAGAACTACATTCGTCGCGCCGTTTCTGAGGCGGTGCGCGACCGCAGCATCAAAGACATTCAGAACACCCAGAGCATCACCATTCCGCGCAAGGATATTGCGGAGCCGTCGTTCCGGCATGGGCCGGGCGGCCGGCGCGAAATGGTGCATCCTGGCAACTCCGACTACATCCGCGGCGACAAAATCCAGCGTCCGCAAGGCGGTGGCGGCGGGGGCGGCGGCAGTCAGGCGAGCAACGAAGGCGAGGGTCAGGACGACTTCGTGTTCGAACTGAGCCGCGAAGAGTTCATGCAGTACTTCTTCGACGACCTCGAACTGCCGCGGCTTGTCAAAACCCATCTGCTGGCCGTGCCGACGTGGAAAAGCATTCGCGCCGGCTGGGCGGCGGAGGGCACGCCGAACAATATCGACGTGGTGCGCTCGCTGCGCAGCGCGCTCGGCCGCCGCATCGCGCTGGGGGCGCCGCTCGTCAACCAGCTCCATGAAATGGAGCGGCAGCTCGAGGCGCTGAAAGCGGACCCCGACGACCGCCGCGACGAAATCAAACTGCTCGAAGACGAAATTCACCATCTGCGCGGGCGCATCTGGCGCATTCCGTTTATCGATCCGTTCGATCTGCGCTACGTGAATCGCGTGAAGCAGCCCACGCCGTCGAGTCAGGCCGTCATGTTCTGTCTGATGGATGTGTCGGGCTCCATGGACGAGCAGCGCAAGGATCTCGCCAAACGCTTTTTCATCCTCCTGTACCTGTTTCTCAAGCGCAACTACGAGAAGATCGAGGTGGTGTTCATTCGCCATCACACGCGCGCGGAGGAAGTGGACGAAGACACGTTCTTCCATTCGACGGAGAGCGGCGGCACGGTCGTCTCGAGCGCGCTCGAACTGATGCAGAAGGTGATGGACGAGCGCTATTCGCCCACTGAATGGAACATTTACGGCGCCCAGGCGTCCGACGGCGACAACTGGACCGACGACTCGCCGAAGTGCCGCAAGATACTCGCGGATGACATCCTCGATAAGGTGCGCTATTTTGCGTATATTCAGGTCACGCCCGAAGAGCAGAACTTATGGCTCGAATATGCGCAACTGGCCTTGAGCCAGCCGCATATGGCAATGAAGAAGGTCGAAACCGCGGCTGACATCTATCCGGTGTTTCGCGAGTTGTTCGAGAAGCAGGTGGCGTCGTCATGACGACAAAGCATTTGCACAACGAAGCGCGCGGCTACCAGCCGGAGCGCGAGAAAGGCGTGCCGCAGCGTGAGTCGGGGCATGCCGAGGCCGCGGCGGACGAATTAGGCGCCGCGCAAGCCGGAGCAGTCGACAACGCAGAAGCACGGGGACACACCGGAACGCCCACCGAGGGGCAAAGGGAAGTCCGTATGAACGTAGCCGATAGACGGCCTCTGCCGTGCCCGTCCGACTGGACGTTCGAGTTGATCGAGGAGTACGACTCGCATATTGCCCGTGTTGCGGAGCAATATGAGCTCGACGTGTATCCCATCCAGCTCGAACTCATCAGCGCTGAACAGATGATGGACGCCTACGCGTCTGTCGGCATGCCGGTCAATTACCGGCACTGGTCGTTCGGCAAGCACTTTCTTGCGACCGAAAAAAGCTACCGTCGTGGGCAGATGGGGCTCGCGTACGAGATCGTGATCAATTCGAACCCCTGCATCGCGTATCTGATGGAAGAAAACACGATGACGATGCAGGCGCTCGTCATCGCGCACGCCGCGTACGGACACAACTCGTTTTTCAAGGGCAACTATCTGTTCCGGCTGTGGACGGATGCGCACGCGATCATCGACTACCTCGTCTACGCGAAGAACTACATCGCCGAGTGCGAGGAGCGCTTCGGGCTCGATCGCGTGGAAGAACTGCTCGATTCGTGCCATGCGCTGATGAACTACGGCGTGGACCGCTACAAGCGTCCGCAAAAGCTCTCGCTCGAAAAGGAATTCGCCGCGCGCCGCGAACGCGAGGCGTATCTGCAGTCGCAGGTGAATGAGTTGTGGCGCACGCTGCCCACGCGGCACACGCCGCTGCCCGAGGAAATCGAAGAGCGCTATCCGCCCGAGCCGCAGGAAAACTTGCTGTATTTCGCGGAAAAAAACGCGCCTTTGCTCGAGCCGTGGGAGCGCGAGGTGATCCGCATTGTGCGAAAAGTGGGGCAGTATTTCTACCCGCAGCGCCAGACCCAGGTGATGAACGAAGGCTGGGCCACGTTCTGGCACTACACGCTGCTCAACACCATGTACAACCAGGGCAAGCTGGAAGACGGCTTCATGATGGAGTTCCTCCATTCGCACAGCAACGTGGTGTACCAGCCGCCCGTCACGAAGCCGTATTACAGCGGCATCAATCCGTACGCGCTCGGTTTTTCGATGATGAGCGACATTCGCCGCATCTGCGAAAACCCCACCGACGAAGACCGCAAGTGGTTCCCGGAGCTGGCGGGCAGCCCGTGGCTTCCGGCCATGCACTACGCAATGCGCAATTTCAAGGACGAGAGTTTCGTCGCGCAGTATCTGTCGCCGCACCTGATCCGCGAAATGCGGCTCTTTTCGGTGCTCGACGACGACATGCGCGACGCGCTCGAAGTCTCCGCGATTCACGACGACAGCGGCTATCAGTATGTGCGTCAGGCGTTGTCGCGGCAGTACGACATGCATCATCGCGAGCCGAACATTCAGGTGTGGGCGGTGAACACGCGCGGCGACCGGAGCCTGACGCTGCGGCACTTCATGAGCGATAACCGCCATCTGTCGTCCGACAGCGACGAGGTGCTCAAGCACATGGCGCGCTTGTGGCAGTTCGACGTGTATCTGGAAAGCGTCGACGAAAACGGCACGGTCAGAAAACGCTACGAATGCCGCTATGTGCCGCCGGCCGTGAGGGCGTGACGGCGTGCCGCCGTAAGAACCGGCCGGCGCCTTGCAGGGCCATCCTCGAAGCATGATCGGGCCCCCGGAAGCGCACGCTTGCGGGGGCTTTTTCATGGCAGGACACGGCAGCCAAGCAGAAGATGTTTTCAGTAATTTTAGCAAAACTGCTGAAAAACGTGGCGTCGGGCCGTTTTTCAGTAAAATATAAAAAATTACTGAAAAAGCCATGTCACCCTTTCCTCTATACGAGCAACACGAGCAGGCCTACTGCTCGCAGTTCGCCAACGTCGAGCAGGCCGCCAGCACCCAGGACAGGGTGCTCATGGGCGCGCCCGGCACGATCATCGAGCACAAGCGCGGCGGCGCTGTCTACTACGCGCGCCAGTACATGGGCCCGGAAGGGCGCCGGCAGGAAGAGAGCCTCGGCGGCCCGCAGGGCGACCCGGAGGTCGATGCGCGCGTGGAGCAGGTGCGCCGGCGCATCGAACTAGGCAAGGATCTGATCGGCCGCATCCGCGATCTGAGCAAGCTCGGCTTCCAGCTCGCGGACAACAAGACCTATGCGACGGTCGGCGTGCTCTATAACTATGGCCTCTTCGAGGCGGGCGCCGTGCTTGTCGGATCGCATGCGTATGCGGTCATCCTGAACTCGCTCGGCATCCGGGCCGTGTCGTACGAGACGGAAGATATCGACATCGCGCGCCGCCATCAGCTCGCGCTGGCCAATCCGCCGCAAGGCGGGCTGCTCGCGATGCTCAAGGAAACCGGCATCAACTTCGTGCCGGTGCCTGCCCTGAAACGCGGCGAACCGTCCACCTCCTACACGGAGGCCGGCAAGTCGCGTTTTCATGTCGATCTGCTGGTTCCTTCGCGCGACGACACATTTCCCACGGTGCCGGTGGCCGAGCTCAACGCCCATGCAACCGGCTTGCCTTACCTCGCGTATCTGCTCGGCAAGGCGCAAACAGGCACGCTCATCTCGCGGCACGGCGCGGTGCCCGTGCGCGTGCCCGAGCCCGCGCGTTTCGCGATCCACAAGCTGCTCGTCTCGCGGCTTCGCACCAATACGCTCGTGAAATCGCAAAAGGACGTGCGTCAGGCGTCGGTGTTGCTGGCCATGCTGGGCGAGCATCGCACGGGGGACATCGAAGACGCCTGCGCGGAACTGCCACGCTCCGCGCGCGCGCTTGTGCGCCGCACGCTGCCCGAGGTCGAGGCGCTGATGCGCGATGCGCATGAAGCCGGTCTCGCGGAACTCGAAAGCGGGCTCCCGGGTTGAACGCGCAGCCGGCCGCAGCGCCGGACACCATCGCTCACAAACTGTCCCAACTTCTGCTTGCGATTCTGTAAAATTCGCGCACGCTGAAAATCGCGTGATGAAGGCGGCGCCACGACCGCCACCTCCGTTCAAGAGACAAGGAAGACACAATATGACCGACCTCACAGACCACAGCGTGGCCTCCGCCCACGACACACGGCGCCGCATTTTTGCGATCGTCGGTGCGTCTTCGGGCAATCTCGTCGAGTGGTTCGATTTTTATGTCTACTCGTTTTGCGCGCTGTACTTCGCGCCCGCGTTTTTCCCGAGCGGCAACACCACCACGCAGTTGCTGAACACCGCCGGCGTGTTTGCGGCGGGCTTCCTGATGCGGCCCATCGGCGGCTGGTTCTTCGGCCGTCTCGCCGACAAACATGGCCGCCGCACCGCGATGATGGTGTCGGTGTTCATGATGTGCGGCGGCTCCCTCGTGATCGCCGTGCTGCCGACCTACGCGCAGATCGGCGCGCTCGCGCCCGCGCTGCTGCTGGTCGCGCGGCTGTTCCAGGGCCTGTCGGTCGGCGGCGAATACGGCACGAGCGCAACCTATATGAGTGAAGTCGCGCTGAAAGGGCGGCGCGGCTTCTTCGCGTCGTTCCAGTACGTGACGCTGATCGGCGGCCAGCTGTGCGCGCTGCTCGTGCTGGTGATCCTGCAGCAGACGCTTTCCAACGCCGAGCTGAAGGCCTGGGGCTGGCGCGTGCCGTTTGTGATCGGCGCGATCGCCGCGCTGGTCGCGCTCTATCTGCGCAAATCGCTCGATGAAACCACCACCGCCGCGACGCGTCAGCGCAAGGAAGCGGGCACGCTGCGCGGCCTGTGGCAGCACCGCGTGGCGTTTCTGACCGTGCTCGGCTTCACGGCCGGCGGCTCGCTGATCTTCTACACGTTCACCACCTACATGCAGAAATATCTGGTGAACACGGCGGGCATGAACGCAAAGACCGCGAGCAACGTGATGACCGGGGCGCTCTTCGTCTACATGCTGATTCAACCGCTGTTCGGCGCGCTGTCGGACCGCATCGGCCGCCGCAATTCGATGCTGTGCTTCGGCCTTCTTGCAACCATCGGCACGGTGCCGCTGCTGCATGCGCTCAAGGACGTGACGAGCCCGTTCGCGGCGTTCGGCCTTGTCGTGGTGGCGCTGGCGATCGTCAGCTTCTATACGTCGATCAGCGGTCTCATCAAGGCCGAAATGTTCCCGCCGGAAGTGCGCGCGCTCGGCGTCGGCCTCTCGTATGCGGTCGCCAATGCGATTTTCGGCGGCTCGGCGGAATATGTGGCGCTGTGGCTCAAGTCGATCGGCAACGAGTCCATGTTCTACTGGTACGTGACGTTCCTCTGCGCGGTGGCGGGCCTTGTCGCACTGCGCATGCGTGACCCGTCGAAAGAGGGATATCTGCGCCACGAACCGTGAGCGCGGGGCGCGCGTGATCACGCTTGATCACGCGTTCATCGCGCGCCGCGTGTGCGGCCTGGCTATGCGTCGCATCTAACACCAGGCGCTGCATAGCCCGTCGGCCTCAGGCCACCACGATCCCGGTGCCGAGCACGTGCAGCAGATCGCGCAGCGCTTCTGCTTGTGCCATTTTCGCGTTGCTGCGCAGGTGAATCTGCACGGCTCGCCCGGCAATCCCGTCGATGGGTTGGGCGAGCCACAACTCCACCGCGAGCCCCAATCCCTCGGGCTGATTCTCGGCGACCGGCTCGATGACGCGCGGCTTGAAACAGGCACTCTCGGACATGGCGACTCACCTCGGCGCTGATGACGTGTCCGGTTCATCGTAATCAGCGGCGCGGGCGAGTCCAAGCAACAAATACGCCTTTGCTAAGCAGAGGATGCTTAGCAGAAAACGCGCTGACGGCCGGTGCCGGCGGCACAGCGCCTTACCCGTTAAAGGGAGTCGGTCGTATCGGCGGCCCATTCTGCGACGAGATCCTTCACTATCGCGCCGGCTTCGCCACTCAGCGGGGCCGTTGCAGTCACACTGGCTGCTACTGTCGTGACGGCCGTGGCCGCCGTCACCGCCGTCACCGCCGTCGCGCTTGCCTCAGGCGACGCGACCGCCATCCCGGCGGCGCGTTCGCGCGCGCTCGCGGCAGCGCGCGAGAGCATCAGCAGATGGTAATAAAGCCGCGCGCTCAGCCCATAGCGATACGCGAACAGATGACCGAGCGCGATCTTAAGACCCAGCCGCGCCTGACGGTTTCTGGCATGCACGGACACGACAATCGGCGCGAGGCGCCGCAGCGCAACCCTGCGCGACGGCTCCAATTGCGGCGGAAGCTTGAGTTTCTTGACGAACGCATAGGCGGCAAGGGTCGCAGCCGCTGCCGTTCCGCGCGTGCTGTGCGAGATCGAACTTGCTGTCTTGCGATACACCGAAACGTAGTCATGCAGATAAAACACCTCGCGCGCCGCGAGGCAGAGTTCCGTGCCGAACACGAAATCGCAGCACGCGCCGTATTGCTCCCCATACCCGATACGCTTGACGAGCCGCGCGTCCGCCATCCAGCCGTTGTTCGGAAACATCTGGATCAAGCCGGTCCTGCCCGGCAGCGGCTGCAGGCCTTCGGCGTCCTTCGTGCGCCTGAACGCCGCGTTGAGCCGCGCACTCGCGTCGAGGTCGATCGCGCCGCTGTGGTCGGCTTCGTACTGGGCGCCGAACGCAGCGTCGAGCCGCGGATGCAGTGTCCACAGCGACAGCAGTTTTTCCACGGCATCGGTGGTGAGGAGGTCGTCGTCGTGAATCAGCAGAATCTTGTCGCCGCGCGCGCGTCCGAACAGACTCGCCACATTGCGCGCCTGGCCGAGCGGCGGCTCGTTCCTCACGTAGCGGATGCGGCGTTCGTTCAACGCCTCTTGATATCTCGACGCCAGAAGCTGCTCGGTGCGCGCGTCGCTCGAATCGTCGCCGATCACGATTTCCACATTGCCGTAGGTCTGTGCGAGACAGGAGTCGATGCACTCGGTGATCAATTCCGGCCGATTGCAGGTCGGCACGCAGATCGACACCTGGGCGGATTCGGCGGAGGGCACGGGGATGGACATGGGCGTCGCCTTTGTTATCTGTTGAAGGGGCGGCAGCCGGTTGCTTGTTCGCATACATCGCTGCAAGCAGAAAAGTAGTGCATCGCGCCGAAAAAATATTCGGTAAAAAAACGGAAAAAATGTCTGCTGTATGAAAGCTGCTGAAAGGGAAAAATTTATGCGGCTTTGCCGGCCAAAACGCAGCAAAGCCGCTTCCAGACACGCGCTTAATTTCAACCGACTGACGGCTCGCCTTCGCCCGGCTTCTGGCCAGGACGGTCGGCCGGCGACTGGTTGCGCCCTTCGTCGCCGCGTGGCGGCAGCTTGCTCTTTTCGTTGTCGCTATGGACTGCGGGATGCGGATGAGCAATGTCGTCCGGCTTTTCGTTGCTCGGCTGCTTGGGCTCGGCCATGGCTTTCTCCTCGTTTGAACACGTTGCTGATGGAGCAAAGCCCGGGCCTGGCGCCTTTATTCGGCCTTTATTTGGCCCTTCATTCGGCCTTTCATTCGGCCTTTTGCCCGTCCTTTCACCCGGCCTGGGCGGAGCCCGTCAGCGAAACGATGAAATCGAGAAAGGCACGCACCTTGGCCGGCGGATGATGCCGCGACGGGTAGAGCGCATACAGCGGGTAGACCTCGTCGCCCCAATCGGGAAAAAGCTCGACCATTTTGCCGCTCCCGAGCAGCGACTCCGCGCCGAGCGCGAGAATCTGCGCGACGCCTTGGCCCGCGGTGCACACGCTGTGCAGCGTGCCCACGTCGTTCACGGTCAGGCGGCCTTGCGGTGTGATGACCATTTTTTTGCGGCCGCGATGAAACTCCCAGCTGAACGGGTAACCGGTGAGCGGATCGCGAAATTTGATGCACGCATGCTGGCCGCTTTCCAGTTCGGCGGGGTTCGCCGGGTGCCCGTGTTTCTTCAGATACGCGGGCGCCGCGACGGTAAGAACGCGCGTGTCCAGCAGCTTGCGCGCGATCAGTGACGACACCGGCGGCTCGCCAAAACGGATCGCGACGTCGAAACCGTCGCTGACCATATCGCCCAGCTGGTCGCGCGTGATCAGTTCGAGCTGCAGATCGGGATGCCTGTCGACAAAGCCGCCCAGCCGCGGCCCGAGCACGAGGCGCGAGAAGAACGGGTCCAGGTTCACACGCAGGCGTCCGCGCACGGCGGTCGCGCCTTGCGCGGCAGATGCCGCGGCTTCCTCGAGCCCGCTCAGAAGCGGCACGATCTGCTCATAGAAGCGCCGGCCTTCGTCGGTGAGCGTGACCGAGCGTGTCGTGCGGTCGAACAGCCGGATGCCGAGCCGCGCCTCGAGCCGCGCCACCGAACGGCTCACGCCCGACTGCGACATGTCGAGCGCTACGCCTGCGGCCGCGAAACTTCCACAGTCGACGATGGCTGTCAGCACGCCCATGCCGTTCAGCATGCGCTCGTCAAATGGCATCGGAGAATCCTTTCTTATGGGTAAACACCGTACATGCTAACGCGAAACGCCGCGCGGCGAGCCCGGCCACGAAGGCTCGTGAGGCGATCATGCGTGGTGCATAGCGAGGCGGCGCAGCAGGGCGTAGCGCCGCCGTTCAAGCGCGTTTTACCGGCGATGCGGGTTCAACGACCGGCGCCCTGGCTCGCGGGCGCTGGCACCGCCGGCGCGCTATCGAGGCGTCGGAACACCCAGGCCGACATCAGCGTGATCGCGCCGACACACACGAAGCTCAGCCGGAAGCCGAGCGCGGCCGAGCCCCATTGCGCGGCGAACAGGTTGACGAGTCCGCCGCCGATCGACACCCCGAGGCCGATCGCCAGCATCTGCACCATTGAAAAGAGGCTGTTGCCGCTGCCGGCGTCCTCATGGGAGAGCCCCTTGAGCGTGACGCTGTTCATGGCCGCGAACTGCATGGAATTCGCCGCGCCGAACACCGCGAGAATCGCGATCTCGACGATGAGCGGCGTGCCGCGCGAGATCGACGCAAACGCCACGATCGACGAGCCGACGACGAGCGTATTCACGAGCAGGAACAGGTCATAGCCGTAGCGCCGCACGAGCGGCGCGATCCAGCGTTTCGCGACGCTGCCGGCGAGCGCCGCGGGCAGCATCATCAGACCCGAATGCAGCGGCGTGTAGCCAAGCTGCAGTTGCAACAGCAACGGCACGAGAAACGGCACCGCGCTTGAGCCAATGCGGCACACCAGGTTGCCGATCAGGCCCACGCTGAAATTCGGCTCGCCGAACAGCGACAGTTTGAAGAGCGGGTCGCGCCGCCGCTTAGCGTGCGGAATGTAGGCGAGCGCGCTCACCGCCGCGAGCGCGAAAAGCGCCGCCGACCACGCCGCCTCGTGCGTCGGCACGGGCGCGTCGACGGCCAGCGAAAATGCGATCATCGAGAGCGACAGCAACCCGCAGCCGACGAAGTCGAACGGCGGCGCCTGCGTCTTGCCGTGCGCCGGCAGGAAGCGCTGCACCGCGTAAAGACCGGCCACGCCGATCGGCACATTGATCAGAAAGATCCAGTGCCACGTGATCGCCTGAACGAACCAGCCGCCGAGCGTCGGCCCCGCGATCGGACCGAGCTGACCGGCGACCGAAATGAACGCGAGTGCGGACACGTAGTGCTCGCCCGATACGCTGCGCAGCACGGCGAGGCGTCCGATCGGCAGCAGCATCGAGCCGCCCACGCCTTGCAGCACGCGCGCGAGCACGAGTTGCCCGAGCGTAGGCGCGCTTGCGCAGCAGATCGAGCCGATCACGAAAATGAGGATGGCGGCGAAATACACGCGCCGCGTGCCGAAGCGATCGGCAAGCCAGCCGGAGGCAGGCGTGAGCATGGCCATCGTCAGCGTGTAGGCGACGACGATCGGCTGCATCGCAAGCGGCGCGACGTGCAGGCTGTGCGCGATGGACGGCAGCGCGGTGTTGACGATCGTCGTGTCGAGCGACTGCATGAAAAAACCGGCGGCGACTATCCACAGCAGCGCGGTGTGCGACGAATCCCTGGACATGTGATGGCAAGCGGCCGGCGCGCGCCGGTTGAGCGAAGGTTGTCAGCGAACGCTTCAATGATACGGCATTGGGCGATGCGGCAAGCTCGGTGGGAACAATCAGTCGCGAGAATCGCGGAGGGAAAGACGCGCAGCAATAACGGGGAGCAGAACGACGCGCCAGGCCGGAAAAAGCACAGCCGCCGCGAACGCATTCGCGAGGCGGCTTTGCGAGGGCTGCTGACTTATGGAATCGCCGACGCGCTCATTCGGGCATCTTGCGGAAGGAAATTGCAAAGCGGTTCCACGCGTTGATGGCCGACACCAGCAGCGTGAGGTCGACCAGTTCCTCGTCGCTGAAGTGCGGGCGCACGGCTTCCCACACGGCGTCGGGCACATGGTCGTGCGAGATGAGGGTCAACGCTTCCGTCCATTCGAGCGCGGCGCGTTCGCGGTCCGTGAAGAAGGGCGTTTCGCGCCAGGTGACGACCGTCGCGAGACGCCGTTCGGTTTCGCCGCCTTTGCGCGCGTCGGTGGTATGCATGTCGACGCAGAACGCACAGCCGTTGATCTGCGATGCGCGCAGGCGCACCAGCTCGGCGAGCGACTTTTCAATCGACGATTTGCCGATGCGTTCCTCGAGGCCGAGCATCGCCTTGATGGCAGCGGGACCGGCTTTGTAGAAATCGAGACGTTGTTGCATGATTCACTCCTTGCGTTGGTTAGGGCGCATCCGGCAATGCGATGAGTGAATACTAGTCGCCGCACTGGCTTTGAAAAATGGCCATTTATGGCGTTTTTCGGGTAACCACTTTGTGGGCGGGGCGAGCGGACTCGCGACGCGTCAAGCGTCCTTGCTCGCTGTAATGGCATCGTTGCCGCGCCCGCGTCGATTCGGTATGGTGGGTCATCACCTTATCGAAGAGTTTTCGCATGACGTCCGCAGCCGAGCCTGTTTTGCCACCCGGTTCACCGGTCATTCGCACCGACGTGCTGATCGTCGGTGCCGGCCCCGTGGGCCTCTTTGCCGCTTTCGAGGCCGGCGTGATCGGCTTGTCGTGTCATATCGTCGATGCGCTCGGCAAGATCGGCGGCCAGTGTACCGAGCTGTATCCCGACAAGCCGATCTACGACATTCCCGCCATTCCGTCATGTACGGCACGCGAACTCGTGGACCGTCTGCTCGCGCAATGCAAGCCGTTTGATGTGCCCATTCATCTCGAAGAGCGGGTCGAATCGGTCGAGCAGGGCAGCGACGGGCGATGGACCGTGCGCACCGATCGAGGCCTCGTGTTCGACGTCGCGGCCATCCTGCTCGCCGCCGGCAACGGTGCATTCGTGCCGCAAAAGCTGGCGCTCGCCGACGCGGTGCCGCTCGAATCGCGCTCCGTGCATTACAGCGTGCAGCGTCTCGCGGATTTCGCCGACAAGACCGTCGTCGTGGCGGGCGGCGGTGATTCCGCGCTCGACTGGGCGCTCGCGTTGCGCAAGGTCGCGCGGCGCGTCACGCTCGTGCATCGGCGCAACGGCTTCAGCGCCGCGGACTCGAGCGTGGAGCTGATGCGGCGTGCGGTGCAGGCGGGCGAGATGGACTTCGTAGTCGGCGCGATTTCGGCGTTGCAGGCGAACAGCGACGCGTCAGGCAGCGCGCTGAAATCTATCACATTGCGACATATTGAAGGCGAGACCGAACTGCAGGCCGATCAGCTCGTCGTGTTGTATGGGCTGATCGCGGATCTGGGTCCGATAGCGCAGTGGGGCTTGAGCATTCACGGCGGCCGTGTCGATGTCGATACCTCCAACTACGAGAGCTCGCGGCCCGGCATCTTCGCGGTCGGCGACATCGCCAATTATCCGAACAAGCAGAAACTCATTCTGTCAGGCTTTCATGAGGCGTCGCTCGCGCTTCGCAAGGCCTACTCCTATGCGTATCCCGAGCGCAAACGCGTGCATGTGCATTCCAGCTATGACGCGAAGCTCGCCGAGAAAGTGAGCGCGGCCGGCTGAAACCGCGGGACGCTTCGGGAAAATCCGGCAAGACCCGGCGGCGATCGCGCCGGGTCTTTTTTTCCATCACGGAGCGCTATTTTCCTGCCGGTTGGCTGGCGGCTGCTGCCGCGCTGGCCGCTTTCTGTTTTTTCTTCGCCTCATGGTGGCCGATCGCACAGCCGGCTGCGGCGCCGGCCACGCCGTGGCCGCCCGCAACATGTCCGCCGACGCCGCCGACAACCGCGCCTTTGGCGCAGCCCTCGGCATGCGCCGCGGTGTGGATGAACGCGAATGAGGCGACGAGCGCGATCGCGAGAGTGGCATGTTTCAAGGCAAGCTCCTTATGCAGGGTCGAGGGTGTCTCGGGAAGAGCAATCCCGGGACCCGACCCGCGTTCAGTCGCTTGAAAGGTTCGTTTCTTGCCCATCGTTGAGCGCTGCTTGACCCCTGTGTCGGGCACTGCGCGAGGGAGCAGCGCCATCGCGCGTCGGCCCGAAGTCTCGAACACGTTACCGCAGCAGAGCGGCATGCGATGCATCAGGACCGCGCAAACAAAGCTGCAACAGCCACACTAGGCGCGCCTCGCCGCGTCGGCAGCTTTGAACGTGTTCTGCGCAAGCGTTGTTCTGTCGTCCGAAGCTTGCGCCGAGCCTGCACCGCTCGCTTATTTTCTGCACACCGAAAGGCCCGCGGCATCACCGACGATGCGGCTCGGCTGGGTGCTGACGGCAATCGTCGTGCTGGTCGTGCTGATCGTGAGCGGACTGCTTGTGGGGGCCGTGCTCCGCGAGCGCGCCGCTGCGCCGGCGGAAGCAATCGGGCCGGAGGCGGGCGGCCTGCGCTGGATCTACGTGGGCACCGGTGTCTCGTGCATCGCGCTGCTCGGCATGCTCGTCTACGCGATGATGACGCTCGAGTCCGTTGCTTCGCCGGCCTCGCACGCGCGGCTGGTCATTACCGTCACCGCTTACGACTGGTGGTGGAAAGTCGATTACACCGAAGACGCCGACCCCGCACGAAACTTCAGTACGGCGAATGAAATTCATATTCCTGTGGGCGAGCCGGTAAAGGTGCTCTTGAAAAGCGCCGATGTCGTGCACGCGTTCTGGGTGCCGCAGCTGGCCGGCAAGACCCAGACCATTCCCGGCCAGACAAACGAGCAGTGCATTCAGGCCGATCGTCCCGCGCGCTGTCATCGGATGGATGGCGCGGGCGAGCGGCAAAAGTATCCGCGTCTCGCTCGTGCTGCTCGTCGTGGAGGGCGGCGAGAGTCCGCGCACGCAGGGCGGCCCCGAGCCGCACAAGATGCCGTCTTTCGCCAACCGGCTCACCACCAACGAAATGGCCCAGGTGCTCACGTTCGTCCGCAATACATGGGGCAACGCGGCTGCGCCCGTGACATCGCGCGACGTGTCGAAGGTGCGTGCGGCTTTAGGCAAGTAACGCGCGACGGCTTTGCCGGTTTGTTACCGGCACATCGTTTGCTTCTTCATGGCATCGGCGGATGGCGACAGAAAGTCGCGAGGCCCTCAGCGAGGCGGCGCACGGAGCACACGCCGCCCGTGCGATGGCGGCGAGGGGCAGCAAGGGCCGGCGCAACACCGCTAGCCGCCCCATGAGCGCCGTCCTCGCCGCAGAAAAAACCATGAGGGCAACGCGCCGCAAAAGGAGGACATAACAATGATGGACGCGATCTATCTGCTGTTCGGGCAAGGACGAGATCTCGACCCGCTGCAGATGAGCGCGCGCGCGCTGGTCATTTTTCTCGTCGCGCTTGTGTTGATCAGGGTTTCCGGCCGGCGCTCGTTCGGGCAACGCTCGCCGTTCGATTCGGTGGTGGTGATTCTCCTCGGCGCCACGTTGAGCCGCGCGATCGTGGGCGCGTCGCCGTTCGTCGCGACCGTGCTGGCATCGCTCGTCATTGTCGTGTGTCACCGCCTGCTCGCGTGGGTCTGCATGCGCTGGCACGCGGTGGAGCGGCTCGTGGGCGGCGTCGAGCGCGAGGTGTACAGCAACGGCGCCTTCAACGAAAACGAACTGCGCGCCGCGCTGATGACCTCGAACGACGTGCGTGAAAGCGTGCGGCAGAAGCTCGGCTCGCGTTCGCTCGACAAGGTGGCGGCGGCGATTCTCGAGCGTAACGGCGAGGTGAGCGTGATCCGCAAGGAGCCGTGACTATTGCGCAGCCTCACAGGCGCAGGGCAGGCGACGGTCGGCGTCAGCCGCGGCCCCCGCGCGAGATTTCCTCGCCGGCGCCGTGCGGCAGCCGCAGCGTGACCGGGATCGACGCGAACGAGCACAGCCCGACGACAAGAAACGCCGGCCAGAAATCCGACCACATGATGGCTTCATGGCCGTTCAGCAAACGCGACACTTGCAGGACGATGCCGCCCACGGTGACGCCGAGACCGAGCGACATCTGCTGTACGACACTGCCGAGGCTCGTCGCGCGGCCCACGTCGCGGCTCTCGATTTCCGCATAGGTCAACGAATTCAGACTCGTGAATTGCAGCGCGGGGAAAAAGCCGCCGAGCAGCACGACCACCCAGATAATCCACGTCGGCGTGCCGGGGAAAAAGAGCCCGCATGCGGCGATCGAAATGCCCGACAAGGCCGCGTTGACGACGAGCACCGAGCGAAAGCCATAGCGATGCAGCGCGCGCGACGCAACCGCGCGCATGAACATGCCGCCGAATGCCGACGCGCAGGTAATCAGCCCGGATTGGAACGCGCTCATGCCGTGCCCTTCCTGCAGCATCAGCGGCAACAGGAACGGCAGAGCACCGAGGCCGATGCGAAACAGCGAGCCGCCGAGCACGCTCGCCTGAAAGGTCGGCACCTTGAAAAATCGCAGATCGAGCAGCGGCAGCCGCGCGCGCTGCGCATACGCGACATAAAGCAGGAGCAGGACGGCGCCGATGCCGCACATGCCGAACGCGTCGCGATTGGCAATCAGTTCGCCGCCGACGAGCGACAAGCCGAGCAGAAACAGCACCGCGCCCGCCGCCGATAGAAAAAAACCGATCCAGTCCAGCGGCCCGGGATCCGGTTCGCGCGTGTTCGCGATGTGCCGGTTCGTCAGATAGATGCCGAGGATGCCGATCGGCACGTTGATGAAGAAGATCAGGCGCCAGTGCAGGTAGGTCGTGATAAAGCCGCCGAGCAGCGGCCCGGCCGCCGGGCCGAGCATGGCGGGCACGCTCAGATAGTTCATCGCGCGGATGAAATCGGCCTTGTGCACGACCCGGAAGATGATGATCCGGCCGACCGGCACCATCATCGCGCCGCCGACGCCTTGCACGAAGCGGGCGAGCGTAAAGGTGGCGAGGGAATTGGACGCCGCGCACAACAGCGAGCCGGCCACGAAGATGCCGATCGCCGTGCGAAAGACGGTGCGCGCGCCGAAGCGGTCGGCTAGCCAGCCGCACACGGGAATAAAGACGCCGAGCCCGAGCACGTAGCTCGTGACCGCGATTTTCAGCGTCACGGGATCGCGCCCGAAGTCGCGCGCCATGGCCGGCAACGCGGTGACGATGACGTTGGCATCGACGCTTTCCATGAACATCGCGCATGCGACGATCAAAGGCGCAATCAGGGCTTTCTCGGCGACGGTCATGGAACGGGGCGGAGGTGGTCTGTCGCCGGTAAGAGAAGAAGGCACGCAAGAAGCGAGGCGGCAGGCAAGGGGGCATTATTGCACCTGTACGGTGCGGTTTGTTAATACTGCGCTCGTGCATGCGACCCTTTGAGCGCAGCCTCGCAGGGAAGCGGCCGCGCCGGTGTGTTTCTCACGCCACAGGTTTGTTTTTTGTTGCGTTGCGCAATGAGAAGACTATAATCGGGTTATTCCCTAGGTATAAACCCTATACAGGAGCCCGACCATGAACACCGCAACGAACGCCGCATCCGCCCGCAACACTGTCGCCGCCAAGGGCAACTGGCTTGCCAAGCTGCGCGCGCTGGCCCTCCACGCGCTGAACCTGCATCTGCAAAACTGCGCTGTGATTGCAGAAGCGCACCGCCGTCCGCAGTAAGCACGGCGCACGGTCCCGTTGCGGGCCGGCGCGCACGCAGCCAGCCGTTTCCTGCGCAAGGCAGGTGTAGGAACAGGCGAGTCGAATCTGACAGCAGTCAGTATGAAGCAACAAGCGGCGCATTCAGCGCCGCTTGTGTTTTGTAATCCCGTCTGTGGCGCGAGGCTCCGGGTGCAACTCGTCGTGCCGGGCTGCCCACGCTCATCGCCCAAGCTCATTCGCCCGAGCGACGGGCCGCCCGGGCGAGCGTTTGCCGCATTTTCGCGGCTCGCGCCGAAAGCGCGCTCATTACCAGCGCCGTCGACACGAGGCCGACCAGATACAAACCGGCCATCATCCAGTCCTGTTCCGCCATCATCGTTTCTCCCGTCAAGGGCCTCCTTCTTGCGATCAACAGATCGCATCTCCCGAGGCTATTGCTTGCGATTACGGCAGCGGCGGCGAGAAGCTTGAGTAAGATCCGTTGGCACCTCGCGAAATCGCCGGCTCCTCCCGGCACGCATGAGCTCATGCCGAAATGTTCGTTCGCCGCGCATGATTAGCGTTTAAACTTCACCCCCCTGAGCTTCGAGGCCGGCCGGCAGGCGACGGGTTGTGCCGGGTTGTGCCGTAAGGGCGCCGCTTATATGGGCCGTCGGCCCAGGTTAAACCCCGCCGCAATGCCCCGCACTGTCAACCTTTTGATCGGCATGCCGTTATCCAGTTGTAATCACCGAAGGCGGCCTGGCGGCAGACGGCCCGCCGCCGCGACAGCTGACAGCTCCACGCAAGGCCCGCATTGACCATGTTCCATCGATATAAGAACAAATTCGACCGGCTAGGCGCGATGTTCGTCCGGGCATCGAAGGCGCCCGGCATCAGGGGATTGCTTTCGCCCGTGCTCGCGCTCGGCATCGGCGGGCTGCTGCTGGTCGTGCTTCAGCATCTCTCGCAGGCGGTCGATTACCGCTCGGTGATGCACGAGCTGCGCCGCCTGACGGCCCGCGAATGGACGGCCGCGCTCGGCGCCACCGCGCTGAGTTATCTGGCGCTTGTCGGACGCGATGCCGTGGGCCTGCGCTACCTGGGCGCAAGCGTGCCGCGGGCGGCGCTGTGGATCGGCGCAACCGCCGGTTCGGCGCTCGGCAACGCCACCGGATTCGGCGCGTTGACGGGCGGCGCGGTGCGCGCCCGCGTCTACGGCGCGGCGAGCATCACGCCCGCGCAAATCGGTCGCATGACAGTCTTCACGAGCGTCTCGCTCGCGCTCGCACTCGTCCTGATGACGGCGCTCGGCATGGTGTGCGTGGCCGGCCTGCTTGCGCCCATGCTGCATCTGTCGTCCACCACCGTGCGCTGCGTGGGCGCGCTGCTGCTCGCCGCGCTGGTTGTGCTGGCGGCCGCCTGCCGCGTCGAGACGCGCGCGGTCCGCACGCGCTGGCCGTGGCTTTCCTTCGACATTCCCGCGCGCCGCGACCTGCTCGAACAGGTCGGCCTCGCGGTCGTGGACGTGGTCGCCGCCGGCCTCGCGCTGTGGGCGTTGCTGCCGCATGCGGACGTGAGCTTCGTCACGTTCATCACCGTGTATGCCGCCGCCATGCTGCTCGGCATGATCGGCCACACGCCCGGCGGCGTCGGTGTGTTCGAAGCGGCCATGGTGTTCACGCTGAACGGCAGCGTCGCTACCCAGCAGATGGTGGCTGCGCTGCTCGCGTATCGCGCGATCTATTTCGGCGCGCCGCTTGTCGTCTCCGCTGCATTGCTGGCCGGGTTCGAAGGCCGCGCGCTGAAAGGCCGGCTGCCGTTGCGGCAGGCGGCGGGCGCATCGAAACTCGCGCCGCTCTTCCTGAGCCTCGTCACGTTCGTGGTCGGCAGCATGCTGGTGATTTCCAGCGCCACGCCCGCGTTCTGGCAGCGCCTCCATATTCTTCGCGACGTGCTGCCGCTGTGGGTGCTCGAAAGCTCGCAAATGCTGTGCAGCGTGCTCGGCGTGCTGCTGTTGTTCGTCGCGCGCGGCTTGCTGCGGCGTCTGGATGCCGCGTGGTGGATGACTTTGCTGCTGGCGGTGCTGAGCCTCGCGTTGTCGCTGACCAAGGGGCTGGCATTCGTCGAAGCGGGCGTGCTGTGCATGCTGATCGTGCTGTTGCTTGCGACGCGACGGCGCTTCAATCGCCATTCGTCGCTGTTTGCCGAACGGTTCACGGCCGGCTGGCTCGTCTCGGTGGCGATGGTGCTGATGCTCGCCACGTGGGTGATGCTGTTCGCGTTCCGCGATGTGCCTTATACGCGCGATCTCTGGTGGCAATTCGCCTTCGACGAACGCGCGCCGCGCGCGCTGCGCGCGACGCTGGCCGCCAGCCTCTTTGCGGCGACGTTCTCCTTCTGGCAGTTGCTGCGGCCCGCGCCGGGCCATTTCGTGAAGCCCGCGCCGGAAGATCTGCAGGACGCGGCGCGCATCGTGCGCGCGCAGGAGCGCAGCGACGCAGGGCTCGCCTTGATGGGCGACAAGAGCTTTCTGTTTTCCGAGTCGCGCGAGGCGTTCCTCATGTACGCGAAGTACGGCCGCACGTGGGCCGCGCTGCACGATCCGGTCGGTCCGCGCGAGGAGTGGGCGGGTCTCATCAGCAAGTTCGTTGCGCTCGCCCATGCGCACGGCGGCCGCGCCGCTTTCTATCAGGTGCGCGCGAACGCGTTGCCGCTGTATCTCGACGCGGGTCTGTCGCTCATGAAGCTCGGCGAGGAAGCGCACGTCGTGCTCGACGATTTCGACCTCAAGGGCTCGCATCGCGCGCATCTGCGCTATGCGCTCAAGCGCGGCGAGCGCGACGGCTTTACCGTCGAAGTGATCGATCAGGCGGACGTGCCGGCGTCGCTCGAAACGCTGCGCGGCATTTCCAACGGCTGGCTGAATAGCCGCGACGCGCGCGAAAAGAGCTTCTCCGTCGCGGCTTTCACCGACGAATACCTCGCCGCGCAGTCCGTCATGCTGGTGCGCCAGCACGGCGAGCCGGTCGCATTCGTCACTTTCATGACGACCGACCTGAACACCGAAGCCACAGTCGGCGTGATGCGTCACGTGGAAAGCGCGTCGCCGTACGCCATGGAATATCTGTTCACGCAACTGGCCCTGCATCTGAAGCAGGCGGGTTTCCGCTCGCTCAGTCTCGGCATTGCGCCGCTCTCGGGCATGCAGCCGACGCCGCTCGCGTCGCGCTGGCACCGGGTTGCCGGCATCGTGTGGCGCTTCGGCGGCCGCTTTTACAACTTCCGCGGACTGCGCGCTTTCAAGAGCAAGTTCCAGCCGCATTGGGAGCCGCGCTATCTTGCGGCGTCGGGTTCGGTGGGCGTCGTGTTCACGCTCGCGGACCTGTCATTGCTGGCAGGAGGCCGGCGTTCATGACTTTGCGTTCGTTTTTGGGGCTCGCCGTCGCGGCGAGCCTCGTGACTTGGAGCACGCTCGCCCACGCGGCAGCCACCGCTTCCTCCACCACCATTCCCGGCGGCCGTTACGGCAACGTCACAGTGACGCAGCCGGTGGGTCCGCTGCGCGGCTTCGTCGTGCTTTATTCGCAGGCGAGCGGCTGGAGTTCAGCCGATCAACACAGCGCGGACGAGCTCGCCAAGGCCGGTGCATTGACCGTCGGCGTGGATACCGCGCGGTATGCGGCGAATCTCGCGAGCAACGTCGGCGCCGCTCCCGGGCAGAAGAAAGAAGCCTGCCATCAACTCGTGGGCGACGCCGAAGCGCTGAGCCATCAGCTCGAGCGGCAGTCGCAGTCGAGCCATTACTTCGCGCCGATCGTCGCAGGCACG
The DNA here is from genome assembly GCF_902859825.1 of Paraburkholderia phenoliruptrix. GTDB lineage: Bacteria > Pseudomonadota > Gammaproteobacteria > Burkholderiales > Burkholderiaceae > Paraburkholderia > Paraburkholderia phenoliruptrix. The sequence goes on along the minus strand of NZ_CADIKB010000023.1, from coordinate 5,680 downwards.
GGGCAGGGCGCGACGCTCGCGATGCAGGTGCTCGAACAGGCGCCGTCGAACACGATTGCCGGCGCTGTCGTCGTGGATGCGGAGCGCACGCTCGATCCGCGCTTTCAGCCATGCCCGCCCGATGCGACGATCATTCGCGACAAGATTCCGGGCTTCGTCGAAAAGGCGACGACGGGCAGCGCCGACCGCGCGCGTCTCGTCGCATTGATCACGCCGCATCTGCAGACCGTCTCGACGCACGACGACGACCTCTCCGATCTGCCGCTCATCGAGTTGCCCGCGGCGCATCCGAACGGCCTGATGGCGATTGTCATTTCCGGCGACGGCGGCTGGCGCGACCTCGACAAGACCATCGCGCAGGCGCTGCAGAAAGACGGCGTATCCGTGATCGGCTGGGACAGCCTGCGTTACTTCTGGAGCGAGAAGCCGCCCGCGCAAACCAGCCGCGACCTCGCGCGCGTGATGCAGACCTACAGCGCGCGCTGGCATGCCGAGCACATCGCGCTGATCGGCTATTCGTTCGGCGCGGACGTGATGCCGTTCGCGTATAACCGCTTGCCGGAGGCGTTGCGCGCGAAAGTGTCGCTGATTTCGTTGCTCGGCTTTGCGCCGGATGCCGATTTCCAGATCCGCGTCGGCGGCTGGCTCGGCATGCCCGCGAGCGACAAGGCGTTGAAGGTGCGCCCGGAGCTCGCGCGCGTGCCGCCTCACATCGTGCAATGCGTCTACGGCGAAAACGAAGAAGACACCTTGTGTCCGGCGCTGACGAAGACCGGCATCGAGGTCATCCGCACTTCCGGCGATCATCACTTCGGCGGCGATTACAACGCGCTCGAACGGCGCATTCTCAGCGCGTTCAAAAAACAGAGCGGCGTGCACGACTGATTCAAACGGCGCCTCGTGCGCCGTTTGCTTGACGGCTAGCAGGCTCGCGACTCGCTCACCGGCCGTGCAGCGTCGCGCAATCCGCACGTTGCCGGGTGGGTTCAATCCAGCGCTTCAAACCTGATCTACGCAGAACGACACCCGCGCCATTTGCCCGACACCGAACGCGGCGCCTGCGCGCGTCAACGGGCCTTGCGGGCCCGATCGCGCTTTGCGAGCGCTATCGCACATATAGCGGCGCTGCCGGCTTTTATGATCCTTTCAAATCCTTCAGATTCGACCGACCGTGTCACCTCCCGGTCAGTCGAGCTGCAAGGCGCCGTTCCGTCCATTCTGGTTGTGACATTCTGCTGCGATAACGCAGCACGCCGTCGCGCAGTGTCGCTGTGCGGCGGTGTGCTTTCGACATGACGGGCAGTGGCCATCGCACGGTGAGCGCCGTGCGCGGCGTGTCCGTGCATGCGCCACGCGAGGCCGTGAATGCTGGATTTCCTTTTCTTCGACACTGCCGCGCGCGAGCCCGAGCGGCGCGCGCTGTGGGTCGACGAACAACTGTACTGCTACGGAGATCTCGCTGCGCGTGCCGGGCGCATCGCGGCGGGGCTGAACTGCGTGATGCCTCGCGACGGCGCGCGCCGCTGTCTCTTGTTCGCGCACCGCAGCGTCGCCGCGTATGCCGGCTTGCTCGGCATCATGAGGGCCGGGCTCGCGTACGTGCCGCTCAATCCGACGGTGCCCGCGGCGCGCATTGCCGCGACCATCGAACAGTCGAAGGCGCCGGTGCTGCTGGTCGACCGGCGCTGCTCGGCCCGGCTCGACGAAGTGCTGTTGCTGCTGGACGAATGCCCGGCCGTCTTTTTTATCAGCGACGAGGACGCGCCGCACAGCACGTGCGACGCGCGCCAAGCGTGCTGCGCGGATCATTGGCCGCGGCTGCCCGACATGTCGAATGCGGCGCGGCCCGCCGCTTCGCGCACGCCGCACGATCACGCCTATGTGCTTTTCACATCCGGTTCGACCGGCGCGCCGAAAGGCGTGCCGATCTCGCATGCGAACGCCTCGGCGTACGTGGCCGGGCAACTGCAATTGCTCGGCCGCGAGCCCGACGCGCGCCACGCGCAGTTTTGCGAGCTGTCCTTCGATCCTTCGGTGCACGACATGTTCGTGTGCTGGGCCAACGGCGCCTGCCTGTATGTGCCGGCAACCGCGGAGCCGATCTATAACGCGGGCTTCATCCGCGAACATGCGATCACCCATTGGAGCAGCGTGCCCTCGGTGGCCGCTTTCATGCAGCAGTTGCGCAAGCTCCAGCCCGACGAATTTCCGGGTCTGCGCGTGACCTGCTTCGGGGGCGAGGCGCTGCCGCGTTTCGTCGTAGAGGCGTGGCAGCGGGCCGCGCCGAACAGCCGGATTTTCAACGTCTACGGTCCCACCGAAACGACGATCGCGTGCGCGGCGTTCGAAGTCACGCCGCAGTTTCTCGCGCAATCGTCGCAGGCCACGATGCCGCTCGGGCAAGCCGTGCCCGGCATGGAGATGCTTATCGTCGATGCCGTGCTTTCACCGGTCGCGCGCGGCGAGAGCGGCGAACTGTTGATCGGCGGGCCGCAAGTGGCGGCGGGCTACCTGCGCGCCGACGAGCCGAATAATCGCCGCTTCGTCGAACGATCCTATGCCGGATACCGTTCGTCGCGCTGGTATCGAAGCGGCGACGCCGCGCGCGAAGTCGCCGGCCACGGCGTCGTGTTTCAAGGGCGCCTCGACACGCAGATCAAGATTCGCGGCAACCGGGTCGAAATCGAAGAAGTCGAGCAGGTGATTCGGGCCTGCAGCCGCGCCGCGTTTTGCGCGGTGATTCCATGGCCCGTCGACGAAACCGGGCGAGCCGACGGACTGATCGCGTTCCTCACCGGCACGCCGGTCGACGCGGCGCATGTCGTCTCGGGCTGCCGCCAGCGGTTGCCGGCCTACGCGGTGCCGCAGCGCGTGATCGCGCTCGACGCGATGCCGCTCAACGCGAACGGCAAGGTCGATAGAAGGGCGCTGGCGGCGCATTGCGTGAGCCGCAATGCGCTCATCTGAGAAGCAGACAGTCTGCGCGACGGCGACGTTCGAGCGCCGCGCGAGCCTCCACACATCCGGGGAAAAATGAATGAAACAACATGTGCGCCGCATTCTTCATGAGACAGCCTGCCTCGACGTCGCAGTCGAGACGCTCGGCGATGACGACGATCTCTACGCCGCCGGTTTGTCGTCGCTCGGCACCGTGCGCGTGATGATGGCCGTGGAGGAGAGCTTCGCGATCCACATTCCGGGCCCGTTGATCACGCACGCCATGTTCGCGAGCATTGCGGCGCTCGCCGGCGTGATTGCCCAGCTCGTGCCGGAGGAGTCGCTTGCGGCGCGTCCCTGAGGCGGCGCGAGCGCGACCTGCCACGACGATCATGGCCACGATGACACCGGTGACGTTCGACGGCTGCTTCGGCTGGCTGCACCGGCCGAAAGACTCGCGCGCCGCCGCTTGCGTGGTGCTGTGCAATCCGTTCGGCTATGAGGCGCTGTCCGCCTATCGCGGCGCGCGCGAGCTCGCGGACGCGCTGGCCGCGAGCGGGGTCGCGGCACTGCGCTTCGACTATCCCGGCACGGGCGACTCGAGCGGCAACGAGGACGATCCGTTGCGCTGGCGCGCGTGGCTCGACAGCATCAAGGCGGCGGTGACCCTGCTGCGCGAGGAGAGCGGCGCGTCGCGCGTCACCTTGTGCGGCCTGCGTCTTGGCGCGACGCTCGCCGCGCTTGCCGCGCACGAACTGGGCGGCGTCGACGACCTGGTATTGTTGATGCCGGTTATCTCGGGCAAGGCTTACATCCGCGAACTGGAGCTTCAGCATCACACGTGGCTCGGCGCGCAACGCGCGCTCGGACTCGAACTGGAGGAAGAGCCGTACGGCACCGTCGGCGCCCATGGCTTCAGGCTCTATCGGGACACGCTCGCGCTGCTCGCGAACGTCGATCTGGAACGACCCGCCGAATCCGGCGATGCAGCGGGCGGCGAGCGACTTGCCCGCCGCGTGCTGCTGCACGACATCAACGACAGCGCGCGCTTGCGCAGACTCGCGGCCCGCTATGAAGCGCTCGGCGCACAGGTGCAGGTGCAGTTTTTCGGCGAGTACAGCAAGCTTTTGCTGAATCCGAGCTACAGCGAGCCGCCGCGCCGCGCGTTCGACGACGTGTTGCACTGGCTCGGCGCGACGGTGCGAACGGCGCCCACCGCGCCGCCGACCGCGCGGCTCGCGTCGGTCGCGCCGGTGGCCCAGGGCGCCCACGTGGAGGTTGCCGACCCCGCGGCATCCGCTAGCCTTATTTTCGCGGACGGGCGCGAGACGCCCGTGATGTTCGGCGGCTACGCAGGCGTGCTGTGCGAGCCGCAGCGCGCACTTCATACGGCGCCGGCGGTGCTCTTCGTCAACTCGGGCGGCGTGCACCGGATCGGCGACGGTCGCTTCACCGTGCTGATGGCGCGGCGGCTCGCCGCGCAGGGCCTCGCGTCGCTGCGCATGGACCTGAGCGGCCTTGGCGACAGCGTGCGCCGCGACGCGGCGCTGACACTCGACGCGGTCTATTCGACATACGCGATCGACGACGCCTGCGCGGGCATCGACTGGCTGACGGCCGCCGGTTATCCGAAGATCGTCATGGCGGGCGTGTGCAGCGGCGCCTATGTGAGCCTGCATGCCGCGCTCGCGCGTGCGGCCGTCGTTGGTTGCGTGTGCATCAATCTGCCGTTTTTTACATGGGGCGGCGCGCGCGTGCGGCCAGGCGCACAGTATGTCGCGTCGAGCGAAGTGTATCGGCGGGCCATGCGCAATCCGCGCAAGTGGGTGCGTCTGTTGAGCGGCCAGGCGAATGCGCGCGCGATCACGCTCGAACTTGCGCGCCGTCTTTCGGCACGCGTCGCCGCGCGCGCGGGCGCCGTGCTCGAAGCATTGCTCGGCGCGCGCACGCCAGGCGGCGCGATCCGTCGACTCATGTTCGAACTGGAGCGCAAGGCCGTGCAAACGGCGCTGCTGTACGGCCCGCTCGACGAGGGCCTCGACGAACTCGACATTCACTTCGGTCCTGACGGCACCCGGCTGCGCAAACGAAAGAATGTTTCAGTGAGGAAGGTCGGCAAGGTCGATCACGCGCTTTTTTCACGCGGCGCGCGCGACGCGATGATGGCGCAGTTCGAACTGTTCCTGCGCGAACGCGTAGTTGGGACGCGCGGCGAATCGACCGCGGCTGCGCGCGGTGCGCGGGCACTCCAACCGGGACCGGAACCGAGGCGGCAGCCCAGGCCGCAGCGCCCCTGACGCGCCATTGACAAATCGTCACAAGTCAACGATGATCGGACGCATGAACTGCCTCGACATCCGTATTGCGCTGATTATTAGCATCATTCATCGAATGGTGGGTTAGCGCGCGTCTGATTGCAGTCACACATAACCCGCCCCACGAGGCGGGTTTTTTATGTCCGCTTGCTCCGCCTCCTGGTCGACTTTGATGCCACGTCCTTGCCGCACAGGAGCCTGCCTTGCTGTTACGCGAACCCGCACCGCTTGCTGAAGCCGTCGACGCTGTCGCGCTTCGTCACGACTACCTGAAAAAAACCCTCACCGCGCGCGTCTACGACGTGGCCCGCGAGACCGAGCTCGAACGCGCGCCGCATCTGTCGGCGCGTCTGCGCAATCCCGTCTATCTGAAGCGCGAGGACAACCAGCCGGTGTTCTCGTTCAAGGTACGCGGCGCGTACAACAAG
>NZ_CADIKB010000022.1 GCF_902859825.1 Paraburkholderia phenoliruptrix | reverse complement strand
GGTGCGGCGGCGTCCGCTCCGGCCCCCGCCTCGGCCCCCGCCTCGGCCCCGGCTCCGGCACCTGCCCCGGCCGCAGCGCCTGCGCCCGCTGCGGCTCCGGCAGCGAGCGGCGGTGGCCTGCAGGAAGTCAAGGTGCCGGATATCGGCGACTACAAAGACATTCCCGTGATCGAAGTCGCGGTGAAGGTCGGCGATCGCGTCGAGAAAGAGCAGTCGCTCGTGACGCTGGAATCCGACAAGGCGACCATGGACGTGCCGAGCTCGGCCGCCGGCGTCGTCAAGGAAGTGAAGGTCAAGGTCGGCGATACCGTGTCGGAAGGCTCGGTGATCGTCGTGGTGGAAGCCGAAGGCGGTGCGGCAGCGCCCGCGCCGGCACCCGCCGCCGCGCCGAAACACGAAGCCGAGAAACCGTCGGACGCGCCCGTCGCGCCGTCGCCCGCACCGGCCTCGCCGTCCGCGCTCGCGCAGGCGCCGCTGATTCCTGCAGGCGAGGGCGGCACGCGCCGCATCAGCCACGCTTCGCCTTCGGTGCGCAAGTTCGCGCGCGAACTGGGCGTTGACGTGACGCAAGTGCAGGGCACGGGTCCGAAGGGCCGCATCACGCAAGCCGACGTCACCGCGTTCATCAAGGGCGTCATGACGGGCCAGCGCGCGGCGCCCGCCGGTGCTGCCGCGCCTGCGGCGGCGGGCGGCGAGCTGAACCTGCTGCCGTGGCCGAAGGTCGACTTCTCGAAGTTCGGCCCGTTCGAGGCCAAGCCGCTGTCGCGCATCAAGAAGATTTCCGGCGCGAACCTGCACCGCAACTGGGTGATGATCCCGCACGTCACGAACAACGACGAAGCGGATATCACCGAGCTCGAAGCGCTGCGCGTGCAGTTGAACAAGGAAAACGAAAAGGCCGGCGTGAAGATCACGATGCTGGCGTTCGTGATCAAGGCGGTCGTGTCGGCGCTGAAGAAGTTCCCGACCTTCAACGCGAGCCTCGACGGCGACAACCTCGTGTTCAAGCAGTACTACCACATCGGTTTTGCTGCGGACACGCCGAACGGTCTCGTCGTTCCGGTGATTCGCGACGCGGACAAGAAGGGCCTCGTCGAGATCGCGAAGGAAATGACCGACCTGTCGAAGGCTGCGCGCGAAGGCAAGCTCAAGCCCGATCAGATGCAAGGCGGCTGCTTCTCGATTTCGTCGCTGGGCGGCATTGGCGGCACGAACTTCACGCCGATCATCAACGCACCCGAAGTCGCGATTCTCGGTTTGTCGCGCGGCGCGATGAAGCCGGTGTGGGACGGCAAGCAGTTCGTGCCGCGTCTGACGCTGCCGCTGTCGCTGTCGTACGACCATCGTGTGATCGACGGTGCTGAGGCTGCGCGGTTCAATGCGTATCTTGGGTCGATTCTTGCCGATTTTCGGCGTGTGATTCTTTGATTGTGGTGTTTTTTGCGCGGGGCGCTGCTGGGTGTTTGGCGGTGATCCGCGCGCTTCTGTAGAACCTGTTTTCACGTCGGTCCATTAGCGCTGCCCCTGTGCGGGGCGGCACTTACTTTTCTTTGCACTCCAAGGGTACTTCCTGCGGGCGTCTTCCAAAGAAAAGTAAGCGAAAGAAGGGCGCGTGCTTGGGCGGACGGCAAAGGGTGATTCTGTCCGCCGCGCTGCCAGCTTTTCGGCGGAAGGATACGGGTTCTTTGTGCACCACCATCAACACAAGAAGGGGACGCTATGAGTCTCGTCGAAGTAAAAGTGCCGGATATCGGCGACTTCAAGGACGTCGATGTCATCGAAGTCAATATCAAACCGGGCGACACGATCGAACAGGAACAGTCGCTGCTGACGCTCGAGTCCGATAAGGCCTCCATGGAAGTGCCGAGCGATACCGCCGGCACCGTCAAGGAAGTCCGCATCAAGGCCGGCGACAAGGTCTCGCAAGGTACCGTCATCGCGCTCGTCGAAACGTCGGGCGCAGCCGCGCCCGCGAAGGAAGCGCCCAAGGCCGCTGCGCCGGCTCCGGCTCCGGCGCCCGCACCGAAGGCCGCCGCGCCCGCGCCGCAAGCGGGCAGTTTCTCCGGCAGCGCGGACATCGAATGCGACATGCTCGTGCTCGGCTCGGGCCCGGGCGGCTATTCGGCCGCTTTCCGTTCCGCCGATCTCGGCATGAAGACCGTGCTCGTCGAACGGTATTCGACGCTGGGCGGCGTGTGTCTGAACGTGGGTTGTATTCCGTCCAAGGCGCTGCTGCACACCGCGCTCGTGATCGACGAAGCCGAGACGCTCGGCTCGCACGGCATCACGTTCGGTAAGCCGCAGATCGATCTCGACAAGCTGCGCGATTTCAAGTCGGGCGTGGTCAAAAAGCTGACCGGCGGTCTCGCCGGCATGGCCAAGGCGCGCAAGGTGGAAGTGGTAACGGGTACCGGCGCGTTCGTCGATCCGAACCACATGGAAGTGCAGACCGAAGGCGGCAAAAAGGTTGTCAGGTTCAAGCAGGCGATCATCGCCGCGGGTTCCGAGGCGGTGAAGCTGCCGTTCATTCCGGAAGACCCGCGCGTGGTGGATTCGACCGGCGCGCTCGAGCTGCGTCAGATTCCTCAGCGCATGCTGGTGATCGGCGGCGGCATCATCGGGCTCGAAATGGCGACGGTGTACGCGACGCTTGGCGCGCAGATCGACGTCGTGGAAATGCTCGACGGCCTGATGGCCGGCGCCGACCGCGACCTCGTGAAGGTCTGGGAAAAGTACAACAGCAAGCGTTTCGCGAACGTCATGCTGAAGACCAAAACCACGGCGGCGGAAGCGAAAGAGGACGGCATCTACGTGTCGTTCGAAGGCGAAAAGGCTCCGGCCGAAGCGCAGCGCTACGACCTCGTGCTGGTAGCGGTCGGCCGCACGCCGAACGGCAAGAAGATCGGCGCGGAGAAGGCCGGCGTGGCCGTGACGGACCGCGGTTTCATCGACGTCGACAAGCAGATGCGCACGAACGTGCCGCACATCTTCGCGATCGGCGATATCGTCGGTCAGCCGATGCTCGCGCACAAGGCCGTGCACGAAGGCCACGTCGCGGCGGAAGCGGCGCACGGCGAGAAGGCGTACTTCGACGCAATCCAGATTCCGTCGGTGGCTTACACCGATCCTGAAGTGGCGTGGGCCGGCAAGACGGAAGACCAGCTGAAGGCGGCCGGCATCAAGTACGGCAAGGCGGTGTTCCCGTGGGCCGCTTCGGGCCGCGCCATTGCCAACGGGCGCGACGAAGGCTTCACCAAGCTGCTGTTCGACGAGGAAACGCATCGCGTGATCGGCGGCGGTATCGTCGGTCTGAATGCGGGCGATCTGATCAGCGAAGTGTGCCTCGCCGTCGAAATGGGTGCGGACGCAACGGATATCGGCAAGACGATCCACCCGCACCCGACGCTCGGCGAATCGATCGGTATGGCTGCCGAGTTGTACGAAGGCGTGTGCACCGACTTGCCGCCGCAGAAAAAGAAGTAACGCGTGTGGCTCATCCGCATCCGTGCGGATGGCGCTGAAGAAAACGGTGCGCCCTTTGCGGGGCGCGCCGTTTTTATATGCAACAACGAGCGGGATCTGTGTGCCGCAGGATTGCAGGCGAGCAGCGAGCCCCGCCTGACAAGCATTGTGAGAAGCTGAAAGCGCCCCGCGAAGCGTCCAGCGGCAAGCGACGCAAAACACGCCACAAAGCGCGGCACAAAAAAATCCCGGCGCTTCGCCGGGCAAACGATACGCCGTTCGACGTATCGGAGCGTTCGGCCAATTGGAACCGTGCGAGCGGCAAAGGCACGACGCTGTTGCTTACAACAACGCCGGCGCAGCGGGAAGCTGGGCCGGCGTGGACGATGCCTGAATCTGGCTTGAGGCGAGGCCCCGCAAGCGAGGCCTCACAAGAGAACCGGAAACTTAGACCGGCTTCTTGGCCGAGCGCGATGCTTGTGCAGCGGCTTGCGAAGCTGCCTTCGATGCGGCCGTAGCGGCTGCATTGAAATTGCTTTCGGCGATTTCGACAGCCTGCTTGGTGGCCTTGTGAACCGTTTCGTACGTCGTGTTGGCGGCGGTGATGGCCGACTTGATCACGGCGACGGCGGTTTCCGAACCGGCCGGTGCATTCTTCGCGACGTTTTCGACGAGCGACTGGACCTTGCGGTTCTGCTCTTCGAATTGCGCTTCCGCTACGCGGGCGAACTCGCCTTGCGTGGCCGAGACGATTTCGTACACGTGACGGCCATACGACAGCGCCTTTTCAGCGACCGGCTGGGCGAGGCTAGCTTGCAGTGCCAGCAGCTCTTGCGCGTCTTTCACCGACAGCGCGCGCTGGGCATTTTCCTGGCTTTCCGCGAGCGTCGATTTCACGACTTGCAGGTTCAGTTCGACGAGCTTTTCGACGCCTTCGAATGCCTTGGTGGTCAGGCCGAACAGCGTTTCAAAGTTGGCTTTCTGGGCTGCAGCAAATTGCTCGGGGGTCAGCAGAGTCATGGTTTACGCTCCTGGATCGCGGCCGATCTTTGCGGACCGCATTGGGTGGTGGCGAGACGCACAAATTCGTCTGCCCGGACCGCGATGTATTGTGCATCGCAGCAATGGGTTCTATTTTAGGATGACGCGCAAGAATGTCAAGCGTTTTTGTGCATTGCACAATTTTAAGAAACCGCTTAGAAAACAATAGCTTATGCGAAGTGCATGACACGGGCGTGACGCGGCAGAATTGACCGTCGCGGTGAGGCGTCAAAGCGGGAAACGGTAGTTTATTCCTGGTCGTCGACGCATTTTTTGCCTCGCCGCACTGCGCCGCAAAAAAACTCGCGGGTGTCTATTTAACAAAAGGTCGGCGCCGAAGCGAATTGATGTAAACCATAAAGTGTCACGGAACGTTAATCGACGATGCGAGTCGAATGCGCGTCTGCGGATTGCAGCGGGTGTTTAACATCGCGCGCGCCGCCGGGATTGCCGGCCCGGCGCGCGCCGCGCGGGACATCGGTTCGCGCGGGAGTCGTGTTTCCCCTCATCAAGGTTGTCTCGATATTGCCGTTATGCTGAAGGGACCGCACCCCTTCGAGGGTGGCGGTTGCGGCGAGGCACAGCGCTTTGATTGTTTTTATCGATCGAGGCGCGGCACTTATTTGCGTTTTTGCGATCGGAGCTTACAAGCTGGTTTAAGGAGCGCCCATAAGTGCTTCAAATTGCTAATTTTTCGTTGTTTTACTACACTTGCGGAAACCTCTCGCCGCTCCCTACAGAACACCCATGAAAACCGACATGTTTTCGTCGCTGAAAGTGATCCACGGCGCGGCGCGCAGCACCGCGCTGTCGGTAGCCGCCTCCATGGTCCTTGCGGCGGCGCTTGCCACGCCAGTGAGCACTTTTGCCGCGACACCGGCCGCAGCCGCAAAAACCTCGAAGCACGCCAAGGCCGGCAAGAAGCCCGCCGCTGCCGCCAAGGTATCGGGCAAGGCTGCGAAAGCCGGCCAGGTCGCGAAGAGCGCAGCCGCGGAAGACGACGCGCCCCGCGCGAGCGTCAAGCGCAAGCGCGTGACCTATACCTCGAACGGCCGTCATCACTCGGTGATGCGGCGCGTCGCGTATGAGCCGCGCCAGCCGAGCGTCGGCCAGGCGTTCGGCCTTCACGAGACGCCCGACGCGCTGATGTTGCGCTCGAGCGTCGCGTACGTGGTCGACCAGAACACCGGCGAGCCGCTCTTCGACAAGAACTCGCGCGCCGTCGTGCCCATCGCGTCCATCACCAAGCTGATGACCGCGATGGTCGTGCTCGATTCGAAAGAGCCGATGTCCGACCAGCTCGAAGTGACGGACGAAGACCGCGACTACGAGAAGAACACCGGCTCGCGCCTGTCGGTCGGCTCGGTGCTCTCGCGCGAAGACATGCTGCATATCGCGCTGATGGCGTCGGAAAACCGCGCCGCGGCGGCGCTGTCGCGCTACTACCCGGGCGGCCGCCCGGCTTTCCTCGCGGCGATGAACGCCAAAGCGCGGCAACTCGGCATGACCGACACGCACTTTGAAAACCCGACCGGTTTGACGAGCCAGAACGTGTCGAGCGCGCGCGATCTCGTGAAGATGGTGAACGCGGCGTATCAGTATCCGTTGATTCGCAAGTTCTCGACGGATCACAGCTACGAGGTCTACACCGGCAAGCGCACGCTGGCGTACAACAGCACGAATGCGCTGGTGCGCAACCCGACGTGGGACATCGGCCTGCAAAAGACCGGCTTCATCAACGAAGCGGGTGAATGCCTTGTGATGCAAGCCAACATTCACGGCCGGCCGATGGTGATGGTGCTGCTCGATTCGTCGGGCAAGTACTCGCGTTTCGCGGATGCGACGCGCCTGCGCACGTGGCTCGACAACGGTGGCGATCAGCCGCGTATTACGAGCGCCGATGCGAGCGGCCCGGGCACCTGAACGCGTGCTGACGTGTTGCGCGCGCGGTCGCTTGTCTAAGGCCGCCGCGGCAAATAAAAAGCCCCGCATACGCGGGGCTTTTTGCTTCTCAGGCGCTGCGATTTGCCGTGCGCCTCACGCGTCACGCGTGCGAATTCGGATGATGCCGGCCATGATCCTGCGAAGCTTGCGGCCGATAGCCTAGCGCCTCCGAAATGACCAGCGCGGTCTGGCTGAGCTGACCGAGCCAGGAATCCTGCAGGCGGTCAGCGGGCGCCGAGAGCGACAAACCGGCGACCAGCTTGCCGGTGTCGTCGTAAATGCCCGCGGCGATGCAGCGCACGCCCAGCTCCAGCTCCTCGTTATCGCGCGCGCAGGCTTGCTGGCGCACATGCGACAGTTCGCGCTCGAGCTTGGCGAGATCGGTGATGCTGTTTTGCGTGTGGCCCGAGAGGCCCGTGCGCGTTGCGTAGGCGCGCACGCGGGTGGATTCGTCGGCGGCGAGAAAGAGTTTGCCCACCGAGGTCAGATGCAGCGGCGCCCGCCCGCCGATAGCCCGCACCACCTGCATGCCCGAACGCTCGGAATAGGCGCGTTCGATGTAGACGATTTCGTCGCCCTGACGCACCGAGAGGTTCACGGTCTGGCCCGTCTGGCGATGCAGCTCGCGCATCGGCGTAAGCGCTGCGTCGCGCACGGACAGCCGCGCCTTCACGAGATTGCCGAGTTCGAGCAGGCGCATGCCGAGCCGGTAGGTACCGGGATCGGAGCGGTCGACGAGGCGGCACATCACCATATCGTTCAGGATACGGTGCGCGGTGGACGGATGCAGCTCCGTGCGGATGGCGAGTTCTTTCAGGCTGACCGGGTCGCTATGCGCCGCGAGTGCGTCGAGCAGGCGCATCATGCGTTCGATCACCTGGATCGAGGTTTTGGGATCCGGGTTCGTGTCGCTCATAAGAGGGATCAATTGACGCGTCAAACAGCGGAAAATTGATTGTATCTCGTATCGTGAAAAAAGCGAACGCAGTTGGAGCCGCGCCTCGAATTTGCACGCGCATTCGTCCTATGCCTTCCGGGCGTTGGTATTGTGCGCCAAACAGCGGATAATCAGGGACGTTTTCCCGGAGGAGGGCTCATGCGAGTCGGATTGTTCGTCACCTGCCTGATCGACCTGATGCGGCCCGAAATCGGTTTTTCGGTGATCAAGCTGCTCGAAGGCGCCGGTTTTGATGTGGTGGTGCCGCCTGCGCAAACCTGCTGCGGCCAGCCCGCGTACAACTCGGGCGAGCGGCGCATTGCCCGCGACCTGGCCGAGAAAACCCTGCGCGAGTTCGAGCAGTTCGACTATGTCGTGGTGCCGTCAGGCTCGTGCGGCGGCATGATTCGCGCGCATTACGGCGATCTTTTCGCCGACGATCCCGAGCTGATGAACCGCTTCGGCCGGTTGCGCGCCAAGGTCTTCGAGCTGACCGACTTCCTTGTCAACGTGGCGAAGGTGCAGTTGCAGCCGGGCGAGTTCTCCGACAAGGTGACCTATCACGATTCGTGTTCCGGGCTGCGCGAGCTTGGCGTGAAGGCGCAGCCGCGCGAACTGCTCGCGCAGGTGGGCGTGGCGGTGACGGAAATGAAGGGCTGCGAGCATTGCTGCGGCTTCGGCGGCACCTTTGCGGTCAAGTACGGCGACATTTCCACGGCGATCGTCGACGAAAAATGCGCCAACATCCGCGAGAGCGGCGCCGGCGCGGTGGTGCTCGGCGATCTCGGCTGCATGCTCAATATAGAAGGGCGCCTGAGGCGCACCGGCGATACCGCCACGCGCGTGCTGCATATCGCGCAGGTGCTGGCCGGCGACGTGTGAGGGAATCGCCATGCAAATCCAATCGATGCAGTTCAAGGCGCGCGCCGGTCAGAAGCTTGCCGACCAGCGGCTGCAGCAGAACCTGACCAAGCTTTCCACGAAGTTCGTGTCGGCGCGCGCCGCGGCGCTGACGGCCATCGACTTCCCGGCCACGCGCGCCGCGCTCAAGGAGCGCCGTAACCGCGCGCTGGAAAACCTGGACGTGTGGCTCGAGACCTTCGAGCGCGAAGCGACCCGGCGCGGCGTTACGGTGCTGTTTGCGGAGACCACGCAGGAAGCCGCGCGGCTCGTCGGCGACATTGCCCGCCGGCACGAGGTCAGGAAGGTGATCAAGACGAAATCGATGGTCACCGAGGAAATGCGCCTGAACGAAGTGCTCGGGCAACTGGGCGTGCAATCCATCGAGACCGATCTCGGCGAATACATTCTGCAGATCAACGGCAACGAGCCGCCGAGCCACATCATCGCGCCGGTCGTCCATAAGGATAAGGACGAGATTGCCGACCTCTTCGCCAAAACGCATGGCCGGCCGCGTCTCACCGAGATTCCGGACATGACGCTCGAAGCGCGGCAGGTGCTGCGGCCGCACTTCATGAGCGCGGACATGGGCGTGACGGGCGGCAACTTCGTGATCGCGGAGACCGGCTCCGTCGTGCTCGTCACCAACGAGGGCAACGAAGGCATGTGCACGGTCATGCCGCGCGTGAATGTTGCCGTGACGGGCATCGAGAAAGTGTTGCCCACGCTCGAGGACCTTGCGACAGCCATGCGCCTGTTGCCGCGCTCGGCGACGGGTCAGACCACGTCCAACTATTTTTCCGTGCTGACCGGCCCGCGAGGCGAGGGCGACCAGGACGGGCCGGAGCATATGTATGTGGTGCTCGTCGACGGCGGGCGCACCGGGCTCATCGGCGGTGATTTTCAGGAGATGCTGCGCTGTATCCGCTGCGGCGCGTGCATGAATCATTGCCCGGTATATCAGAAGGTGGGCGGCCACGCTTATGGCTGGGTGTATCCGGGCCCGATGGGCTCTGTGTTGACGCCGAGCTATGTCGGACTGGACAAGGCGCTGGACCTGCCGCAAGCGGCCACCCTATGCGGCGAGTGCAACAGCGTGTGTCCGGTGGGCATTCCGTTATCCGACCTGCTGCGCAAGTTGCGCGAGAAGCAGGTCGAACGGCGGCTGCGTCCATGGAAGGAGCGGGCCGGCCTCGCCGTATGGGGCTTTCTGGCGATGCATCCGGACGCTTATGCGCTTGTCACGAAGCTCGCCGTCAGGGTGCTGGAGCGCATGGGCGGCAAAAGCCGTTCGATTGCGAAGCTGCCTTTGGGCGGCGCCGGCTGGACCGACACGCGCGACATGCCCGCGCCGGTGGGCCGCACGTTCAGGGAGTTATACGCCGCTCAGCGCAGCCATATTGGCTGAAACTGAGGGCCGGCTGGTGGGCGCAACTGCGGCGGTCTTGCTAGGAGTGTCGCGAACTTTGCCTTGGTACGCGCCTCGATGCACAGCGCCGTGCGCCACTACAGCACGCGTCTGCTGCACGCCACTGAAGCGCCGTCTCAATGATCCGTCGGTCCGCCCGAGGGCCGATTCGGATACCCTCTTGCCACCGGAGCACCACCGCCGCGGCTGCCGCCACCCCCGCCCGCCTGCGGCGCGGGTGCCGGCGCCGGCGGAGGTGCGGCGCCCGGCCGCGGTGCATTCGATCCGCTGGGTCCGCGTGGACCCGCCACCGCGCCCTGCGGCGGTGGACCGCCGCTCGGCTGACCATGCCAGCCGCCGTTTCCGCCGCGATTGCCGTTGTCCCCGTCGTGATACGGGCGCCCCGGATAGCCCCGATACCCCGGACCCGGCCCGTAGTAGTGCCCCGGACCGTCGTAATAGCCGGGACCGTAATAATTGCTATAGCCCATATAGACGTTGGTCTGCGGGACGACCGGCACGCCGTACGCGTCGTAGCTGTCGTACGTGCTGTAGCCGTTGCTGTACATTGGGGTGCCGTCCGGATAGACGGCACAGCCGCCCAGCAGAGCAGTGACTGCGGCGGCGGCAACACCGGCAAGGGGTGCAAAGCGTTTCATTTCAAGCCCGAGGCAGAAGGTTTCATAGCTATGAGACCGCAATTATGCGCATCTGTCGCGCGAGCTTTGTATGCTTTTGTAAGGACTTATTTTTCGTGCCAGGCAGAGCGGGGCCGGGCGCCCATGCGGCTCGCATCCCTCACTGTTCCATTTGAGGCAACGCTGTTTCGCGCCGCAGCGGGTTTTTCCTGATTGTCGTTTTCTATAGCATTCGTGATGGGCATAGTGAGCGATGAGCTGGCTAGCCATCCTCTGGAAGAACGACATCATGAAAAAGACAATAGCGGTGTACTGGCCTCTCGCACTCGTCGCGGGACTCGCGGCGGCAGGGTATCTGCAGATTTCCGACGACGTCGCGGCGCGCGGCGCGCAGGCTCCGCTCGCCGCCGACCAATTGACCGCGGAACTCGCGCGGGCGGTATCGTACGGCATGATCGACGATGCCTCATCCGCCGCGGCAAAGCCGTTGCGCGCGGTTACGGCGCTGCCGCTGCCGCAAGCGTCGTGAATTCGTCGGAGCCCCAAACCGCCGCAGCCCGCGGTGAATGCCGCGCAGCCCGTCCGGCGCGATTTTGCGCGCCTTTGTATAATCGCGGCACCGCGCGGCGGACGTCGCGTTGTTGCCGTCCTTCGCACTTCACTGCGCGCCAGAGCGCGACAAGAAGCCTTCGATGAAAACTGTGTCCATCTGCTTTGTCTGCCTCGGGAACATCTGCCGTTCGCCGACCGCGGAAGGCGTGATGCGCCGTCTCGTCGAAGAAGCGAAGCTTGCGGAGCGCATTCTGATCGACTCGGCCGGCACCGGCGACTGGCATATCGGCCAGCCACCGGACGAGCGCGCGCAGCACGCCGCACGTGGCCGCGGGTATGACCTCGCGGCGCTGCGGGGGCGCCAGATCGCGGACATCGACTTCGACCGCTTCGACCTGCTGATCGCGATGGACGACAAGAACGTCGCCGCGCTGCGGCTCGTGTGCCCGCCGGAGCAGCAGGACAAGATCCGCCTTCTGATGGAGTTCGTGCCGGAAAGCGACGAGCGCTGGAGCGGCGCCCGCGAGGTCGTCGATCCCTATTTCGGCGGCGCGGAAGGTTTCGAACAGGTACTGGACCAGTGCGAGGCGGCCTGCCGCGGCCTCATCGCGGCACTCCGCCCCCAATTGATGGGCTAGGTTGTCCGCGCCGCTGCAAAGGGCGCCGCGGCGTGCAAGGCAATGACCCGAATCGCGGCAGGGATACTTGACTAAATCGCTCATGTATTTATACTTGACAAAACTTGTCGAGAATAGCGGTTCCCCATACATATGAGACTCACCACGAAAGGCCGGTTCGCCGTCACGGCGATGATCGACCTGGCTTTGCGCCAGGAGCAGGGCCCGGTGACGCTTGCGGGTATCAGCCAGCGCCAACACATCTCCCTGTCGTACCTCGAGCAGCTGTTTGGCAAGCTGCGTCGTCATGAAATCGTCGAGTCCGTGCGCGGACCGGGCGGCGGCTACAATCTCGCGCGCCGTCCCGAAGACGTGACGGTGGCCGACATCATCATTGCGGTGGACGAGCCGCTCGACGCCACGCAATGCGGCGGCAAGGGCTCGTGCGAAGGCACGAAGCAGCACGACGGCCATTGCATGACCCATGAGCTGTGGTCCACGCTGAACCAGAAAATGGTCGAGTACCTGGATTCGGTCTCGCTGAAAGATCTGGTCGATCAGCAGCGTTCGCGCGAAGGCGCACCCGCGGTTTTGCGCGACAGGCGCAGCGAGGCGCCGGCGGTGGAGCCGGTCCGCGTCGCGCCGAAAGGTCCCAATTCCGTTTTCAATATGGCCGGTTCGTAAGACGCGGCGCGGCATGACCGCAGCGCGAACGAATTCAGAAGCCAGAGCACACGACGTCCCCCGGAGCGATAGATGAACAACGAGATTCCCCACCTGCCCATTTACATGGACTACAGCGCCACGACCCCGGTCGATCCGCGCGTGGTGGACAAGATGATTCCGTATCTGCGCGAGCAGTTCGGCAACCCCGCGTCGCGCAGCCATTCGTATGGCTGGACGGCGGAGCGCGCGGTCGAGGAAGCGCGCGAGAACGTCGCGGCGCTGGTGAACGCCGATCCGCGCGAAATCATCTGGACCTCGGGCGCGACGGAGTCGGACAACCTCGCCATCAAGGGCGCGGCGCACTTTTACAAGAGCAAGGGCAAGCACATCATCACGGTGAAGACCGAGCACAAGGCCGTGCTCGACACCTGCCGCGAGCTGGAGCGCGAAGGCTTCGAAGTCACCTATCTGGACGTGAAGGAAGACGGTCTGATCGACCTGGAAAAGTTCAAGGCGGCGATCCGCCCGGACACGATTCTCGTGTCGGTCATGTCGGTGAACAACGAAATCGGCGTGATTCAGGACATCGAGGCGATCGGCGACATCACCCGCGAAAAGGGCATCATTTTCCACGTGGACGCGGCGCAGGCCACCGGCAAGATCGATATCGATCTGCAAAAGCTGAAGGTCGACCTCATGTCCTTCTCGGCGCACAAGACGTATGGTCCGAAGGGCATCGGCGCGCTGTACGTGCGCCGCAAGCCGCGCGTGCGCATCGAAGCGCAGATGCACGGCGGCGGTCACGAGCGCGGCATGCGTTCGGGCACGCTGGCCACGCACCAGATCGTCGGCATGGGCGAGGCGTTTCGCATCGCGCGCGAAGAAATGGCCACCGAAAACGAGCGCATTCGCATGCTGCGCGACCGTTTGCTGCGCGGCCTGTCGGAGATCGAAGAAGTGTATGTGAACGGCGACATGGAAAAGCGTGTGCCGCACAACCTGAACATCAGCTTCAATTTCGTCGAAGGCGAATCGCTGATCATGGCGGTGAAGGACGTGGCAGTGTCGTCGGGTTCGGCGTGCACGTCGGCGTCGCTCGAACCGTCGTATGTATTGCGCGCACTCGGGCGTAACGACGAACTCGCGCACAGCTCGATCCGCTTCACGGTGGGCCGCTTCACGACCGAGCAGGACGTGGACTACGTGATCAATCTGCTGAAGACGAAAATTGCCAAGCTGCGCGATCTGTCGCCGCTGTGGGAAATGCATCAGGACGGCATTGATATTTCGACCATCCAGTGGGCAGCGCACTGACGCGCCGGGTCGTCGAAACTATCGCGCACGGAATTGCGCAATCAACGAAACACGCAGATTGAAACGAATCAAGGAGTTTGATCATGGCTTATAGCGACAAGGTTCTGGACCACTACGAAAACCCGCGCAATGTCGGCTCGTTCTCGAAGGACGACGACGCGGTCGGCACCGGCATGGTCGGCGCGCCCGCCTGTGGCGACGTGATGAAGCTGCAGATCCGCGTGGGCGCGGACGGCATCATCGAAGACGCGAAGTTCAAGACGTACGGCTGCGGTTCGGCGATTGCGTCGAGCTCGCTCGTCACCGAGTGGGTGAAGGGCAAGACGCTCGACGAAGCGATGTCGATCAAGAACACGCAGATCGCCGAGGAACTCGCGCTGCCGCCGGTAAAGATCCACTGCTCGATTCTCGCGGAAGACGCGATCAAGGCAGCGGTCGCCGACTACAAGCAGCGTCACGGCGAAGCGGTTGCAGAAAGCGACAAGCAGCACGCCTGAGGCTGGGCGTCGACGAGCGGTCGGTGAAACCGAAGGAAAGCGCGCGGTGCCACGCGGTTGACGCGAAGGCACCGTCAGGCGCGAGCGATATTTGATGCAGGCAGGGTAGCGGTGCATTCGCATGCACCGCGCAATGAGAAACGCTATGGCAATTACGTTGACCGAAAAGGCAGCACAGCACGTGCAGAAGTATCTGACCCGTCGCGGCAAAGGCGTGGGCCTGCGTCTTGGCGTGCGCACCACCGGCTGCTCCGGCTTGGCCTACAAGCTCGAATATGTGGACGAACTCGCGCCCGAGGACCAGGTGTTCGAATGCAACGGCGTGAAGATCGTTGTCGACCCGAAGAGCCTCGCTTATATCGACGGAACCGAGCTCGATTTCGCGCGCGAAGGTCTGAACGAGGGCTTCAAGTTCAACAATCCGAACGTGAAGGACGAGTGCGGTTGCGGCGAGTCGTTCCGCGTCTAACGGGACACCTCCGCGTGCAGCGGACCAAAGGCGGCGCGGGCCGCCTTTTTAGTTTGCCGCGCGACATGGCAGGCCGGTATTGCACCGACGCGCACTGGCGCGCGTTTTCTGAAGGAATGGAAAATTTCTCACTCGATGGCCTCGCTAAACGATAGCCACTTCGACCTCTTTGGTCTGCCGGCGCAATTCGCGCTCGATCCGGCCGCGCTCGATCACGCGTATCGCTCGGTGCAGGCGCAAGTGCATCCCGATCGCTTCGCCGCGGCCGGCGACGCGCAAAAACGTATCGCGATGCAATGGGCGACGCGCGCGAACGAGGCGTATCAGACGCTGCGCGATCCGCTCAAGCGCGCGACCTATCTGTTGCATCTGCGCGGCATCGACATCGGCGCGCACGACAACACGGCCATGGAGCCGGCGTTTCTGATGCAGCAGATGGAATGGCGCGAAAGCATCGAAGACGCCGCGGCGGCGAAAAACGTCGATGCGCTCGACGCGTTGCTCGCGGAACTGCGCGATGAAGAGCGCGTGCGTTTCGAGAAGCTCAGCGCGTTGCTCGACAGCGGCGCGAACCAGGCGGCGGGCGAGGCCGTGCGGCAGTTGATGTTCATCGAGCGGGTGGCGTCGGAAACCGGCTCGCAGATCGAGCGGCTCGAGAGCTAGGCGAACGCCGGTCGGCGCAGCGCTTCCGCGAGCGCGCGCGTGGCTTTGACTGCGGCTTTGGCATTACATCCAGCAACGCAAAATTCAGGACGGGGCCTCGCGGCTTCGAGAAGATCCAGATGGCCTTACTGCAAATCTCCGAACCCGGCATGGCGCCGGCGCCCCACCAGCGGCGTCTGGCGGTCGGTATCGATCTCGGCACGACCAACTCTCTCGTCGCCGCCGTGCGCAGCGGCGTGCCCGACGTGCTGCCCGACGAGGACGGCCACGTGCTGCTGCCCTCGGTGGTGCGCTACCTCGAGAACGGCGGCCGGCGCATCGGCCGCACGGCCAAGGCCGAGGCGGCGAGCGATCCGCGCAATACGATCGTGTCGGTCAAGCGGTTCATGGGCCGCGGCAAGGCGGAAGTGGAAGGCGCCGAAAACGCGCCGTACGATTTCGTCGACGCGCCCGGCATGGTGCAGATCCGCACCGTCGACGGCGTGAAGAGCCCGGTCGAAGTGTCGGCGGAAATTCTCGCGACGCTGCGCCAGCGCGCCGAAGACACGCTCGGCGACGAGCTGGTCGGCGCGGTGATCACCGTGCCGGCCTACTTCGACGAAGCGCAGCGCCAGGCGACCAAGGACGCCGCGCGCCTCGCCGGCCTGAACGTGCTGCGCCTTCTGAACGAGCCGACCGCGGCGGCCATCGCCTATGGCCTCGACAACGGCTCGGAAGGCCTGTACGCCGTCTACGACCTGGGCGGCGGCACCTTCGACCTGTCGATCCTCAAGCTCACCAAGGGCGTGTTCGAAGTGCTGGCGGCGGGCGGCGACTCGGCGCTCGGCGGCGACGATTTCGACCACGCGTTGTATCGCCACGTGCTTCAGCAGGCGGGCATCGCGCCGCATTCGCTCGCTCCGGAAGACGTGCGGCTGCTGCTTGACAGCGTGCGCACGATCAAGGAGGCGCTGTCGGACGTGCGCGAGGCTACCCTCGCCGTGACGCTTTCCAACGGCGTGAAGCTCGATCTGACGATTGACGAGGCGACTTTCGAGGCCGTCACGCAGTCGCTCGTGCAACGCACGTTCGGCCCGACGAAGAAAGCGCTGCGCGACGCCAAGGTCACGACGAAGGAGATCAAGGGCGTGGTGCTGGTCGGCGGCGCGACGCGCATGCCGGTGATCCGCCGCGCGGTCGAAGCGTTCTTCGGCCAGCCGCCGCTCACCAATCTCGACCCCGATCAGGTCGTCGCGCTGGGCGCGGCGATCCAGGCGGACCTGCTCGCGGGCAACCGCGGCGCGGACGGCGACGACTGGCTGCTGCTCGACGTGATCCCGCTCTCGCTCGGCGTGGAGACGATGGGCGGCCTGACCGAGAAAATCATTCCGCGCAACTCGACCATTCCGGTCGCGCGCGCGCAGGATTTCACCACCTTCAAGGACGGCCAGACGGCGATGGCGATCCACGTCGTGCAAGGCGAGCGCGAGCTCGTCAGCGACTGCCGCTCGCTCGCGCGCTTCGAGCTGCGCGGCATTCCGCCGATGGCGGCGGGCGCCGCGCGCATCCGCGTGACCTATCAGGTGGATGCGGACGGCCTGCTGTCCGTGTTCGCGCGGGAGCTGGGCTCGGGCGTGGAGGCGTCGGTGGTCGTGAAGCCGTCGTACGGTCTCGCTGACGACGACATCGCCCGCATGCTGGAGGACAGCTTCTCGACCGCCGAAGTGGACATGCGCGCCCGCGCGCTGCGTGAGGCGCAAGTTGAGGCGCGGCGCCTGATCGAGGCGACCGACGCGGCGCTCGCCGCCGACGCCGAACTGCTCGACGACAGCGAACGCGCCGATCTGGACGCGCTGCTGAACGGCTTGCGCGACGTGGCGCAAAGCGACGACGCCGGCGCGATCGAAGCGGCCACCAAAAAGCTCGCCGAAGGCACCGACGAATTCGCCGCTCGCCGCATGAACAAGGGCATTCGCCGCGCGCTCGCCGGCCGCAAGCTCGACGAGATCTGACGCTCGCAAACTTGCGCGAACTCGAAGACGCGCGGACTTAAAAACGCCGCGCGTCGCCAGTAAAATGGTGCGATGCCTGTTTGAGGCCGCGCCTCAGACCCAAACGGAAAACGTATGCCTCAAATCGTTGTGCTGCCTCACGTCGAACTGTGCCCGGAAGGCGCGGTGATCGATGCCGTGCCCGGCAAGAGCATCTGCGACAATCTGCTCGATAACGGCATTGAAATCGAGCACGCCTGCGAGAAGTCGTGCGCGTGCACGACCTGTCACGTGATCGTGCGTGAGGGTTTCGCCGCCTTGACGCCGTCCGAGGAAGACGAGGACGATCTGCTGGACAAGGCGTGGGGGCTCGAACCGGCTTCGCGTCTGTCGTGCCAGGCGATCGTGCCGGCGGACCAGGATCTCGTCGTCGAAATCCCGCGTTACTCGATCAATCACGCGAAGGAAAACCACTAACAGGAGGACGCAGCCATGAAGTGGACCGATACGCAAGACATCGCGATGGCCCTGACCGACAAGCATCAGGACGTCGATCCGCAGCAGGTGCGCTTCACGGACCTGCACCGCTGGGTGACGGAACTCGAAGGATTCGACGACGACCCCAACCGGTCGAACGAAAAAATCCTCGAAGCGATTCAGGCTGCATGGATCGAAGACGCGGATTACTGAGTGTGCAAGTCGGCGCCTGCGCGTGCCCAGGCTTTCAAGAAAAAGGCGATTCCATTGGAATCGCCTTTTTTATGCGCGCCGGCGTTAAAAGCCGCGCTCAGTCGGCGACCAGCGAGCCGTTTTGCACGCGAACGCGCTGGCCTTGCTGGAACGGCGGCGCTTCGTGATAGGTGAAGTAGCGCGTCTTGCCGTTTTCCATCCGCACCCGCACCGAATACGACGTCGTGCTGCGCAGATGCTTTTCCACCGAATTGCCGGCAAGCCCGCCGCCGAGCGCGCCGAGCAGCGTCATGGCCGTGCGGCCATTGCCGCTGCCGAACTGATTGCCGACCACGCCGCCCGCCACCGCGCCGCCCACCGCGCCGATGCCCGTGCCGTGGCCTTCCTGCCGCACGGCAGAGATGCCCACGACCGTACCGCACGTCGAGCAATGTGCCGCCTGCACGGGTTGTTGCTGAGCGTATTGAGGCGCCGGTTGCGCCGGTTGCTGCGGCGCGTATTGCTGTTGGGCGTACTGCTGCGCCGGGGCGGCAGCCGGCGCGCGTTGCGGCTGCGGTTCCGGTTCTGCCGGCTGTGCGGTTTGTTGTGCGGCTGGTTGTGCCGCTTGCTGCGAATACTGCTGCGAGCTTTGCTGCGCCGCGAGGTTAGCGGGCGCAGCCGAATCCACAACCGGTTGCTGGCTGGTCTGCGGCACAACCTGCGCCGCTTGCGTCTGATTGCTCGGCTCGCCGGTGCTGGACGCCTTCGGGAACATGCCGGTGACCGCCGCCGTGGCGACGAGGCTCGCGACGAGCACGGCGCCCGCGGCCGTCGCGACGAGCGGGTGAAGCCGCCGCTGGGAGGGCGGCGCCGGCGTGGTCGGGGCAGCTTGCGTGGCGGGTTGCGTGTTGGGGTTGTTCATAGGACCTCCGTCTTCGGCAGAGTGACTTTTAATGAGACCCAGTCTCGCGGAATTCGATCCGGAAGACGTTTCGAATTGTAACGATTTGCCGGAAAGCTCACGCTAGGCGCGGTTGCTCGCGGGTGGTTTTTACCGATGGTTACAAAGCAGGCGATGCCGGTTCGCAGCGCCCCAAGTGCGGACGTGCAAAAGACAACGCCCGGCATGGCGAGCCGGGCGTTCTTCTGAGAACCGCGAAAACCGCGGGGCGTTCAGTCTTCGCGACGCAGATGCGGAAAGAGAATGACGTCGCGGATGCTCGGGCTGTCGGTGAGCATCATCACCAGACGGTCGATGCCGATGCCGCAGCCGCCCGCCGGCGGCATGCCGTATTCGAGCGCGCGGATGTAGTCCGCGTCGTAGAACATGGCTTCCTCGTCGCCGGCATCTTTCTGGTCGACCTGCTTCTTGAAGCGCGCCGCCTGGTCTTCCGGATCGTTCAGTTCCGAGAAGCCGTTCGCGATCTCACGGCCCGTAATGAACAGCTCGAAGCGCTCGGTAATGCCTGCCACCTTGTCCGACGCACGTGCGAGCGGCGAGACCTCGACCGGATAGTCGATGATGTACGTCGGCTCCCACAGTTGGGACTCGGCGGTCTCTTCGAACAGCGCGAGTTGCAGCGAACCCACGCCCGCGTTCAGGAACTGCGGCTGCGACGCATCCACGCCGAACTTCTTGAGCTCGGTGCGCAGGAACGCGCTGTCGGCCAACTGCTCGTTCGTGTATTGCGGCGCGTATTTCTGAATGGCTTGCGTGATGGTCAGACGGTGGAACGGCTTCGCCAGATCCAGCTCGCGCCCCTGATACGTGATGGTCGCGGTGCCCAATGCGTCGATGGCGGCCTGGCGGATCAACTGTTCCGTGAAGTCCATCAGCCATTTGTAGTCGGTGTAGGCCGCATAGAACTCGATCATCGTGAATTCCGGATTGTGGCGCACCGAGACGCCCTCATTGCGGAAGTTACGATTGATCTCGAACACGCGCTCGAAGCCGCCGACCACGAGGCGCTTCAGATATAGCTCCGGCGCGATGCGCAGGAACATCTGCATGTCGAGCGCATTGTGGTGCGTGGTGAACGGCTTGGCCGCCGCGCCGCCGGGAATAGGGTGGAGCATCGGCGTTTCGACTTCCATGAAGCCGGCATCCGCCATGAATTTGCGGATCGATGAAATAGCCTTCGTGCGCGCGACGAAAGTCTTGCGCGTTTCCGGCGTGACGATCAGATCGACATAACGTTGCCGATATTTCATTTCCTGGTCCGACAGTCCGTGGAACTTGTCCGGCAGCGGACGCAGTGACTTCGACAACAGACGCAGTTCCGTGCAACGCACCGACAGCTCGCCCTTGTTGGTGCGAAACAGCACGCCGCGCGCCGCGACGATATCGCCCATGTCCCACTTCTTGAAGGCGTCGTACGTGTCCTGGCCGACGTCGGCGGGCGTGATGAAGAACTGGATCTGACCCGAGGCGTCGCGCACGGTCGCAAAGCTCGCCTTGCCCATCACGCGCTTGAGCATCATGCGGCCGGCAATTGCGACTTCGAGCGGAGTGGCTTCGAGCGTTTCCTTGTCGGTGTGCTCGAACTGCGCCTGCAGATCTTCCGCGTGATGCGTGGGGCGGAAGTCGTTCGGATAGGCGACGCCTTGCTCGCGCAGCTCGCGCAGCTTTTCGCGGCGCTCCGCGATGATCTTGTTGTCGTCCGCCTCGGGCACGAGGTTCGGTTGGATCGGTTCGTTCATGATGGTCTTGGTGTTCGTGGTCCGCGTGGGTTGAGCCGCTTGCGAACAGCCCGTCGGCGAAAAACCTCAGGCAATAAAAGATGCGGCGCGGCAGGCGTGCCGCGCCGGTTGTCGCTTAGACGCCTTGCTTCAGGCTCGCGCTGATAAACGGATCGAGATCGCCGTCGAGCACGCTCTTCGTATTGCTGATTTCGACGTTTGTGCGCAGATCCTTGATGCGGCTGTTGTCGAGCACGTACGAGCGGATCTGGTGACCCCAGCCCACGTCCGTCTTGCCCGCTTCGAGCTTGTCCTGCTCGGCCTGACGTTTGCGGATTTCCGCTTCGTACAGGCGCGACTTCAGCATGGCCATGGCTTCGGCGCGGTTGCGGTGCTGCGAGCGGTCGTTCTGGCACTGCACGACGATGCCCGACGGCATGTGCGTGATACGCACCGCGGAATCGGTCTTGTTGATGTGCTGACCGCCCGCGCCGGACGCGCGGTACGTGTCGATACGCAGATCGGCCGGGTTGATGTCCACTTCGATCGAATCGTCGATTTCCGGATACACGAACACCGACGAGAACGACGTATGGCGTCCGCCCGACGAGTCGAACGGCGACTTGCGCACGAGCCGGTGCACGCCGGTCTCGGTGCGCAGGAAACCGTACGCATATTCGCCTTCGATCTTGATGGTGGCGTTCTTGATGCCGGCGACGTCGCCGTCCGTCTGTTCGAGCACTTCCGTCTTGAAGCCCTTGCGTTCGCAGTAGCGCAGATACTGGCGCAGCAGCATGGACGCCCAGTCGCACGCCTCGGTGCCGCCCGCGCCGGCCTGGATGTCGAGGAACGCGTTGTTCGGGTCGGCGGGATTCGCGAACATGCGGCGAAATTCCATGTCGGCGACGCGCTGCTCGAGCGCTTGCGCGTCCGCTTCGCAGGCGACGAGCGTTTCGTCGTCGCCTTCTTCACGCGCCATCTCGAACAGGTCTTGCGCGTCGCGCAGGTCGTTGTGAAGCGAGGTGAGTTTGCCGACGGTGTCGTCGAGCAGTTTCTTTTCCCGGCCGAGCGCCTGGGCGTGTTTCGAGTCGTTCCAGACGTCCGGGTCTTCGAGTTCCCGGTTGACTTCGATCAGACGACGTGACTTGTCGTCGTAGTCAAAGATACCCCCGTAGGTCGGCCGCGCGCGTGCGCAGGTCCGCCAGAGAGGCTTCGATCGCGTTGAGACGTTCCGCTTCCATGTCGATCTTGTGTGGCTTCGTAAAAAGGGGAAATTATAGCCGATCGGCGTGCCGCGCCGCAGGCCTGTCGGCGATCCGGCGCGTGTTTGGGGTTGATTTTGCGGAGATTTTCGACGCCGCGCGCAGTTTTCGCGCGCGGCGGCGGGCGGCTTGCCGCGAGCGCTCTAGCTTGCCGCGTGTTCGACGATCAGCTGCACGCGCGAGACGCCGTTCCATGTGTCGCTCGCGAGCCGGTATGCAACCGTGGTGCGCGCGGGCAGCGTGTCCGTGTGATTGAACCAGATCGCGTTAAAGCGCTGGCGCCCGCGCATGAGCTGCAGCTTGAGGTGCTTGTCCTTCACTAGCGCCTGCGAGGCGACATCGAATTCGCCCGAAAACACCGGCGCCGGAAAGCCTTGGCCCCAAACGGCCGCATCCAGCATTTCGACGAACTGCGGCGTGAAGTAGGCGTCTTCGAGCTCGCCGTCGGTCTCGACGGTGCGCGAGAGCGCGTCGTCCGTCAGCCACTCGCGGCCGACCGCTTCGAACGCGGCCGTGAAGCGCGGCACGTCCGCGGTGGCGAGCGTGAGACCCGCGGCCATTGCGTGGCCGCCGAACTTGACGATCAGGCCAGGTTCGCGCTTCGAAATGAGATCGAGTGCATCGCGCAGATGAAAGCCCGCGATCGAGCGCCCGGAGCCCTTGACGAGCCGGCCGCTGTCGTCGGCGAGCGCGAAGGTGAACGCGGGGCGGTGGAACTTCTCCTTCAGCCGTCCCGCGACGATGCCGATCACCCCTTGATGCCACGCCGGGTTGAAGAGCGTGATGGTGGTGGCGCCGTCGGGGTCGATCGACGAGAGGTCGTCGAGCGCCTGCTGCTGCATGCCGGCTTCGATTTCGCGGCGCTCGCGGTTCATCGTGTCGAGCTGCTGCGCGAGTTCCCATGCGCGGCCGACGTCGTCGGTGGTCAAGCATTCGATGCCGAGCGACATGTCCGACAGGCGTCCCGCCGCGTTCAGCCGCGGGCCGAGCGCAAAGCCGAGGTCGAAGCCGGACGCGTTGCGCGCGTCGCGTGCCGCCGCGCGAAAGAGGGCGGCAATGCCCGGCTGCATCTTGCCTTTGCGGATGCGCTGCAGCCCTTGCGCGACGAGCACGCGGTTGTTGCCGTCGAGCTTGACCACATCGGCGACGGTGCCGAGCGCGACCAGATCGAGCAGGCCGTCCAGACGCGGCTCGGGGAACGCGTCGCCAAACGCGCCGCGCCGGCGCAGTTCCGCGCGCAACGCGAGCAGCACGTAAAACATCACGCCGACGCCCGCTATGCACTTGCTCGGGAACTCGCAGCCCGGCTGGTTCGGATTGACGATGGCGCGCGCCGCCGGCAACTGGTCGCCGGGCAGGTGGTGATCGGTGACGAGCACGTCGATGCCGAGTGCGTTGGCCGCCTCCACGCCTTCCACGCTCGCAATGCCGTTGTCCACGGTAATCAGCAGTTCCGGCTTGCCCGACGCGCGCTGCGCGGCCAGCGCGACGATCTCCGGCGTGAGGCCGTAGCCGTATTCGAAGCGATTCGGCACGAGATAGTCGATCTGCCCGCCGAACATGCGCAGCCCCCGCACCGCGACCGCGCAGGCGGTGGCGCCGTCGCAATCGTAGTCGGCGACCACCAGCATGCGGCGTTTTTGCTCGATCGCGTCGGCAAGCAGCACGGCGGCCTCGTCGCAACCTTTGAGCGCGGCGGGCGGCACGAGGCGCGCGAGACCGGTTTCGATTTCGTCGGGCAGGCACACGCCGCGCGCCGCATAGAGGCGCGCGAGCACCGGATGCAGGCCGTGGCGCACGAGGACTTCGGCGTCGGCGGGAGAACAGGCGCGCGTAACGATTCGGGTCATGCTGGGAGGCCGTGAGTCAGGTCGGTCATACGTTGGGTCATTCGATGAAAAGCGAGGCCAGCACGCGCCGCCGCCAGAATTTGCGCAGGTCGCCGCGCGTGATCGCAAGCGTGACCGAGCCGGTGTCGCCGCACAGCGTCAGGCCGAGTTCGGCGAGCGCGCCGGATTCGAGCGCCGCGAGCGCCGGGGCGAACCAGTCGTCCTCGAGCGCCGCGAACGACGCGTTCCAGCGCGCCCAATCCTGCTCGATGAAAGGCGCGGAAAAGGGATCCAGTTCGACGAGCGTGCTGTGTGACGAGCCGCTTGCCGCATCCGCGCCGCCCGGTTGACTGACGAGCGCGCCGAACGACGCCGGCGGGGCGGCGTTCTGGACGCCGGCCGTCATCGCGAGGCCGCGTGTGGCAGCGGCGTCGGAGAACACGCGCGCAAACGGGCTGTGCACCGGCCGCGCCGCGCCTTGCGCATGAAACCAGATCGAATTGACGGCCGGCAGGCCGCGCGCCTCGCGCGCTTCATTAACGGGGTGCTGGAACCACGCCATCTGCACTTCGTTCTGCAGTTTCATCCACGCGCGCGAACGCTCGCCGGAATGCGCTTCGTGCGGCAGCCAGATTTCGATGTTGCGGCCGCTCGCGCGCAACGGCGAAGCGCCCGCGAGCGTGCCGAAACCTTCGCCCGACAGATACCAGCGCGTGGGCTTCGGCGCCTCGATGCGCACGCCCAGCTCTTCGATCAGCGGACGCGCCACCGCGAGGAGCGCGCTCGCTTCTTCATCGGACAGGTCGAGCGATGCCGGGTCGATCAGCACGAGATGATCATGTGCGATGCGCACGTGCACGGGCTGCACGCAGGCCCAGGTCGCGTCGCCGGGCTGGCCGCCGTCGGCGCGCAGCATGTACGGCGCGAGCGGCGCTTCGTCGGCGGCTGCGGCGGCTGCGGGGGCTGCGGCGGAGCCGGCGGATAAAGCGCCGAACTGGCGCGCGATCCAGCGTTCGTGCGGCAGCGTGCGCTGGAAATCCTCGCCGATCACGCGTTCCGCCAGCGTCGCGCGTGCGATCAGCCGGTCGAGAGCGGGACTGCGAATGTCGTGGAGGGCGGTGGCGGCGTCGGCTGCGGCGGGCAGCGCGAAAGGAAGCAGAAGATGGAGGCGGTTGGCGTGCATGATGCTGCGCATTGTAGGGCAAAGCGCGCGGCGGTTTCGATCGAAGCGGCGCGGCGCACGCCGCCTGCATGGTGCCGCCCGGTGGCAGGTCGCGTGGCGAGGGACTGCGTGGGGCAGCGCGCCGACCGTGAGCGCGTGGCGGGGGACTGCGCGGGCAGCCACCACCTGCCGTCATTGGGTCCGCCGGTCCCAGCGGTCTCCTCTTTACGCGGCGGCGCGGCATTGTATGGCAAACTTCGCGCTTGGTTGACGGTGGCGGCATCGGCAATCGTCTGGACGGGCTTGAACGGCGCTGCCTGGCCGGAACCATCCGGAGTGCCGCGACACCAATGATCAGGACACGTATCAGGACACGTCGGGCGCCGGATGCACCCGCCAGCAGCTCGCCAGAAGCCCGCAGCCGCGGCACGGCGGTCTGGGTGGTCGAAGAACGCAGAAAAGGACTCGCTTGAAATTTCCCTACGAATGGCAGATCGGCTGGCGCTACACGCGCGCCGGCAAACGCACGACCGGCAACGGCTTCATTTCGTTCATCGCGCTCGTGTCCATGTCGGGCATCGCGCTCGGCGTGGCGGCGCTGATCGTCGTGCTCTCGGTGATGAACGGCTTCCAGAAGGAAGTGCGCGACCGCATGCTGTCGGTGCTCGCCCACGTCGAAATTTTTTCGCCGACGGGCTCGATGCCCAACTGGCAGCTCACCGCCCAGGAAGCGCGCCAGAACAAGGAAGTGATCGGCGCCGCGCCCTACGTCGAAGCGCAGGCGCTGCTCACGCGTCAGGATGCGGTGAGCGGCGTCGCGCTGCGCGGCGTCGAACCGACGCTCGAGCCGCAGGTGTCGGACATCGGCAAGGAAATGAAAGGCGGCAAGCTGACCAATCTCGTGCCGGGCGAGTTCGGCATCGTGCTGGGCGCGGATCTCGCGACCAATCTCGGCGTGGCCGTCAACGACAAGATCACCCTCGTCGCGCCCGAAGGCACCATTACGCCGGCCGGCATGCTGCCGCGCCTGAAGCAGTTCACGGTGGTGGGCATTTTCGAATCCGGGCATTACGAGTACGACAGCACGCTTGCGCTCATCAACATCAAGGACGCGCAGGCGTTGTTCCGGCTGCCCGCGCCGACCGGCGTGCGCCTGCGGCTCGTCGACATGCAGCGGGCGCCCGAAGTCGCGCATCAGCTCGCGCGCACGTTGTCGGGCGACCTGTATATCCGCGACTGGACGCAGCAGAACAAGACCTGGTTCTCGGCCGTGCAGATCGAAAAACGCATGATGTTCATCATCCTCACGCTGATCATCGCGGTGGCGGCGTTCAATCTGGTGTCGTCGCTCGTGATGACGGTGACCAACAAGCAGGCCGACATCGCGATTTTGCGCACGTTGGGCGCGCAGCCGCGCTCGATCATGAAGATCTTCGTCGTGCAGGGCGTGACGATCGGTTTTATCGGCACGGCAACGGGCGTCGCGCTCGGTTGCCTGATCGCGTGGAGCATTCCATGGCTCGTGCCGATGATCGAGCATGCGCTCGGCGTGCAGTTCCTGCCGCCTTCCGTGTATTTCATCAGCGAGCTGCCGTCCGAGCTGATTCCGGCCGACGTCGCGCGCATCGGCATCATTGCCTTCCTGATGTCGGCGGTGGCGACGCTTTACCCCAGCTGGCGCGGCGCCAGGGTCCGTCCTGCGGAGGCGCTGCGCTATGAATGACCGTTCCGCAACTTTATCCATGGCCGCTCAGGAAATGACGCCGCATCCCTACGTGCTGGAAGCGACCGGCATTTCGAAGTCCTTCATGCAGGGCGGGCTGAACGTCCAGGTGCTCAACAACACGCAACTGAGCGTGCGGCGCGGCGAGAAGCTCGCGATCGTCGGCGCGTCGGGTTCGGGCAAGAGCACGCTGCTGCACGTGCTCGGCGGTCTCGACGAACCGAGCGCAGGCCATGTCTCGGTGATGGGTAAGCCGTTCACGCAACTCTCCGAGCGCGAACGCAACGACCTGCGCAATCGCGCGCTCGGCTTCGTGTATCAGTTTCATCATCTGCTGCCGGAGTTTTCCGCGCTCGATAACGTCGCGATGCCGCTGCGCATCCGCCGCATGACGACGGAAGCCTCGCGCCGCGAGGCGCTCGCGGTGCTGGAGCGGGTCGGCATGGCGCATCGCGCGAAGCATCGGCCGGGCGAGCTGTCGGGCGGCGAGCGTCAGCGCGTGGCGATTGCGCGGGCGCTCGTCACCAAACCGGCCTGCGTGCTCGCCGACGAACCGACCGGCAACCTCGACGGCAGCACGGCCGACACGGTCTTCAATCTGATGCTCGAACTGTCGCGAACGCTCGAAACGAGCTTTGTGATCGTCACGCACGACCCGGAACTGGCGGGGCGCTGCGATCGCATCATGCGCTTGCGCGACGGCGTTCTGTACGAAGAGCCGCCCGTGCCGGTGTGACCGCGAGGCAGTGAGGCTGCCGGCGGCATACGCAGGCGCGAGCTGTGCTTCCTTGCTTCTACGGCGGCCATCCGCTCGCCAAATCCGCTCTGATAACGAGGCAAGTCATGTGGATCGATACGCACTGCCATCTCGACGCGTCTGAATTCGACGCCGACCGCGAGCACGTCGCGGCGGCGGCGCACGGCGCGGGTGTCGGGCGTATCGTGATTCCGGCGATCGGGCGGCAGAACTTCGCGACCGTGCGCGAACTTGCGCACAGCTTCGAGGGTGGTGCGTACGCGCTCGGTATTCATCCGCTCTTCACGCCTGCCGCGCAGGAACACGACCTCGATCTGCTGCGCGTGGAAGTCGAAGCGAGTCTCGACGATCCGCGCTTTGTGGGCATCGGCGAAATCGGTCTGGACTATTTCGTCGACGGCCTCGACGACGCGCGGCAGCAGTTCTTCTACAACGGCCAGCTGGAAATCGCGCGGGAATTCGATCTGCCGGTGATCTGCCACGTGCGCAAATCGCAGGATCAGGTGATCAAAGGCTTGCGCCGCCATCAGATTCACCGCGGCATTGCGCATGCGTTCAACGGCAGCTTCCAGCAGGCGCAGGCGTATATCGATCAGGGCATGCACCTCGGCTTCGGCGGCAATCTGACGTTCGAGCGCGCGCGGCAGATTCGCCGGCTGGCCGAACAGTTGCCCTTCGACGCGCTCGTGGTCGAAACCGACGCGCCCGACATCCCGCCTGCGTGGATCTACAAACAGCGCAACTCGCCCGAGCAGATTCCGGGCATCGGCGCGGGCCTCGCGCAATTGCGCGGCATGGCCGTCGACGAAGCCGCCCTAGGCACAACGGCTAACGCGCTCGCCGCGCTGCCGCGGCTCGCCCTTTCGTCTGCATAATCGTTCCGGTTGATCTGAGTGGTTCGCGCCGGGCGGGATCCACGCCCGGGCGACGCTCGCGCTTCGCGCGCGGTGCGCTGTGCGCCGGGCGATGTCCGCGGTTTCGCCGGCGCATGGCGGGCGGAGGGCGGGCGGAGGGCGGGCGGAGGGCGGATGCGCGCATGGTGGGGTGGATTTACGTTGGGCGTGGTGTGGCTGCAGCGGCAGGCGGCGCTGCCTGGCTTGGGCGGCTGGTGCGCGCTTGTCGTGTTGGGCGGTGCGGCGTCGGCCGTCGCTGTCTGGGGCTTGCGTGGCCGCTGCCTTGTCTGGGGCGAGGAGCAAGGCGCGCCTTTACATGAGGGGTTGCGACACTGGCGTGGCTTCGCGGGTTGGGGCGCGCTTTGCTGCGCGGCGTGGTGCGCGGGTTTCGGTTATGCCGCCTCGCGTGCCGAAGCGAGGCTCGCGTCCAGCTTGCCGCTCGCGTGGGAGGGGCGCGACCTCGACGTCACAGGCACGATCAAGGGTCTGCCTGCGCGCGACGAGAAAGGCGCGCGCTTTTTCTTCGACGTCGAGTCTTTCGACCCGCCCGACTCGGGTCTCGCGCCCGCCGCGCGGGCCGGCTTGCCGCGCGTCGTCCAGCTTGCATGGATAGCGGACGAAGCCCCGCCGCCGCTCGAACCGGGCGAGCGCTGGCGTTTGCGTGTGCGTCTGAAACGGCCGCACGGCAATGCCAATTTCGGGCTGCGCGACGCGGAAGCCGCTTTGCTCGCCCGCGACGTGCGGGCCACCGGCTATGTGAGTGCGCCAGCACAGTCGGCGCGGCTGGCGGGAGGCGCGCACGGAATCGGCGTGAGCGTCGACCGCTGGCGCGCGGCGCTGCGTGCGCGAATCGACAAGGTGCTCGCGAGTGCGCCGCATCGCGGTATCGTCGTCGCGCTGGCGATCGGCGCTCAGGACGAAATCAGCGCCGCCGACTGGCAACTGATGCGCGCGACCGGCACGAGCCATCTGGTGGCGATTTCGGGCTTGCATATCGGCTTTGCCGCGGGCCTCGCCGCATGGCTTTTCGGCACCTTCTGGCGACGGTCTGGATGGCTCGGCCGCAACTGGCCGTTGCGGCTGCCCGCGCAGATCGTCGCGGTGACGGGCGGCGTGCTGTTCGCCGCACTGCACGCCGCGCTCGCCGGCTTCAATGTGCCGGTGCAGCGCGCGCTGTGGATGGCGAGCGTGGTCGCGCTTGCCTATGTGAGCGGGCGCAATGTGCCGCGCTCGGCCGTCCTGGCGTGGGCGCTCGGGCTCGTGTTGCTGATCGACCCCTGGGCGGTGGTGTCGGCGGGATTCTGGTTGTCGTTTTGCGCGGTCGCGGCCATTCTTTACGCTACGTCGGGACGGCCGCGTATCCAGGACCATGAGCAGCACACCGACGAGATCGACGAGGCGAGCGGCCTCGGGGCGGGCCGCGCTTCACGCTGGTCGCGCCTGCGCGCTGCTGCTGCGCGGCGCCTGCGCGCTTTCGGCGAGCGGCTGCACGGCGCTGCCCACGTGCAGCTCGCCGTCACGCTGGCGCTCGCGCCGCTGACCGTTTACTGGTTCGCGCAAATTCCGTTGATCGGCCCGCTCGCGAATGCGTTCGCGATTCCGTGGGTGAGCGTGCTCGTCACGCCGTCGGTATTGGCGGGTCTCGCGTTGCCTGCGCCGCTCGACGCATTCGCGCTGCGCCTTGCTCACGGTCTGCTCGATGCGATGATGGCGGGGCTGCAATGGCTGTCGGGGCCGCGCTGGGCACTCTGGTGGCTGCCGCAACCGGACGGATGGACGCTCGCCGCCGCCGCGGCGGGCGTGCTGTGGTGTCTTGCGCCACGCGGCTGGCCGTTGCGCTGGGCGGCGCCGCTCACGTGGCTGCCGCTTGTCGCCGCGGCGCCGTCGGGCCCGCCGCACGGCAGTTTCCGGCTGACCGCGCTCGATATCGGTCAGGGCACGTCGGTGCTCATCGAGACCGCGCATCATGCACTGCTGTTCGACGCCGGGCCGGGGCCCGAGTCGACCCACGCCGGCGAGCGCGTGGTGGTGCCGTTTTTGCGCGCACAGGGCGTGAACGTGCTCGATACGCTCATCGTCAGTCATGCCGATTCCGATCACTCAGGCGGCGTGCCGGCTGTGCTCGAGGCCATCGAGGTTCGTCAGATGGTCGCGGCGCTCGCGCCCGCCAATGCGCTTTGGGCCAATGCGCGGCAACACGGCGCAGACACGTTGCCGTGCGCGGCGGGGCAGCGCTGGCAATGGGACGGCGTCGAATTCGCGATGCTCTGGCCCGACGCGGGGCCGCTGCAAGGCAAGCCGAACGCGCATTGCTGCGTGCTGCGAGTGAGCACGTTGCCTCGGGCGGGGGACGGGCCGACTGACGGGGCGATTAACGGCGCGCGCAACGCACCGACCAACGGACCGACCCGCGCGCGGAACGCGGCGGTTAGCGAAGCGGGCAGTGCGGCGAATCCCGCACGCGACCCGCAAGTCGAGGGCGAACCCCTGGCCGCTCTTCTGACCGCGGACATCGAAG
Source organism: Paraburkholderia phenoliruptrix (assembly GCF_902859825.1). Lineage (GTDB taxonomy): Bacteria > Pseudomonadota > Gammaproteobacteria > Burkholderiales > Burkholderiaceae > Paraburkholderia > Paraburkholderia phenoliruptrix. Next base: position 85,822 of record NZ_CADIKB010000022.1, on the reverse strand, counting down.
CGCCGACTGAACGCATTCTGCTTTCGCGCGATCCCGCGATGCTGCGCGCTCAGGTGCTCGTGGTTCCGCATCACGGCAGCAAGACTTCTTCCACCGAGCCGTTCCTCGATTCTATCGACCCGCTCGTCGCGCTATTTCAGGTAGGCTATCGCAACCGGTTTCATCATCCCAGTGCGGGCGTGCTCGCGCGTTATACGGCGCGGCATATCGAGCTGGGCAGGAGCGATGCGGATGGCGCCGTGCGCGTTCTTGTGGAGCCGCACTTCGCGGCGCGAGGAGATCGCAACGCGGGGTCACAAGCGGGTCCGCAAGCGGGCCTGACCGGAGGTCCAACGGCAGGCCCGGATGCAGATCCACAAACGCGAGGCGCCGCGCTCACGGTCGAGCGTTATCGCGACACGCAGCGGCGCTACTGGATGGACCGTTGAACGCTCGTTCCACGTTCGCGGATTCGGCCCGTGAACACGGAGCCATCACAAAAGAAGACGCTAAAAGAGCGGCGGCCTGCCCACGCAGCCACCAGGCAGGCGTCGCGACGAGGGTGCCGCGGAGCATCTGCAGGAGGCGCAAAGCTTCAGCGGCCGCGCGACAACAGAACGGAGATAACCGCAGTTGAAAAACATCATTCACTTTTCGCACGCGAACGGCTTTCCGGCCTCGACTTACCGGACTATTTTCGCCGAACTCTCCGACGACTACGAAGTGCGCTACATCGAACGCATTGCGCACGACCCGCGCTTTCCCGTCACGCAGGACTGGCCGCATCTGGTCGAGCAGTTGCTGGACGACGTCGGGCGCCGTTATGAGCAGCCGGTCTGGCTCGTCGGTCATTCGCTCGGCGGCTATCTTTCGCTGATGGCCGCGCTGAAAAAGCCGCAGTGGGTGAGGGGCGTGGTGATGCTCGATTCGCCGGTGGTGGCCGGCTGGCGCAGCAGCATTCTGCGCGTGTCGCAGTGGACGGGGCTCGACGAGCGGCTCTCGCCGGCCGCCGCCACGCGCACGCGCCGCACGCACTGGGCGAGCCGCGAAGAGGCATGGCGGCATTTCCATTCGAAGCCCGCGTTCGCGCGTTGGGACGAGCGCATGCTGTCCGACTATATCGACTTCGGCATTCCGCAGGTTGCACACGACGGCTCGCGCAGCCTCGCATTCGACCGGCGCATCGAATATCAGATCTACCGGACCTTGCCGCACACGCTCGGCGCGCGGCTCGCGCGCGGCGCGCCGGTGCCGGTTGGGTTCATCGCCGGCACGCGGTCGAAGGAAATCCGCCAAGTCGGTTTGAGCGCTACCCGCCGCGCCACGGGCGGTCACGTCGAATGGATCGAGGGCAGCCATCTTTTTCCGATGGAAAAACCGATCGAAACCGCGCGCGCGGTGCAGCGGATGTTGCGCGAACTGGGCGAGCGCGGCTGACGCGGCGCGCGGCGATCGTGTGGAGTTTGGCCGTGGTTTGTCCATAGTCTGCGCGGCGCATGCGCGCGCCGGGCTTGCTCGCATTTCGCTGGGTTGAGGCCCCGCTTTACGGTATAATCCGTTTTTCCCGCGAGCATCCAGCGATGACCAAATATGTTTTCGTCACCGGCGGCGTAGTATCTTCCCTCGGCAAGGGTATTGCCGCCGCTTCCCTCGCCGCGATTCTCGAATCGCGCGGTCTGAAAGTCACCCTCCTCAAGCTCGATCCCTACATCAATGTCGACCCCGGCACGATGAGCCCGTTCCAGCACGGCGAAGTGTTCGTAACGGAAGACGGAGCGGAGACCGACCTCGACCTCGGCCACTATGAGCGCTTCATCAGCACGAAGATGCGCAAGGCCAACAATTTCACCACGGGCCAGATTTACGAATCGGTGATCCGCAAGGAACGCCGCGGCGATTACCTCGGCAAGACGGTCCAGGTCATTCCGCACATCACGAATGAAATCCAGGCGTTCATCGAGCGTGGCGCGGCGTCGGCCACCTGCGGCGAGCCGGACGTCGCGATCGTCGAAGTGGGCGGCACGGTGGGCGACATCGAATCGCTGCCGTTCCTCGAGGCTGCGCGTCAAATGAGCCTGCGCATGGGGCGCAACAGCGCGTGCTTCGTGCATCTCACGCTTGTGCCCTGGGTCGCCACCGCCGGCGAGCTGAAGACCAAGCCCACGCAGCACAGCGTACAGAAGCTGCGCGAAATCGGTATTTCACCGCATGTGCTGTTGTGCCGCGCCGACCGCCGCATTCCCGACGACGAGCGCGCGAAAATCTCCATGTTCTCGAACGTGCCCGAAGACGCCGTCATTTCGGTGTGGGACGCGGACAGCATCTACAAGATTCCGCAGATGCTGCACGATCAGGGTCTTGACGCGATCATCTGCGAAGAGCTCAAGCTCACGCCGAAAGCGGCCGACCTGTCCATGTGGTCGGAACTTGTCGAAAAGCTGCAAAACCCCGAACACGAAGTCACGATCGGCATGGTCGGCAAGTACGTCGATCTGACGGAGTCGTACAAGTCGCTGATCGAAGCGCTGCGCCACGCGTCCATGCACACGGCGACGCGCGTGAACATCGAATATATCGATTCTGAAGAGATCGAGACGCAAGGCGTCGAAAGTCTCAAGCATCTGGACGCTGTGCTCGTGCCTGGCGGCTTCGGCCGTCGCGGCACGGAAGGCAAGATCGCCGCCATCCGCTATGCGCGCGAAGCGAAGGTGCCGTATCTCGGCATCTGCCTCGGCATGCAGCTCGCCGTGATCGAATTCGCGCGCGACGTCGTAGGCCTGAAAGACGCGAACAGTACGGAATTCGACCAGGAAACCCCGAACCGCGTGGTCGCGCTCATCACCGAATGGTATGACCGCGAAGGCCGCGTCGAAAAGCGTACGGAAGAGTCGGATCTCGGCGGCACGATGCGCCTCGGTTCGCAACGCTGCCCGATCAAGCCCGGCACGATGGCCGAGGAAATCTACGGCAAGGACGTGAACGAGCGTCACCGTCACCGTTATGAAGTCAATAACCGCTTCGTGCCCCAGCTCGAGGCCGGCGGTCTTATCATCAGCGCCCGTACCCCGAGTGAAGATCTGCCGGAAATGATGGAACTGCCGCGCAGCATGCACCCGTGGTTCGTCGGCGTGCAGTTCCACCCGGAATTCACGTCCACGCCGCGCGACGGCCATCCGCTGTTCAAGTCGTTCGTCGAGGCAGCGCTTGCGCATCAGCAGTCGCGCGTCGCGAATGAAGTCGGGGAGAAAGCATGAAGCTGGGCGATTTCGAAATCGGGCTCGACAAGCCGTTTTTCCTGATCGCGGGCACCTGTGTCGTCGAATCGGAGCAAATGACGATCGACACGGCAGGCCGCCTGAAGGAAATCTGCGCGAAGCTGAACATTCCGTTCATCTACAAATCGTCGTACGACAAGGCCAATCGCAGCAGCGGCAAGTCGTTTCGCGGTCTTGGCATGGACGAAGGTTTGCGCATTCTGTCGGAAGTGAAGCGTCAGCTCGGCCTGCCGGTGCTGACGGATGTTCACGCGGAGCACGAGATCGAACAGGTCGCCTCGGTGGTCGACGTGCTGCAAACGCCGGCCTTTCTGTGCCGTCAAACGGACTTCATCCACGCGTGCGCGCGCTCGGGCAAGCCGGTCAACATCAAGAAGGGCCAGTTTCTCGCGCCGCACGACATGAAGAACGTGATCGACAAGGCGCGCGACGCGGCACGCGAAGCGGGCCTGTCCGAAGACCGTTTCATGGCGTGCGAACGCGGCGTGTCGTTCGGTTATAACAACCTGGTGTCGGACATGCGCTCGCTCGCGATCATGCGCGAAACGAACGCGCCCGTCGTGTTCGACGCGACGCATTCGGTGCAGTTGCCAGGCGGGCAGGGCACGAGTTCGGGCGGTCAGCGCGAGTTCGTGCCGGTGCTCGCGCGGGCGGCCGTTGCGGTCGGCGTGGCAGGGCTCTTCATGGAAACACATCCGAATCCGGCAGAAGCGAAGTCGGACGGTCCGAACGCCGTGCCGCTGCATCGCATGGCCGATCTGCTGGAAACGCTCGTCACGCTCGATCAGGCCGTGAAGCGCGCGCCGTTCCTCGAAAGCGATTTCAACTGAATCAGGCATGCGCCGCGTGCTCGCAGCATGAGCCGGTCACGGCAGCGGGCGCGCGGCAAATGCACACAATGGTCGTCGAACGTATCGGCGCGCAAGTGGTCTGTCGGTGTGGCCGGCCGACGCCACGCGAGGCGCCAGGTGCAGTGTCACAGCAAAGAATTCATCGTCATTTCTTGAGGAAACCATGAGTGCTATCGTAGATATCATCGGTCGAGAGATTCTCGATTCGCGAGGCAACCCCACCGTCGAATGCGACGTGCTGCTCGAGTCTGGCACGATGGGCCGCGCCGCGGTGCCGTCGGGCGCGTCCACCGGCTCGCGCGAAGCAATCGAACTGCGCGACGGCGAAACCGGCCGCTACAGCGGCAAGGGCGTGCTGAAGGCTGTCGAGCACATCAACACCGAAATCTCCGAAGCGATCATGGGCCTCGACGCTTCCGAGCAGGCGTTTCTCGACAAGACGCTGCTGGAACTCGACGGCACGGACAACAAGTCGCGCCTCGGTGCGAACGCGATGCTGGCTGTGTCGATGGCCGTCGCGAAGGCCGCCGCAGAAGAAGCCGGCCTGCCGCTCTACCGTTACTTCGGCGGTTCGGGCGCCATGCAACTGCCGGTCCCGATGATGAACATCGTCAACGGCGGCGCGCACGCGAACAACAGTCTGGACATCCAGGAATTCATGATCGTCCCGGTCAGCCAGCCGACCTTCCGCGAAGCACTGCGCTGCGGCGCAGAAGTTTTCCACGCGCTGAAGAAGATCCTGTCGGACCGCGGCATGAGCACGGCAGTCGGCGACGAAGGCGGTTTCGCACCGAACTTCGGCAGCAACGACGAATGCCTGTCCACCATCCTGCAAGCCATCGAAAAAGCAGGCTACCGCGCGGGCGAAGACGTGCTGCTCGCGCTCGACTGCGCAGCGAGCGAGTTCTACCACGACGGCAAGTACCAGTTGGCGGGCGAGGGCCTGCAACTGTCGTCGGCGGAATTCACCGACTACCTGGCCACGCTCGCCGACAAGTTCCCGATCGTGTCGATCGAAGACGGCATGCACGAAGGCGACTGGGAAGGCTGGAAGCTGCTCACCGAGAAGCTCGGCAAGAAAATCCAGCTGGTGGGCGACGACCTCTTCGTCACCAACACGCGCATTCTGAAGGAAGGTATCGAGAAGGGCATCGCGAACTCGATCCTCATCAAGATCAACCAGATCGGTACGCTGACCGAAACTTTCGCCGCCATCGAAATGGCGAAGCGCGCGGGCTACACGGCGGTGATCTCGCACCGCTCGGGCGAAACGGAAGATTCGACGATTGCCGATATCGCCGTCGGCCTGAACGCCGGCCAGATCAAGACGGGCTCGCTGTCGCGTTCGGACCGTATCTCGAAGTACAACCAGCTGCTGCGTATCGAAGAGGACCTCGGCGATATCGCCAGCTATCCGGGCAAGTCGGCGTTCTACAATCTGCGCTAATGAATGGTCAGAACCAGACTGTTTCTGCACTGACCGATGAGCCGGTTTTTCCTCGTGTCTGATTGACCTCGCCGCCCTGCGTAAAGCGCAGGGCGGCGCGTATTTATTGTGCTTACTTCATGCGGCTCGTCACTGCTGTATTGATCGTTCTGCTGGCGTTGATCCAGTATCCGCTGTGGTGGGGCCATGGCGGATGGTTGCGCGTTCACGAACTGCAGCAGCAACTCGCGCAGCAGATGCAAAAGAACGCCGACGCCAAGCTGCGCAACGAGCGCATTCAGGGCGAGGTGCAGGATCTGCAGAACGGCACGGCTGCCGTCGAAGAGCGCGCCCGGTACGAGATGGGCATGGTGAAAGACGGCGAGGTGTTCGTCCAGTTCGTGTCGCCGAATGCACCGTTGCCGACGGCCAATGCGCCTTCCACCGCGACGTCGACTCGCGGCGAGGTGTCGGCCGCGCCGCTGCATGTGGTGCCGAATCCGGAGTCGCGCGCGAAACCGGAGCGCAAGCACGGCGGTAAAGCGGCAAAAGAAAAGAAGCCGGCGCACTGAGGTTGCCGGCAAATGCCTCGACGGCAATGGCCGGGCGAGACGGCTCACCGGACGTAAAAAAGGCGCGGTTCACAAACCGCGCCTTTTTGCATTAACAGGTGCCATTAGCACGTACCATTAGCAGGTACGACACGGCGAAAGTCCGGCCAAACCCGGACCTCGCCGATCTCCCGCCAACCCCGCATCGCGCCGCTCAGCTCACTACCAGCCCCAGTACGGCCCGTAGCCGAAGCCGACGCCGGTGCCCCAGCCATGCCCCCAGCCGCCGCCGTAGTAGCTGCCGTACACGGTGACGGGCACAGGCGGGCTGTAATAGCGCGACCACGCCTGTGCGGCGCTTTCCGCGGCAATCGCCTGGTTCTGCTCCGCCATGACCTGGCGATCGATGGCGTCGTACCGCTGGCGCTCGGCAGGCGTCAGCGGCTGAGCGGTGCTGGCCATGCCCGACTGGTCGGCGGGTAGCCGGCTGTATATCGGCGACGGACCCGGCGGGTCCATCATGCAACCGCTCAACGCAGTGAGGCCCGCGAGTGCCGTCAACACGGCAAAAGCGCGGGCGGGACGCGGCAACGAAGTGGGCATGCTCATGTTGAATCTCGATCCGTCGATACCCGGACGAACGCCGGGCGCCTCATCCAGCACCCGGTGAACGCGCAAAGCGTCAGCCCGCCGGCGGTATCAGTGCCGTTGCTCGGCGGCCGGCGTGACTCCTTGTGAGAGTGCATTGGCGAGAAAAAGTTGCGCCACGTCGACCGGGTCGAACTCGTACCGCTGGTTGCAGAACTCGCAATGGATTTCGACGTGGCCGCGTTCTTCGATCACGCCGTCCACTTCCTCGCGACCCAGCATCTTCAGCATCGAGCCGACCTTCTCGCGCGAGCAGGTGCATTCGAAGCGCGCGCTGGCCGGCTCGAAGTGCTGCACGTTTTCCTGCCAGAAGAGGCGGCGGAACACGGTTTCCGGTTCTTCCTTCAGCAGCTCGTCCTGCGACAGCGTGCCGCCGAGCGTGCAGACGCGCTCCCACGTATCGGCGTCCAGTTCGCCGGGATGCGGGACGATGCCGCCGTCGCCGGGAAGCTTTTGCAGCAGCATGCCGACCGCGCGTTCCGAATTCGCCGCGAGCCACAGACGCGTATCGAGCTGCTCGGAGTGATGCATGTAGTGCTCGAGCACTTCCGCCATCGAGTTGAGCGGCCCATTTTCGCCCGAGAGCGGCACGATACTCTGATACGGCTGCTGACCGGGTTTCTTGTCGCGCGGATCGAGTGTGATCACGCAGCGGCCGTGGCCGCTTGCGTTGAGCAGTTCCACCATCGAGGTGCTCTCGCCGATCGTGCTGCCTTCGTCGCCGGAAAGCTTGGCGGTCGCGCGCATCGACAAGTCGGAGCTGCATTGAACCACCAGCATCTTGGCGGGGCCGTCGCCGAAAATCTGCATGATCAGCGTGCCGTCGAACTTCAGATTCGCCGACAGCAGCGCGCAGGCCGCCATCATCTCGCCGAGAATCGTCCGCACGGGCGCCGGGTATTCGCGGCGCGTCAGCACTTCCTGCCACGTATTGCGCAGCGAAACGATTTCGCCGCGCACGGGCGCCGCGCTGAACATGAATTTTTGCAACTGGTCGCTCACAACTTTTCCTCTATCGAATGGCGCGCCCCGGCGAAGGCCGTGCACGCACCGTGCGCGCCGCGCGCCCGGCTGTTTAGCCGATGCGCACGAGCTGCGCCTTGAAATACTCGCGGCGCTCGGCATAACTTGCCGTGCCGCGCCGCATGTTGGCGATGTCCGCCTCGGTCAGTTCGCGCACCACTTTCGCGGGCGCGCCGAGAATCAGCGAATTATCGGGAAACACCTTGCCTTCGGTCACGATGGCGCCCGCTCCGACCAGACAGTTGCGGCCGATTACCGCGCCATTCAAGACCACCGTCTGAATTCCGATCAGCGCGCCTTCCTTGATCGTGCAGCCATGCAGCATGACCTGATGCCCGACGGTCACGTTTGCCTCGATCGTCAGCGGAAAGCCGGGATCGGTGTGCAAGACCGCGTTTTCCTGGACGTTGCTGCCCGCGCCGAGCGTGATCGGCTCGTTGTCGCCGCGCAGCGTCGCGCCGAACCAGACGCTCGAATTTTCCTCCAGCGTCACGTTGCCGATGATGGTCGCGGAATCCGCGACGAACACGCTTTCGTGGATGTTCGGTGCAGCGTCGCCAAGCTTGTAAATGGTCACGTTGTCTCCTCGTGGATCGGTCGCCGGGCGCGGACGGCTCGCGGCGTGTCTGGTTTGACGGCTTTTCCTGTTTTCGCCCGGCCCTTGGGCGGCCCCTGGTGGCGCCCAAGGGCCGGGCGAGCGTCGAATCGGGTATTGTAAACGGTTGTGTCGTCGCGCCGCTTTGCGTCACGCGCGAGCGCGGTTCGAGGTGGGTGCTTCGGCGTGAGGGCTTAACGCTTCGGCGCGCACGCCTCTCGCCTCGGCGCCCGCCGTCCGCGCCATTCAACACCCGTCGGTTTCACTGCCTTGCCCGATCACCTTTCCATGATGTCCGCCGTTTCCCCCGCTTTCCCGGCCACGTCCACGCGTTCCGGGCCGTCCGCTTCGTCCATCGGGCCCGCGCCGGACGCGAGCGGCGCGCCGTGTTGCGCACGCACGGCGGCGCTCGCCGCGCTGCGTGAGACCGATCCGGTGACGAAGGCAGCCGGCGCGCGAGCGTTATACGCGGCGGTGCTCGACGGCAGCGCGACGTGTCTCGCCGACGTCTCGCTCGACGAGCCGCCAGAGCCACCAGGACTGCCTGGGCGGCCCGTGCGCCCCGAGCTCGTCGAACCGCGCCAGCTGGGGCGGCGCAGCATGCAGTCGCCGCAAGGACGCGCGGTGCTGCTGCACGCGCTGGCGCATATTGAATTCAACGCGATCAATCTGGCGCTCGACGCCGTGTGGCGCTTCGCCGGCCTGCCCGCCGCCTTCTACACCGACTGGCTGAAGGTCGCAGCCGAAGAGGCATATCACTTCTCGCTGCTGAGCGCGCGGCTCGCGGAATACGGCCATGCGTACGGGGACTTTCCCGCCCACGACGGCCTGTGGGACATGTGCGAGCGCACGCGTGGCGATGTGCTCGCGCGCATGGCGCTCGTGCCTCGCACGCTGGAGGCGCGCGGCCTCGATGCCTCACCGCCTATCCGCGCGCGTCTGCAGCAGGCGGGAGACCGTCAGTCCGCCGCGATTCTCGACGTGATCCTGCGCGACGAAATCGGCCACGTGCTGATCGGCAACCGCTGGTTTCGTCATCTGTGCGAGGAAGGCGGGTTGGATCCGCATGCGACCTACACGCGCCTCGCCGACCAGTATCACGCGCCGAAACTGCGCGGGCCGTTCAATTTCGAGGCGCGCCGCGACGCAGGTTTCGACGAGGCCGAGCTTGCCGAACTGGCGGCGCTCGCAGGCGTCGGGTTGGGCACTGAGCCGACCGGCCGGTCGCCGCGCGACTGACTCACTGACGACGGGTTGCCGCCTGTCGTCACTGCCGTCTGCCTATGTCGTTATAATCGAACGACCATTCTTTTTCTGGCGTGCATCCGACCATGAATATTTCCCGCTCCGAGTTCATCCCCGTGCGAGGCATCCGTCTGCATGTGCGGCGTTGGGGCAATCCCGATGCGCCGCTGCTCTTCATGCTGCACGGCTGGATGGACGTGGCGGCGTCGTTCCAGTTCGTCGTCGATGCGCTCGGCGGCGACTGGCAGGTCATCGCGCCCGACATGCGCGGCTTCGGTCTGTCGGACTGGCCGGTCGCGCAAAGCGGCGGGGGCCATTACTGGTTCCACGATTACCTCGCCGATCTCGACGCGCTGCTCGATCACTACGCGCCGACCGGCCAGGTCAACCTGGTGGGACATAGTCTCGGCGCGAACGTCGTTTGCCTCTATGCGGGCGCGCGTGCACAGCGCGTGCGGCGCGTGGTCGATCTGGAAGGTTTCGGGCTGGCGCCCGCGCACGCCGGACAGGCGCCCAAACGGCTGCAAAACTGGCTCGACGAGCTGCGCGATCCGCCGCAACTGAAGCGCTATGCGTCCCTCGACGACGTCGCCGCGCGGCTCACCAAAACCAATCCACGGCTTGCGCCCGCCCGCGCGCAATTCCTGGCGAAGCACTGGTCGAAGCCGGACGGCGCCGGCGGCTTCATGCTGCTCGCCGACCCCGCGCATAAACTGCGCGGGCCGACGCTGTACCGTCTGGACGAAGTGATGGCCGTCTGGCGCAAGGTGAGCGCGAAAGTGCTGCATGTGGAAGCCACCCATTCGCCCACGCTCGCCGCGCTGGCGGGCGATATTCCGCTCGACGAATTCAAGGCGCGCTTTCAGGCGTTTGCCGACTGGCGCGAGAAGATCATCGACGAAGCGGGGCACATGGTGCACCACGACCAGCCCGAACAGGTCGCCGCGCTGATCGAGGGATTCTGCGCTTAGCGAGGGCGCCGGGGCCGGATCGCCGGCCCGGCGCACGCGGTTCCGGCGTGAGAATTGCTCTGCGTTCACTTACTGCGTTGCAGTAAAATGGCTGCAGAACTTTCTCCACACGATGATGAACGCCGACCTTCACTGCCACTCCACCGTTTCCGACGGCCAGTTCGCGCCCGCCGACGTCGCGCGCCGTGCGCATGCGGGAGGCGTGACATTGTGGGCGCTCACCGACCACGACGAACTCGGCGGCCAGCACGAAGCGCGTCAGGCCGCCGAGGAGCTCGGCATGCGCTATCTGAGCGGCGTGGAAATTTCGGTGACGTGGGCGGCGCGGACGGTGCACATCGTCGGGCTTGGCATCGACCCCGCCAGCTCGGTGCTGATCGACGGGCTCGCGCGCACGCGTAACGGGCGCGCCGCGCGCGCGGAGGCGATCGGCGAGCAGCTGGCCACGCTCGGCATTCCCGGCGCCTATGCAGGCGCGCTCAAGTACGTGTCGAACCCGGACATGATTTCGCGCACGCATTTCGCGCGCTTCCTGGTCGAAAGCGGTTACGCCAGTTCCACGCAAGACGTGTTCAACCGCTATCTCGGCGACGGCAAGCCCGGCTATGTGGCGCACCGCTGGTCGAAGCTGGCGGACGCGGTCGGCTGGATCAAGGCAGCGGGTGGCGAGGCGATCATCGCGCATCCGGGCCGCTATGCGTACTCGCCGACCGAATTCGACGCGTTTTTCGGCGAATTCATCGATCTGGGCGGCAAGGCGATCGAAGTCGTCACGGGCAGCCATACGCCCGATCAATACCGGGAATATGCCGACGTTGCGCGCCGCTTCGGTTTCGAGGCGTCGCGCGGCTCCGATTTTCACGCGCCGGGCGAGGGCCGCGTCGAGCTCGGTACGCTGCCGCCGCTTCCTTCCGATCTCAAGCCTGTCTGGGAACGCTGGCTGTGAACGCCCGCCGTGCCGCTTCGGCACGTCGTGCGCGCGAGCCGGCGCTTTGGCGTGCCCGCGCCTGACGCTCACGGTCCGCGGTCGTTTTGCGTCGGACCGCGCCATCAAACGTTGTTTCTCGTCGTCATCGTTAGCCGCCATGTCCCAATACTTCCGGCTTCATCCAGATAACCCGCAGCCGCGCCTCGTCAAGCAGGCCGTGCAGATCATCAACGACGGCGGCGTGGTCGCGCTGCCGACGGACTCGAGCTACGCGCTCGCCTGTCATCTCGACGACAAGAACGCCGTGGAGCGCCTGCGCCGGATTCGCGGGCTTGACGAGAAGCAGCTGCTGTCGCTCCTCGTGCGCGATCTGTCGGAGCTCGCGAACTTCGCGATGGTGGACAATCGCCAGTACCGGCTCATCAAATCGGTGACGCCGGGGCCCTATGTGTTCGTGCTGCAGGCAACGAAGGAAGTGCCGCGGCGCCTGTCGCACCCGTCGCGCAAGACAATCGGCCTGCGTGTGCCGGACCACGCCATCACGCTCGCCATTCTGGGCGAACTCGGTCAGCCGCTCCTTGGCTCCACGCTGATCCTGCCGGGCGAAACGGCGCCGCTCAACGACCCGGAGGACATCCGCGCGCGGCTCGAAAAACAACTGGATCTGGTGATCGACGGCGGCGCTTGCGTGTGCGAGCCGTCCACGGTGATCGATCTGAGCGGCGACGAGCCGGTGCTGGTGCGGGCAGGGCGCGGTTCTCTCGCGCCATTCGGTCTCGAAGAGACGGCATGAGCGAAAGCGGACAGATGCACGCCATCGCATTGTTACAATAGCGAGTTATGGATTCTTCCCTGATACAAACCATCGCGGTTTACGCGTTGCCGGTGATCTTCGCCATCACGCTGCATGAGGCCGCGCATGGTTACGTCGCGCGCTGGCTCGGCGACAACACGGCCTACGTGCTCGGCCGCGTTTCCATCAATCCGATGCGGCACATCGACCCGCTCGGCACCATTGCCATTCCCTTGCTCCTGTACTTCGCCACGAGCGGCGCGTTCATGTTCGGCTATGCGAAACCGGTGCCGGTCGCTTTCGGCAATCTGCGCAACCCGCGCTGGGGCAGCCTGTGGGTCGCGGCGGCGGGTCCCGCATGCAACTTCGTGCAGGCGTTGATCTGGGGGCTGTTCGGCGTGGCGCTGGCCGTCCTTGCTGTCGACGAACCGTTTTTCACGCGCATGGCGGGCGCGGGCGTCGGTGTCAACCTCGTGCTGGGTGTGCTCAATCTGTTTCCTTTGCCGCCACTCGACGGCGGCCGTGTGCTGATGGCGCTCCTGCCGCCGCGCCAGGCTATCGCGCTGTCGCGCCTCGAACCGTACGGCTTTTTCATCGTGATGGCGCTCGTCATGACGGGCACGCTGACGCGCTACTGGCTGAGCCCGCTCGTCACGCTCGGTTACAGCGCCATCACCGCAATTCTGACTCCACTTGTTTCGCTTTTCTAAATAACCATGTTCCCAGACCGTATCTTCTCCGGCATGCGGCCCACCGGGTCGCTGCACCTCGGCCACTATCACGGCGTGCTGAAAAACTGGGTGCGGCTGCAGTCCGAATACCCGTGCTTCTTCGCCGTCGTCGACTGGCATGCGCTGACGACTCACTACGAAACGCCTGAGGTCATCGAGAAAAACGTCTGGGAAGTGCTGATCGACTGGCTCGCCTCGGGCATCGATCCGGCGCAGGCCACGCTTTTCATTCAGAGCCGCGTGCCCGAGCATGCGGAGCTGTCGCTGCTGCTCGGCATGAGCACGCCGCTCGGCTGGCTCGAGCGCGTGCCGACCTACAAGGAGCAGATCGAGAAGCTGAAGGAGAAAGATCTGTCGACTTACGGCTTCCTCGGCTATCCGGTGCTGATGGCGGCGGACATTCTGCTGTATCGCGCATCGCTCGTGCCGGTCGGCGAAGATCAGGTGCCGCACGTCGAAATGACGCGTGAAATCGCGCGCCGTTTCAATTACCTGTATGGCCGCGAGCCGGGCTTCGAGGAAAAAGCGAACGAAGCCGCGAAGAAGCTCGGCGGCAAGCGCTCCAAGCTGTATCACGAGCTGCGCAACGCCTACCAGCAGGAAGGCGACGACGAAGCGCTCGAGCAGGCGCGCGCCATGTTGCAGGAGTCGCAAAGCCTGTCGATGAGCGACCGCGAGCGTCTGTTCGGCTACCTGGAAGGCTCGCGCAAGATCATTCTGGTCGAGCCGCAGGTCATGCTGACGGAGGCCTCGCGTATGCCGGGGCTGGACGGCCAGAAAATGTCGAAGTCGTACGGCAACACGATCGGTCTGCGCGAGGACGCCGAAACCATCACGAAGAAGGTGCGCACCATGCCGACCGATCCGGCACGCGTGCGCCGCACGGACCCGGGCGACCCGGACAAGTGCCCGGTGTGGCAACTGCACCAGGTCTACACGGACGAAACCACGCATGAGTGGGTTCAGAAAGGTTGCCGCTCGGCCGGCATCGGCTGTCTGGAGTGCAAGCAGCCGGTGATTGAAGGTATTTTGCGCGAACAGCAGCCCATGCTCGAGCGCGCGCAGAAGTACATGGACGACCCGTCGCTGCTGCGCGCGATTGTCGCCGACGGCTGCGACAAGGCGCGCCGCTTCGCCACGGAAACCATGCGGGACGTGCGCGAGGCGATGGGTCTGTCGTACAACTAAAGTACAACTGAGCATTCGCCGCCACGTCATGAGCAGCCCCGCAGTCAACGTGCATGGATTGGGCGAGCCGTCGCGCTGGGTGCGCCATTGGGCGCATCTCGTCCCGGCGGGGGGCGCGGTGCTCGACGTGGCCTCGGGAGCAGGGCGCCACGCGCGGTTTTTTGCGTCGCTCGGCCATCCGGTGACGGCAATCGACCGCGACGCCGCCGCCCTGAATACGCTCGCTGACGAGCCGCTCGTCACACCGGTTGTCGCCGACATCGAGAGCGCGCCATGGCCGTTGCCCGCGGAGGCGACATTCGCGGCCGTCGTCGTCACCAACTATTTGCACCGGCCGCTTTTCGCGAGGCTGATTCAATCCCTCGCGCCCGGCGGCGTACTGGTTTACGAGACCTTTGCGAAAGGAAACGAAACGGTCGGCAAGCCTTCTAATCCGGCGTTTCTGCTCGCGCCCGGCGAGTTGCTCGAGGTGGTGCGCGGCCAGTTGAGGGTGGTCGCGTTTCAGGACGGTTTTCTCGCGCAGCCACGCCCGGCTTACGTCCAGCGCATCTGCGCCATTCTGGAGGCGGACCGCTCAGACAATCCCGCGCAGGCGACACCCCCGCCTTGTTACGAGTTGGCTGGCTAATCCGCTACAATCGCGGTTTACCTGATCAAATTCATGGCTTTTCATGACTAACGTCACACAAGCGGGCACTCAAGCGGCGGGCACTCAAGCGGACAATGCGGCCGGCAGCAGCGGAGTGCGGATTCGCGGCAGCATTCCTGCCATCATCACTCCGATGCTCGAAGACGGCAGCCTCGACTTGCCGGCATTCCGCAAACTGATCGACTGGCATGTCGCCGAGGGCACGAACGCGCTCGTCGTGGTGGGTACGAGCGGCGAGTCGGCAACGCTGTCCGTCGAAGAGCACGTGCTGATGGTCAAGACCGCCGTCGAGCACACGGCGGGCCGCATTCCGGTGATCGCCGGCTCGGGCGGCAATTCGACTGCGGAAGCGATCGAACTGACGCGCGAGGCGAAGGAAGTCGGCGCGGACGCGACGCTGCAGGTCGTGCCGTATTACAACAAGCCGACCCAGGAAGGCATCTATCGCCATTTTGTGAAGATCGCCGAAACGGTCGATCTGCCGGTGATTCTGTACAACGTGCCGGGCCGCACGGTCGCGGACATGAGCAACGAGACCATTCTGCGTTGCGCGCAGGTGCCGGGCATCATTGGTGTGAAGGAAGCGACCGGCAACATCGACCGCGCCGCGCATCTGATCAAGTCGGCGCCCGCGCACTTCGGCATTTACAGCGGCGACGATCCTACGGCGATCGCGCTGATGCTGCTCGGCGGCCACGGCAATATTTCGGTGACCGCGAACGTCGCGCCGCGCGCCATGAGCGAGCTGTGCAAGGCGGCACTCGCGGCGGACGCAAAGACCGCGCGTGAGATTCATCTGAAGCTGTTGTCGCTGCATAAGAACCTGTTCATCGAATCGAATCCGATTCCGGCGAAATGGGCGCTGCAGCAATTGGGTCGTGTGCAGGGCGGGATCCGCCTGCCGCTCACGCCGCTCGACGCGCAATACCACGAAGTGGTGCGCGGCGCGCTGCGCGAAGCGGGCCTGCTCGGCTAGGCGGCTACGGCCGTACCCGTCAGCGCCACCCAGTCACCGGCATTTCCTTAACCGACGTCGATCCAGCCCACGTTCCCGGCACACAGAACCAGGCACCGCGTTCCAGCATCACGAAGGACCTCATGAAACGTTCCGCACTTTCCCTCCACGCAACCCGCATGGCGGCGCTGACGCTTGCCCTGGTGACGCTCGCCGGCTGTGACACCCTGAACGACTGGTTCGCTTCCGATCGCGTGAATTACAAGGCTGCGGGCAGCGCGCCGCCGCTCGCCATTCCCGGCGATCTGAGCACCACCGCAACCGATCAGCGTTACGTCGCGCCGCCGGCCAATCTCGCGCTCGGCGGCGCAACCAAGCGTGCGGTCACGGCGGCCGGTAATTCGACGGAAGGCCAGCCGAACGCGCAAGACCCGTACGGCATGCATATCGAGCGCGACGGCGACCGCCGCTGGCTCGTGGTCGACGGCCGCTCGCCGGAACAACTGTGGCCGCAACTGCAGGAGTTCTGGCAGGAAAACGGCTTTGCGCTGAAAACCGATGCGCCGGCTACCGGCATCATGGTGACCGACTGGGCGGAGAACCGCGCCAACATTCCGGACGACTGGTTCCGCCGCACGGTGGGCAAAGTGATCGACTTCGCGTATTCGTCGGGCACGCGTGACAGTTTCCGCACCCTCGTGTCGCGTGGTCCTTCCGACACGACAGACATTTCCGTCACGCATAGCGCAATGGAAGAAGTGCTCACGGGTCAGGACAAGACGTCGTCGCGCTGGGAAGAGCGTCCGCGCGATCCCGCGTTGGAAGCGCTGTTTCTCACCAAGCTGATGCAGAAATTCGGCCTGACCGACAAGCAGTCCAAGCAATTGCTGACGGAAGCGCGTCCGGCCACCGCACCGTCAACGCTCGACAAGAGCGCGGGCGCATCCACGCTCGATCTGCAGGAATCGTTCGACCGCGCCTGGCTGCGCGTGGGTCTCGCGCTCGATCGCACGAACTTCACCGTCGACAACCGCGACCGCGAGAAGGGTATTTACTACGTGCGCTACGCCGACTCGATGCAGGAGCTGAAGAAAGAGGGGCTCCTCGGCAAGCTGTTCTACGGCGGCAATTCGGCGAAGAAGCCGGGCCAGGAATTCCTCGTCAACGTGCGTCCGAAGGGCGACACCGTGACGCAAGTGGCGGTGCTCGACGCGAACGGGCAGATCGACAATTCGTCCGACGCGCAGCGCATCGTCACGCTTCTGCACGCGCAACTGAACTGATCGGGCTGTGCGGTTCGCAAGTCTTGGCAGCGGCAGTGAAGGCAACGCGTTGCTGGCGGAGGCGCAAAGCGGCGCGACCACCACACGCGTGCTGCTCGATTGCGGTTTTTCGGCGAAGGAAGTCGAGCGCCGCCTCGCACGGCTCGGCTCGAGCGCCGAAGGCCTCGACGCTATTCTGATTACGCACGAACACAGCGACCACATCGGCAGCGCGCTCACGCTGGCGCGCAAGTGGTCGATTCCGCTGTACATGAGCTGGGGCACGGCGCGCGCGGTCGGCGCGGATGACGCCGCCGTCGATCTGCAAGTCCTGTGGGGCGACGAAGCAGTCGCCATCGGCGATCTGAGCGTGCTGCCCTACACGGTTCCTCACGACGCCCGCGAGCCGCTGCAATATGTCTTCTCGAATGGCGCGAGCCGCCTTGGCGTGCTGACGGACGTCGGCACGTCCACGCCGCATATCAGCGCCGTGTTGAGCGGTTGCGACGCGCTGGTGCTCGAATGCAATCACGACGTGCGCATGCTCGCCGGCAGCCGCTATCCGCAATCGCTGAAGGCGCGCATCGGCGGGAATCACGGGCATTTGAACAACGACGCCGCGGCGGAAATCCTCGCCTCGCTCGACCGGTCGCGCCTGCGCCACCTGGTTGCGGCGCATCTAAGCCAGCAAAACAATCTGCCGGAACTCGCGCAGGCGGCTATGGCGGGCGTGTTGGGCGCCGCATCGACCGACGTCGTGGTTGCCTCGCAGGCTGAAGGATTTGAGTGGCTGAGCCTTTGAGCGCTGCTGAGCCGGCCCGTTGCGACTAGAGCGGCGGGAATAAAAAAGCCCATAACGGTTGTTCGTTATGGGCTTTTTTGCGAGGCCGGCACGTTGAGCGCCGTGCCTAGCCGTGCTGCATGAAGCTTAGTTGCGGTTGCCGCCGAAAATGCCGAGCAGCGCCAGCAGGTTCACGAACACGTTGTACAGGTCGAGATAGATGGCGAGTGCCGCGGTGATGTAGTTCGTCTCGCCGCCGTTCACGACGCGCTGCACGTCGAACAGCATGTACGCCGAGAAGATCACGATCGCCATGACGGACACCGTGAGCATCAGCGCCGGCAAGTGCAGGAACACGTTCGCGACCGAGGCTAGCAGCAGCACGATCACGCCCATGAAGAGCCACTTGCCGAGGCCCGAAAAGTCGCGCTTGCTGACGGTGGCGATGGTCGCCATGGAGGCGAAGATCACACCGGTGCCACCGAAGGCGAGCATGATGAGCGACGGGCCGTTGGAGAAACCCAGCACGAAGCCCAGAATGCGCGACAGCATCAGGCCCATGAAGAAAGTGAAGCCGAGCAGGACGAACACGCCGGCGGAGCTGTTCTTGGTTCTTTCGATCGCGAACATGAAGCCGAACGCAATCGCGAAGAACGCGAGCATGCTCATGGCGGGGCTGGTGGCGGCGAACAGCGAGAAACCGGTGGCGAGACCCACCCAGGCACCGAGCACGGTCGGGATCATGGACAGTGCAAGCAGCCAGTAGGTGTTTCGTAGCACGCGGTTACGCGTTTCGACCGTGCTGACCGCGCCGGTGCGGCCAAAGCTATACGGATGATCGTTCATGGTCTCTCCTTACGTCAGAAGCGTGTTGCGTGATGGTGTAAGCGGTTTGTCCAGCGTTCCTGCATGCGCCGCGCAGGCTTTCCCCGCCCTCGCGGACTACCCGTTCCTAAGATTAGTGCGGCGGCCCGGAGTTTCAATGCCGCCGACGCTTCGAAAAATGCGTGGAAAGGGCTCACAGAGCCTACGCTACCAGTATTCAGAAACTCCTGCTTGGAGTCTTTCAGTGCTGTAAGGGTTCAATCGCAATCATACACGGGAACATGCTACAATAGCGGATTCATTTGAATCTGTAACCTCTTAATTTTTTGGAGTTTTTATGGCGATCGAACGCACCCTGTCCATTATCAAGCCGGACGCAGTGGCCAAGAACGTGATCGGCCAGATCTACAGCCGTTTCGAAAACGCCGGCCTGAAGATCGTGGCTTCGCGCATGGTCCACCTGTCGCGCGCCGACGCTGAGAAGTTCTACGCGGTGCACGCTGCACGTCCGTTCTTCAAGGACCTGGTCGAATTCATGATCTCCGGCCCGGTGGTCGTGCAAGTGCTGGAAGGCGAGAACGCCATCCTGAAGCACCGCGACCTGATGGGCGCAACGGACCCGAAGAAGGCGGAAAAGGGCACGATTCGTGCGGATTTCGCCGACAGCATCGACGCTAACGCGGTGCACGGTTCGGACGCGGCTGAAACGGCGGCGGTTGAAATCGCCTTCTTCTTCCCGCAAGTCAACGTTTATTCGCGCTAATGCTGGATTGCGCCGGCGGTCGGTGCAGCCAATCGGCTTTATTCACACCAATCGCCGCGCAACGTAGTAAGGTAAAAGCAGCAGGGATGGGCGCGAACGGTTTGCGTTCATGCAGCTTGTTGCATGAGCGCAGTCTCGCACTGAAATGGCAGGATTCGATATGACGAGCAGTTCCACCGTCAACCTTCTCGACCTCGACGCCCAAGGGCTTGTCGCCTATTGCGAAAGCCTGGGCGAGAAGCCGTTTCGCGCCAAACAATTGCAGCGCTGGATCCACCAGTACAACGCTGCGGACTTCGACGGCATGACCGATCTCGCGAAGTCCTTGCGCGAAAAGCTCAAGGGGCGCGCCACGCTCACCATGCCGGGCATCGTGAGCGACCATGTTTCCGCCGACGGCACGCGCAAGTGGCTGATCGACGTCGGCAACAGCAACGCAGTGGAAACCGTGTTCATTCCGGAGGAAACGCGCGGCACGCTGTGCGTGTCGTCGCAGGCCGGCTGCGCGGTGAACTGCCGTTTCTGCTCGACGGGCAAGCAGGGTTTCTCGCGCAATCTCACAACCGGTGAAATCATCGGCCAGTTGCGGATGGCCGAGTTCGCGCTGCGCGCGTCGCTCGGCGCGGCCGGCGGCCGGGCCACGGGCGGCGAGGGCAAGGGCGAGCGCGTCGTCACAAACGTCGTGATGATGGGCATGGGCGAGCCGCTTCTGAACTACGACGCGGTCGTACCCGCCATGCGCCTCATGCTCGACGACAACGCCTACGGTCTGTCGCGGCGGCGCGTCACGTTGTCGACCTCGGGCGTCGTGCCCATGATGGACCGGCTCGGCGCCGATCTGCCGGTTGCGCTGGCGGTGTCGCTGCATGCGCCGAGCGATCCGCTGCGCGACATGCTCGTGCCCCTAAATAAGAAGTATCCGCTGCGCGAATTGATGGCGGCTTGCCAGCGCTATCTGAAAGTCGCGCCGCGCGATTTCATCACCTTCGAATATTGCATGCTCGACGGCGTGAACGACAGCGAAGCGCAAGCGCGCGAACTGCTCGCGCTCACTCGCGACGTCCCGTGCAAGTTCAATCTGATTCCGTTTAACCCGTTCCCGGAGTCGGGCCTCGTGCGCTCGAAGCAGGAACAGATCAAGCGGTTTGCACAAGTGTTGATGGACGCGGGCGTCGTCACCACAGTGCGTAAAACACGCGGCGATGATATCGACGCTGCCTGCGGTCAGTTGGCCGGTGCGGTGAAAGACCGCACGCGCCTCGCTGAGCGCACCGGGAAGGCGGCGAAGATCATCGAGGTTCGCGCCGTGTAGCAGCAAGGGGCGGGCTGCGGGCATTTCCGTGCGGCGCGCTGGAGATTGCTCAAAGGTGTAGTGCGCCCCGGGCAATTGAAAAGAAAGTTTGCAGAATCGATCGGAAGCGGCACAAGAGGCCGCGCATTTTGTTATAAACGGTCTGCGATTCGGACATGAGGTTTGGACCGGTCCGGTCGCACAAGTGAAAAAAGAATCGACGCGAAAGGATTTGGGATGAGTGAGCCGCAGCACCCGCAGCCGCAGGACACAGACACGAACGAAGGCCGCCCGGCATCTGTCGCGCGGGCGGCGGTGCAGCCTGTGGGGCAGCCGGGCCTGGACTCGCTGGCGGCGGTGGGCGCGCGCTTGACGCAACTGCGCGAATCGAAGGGCTGGTCGATCGAAGACGTGTCGGCTCGCCTGAAGGTGGCGCCCGCCAAATTGCGCGCGCTCGAATCGGGCGATATCAGCCATTTGCCGGACACCACGTTTGCATTGGGCGTGGTGCGCAGCTACGCCAAGATGCTCGGCGCCGATCCCACGCCGTTCACGCAGGCGCTGCGTCGCGAGAAGGGCGTGCCGGCACCGGATCTTTCGATGCCGGCCTCGTCGGGTAAAGATTTGCCGCGCGGGCGCGTGTCGCTGTCGCTCGGCGGCGGCGCGCAAAAAAGCCGCTCGTGGTTGTGGGGCGTGGCCGCGGTGATCGTTGCGGTGGTTGCGCTTGCCATGTGGCACACCAATGGCGGCGATTCCACGGCGTGGCTCGCGCGCCTCAAAGCGAGCGCGAATGGCGGTGTGGGGGGCGCAACGGGCGCATCCGGCGCCGTCGCGCAAGGCACGGCGGCGGCCGGGTCCGAGGCGGTGGCTCAGGATGCCGGCCAGGAGTCCGCATCTGCGCCGGAGACGAATGCCGCCGCACCGGGTGCGGCGTCCGCGACACCCATGCCGGCGCCGCTTGCCGCCGGTACTGCGCCAGCGTCCGCTGCGCCGGTCACGGCAACACCGGCCGCGCCCGCGGCGAGTGTGCCGGCCGCAGTGGCGGCAGCCTCCGCTCCGGCTGCTGCGCCGGCCGCAGGTTCGGCCATCGTCGCGCTGCGCGTGACGCAAGATAGCTGGTTCAGCGTGCGCGGCAAGGACGGCAAGGAAGTGTTCTCCGGCCTCGTGCATGCAGGCGATACGAAGGAAGTGACAGGCGAGGCGCCTTTCAAGGTCACGGTCGGCAACAAGGCGGGGCTCGAGTCGATTACGCTCGACGGCCAGCCGGTCGATCCGTCGAAATATTCGGCGGCAAAAGGCAACGTGGCGCGCTTCGCGTTGCCTTGATACAGACGGTGTGCGCCGCGGCCAACCGGACCGCGGCGCTTTTTCAATTCAGGCGCTGCATTTTTGCGGCGCGTGCGGCGTAAATGGGTTTTTCGATGCAATCCGAAGCTCAATCCCAATCCAGTAGCAAGATCGTGTCAAACGAGCCGGTGTTCGGCGGTCAGGCGCCGCGGCGCAAGTCGCATGCGGTCGACGTCCGGTGGGGCGGCCAGCTCGTCACCATCGGCGGCGACGCGCCCGTGCGCGTGCAATCGATGACGAATACCGATACCGCCGACGCCATCGGCACCGCCATCCAGATCAAGGAGCTGGCGCAGGCGGGTTCGGAACTGGTGCGCATCACGGTCAACACACCGGAGGCGGCTGCAGCGGTGCCGGCCGTGCGCGACCAGCTCGACCGCATGGGCGTGTCGGTGCCGCTCGTCGGCGATTTCCATTACAACGGCCACCTGCTGCTGCGCGACTATCCCGCGTGCGCCGAGGCGTTATCGAAGTACCGCATCAACCCGGGCAACGTCGGGCATGGCGCGAAGCGCGACACGCAATTCGCGCAGATGATCGAAGCGGCCGTCAAGTACGACAAGCCGGTGCGAATCGGCGTCAACTGGGGCAGTCTCGACCAGGACCTGCTCGCGAAAATGATGGACGAAAACGCCGCCCGTTCCACGCCGTGGGAAGCGCAGAGCGTGATGTACGAAGCGCTCATCCAGTCGGCGATCGGCTCTGCGGAGCGCGCGGTCGAGCTTGGCCTCTCGCGCAACAAGATCATTCTGTCGTGCAAGGTGAGCGGCGTTCAGGATCTGATCGCGGTCTATCGCGAGCTGGCGCGCCGCTGCGAATTCGCGCTCCATCTCGGCTTGACCGAAGCGGGCATGGGCTCGAAGGGCATCGTCGCGTCCACGGCTGCATTGTCCGTGCTGTTGCAGCAGGGCATCGGCGACACGATCCGCATTTCGCTCACGCCCGAACCGGGCGCGCCGCGTACCGGTGAGGTGATCGTCGGCCAGGAAATCCTGCAGACCATGGGTCTGCGCTCGTTCACGCCGATGGTGATCGCGTGCCCCGGCTGCGGCCGCACCACCAGCACGTTGTTCCAGGAACTGGCATCGCAAATTCAGACCTATCTGCGCCTGCAAATGCCGGTGTGGCGCGACCAGTATCCGGGCGTCGAAAAAATGCATGTCGCGGTGATGGGTTGCATCGTCAACGGCCCAGGCGAGTCGAAGCAGGCGAACATCGGCATCAGCCTGCCGGGCTCCGGTGAAAATCCGGCTGCGCCGGTGTTCATCGACGGCGAAAAGGTGAAGACGCTGCGCGGCGAGAACATTGCGCAAGAATTCCAGCAAATCGTGAGTGACTACGTCGAGCGCCGCTACGGCCGCGCCGAGGCGCTCGACTCAACCTCAGCAATTCAATAGAGATGACTGAACAGAAGAAAAAGCTCGACAAGCTGTCCGGCGTGAAGGGCATGAACGACATCCTTCCGCAGGACGCCGGGCTGTGGGAATTTTTCGAGACCACCGTCAAGTCAATGCTGCGTTCGTACGGATACCAGAATATTCGTACGCCGATCGTCGAACATACGCAGCTGTTCACGCGCGGTATCGGCGAAGTGACTGACATCGTCGAGAAAGAGATGTACAGCTTCACCGACGCGTTGAACGGTGAAAATCTGACGATGCGCCCCGAAAATACGGCGGCGGTGGTGCGCGCGGCGATCGAGCACAACATGCTGTACGACGGTCCGAAACGCTTGTGGTACATCGGCCCGATGTTCCGTCACGAGCGCCCGCAACGCGGCCGCTATCGCCAGTTCCATCAGGTCGGCGTGGAAGCGCTCGGCTTTGCCGGTCCTGACGCCGACGCCGAAATCATCATGATGTGCCAGCGGCTGTGGGACGACCTGGGTCTTACCGGCATCAAGCTCGAAATCAATTCGCTCGGGCTCGCGGAAGAACGCGCGGCGCATCGCGTCGAACTGATTGCTTACCTCGAAAAGCACATGGACGTGCTCGACGAAGACGCCAAGCGCCGTTTGTACACGAACCCGCTGCGCGTGCTCGACACGAAGAACCCGGCGCTGCAGGAAGTCGCGCAGAACGCGCCGAAGCTGATCGATTTCCTCGGCGCGGAATCGCGCGCGCACTTCGAAGGTTTGCAGCGCATTCTCAAAGCGAACAACATTCCGTTCACGATCAATCCGCGTCTCGTGCGCGGTCTCGATTATTACAATCTGACCGTGTTCGAATGGGTGACGGACAAGCTCGGCGCGCAGGGCACCGTCGCCGCGGGCGGCCGTTACGATCCGCTGATCGAGCAGCTCGGCGGCAAGGCCACCGCGGCGTGCGGCTGGGCAATGGGCATCGAACGCATTCTCGAGCTGCTGAAAGAAGAACAACTCGTGCCGGAAGACGAAGGTTGCGACGTCTATGTGGTCCACCAGGGCGACGCGGCGCGCGAGCAGGCCTTCATCATCGCCGAACGGCTGCGCGACACCGGCCTCGACGTGATCCTCCATTGCAGTGCGGACGGCCAGTCGGCAAGTTTCAAATCGCAGATGAAGCGCGCCGACGCGAGCGGCGCCGCATTCGCAGTCGTGCTCGGCGAAGACGAAATCGCCAACGGCACGGTGGGCGTTAAACCGCTGCGCGACACGAGCGCTAACGGCGGTAAAAGCGAGCAACATAACGTGCCCGCCGAAGACTTGACCGAATTTCTAATCAATGCGATGGTTGCAACCGCCGAAGACGGCGACGACTGATCGCGATGACACGCACACGTAGCAAGAATGAGGAAATCGCCGGGCAATGAGTTACCACGACGAACAAGAATCGATTGAAAGTCTGAAGGCTTGGTGGACGCAGTGGGGTAATGCAACCACGTGGATCGTGCTGGTGGTGCTGGTCGCCGCAGCCGCCTGGAACGGCTGGAACTTCTGGCAGCGGCGCGAGGCGGCGGAAGCCGCCGTGCTGTACGACCAGGTGCAGCAGGCCGTGGCATCGGGCGACAAGGCGAAGGTGAGCCGCGTGGCCGCCGACATGGAAGACAAGTTCAGCCGCACGGCGTACGCGCAAATGACCGCGCTCGGCGCCGCGAAGGCGCTCTACGCGGCCGGCGACGAAGCCGGCGCGAAAGCCCAGCTGCAATGGACCATCGATCACGCGAAGGACGACGAGTTCAAGCAGATCGCGAAGCTGCGCCTTGCTTCGCTGCTGCTCGACGAAAAGGCTTACGACCAGGGTCTCGCATTGCTCGCCGAGCCGCAGTCCGACGCGTTCAAGGGCATCGTGGCCAATGGCCGCGGCGATCTGCTCGCCGCCCAGGGCAAGCGCGACGACGCGCGCGCGGCCTACAAACTCGCGCTCGAGTCGCTGCCGAAGAGCGACAGCTCCGAGCGCCAGCTGATCCAGTTCAAGCTGGACGCGCTGGGCGGTTAAGCGCCGCGAGCTACGACCAACCGGCCTTTCTTTAACCTATTTCCTGAATGCTTCGTCCACCGATGAATCTGCTGAAACGTTACGCTGTGCCCGTTGTCTGTGCGATGACCGTCCTCGCTCTCGCGGCATGCTCATCCACGAAAGACGAGCGCCGCGTGCCGACGCCACTCACCGAGTTCAAGCCCGTGCTTGACGTGCAGCAAGCCTGGAAGACGAGCGTCGGTAAGGCAGGCCGTTATCTGTTCTCGCCGGTCGCGGTTGGCGACGCGGTGTACGCAGCCGGCGCGAACGGCTCGGTCGCGAAGATCGACGCGCAAACCGGTAAGGACATCTGGCGAGTCAAGCTGCACGACGACATCTCCGCGGGCGTGGGCAGCGACGGCACGTTGACGGCGGTGGGCGGCCTGAAGGGCGACGTCTACGTGCTCGGGGCAGACGGCAAGCAACTGTGGACGGCGAAGGCGCCGGGCGAAATCATCTCGCCGCCGCTCGTCGGCAACGGTCTCGTGGTGGTGCGTACCGTGGACGGCCAGATCGTCGCGTTCAACGCACAAACCGGCGAGCAGAAGTGGAATTATCGTAACCGCGCGGTGCCGCTGAATTTGCGCGTGTCGTCGGGCATGACGTTCGCGGGCGACGCCGCGGTGCTGGCCGGTTTCCCCGGCGGCGCGTTCTCGGCAATCAATCTGCAAACCGGTGAAGCCTACTGGCAGACGCCGGTTTCGTACCCGAAGGGCGTGACGGAAGTGGAGCGCATCAACGACGTGACCGGGCCGCCCACACTGGTCGGATCGGAAACGTGCGCGGTGACCTTCCAGGGGCAGATTGGCTGTTTTGACGCGAATTCGGGCCGGGCGCTGTGGGAAAAAGCGTTCTCGAGCGCGAGCGGCCTCGCGCAGGACGACCGCGCGGTGGTCGCGGCGGATGACTGGTCAGTCGTGTCCGCGTTCGACGTCAGCAACGGCGCTCCGCTGTGGAAGAACGACAAGCTGAAGAACCGCGAACTGGGCGTGCCGTTCATCCTCGGTCACGCGGCGGTGCTCGGTGACTATCAGGGCTACGTGCACTTCCTGTCGCGCGACGACGGCACGCTCGTCGCCCGCATGAAGACCGACGGCAGCGCGATTACCGCGGCACCGGTGCTGGCCGGCGAGACACTTGTCGTGCAAACGCGCGACGGCGATCTGTACGGCTATCGCCCGCGCTAATCTCGCGGCGACGGCGTCGAGCGTGTTGGCCGGCCTTGCCGGCCACGCGCGTTTTTCCGGTGCCCGTGTGGGGCGCCACATAACCAGCAGATGAATTTCGCCGGGCCGGCTGATCCGGCGAGATCGAGAAGCGGTCTTTCAAGCAGGCGGTTAATAAAGCAGGTCTTCGACAGGAACCGCCGGAAAAGCGATCGACAGCAGCGGCGGGCTCACGCAGCACAACCATGCAGCCCGACGGCGCTGCCCAACCAGCCAAACCCCCGTCCGCCTCGGCGCGCCGCTGGATAGCGCAGCCGGGACTGGTCGAATTCGTGATAATTTGCGTCAAACGCTGCCGTATAGCGGCGCAATGGCGTCGCCATGCGGACGGTCGATTCCGATCCGCGTTTCACCGTGAACAACATCTGATGAAACCCGTTATTGCCCTCGTCGGGCGCCCCAATGTGGGGAAATCCACGCTGTTCAATCGTCTCACGCGCTCGCGTGATGCGCTCGTCGCCGACTTGCCCGGCCTGACCCGAGATCGCCACTACGGCGAAGGGCGCACCGGCGAGCGACCCTATCTCGTCGTCGATACGGGCGGTTTCGAACCCGTCGCGAAAGACGGCATCCTGCACGAAATGGCGCGCCAGACGCGCCAGGCGGTGGAGGAGTCCGACATCGTCGTGTTCATCGTTGACGGCCGCAATGGTCTCGCGCCGCAAGACAAGGTGATTGCCGACTATCTGCGCAAGACCGGGCGGCCCATTTTCCTCGTCGTCAACAAGGCGGAGGGGATGAAGTACAGCGCGGTGGCGGCGGACTTCTACGAACTCGGTCTCGGCGACCCGCGCGCGATTTCCGCTGCGCACGGCGACGGCGTGACGGAAATGATCAACGAGGCGCTCGGCGTCGCGTACGCGGGCCAGCCCGAAGAGAGCGACGAGGAGAAGGCGGCGCACGGCATCAAGATCGCGATCGTCGGCCGGCCGAACGTCGGCAAGTCGACGCTGATCAATGCGCTCGTCGGCGAAGAGCGCGTGATCGCGTTCGATATGCCCGGCACCACGCGCGATTCGATTTACGTCGACTTCGAGCGCCAGGGCAAGCCCTACACGCTGATCGACACGGCCGGCTTGCGCCGCCGCGGCAAAGTGTTCGAGGCGATCGAAAAGTTCTCGGTCGTGAAAACGCTGCAGTCGATTTCGGACGCCAATGTCGTGATTCTGCTGCTCGACGCGCGCCAGGACATTTCGGACCAGGACGCGCATATCGCCGGCTTCGTGGTCGAGCAGGGCCGTGCGCTGGTGGTCGGCGTGAACAAGTGGGACGGGCTGGATTCGCATGTGCGCGAGCGCACGAAAGCAGATCTGGAGCGCAAACTAAAATTTCTCGACTTCGCCAAATTCCATTTCATTTCCGCTGCGGAAAAGACAGGCATTGGCCCGCTGATGCGCTCCGTGGACGACGCCTACGCGGCCGCCATGTCGAAGCTGCCCACGCCGAAGCTCACGCGTGCGCTGATCGAGGCGGTGGAGTTCCAGCAGCCGCGCCGCCGCGGACCGGTACGGCCGAAATTGCGTTACGCGCACCAGGGCGGACAGAATCCGCCGATCATCGTGATTCACGGCAATGCACTCGACGCCATCACCGAAACGTACAAACGCTACCTTGAAAACCGCTTCCGGGAAACTTTCAAGCTGACGGGGACTCCATTGCGAATAGAGTTCAGATCGTCGACGAACCCTTACGCGGACAAAGGCTGAAACCCGCGTGTGCGTTGGGTTTGGCCGCTTCGGCAGGGGCCCCGCGCGAAAACGAAAATCGGCTATAGTGTAGCGGTTGACGGCAGATATCTTTTTCTTCTGTCGTCAATTCAGTCAACCTGCAAAAAAATACGGAGTTTGCTATGAGCAACAAAGGGCAATTGTTACAAGACCCGTTTTTGAACGCACTGCGTAAAGAGCATGTGCCGGTGTCGATCTACCTGGTCAACGGCATCAAGCTTCAAGGGAACATCGAATCGTTCGACCAGTACGTCGTGTTGCTCAGGAATACGGTCACCCAGATGGTCTACAAGCACGCAATCTCGACTGTCGTGCCAGCCCGTCCGGTGAATTTCCACCCGGATTCCGAACAGTCCTAACCCCGCCGCGGCCGGCGTAGCGTCGCCCGTCGGCGATCATTCCGGCCGCCTCATTTTGATACCCTCCAATTTGATCAATGCAGCGCTTGTCGGCATCGACTTCGGTAAGATCGATTTCGAAGCCAGCCTCGAAGAACTCAGTCTGCTCGCGCAAAGCGCGGGTGCGAATCCTCTAGTCACCCTCACCGGGCGCCGCGCCAGCCCCGACGCGAAAATGTTCGTCGGCAGCGGCAAGGCCGAAGAACTGCGTCTTGCGTGTGAGGCGAACGACATCGAACTCGTCATCTTCAATCACGCTCTTGCGCCGGCCCAGCAGCGCAATCTGGAGCAGGCGCTTAATCGGCGCGTGGTCGACCGCACGAGTCTTATTCTCGATATTTTTGCGCAACGCGCCCGCAGCCACGAAGGCAAGCTGCAGGTGGAGCTCGCGCAATTGCAGTATCTGTCCACGCGGCTGATCCGCGCATGGACTCACCTGGAGCGGCAAAAAGGCGGTATCGGCCTGCGAGGCCCGGGTGAAACCCAGCTCGAAACCGACCGCCGGCTGATCGGCGAGCGCATCAAGGCGCTCAAGTCGCGCCTCGACAAGCTGCGCCGCCAGCATGGCACGCAGCGCCGCCAGCGCTCGCGCAATCAGACCATGTCGGTGTCGCTCGTCGGCTATACGAACGCGGGCAAGTCCACGCTCTTCAATGCGCTCACGAAGGCGCAGGCGTACGCGGCCGACCAGCTATTCGCGACCCTCGACACGACTTCGCGGCGCGTGTATCTGGGCGACGAAGCGGGGCAGGTGGTGGTGTCCGACACGGTCGGCTTCATCCGCGAGTTGCCGCACCAACTGGTCGCGGCGTTTCGCGCCACGCTCGAGGAAACCATTCATGCCGATCTGCTGCTGCATGTGGTGGATGCGTCGAGCGCGGTGCGGCTCGACCAGATCGATCAGGTGAACGAGGTATTGCACGCAATCGGTGCGGACACGATCCGGCAGGTGCTCGTATTCAACAAGATCGACGCGGTGCCCGAGTTGGCGGCCCGGGGCGAAGCGGTCGAGCGGGACGAGTATGGTAATATTTCGCGCGTCTTTTTGAGCGCGCGCACGGGGCAAGGGCTGGATACATTGCGCGCTGCCGTCGCTGAGATCGCGACTGCCGAACCTCTTCCCGACACGCTGCTGGACTCCTCGGAAGAAGACCGCTCGGCAGCACCACGCGAGCACCGCAAGGTTCCCGAACTCGGGCACTGACCCGTTCCGATTGCACTGACCTGCACTGACCCGCTGTCTACTCTGGTGAACGAACACAGGTGAACGATTACAACGAGCGGAGTATCTGGCCGCGCATGCGCGCCATGCTTTCACTGAACGATCCGCGTTGGGGCCGTGGCGACGGCAATGGCGAGCGCCAGCGGCCGGTCGAGCCGAAGCGCCCGCAGACCAAGGACGGTGAAGGTCCGCCCGATCTCGACGAGATGTGGCGGGATTTCAACCGTCGTTTGAGCCGGATGTTCGGCCGCAAGGGCGGCGGCGTCGGCGGCGGGCGCCCTGACAACGGCCGTGGCGCGCGCATCGGCGTCGGCATCGTGATCGGCGTGCTGATCGCCATCTATCTCGGCAGCGGGGTGTTCGTCGTGCAGGACGGCCAGGCCGGCGTCGTCATGCAGTTCGGCCAGTATCGTTACACGGCCGCGCACGGCGTGCACTGGCGCTTGCCGTATCCGTTCCAGACCCACGAGCTCGTCAATATCGGCCAGGTTCGTCAGGTGGAAATCGGCCGCAACAACGTGGTGCGCGTGGCGAATGTGAAAGACGCGTCCATGCTGACGCACGACGCGGACATCGTCGACGTGCGTTTTGCCGTGCAGTACCAGATCCGCAAACCGACCGATTACCTTTTTCGCAGCGTCGATCCCGATCAGAGCGTGATGCAGGCCGCTCAAGCGGCGGTGCGCGGCATCGTCGGCGCCCGCAGCGGCGAGGAGATTCTTGATCAGGACCGCGAAGCAATCCGGCAGCAGTTGATGGCGGCCATCCAGAAGTCGCTCGATCAGTATCAGTCGGGTCTCGCCGTCACCGGCGTGACGATCCAGGCGGTGCAGGTGCCCGACCAGGTGCAGACCGCGTTCGACGAGGCCGCCAAGGTGCGCCAGGAAAACGAGCGTGCGAAGCGAGACGCGCAGGCCTACGCCCAGGACCTGCTGCCGCGCGCGCAAGCCGATGTGGCGCGCCAGATCGACGACGCGAAAAAGTACAGCGACAAGACGGTTGCTCAGGCGCAAGGCGACGCCGACCGCTTCAAGGAAGTCTATGCGCAGTACTCGAAGGCGCCCGCGGTGATTCGCGAGCGCATGTATCTGGAAACCATGCAGCAGATCTATTCGAATACGACCAAGGTGTTTGTGGACAACCGCGGCGGCAACAACGTGCTGTATCTGCCGCTCGACAAGCTCGTCGAGCAAACGCGTCAGCGCGTGGCCGATGCCACCGCGGCCGCGGCGGCTGCATCGGCTGTGACCGCGGCATCCGGCGCGGCTGCGGCTGGCGCCTCGCAGGCAGCGAATGCCGGCGCCGTGGGCGCGGGTGGATCGGCGGCTGCCACCGCAGCTGCGGCGGTGTCGGGAGCGGCTTCGGCCGCAGCCGCCACGCCTGCGAGCCGCCCGGCGGCGAGCAGCGATCCGCTGCGTTCGCGCGAGTCCTTCCGCAGCCGTATGCGCGAAGACGACGTTCAATAAGGAGCGCACAACATGAACAAGATCATTGCGCTCGTCATTGCAGTTGTCATTCTGCTGTTCGCCGCTTCGTCGATGGTATTCGTAGTCGACCAGCGTCATATGGCCGTGCTGTCCTCGCGCGGCGACGCGGCGCCTGCCTTGCTCGGCCCCGGGCTGCACGTGAAGTTGCCGCCGCCTTTGCAAACCGTCACGCTCGTCGACAACCGCATCCAGTCGCTCGACGCGCCGGACGAGGACCGCTACGTCACCGCGGACAAAAACGAATTGCTGGCAAACCCGGTCGTCAAGTACCGCGTGACCGATCCGCTCAAGCTGCTCGCTGAAACGAAGGGCGACGTTCAAAGCCTGCCGGAGCGTCTTGCGCTCGTCGCGCGGGGCGCGTTGACCGACGCGTTCGGCAAATACACGCTTGCCGACGCGCTCGCCAAACAGCAGCCACTCGCCGACGAGGCGCGCGGCGCGATGGACAGAACGGCGGCATCGCTCGGCGTCTCGGTGGTGGACGTTCAATTGACGCGCGTCGATTTCCCGGCCTCCATGGCGGACTCGGTCTACAAGCGGATGATCGCGGAGCGCGAACAGATCGCCGCCGACGAACGCGCGAAGGGCACCGCCGAGGCGGACAAGATCAAGGCGGACGCGCTCGCCCAGCAGCAGGCCATCCTCGCGGACGGTTACCGCGAGGCGCAAACCATCAAGGGCGAGGGCGATGCAAAGGCAGCGGAAATCGCCGCGCAAGCGTACGGCAGCGACCCGGAGTTCTATCAGTTTTATCAAAGCATGCAGGCGTACCGGAACACCTTTAAGCCCGGCGACGTGATCGTGGTCGATCCGAGCAGCGAGTTCTTCCGCTTCATGCGTAGTCCGACCGGCGGCGCAGCCCCGGACGCTTCCGCGGCCTCGCGCAAACACTAATAACCGGGCACGCCGCGGCATTCGCATCGCGGCCCCTTCTTTCGCATGGATATAGTCGGCTCGTTACTGCTCGCGATCGCGTTGATGCTGGTTATCGAGGGGATGTTCCCATTCGTTTTTCCGAGCGCCTGGCGCGACACGTTCCGTAAAATAGCGGAACGGCCGGCGCATCAGATCCGCATAGGCGGCCTGATCGTCATGCTGCTCGGACTGGTTCTGCTGTTTTTCGTGACCTGACGCAGAGCGCCGCAGCGACGCAGGGCCCGAGCCGCAAGGCCGACTGTTCCCCGTCTGCGACTGCGCGGCTTGACAGGAACCGCTGCGGATTGCCGGCGACTCCGGCGAGCCGCTGGTTGGGCGGCCGCCGTTTGCCGAAGCCGCCAGAATCAGGCCTTGGCTTGCCATTCACACTCATTACCGGCGCATTCTGCCGCCGCGTTCAACGTCGTAGGACTGTATCGATGTCGACCTGGTTACTTCCCGAGAACATTGCCGACGTGCTGCCGTCGGAGGCCCGCAAGATCGAAGAATTGCGGCGTCGCCTGCTCGATCGCTTTCGTTCGTACGGCTACGAGATGGTCATGCCGCCGCTGCTCGAGTACATCGAGTCCCTGCTCACGGGCGGCGGGCACGATCTGAATCTGCGCACCTTCAAGCTCGTCGACCAGTTGTCCGGGCGCACGCTCGGTCTGCGCGCCGACATCACGCCGCAGGTCGCACGCATCGACGCGCATTTGCTGAACCGCCAGGGCGTCACGCGGCTTTGCTACGCGGGGAACGTCGCGCATACGCGCCCGCGCGGTTTGCACGCCACGCGCGAGCAGATCCAGATCGGCGCGGAAATCTACGGCCATGCGGGTCTCGAAGCCGACCTCGAAATCCAGCAACTGATGCTCGATGCGCTGCACCTCGCCGGACTCGGCAAAGTGCGCCTCGACTTGTGCCACGCCGGCGTGCTCGCGGCATTGATCGAAGCCGAACCGGCGGCCGCGGAACTCGGCCAGGCGCTGTACGACGCGCTGGCCGGCAAGGATGTGCCTCGGCTCGTCGAACTGACCGCGAACCTCACGGCCGTCACGCGCGATGCCCTGCGCGCGCTGCCTTCGCTTTACGGCGACGCCTCGGTGCTCGACGAGGCGCGCGCGCGCCTGCCGAATGCGCCGGCCATCGCCCGTGCGCTCGACGACCTCGCGTTTCTCGCGAGCCAGGTGGAAGGCGCCGAAGTCATGATCGATCTAGCCGATCTGCGCGGCTACGCGTATCACAGCGGCGTGATGTTCTCCGCGTATGTCGACGGCGTGCCGAACGCGGTGGCGCGCGGCGGCCGTTATGACCACGTGGGGCAGGCGTACGGCCGCGCACGGGCGGCGACGGGCTTCTCGCTCGACCTGCGCGAAGTCGCGCGCATTTCGCCGGTGGAGGCGCGCAGCAGTGCGATCCTCGCGCCGTGGCAGCACGACGACTCGCTGCGCGTGAGCGTCGCCGCATTGCGCGATGCCGGCGAAGTCGTGATCCAGGCGCTGCCCGGGCACGAGCATGATCTGGATGAATTCGCGTTCGACCGCGTGTTGGTCGAGCGCAACGGCGCATGGACCGTCGAACCGCGCGCGTAAGCGTGCTTCGGTCGCGCCGCCCGCGGGCTCTTGTGCGGGCACTTTAAAGGGGCGCCGTACCGGTCCTGTATGCGTCGCCGACCATCGCGCGGCCGTCGGCTATGACTGGCCGCGCGCCTTTTGCCATACCCACCATAACGTGCATACCGTTGAGCGGAAACGGAAAAATTCCGGAAGCGTCCGCGAACATAGGTAAAATACGTTTTTAACCAGCTTACGAAACAACATGTCTGCCAGCGCAGTGAATGTGAACCCCGGGCGTAACGTCGTCGTCGTGGGAACCCAGTGGGGTGATGAAGGCAAGGGCAAGATCGTCGACTGGCTGACGGACCACGCTCAAGGCGTCGTTCGCTTCCAGGGCGGTCACAATGCCGGCCACACGCTTATCATCGGCGGCAAGAAAACCATCTTGCGTCTGATTCCGTCGGGCATCATGCATCCCGGCGTCGCGTGCTACATCGGCAATGGCGTCGTGTTGTCGCCGGAAGCGCTGTTCAAGGAAATCGGCGAACTCGAAGCCGCCGGCGTGGACGTTCAGAAGCGCCTCTTCATTTCCGAAGCCACCACGCTCATCCTGCCATACCACATTGCCATCGACCAGGGCCGCGAAGCGCGCCGTGGCGCGAGCAAGATCGGTACGACCGGCCGCGGCATCGGCCCGGCTTACGAAGACAAGGTGGCGCGCCGCGGTCTGCGCGTGCAAGACCTGTTCGAGCCGGCCACGTTTGCAGAGCGCCTGCGCGAAAACCTCGACTATCACAACTTCGTGCTGACGCAGTACCTGGGCGTCGCGGCTGTCGACTTCCAGCAGACGCTCGACACGATGCTGGGCTACGCCGACCGTCTGAAGCCGATGGTCACGGACGTGTCGCGCCGTCTCTACGATGCGAATGCCGCGGGCAGCAACCTGCTGTTCGAAGGCGCGCAAGGTACGCTGCTCGACATCGACCACGGCACCTATCCGTTCGTCACGTCGAGCAACTGCGTCGCGGGCGCCGCAACGGCGGGCGCGGGCGTC
Organism: Paraburkholderia phenoliruptrix; assembly: GCF_902859825.1. GTDB lineage: Bacteria > Pseudomonadota > Gammaproteobacteria > Burkholderiales > Burkholderiaceae > Paraburkholderia > Paraburkholderia phenoliruptrix. Next base: position 50,723 of record NZ_CADIKB010000022.1, on the reverse strand, counting down.
GGTCCGCAAAAGCTCAACTACATTCTCGGCATCACCAAGGCGTATTGCACGCGCGTCGGTTCGGGCCCGTTTCCGAGCGAGCTGTACGACGCGGACAACGCCGCGCGCCAGGAAGCCATCGGTCTGGAACTTGCCACCGTGGGCAAGGAGTTCGGTTCGGTCACCGGCCGTCCGCGCCGCACCGGCTGGCTCGATGTCGCCGCGCTGCGCCGCTCGATCCAGATCAACGGCGTGTCGGGCCTATGCATGACCAAGCTGGATGTGCTCGACGGCCTCGACGAAGTCAAGCTGTGCGTGGGCTATACCGTCGACGGCCAGAACGTCGATCTGCTGCCGCGCGGCGCGTCGGAAGTCGCGCGCTGCGAGCCGGTCTACGAAACGTTCGCGGGCTGGAAGGAAAGCACCGTGGGCATCAAGGAATGGGACAAGCTGCCGGCGAACGCGCGTGCGTATCTGTCGCGCGTGCAGGAAGTGGCGGGCATTCCGATCGACATGGTGTCGACCGGTCCGGATCGCGACGAGACCATTCTCCTACGTCATCCGTTCAAGGCTTAAGCGATGGTGCAAGGTGTACCCATGATTGCGATGAAAGATCCGCGCAACGACGACAAAAACCTGTGGGTCGGCTGGGACGAATATCACCGGCTGATCGAATTGCTGGCCCTCGCCGTGCATGAGTCTGGCTGGAAGTTCGACAAGATCCTGTGCCTCGCGCGCGGCGGTTTGCGCGTGGGCGACCAGCTTTCGCGCATCTACGATCTGCCGCTTGCCATACTCGCCACGAGTTCGTATCGCGAAGCAGCCGGCACGGAGCAGGGCGAGCTCGACATCGCGCAATACATTACGATGACGCGCGGCGAGCTGCACGGCAATGTCCTGCTGGTCGACGACCTCGTCGATTCGGGTGTGACGCTCGCACGTGTTCAGCAGCATCTGAAGGAACGCTATCCGGCCATCACGGCGGTTCGTTCGGCGGTGCTCTGGTACAAGGGCTGTTCCAAGGTCAAACCCGATTATCACGTGCAGTATCTGCCGACCAATCCGTGGATTCATCAACCGTTCGAGGAGTGGGACACGGTTCGCCCGCACAACCTGGGCGCGTGGATCAAGCGCGGCATGGCGCAAGCGCAGGAGTCCTCGGAAAAGTGATGCGTTGTGCGCGCACGCCGAGCGGAGCCCGATTGGGCTCCGTTTTTTTATGCGCAAGCCGCCTTGCGCGGCGCTTCGCCGGTGCGCCATGACATTGCACGCACAGCAATCTGTGCAGCAGACGCGCCCATATCGCAGTGCTACACTGCGCGGACCGTCCACGTGGTGTATCCACAACAAGCCGGGCGGCCTCAGACGGGCGGTTTAGAATAGCGGTCGTTTTTTCCGCCCAGGAAACGGATTTCCTCGCGTTTATGACAGATAACAATCACGTGCACAAACAGCCGCTGGCTTCCCTCGCGCTGGCCGCGATCGGAGTGGTGTTCGGCGACATCGGCACGAGCCCGCTGTATGCGCTCAAGGAAGCGTTCAGCCCGTCGCACGGCATTCCGCTCACCGAGCAATCCATCCTGGGCGTGATTTCGCTGCTGTTCTGGGCGATCGTGATCGTGGTCGGCATCAAGTATGTGCTGTTCGTCATGCGTGCGGACAACAACGGCGAGGGCGGCGTGCTCGCGCTGATGGCGCTGGCGCTGCGTTCGCTGGACGAAAAATCGAAAATGGCCGGCTTGCTGATGATGCTCGGCATCTTCGGCGCCTGCATGTTTTATGGCGACGCGGTGATTACCCCCGCGATTTCCGTGATTTCCGCAGTCGAGGGTCTCGAAATCGCCGCGCCTCATCTGTCCCATCTGGTGTTGCCGCTCACCATCGTCATTCTCGTGCTGTTGTTCTGGATTCAACGGCACGGCACGGCGACGGTCGGCCGGCTGTTCGGTCCCATCATGCTGGTGTGGTTCGTCGTGCTGGCCGCGCTCGGGCTCTGGCATATCGTGCAATCGCCGAATGTGATCCGCGCGCTGAACCCGTATTACGCGTACACGTTTATGGCGGCGCACGTGCTGCAAGCCTACGTGGTGCTGGGCTCCGTCGTGCTGGTGCTGACGGGCGCCGAGGCGCTGTACGCCGACATGGGGCACTTCGGCGCAAAGCCCATTCGCATGGGTTGGTATGTGCTGGTCATGCCGTCGCTCGTGCTGAATTATTTCGGCCAGGGCGCGCTGCTGATGCACGACGCGAAAGCGATTGAAAATCCCTTCTTCCTGCTTGCCCCGCAGTGGGCGTTGTTGCCGCTCGTGGTGCTGTCGACGGTCGCCACCGTGATCGCTTCGCAAGCGGTGATCTCGGGCGCGTATTCGCTGACGAGCCAGGCGATCCAGCTCGGCTACGTGCCGCGCATGAAGATTCTGCATACGTCCGAGCTGGCTATCGGTCAGATCTATGTGCCCGTGGTGAACTGGATGCTGCTGTTCATCATTCTGTGCATCGTGATTGCGTTCAAGAGCTCGGATAACCTCGCGGCGGCCTACGGCATTGCCGTGACCGCCACCATGGTCATCACCACGATCCTGGCTTGCGTCGTGATGGTGAAGGTGTGGAACTGGAACAAGATTCTCGTCGCGCTGATCATCGGCGTGTTCATGACGATCGATCTCGGCTTTTTCGGCGCAAATCTGCTGAAGGTCGAAGAGGGCGGCTGGCTGCCGCTCGGTATCGGCGCGCTGCTGTTCTTCCTGCTGATGACGTGGTTCAAGGGCAGGATGATCGTGAAGGAGCGCACGGCCGCCGACGGTATTCCGCTGATGCCGTTCCTGCAAGGCCTGCTCGCGCATCCGCCGCACCGTGTGTCCGGCACCGCGATCTACCTGACGGGCAGCGACTCGCTCGTGCCGGTCAGCCTGCTGCACAACCTCAAGCACAACAAAGTACTGCACGAGCGCACGATTTTCCTGACCTTCATCACGCGCGACATTCCGTATGTGAACGACGCAGAGCGTGTGACGGTGAGGAATATCGACGGCGGTCTGTATCTGGTGAAAGCCGCCTACGGGTTCAACGAGACGCCGGACGTGAAGGCCGTGCTCACGGAAATCGCGCGCACGCACGACATGACGTTCGAGCTGATGGACACGTCGTTCTTCCTCGCGCGCGAAACAGTGGTGCCCACCCAATTGCCCGGTATGTCGGTGTGGCGTGAGCGCGTGTTCGCGTGGATGCATCAGAACGCCGCGAAGCCGACCGACTTCTTCAGCATTCCGGCCAATCGCGTGGTGGAGTTGGGAACCAAGATCGAAATCTGACGGCGCCGCTTGTGCACCGCGAGTGCGCCGCATGCAGACATCGCGACGTGTCTGCCGCAAGTAAAAAACCCACGCCGTTGCGTGGGTTTTTTATTGCCTCCTCCCACATGGATGAGAGACGGCTTGCGTTCGGTGATGCGCAGATGTTGCTGCACACACCGAACGCACAGGTTGCTTACTTCTGCTTGAGCTTGGCAAACGCCGCGGCCATTGCGCCGCCCGGTTCGGGTTCGCGCGCGCGTTGCGGCGCGCCGCGTCCGTTGCCGCCCGAACGGCCGAAGCTGCCGCGATCCTGCTGGCTGCCGCCGCTGCGAGCCGCGGCCGCGCCGAACTCGTCGTCAAGACGCATGGTGAGCGCAATACGTTGCCGCTTCACGTCGACTTCGAGCACCTTGACCTTGACGATCTGCCCGGCCTTCACGACCTCGTGCGGATCCTTGATGAATTTCGTCGACATGGCCGACACGTGCACGAGACCGTCCTGGTGCACGCCCACGTCGATGAACGCGCCGAATGCGGCCACGTTGGTCACCACGCCTTCGAGCACCATGCCGGGCGTCAGGTCGCTGACCTTTTCGACGCCTTCGCGGAACGTCGCGGTCTTGAATTCCGGACGCGGATCGCGGCCCGGCTTTTCCAGTTCGAGCAGAATATCGCGCACCGTCGGCAGACCGAAACGATCGTCGACGAATTCGGCGGGCGACAGGCCGCGCAGCGCGTCGCGGTTGCCGAGCACCTCGCCGGCCTGCTTGTTGATCTTTGCAAGAATCCGCTGGACGACCGGATACGCTTCCGGGTGCACCGACGAGCGGTCGAGCGGATTTTCGCCGTTGTTGATCCGCAAAAAGCCCGCCGCCTGTTCGAATGTCTTGTCGCCGAGACGCGGCACCTTGCGCAGATGCTCGCGCGACGGGAATGGGCCGTTCGCGTCGCGATAGTCGACGATGTTGCGCGCCAGCGTGGCGTTGAGTCCCGACACGCGCGCGAGCAACGCGACCGACGCGGTATTCGCATCCACGCCGACCGCGTTCACGCAGTCCTCGACCACGGCGTCGAGCGAGCGCGCCAGTTCGCGCTGGTTGACGTCGTGCTGGTATTGGCCCACGCCGATCGCCTTCGGCTCGATCTTCACGAGCTCCGCGAGCGGGTCTTGCAGGCGACGCGCGATGGACACCGCGCCGCGCAGCGACACGTCCATGTCCGGAAACTCCTTGGCCGCCAGTTCCGACGCCGAGTACACGGACGCGCCCGCCTCGGAGACGACGATCTTCTGCAGCTTCAGTTCCGGATGACGCGCGATCAGCTCGCTCGCGAGCTTGTCCGTCTCACGCGAGGCCGTGCCGTTGCCGATGCTGATCAGTTCGGCCTGCGTTTGCGCGCACAGTCGCGCGAGTTTGGCGAGGGAGCCGTCCCAGTCGCGGCGCGGCTCGTGCGGGTAGATAGTGTCGGTGGCGAGCACTTTGCCGGTACGGTCGACCACGGCCACCTTCACGCCGGTGCGCAAGCCCGGATCGAGGCCGATCACGGCCTTCGGTCCTGCCGGCGCGGCCAGCAACAGGTCCTTCAGATTGCGCGCGAACACGCGAATCGCTTCGTGCTCGGCTTCGTCGCGCAAGTTGGTCAGCAACTCGTTTTCGAGGTGCGGCTGCACCTTCACGCGCCAGCACCAGCGGCACACGTCCGAGAGCCATTTGTCGGCGGGACGGTTCTGATTGGCAATGCCGAAATGACGTGCGATCAGCGCCTCGCCCGGATGCGGCACCTGTGCGTCCAGTTCTTCGCCGAGGCCGAGCTTGATCATCAGCACGCCGGCATTGCGGCCGCGGAACAGCGCGAGCGCGCGATGCGACGGCACGGTGCGCAGCGTTTCCGCGTAGTCGTAGTAGTCGCGGAATTTTTCTTCTTCAGCGGTTTCCTTGCCTTCGACCACTTTCGACGACACCACGCCCTGGTTGAACAGGTAATCGCGCAACTTGCCGAGCAGCTCGGCGGTTTCGCCGAACTGCTCGGAGAGAATGTCGCGCGCGCCGTCGAGCGCGGCCTTGACGTCGGCAACGCCTTTCTCGGCGTCCACGTAGGCCGCCGCTTCGGTTTGCGGGTCGAGCAGGGGATTGCCGAGCAGCGCGTCGGCGAGCGGCTGCAGGCCGGCTTCGCGGGCGATCTGCGCGCGCGTGCGGCGCTTCGGCTTGTACGGGAGATACAGGTCTTCGAGCACCTGCTTGCTGTCGGCGCCTTCAATCGCGGCGCGCAGTTCGTCGGTGAGCTTGCCCTGTTCGTCGATGCTCGCGACGATCGCCGCGCGGCGGTCTTCCAGCTCGCGCAGATACAGCAGGCGCTCTTCGAGGTTGCGCAACTGCGTGTCGTCGAGATTGCCGGTCACTTCCTTACGGTAGCGCGCGATGAACGGAACAGTCGCTCCTTCGTCGAGGAGTTCCACCGCGGCCGCGACCTGGCGCGGCTGGACGGACAGTTCGGCGGCGATGCGCTGGACGATCTTGAGTGCTACGGTTTCCGTCATAAGCTGTTGGGTTTCCTGCGGACTCGGTCAAGGGCCGTGCGCCGGCGGCGCCTGGCGGCGCCGCGCATGCAGTGCGTGCGCGCTGCGACCCGATTGCTGGAGCCGGGCATTTTGCCACAAATGCCAAAGGGCTCAACCGCGCCGGGGTGATAGAATTTCGGGCATGTTCCGTCGACCCTCTTTGACGTTGCCAATCCGGTTGCTAATCACGTTGCCAATTCCGTTGCGAACCTCCTTTCTGTTCAATCGCCAGGGCTCGCGCCCGGTCTCCCGCTCGCCACATTTGCCGCCGTTCGCCGTGCGCCGGTCGTCCGCTTCGCGGCGAGCTGAGCCGACTCATATCGATATTGGCGCGCCTTTGGCAGGCTGCACGTTTCTGGCATGTTGCGCGGCATTTGTCGTGGCGGCGGTGCTGGTCATGCCGGCGCCTGCTGCGGCGCAGTCCGCGGCGTCAACCCAGCCTGGCACGCAGGGCGCGAGCGCCGACGCGAAGGCCGCCTCGGATGCGACTGCAAGCACGGCAAGCCTCGACAGCGAATTCGACGCGCGCCAGAAAGCGCTGGATCAACGCACGGAGGAAAACAATTATCGCTATGGCGTCGCCGAGCATAACTGTTACAGCAATTTTTTCGTCAATCACTGTCTGAACAAGGCGCGCGACGAAATGCGCACGGTGCAGGCGCAGATTCGCAAGGAGCAGCTTGCGCTTGACGGCGAGGAGCGCGCGGAGCGCGCCCGCAAGCGCGACGAACAGGCGGCGCTCAAGCGCGCCCAGGACGAGGCGAGTGCGCCGCAGCGTGCCGCCGAAGACGCGCGTAACGCACAGGCATACGAAGAGAAGCAGCGCCAGCACGAACTCGACCAGGCACAGCGCAATGCCGAGGCGCCGCAGCGCAGTGCCAACGCCGAAGCCTACGAGGAAAAGCAGCGTCAGCACGCAATCGATCAGGCGCAGCGCGGCATCAGCCCATCACAGGCGGCCGCCAATCAGCGGGCGTACGATCAGAAGCAGGGCGACTTCCAGCGCAAGCTCGAGGAGGCCCGGCGGCAGGGCGCACAGAAAGCGCAGGAGCGCGTCGAGAAGCAGCAGAGCTTCGCAAAGAAACAGGCCGAAGCGGCTCAACACAAAGCGGACGTCGAAGCACGCCAGAAGCAGGCTGCCGAAAAGGCCGAGCAGAAACGTCAGGAACAGTTGAAGCAGCAGAAGCAGCTGGAAGAGCAGCAGAGACAGCAGCAACAGCAGCAACAGTAGTCAGCCGCGCGCGCTGCCGGGCTCATGTCGGGCTGTCGCTGCGCTCACGTGGTACGTCCGAAGGGCGGCGCGCGGTTGTACGCGGTTGTAATATCGCGGTAGTGCAGGTCGTAGCGAGTGTAGGCAGTATTGCAGACAGTCGCCGTAACGCGTTTTGAGCCGGACAGCAACCTCAGGCAACGGGCTGAACATGGCAACCATGCAGCCCACGCTACAGTCGAGCGGAGGCGAGCATGCGGGATCAACATCAGGTCATCAACGCGGACACGCTTCGCGACCGGATTCTGCAACTGGAATCGGAACACAGTGGGCTCGACCGTTTGATCGACCGAATGTCGGATGAGCCCGGCATCGACGACTTCGAGTTGCGGCGCCTGAAAAAGCGCAAACTCAAAGTCAAGGACACCATCATCTTGCTGCAGTTGCAGCTCGAACCGGACGTACGCGCTTGAGTTCGCGGCCTGGCAGGCGCCGGGCGCGCGCCGCGCGAACCGGACTTTGCAGGAAACGCTTGCCTTGAACTCACCGCTTGAAACTCCACGACGCGCGCGTAGCGCCGACGACGCTTCAGACACCGGCGCACCGGCGCCGCGTGCTGCCGCGTCTGCGCTCAGCGCGTCGCTCAGTGCGTCACTCGATCCCCGCCGCGCAGCGGAGCTGAACGAGATTTTCGCCGACAACGGCTTGCTCGCCCGGCAGATCGACGGCTATCGCTCGCGGGCGTCGCAAATCGAAATGTCGCGCGCCGTCGCCGCCGCCATGGAAGCATCGGGCCGCGCGATGCCCGAGCCTGCGATGTTCGAGGCGCAAAAGCGTCCCGCACGGCGACTGCAAACGGGCGGCGCCGACACCGCCGCGCGGCCGTCCGAGGCCGACGAAGCGCAGGCGCTCGACGGCGGCGAGAACACGCTGATCGTCGAGGCCGGCACCGGCACCGGCAAGACCTATGCGTACCTCGTGCCGGCCATGCTGTGGGGCGGCAAGGTGATCGTGTCGACAGGCACCAAGCACCTGCAGGACCAGCTCTTTCAGCGTGATATTCCGACCGTGCGCGACGCGCTCGCCGTGCCTGTGTCGGTGGCCATGCTCAAGGGCCGCGCGAACTATCTCTGTCATTACTATCTGCAGCGCACGGCCGATAACGGCCGCTTGCCTTCGCGCCAGGAAACCTCGTATCTGCAGGACATCGTCCGCTTCGCGAAGATCACGCGCACCGGCGACAAGGCCGAGCTGGCAAGCGTGCCCGAAACCGCGGCGGTGTGGTCGATGGTCACGTCGACGCGCGATAACTGTCTTGGCCAGGAGTGTCCGCATTACAAGGACTGCTTCGTGATGCAGGCGCGTCGCGAGGCGCAGCAGGCGGACATCGTGGTGGTGAATCACCATCTCTTTTTCGCCGACATCATGCTGCGCGATACCGGCATGGCCGAGCTGCTGCCTACTGCCAATACGATCATCTTCGACGAAGCCCATCAGCTTCCTGAGACGGCCACGCTGTTTTTCGGCGAGACGCTTTCCACCGCGCAGTTTCTCGAGCTCGCGCGCGATTCGGTGGCCGAGGGTTTGGGCCATGCGCGCGACGCCGTCGATTGGGTCAAACTCGGCGCCACGCTGGAACGTGCCGCGCGCGACGTGCGGCTCGCGTTCAAGGAAGATTCGGTGCGCCTGTCCATCGGCCAGTTGCCCGACGATCACCCGTTGTTCCCGGCGCTCGAAGCACTCCAAACCGAGCTGGACGCGCTCGCGTCCGCCCTCTCTGGGCAGGCTGAGCGCGCCGAGTCGATCGGCGCCTGTCTGCGCCGCGCACGCGAATTGCAAACGGTGCTGGCCGGCTGGACGACGCCGCCCACCGAGCTCGAGCGTGAGACCGTGAACGCGGCTGAAAGCGGCGCGGCGCAGAGCCAGAGCGAGCGCGCCGACCCGAACGAAAAGGTGCGCTGGATCGAAGTCTTCGCGCACACCGTGCAGTTGCACGAGACGCCGCTTTCCGTCGCGCCGATCTTCGCCAAGCAGCGCGCCGGCGTGCCGCGCGCGTGGATCTTCACGTCGGCCACGTTGTCCGTGCGCGGCGACTTCACGCACTACGCCGCGCAAATGGGCCTGAACGCCAAACGTTCGATGACCCTGCCGAGCCCGTTCGACTATCCGTCGCAAGGGCTTTTGTATGTGCCGCGCAATTTGCCGCAGCCCTCGTCGCCGATGTTTACCGACGCGGTGTTCGACGCCGCCTTGCCGGCAATCGAAGCATCGGGCGGCGGCGTCTTCATGTTGTGCACCACGTTGCGCGCCGTGGACCGCATCTCGGCGAAATTGCGCGATGTCGTCGAGGCGCGCGGCTGGAACTATCCGCTGCTCGTTCAGGGCGATGCGAGCCGCACCGAGCTGCTCGATCGATTTCGCGCGTACGGTAACGCGATCCTCGTCGGCAGTCAGAGTTTCTGGGAAGGTGTCGACGTGCGAGGCGATGCACTGTCGCTCGTCGTGATCGACAAGCTGCCGTTTGCGCCGCCTGACGATCCGGTTCTGTCAGCGCGGCTCGATGCGCTGACGAAGAAAGGTCTGAGCCCGTTCGCGATTCATCAGTTGCCGCAGGCTGTGATCACGCTAAAGCAGGGCGCAGGGCGACTGATTCGCGCCGAGACCGACCGCGGCGTGCTGATGATCTGCGATACGCGTCTTGTCGATAAACCGTATGGTCGCCGGATCTGGCAGAGCCTGCCGCCGTTCAAGCGCACGCGTGAAATCGACGTGGTGCGCGAGTTTTTTGAAGAGCGCGCGGCTCAATAGCCGCGGTGGCATCGCGCCAACCTGGATCGCAAAAAGCGACGCCTGAATAGCAAAACGCCACGGATGTGAGTCCGTGGCGTTTTGCTTTACCGCCCGGGAAATCGCAACGATCTCCCGGTGCAGTTTTCGCCCGAAGGCTAACCCTACGCGACAGCTTACTGGCTTGCGCCCGAAGCCGGAGCAGCAGCCGAAGCAGCAGCGCCTGCGTCCGAAGCAGCGGCCGAAGCCGAAGCAGCAGCGTCGCTCGCAGCAGCAGCCGCACCCGAAGCAGCAGCAGCCGAATCCGAAGCAGCAGCAGCCGGTGCCGAAGCGGCAGCTGCGTCGCTAGCCGGTGCAGCGGCTTGGTCGTTGCTCTTGTTGCATGCAGCCAGTGCCACAGCTGCCAACAGGGATGCTACGAGGAGGGATTTCTTCATGATCACGTCCTTTTATGGTTAAAGGTAAGCAACAGCGCAAAATAATACCGGTAATGTGCTCCAACACCGACCTGGGCCGCTGGTGGAGACGCTCTTTTGACGAGCAGGAATCTTCCCTACGGCTTGGGCGGAAATTATATGCACTTTCGTACTGACAATCCATAAATCCGGGGTCAATACGTTGTCTTTCTCATACAAAATTTCAATGTACTGTGTATAACAGACACGCGATGCTAGGCAAGCTCGCCTATCCGTATCCAGCCCGCACGATACCACTCGTGCAGCCGTGCTGTCACCGACGAATCGTGCGAGAGTGTTACAAAGCGTTTCGCACTCAGACACCGGTGATCGGCGAGGTCAAACAACCACTTTTTCGAACCATCCAATGAGGTTTTCTCTCCGTTTAGGAAGAAAAAGCGGCGGTTGTACAACAGATTGGTCTTGCGATCCAGTCGCACACCGGATTTCGATGCCTGACTGATAAAACGGGCTTCGTTGAGCGGCCGTTGCGGCGGATCGAAGACGACGCTCGGCTTGGGTTCGCTGAGGTACGTGCCAAGGAACGACGCAATGTCCTGCTCATTCCACGTTATTCCAGCAAGGATTGCGCCAACACGCTCGACGAGCGCCGGCGGCAGTTCAGCCGGGCGCTCCACAGCGGGTTGCTGAGGGTCGCGGTAAAGCGCGCCCGCCTGGCCGCTGGCTTCGCCGCGTTCGGCGAGATGGTAAAGGAACTGGGCTGTGAGCTCACCCGCCGACGGCGCACGAAAACCGATCGAACACGTCATGCATTCGCCTTCGGCGACACCGTCATGAGCGATATGCGGCGGCAGATACAACATGTCGCCGGGCTCCAGTACCCACTCTTGTTCTGCCGCAAAGTTCTGTAAAACTTTCAACGGCAGGCCTGCCTGCAGCGTCAGATCTTTCTGCGCGCTAATCCGCCAGCGCCGCTTGCCTTTTACTTGCAAAAGAAACACATCGTAGGAATCAAAGTGAGGTCCTACGCCGCCGCCGTCGGTTGCGTAGGAGATCATCAGATCGTCCAGACGTGCGTCGGGCACGAAGCGAAAGCGCTCGAGCAGGGCGCGCGCGCGGTCGTCGTGCAGGTCGACGCCCTGCACGAGGAGGGTCCACGTGCGTTGCTTCAGCGAGGGCAGTTCGTCCGGCGCAAATGGGCCGTGCTCCAGTTGCCACCTGTTGCGAAAGTGCGTGATGAGGCGCGCCTCGACATCGTCCTGATCCGCCAGTTCGAACAGTTCGTCGCGCGAGAGCGGCGCCTCGACGTCCGGAATGGCCTGGCGGATCAGCAGGGGCTTTTTCTGCCAATACCGGCGCATGAATTGCGACGGCGTGAGGTTGCCGAGGAGCGGCGTGGGCGTGTCGGGCGAGGGCGCGAGAATCGGGCAAGCCGGCTTTTCAGCCGATGACGAATGGTTCGCCGAATGGCCCGTCGAAGGGCCCGCCGAAGCTGCTTCGGCCGGGTGGTCAGTGGGCCGCCTGGGCATCGTATAATGTGAGTTGTATTCTGGAGAATCGAATGAAAATCGCAAAGAACACCGTCGTGTCGGTCGCCTACAAGCTGTCGGATGCGCAGGGCAATCTGATTGAAGAGAGCGACGAGCCGATGGTCTATCTGCACGGCGGCTATGATGGCACGTTCCCCAAGATCGAGGAAGAGCTCGACGGCCACGAGGCCGGCTTCGAGACCCAGATCCAGCTTGAGCCGCAAGACGCATTCGGCGAGTACGATCCGGAACTCGTGAAGATCGAGCCGCGCAATCGCTTTCCGGAACCGCTCGAAGTCGGCATGCAGTTCGAAGGCACGCCGGAAGAAGGCGACGAGGATCTCGATTCGCTCGTCTACGTGGTCACCGACGTCGCGGAAGACAAGGTGGTGCTCGACGGCAACCACCCGCTCGCCGGCATGGCGCTGCGTTTCGCGCTGACGGTGAAAGACGTGCGCCCCGCGACCGAAGACGAAATCCAGCACGAGCACGCGCACGGCGCCGACGGTCTCGAAGTGCTCGACGAAGACGACGACGCGGACGACGAAGGCGGCAAGTCAGGGCCCACGCTGCACTGAGCTTGCGGGTACGCCGGAAGTCCCCGAGGCTCCCGGCGCCCCCTGCACATTCCGCTGTGCAGGCGGGACGGCGGTCGCCGGCCCGTATCCGCCGCCGCCCTGGTCGGCGGGTATGCGCGGCAATTGTTCGAGCGGCTGCGAGTCGGGTTGCGGCTGACCGGGCGGCTGAAGCAGCGGCGGCAATTCGGAGGCCGGCCCGAGCGACGGTACCGCCGGCATCGAGGCGGCCGGCTCGTCTCTTTGTAATGCAGGCGGCGTTGCCGGCATCGGCATTTGCCGCGGCACATCGCGCAGAGTCACGCGCAACGGCGGCTTTCTGTCGAAGTCCACATCTATCTGAATCCACTGGTTAAGACGATCATGCGGCGCAAGCGCGATACGCGTGAGGTTCGTCACCAGACTCCCCTTGTCATTGCGTAACGGCTGATCGATCAGGAAGCCGGCGCTTGCGCGCTCGTCGTCGGAATGGATCACGAGCACGGGGCCGTGGAAGATCTGCGCGAGCTTCACGAGGCTGCGCTTGAATTCCAGAAAGCCGTCGCGGCGCGGATTGCGCGCGAAGCGCAGCCACGCAAAACGCTCCGGCCGTTCATAGCGCTCCGGATCGGGATCACCCTGAATGAATACGACGATCGCGCGTGCGCCGCGGCGCTTCGCATATTCGCCGGCATGCTCGAGCCAGAATGCGTTGGCGATGACGCGGTCCTCGAATTCGCCGTTGCGGCCACCCGCGGTCAGATAGTGATTGTTCGGGCTCGGCGCGTTCAGCCCGATGAACACGGTGTCGCCCGCCTGCCAGCGCACGTTTTCGCGATAAGGACGAAACCGCGAGACCTCGCTTTCGCGCGTCAGCGGAATGGGGTTCTGACCCATCGAATCGGCGTCGCCAAGCAGCGTCTGGCGCAACTGGTCGAGCCGCTCGACCGGATCGAAGCCGCCGGCTTGGGCACTCACGCAATCGACCCAGTCATGCTGGCCCGGGACGAAAAAAAGCGCCTGCCGCGAAGTCTCGAGTACCGCATGCCGCCGTTCATAGAGCGCATCGCGGCAGGCTTCTTTCGCGCCTTTGAGATTGCCGTCGTACACGATGAAGGACACGCCTCGCTCGCGGCCGATTGCGTCGATGAGCCGCTGCGTGGGCGCTTCGTCGGCGGGACTTTGCATCGTGTTTGCGATGACGGCGAAGCTGAAGGCGGGCGCTTCCGCATGAGCCGGCAATGCAGCCCACCATGAGGCCAAAGCAAGGGCCGAGCCCAAGGCCGCGAAGCGCGCCTTGCGGCCGAGCGCTAACGCGAAGGCAGTAATGCGTGCCGCGCGGAGTCCGCGCGGGCGCTTGACGAGACGGCGTGCGTCAATGATCGGCATCCGGCGCGGCGGCCAGCTCGTGCAGTTCATACAGCAGATCGAGCGCTTCGCGCGGTCGCAGATCGTTCGGATCGATGCCGCGCAGACGCTCGACAAGCGCTTGCATGGCCGGCGACTCATTTGCGGTGTGCGGTTCGTCGTCCGCATCTTCGAGCAGCAGGGGAGGCGGCGCGGCGAACAGATCCAGCTGCGGCGCCGGTTGCCCCGCCGACTGCTGTTCGAGATAGGCAAGGTGCTTGCGCGCCGCGCGGATCACCGCGTTGGGCACGCCGGCGAGCTGCGCGACCTGCAAACCGTAGCTCTGATTCGCCGGTCCTTCGTTGACGGCATGCAGGAACACGATGCCGTGTCCATGTTCGACCGCCGACAGATGCACATTGGCCGCCTGCGGAAATTCCGCCGGCAACTGCGTGAGTTCGAAGTAGTGCGTCGCGAAGAGCGTGTGGCAGCCGTTGTGCGCGAGCAGATGCCGCGCGATGGCCCATGCGAGCGCGAGGCCGTCGAAGGTGGAGGTGCCCCGGCCGATTTCATCCATCAGCACGAGGCTTTGCGGCGTGGCGTCGTTCAGAATGGCCGCGGCCTCGGTCATCTCGACCATGAAGGTCGAACGGCCGCCGGCGAGATCGTCGGCGGCGCCGATGCGCGTGAAAATGCGGTCGATCGGGCCGAATGCCGCGCGCCGTGCCGGCACGTAGCTTCCCACGTAGGCAAGCAGCGCGATCAGCGCGGTCTGGCGCATGAACGTCGATTTACCGCCCATGTTCGGCCCGGTGATGAGCAGCAGTTTGCGCTCGGCGGTGAGCGTGCAGTCGTTAGCGATGAATTGCTCGACCTGCGCTTCGACCACCGGGTGCCGGCCCTGCTCGATCTCGATGCCCGCCTCCAGCGAGAAGCTCGGTGCGACCCAGTCGAGCGCGCGAGCGCGTTCGGCGAAAGCAGCCAGCAGGTCGAGCTCCGCGAGCGCCGACGCGACGCGCTGGCAGTCCGGAATGAACGGCAACAGCGCCTGCAGCAGCGCGTCGTAGAGCGAGCGCTCGCGGGCGAGCGCGCGTTCCTGCGCGGACAACGCCTTGTCTTCGAACGTCTTCAATTCCGGCGTGATGTAACGCTCGGCGTTCTTCAAGGTTTGACGGCGGCGATAATCGTCCGGCACCTTGTCGGTCTGGCCGCGCGTGACCTCGATATAGAAGCCGTGCACCTTGTTGTACTCGACCCGCAGATTGCCGATGCCGGTGCGCGCGCGTTCCCGCGTTTCCAGGTCGATCAGGAACTGCCCGCAGTTCTCCGAAATATCCCGCAGTTCGTCGAGTTCGGCGTCGTAGCCGCGTGCAATCACGCCGCCGTCGCGCACCATGGCGGCCGGCTCGGGCGCAATGGCGCGCGTGAGCAGTTCGACGCAAGCTTGCGGCGGCTCGAGCGACGCGTCGATGCGGGCGAGCGATTCCGCATTCGACGAAACCGCGGCGAGCCTCGCGCGCAGTTCCGGCAACGCGATGAAGGTATCGCGCAAGCTCGACAGATCGCGCGGTCGCGCCGACAGCAGCGCAAGGCGGCCGGTGATCCGCTCGATGTCCGAGATATGCCGCAACGCGCCGCGCAGCGAGTCGAGATCGGCGCTAGCGGGCGCCTCCAGCAACGCGCCGATAGCCTGCTGGCGCGACCGCGCGACCGCCGATTCGCGCGGCGGATGATGCAGCCAGTGACGCAGCAAACGGCTGCCCATGGTCGTGCAGCAGGTGTCGAGCAACGAGCACAGCGTGGGCGACTCCGTGCCGCGCAGCGTCTGCGTGATTTCGAGGTTGCGCCGCGTGGCGGGGTCGAGGCCGATATATTCGGATTCGTATTCGACCTTGAGGCTGCGTACGTGCCGCAGTTGCTGGCCTTGCGTGGCGGCCGCATACAGCAGCAACGCGCCCGCCGCGCCGCATGCGCAGGTGAGCGAGTGCGCGCCGAAGCCGTCGAGGCCCGCGACTTCCAGTTGATCGCACAGGCGCTGCGTACCCGAGGCGACGTCGAAATGCCATGCAGGCACCCGGGTCAGCGCGCGCGCGCCGGTGGGCGGCGTCCAGCTTGCGGAGTCGGCGGCCGTGTCGGCGACCAGAATTTCCGCGGGATCGATCCGTTCGAGCGCGGCGGCCACCTGATCGGGCGCGACTTCGGCGAGCCGCAAGGCGCCGCTTGCGAGATTCAGCCATGCGAGCCCGACGCTCGTCGCGATGCCGCGGCGGTTGTGCGCGACGCACATGGCTAGCAGAAACACGTCGCTCTTGTCGGACAGCAGCGCGGCGTCCGTGAGCGTGCCCGGCGTGACGACGCGTACCACCTTGCGCTCGACCGGACCCTTCGACGTGGCCGGGTCGCCGATCTGTTCGCAAATCGCCACGGATTCCCCGAGCTTCACGAGCTTGGCCAGATACTGCTCGACCGCGTGATGCGGCACGCCCGCCATCTTGATCGGGTTGCCCGCCGACGCGCCGCGCTGCGTGAGCGTGAGATCGAGCAGACGCGCGGCTTTTTCCGCGTCGTCGAAAAAGAGTTCGTAGAAGTCGCCCATCCGGTAGAACACCAGCGTGCCCGGATGCTCCGCTTTGATGCGCAGGTACTGCTGCATCATGGGAGTATGTTGTGCGACCTCGCTGGCCGCTGCGGTTTGAGTGCCCATCCTCGGTGTCTTTCTGCTTTAGCTGTTCAGGGCGTGAGTTTAACCCGCCGGCGCGGTGAGCGGACCCTGGCCGGAGGGCCAATGCGCGCCGCGCCGTCATGTCGCCGTCCGCCGTGCGTCGCTGCACTCCGCGCGTCCGTGGCGAAGCCGCTGCGCAGCGCTTTCACCGCCGTCATTCCTCCAGAAGCGCATGCATGTTGGAGGTGCGTTCGTTCGCCGCGCTGCGCCGTTTTGCGAGCCACATCATGAACGTGATGAACACGCCGAACACGACGATGATCCACTGCGCCGGCATCTTCGCCGTGAGCAGGAGCGCGTACGCGCCCAGCATCAGCAGCACGGCGAGATTCTGGTTGAAATTCTGCACCGCGATCGAATGTCCGGCCGACAACAGCGTCGCGCCGCGATGCTGAAGAATCGCGTTCATCGGCACGATGAAGAAACCCGACAAGCCGCCAAGCAGGATCATCAGCGGATAAGCGAGCACGATGTAGACCGGCGCGACATAGGAACCGATATGAAGGCCGGCGCCTGCCGGAAAGAGGTTCTTGTTGTAGAAGGCCATGGCAATCGCCACTGCGCCGGTCAGAATGCCGACCGGCAGCACGCTGAGCGAGCGGCGCAGCGGAATCAGCGCCGCTGCGGCAGCCGCGCCGACGGCGATGCCGAGGCCGGTCACGCCTTGCATGACGGCTGCCTTCGAGAGCGACAGACCGAGGTTCACGTTGGCCCATTTCAACACCAGCAATTGCAGGGTGACGGCGCCGCCCCACATGAGCGTCGTGACCCATAACGCGATCTGCGCGAGCTTGTCGGCCCATAGCACGTTAAAGCAGTGATAGAAGTCGCTGACGAGCTTCGTCGGTTCCGACAGCCGGTTCGGATAGCGCGCGCCGGTATCGGGAATGAAGATGTTGATGGCGGCCGCGATCGCGTAGGTGAGCATGACCGCGAACATCGCGAGATCGGCCGACGAGCGGATCAGCGGCAGATGCGCGTGCGCGACGAACCTGTCGGCGAATGTGCTGATGAGTGCGCCGCCCACCATGGTGCCCACGATCGTCGACAGCACGGTCGCCGATTCCAGCCACGCATTCGCCTTGACGAGTTTTTCGGCGGGCAGGAGCTCCGTGAGAATGCCGTATTTCGCCGGCGAATACGCGGCCGCGCCGAAGCCGACCACGCCGTAGGCGATTATCGGATGCACGCCCGCGATCATCATCATGCAGCCGCTCGCCTTCAGCGCGTTGGAGATGAACATCACATGGCGCTTTTGCAAGGCGTCCGCGAAGGCGCCCACGAAAGGCGCGAGCAGCACGTACGAGACCGTGAAGAATATCTGCAGCAAGGGCGTGACCCAGGCGGCGGAACGGATCACGGATAGCAACGCAATGGCGGCGATCAGCAGGGCATTGTCCGCGAGCGACGAAATGAACTGCGCCGCGATGATGGTGTAGAAGCCTTTTTTCATGAAGCGGAGTGGAAGCTGCGCGCGGGACGAGGTGCGCAGAGCGCAGAGGCCGGCGCCTGTGCCGACTTGCGCAAGGCATGCAGGCGGGCGCAGCGTGGAACGCGAAATGCAGCCGGCAAAGAGAATGCGCCGGCGCGGCTTCCTGCTTTGTAGCACGAACGCTCGCATGATGCTGGCGCGCCAACGAAAAAGCGGCCGAAGCCGCTTGTATCGAATGTGTCGGTTCTGCTCGCCGTTGCCGAGCGCGGTGGCGTGCAGGCGACGCACGCCTTCGGGGGCAGTATGCCCGCCGACGCGCGTGCCATCAGACTCATGCGCCAGGGGAAGACCGCGGCGCGCGCCGGACAAGCTCCGGCTACGACTCCGACGGCACGCCGCACGCCCTCAAGCCGCTTGCTGACGCGTGCGGCTGTAACGCGAGAGGATCGGCACCATCTGCGCGTAGATTTTCGGATTGCCGGCGACCACTTCGCCGACGTGCAGGAAGTCCGAGTCGCCGGTGTAGTTGCCGACGAGACCGCCGGCTTCCGTGATCAGCAGGCTGCCCGCGGCGACGTCCCACGGGTTCAGGCCCTGCTCGAAGAAGCCGTCCATGCGGCCGGCGGCCACATTGGCCAGATCCAGCGCGGCGGCGCCCGGGCGGCGCAGGCCGGCGCAGGCTTGCGTCATTTCGGCGAACTGGCGGCCGTAGGCTTCCAGGCCGTCCGTCTCGCGGAACGGAAAGCCGGTGCCGATCAGGCCGTCGGCGAGACGGTCGCGCTTCGCGACGCGAATGCGGCGATCGTTCAGGAACGCGCCGCGGCCGCGCGAAGCCGTGTAGAGGTCGTTGCGGGTCGGGTCGTACACCACGGCCTGCGTCACGACGCCTTTGTGCGCCAGCGCGATCGATACGCAGTAATACGGAAAACCGTGAATAAAGTTGGTCGTGCCGTCGAGCGGATCGATGATCCACTGGTACTCGGACTCGTTGTCCGATTTGCCGGACTCTTCGGCGAGGATCGCGTGGTCGGGATAGGCGGTCTTCAGCGTGTCGATGATGGCCGCTTCAGACGCTTTGTCGATCTCCGTGACGAAGTCGTTGTGCTGTTTCTTGCTGACCTGAATCAGATCGAGGTCGAGCGAAGCGCGGTTGATGATCTGGGCTGCGCGGCGCGCGGCCTTCACAGCGATATTGAGCATGGGATGCATGGACTGATCCTTGTGCCGGGGCAGCACGGCTGCTTGCCGGTAAATGAGCGCGACGCGCGCTGATGGGCGCCCTCGGTGAGGCGCGGAAACAGCACGGAACGCTCGCCCGGTACGGGACCGGCGCGCATTCCGCCAACGGAGACGAATTGAATAAGAACGAGGCGCCCGGCCTGGCCTCATTGCCTGCATGGCACCGAACGGGCTCGGAGTGCAGGGCAGTGCGGCGCGGGCCGGACGCGAATTGCGCTATTTTACCCGAGTCCGCGGGGCGCGGCAGCGTTTGGGCCGGGCAGGGCGTCTGTTGAGGTTTTGCATGCGCCTGCGGGCGCGTCTCTTCGTGCCCACTTATGTGCCACCGCATCTGCGTAAAACCGCGCGCAGTTCGGCGGCTTCGCGCGTTGGCGCTACCATACGCGTTCTCCGACTTGCAGAGCTTTCCCCGTGGACCACACCCACCATTCTTCCGATCCCGCCGTGGCGGACTTGCGCGGCGGCTTCACCTCGACGCGCTTCGTACTCGTCGAGCCGAGCCATCCGGGCAACGTCGGAGCCGCGGCGCGCGCGCTCAAAACCATGGGCTTTTCGCGGCTCGTGCTGGTTTCGCCGCGCGTGCCGCATGTGCAGAGCGATCCCGAAGCGATCGCCATGGCAAGCGGCGCCGACGACGTCCTCGCCTCCGCGCATATCGTGCCCACGCTCGCCGATGCGCTCTCCGGCGTGCACTGGTCGATCGCGCTCACCGCGCGGCAACGCGAATACGGTCCGCCGCAATGGACGCCGCGCGCGGCCGCCAGCCTCGCGCGCGACGAAGCGTTGCACGGCGAAATCGCGCTCGTCTTTGGCAACGAGCGCACGGGCCTGTCGAACGAAGACGTGGAGCGGTGCAGCGCGCTCGCGCATATTCCGGCCAATCCCGCCTACAGTTCGCTGAATCTCGCCCAGGCGGTTCAGGTTCTGGCGTACGAGCTGCGCATGATCTATTTGACGAGCGGCGCAAAGGCCAATGCGCCGGCAAACCCTGCGCCCCAGGCGGCGGCGCCGGCCGAGCCGTCGGGCCCGCGCGCCGCGAGCGATGAGATCGAAAGCATGTTCTCGCATCTCGAGCGCGCGCTCGTCGCGCTCGAATTTCTCGATCCCGCGAATCCGAAGAAGCTGATGTCGCGCTTGCGCCGGCTCTTCGCGCGTTCGGGGCTCGAGCGCGAGGAGGTGAACATCGTGCGTGGCATCGCCAAGCACATCTTGCTGAAGACCGGCCGCAAGGACGACGGGGCCTAACCGCGCGCACAATCGCGCGCATACCCGCGCGTCGCGAGGCCATCTGTCGGCGGACTGGCGGGCGCCGACTAGCCTGACGACCTTTTGTGCTACATGGACTTCCGGCAGGTTTTCGGGAACCGTCCTACAATCCTCGAAACGTTCTAAGCAAAGCTGCCGACCTGCTATACGGCAGCCTTGCACGCGCGCATGGCCTTCCCGCATGCGGCTTTTCCCCACATCTCATAGTCCCTGCCATGTTCACGAGACTTCGCGAAGACATTGCCACGATCCGCGAGCGCGATCCCGCCGCCCGCAGTGCCTGGGAAGTGCTCACGTGTTATCCGGGCTTGCACGCGTTGGTGCTGCACCGGTTCGCGCATGCATGCTGGCAGGCGCGGCGCCGCTGGCTCGCGCGCTTCGTTTCGCAGATGGCGCGCTTCATGACCGGCATCGAAATACATCCGGGCGCGACGGTGGGGCGCCGCGTGTTCATCGATCACGGCATGGGCGTCGTGATCGGCGAGACCGCGCAGATCGGCGACGATTGCACGATCTACCAGGGCGTCACGCTCGGCGGCACGTCGCTCACGCGCGGCGCGAAACGGCATCCGACGCTCGAGCGCGGCGTGATCGTCGGCGCGGGCGCGAAAGTGCTCGGCGGGTTCACGGTCGGCGCGGATGCGAAGATCGGCTCGAATGCAGTCGTGACGAAGCCCGTGCCGGCCGGCGGCACGGCGGTCGGCAATCCGGCTCGGATCATCGTGCCGGCGGCTTCGGGCGCTGCAGCATCCGTCGCGGCGAAGGCCGCGGTTGCCAACGGCCGCGCAAGTGTCGCTCTGGACGTCGCAACTGCCGAGCGCGCTGCTGCAAACCATGGAGCGCGGGAGAGCGAAGCCAGCAAGCTTGCGGGCGAGCGCAGCGTCTTCTGCGCATACGGCATTACGCCGAATGCAGACGATCCCGTGTCGCTCGCCATTCACGGGCTGATCGATCACGCGGCGACGCAGGCCAAGCGCATCGATGAAATCGTCATGGCGCTCGAGCATCTCGGCACGAGTCTCGAAGGGCTGCAAGGCGCCGACGCGGCGTTGCTCGATTTGCGCCGCCTGTCTGCAGCGATCGCAGGCAAGGTGGACGGGGCCGTGGCGGCGCGTTGAATGCGTGAAGCGGCGCGTGCGCCGTGCTCGCCATGCGTGGCGCGGGGAAGCGGTGGGGCGCAACGGGCCGCGCTGCCAGTCGCCGTCGTGTCGTGCTCGCGCCGGCTGGTGTAGCTCGCGTGACTCGTGTGGCTCGCGCCGTAGTTGGCCCTATCCTTTAGCTCAATCGAGCGGTAACGCTCGGATTCCTTCAGAGTCGATGCGCAGATAGCCGCCGCGCCGTTCACCGTGATCGAGATCCCAATCGGGCAGCACCCAGCGTATGCCGCCCGGTTCCCGGTGACGCGCGGGGCGGTGCGTGTGCCCGTGGATCATCGTGGCGGCTTTCGACCACTTGAATAATCGGGCGACGCCTTTCGGCGTCACGTCGTACTTCAGCGAAACGGGGCGCATGCGGCCATCCTCGCTCTTGGCCCGCATGTTTTCCGCGAGCGCCTGACGCCACGAAAAGGGCGACGCGAGAAACAGCATCTGCGCGAGACGATTGCGCGCGAATCGCCGGAAGATCTGATAACCGCGGTCCGCCGTGCACAAGCGGTCGCCGTGCGCGAGCGCGATGCGCGTGCCGAATGCGGTGATCGCGATGGGATCCGGCAGCCAGATCGCGCCGGCCGCTTTCATGAAGCGCTTGCCCAGCAGAAAATCGCGGTTGCCGTGCATGATGTAGAGCGCGATGCCGCGCTCGGCGAGCGTGTGCAGCAGCGCCGCCATACGCGCGGCGAACGGCTCGCCGAGCATGTCGTCGCCGATCCAGTACTCGAACAGATCGCCGAGAATGAAAACCGAATCCGCCTGATCGGCGGTGACGCGAATGAAGTGTTCGAACGCGGCGACCGTATGCGGGATCGCCTCGCTCAAATGAATGTCGGAGAGGAACAGGAACGGGCGTGCGGCGTGCGGGCGTCGGCCCTCGCCAGGCACGCCCGCGGCGACGCTTCGCAGCGGCGTTTCTTGCAGCATTGAAGGTGCCTGTCTTTCAGTTTTTCCAGTCGAGGCGCGTGCGCGATCAGTCGACGATCACGGCCTTTTCGATCACGACGTCGTCGACCGGCACGTCCTGATGAAAGCCCTTCGAACCCGTCTTGACCTTCTTGATTTTCTCGACGATGTCCATGCCTTCGACCACCTTGCCGAACACCGCATAGCCCCAGCCTTGCGGCGTGGGCGACGAGTGGTTCAGGAAGTCGTTGTCGTTCACGTTGATGAAGAATTGCGCGGTGGCCGAATGCGGGTCGTTCGTGCGAGCCATCGCGATCGAGCCGTTCACGTTCTTCAGGCCGTTGTTCGCTTCGTTGTTGATCGGCTCGGCCGTCGGCTTCTGCTTCATGCCCGGTTCGAAGCCGCCGCCCTGGATCATGAAGCCGTCGATCACGCGGTGAAACACCGTGTTGTCGTAGTGGCCGGCCTTCACGTAGTTGAGGAAGTTCTCAACCGACTTCGGCGCTTTCTCGGCGTCCAGTTCGAGTTTGATGACGCCGTGGTTCGTATGCAGTTCAACCATGATGGAATCCTTTGATGAACGGGTTGGGTGGAGAGGACGCGGCGCGCCGTCGTGCGCTTTTCGAACCTGCTGCGCTTCGATGCTTGTCATGCATTGACGGCGGGCCGCGCGGTGGCGCGAGTTCGACGCGTCTATCCTTGCGTGACCTGTTGCGCTAGTTACTGCGTTGTTGACTGCCGTTGCTTACGCATCACTTGCTGCCGACGACCGTGGCCGATTCGATCACGATCGGCTTTTGCGGCACGTCGCCCATCGGCCCGCGCGTGGTGGTCGGCGTGGCTTCGATCTTCTTCACCACGTCCATGCCGCTCGTGACCTTGCCGAACACGGCGTAGCCGTTGCCGTCCGGGTTCGGATAATCGAGGCCGGCGTTGTCCACGGTGTTGATGAAGAACTGCGCGGTGGCCGAATTCGGGTCGCTGGTGCGCGCCATGGCGAGCGTGCCCGCCGTGTTCTTCAGACCGTTGCGGCTTTCGAGCGGAATCGGCGCGCGCGTGGGCTTCTCCGCGAAGCTCTGCGTGTAGCCGCCGCCCTGAATCATGAAGCCGCGAATCACGCGATGAAAGATCGTGCCGCTGTACTGACCGGACTTCACATAGTCGAGAAAGTTCGCAACGGTTTTCGGCGCTTTCTCAGGATACAACTCGACGCGAATATCGCCTTCCGACGTCTTGAGGAGGACGGACGGATGCGCGGCTTGCGAACCGGACTGGGCAAACGCGGGGGCGTTTGCGATCAGGGCGGCGCTGCCGAGCGCCAACATCAACCATTTCATGAAGATCCTCAGGGTTGGAAAAAACGTGTGACCGCGAGTTCGGCGGCGTTAGTGCGAGGGCGCCATGTAAGGCGGCATGGCGAGCGAGCCGGGTGCGCCGCCGTACTGGAAGTTCGGCGTTTGCGTCATGTCCGCGGTGGCGCCGGCCGTGGCGTTGGCCGGCGCTGCAGCGGCCCGTTTAGGCGCTTTGACCGACGTGGGCGGCGACACGATTTTCTGAATGTCGGCCAAGCGCTGCGCAGTCGTGGCACTGGTCTTGCCGAGGCTTTGCGCGCGCCGGTACGCTTCGTTGGCCATGCGCAGATACAGGTCGCCGAGGTTCTCAAAAGCAAGACCGTAGCCCGGATTGACCTTGGTCGCCGTTTCGAGCGCGGTGCGTGCTTCGACGTAGCGGCCATGCTTCGCGTACAGCGCTGCGAGATTGTTGTACGGCTCGGGCAGCTCGGGGTACAGCTGCGTGAGTTCGGTGAAGGCGGTGATCGCTTCGTCGTCGCGATTGAGGTGCGCGAGCACGGTGGCGCGTTTGAATTTGGCCTGGGCGTCGCGCGGATTCGACGCGATGCGCGCATCGAGTTGCGTCAGCGAGGCCTGCCAGTCTTTCTGCGCGATGGACGCGTCGATTTCCGGCGTGTTGTCGCGCACGGCCGGACCTTGCGGCATGGTGGGCGTTTTCTGCGCGAAGGCGGCGGCGCCCGGCAGCATGCCGAGTGCGAGGGCCACCGTGACACGCAGCGTGAACGCGCGCGCGAAGCTGCGTGCCATGTTGCCGCGAGCGCCTTGCGGGACGTCGCGCGTCGAGGTGGCACGCGAGGCACCGGACAACGCTGCAAACGTGCCTGCAAACGTGGCACTAAACGGGGCACCAGGCGCCGTCGCGCCGAGGGTCGCAGCGCTGCGCGCGCGGCCGCTGGAAGGTTTCATAGGCTCGGGTCTGGATGTTATACTCCGAGCCATTCTAACAAAAGGTCTGCGCGTTCCGTCGAACCGCCGGCTGTCTTTTCGCCACTCGTGGTCGTCTCCGCCTTGATAGCAGCCTGACCGCCGCACCAGGTGCACCGGTTTGCTGCTGTGCGTGTCTCAACAGCCGGGCAATAGTCTGCTCAGAGCCGGGCAGAGTCAGGCAACAGTCCGTCTGCGCCGTTTGCTTCGCGGGCGGCACGCATGCAACACATTGCGGATTTCTTTCGGCCCACGCACCGCTCTCTATGGAATCACTGCGCATCTACAACACGCTCGCGCGTGACAAGCAAACTTTCGTGCCGCTGCAAGCAGGCGTCGTGCGGATGTACGTCTGCGGGATGACCGTGTACGACTATTGTCACGTGGGTCACGCGCGTGTCATGGTCGTGTTCGACATCGTGCAGCGGTGGCTGCGCACGCTCGGCTACGAGGTGACGTACGTGCGCAATATCACGGACATCGACGACAAGATCATTCGTCGTGCCGTTGAAAACGGCGAGACGATCAAGTCGCTGACCGATCGCTTCATCGCGGCGCTGCACGAAGATGCGGACGCGCTCGGCATCGCCCGGCCCGACATCGAGCCGCGCGCCACCGACTTCATCCCGCAGATGCTCGGCATGATCGAGACGCTCGAGGCGAACGGCTACGCGTATCAGGCGAAAGACGGCGACGTGAACTACGCGGTGCGCAAGTTCGCGGGCTACGGCAAGCTCTCCGGCAAGTCGCTCGAAGATCTGCGTGCGGGCGAACGCGTCGCCGCGAACGATGCTAAAGAAGACCCGCTCGACTTCGTGCTGTGGAAGCAGTCGAAAGCCGGCGAACCTGCCGATACCGGCTGGGATTCGAAGTACGGCCGCGGCCGTCCGGGTTGGCATATCGAATGCTCGGCCATGGGCTGCAGTTTGCTCGGCGAACATTTCGACATTCATGGCGGCGGCCAGGATCTGCAGTTCCCGCACCATGAAAACGAAATCGCGCAAAGCGAAGCTGCGACCGGTCAACCCTTCGTGAATTATTGGATGCACAACGGCTATGTGCAGATCGACAATGAGAAGATGTCGAAGTCGTTGAATAATTTCTTTACGATTCGCGAGGTTTTGGCGCAGTACGATGCCGAGGTCGTGCGGTTTTTCATCGCACGCGCGCATTACCGTTCGCCGCTGAACTATAGCGACGTGCATATCGACGACGCCCGCAACGCCCTCGGCCGCCTCTATACGGCGCTCACGGACGTCGCGCCGGACGGCGCCGCGCTTGACTGGAACGAAGCGCATGCGCAGCGTTTCCAGGCAGCCATGAATGACGACTTCAACACGCCGGTTGCGGTGTCGGTGTTGTTCGAGTTGGCAACAGAAGTGAACCGCACGCGCGACCCCGCGCTGGCCCGTCAGTTGCGCTCGCTGGGCGCGGTGCTCGGGCTGCTCGGGCGCGAGCCGCGTGCATACCTGCAGCAGGCAGCGGGCGCGGCGGTAGAAGACGCGCTCGAGCCCGCCGCGATCGAAGCGAAGATCGCCGAGCGCGCGGCCGCGAAGCAGGCGAAGGACTATGCGGCAGCAGACCGGATCCGGGCCGAATTGCTCGAGGCCGGCGTTGCACTTGAAGACAAACCCGGCGGGTTAACCGAGTGGCGGCGCGTGTGAGCGCACCTCGTACTTCCCTCTGAACGACTCGCCAGGCAGGAGGCAGGATGGCAACGGCCACGAAGACGCCGGCTAAACGGGCCGCGTCTCAAACAGGCGCGGCAGCCGCGGCAAAGCCGACTCGAACGTCGGCGCGCACGGCAAGCGGCGCGGTAAAGGCAGCATCGTCGAAAGGCGCGGGGGCGGCGAAGAGCGCGGCTGGCGCGTCGAAGAAGAGCACCGTCAAGCGCGCGCTGAACGGCGCATCCGCGCCTGTGCTCGCGCCTCGCGCGGCGGCCACGAAGCGCGCGAAAGCGTCGTCACCCACGGCTGCGCGTGCAAAGGCGACGAGCGGCAACGGCGCGTTGCCTCCCGAACTCGCAGGCGACGTGCAGGAACTCGCGCGCGTTGCAAAGACGCAAGAAGGCCAGGAAGGCGAAATCGTGCGCAAGACTCGCGCTTCCTCGCCGGCGGGCGGGGAAGCGGCGAGCGCGACCGAGGTCGCGGTGCCGGTGCAGATCGCCGGCCTCGCGCCTGAGGCCACGCGTCCCGATTACTGGGACAAGGCATGCGCCGACCTCGTCAAGCGCGACCGCATTCTGAAGAAGCTGATTCCGAAGTTCGGCCCGGTGCATCTGCTAAGCCGCGGCGATCCGTTCGTCACGCTCGCGCGCTCGGTGGTCGGTCAGCAGATTTCGGTCGCGTCCGCACAGGCCGTGTGGACGAAAGTTGCGGCGGCCTGCCCGAAGCTCGTGCCGCAGCAGTTCATCAAGCTGGGCCAGGAAAAACTGACGGCGTGCGGTCTCTCGAAGCGCAAGGCGGAGTATGTGCTCGACCTCGCGCAGCATTTCGTGTCGGGTGCGCTGCACGTCGGCAAGTGGCAGTCCATGGAAGACGAGGCGGTGATCGCCGAGCTCACACAGATTCGCGGCATCGGCCGCTGGACGGCGGAGATGTTCCTCATCTTCAACCTGTCGCGTCCGGACGTGCTGCCGCTCGACGACCTGGGTCTGATTCGCGCCATCAGCGTCAATTACTTCAGCGGCGAGCCGGTCACGCGCAGCGAAGCGCGCGAGGTCGCCGCGAACTGGGAGCCGTGGCGCACCGTCGCCACCTGGTATATGTGGCGTAGCCTCGACCCGCTGCCGGTCGACTACTGAAAAAGAGAAGCGTTGCCGCTTTCAAGGCTATCAAACGTTAGGTTCTGATAGTTGCGAAGTGGTTTAGACATCGGCGAGCGCGGTTAGAATACGCGCTGCCGGTAAGTCCAAGGATTAAAACCAATGAAGACCACCTTTCTGGATTTCGAACAGCCGATCGCTGAACTCGAAGCGAAGATCGAAGAATTGCGCTTCGTGCAGGACGATTCGGCCGTCGATATTTCGGAAGAGATCGAGCGGCTGTCCAAGAAAAGCCAGCAGCTCACGAAAGATCTGTACGCGAACCTCACGCCCTGGCAGGTTTCGCAAATTGCCCGTCATCCGCAGCGCCCGTACACGTTCGACTACGTGAACGAGCTCTTCACCGACTTTCACGAATTGCACGGCGACCGCAGCTATGCGGACGACCTGTCCATCGTCGGCGGTCTGGCGCGATTCAATGGCCAGGCCTGCATGGTGATCGGTCATCAGAAAGGCCGCGACACGAAGGAGCGCGCGCTGCGCAACTTCGGCATGCCGCGTCCCGAAGGCTATCGCAAGGCCGAACGGCTGATGCGCCTCGCCGAAAAGTTCAGCTTGCCGATCTTCACGTTCATCGACACGCCGGGCGCCTACCCGGGCATCGGCGCCGAAGAGCGCGGGCAGTCGGAAGCCATCGGCCGCAATCTGTATGTGATGGCCGAACTGAAGACCCCGCTCATCGCGACGATCATCGGCGAGGGCGGTTCGGGCGGCGCGCTGGCCATTGCGGTCGGCGACAGTGTGCTGATGCTGCAATTCTCGACCTATTCGGTAATTTCACCGGAAGGTTGCGCGTCGATTCTGTGGAAGAGCGCGGCCAAGGCGCCGGAAGCGGCCGAGGCGCTGGGCCTCACCGCGCATCGGCTGAAAGCGCTCGGTCTCATCGACAAGATCGTCAACGAGCCGCTCGGCGGCGCGCATCGCGATCCGAAGGGCATGGCTGCGCTGCTGCGCCGCGCGCTCGCCGATTCGCTGCGCCAGTTCCAGGGCATGAGTATCAACGACCTGCGTCAGCGCCGTTTCGAACGGCTCATGGCGTACGGCAAGTTCAAGGAAACGACGCCGGGCGCCTGAGCCCGCGCGCCTTTTCTTTCGTCCATCGGCGCACACGCGTTCCTACAGCGCTAGCGACGTGACTTCCACTGCGAAATCGCCTGCCGACCGCCTCGTTCTCGAGGCGGTCGGCGCAGCGCTTCGCGCGCTTTCCGCGGATGCGCGCATCGGCATTGCGTTGAGCGGCGGTGTCGATTCGAGCGTATTGCTGGATGCCGCCGCGCGCGTCGCCGGGGCGTCGCGTTGCGTGGCGCTTCATGTGCATCACGGCCTGAGTCCGAACGCCGACGCGTGGCTCGTCCATTGCGAGGCGTTCGCGCGCGAGCGTGGCGTCGAGTTCGCGGCGCGTCGCGTCGACGTATCGCGCGATGCCGGCGTGAGCGTCGAGGCCGCCGCCCGCGACGCGCGTTATCGCGCGCTGGACGCGCTGTGCGCGGAGCGCGGCATTCATTCGCTATGGCTCGCGCAGCACGCGGACGATCAGGCCGAAACGGTGCTGCTGCAACTGTTGCGCGGCGCGGGCCTGGCGGGCCTCGCGGCAATGGCGCCGGAGCTCTCGCCCGAGGGCGCCGCGGCAAAGCGCGTGCGGCCCTTGCTTCATGTGCTGCGCGCGCAGATCGAGCATTATGCGAGCGCCCGGCATCTGCACTGGATCGACGACGAATCCAACGCGGACACGCGCTATGCGCGCAACGCGCTGCGCCACGAAGTCACGCCCGCGTTGACGGTCCACTTCCCGGGCTTTCGCGATGCGCTGGCGCGGACGGCGGCGCATGCGGCGGCGGCGCAGCGCTTGCTCGACGCGCTTGCGCGCATCGACCTGGAGGCGGTCTCGCGCGACGGTGGGCGCGCGCTCGCGCATGACGCGCTGATCGCGCTCGATGACGACCGCGCGCTCAATCTGCTGCGCTACTGGATGCGCCAGCAAGGCTTTATCGCGGCGTCGAGCGCGCGTCTTGGCGATGCGCTGCGTCAACTGCGTGAAGTCGGCGCGGACGGCGACGGACATCGACTGCGCATCGACCATGCGGGGCATGCGTTGCGCAGCTATCGCGGACTCGTGCATTGGGAAGCGGGCGACAGCCGCGATCCCGCCGACGAAAGCGCATTCACCGAGCGGGAGATCAGCGAACTGGCCTGGCAAGGCCAAGCGATCTGGCGCTTGCCGCAGTGGCGCGGCACGTTCATCTTCCAGCCGGTCGACGCCTCGATCACGGACCGCGCAAACACGGCCGACAGCGCCAACACGCCCAACCCCGCGGCTGACGACGCGATTCCCGCGAGCCTGCTTCGACGAGCAGTGCTGAGCGCGCGTTCGCGCAGGGGCGGCGAGCGCATGCGTACGAGCGCCGCGCCGGGCGCGCGCAGTCGAACGCTGAAGAACCTTTTTCAGGAGCGTGGCATTCCCGCGTGGAAGCGCGACGTGCCGTTGCTTTTTCTCGGCGATGAGCTGCTGTTCGTGCCTTTGCTCGGCGTGAATCGCGCGCTGTTGCCGGCACCAGCGGCGCCTGACGAAGCACGTGTGACGATTGTGTGGCGCGAGGACCTGCTGATTGCCTGACCGGCCGGCCGGCTACCGTTGCGGCGACCTGGCCGCATGCGAAACAGGGTGCGATTGTGCCCGCAAATAACGCCTTCCGCCCAGTTCCGACAGGCGTTCCGAGCGTGGTCCGCGAGTGGCGCCGAGGCCTTTGCGGCTTGTCTTTTTGCGCCTCTTCAGGTACGTTAACTTGTTTGCCCGACCCGCTTTTGCCGTCGCTTTTGTCGGTTTTCCGATCGTGATCCGAGTTTTCCGGTAAGCCATTAGCGATCAATCACGGGCAAATCCGCGCGTGCTGCACGCGCTGCATCTACGCCGCCACACACTTTGCCGCCGTTCACGAGACGTTGCGCCCCTGTGCTTTTGTGCGGTCGTCGCAAGCGCCAGCGCGGTTTCTCCTTCAGTTCAGAACGACAATGGCACTCATCGTACATAAATACGGCGGCACTTCGATGGGCTCGGTCGAGCGCATCAAGAACGTCGCCAAGCGCGTCGCGAAATGGCATAAGGCCGGTCACAAGATGGTGGTCGTGCCGTCGGCAATGTCCGGCGAAACAAACCGCCTGCTCGGCCTCGCGAAAGAGATCACGACCCAGCCGAGCCCGCGCGAACTCGACATGATCGCCGCGACCGGCGAGCAGGTCAGCTCGGGCCTCCTCGCCATCGCGCTGCAGGAAGCCGGCGTCGACGCGGTCAGCTACGCCGGCTGGCAAGTGCCGGTCAAAACGGATAGCGCGTTCACGAAAGCGCGCATCAGCGAAATCGACGGCGAGCGCGTGCTGCGCGATCTCGAAGCGGGCAAGGTCGTGGTGATCACGGGCTTCCAGGGTATCGACCCGGAGGGCAACATTACGACGCTCGGCCGCGGCGGTTCGGACACGTCGGCGGTCGCGGTCGCGGCTGCGCTGAAGGCCGACGAGTGCCTGATCTACACGGACGTCGACGGCGTGTATACCACCGACCCGCGCGTGGTGGAAGAAGCGCGCCGGCTCGATCGCGTGACGTTCGAAGAAATGCTGGAAATGGCAAGCCTGGGTTCCAAGGTGCTGCAGATCCGCTCGGTGGAGTTCGCCGGCAAATATCAGGTCAAGACGCGCGTGCTGTCGAGCCTGACCGATCCGCTCATCCCGCTCGACGCTGAAATGAAGTCGGGCACCCTGATTACTTTTGAAGAAGACGAGACTATGGAAAAAGCAGTCATCTCGGGCATCGCGTTTCAGCGCGACGAAGCTCGCATTGCCGTGATGGGTGTGCCCGACAAGCCGGGCATCGCGTATCAGATTCTCGGCCCGGTGGCAGACGCGAATATCGACGTCGACATGATCATCCAGAACCAGAGCGTCGAAGGCAAAACGGCGTTCACGTTTACCGTGGGCCGCGGCGATTATCAGCGCGCCATGGACATTCTCACGAATCAGGTGAAGGGTCACGTGCAAGCCGAGCAGGTGCTGGGCGATCCGAAGGTGTCGAAGGTGTCGGTGGTGGGCGTCGGTATGCGCTCGCACGTGGGCATTGCAAGCACGATGTTCCGCACGCTGTCGGAAGAGGGCATCAACATTCAGATGATCTCGACCTCCGAAATCAAGATTTCGGTGCTGATCGACGAAAAGTATATGGAGCTCGCCGTGCGCGCGCTGCATAAGGCTTTCGAACTGGATCAGGCGTAATTCGATGTAAAGGGCGGGGCGTACAGGAGCGTCCCGTTCGTGAGTGGTGTTAGTGCGGCCGTGTGAAAAAATTCTCCGTGAATGACGAAATTGGCACAAAAAATGTTCGTCAGACATTGACCTTGGCGGTTCGGCCCGCTATTATCTTGGCTTCGTCGCGCTGACTCCCTGCGCGAGCGAAAGTTTGGGAGACGTGGCCGAGAGGTCGAAGGCACTCCCCTGCTAAGGGAGCATCTGGGCCAAAACCTGGATCGAGGGTTCGAATCCCTCCGTCTCCGCCAAAAGCGGTGAAAAAGCCCCGTAAGTTCAAGGACTTACGGGGCTTTTTGTTTTTCAGCCCATCACCGAGCCCATCATCGAGCATTGGTCTGTCCGCTGTCGATTTTGGCCCATCGCTCAAGCGATGAAGGGTGGCAGCGTTGACGCGCCGCGTTGCGTGTTCCAGTTCGGTTCAGCGAAGGACCGCGGAAGATTCTTGCTCCGGTGCTGGACAGGCGCCGAGCGGCCGACGGCTCAGCCACGACTGGCGATCCAGATTCGCTGCAGGACGTGACGGGCAAGCTGGTGAAGTTCAGAACCGAGATGGACCGCCTGCAACAGACCGGAGTTACCAACACTGCGGCGGTCGCCGCCCTGGAGCAGCTTATTGGAGAACGACGCAGGAATCTGCGTGATCTTGAGGCTGAGGTGGCTGAGATCGACAAGCGCAGCGTCAACATGGCACAGATCGTCTCGGAGATCGAGGAGGAAGTCGCGACGCTGAACTTGAACGAAGAAGCGAAGCGCGTATTTGCGTCATTCAACGAGATCTGCGGCGTGGAGGGGTGCGGACTGTTTGCGTTCAGCACCGAGTCTTACGCAAAGAACTTGCTGTACCTCCGGGATCAGATCAAGGATCTGGAGCGGATCTCGGTTCACAATGCGCTGCGAAAAGAGTCCTTTCTCCAGCAACAGCAGCAGGTCCGATTACATATCAGTGATCTCGAGAATCAGCGTGATACGTCGGCGAACAGCTCAGTCGCGCAGGCGACTCGATCTGCGCTCGATTCGCTGACCTCCCAAGTACTCGATCTTGAAATGCGAAAACGCGATATCGAACGGGCGGAATTGCTGGGCAAGCGACTCGCCGAGGCGATCGAGCAGCGTGACAAAGCCATCGATAGGGTTCAGGCGCTGACGCGTGACGCTGAGATGACTCCCGGGGTGGTGAAGCTTCGCGTCGCCATCAAGGACGCTCTGTTGAAGTGGCTGGACATTCTGCAGACAAGCAACGTCTCGGACGATATTCGATTCAAGGATGATTTCATACCAACGTTTGGTTCCGAGTCACTGGCCCAACTCAAAGGCAGCACGAAAGTACGGGTGGTCCTCGCCTACCATGCGGCCGTCATTCAGGCTCTGGCGGAACTCAACGGCGAGGTACCCCTGCAATTCCTGATTCTCGACACGCCCAAGCAGCACGAAATTCACGATATCGACCTGGGCCGGTATATCAACGAGTTGAAGCGATTCGGCCACGACTATGGTTTTCAGATCGTCTTCTCCGCGACGGAGTACCGGCATGACGGCGACAGCAGTGATATTGAGTGGACAGCAATGTTTAGTGGCGAGCGCCATGAAATGTTCTTAGGGTCGCCGGCTGCTAACCACAACGTTTAGCAAGGCGATCGAGCGTCGTCGAATACCGGACCCGTGTTTCCGCGGAGCACAGAGCCGGTTTTTCGTTTTCGTGTGACTCGTGTTCAAGGCTCATGGGGCGCGGCTTGCTGGTTTCGATGAAACCGTCGGTCACGACGGGACTCGCCTGCCGGTCGTCTGGCAGGACTTCATCATGCTGTTTTTCCCGTGTGGGCCGCAAATGCCGCGATCGGATCGTTTTCCATCGGTTGCGTGCGCTGCCGCGTATGAGGGCAG
Source organism: Paraburkholderia phenoliruptrix (assembly GCF_902859825.1). Taxonomy (GTDB): domain Bacteria; phylum Pseudomonadota; class Gammaproteobacteria; order Burkholderiales; family Burkholderiaceae; genus Paraburkholderia; species Paraburkholderia phenoliruptrix. The sequence continues at coordinate 17,061 of NZ_CADIKB010000022.1, read as the reverse complement.
CCCACGGTTGCCGCATCGGCCTGCCTGTCCGGGCCATGCGTGGCGTTGCGCGTTTTGGTCGAGGCGGGCGCATGCCGTTGTGTTTCGTGTTGCAGCTCTTCCGCGCCCATCCATTGCTCACGGTACTCGGCGCGCGCGCCACTACCGTACTGCAGCATCTAAGCCATGACGATCAAGACGATCGCCATCGAAATCGTTCGTCGTGTCATCGTCACTTCCCGGTATGGTGGGCGGGAACCGTACGAGGCGCGTCACTCAATATTGCGTCGAGGCACACCCAGGTGGCAAACACTGATACGACGATCGCTACTATCGACGCGCGCAGCAACGAGCGCGGCCCTGTCCGCGGTGTTTTTTTCTCAACCGGCTTGCGCGGCTGTCGCCAGACCATTCGCTTTAGGTCGCCGATGCCAGCCGAATAGTGTTGGTCGCTCATGCTCCTGTCTTCCGTCCCGTCGCATACGTTTGTCTTGCAGCGCTTTCACGAGCTATCTGCTTCTTCCCACTGTGCAAGGCATTGCCGATACCTACAGTGAGTGGCGAGGCGGGCAGACCTTAATCACGGGGAACCTGCCTTTCCAGCGCGTATGTCACCGTGATCATGTTGGGGATGTAACGGCGCAGGACGTAGCCGGAACCGGACTTCACATCGTGCCTGTCCTTGAACATCTTCATCATCAGCGCTTCCGGTACCTCCAGCCCAGGTTTTCCATGTACAAACAGGTAGCTGAACCTGTCTGAACCAAGACACCACATTTCGTGGATTTCATGGCCGTCATCGCTGTGCCCGAAGCTGCCAATCTGCGAGCGACATCGGGTGAGCCATACTTCAGGCCTGTCCGAGCCCACTGCAATCACGTTGCCCGAACCGTCATGCAATGTGATTTTCAGTACTTTCTGGTTCAGGGTCTGGTCGCCCGAATTATCGGTAACGGTGAAATCGCCACTGAACTCCGGCGAATAGTCATCCGATACGACCGTCGCGCAGCCGGCGGCGAGCAGGCCAAGCGCCATGAATACCAACACAATCCCGCGTTTAAACATCCCACGTTTCTCCCTATGCCAGCCTCGAGCGCAAATGCGGCCAATACCGGTTGTCATTGTTCAAGCGGCAGCCAACTCTTCTCCAAAGATCTGGCTGCTTTCAATCTGCCCGTTGCCCGCATCAGGGGCGCGCCGGGTTTTACGGGCATCGTCCGCACATGGTCTCCAAAACGGATACCATGCTCTCGTCTGCGACGAGCGTCACTGCGGATTCGTGGCAGGCTGCCCCGAGAGCGCGCGCCCTGCCTGGTCAATAATCGACGTCGCCGTGCCGACCGCAATCGCGCGGTCGACACCGGAGGTCTGCCAGTGACCATCGCTGTCGCGTGCAAACTGCAGTTCGGCGTGAAGGGTTGTGCCCGCATCGCCGGACCCACCACGCTTCAGGACGATGCTGACGCCGCAGGTGAAGGCCTCGACACCGTTTGTGCTTCCCGTTTTCGCGCAGTCGCCATCGGGCTTCACCGACGCGACACCGTCGGATGTGGGCAGCGGGCTGCCGGCAAGCGCATTCAGACCGCCTCTGTTTTCCGCATCCAGCGCCCGACGCACAGCGCCGTCAATATCGGCTGCACCTGGTCCCTGATGCAGCCAGTTGCAGGCGGCGAGCAAAAGACTGGAGGCGAGTGTTATGACGGCAAGTCGGGTCAGTTGCATGTGCATTCGTATCTCCATACTTTCAAGATAAGTGGCAATGAGCCGGTTACATGGCGGCAACCGGTGGAATATGGGTTCGTAACGCAATCGGCTAATTTCCTTCCCACATGCGTACGGTCACGACGCGCCATCCGCCTGCTCCCATTCAGCCAGCAACTCTGCGGGAATGGCACGCACGATCTCGGCATAGCGCTTGCCGACGAACTGCTCGGCATGCCTGAGCAACACCGGAATCGGGCTGCTCGGCTCGTGCGTTTCGAACCACGTCCGGGCCGTGCGGATCATGGCAAGCGCCGCCTGACGATCAGCCGGTGCAGAGCCGGATTGCGCCGTCGTGCTTTCGGGAACAGCAACAGGTGCGGCATTTAACGGTTCGGGCACGGCTGCCGCGTCGCTTTCCAGTGATTCGTCCGTTTCAGGAACGCGTTCCGCGCATGCGTCGACCGGTTCGGACGCGGTCACCTGCGCGGGCGCGCCTAACCTGCCGAGCAGCCGCGTCAGCGGCGACAGGTCTGGCTGGTACGCTTCGAGATGACGGGTGCACCAGTCGTCGATCGCGGCAAGATTCGCGACCGCCTCGTCGAAGCCCGCCAAGACTGTGGGTTGGTGCGTGCGCAGATCCTGCAACTGCTGCGCAACGGACTCGGGCGCGAGCGCATCGGCGGCGCGCGGATGCGCGAACGCGCGCTCGACGTCGCGCACCTGCAGTCGTGCCAGCGTCGACTTCGTGAGGACGATTTCTCGCACGTCCGCGAGCAACCCCTCGGGATCGGCGAGCGCCTGCAGCGCATTCATCCGCATTTCGAGTGCCGCGTCGTGCTCGCCGTCGACGTCGGGCTGCGGATGCACGTGCGCGGCGAACGCCTCCAGCCAGGCGGCCAGCAGCCCAGTGCCCTCGGCGAGACCCGCCGCACCGCCGAGCCGCGTACGGCACCGCGTGTAGAGCACCGCGACCCGCATGTCTTTCGTGCGGATCATGAGTCGTCGGCAGTCGCGTTCGGTTTCGCTCCAGTTAAGAGGATCAGGCGCGCCGACAAACGCGCCGTACTGCACGTCCTGTTTCGGCGCTGCACTCGCAAACAACACGACGAAGTCGTGGTCGTATTCGAGGTCCGAGCCGCAGGGCGCGGCGTCGCTTACAGGTGCGAGCCAGTCGTGATGCGGCGCACCCTTGATGGGGTCCTTGCCGGATTCGAGCCGCTGCGCGGATGTTTTTTTGCTCATTGTCGATTTTCGGATTCAGTGTCGCGGCGATTGAAAGACTTCGCGTAGCGTTCGGGTTCGAACCGCATACCGGTAATCGGCCTGTCCAGACTCGGGCGGCCCAGCCAGCCGGACCATCCCATGCGCTGCTGACCGCCCATCACCGCCGGCGGCGCGCTCTCGGGCTTGATGCGCAATTCGAGCTCCCATTCCAGTTCGTAGCCGACGAACGCGCGCACCCATTCGACGAGCCGCGGAAGATCCTCGCCCTGGGGCGTGAAGCGCAGATACGCATTGAGATCAACCGGGCCGATAACGATGCGGAATCGGTGCTGACGATCCGGCGCGACGCGGCCGAGCATCGCGGCCTGGCCCATCGTCGAGGCGGGGCCGGGACGGCCCATACGGCCTTGGTCGGCCGGATCGATTTCGATCCAGTGGAACACGTTCTCCTCGATCGCGACCGGCACGCCGAAGTAGTGTGCAAGCGTGGCGCGCAGTCCGTCCGGATTGCGCGATTCGCGCACAAGGTGAGCCGACGCCGCCAGACGGGCATGCGAGGGCAGGGGGCGATCCGCGATTTCACGCGTGTCCTGCCCGGTGAGGCCTGCGATGTAGAACGAAAACCGCTCGTCGTCTTTCCGGTCAAGGCCAGCCGTCGCCTGTGCCGACGACCACGCGCGATAGAACAGCGTGAAGAACCGGTGATGAAAAATGTCGAAGAAGTCGACCGTCGTCATGTCGCGGCGACTATCCTCGCGATCCTTCGCCATCTCAGTCACGTGGATCGGCAGCGGCCCGTTAGGTCCAAGCATGCCGAGACCGAACAGCCGCACCTTGAGTCGCCCAGCGGCTTCCTGCACGCTCGCGACTTCACGCGGCGCGAACGCGAGGCTCGGCTGCTGCCCAAGCCGGAACGGCTCCGCCTGGGGTCGGCGGGCGGTGCCGACCGGATCGATGGCCGCGTTTGCGCCAATGCGCCGCAGCAGTGACAGGAAGCCGAAGCGCCACGGCTCGGCCTGCAGGCGTTCGAGCAGCTCGGGCGAGAGTGTGCTGTCGCGCACTAGTGCGGGCAGGCTGGCACGCTTCATCACAGGACTCCGCGGGTGCCCGTGCGCACCGGCCAGCGCGCAATGCGGCCGCGTTGCATCGAGTGCAGCTCGGTCTGCGTGAAGCTGTTGATCGACACGTGGCGCGCGAGCCAGTGCTCGAGGATCACGCCAAAGAGATAGGGACTCACGCCCGAGAAACCCGTCTCGTCGACGGTCAGCGCACACTCGATGCCGCGCCCGAAGGTCATCGGGCCGGTACCCGGCAGCTTGCGCGTCACAGGGCGCGTTTTCACGCCGACGAGGCTTTCGACCTGGCGGCTGTGTCCTGTATCGCTGTCCGCAAGATAAAGGCGCAGCAGATCGCGCAGGCTCTGGCCGCCCTCACGGTGATCGAGCTCGTCGAGCGGCAGGTAGTTGAAATTGAGCTGGCGGATCAGACGCCACGCCATCTCGCGCTCGGCATACGGTGGCAATGGTGGACTCGGCGGGCGAATGAGCCCGATGCTGTCGACAGGCGCGGATTGCGCCGTCTCGAGGTCCCGCACGCCGTCGCGCGGCACAAGCGTCGCGAGATCGCGGTTTGTCAGCAGCGCATCGACCGACAGAAATCGGATGTTTTCGCCATAGGGCGCTTCGTGCTGGTCGACGAGCGACAGAAACACTTCGGTGCCGACATAGGGTGTGCGCGTGCCGTAACGGCGCGCCGAATCCGACACGAGCCGCCGCTCGCGCCGGGTCGAGAAGTACCGCCCGTGATTGCCTTCGTCGTTGTTCAGCGTCTGGTAGAGCGGGCGGAATTCCTGTTCATCCGAGGTCGCCGCCACCTGTCCGTACACCGTCTCGACCGAGAACACCTCGTAGTCGAGTGGCGCAAGGCGTGCGGGCACCAGATGAAACTCGGTGTCGCGCGGCGAGATTTCGATGCGATCAGTATGCTTATTGAAGAGATTGATGACAGGGGTACAGAAGAGCGCAAAGCGCGACGCGTCGACGAGGTTCGCGAGTTGGCCCGGCGCCCGGTCGAGCAGTACGACGATTTCGACTTCGCGACCGTTCACGCGGGACAGGCCTTCGGCAAGCCCATTCAACGCGAAGAACCAGAACCGCGCCGGACACGCGAAGTACTCATGCAGCAGGTTGTGCCCATGGAATTTGGTCCAGGTGAGCGGCAGCAGATTCTGATCGGTGCGTAACCCTTCATGTTCGACCGCGCTCTGCGTGACGGCCGCGGGCGGACGGCCCGGTGCACCAAATTCGCCAGGCGCGGCGATCACGGACGCGACGCCCGCGACGTGCAGCAGCTCGAACAGGTGCGAGGCAACCTGCTCGTCGCCCGAGAGATACACGGGCAGCCGGTCGAGTCCCTTCAGGTCCGCGATGCGCATGTCGCCGGTGGTCGACAGCCGCAACCGCAGTGCGCCACGCACCTGCGTGTCGGGTGGCACATAGCGGTCGAGCGCCGGAATGTCGGGCGGAATGCCGGTCAGGCGAGCTTCGGTGATCGTGAGCGGCCACAGCGTCACGTCCTGGCCGCTGGTGAACTGGCAAGCGGTTTTCTCGCCGTCGGGAACTCGAGCGGTGAACGACGTGCCGCGCGCGATGCGATACCCCTCGGCGAGATTGCCTTCGGCCCGGCCCGGATAGAGGCGCGCGACCGCGATCGACGGTGTCGGCGCGACGTAGTTCGGGTAGATCACTTCCAGGAGCCGCCCCGTGAAGCGGGGAAACTCCGCGTCGAGCTTGATCTGCATGCGTGCGGCCATGAAGCAGAACGACTCGATCAGGCGCTCGACGTAAGGGTCGGCCACTTCGCCCGCCTGCATGCCGAGGCGGCGCGCGATCTTCCGGTGCGCCTGCGCGAACTCTGTGGCGAGCTCGCGCATGTAGATGAGTTCCTGGTTGTAATAGTCGAGCAGTCGCGGGTCCATCGGATGGGTCTCGTTGTTGTCGTTGTGGTGCGTCGCGTTCAACTGGCGCGCATGCCGGTGATCTGGATCTCGCTCGTCTCCAGATCGAGCGAGCTCTGCACCATGAATTCGAGCGGATACGGGTCCATGTGAACCATGCCGCGCACCTCGAACGCGAGGACGTGGTGATGGTCGCTGGCGTCGAGCGCATGACGGGGCGCCACCACCAGCGAATCGGGGATCAGCCGCGGCTCGAAATCGGTAATGGCCTGCCGGATCATCCGCTCGATGTCGTTCCACTGGCGCGACGCCAGAAAGGTGCCCGCGAGGGGCGGCACGCCAAAGTTGACCGTCGATGCGGCCGCCTGCGGATAGCGCTCGCGATCGAGCTGGTCTTCGATGCTCGTGGTGTTGAGCAGATAGGCCAGATCGCGCTGCACGATGTCGCGCATCTGCTTGCGCGTCACCGTGTATTCCTCGGGCGCTTCGATCGGGCGGTAGGGCGCATCATCGCGCAGCCGGTCGAGCAGTGTTGGCATCATGTGCGCGTTGGCCCGCCGCGGTGTGCGTGCGGCCAGCGTGTCGACGGGCGCGGGATGCTTCTTATTCCCGGTCATCAACCTGCTCCTCGGTGGTCGCGCCGTCTGCCGCCATCGGCAATACGTGCGCGCCGAACTCCGTGTTGGCCAGCTCGAACAGACCGAAGTCGCCCTGTTCGGTCGTCCAGGTTTTCTGTCCGAGGGCGATGACGGCGGTACGCCCCGCTTCGTGCCAGACCGTTTCGCGACCGAGCCGCAGCGTATCGGCAGCAGTGTCAGAACCGGGGTAGCGCGCAGGCATGAAGCCACGTACGACGCTGCCGTCGGTCAACGTCAGCACACACGGTGCCCAGACGAGATTGATCAGGTTCGCAGGTGACGACACGCGCCATGCAGCCAGATCGGCGAATGGCACCCAGCGGTAGTGCCCCGCCGTGATGACTTCGCAGACTGGACCGAAGCGCGAATCGCTATCTGCAATCCAGTTCGCGACTCCCTGTGGCGTACGGGCGGCGATGAGCGGCGCCGCCTCCAGCGCCCGTTCGCGCGCCTTGTCGGCGGCCTCGCTTTGCCCATCTGCCGTAAGCCGCAGCGCGCCGACCAATTCCTTGACCCACTCGGCCGGTTCGTGGACGAATCCCGGGCGTTCCTGTCCCGAGACAACTCTTGCCCGCCAGCGTTCGGCGCGAATCAGGTCGCGGCAGGCCTGCGCGGTCGGTGCCTGCTGCGGGTCGAGCTTTGCCCACGTCTGCAATTGCTGCATGGCGCGCGCCCAGTCACCTGTCACGCACAGCAACTGGAACAGCGCCCAGCGATGCGAGGCGGTGGTCGGCTGGGCGCGCACGCGCGTCTCGATGCGCTCAATCTGCTCGATGAGTGGGGTGTTGCTCAGGCGATGGGTGTGAGGCGAATCGGAAGCATTCAGCCGGGTCATTCTTTTTCCTCACGTGCAGGTGCGGCAAGCGGGCTGTCGACCGACAGCGCGTGGTGCTCGCGCCGGGTGAGCGCAGGCGGCAGGGCAGGTGCGCGACGTGCCTCGGCCGCGTGATATTCAGGGGGAGCAAAGAGCCGCAGCACTTCCGGAACGGACGCTTCTTCGAGCGCGGGGTTGCCTTCCAGCCGGCCGAACACATCGTCGAGCGTGCGTTCGCCCGAAAGCAGGGCTTCGATTGACGAGGATTCGCGATGAACGTCCTGAGCGTGCCACTCGTCCGGCGCGTCGTGTGTTGCCGCGTGTGCTGACGGCTCGTCCACTTGCGGCGCCCACGAACCGCTTAGGGACGCTTGGGGATCGGCAAGGGCGCGCCAGTACTGTGCATGCAGTGCATCGACAAGCGCCTCGGCGCTGTCGGCGTCGCCGGGTGGGGCAGGGGGCCGGAGCGCGTGCATTCGCCGCGGCGCTGTCTATGCTTCCGATGCCGATCAGGCCGAGCACGGCGTCATCGCCTGGCGAACGGTCAGGCGCTTCGCGTGCTGGAAGGTCGGATTCGGGGATGCTGGCCGAGCGTCGCCCGCGCCCGTCGCGCAGCACAGGTTCGGTGTGCGCGACTTCCGGTTGGCGGCGCCAGGGCAGGCGTAGGGAGCGCATCGGCGGTGTCCGGTGACAGGAAGCCCGCATTTTAAACATGAGTCGCAGGGACCCGTCTATCCCCCGGTTGAGTCATCCTGATCTAGTGGTGAATTATCAGGAATTTGAGATAAGGGGATTTTTGTGGTCAATAAATGTCAGATAACGTCAAATGTAAAAGTCAATAAAGATAAAACATCATGATAATCAGTGCTTGCAGAAAAAGTGTCAAAGTTTCTGTAAATAAATCTAAATTTCCTAACATTAACAATGACTTGATGGTTGTAAGGCTTGTGTATGGTTCGCTGGGCGGCGAATCCGATGATTGCAGTAGGGTATTGGTCGGGATGTGATGGCGTGAGGTACGATTCGACTCGGATTCGCCTCTGCGCGTAAGTTGGCGGCGACGCGTATTCGTGAGAATAATGCGCGCCTTGGGAGATTTTTCTCGTTCTCACGGTTTGAAACGGGGCAGTGGATTAAGGCCGCAATTGCATGCCAGCAGAGTTGGCGCATCTGCCGCCTGAATAGGACTCCTGATCGCTCTGGCGGGGCCAGGAAAACACCGAAGGACAACAAGAAGGTACGCATGACGATTTCACGCCGGGCACTGTTCGGCAAGCTCGGGGTTCAGCTTTACCGCAGCATCGAATCGGCAACGCAGTTCTGCAAGCTGCGGGGCAACCCGCACGTGGAACTCATCCACTGGCTGCACCAGCTGCTGCAGCAACCGGACAGCGATCTGCATCGCATCGTGCGGCACGCGGGCATCGACCGCGACGTGCTCGATCGCGACTTCGCACGGGCGCTCGCGGCGCTGCCCGCTGGCGCCAGCTCGATCAGCGATTTCTCGTGGCATATCGAGTCGGCCATCGAACGTGCGTGGGTGCTTGCGACGCTCAGACATGGCGACCGCCGTGTGCGCGGTGCGTGGCTCGTTGCTGCGCTCGTGTCGACGCCCGAACTGCGGCGCGTACTGCTGTCGATTTCTTCGGCGTTCGGCAAGATCCCCGTCGACGCACTGGACGACGTGCTGCCCGCGTGGATCGACGGCTCCCCCGAAGCCGCCGATGCGCCCTATGACCACAGTGATTTTTCGGCAGCCACACCCGGCGAGGCGTCCGGCGCGATGCCCACTGCATCGAAGGGCGCCTCACTCGAGCAGTACTGTACCGATTTGACGGCCCGCGCGCGTGATGGCGGGATCGATCCGGTGATTGGCCGCGAGCGCGAGATCCGCACGATGATCGATGTGCTGCTGCGCCGCCGGCAGAACAACCCGCTCTGACGGGTGAGGCCGGGGTCGGCAAGACCGCCGTCGTGGAAGGGCTCGCGCATGGCATTGCGTCGGGCAACGTGCCGCCGAAACTGGCCGATGTGCGGCTGTTGAGTCTCGATGTCGGCGCATTGCTCGCGGGCGCGAGCATGAAGGGGGAATTCGAAGCGCGTCTGAAAGGGCTGCTTGAAGCGGCCGCGAAGTCGGTTGTGCCCGTGATCCTCTTCATCGACGAGATCCACACGCTGATCGGGGCGGGTGGTCAGGCCGGCACGGGTGACGCGGCAAACCTGCTGAAGCCCGCGCTGGCGCGCGGCACAATCCGTACCGTAGGCGCGACGACCTGGACGGAGTACAAGCGCCACATCGAGAAAGACCCGGCACTCACGCGCCGCTTTCAGGTCCTGCAGGTGGCAGAGCCGTCCGAAGCGGCTGCCGTCGATATGGTGCGCGGTCTCGTGCAAACGTTTTCGACGCATCACGGCGTCGTGGTGCGCGACGCGGCGATCCGCGCGGCGGTCACGCTCTCGCACCGTTACATTCCGTCGCGTCAGTTGCCGGACAAGGCGATCAGCCTGCTCGACACCGCATGTGCGCGAGTCGCGCTGTCGCAACATGCAGCGCCACGCGAGCTGAACGATGTACGGCAGCGTCTTGCAGCCGCACGGGCCGAGGAAGCGTTGCTCGTGCAAGAAGCGCGCATCGGCCTCGATGCCGACAAGACGCTGACAGGCGTTCGTTCGCGCATGGATGCACTGGCTTTGGAAGAGGTGGCGGTTGAGGCCCGTTGGCGGGAGCAGGCTGCCGCAGCGCAGGAACTGCTCGCGGCGCGTGAATGTATCGTGCCGATCGACGGTGGGCCGGACCGGGTGCCGGTTTCGGTCGTGACGTTGCAGGATCTCGAACGCAAGCTTGCCGAATTGCAGGGCGATGCACCGCTCGTCTTTCCGGAGGTCGACGAGGCCATTGTCGCGGAAATCGTGTCGGACTGGACCGGAATTCCAACGGGCCGCATGGTCACGGACGAGGTGGCGGCCGTGCGCACACTGCCCGCCACGCTCGAATCTCGCGTGATCGGTCAGACCGACGCGCTGCGCCAGATCGGCGAGCGCGTGCAGACCGCGCGTGCCGGTCTCACGGACCCGAAGAAGCCGCTGGGCGTGTTCCTGCTCGCCGGTCCCTCCGGTGTCGGCAAGACCGAAACGGCGCTGGCGCTCGCCGAAGCGCTGTATGGCGGCGAGCAGAACCTGATCACGATCAACATGAGCGAGTATCAGGAAGCCCACACGGTGTCGGGCCTGAAAGGTGCGCCGCCCGGCTATGTCGGTTACGGCGAGGGTGGGGTGCTGACTGAAGCCGTGCGCCGTCGCCCGTATTCGGTGGTGCTGCTCGATGAGATCGAGAAGGCGCACCGCGACGTGCACGAGATGTTCTTCCAGGTGTTCGATAAGGGCTACATGGAAGATGGCGACGGCCGTTACATCGATTTCCGCAACACGACGATTCTGCTCACGAGCAACGTGGGCTCCGATCTGAGCGCGAGCCTGTGCGCCGATCCTTCGCTCGCGCCGGACCTGGAGGGACTGCGCGAGGCGCTCACGCCGGAACTGCTCAAGGCCTTCCCGGCGGCGTTCCTCGGGCGCGTCGCTGTCGTGCCGTACCGGCCGCTGGCCGATAACGCGCTCGCCAGCATCGTGCGCCTGCATCTGGGCCGGGTTGTGAAGCGCATGGCCGACAGCCACGACATCGCGCTCACATACGACGACGCGGTCGTCGATTACGTCGTTGGCCGGTGCCTTGTGCAGGAGACCGGCGCGCGCGTACTGATCGGTTTCATCGAGCAGCACGTACTGCCGCGCCTGTCCGCGCTCTGGCTCGACGCCTTCGTCGCGAAAGCCACGCTCTTGCGCATTGCAATCGCAGTGTCCGATGCATCTGCCGCACCGGCTTGCGCGCTCACGTTCGAGGCGATCCCCCTTCATTCAGACGAGCCGGTCCGCTGAGCTCGCCGTCCATTGACCACCGTTCAGGAGCCTCTTTCATGTCCGCTTCCAGCAGTTCGCAGAAATTCATCGCGCGCAACCGTGCGCCGCGTGTGCAGATCGAGTACGACGTCGAGGTCTATGGCTCGGAGAAGAAGGTCGAGCTGCCGTTCGTGATGGGCGTGCTCGCCGACCTCTCGGGCAAGCACCCGATCGAGCCGCTACCGGCTGTCACCGACCGGCGCTTCCTGGAAATCGACATCGACAATTTCGATGAGCGCATGAAAGCGATCCGGCCGCGCGTGGCGTTCGCCGTGCCGAATACGCTGACGGGCGAAGGCCAGATGATGGTCGACATGACCTTCGAGAGCATGGAGGATTTTTCGCCCGCGGCGATCGCGCGCAAGGTCGAGCCGCTGCGCCAGCTGCTCGAAGCGCGCACCCAGCTCGCGAATCTGCAGACCTACATGGACGGCAAGTCGGGCGCCGAGACGCTCGTCACACAGCTGCTGCAGGACCCGGCCCTGCTCAAATCGCTGGCGGCTGCACCGAAGCTTGAACGCCAGGGTACTGACGACACCACCGCGAACTGACCGCAAAACGATTCAGGAAGAACATTATGGCGAAACAGGAAGCCCGGGCCGTTGCGGCCCAGTCCACGACCCAGCAGACCCAGTCCGATTTCACGCAACTGCTGGAGCGAGAATTCCGTCCCAAGACCGACGAAGCGCGTGAAGCCGTCGAGCATGCGGTCCAGACGCTCGCCGAGCAGGCGCTGGCTCAGACGGTCACGATCAGCGACGATGCCTACAAGAGCATTGCCGCGATCATTGCGCAGATCGACCACAAGCTCTCCGAGCAGATCAACCTGATCCTGCACCACGAGGATTACCAGGCGCTCGAATCGGCCTGGCGCGGCCTGAACCACCTTGTTTCGAACACCGAGACCGACGAGCATCTGAAGATCCGTTTCATGGATGTCTCGAAGACCGAGTTGCATCGCACGATGCGCCGCTACAAGGGCCTTGCCTGGGATCAGAGCCCGCTCTTCAAGCAGGTCTACGAAGAGGAATACGGCCAGCTCGGTGGCGAGCCGTATGGGTGCCTTGTTGCAGACTACTACTTCGACCATACACCTCCTGATGTCGACCTACTCGGTTCGATCGCGAAGGTCTCGGCTGCTTCGCACACGCCGTTCATTACGGGCGCCGCGCCTTCGGTGCTGCAGATGGAATCGTGGCAGGAGCTGGCGAACCCGCGCGATCTGACGAAGATCTTCACGCAGAACCTCGAATACACCGCGTGGAACTCGATGCGCAACACTGAAGACGCGCGCTACGTGGGTCTGGCGATGCCGCGCTTCCTCGCTCGCCTGCCGTATGGCGCGAAGACGAACCCGGTCGACGAATTCGATTTCGAGGAAGACACCAACGGCTCAGACCACAACCGCTATGGGTGGGCCAATGCCGCGTATGCGATGGGCGTCAACATCAACCGGTCCTTCAAGCAGTACGGCTGGTGTTCGCTGATCCGCGGCGTCGAGTCGGGCGGCACGGTCGAGAATCTGCCTTGCCATACGTTCCCGACCGACGATGGCGGCGTCGACATGAAGTGCCCGACGGAAATCGCGATCTCCGATCGCCGCGAAGCCGAGCTGTCGAAGAACGGCTTCATTCCGCTCGTACACCGCAAGAACACCGACCACGCCACGTTCATCGGCGCGCAGTCGCTGCAAAAGCCCGCCGAGTATGACGATGCGGACGCGACGGCCAACGCGAACCTGTCCTCGCGCCTGCCGTACCTGTTCGCGTGCTCGCGCTTCGCGCACTACCTGAAGTGCATCGTGCGTGACAAGATCGGCGCGTTCAAGGAGCGCGAGGACATGCAGCGCTGGCTCAACGAATGGATCATGCATTACGTCGACGCCGATCCGGTCAACTCGTCGCAGGAGACGAAGGCGCGCCGGCCGCTCGCAGCCGCCGAAGTGATAGTGGAAGAGGTCGAGGGTAACCCCGGTTACTACACCTCGAAATTCTTCCTGCGTCCGCACTTCCAGCTCGAAGGCCTGACCGTCTCGCTGCGGCTCGTCACGAAGCTGCCGTCGATCAAGGAAGCAGCCTGATTCGCTTCCCGCGCATTTCCCCGTTTCGCCGGAGTTCATTTGAGCCGCATGGACGGACTTCGGCGTCTTCTCTTCCACCTGAAGGAGCATTGCAATGGCACAGGACATCTTCCTGAAAATCGACGGCATCAACGGCGAGTCGCTTGACGACAAGCACAAGGATGAAATCGAAGTTCTGAACTGGGACTGGGAAATCCAGCAGGAATCGTCGATGCACGCTGGTAGCGGTGGCGGCGCCGGCAAGGCGACCGTCAAGGATCTGACGTTCGAGCACAACATCGATCGCGCGAGTCCGAACCTGATGAAGTACGCGCTGACGGGCAAGCACATCGACCAGGCGACGCTCGTGATGCGCAAGGCCGGCGGCAATCCGCTCGAATACCTGAAGCTCACGATGAGCGACGTGATCGTCACGCGCGTGAAGCCGTCGGGCAGCAAGACCGACGCGGAGAAGAGCCGCGAGTCGGTGTCGCTGTCGTTCGCGAAGGTCAAGCAGGAATACGTCGTGCAGAACGCCCAGGGCGGTAGTGGCGGCGCGGTCACGGCCAGCTTCGACATCAAGGGCAACAAGGAAGCGTAATCGCTCGGATCGCACGCACTCGGTGAAGGGGCATAGCCTCCACCGGGTGTGTTGCGTCCGGTGCCGTCAATCATGGTTCATTTCTGCATGCGTCCGATACCGACCGTCACCACGCTCGCCTGTGCGCTCGCGCTTTCCGCCTGCGCGGGCAGCGGCGAGCCGAAGCCGAAGGAGCCGATCCGGCTCGACATGAGCGTGAACGCGCTGCCCGGCGTGAATCCGGACGACCGTGGGCGGGCTGCGCCGATCGTGGTGCGGATTTACGAGTTGAAGAACGACGGCGCCTTCAAGGCAGCCGATTTTTTCACGCTGCAGACCCAGGACAAGACGGTGTTGGCCGACGACGTCGTGAAGCGCGACGAGCTGCAACTGCGCCCCGGCGAGCATCAGACGATCGTTCGGCGGCCCGACGCGGCGACGACAGCCATCGGCGTGATTGCGGCCTACCGCGACCTGCCGAATTCGGTGTGGCGCACGGTCTACACGATGCCGGTCACCATGGACAAGGCTTGGTACAGCTTCTCGACGCCGAAGCTGAAACTGACGATCGATCTCGAGACGAACGCCGTCAAGATCACCGAAACAAAAAAATGAAACTCTTTGCGCAACGAAACGGAAGGTCCGCATGAGCTGGTACGCCAAGGTCGCCTGGCAGGAAGGGCTGTTTTTCCGCCCGCAGCTGTTCCAGCAGCAGGACCGCTATTTCGAGAAGTACGCGCACATGCGCGCGGCACCGCTGTCGCCGTTCTTCTTCGGCTTCACGCATTTCGCGCTTGACATCGAGGCGCTGGCGCTTGGCAAGGTGATCGTCAAGTCGGCCGTCGGCGTGTTTGCCGACGGCACGCCGTTCGATGCGCCGGGTAACACGCCATTGCCGCCGCCGCTGACGATCCGGCCGGAACATCTCGACCAGGTCATCTATCTGGCCGTGCCCGTGCGGCTGCCGAATTGCGAGGAGACCACCTTCGAGAACACGGCGGATTCGCTTGCGCGCTATCTGGTGTTCGACACCGAGTTGCGCGACACGAATTCGATCGGCCTCGCGCCTGAACCGGTGCAGTTGTCGAGCCTGCGCGTGCGCCTGCTGCCCGAAAAGGAACTGGGCGATGCGTGGATCGGTCTCGCGCTCACGCGCGTGAAGACGATCCGCGCGGACGGCAGCATCGAGCTGGACGACACGCTCGTGCCGCCAGTGTCCGGCTATGGCGCAAGCGATTTGCTAACGGGCTGGGTCACGAAGATCCACGACCTCGCGCGGCTGCGCGCCAACGCCCTCGCACAGCGGCTCGCCGGCACCGACGACACGACTGCAAGCGCGGCGACGGTCACTGATTACCTGCTGCTGCAGATTTTGAACCGTTACGAGCCGTTGTTGCAGCACCTGCTGCGGGTGCCGGCTACATCGCCAGCCGATGTCTACGCGCTACTGATCAGCATGGCGGGCGAGCTGTCGACGCATCTGCGTACCGACACGCGTCGGCCGCTCGACACGCATCCGCCGTATCAGCACACGACGCCGCACCTGTGCCTGAAGCCGGTGGTCGACGACACGCATCGTCTGCTCAATGCGGTGCTGGTCCGCAGCGCGCAGAGCATCGCGCTGGAGGATCGCGGCCACGGCATGCGTAACGCGGTGGTCGATCCGGTCGACATGCAGGGCTTCACGGCGCTCGTGCTGGCCGTGCATGCTGCGATGCCGCCGGACGTGCTGCAGCAGCAGTTCGTCGCGCAGGCGAAGGCCGGTCCGTCGGACAAGCTGCCGAGCCTCGTGCGTAGCCACCTGCCGGGCATCGGCTTGCAGGCGCTGCCGGTGCCGCCCCGGCAGATTCCGTTCAACGCGGGCTACATCTATTACGAGCTCACCCAGGGCGGGCCGCTCTGGGAGGAAGTCGTGCGCCACGGCGGGATCGCGCTGCACGTGGCGGGCGACTTCCCGTCGCTCAAACTCGAACTGTGGGGCGTGCGCGCATAAGCGCGACTGAAGTGAGGATATATGTTCAAGAAGATTGTGGTAGCGATCACTTATCTAGTTTTCCTGGTGATGTTGTCAGGTTGTTTGCACGTTAATGGTTGGAAATAAGGAAGGGCATCCGTCACATGTCCAATACATGACAGACGGTCAATGATCCGACCGATTCAATGGAGATGCCGGAATGGCCTTGTTTGATGCACCACGGACACTCTCGGTTTCCGGCGCGGCGCTGCCGATGTATGGCGGCCAGCCGATTCTCACGCCGGTCAAACTCACGGGCCGCGAGACGATCGGCGAGCTGTTCGAATACACAATCGAGCTGAAGACGCCCGATGCGCTCGCGTTCTCACAGAGCATCGCGGCGAACGTCGAACTTGACAGGTTCGTCGGGACCGAGGTGACGGTCTCGATCCAGCTGGAGGGCAAGGGGCATTTCATTCCCGGCCTCGCGGGTAACGCGGGCGTGGCCAACATCGGCGCGGGCACGCGCGAGATCACCGGTATCGTGAGCGATGCGCGGATGCTTCGCGAAGACGGTCGCTCGATTGTCTACGCGCTCACGCTGCGCCCGTGGCTCTGGCAGGCCACGAAGAACAGTGACTGTCGCATCTTCCAGGACATGTCGGTGATCGACATCACCGATGCGGTGCTCTCGGCGTACCCGTTCCCCGTCGAGAAACGGCTGACCACGCCGCGCCCGAACAAGACATGGCCGAAGCGCGACATCCAGCGGCAGCATTTCGAGAGCGACTGGACATTCCTTCAGCGGCTGTGGGAAGAATGGGGGATTTTCTATTTCTTCGAACATAGCGACGGCAAGCACCGGCTCGTCCTGTGTGACACCATGGGCGCACTCAAGCCGCTCGGTGATGCCTATGCCGCCATCCGCTACGAGCCGCCGACCGGTCGACGCATCGACGAGGAGCACATCCACGACCTGTCGGTTTCCCATGCGCTGACCACGGGCGCGGTGACAAGCGTCGATTACGACTATACGTTGCCGCGCGCGGACCTGAAGGTGACGCGCGAAGACCCGCGCAACACGGGTCTCGGCAATGTCCCACAGACAGTTGAAGGTTGGGACGGCGGGTGCGGCATAGATTATGCGACCTTGCGATCATGGTCAATGTTGGATTTCGAGGGCGAACGCTTCAGGGCGG
>NZ_CADIKB010000021.1 GCF_902859825.1 Paraburkholderia phenoliruptrix | reverse complement strand
GCCGCCCTGAAGCGTTCGCCCTCGAAATCCAACATTGACCATGATCGCAAGGTCGCATAATCTATGCCGCACCCGCCGTCCCAACCTTCAACTGTCTGTGGGACATTGCCGAAACTTCTGGACACAGTGCCAACTGGCTGTGCGGCGTCAATTTGCCGCTGGCGCAACGCTGCGCCCCCACATCTTTGCTTGCTGAAGTTGTCTCTTGGGAAAGCGGCTCCATCGGGGCTACGCTTGGCGGTGTTAGGTGCCATAACTGGGGCGGTTTGACAATGGTCGCGACACAACTAGTCTCCGGCACAGTTGACAATAGAGGTTACGAGCGCGTTTCATTTCTCATGCCATTTTCGCAGGAAATGAGAAGTAGGAGTACTAGCATGGAGGTCAGTCATGACTCTGCCGCGACGGTCGACTGTTGCAGCGTTGGAAATGAGGCGTCGACGCGGATTGTATCGTAGCGCCGCGTTGTATCGTAGCGCCGCGTGCGCGAGCTTCATCGGCTTGCCGTGTCGCTCCCCCGAGCGACAATCGAGTGCGCGACTAGTTCAGGGCGCGTCGGGAGCCGCTCCTCAACGTTGGTAACCGAGGCGATCAAAACCGCGTTCAACCCTTGCTTGCGCAACTGCTTGACGGAGGCCCAACTCTTGGCCGGTTCCGGCGCGTTCCGCGCGCCGTGGGTCAACATCGTGCGTAAATTAAGCTCGATCTCCCGCGTTATTCCAATGCATCCATGTTGGCCCAACCCGCCGTCGCAAATAGCTACATGAATGCTGAACGTTCGCCCTGACTTTCAACGATTTGAGATCGTCTGTTGTGCCCTGTTGTCGGGGGCTTGGAACGAGTGGCGATGGCGGAAATCTTGGCAACACCCTCCTTGACAACGTTCGCGCGATTGTGCCGACCGTCGTCTCCGATTGCCGTCGAACTACGCCGATCGATGATCATAATTTAGCTATGTCGCCGCTTCCACACCGTTGTCAACCCGTGCCTGTCAGTCTGGGGGAACAACTCTTGAACACGCGACCGAGCAAGGGCCGGTGTGCTGACCCTCGCACCAACGATTTGACTACTGATACATGGGAAGGCGTAAATTTCATTTGCGATTGGTGCCAGAAGACCGATGGATAGAGCAGAAGCGGTCCCGGTATTTTCGGACAACTTCCGTCAGCCACAACGCAATGCCCCGCGCATATGAGATTACAGACGACAGGAATGAAAGGCCTCTGTTGCCTAAGTCAGCAAACTTGCGCAAACTGACGAATTTCTTGCGGCCACACAATTTACGAGACGTGCCCACGAGAAGCACTTAGTTACTACAGATGACAGCTACACAAGCGCCGCAGTTCAAATCTGAGGGGTTGTCCGTCTCAATGGTCGTCTATCGCCCGGATATCGACCAATTGACCGCCACGCTCGCCAGTCTAGCCAAGGCAAGCGACGCACTCCGTGCCGGCCGCCCTAGCTTCCCGGTGACGCTATACCTAGTGGATAACGGGGGGTTACCTGACTGTCTCGCTGCGTTGGCGGAACTCGCATCTCACGGTGTGTCTACTACGACGATCATCGCAGGGCAGGGCAACGTGGGCTACGGCCGTGGCCATAACCTTGCGATTGAACGGAGTACCAGCCGATACCACTTGGTGCTGAACCCCGACATTGATCTCGCTCGCAACGCGCTTTGCGAAGCCTGTGATTTCTTCGAGGTGCATGCGGAGGCTGGCCTTATCACGCCGTGGATCGGGGATGAGCATGGCCATCAACTGTTCCTCTGTCGGCGATATCCCACGCTGCTCGACCTGTTCGCGCGAGGCTTCCTGCCTGCGAGGCCGAGGCAATGGTTTTCGCGTCGTCTCGCACGGTATGAGATGCGGGACAAGATCAATGCGCATGACGTCGTGTGGGACCCGCCCATCGTCAGTGGCTGTTTCATGCTGTTCCGCACGTCCGTCCTGAAGCAACTGGCGGGTTTCGACGCTCGCTACTTTCTCTATTTCGAGGACTACGATCTGAGCCTGCGCGCGCACGACGTCACGCGTGTCGTGTATGCGCCGTCGGTGCGGGTTCTGCATCACGGCGGCGGCGCGGCGCGCAAGGGCTTTGCCCACATCCGCATGTTCATCTCTTCCGCCTTCAAGTTCTTCAACCGCTTCGGCTGGAAGTGGCTATGAGTCACATACTCGTGACAGGGGCCAACGGGTTCGTCGGTCGCGCGCTGAGCCGCGTGCTACTCGACGCAGGACACACCGTCACCGGCCTCGTCCGGCGCGGCGGGCAGCTCGAGCCGGGTGTCGCCGAGTGGATCGAGCCCAGCGCGGACTTCGTGGCCATAGAAGCCGGGTGGCCGGCTTCGCTCGCTGCCGATTGCGTCGTCCACCTCGCGGCCCGCGTCCATGTGATGCACGAAGTGTCGGCAGATCCGGAAGCCGCCTTCCACGCCACGAATGTCGAAGGTGCGCTTCGCCTCGCGCGAGTTGCCTCACAGCGTGGCGTTCGCCGTTTTGTCTTTGTCAGCAGTATCAAGGCGGTTGCGGAAGCCGATAAAGGGCGACCTCTGACCGAAGACGATGCTCCGGCTCCCGAAGACCCTTACGGCCGCTCCAAACTTGCCGCCGAACAGGCGCTCGCCCGCTATGCTCGTGAGACGGGATTGGAGCTGGTGATTGTGCGCCCGCCGCTGGTGTACGGCCCCGGGGTACGCGCCAATTTCCTGCGTCTGATGCAAGGCATAGGAAAAGGCCTGCCGCTGCCCCTTGGCGCCGTCCATGGACGACGCAGCCTCGTGTACGTCGAGAACCTCGCAGACGCGCTGATGCGTTGCGCGACGGATCCGCATGCGGCGGGCCAATGCTTCCATGTTGCGGACACGGACGCGCTTACCGTCGCTGAACTGTGCCGCGCGCTGGGCCGCCACTTGCGCCAGCCGGCGCGGCTGCTCCCGATACCCGAGCGTTGGCTGCGTCTGGCCGGCCGACTGACAGGCCGTTCTGCACAGGTGGATCGGCTGGTCGGCGCATTGCGGGTGGACACGGCGCGAATCCGCTCGGTGTTGGGCTGGACACCTCCGTATTCCACCGACGAAGGACTGGCGGCCACGGCCCGCTGGTACCGCACTACACAGGGAGATCGCGAGTGCTGACGTACCTCGTCACCTTGCCGGCTTGGGCGGCTGCAGCCCTGATCGCACTCGCATCCGCTTGCGCATGTGGAGCGATTCTCTGGACCTTGCTGCGCACCGGACTCGCCTGGCGTCTTGCCACGGATGTACCCAACGACCGGTCGCTTCACAACGCGCCCACGCCGCGAGTCGGCGGGTGGGGCGTGGTCCCCGTGGGCGTCATTGCGACCTTGCTGTTGGCGCCCGCACTCTGGTTCTCCGCGCTGGGCACGGCCTTCCTCGCGGCGGTTTCCCAGATCGACGACCGCCGCGGCCTGCCCGCGCGGGTCAGGTTTGTTGCGCACGTGTTGGCCGTTGTCGGCCTGGTGTCTCTCTTCGCCGCCAACGCGCCATGGTGGGTTTTGGCAATACTTGCCTTCCTGATGTTGTGGCTGGTGAATCTTTACAATTTCATGGATGGCGCCGACGGGCTCGCCGGGGGCATGGCCTTGTTCGGCTTCGCCGGCTACGCCGTGGCCGCGCTGCTGAGCGGTCATCCGTCGCCGGAGCTGGCCTGGTCCTCCGTCGCGGTGTCCGGCGCGGCTCTAGGCTTCCTCTTTTTCAACTTTCATCCGGCCCGAATTTTTTTGGGCGATGCAGGGTCCATTTCCCTAGGCTTTCTGGCGGGGGCATTCGGCTACTGGGGTTGGCGCGGGGGCGTCTGGCCCATCTGGTTTCCCGCGATGGTGTTTGCGCCGTTCATCGCGGATGCGTCCGTGACGCTCGCACGCCGGCTCCTGCGGGGAGAAAGATTTTGGCAACCGCACCGCGAGCACTACTATCAGCGTATGGTGCGCAGTGGGGTTGGTCATGCAAGGACCGCTTTGGCGTGGTATGTCGTCATGGCAACTGGCATAATGCTTGCTGTATTTGCTCTGGGCCGCGATGCTATCGTCCAGTGGGGCATCCTCGCCGGTTGGGTGGTGGTTCTTTTTCTGGCGGGTGTGGTTGTCGATATGCGCTGGCGTCGTTTCCAATCAACACTGTCAGACGAGTAAGGATGCCGCTGATGTTAAGAAACAAGGCCACCTGGCTGTCTTTCAGCGCGTTCCTTTTCGATCTGTGCGCGGTTGCGGGATCGTGGCTCATCGCGTATCTCCTCCGTTTCAACGGCTCGATCCCGGACGACTTCCGCGTCGGCGCCGTGCGTTCCCTGCTGTGGGTACTGCCGGTCTACGGCGTGATGTTCCGCATTTTCGGCCTGTACCGCGGCATGTGGGTATTCGCCAGCTTGCCCGATCTGCTTCGAATCTCGAAAGCTGTCATCGCCGGAGCGCTCGTTGCGATGGTTGTCTCGGTATTGGTGCAACCTTCGCCCATTGTGCCGCGCTCGGTCCTCGTCGTGTCGCCCCTCTTCCTGTTCCTGGCCATGGGCGGATCGCGGGCGCTGTACCGGGCGACCAAGGAGTTCTACCTTTACGGCGGCCTTGTCGCCCAAGGCAAGCCGGTCGTCGTGCTCGGCGCGGGCAACGCGGGTGCGAGCCTCGCGCGTGAGTTGTCGCGGTCGAGTGAATGGCGGCTGGTCGGCCTGCTCGACGACGACGTGGCCAAGCACGGGCGCGAAATCTACGGTTACAAGGTTCTCGGCTCGATCAGCGAATTGCCGCGCATGGCCGAGGAGCTGAAGACCGAATACGCGATCATCGCCATCCCGTCGGCCTCTGTGGATGTTCAGCGTCGCGTTGCCACGCTCTGTGTGCGCGCCGGCGTGCGCGCGCTCGTGCTGCCGGCGTTGACCGCTGTCAGCCAAGGCCAGGCCTTCCTCTCCCGCGTCCGCCAGATCGACCTCGAAGACCTGCTCGGCCGCGACCCGGTCATGATCGACACCGACCACGTCGAAGCGCTCCTCAAAAACCGCGTCGTCATGGTCACGGGCGCGGGTGGCTCGATCGGCTCGGAGCTGTGCCGGCAGATTCTGCGCTTCGGCCCGGTTCAACTGGTCGCGTTCGACATCTCCGAGTTCTCCATCTACCGGCTCAATGAAGAGCTGTCCGACAAGTATCCGGAAGTCTCCGTGGTGCCGATCATCGGCGACGTGAAGGACTCGCTGCTGCTCGATCAGGTCATGGCGCGCTATACCCCGCACATTGTTTTTCACGCCGCGGCCTACAAGCACGTGCCGCTCATGGAAGAGGTGAACGCGTGGCAGGCCGTGCGCAACAACGTGCTCGGCACCTATCGCGTGGCGCGCGCGGCGATCCGTCACGACGTCGCGCACTTTGTGCTGATTTCCACCGACAAGGCCGTCAACCCCACTAATGTGATGGGCGCGAGCAAGCGTCTCGCGGAAATGGTGTGCTCGTCGCTTCAGCAGCAAGGCACGCGGCGCACGCAGTTCGAGACAGTGCGCTTCGGCAATGTGCTCGGCAGCGCAGGCAGCGTGATCCCGAAATTTCAGGAGCAGATCGCGCGCGGGGGGCCCGTCACGGTCACGCATCCGGAAATCACGCGTTTCTTCATGACGATTCCCGAAGCGTCGCAGCTCGTGCTGCAAGCGTCGAGCATGGGGCACGGCGGCGAAATCTTCATTCTCGACATGGGCAAACCCGTGCGCATCGCCGATCTGGCGCACGATCTGATCCGGCTATACGGCTTTACGGAAGAACAGATCCGCGTCGTCTACACGGGCTTGCGCCCCGGCGAAAAGCTCTACGAAGAACTGCTCGCCGACGACGAAACCACCACACGCACGCCGCATCCGAAGCTACGTATCGCGAAGGCGCGCGAAGTGCCCGACAGCCTGATCGACAACCTGCTGCCGTGGCTGATGCAGCACCGCGTACCGACCGACGACGAGGTCCGCCGCGATCTGCGCCGCTGGGTCGCCGAATATCAGCCGGCCACGTCGACTGCACTGCGCAGCGTACCTGCGGCGGTTACGCGGGTTTCATGAGCGAGGGCGGGCTTCGCGCCGCGCATGTCGATCTCTCCTCCGCTGAGGACGCAGCAAAACGAAAGGCGCCCTAGGCGCCTTTCGTTTTTAGTGCTTCGCCTTCCTCACCACCATCCACCGCGGCGACTTGAACCGCACAATGCTCACATAAAGCCACACGTAAGTCGCCGCAAAGACCACCACAAAGCAGAACAGATGCAGCGTGTGCCGCCAGAACAACGTCGCCGGCACCACCGCAATCAGGCAGAGCAGCCACAAATAAGGCGACGTCAGCGAATTGCGCCGCGTGAGCTCGCGAGCGGTACGCGCGCCGACTGCCCAGCGCATCAGCCGCTTATAAACCAGCATGTGCAGATGCACGCCGTCCGGAATGCCCGGCGACATGCCGCGAATGAACTTCTTGCGGTAAATGGAAAAGCACGTCTCGAAGATCGGGTACATGAAAAGCAGCACCGGATACCACGCGGACACGTCGCGATTGCGCATCACCAGCATGATCGACAGTTCCGCGAGCATGAAGCCGATGAAATACGCGCCGCCGTCGCCGAGAAAAATCAGCCCCGCCGGGAAGTTCCAGATGAAAAAGCCAAGCACCGCGCCCATCATCATGAACGACGCGGACAGCACGATCGGGTCGTGCACCTGGAAAGCCACGTAGGCGAGCGACGCGAACATCATGAATGCGACCATCGACGCGAGGCCGTTGAAGCCGTCGATGATATTGATCGCATTCGCGAGCGCCGCCACCGCGAGCACGGTCACCGCGCACGAAATCACCGCATACGAGAGCAGAAAATCCAGCGGCGGCACGCTGATGCGCGTGACCGCGATATCCAGCAGGAAATAAGCAAGCGCCGCGGCCGCCATCGTGCAGACAAGGCGCGCGAGCGGCGACACGCGCTTGGTCAGGTCTTCTACGAGACCTGAGCCGAAGGCCGGCATGCCGCATGCAATCAGCCCGAGAATGCCGCCGGACACAGCCGGATAGGCACGATGCAACTGCACGGCCGAGACGACGAGCCCGAGCAGAATGCCGGTCCCGCCGATGCGCGGCACCGGACGAACGTGGAATTTCTGCACGCCGGCGAGATCGCTGTCCGTCGAGAATTTTTCATGCAGATGCGCATAGCGCACGATCACAAGCGTGATCAGCAGTGAAACGAGAAAGCCGAGCGCAAAACTGAGCATGAAAGTGGGCCTGAACAAAGACGCCGAATTATACAAACGAAACCTTGCACGCCCGGAAAAGCGCCGCGCTCGTCAAGGTCGCGAAGCATGCCGCGAAATATCCCAGATAGTGAGGTGTGAATCGCCCGGAAACCCGCGCCGGTCATGGATTTCACCTATTTAGCGAGGCGCTTCGCACGCCGTTAAAGCGGGATGCGGCGACGTGCGGACAACGCGGGTGAACAGGCACTCGCCGCGGATCGACAAGACTGTTCCGGAGAACCCATGCTAAACAACATCACAATTCGTGGCGGCCTGACGCTGGTCATCAGCGTGTTCGTTGCTTTTTTGCTGACCGTGATCGGTGTCGGCTATGGCGCGCTGCAACTGGCCAACAGCAGTCTCGACGACACGCAGCGCAGCGCCGGGGCGCTCTCGCATCTGAAGGCGAGCTCGGAAAAGCTGCTGCAGGTGCAATTGGCGCTGGGCTCCTATCAAACGCTCTTTAGTGTCGGCAAGCAGACCGACGATCTGCTGCCGGCGGCGCACAAGGTGCTCGTCGAGTCGAACAAGGACTTCCGCAATTACATGGCCGGCCCGTTTTCGAGCGACGCTGAGAAGAAGCTCGCGCAAAACGTCGAGCAGGCGCGCAGCGCGCTCGTCGATCAGGCGATCGAGCCCGAGTTCAAGGCGCTGACAGACTTCGACTTCAACACCTTCCGCAACATTCAGGGCGAGACGGCGAACGCGTTCTACAGCACGTATTCGAAGGCAATCGACGCGCTCGAACACGCGCAGACGGAAAACCAGCACCAGCAGGCCGAGACCGCCGCGCAACGCTTCCAGATCGCGACGCTGCTCTTCGCCGCGATCGGCGCGCTCGCCATCGTGATCGGCATCGGCGCGCGCATGGCGTTGTCGGCGGCGCTCATCAAGCCGGTCAACGCCACCGTCAAGCATTTCGAGCGCATGGCCGCAGGCGATTTGACGGTCGCGATCAAGAGCCAGTCGCGCAACGAAATGGGCCAGTTGCTGAGCGCCTTGACGAAGATGCGCGACGGCCTCGTTGAAACCGTATCGCAAGTGCGCGGCAGCACGACGGCCATCACGCAGGGCGCGAACGAAATCGCCTCGGGCAACGCGGACCTGTCCGCGCGCACCGAACAGCAGGCCGCGGCGCTTCAACAGACGGCGGCGAGCATGGAACAGCTCTCGGCGACCGTGAAGCAGAACGCCGACAACGCGAAGCAGGCCAACCGGCTTGCGCACGGCGCGCTCGACACGGTCACGCGCGGCGGCAACGTCGTCTCGCGCGTCACCGAGACGATGGACGGCATCACGGAATCGTCGCGCAAGGTGACGGAGATCATCGGCATGATCGAAGGCATTGCGTTTCAGACCAACATTCTCGCGCTGAACGCAGCCGTGGAAGCCGCGCGTGCCGGCGAGCAGGGGCGCGGCTTTGCGGTGGTGGCCTCGGAAGTGCGCAGCCTCGCTCAGCGCTCGGGCGCCGCGGCGAAGGAGATCAAGGAGCTGATCGGCGATTCGGCGGCGCAGGTCGAGCAGGGCGCGTCGCTTGTCGCCGAGGCGAGCCGCACGATGAACGAGGCGATGCAATCGGTCGAGCGCGTGACCGGCATTATGGGCGAGATCGAGGCCGCAGCGCTGGAACAGAGCGACGGCATCGAGCAGGTCAACAAGGCCGTTTCGCAGATCGACGAGGTCACGCAGCACAATGCCGCGCTCGTCGAGGAAGCGGCTGCGGCGGCAAAATCACTGGAAGAACAGGCGGCCGTGTTGCGCGAAGCGGTCGCCGTGTTTCGCGTGAGCGACGGCTCGGCGCGACACGCGAGCTACGCCGTGACGCCCACGAGCGGCGTGGCGGGCGCGGCGCTCGCCATGTCCTGATCCGGCGCACCGAGGGCGCTGCGGGTCCAAACGGCACCCGCAAGCGCCGCGCGGCGGGCAGCGTCTGCCGTCAGCCTGCAAATCCGCGAGGATTCGCCGACTGCCAGCGCCAGTGGTCCGCACACATTCTTTCGATGCCGAACTCCGCGCGCCAGCCGAGCACTTCTGAGGCCGCGCGCGGATCCGCAAAGCACGACGCCACGTCGCCCGGACGGCGCGCCACGAT
The DNA here is from genome assembly GCF_902859825.1 of Paraburkholderia phenoliruptrix. Lineage (GTDB taxonomy): Bacteria > Pseudomonadota > Gammaproteobacteria > Burkholderiales > Burkholderiaceae > Paraburkholderia > Paraburkholderia phenoliruptrix. The sequence continues at coordinate 107,106 of NZ_CADIKB010000021.1, read as the reverse complement.
TTCATACGGCACCGGGCGGCCCGACGCCTTCTCGAACGCCTTCACCACGTCGAGCACGCTATAGCCCTGGCCCGTTCCCAGATTGACGACGAAGCTCGCGTCGCGCTTGACGAGCGCATCGAGCGCCGCGAGATGCCCGCGCGCGAGATCGACCACGTGGATGTAATCGCGCACGCCGGTGCCGTCCGGCGTTTCATAGTCGCCGCCGAACACCCGCAGTCTTTCCAGCTTGCCGACCGCGACCTGGGCGACATACGGCATCAGGTTATTCGGAATGCCCGCCGGATCTTCGCCGATCAGCCCGCTCTCGTGCGCGCCGACCGGATTGAAATAGCGCAGCGTGGCGATGCGCCACGACGGATCGGCCACTTCGAGATCGCGCAGCACCTGCTCGGCGATCAGCTTGGACTGGCCATACGGGTTAGTCGCGGAGAGCGGAAACGATTCGTCGATGGGGGAGCTTTTCGGCACGCCGTACACCGTCGCGGACGAGCTGAACACGAACTGCTTCACGTTGCGATCGCGCATCACGCCGAGCAGCGCGAGCAGGCTGCCCACGTTGTTGCTGTAGTACTCGATAGGCTTGGCGACCGACTCGCCCACCGCCTTCAGCGCGGCAAAGTGAATGGCGCCCGTGATCGGGTGCGCGTCGAAGATGCGATTGAGCGCCGCCTGGTCGCGCGCGTCGGCCTCATAAAACGCCACCGCGCCTCCAGTGATCTGTTCGACGCGCCGCAGCGACTCGCGGTTGCTGTTCACCAGATTGTCGATTACCACGACGTCGTAGCCACCGTTCAGCAGTTCGACGCAGGTATGCGAGCCGATAAAGCCCGCGCCGCCCGTTACCAGAATCGTGCCCTTCGTGGTCATGCTGTTGCTCCGTTAAAGTAAAACGCCCGTCATTTTTTGCACCAGGTCTTTATACGTTTCGACGACGACGCGTTCGTCGAACTCCTGCGCGACTTTCTGCCGGCCGCGTTCTGCCATGGCGCGGCGCTCGGCGCCGCTCATGTCGAGCATATGCGCGAGCGCGCCTGCCAGGCTTTCTGCATTGCGCGCTTCGCAAAGCAATCCGTTGACGCCGTGCGCGACCACTTCGCGGCAGCCCGGCACGTCGGTCGCGACAATGGGGCGCCCCATTGCCGAGGCTTCCATTAGCGTGCGCGGCACGCCTTCGCGATACGACGGCAGCACGATGCAATCCGCATCGGCAATAAAAGGCCGCACGTCGTGCGCCTCGCCGAGATAGTCGATGATGCCTTCCTGTTCCCACGCCGCCACTTCGTCGCGCGTGATCGCACTCGGGTTGTCGACGCCCACCGGCCCGAGCAACTGGAAACGCGCGTGCGGGTAACGCTCGTGCAGACGCCGCGCCGCTTCCACGTATTCGCCGACGCCCTTGTCCCAGAGCAGACGGCCAATCAGCACGAACCTGAATTCCGCGCGCTCGGGCAGGGGCGTGAAGCTGAACTGCTCGAGATCGACGCCTTCGCCATGCAAAAGCCGCGCGCGCTCAGGATGCACCAACAAATTCTGTTCGACAAACGCTGCCTGATCGTCGCGATTCAGAAACCAGACTTCGCGCGGGAAACGGAACGCAAAACGATACAGTTTTTTGGCGACCTGCGCGGCACGGCTCTGCTGGATGAACACATAGCCGAGCCCCGTGGTCACGGCGACCGACTGCACGCCCGCGAGTTTCGCGGCGATCGAACCGTAGATATTCGGCTTGATCGTGTAATGAAACACTACGTGCGGGCGGATCGCGCGGTAATGGCAATACAGCGAGTACAGCGTGCGAAGATCGTCGCGCGGATTGGTACCTTTGGAAGCGACCGGCAATTCGATGCAGCGGCAACCCATGGCCGCGAGCAGCTCGAAGGTGCGGTCGCGCGGCGCGAGCACGGTCACGTCGACGCCGCGCCCCACCAGCATGCGGATCAGCCCTTGCCGATACGTATAGATTGCCCAGGCGGTGTTACACACGAGTGTAATGCGTAACGCGGGCGTCGACTTGAGGGCTGGCTTCATGCTGGAAAGCGCTTGACGGTGAATGAAAGGGCGAAGGGCGCCGCGGTTAAATGCTTCGCGCGCGGTTCAATGAGTCGCGCGCGGTTCAATGGCTCGCACGGGGCGCGAGCAGGCCGCGCTTGACCCGCTGCAACGCGCGGTAAGGCGTCACGAGATGCAGCAGATTCTTGGCAAGACCGAGCCAGTCGTACGGATTGGCGACGTTGAAGTAGCGCAGTTGCAGCCGCAGCGTCGAGACTACCTGGCGGCGCCGCTTCGTCGCGCTGATGCCGCCTTCGTTCAGCTCGTAATAGAGGCCCAGTTCCGGCAGATTCGCGCAATCGTAGCGCTCCATCAGGCGTACGAACAGATCCAGGTCTTCGGCCGAGCGATACTTCGCGCGATAGTTGCCGACCGCGCGCACCGCGTCGATACGCAGCATCATCGAAGGATGTGCAAGGCATGAGCGGAAAAAACGCAGGCGCCGGATCTGCGCGGCTTCGGCGGGCGGGCGCAGCATGAAAAGCGGCTCGCCCGCGCGCGTGACGACCTGGGTCCACATGCCGAGCCCGGCCACCTGCGGATGCGCTTCCATATAGGCCCGCTGCTTCGCGAGCCGTTGCGGCACGCTGCGGTCGCCCGCGTCGATACGCGCCGCATAGCGAAAGCCGCGCTGGGCCAAAGCGTCGATGCCTGCTTCCAGCGCGCGCTCGATGCCGCCGTTCACCGGCATGCGCAGCACTTCGATCTGCAGGTTGGGCAGCGCAGGCGCGACGATGGGCGGCGTGCTGCCGTCATCGACGATCAGGACGTGCACCAGCGCACGTTCGCTGAACGACGCGAGCGTCAGATCGACGTCGGCCTGGCCGTTGTAGGCGGGCATCAGCACCGCGACGTCGTCGAGGCAGTGCGGCGGCGCGTCGGCGAAAGGAAGCGTCATGGGCTTAATTTGAAACGGATGTAATAAATATTAACGGCCGCCGCCGCCAGATAACCGCCCGCGAGACCGGCCAGCGCGCCATAGGCGCCAAGCCGCGGAATAGCCAGCAGGTTGACCACGAACGCGACACCGAGCGCGAAGAGCCACTTGAACAGCAACACGAACTTCGCCTGATACTTGAGTACGACGAGATTGCCGATCGCTTCAATGCCCGCCGGTACGGAAAGCCACACGGCCCAGCGGAAAATCTCGATAGCGCCTTCGAAGCCCGGCCCGAACACGCGCCGGATGATAAAGCCTGCGAGCAGGTCGAGCACGAGCGCGCCGGAGATCATCAGCGCGGCGGTCATCGCCGTGAGGCGCAACACGTTACGGCGCAGTTGCGCGGCCTGCTGCACGCGATAGACGAACGCGGGCGCGATGGTCTGCGCGAGCATCAGCGCGAGCGTGATCCAGTTTTCGTTCAGCTGTTGCGCGGCCGAATAGCGCCCGAGATCGGCGAATGAAATGGCGCGCTCGAGCATGAGCCGGTCCAGTTTCAGGAACAGGTACATACAGATGAGGCCAAGCCAGAACACCGTGCCCGCGCTCGCGAAATGCGTGAAGAGCGCGCGGTCGAAGTGCCAGCCCAGCTTGCCGCCATGCCGACGAATGTAATAGACGACCAGTACACTGCCGATCGCCGCCGACTCCAGCGCCCACAGCCAGCCAAAGCGCCAGGGCTCCGCGGCCGCGCGCACGAGCAGATACACGAGGCCCGCCTTGAGCACCGCAGTGCTCATGCTCGTAAGCAGCTGCGGCTTGCTGTAGGTCATGCTTTGCAGCCACGCATTGATCACGCCGACGAACGGCTCGCGAAACAGCATGGTGACCGCGAGCCCCGCGAGCATGGCGCCGACGAGCGGGTCGAAGAAACCCAGCGCAATGCCGAGCCACGTGAGCAGCAAGGCCGCGACCGACACGGAAAAGCGCAGCGTAAAGGCGCTGCCGAGCACGGTGCCGAGTTGCGCGGGCGGCCGCGCGACGATGGTGGGCACGAGAATCTCGGCTCCGCAGACCCACGTAATGGGCGAGAGCACGAGCAGCAGCGTATTGGCGTATTGCCATTTGCCGAACGTGTCGGGTCCGAAGTAACGCGCGAGCAGGCCGCTGATCGCTATCGCCACGCCGATTTGCGTGAGCCGTTCGAGACCAAGCCAGACAATATTCGCGAACGCGCGCGTGACGTCCGGGTTGGCAAAGCGTTTGAGCGTCAGCATCCGGCAAGCGCTCGCCCATGCACTTTGCGGCAGTTCATCCGCCTCGTTGGCCATCTGGGCAACTTTACAAATGGAGGGCGTCTAAGCATTAGAATGGCGTTACCAAGCTGGTCCGAAAGGCGCAATTATAAGTTGGAACCGGATCGCTTCCGGCAAGGGCGCAGCATCATGTCCGATCGCTATGATTTACCGATTCCGCATGACTGCGCCGGTCAAAATTTTCCATTGCACGCAAGTGAGCCAACATGATCTCCAAATCCATTTTCAAGGCGTATGACATTCGCGGTGTGATCGGCAAGACGCTCGACGCCGACGCAGCGCGTTCGATCGGCCGCGCGTTCGGCAGCGAAGTGCGTGCGCAGGGCGGCGACGCGGTGGTGGTCGCGCGCGACGGCCGTCTGTCGGGTCCGGAATTGATCCAGGCATTGTCCGACGGCCTGCGTGCGGCCGGCGTCGACGTGGTCAATGTCGGCATGGTGCCGACGCCCGTCGGTTATTTCGCGGCAAGCGTGCCGTTGCAGCTCGAGGGCGGCGAGCGCCGCGTCGATTCGTGCATCGTCGTGACGGGTAGTCATAATCCGCCGGATTACAACGGCTTCAAGATGGTGCTGCGCGGCTCCGCGATTTACGGCGAGCAGATTCAGGCGCTGCATCAGCGCATCGTCGACGAAAACTTTTCTGAGGGCAGCGGCACGTATGTCGAGTACGACATTGCCGACGACTATCTGCAGCGCATCGCAAGCGACGTGAAGCTCGCGCGTCCCATCAAGATCGTGGTGGATACCGGCAACGGCGTTGCGGGCGGCCTCGCGCCCCAGCTCTTCAGGAAGCTCGGTTGCGAACTCGTCGAGCTCTTCACGGAGATCGACGGCAACTTCCCGAACCATCACCCGGACCCGGCGCATCCGGAAAACCTTCAGGACGTGATTCGCGCGCTGAAGGAAACGGACGCGGAAATCGGCTTCGCAGTTGACGGCGACGGCGACCGCCTCGGCGTCGTCACGAAAGACGGCCAGATCATTTATCCGGACCGCCAGCTCATGCTCTTCGCCGAAGAAGTACTGTCGCGCAACAAGGGCGCGCAGATCATTTACGACGTGAAGTGCACGCGCAATCTCGCGAAGTGGGTGAAAGACAAGGGCGGCGAGCCACTCATGTGGAAGACCGGCCACTCGCTCGTCAAAGCGAAGCTGCGGGAAACCGGCGCGCCGCTCGCAGGCGAAATGAGCGGCCACGTGTTCTTCAAGGACCGCTGGTACGGTTTCGACGACGGCCTCTACACCGGCGCGCGTCTGCTCGAAATCCTCACACGCGTGGATGACCCGAGCAACCTGCTGAACTCGCTGCCCAATTCGCACTCCACGCCCGAGCTGCAGCTGAAGCTGGAAGAAGGCGAGAACTTCGAGCTCATCGCACGTCTGCAGAAAAACGCGCAATTCACCGGCGCGGACGACGTCGTGACCATCGACGGCCTGCGCGTCGAGTACCCGGACGGCTTCGGCCTCGCGCGCTCGTCGAACACCACGCCGGTCGTGGTCATGCGTTTCGAAGCCGATAACGACGCGGCGCTCAAGCGCATCCAGGAAGACTTCCGCCGCGTGATTCTCGCGGAGAAGGCGGACGCGAAGCTGCCGTTCTGATGCGGTTCTGACAGATCGAGCATAGGCAGCGGCGGCGCGGTGCTTTGCAACGCGCCGCAGCCATTGTCGCTAACGCGGCGCGGGTTTCACTTACCGCGCCGCGTTTTTTCATGCCAATTGGCCAGCTCGCGCTAGAATTGCCGTCCTGGCGCCATGACGTGCACGTCGTGGCGCCGCCCGCCGGAGGTCTCGCGCGAAGCAAAGCGGAAGGCTTCGCGGCACCTCTTTCAATGCATCTTCGGACCGCATAGCCGGTTTCCCTCTCTTGAGCGTGCAAAAGATATTGATCGTGAGGGTGTCGTCACTGGGCGACGTCGTTCACAACATGCCGGTGATCGCCGACATCCGGCGCCGCCATCCCGAGGCGCAGATCGACTGGCTCGTCGAGGAAAGCTTCGTCGGGCTCGTGGAACTGGTGAGCGGCGTGCGGCGGGCGATTCCGGTGTCGCTGCGGCGCTGGCGCAAGCGTCTCTTTTCGGTCGACAACTGGCGCGAGATCGGTGCGTTTCGCCGTGCGCTCGCCGCCGAGCACTACGATCTCGTGATCGACTGCCAGGGGCTCATCAAGACCGCGTGGGTCGCCAGCATGGCGCGCGGACCGCTCGTCGGCCTCGCGAATCGCACGGACGGGGCCGGCTTCGAGTGGCCGGTGCGTTTTTTCTACGACCGGCGTGTGCCGATCGAGCCGCGCACTCATGTCGTCGAGCGCACGCGGCAACTGGTGGCCGCAGCGCTGAACGATCCGCAGCCGCAGCCTACCGACGACATCGACTTCGGCATCGATACGGGGCGCGCCGCGCTGGCGCTCTCGGCGGCCAATCTGAATCTTCCGGTGCCTTACGTGGTGTTCGTGCACGCGACCTCGCGCGCGGACAAGCAATGGCCCGATACCGCGTGGATCGAGCTGGGGCAGTCGCTCGTGCGGCGCGGCGCGTCGATCGTGTTGCCGTGGGGCAGCGAATCCGAACGCGCGACGAGCGAGCGTCTCGCGAAGGAATTCGGCGCCGCGGCCATCGTGCCGCCCAGGTTGTCGTTGCCGGCGGTGGTCGGTCTCATTGAAGGCGCGGCCGCGACGGTCGGCGTTGACACAGGTCTAGTGCACATCGCGGCGGCGCTGAAGCGGCCGACGGTCGAGTTGTACAATTTCGCCACCGCGTGGCGGACCGGCGGTTACTGGTCGCCGAACGTCGTCAATCTCGGCACGGCCGGCCAGCCGCCCACGCTGCAACACGTGAAGTCCGCGCTTGCCGGCTTTGGCCTGCTGTAATTCGTCCGGCGCGCTTCGCCTTACGCATCATCCGTTTTCAAGGGCGATCATGAACGAAACCCAGATCATCGAAGTCGCGAACGCCGACTGGCACGGGCGCAACCTGTCCGTGCCGCGCGAGACGCTGCTCGCCGGCGTCGAACGCGGCAAGGTGCTGTATTTCCCGAATCTGCGCTTTGCGATCGAAGGCGGCGAAACCGCGCTGCTCGATCCCGCGCTCGCCGATCCAAACCGCAAGAACATCAGCCTCGAACCGAATGGCGGCGCGCTGCACGGCGTGGCCGGCGACGCCGTCACGCAGTCCGCGGTGCGCGCGTTGATCGCGCGTTATCAGGCGAATGCGCGCACGCTCGTCGACGGGCTTTTTCCAGAATACAACGGCAAGCTGCGCGTCGCGCCCACGAGCCTGCGGCTGCATCAGGTGGAAACGCGCCAGACGTCGTGGCGCAAGGACGACAGCCGTTTGCACGTCGACGCGTTCCCGTCGCGGCCGAATTACGGCGAGCGCATTCTGCGCGTGTTCACCAACGTGAATCCGCATGGTGTGCCGCGCGTGTGGCGCGTCGGCGAACCATTCGAAGACATGGCCAAGCGCTTCCTGCCGCGCATCAAGCCGCAAATGCCGGGTTCGGCATGGCTGCTCAATCTGCTGCATGTCACCAAGTCGCCGCGCAGCGAATACGACCACCTGATGCTCCATCTGCACGACGGCATGAAGGCGGACCTCGACTATCAGAAGACGAGCCCGCAGGAAACCATGCCGTTTCCCCCGGGCAGCGTCTGGGTGTGTTTCTCCGACCAGACTTCGCATGCGGTGATGTCCGGCCAGTTCATGCTGGAACAGACCTTCTTTCTGCCGGTCAAGGCGATGGCGCAGCCCGAATGCGCGCCCCTTGGCATACTCGAACGCCTCAAGGGCAGGGCGCTGGTTTGAGCGCCGCGGCTGGTTTGCATGCGCGGGCGCTGCCCGATTGGCTCGATTGGGCCGCTTGGCTCGATCGCCGCGCGCCCGCTCAAGCGGAGCGCCGATGCTGAGGGCGATCTACAACGCGCTGTGGTGGCTCATCGCGCCCGCCGCCGTGCTGCGGTTGCTGATCCGCTCGCGTAAGGAGCGCGGTTATCGTCAGCATATTGGCGAGCGCTTTGGCTATTCGCGCGGGCGTCTGCCGGAAGACAATGCGCCGCTCATCTGGGTGCATGCGGTGTCGGTCGGCGAGACGCGCGCCGCGCAGCCGCTCATCGAGGCGCTCATGAAGGCGCGCCCGGACGCGCGCATTCTGCTGACTCATATGACGCCGAGCGGCCGCGCGACCGGCGAGCAGATTTTCGGCGACCGTGTGTTGCGCAGCTATCTGCCGTACGACATGCCGCATGCGGTGCGACGCTTTTTGCGCGCGTGGCGACCGTCGCTCGGTCTGGTGATGGAGACCGAAGTGTGGCCCACGCTGATCGACGAATGCCGCCGCGCGGACGTGCCACTGATCCTGACGAACGCGCGCATGTCGGCGCGCTCGTATAAGCGCGCGGCGAAGTTCGGCGGCGCGACGAAAGATGTATTCGGCGGCTTTGCGCGCGTGCTGGCGCAAAGTCCTTCCGACGCGGAGCGGCTCACCGCGCTCGGCGCGCGCAATGTCGCGGTGCTCGGCAATCTCAAGTTCGACATGAGTACGCCGCCGGAACTGGCGGCGCGCGGCCATGCGTGGCGCGCGGCAATCGGCACGCGGCCCGTGTGGGTCGCGGCGAGCACGCGCGAAGGCGAAGAAGAGCTCGTACTGCAGGCGTTCGCTGCGCTCGGCGTGGAGGACGCGTTGTTGATTCTCGTGCCGCGTCATCCGCAGCGCTTTAACGAGGTGGCGGGGCTCGTCGAGAAAGCCGGCTTGCGCCTCGTGCGGCGTTCCGCGTGGGCGCCGGATGCGAAGGTGGCGTCCGCGGCCGCGAGCGGCGGCGTGCCTGCGTTGTCGGCGGAGGTGAACGTGCTGCTCGGCGATTCGATGGGCGAGCTGGGCGCTTATTACGCGGCGTCGGACCTGTCGTTTATCGGCGGCAGTCTGTTGCCACTCGGCGGACAGAATCTGATCGAGGCGTGCGCGGTCGGCGTGCCGGTGCTGATCGGGCCGCATGTGTTCAACTTCACGCAGGCCACAGCCGATGCGGTCGCCGCGGGCGCAGCGGTGCAGGTGCAGGATCCGGCCGATCTCGCTCGCGCGCTGCGTGAGCTCTTCAACGACAAGGCGCGGCGGCTCGCCATGGGCGGCGCGGCGTCGGCCTTCGCCGCGCGTCATCGCGGCGCGACCGCGCGCACCGTGGATGTGTTGATGGCGGTGCTGCCGGAGTGAGGGAGCGGGCGGCTCCGCCGCGCGCCGCCTCAATCACGCCTTCAACAATCCCTTGCGCTCGATAAACCGCACCACCTCGTCCAACCCGTCGAGCGCCTTCAGATTGCACATCACAAAAGGCCGCTCGCCGCGCATTTTTTTTGCGTCCGAGGCCATCACGTCCAGATTCGCGCCCACGAGCGGCGCGAGGTCCGTCTTGTTGATCACGAGCAGGTCCGACTTCGTGATGCCGGGGCCGCCCTTGCGCGGAATCTTCTCGCCGCCTGCCACGTCGATCACGTAAATCGTCAGGTCCGACAGTTCGGGGCTGAAGGTCGCCGCGAGGTTATCGCCGCCCGATTCGATGAACACGATGTCCGCGTCCGGAAAGCGCCCGAGCATGCGGTCGACGGCTTCGAGGTTGATCGACGCGTCCTCGCGAATTGCCGTATGCGGGCAGCCGCCCGTCTCGACGCCCATGATGCGCTCGGCCGGCAACGCGCCCGCAACCGTGAGCAGGCGCTGGTCTTCTTTCGTGTAGATGTCGTTGGTGATCGCGACGAGATCGTACTGATCGCGCATCGCCTTGCAGAGCATTTCGAGCAGCGTGGTCTTGCCCGAGCCGACCGGTCCGCCCACGCCCACGCGCAGCGGCGGCAGTTTTTTCGTGCGGACGGACGAGTGGGCGGTGTGTTGAGGTGCGTTCATGATGGATCGTTTTATGAGCGAAAAAGCCGCGAATACTGCGACTCGTGACGCGCCGACAGAATGCCGAGCTGCGGCGCAAACGTGTTGATGTCTTCCGGCGACGTCGCGAGCGCGCGCGTGACCGCCGCATCGATCGGCCCGCGTAACGCGACGATGATGCGTTGTCCCGCGAGCTGCCCAAGCGGCACCGCCTTCAATGCGGCGGCGGCCTGGTTTTCGACCCAGCTGAACGCGTAGGCGGCAAGCGCGGCGTCGACGGCGGCGTCATGCGCATACGCCGCGAAGGCGAACGCCGTGGGTTGCGCGAGCGGTGAGATCGCGGCGAGCGTCGCACGCCGCGCGGCATCGCCCCATTCCAGCGAGACGCACAACTGCCGCAGCGACCAGCCCATCTGCTCGGTTTCGCGCCGCAATTCGGCGGATTCGCGGCTCGCGAGGAATTCGTTGTTCGCTTCTCCGAGACCGGTGCTGTCGTGGCTGCGCCAGCGCTCCATCTGATGCGCCAGGAAAGGCAGCTCGCCGCGTGCGAGCACGTCGGTGAGGCCGCTGGCAATCCAGTCGCGGGCCGAATCGGCGTCGGTGATGAGTTGTGCTTCGATTGCCGCTTCGAGTCCCTGCGAATAACTGAAGGCGCCGATGGGCAGCGCCGGCGACGCGAGATGCAGCAGCGCCGTGAGTTCAGCGATGCGCATGCTGGTGATGATGCGCGTGGCCGCAGGATTCGTCGTGCACGTGGTCTTCGGGGCTGTGATCGTGCGCATGGTCATGACCGTGCTCATCAGCGTGGCCGTGCTCATGATCATGCGAATGCCCATGATGTTCGCCGAACACCTGCTGCGCCAACGCGTAATCTTCGGCGAAGGTCTCGTCGTGCCCATGCTTGTGGCCGCCGCCATACGCGCCCGTTTCGGGCTGAAACGGCATGGCAACCTGATCGACCGTCGCGCCGATGCGCTTGAGCATATCGGCCAGCACCGGATCGTATTCGAGCTTCAGATAATCCGCGCCGACTTCCACCGGCGTATGACGATTGCCGAGGTGATATGCCGCGCGCGTGAGCGTCAGCGCATCTTTCGCGCGGACCACGAGCACCGTTTCGGGCGCGGCGACGACGCGCACGAGGCCGCCGTCGTCGGCGACGAGCACATCGCCGTCGCGCAGCACGGTGCCGCGCGGCAGCAGCACGGCCACCTCTTCGCCGTTATCGAGCGTGGCCGCGAGGCGGCTCTTGCGGCGCTCGTCGAAAGCCAGCGTCAACGTCGGCGCGCGTTTGACGAGCACCGGCGCGAGTTTCAGGTGAGGCGCAATCAGCTTGTCGAGTGTGCGCATGATCAGAACAGGAAATAGCGTTGCGCCATCGGCAGGACACTGGCCGGTTCACAGGTCAGCAATTGACCGTCGGCAATCACCTGGTAGGTTTCGGGATCGACGCTGATCGACGGGCGCCACGCGTTGTGAATCATGTCCGCCTTCGTGATGTTGCGGCAGTTCTTCACAGCCACGATACGCTTGTTCAATCCGTAGCGCTCGGCCACGCCCGCGTCGGCGGCGAGTTGCGAAACAAATGTCAGCGACGTGCGCGCGAGGGCACCGCCGCGCGTCGCGAACATTTCGCGGTAATGCACCGGCTGCGGCGTGGGAATCGACGCGTTCGGGTCGCCCATCTGCGCCATCGCGATCATGCCGCCTTTGAGGATCAGCGAGGGCTTGATGCCGAAAAACGCCGGCTCCCAGAACACGAGATCGGCCCACTTGCCGGGCTCGATGGAACCCACCTCATGCGCGATGCCGTGCGTGATGGCCGGGTTGATCGTGTACTTGGCGACATAGCGTTTGGCGCGGAAGTTGTCGTGACGCGCACTGTCCTCGGGCAGCGCACCGCGCTGCACCTTCATCTTGTGCGCGGTCTGCCACGTGCGGATGATGACTTCGCCCACGCGGCCCATGGCCTGCGAATCGGATGAGAGCATCGAGAGCGCGCCGAGATCGTGCAGGATGTCCTCAGCGGCGATGGTTTCGCGGCGAATGCGCGATTCGGCAAACGCAATGTCTTCCGCAATCGACGGGTCGAGGTGGTGGCATACCATCAGCATGTCGAGATGCTCTTCGAGCGTGTTGACGGTGTAGGGCCGCGTCGGATTGGTCGACGAAGGCAGCACGTTCGCTTCGCCGCAGACCTTGATGATGTCGGGCGCGTGGCCGCCGCCCGCGCCCTCGGTGTGATACGTGTGGATCGTGCGGCCCTTGAACGCGGCCACGGTGGCTTCGACGAAGCCCGCTTCGTTCAGCGTGTCGGTGTGAATGGCGACCTGCGTGTCGGTGTCGTCCGCAACGGAAAGGCAGTTGTCGATGGCGGCGGGCGTCGTGCCCCAGTCTTCGTGCAGCTTCAGACCGATGGCGCCCGCGGCGATCTGCTCCAACGCCGGCTGCGGCTGGCTCACGTTGCCTTTGCCGAGAAAGCCGAGGTTCATCGGATAGCCGTCCGCCGCTTGCAGCATGCGTTCGAGATGCCACGGGCCCGGCGTGCACGTGGTCGCGTTGGTGCCCGTGGCGGGGCCGGTGCCGCCGCCGAGCATCGTCGTCACGCCGCTCGCGAGCGCTTCTTCAATCTGCTGCGGGCTGATGAAATGAATGTGCGTGTCGATGCCGCCCGCCGTCACGATCAGGCCTTCGCCGGCAATCACTTCGGTGGATGCGCCAATCGCAATCGTCACGTTCGGCTGGATGTCGGGATTGCCCGCCTTGCCGATGGCGGCAATGCGGCCGTCCTTGATGCCGATGTCGGCCTTCACGATGCCCCAGTGATCCAGAATGACCGCGTTCGTCACGACGGTATCGACCACGTCGGCATGCACGTGCTGCGACTGGCCCATGCCGTCGCGAATCACCTTGCCGCCGCCGAATTTCACTTCTTCGCCATACGTCGTGAAATCGCGCTCGACTTCGATCAGCAACTCGGTGTCGGCGAGACGCACGCGGTCGCCGGTGGTGGGGCCGAACATTTCCGCGTACGCGCGGCGGCCAATGCGTAAGGTCATGATGTAGGTCCGGAATTGAGCGGGGCGGTTCGGGCGAATGAGCGCGCGCGGCGCATCAGAGCTTGCCCATCACCTTGCCGTTGAAGCCGTAGACGATGCGCTCGCCTGCCAGTTCGACGAGTTCGACGGTGCGTTCCTGGCCGGGCTCGAAGCGCACCGCCGTGCCCGCCGCGATGTTCAGGCGAAAGCCGCGCGCGGCTTCGCGGTCGAACGCGAGCGCGTCGTTCACTTCATAGAAGTGGTAATGCGAGCCGATCTGCACCGGCCGGTCGCCGGTGTTCGACACGACGACGGTGACGGTCGCACGGCCCGCGTTGAGTTCGTGCTCGCCTTCGTCGGTGAGGAGTTCGCCGGGAATCATGGGGCGTGCCTTATGGAATCGGGTGATGAACGGTGACGAGCTTCGTGCCGTCCGGAAACGTGGCTTCGACCTGGATGTCGGGAATCATCTCGGGCACGCCTTCCATGACGTCCTCGCGCGTGAGCAACGTCGTGCCGTAGTGCATGACCTCGGCGACGGTCTTGCCGTCGCGGGCCGCTTCCATGAGCGCGGCGGTGATGAAGGCGACCGCTTCCGGATAGTTCAGTTTGAGGCCGCGCGCGCGGCGCCGTTCGGCAAGCAGCGCGGCGGTGAAGATCAGCAGCTTGTCCTTCTCGCGAGGTGTCAGCTTCATCGAATGAGTGCGGTGGGTTGGGCCCGGTCCGGGCAGACCGGCCGCGACAATGATAGGCGTTGCGGGCCGCCGCGGCGACCCGTGCAATGCCGGATAAGACAGCGACGCTATCAAGTCCGGCTAACGACGCGCTTACAGATCGGCAGGCAGCGCCGCGCCGAACCACTTCTTCGACATCGTATTGAGCGTGCCGTCGTGCTTCGCTTGAGCGATGGCGGCGTTGACCTTCTGCTGCAGACGCGGCTCGTTCTTGTTCATGCCGACGAAGCACGGCGAATTCTTGATGACGAACTTTGGCTCGGGGCGGCGCGGCGGGTTTTTAGCGAGAATCGCGGCGGCGACGATATTGCCGGCGGCAATCAGTTGAACCTGACCCGAGAGAAACGCGGCGATGGTCGCGTTGTTGTCCTCAAAACGCTTGATCGTGGCATTGGGCGCCATTTGCGTGAGTCCGAGCTCCTCCAACGCGCCGCGCGTCGCGCCGACCGTCTTGCCGGTGAGATCGGCGGGGCCGCTCACCTTGATGTCGGCGGGACCGAACACGCCCTGGTAATACGGTGCGTAGGCGGTCGAAAAGTCGATCACTTTCTCGCGATCCGGCGTCTTGCCGAGCGACGAGATCACGAGGTCCACCTTGCCGGTTTGCAGATACGGAATGCGATTCGCGCTGTTGACGGGCACGAGCTCGAGCTTCACGTTCATCGACTTCGCAAGCAGCGCGGCCGTGTCGATGTCGTAGCCTTGCGGCTTCATGTCCGGGCCGACGGAGCCGAACGGCGGATAGTCTTCCGGCACGGCGACCTTCAGCACGCCTGCCTTGGCGATGTTATCGAGCGTGTCGGCGTGGACCGCCGGCGAAGTCATGGCGAGGAGGGGCGAGGCGAGCAGGGCGGCGAGCAGCGTGCGGCGCGTGGAACGAAGCGTGGGTCGGTTCATGTGTCGTAGACGTGGTGGTGGGCAGGCGGCTGACCGTCTGGGGCGCGGCAGCTTCGCGGGTGGGGAATGCAAGGTGTGTGCCATTGCGGTGCGGCGAGCGCTGGCCAGAAGCGTCGCCTCTCCGTGCACTACATAGGGGCGCGGCATGGCTCCTGATTGGTGCATGCGCGTCTTACGCAGTGAAAGCGCGGTACCGACGCAACGCGTGTCTTGAACCTACGTCGCCCAGATCCTCAACGGCACCGCCTCGACCCCATGCACCACGGGCCGCAACTGCAGCCAGCACTGAGTCAAAGCGCGCTGGAGCGTTTCCATCGACCGCGAAACGGCTCGTACGAGCAACACGCCCTCCGTCACGCACGAAGCCGCCGCGCGCAGCGCGTCATCGAAAGTGAGCTGGGCGGTCAGCGCTTCGGCTAGTGCGTCGTCGCAAGCGGGCCCGACGGCCCACAGCGTGCCGTATGCCGGAAATCCGGCGAGGCCTTGCGCGGCATCGCGCAGCGGATCGTCGGCGGCGAGACTCGCGCGCTCCAGCCACAACAGGTCGCCTTGCGTTCGCGCGATTCGCGACACCGCCCGCAAGCTGCCGTGCGACCATCGCTCGCCGGCTGCCTGGCGCCCAAGCTGCGTCGTGTCCCAGCCGATCGCGGTGGCGCCTTCGTCGAGCGTCAGAGAAAAATCCAGCGCCGCATTCGCGTGATCAAAAACAATGTTGTTCTGCGGCAGCCAGTCGAGCCTGGCGTGCTCGCCGACATGCACCGCGATGTTCTGCCGCGCGGCGCGGCCATTCGACTTGTACCACTTGGTCGCGCCGGGCGTCGTGATGACCGCGTGCGCGCCAGCACCCACATCGACGTCGATGGAAAGCACGTCGCCGCCCGCAATCCCGCCTGGCGGATGCACGATCACCGCATGACAGATGGATTCGCCTTCGGGATAAAGCGGCCGTTGCACGCGCAACGGCCCGTCGTGAAGCCGATGCTGAAGCGCCGTGCGGCCGCCGTGCCTGACGAAGCCAAGCTCCAGATGCGCGCGCCATTGCGCATGCGCCTCCCCTTGCGCATGGGCCAGCGTGACGTGATTTTCGTGAAGCGACATGCGAATGAACGTGCTATCGACGTATGAACGAAGAACTAGAGGCGCGTGCAGGGCTCAACCGATAGCCCGGCACAAGACGCGCCGAGCATAGCACGCCCGCCAGCGCGTCAGAATCGCGCCGGACTCGCGCCAGAGTTACACCGCGATCAGCGCGCGCACGCCATCGGCATCCATATTGGCGCCTTCGCCGCCCGCGACAATCTCGCCGCGGCTCATCACCCAGTAGCGATCGGCAATGTCCTTCGCGAAGTCGTAATACTGCTCGACGAGCAGCACGGTCATGCCCATGTCCTCCACGAGCTGGCGCAGCGTGCGGCCAATGTCCTGAATGATGGACGGCTGAATGCCTTCCGTGGGTTCGTCGAGAATCAGCAGTTGCGGATCGCTCATCAACGCGCGGCCAATCGCGAGCTGCTGCTGCTGACCGCCCGACAGGTCACCGCCGCGGCGTCCGCGCATGTCCTTCAGCACGGGAAACAGCTCGTAAATCCGCTCGGGGATTTTCTTCGGCGCTTTCTTGCTGGCCGCGCCCACCAGCAGATTTTCTTCGACGGTGAGCCGCGGAAAGATATCGCGCCCTTGCGGCACATACGCGAGCCCTTTTTCCACACGCGAGTAAGTGGGCAGCTTCGTGATCGGCGCGCCGCGCCAGGCGATGGAGCCGCTTTTCGTCTGCACGACGCCCATCAGGCAGCGCAGCAACGTGGTCTTGCCGACGCCGTTGCGGCCAAGCAGCACGGTCAGCTTGCCTTCGGGCACGGTCAGCTTCACATCGCGCAGAATGTGGCTGCCGCCGTAGTACTGGTTCAGGTTGTCTACTTCTAGCATGTCCGTTCGACCCTTTTGAGCCTTTCGACTCTTTCGACGCTTCTGTTCGCCTGTTCGCTCATCGGCCGAGATACGACTCGATCACCGTCTCGTCGCGCTTCACTTCGTCGAGCGTGCCGTGCGCGAGCACGTGTCCTTCCGCCATCACCGTGACCTTGCCGGTCTCGCCGGAAAGCGCTGCCACGAACTCCATGTCGTGTTCGACCACCATCATCGAGCAGGTGCCGCGCAGGTGATTGAGCAGCTCGGCCAGTTGCATCGTCTCGTCGTCGGTCATGCCGGCGGCGGGTTCGTCGAGCAGCAGCAGCGCCGGCTGTTGCATCAGCAGCATGCCGATCTCGAGCCGCTGCTTCTGCCCATGCGAAAGCTCGCCCGCGAGGCGACGCGCTTCGCTCTCCAGACCGATCAGCACCAGCGTCTCTTCGATACGCGCCTGCGCCGTGCGGTCGAGCCGCGCGCGCAGCGACGCGAGCCAGCCCTTGTCGGTTTTCATCGCGAGCTCAAGGTTTTCCCATACGGGATGCTGCTCGAACACCGTCGGCTTCTGGAATTTGCGCCCGATGCCCGCACGCGCGATGGCGGGCTCGTTCATCCGCGTGAGGTCGATCGACTGGCCGAGGAACACCTTGCCCGAATCGGGCTCGGTCTTGCCGGTGATCACGTCCATCATCGTCGTTTTGCCCGCGCCGTTCGGGCCGATGATGCAGCGCAGTTCGCCGGCGTCGATCGAAAGCGTCAGCGTGTTCAACGCGCGAAAGCCGTCGAAGCTCACGGTCACGTCCTCCAGATACAGGATCGTGCCGTGCGATACGTCGATTGCACCCGGCACTACCGCGTGCCCCATGCTCGCGACGCCGCTCAGCGCGTGGCCGGACGGTTCTTCGGGCAGGTCCAGATCAGGAACCATCGGGTTTTCGTTCATGAGCGGTTCCTCTTGCGCGTCGCGAGATCCACGACTCCCATGATGCCGTTCGGCAGGAAGAGCGGGACCAGCACGAAGATCAGGCCAAGAAAGAACAGCCAGTATTCAGGGAAGTTCGCCGTGAAAAAGCTCTTCGCGCCATTCACCGCGAAAGCGCCGACAATCGGCCCGATCAACGTGCCGCGTCCGCCCACGGCGACCCAGATCGCCATTTCGATCGAATTGCCCGGTGACATCTCGCCCGGATTGATGATGCCGACCTGCGGCACATACAACGCGCCGGCAATCCCGCACAGCACCGCGGACACCGTCCACACAAAGAGCTTGTAGGCGAGCGGGCTGTAGCCGAGGAACATCAGACGCGTCTCGCCGTCGCGCACCGCGGTGACCACGCGGCCGAGCTTCGAGGTGACGATGGCGCGCGCGCCGATAAACGCGACGATCAGCACTGCGAACGTAATCAGCAGGAGCGCCGTGCGGGTGCCCGGATGCGTGATCGGAAAGCCGCCGATGCGCTTGAAGTCCGTAAAACCGTTATTGCCGCCGAAGCCCGTCTCATTGCGATAAAACAGCAGCATGGCGGCAAAGGTCATGGCCTGCGTGATGATCGACAGGTACACGCCCTTCACGCGCGAGCGGAACGTGAAAAAGCCGAACACCCACGCAATCACCGCCGGCACGAGCACGACGAGCAGCAGTGCGTAACCGAGATGCTGCGTGCCTTGCCAGTACCAGGGCAACTGATGCCAGTCGAGAAACACCATGAAGTCGGGCAGGTCGCTGCCGTACTTGCCGTCGTGGCCGATGGCGCGCATCAGGTACATGCCGATCGCGTAGCCGCCGAGCGCAAAGAAGAGCGCGTGCCCGAGACTCAGAATGCCGCAGTAGCCCCACACGAGATCGAGCGCGAGCGCGGCAATCGCGTAGCACATGAACTTGCCGGTGATGGTCGTCGCGTAAGCCGACAGATGCAGCGGACTCGTCTGCGGCACCACGAGCGTCGCGAACGGCACGCCGAGTCCGAACACGACGATCAACGCGATCAGCGCGAGCCACGCGCGGCGCGACAACAGCGCGGGACGCGGCGGCAGGCCGAGCGCGGAGCCGGACTGCGAGCCGCGGCCGGCGGCGCCGGCGGCTTTGGTGCCGACGTGTGCCGGCGCCGTCGAAGAAGAGGTTGCAGACGTCATCTCATGCCTCCGCGCTACGGCCCTTGAGGGCGAACATGCCCTGCGGACGCTTCTGGATGAATAGCACGATCAGCACGAGCACCGCGATCTTCGCGAGCACCGCGCCCCAGAACGGTTCGATTGCCTTGCTGACGAGCCCGAGACCGAAGCCGCCGATCACCGTGCCCGCCAGTTGCCCCACGCCGCCCAGCACCACCGCCATGAACGAGTCGATGATGTAGCTCTGGCCGAGGTCCGGCCCGACATTGCCGATCTGCGAGAGCGCACAGCCGCCCAGCCCCGCGATGCCCGCGCCGAACGCGAACGCATACGAATCGACGCGCGCCGTCTTCACGCCGACGCAGGCGGCCATGCGCCGGTTCTGCGTAACAGCGCGCACGAAGAGGCCGAGGCGCGTTTTCGTGAGCACGGCCCAAGCAATCCCGACGACTATCAGCGCGAACGCGAGGATCGCGAGCCGGTTGTACGGCAGAATGAGGCTCGGCAGCACGGTCACGCCGCCGCTCATCCACGAAGGGTTCACCACCTGCACGTTCTGCGCGCCGAACAGCATGCGCGTCGCCTGAATCAGAATGAGGCTGATGCCGAAGGTGGTCAGCAGCGTCTCCAGCGGGCGCCCATACAGATGCTTGAGCACGAGCCGCTCGATCACAATGCCGACCAGCGCGGCCGCCGCGAAGGAGGCGGGCACGGCGACGAGCGGATACCAGTCGAACGCGCCCGGCGCCACGCGCTGAAAGAGGTTCTGCACGACATACGTGGCATACGCGCCGATCATCAGAAACTCGCCATGCGCCATGTTGATGACGCCGATCAGGCCATAGGTGATGGCGAGTCCGAGCGCCGCGAGCAGCAACACGCTGCCGAGAGACAGTCCCGCGAACAGCGTGCCGGCAATCTGGCTGCGCCGCTGGATCGCGTCGAGTTCGTCGATGCCGCTTTGCGCCGCAGCCCGCACGCGCGCGTCGCTTTCCGCGAAAGAGCCGTCCGCTTTCTTCGCGACGAGCGGGCGCAGCAGTTCGTTCATGTCGAGGTCGTGCCGCGCGGCGACAAGCTGCACGGCTTCGAGGCGCTTTGCCGCGTCGGTGTCATGCAGCGCGCTCATCGCCCAGAGTGTGTCGAGGCGCTTTTTCAGCGCCGGGTCCGTCTCCTTCGCGCGGGCCGCGTCGACGAGCGGTTTGATCGACGGATCCGGGTTCTTCAGGAGCGCGTCGATGGCTGCCTCGCGCGTCGCCATTTCCGGCGAGTCGAGCTGCAGACCCGAGAGTGCGCCCGCGACTTTCGAGCGCAGCAGATTGTTCAGTGTGACCGGCTGCGCGTCGCCGGACTGGACGGCTTTGCCGGTGACGGCATCGCGCGTGGCGTCGCCGTCCTGGATCAGCACCGCGCCGGAGTCGGTGGCGAGCACGCCGTCTTCGGACAGCGCCTTCAGCACCGCGAGCGATTCCTTGTCGTGATTCGCGATGAGTTTGTCGATGGCCGCGGACTTCGCGTCGAAGTCGTCGGCGGCGAGCGGCGCGACATCGGCCGCGGTCAAGGCGAACGCGCCGTGCGGCGCGAGTGCGCCGAACGCGCACAGAGCAAGGGCGGCGCACGCATGACGCGTTGTGAACCGCCGCACAGAAATGAACAGTGAAAACGCCATGATGACCTTTGAAGAATGACTGACGGCGCGCTGCAACACGCTGCGCGCCGCCGGTTCGCCTCGTCGCGCCGCGACAGCTGCGTGAGCCGCCGCGACGCGCCATGTCATCACGCCACGCGCGAGCGTGAGCGCTTCAGGAACGCCGGAATCGAACTCACGACATCCGGCTTGCCCGCATTGCCGGCGATAAACGGGCTCCACGGCTGCGCGCGAACCGCGGTCTTGGTGCGCCAGACCACGTTGAACTGGCCGTCGGCGCGCACTTCGCCGATCATCACCGGCTTGTGCAGATGGTGGTTGCCATCCATCTCGAGCGTGAAGCCTGACGGCGCCGCGAACTGCTGGCCGACCATCGCCACGCGCACTTTGTCGACGTCCGTGCTCTTCGCTTTTTCGACCGCCTGCTTCCACATGTGGATGCCGACGAACGTCGCTTCCATCGGGTCGTTCGTCACGCGCTTCGTGCCGCCCGGCAGGTTGTTCTCCTTGACCCACGCGGCCCATTGCTTCTTGAACTTCTCGTTGGCGGGATTGCGCACCGACATGAAGTAGTTCCATGCCGCGAGATTGCCGACGAGCGGCTTCGTGTCGATGCCGCGCAGTTCTTCCTCGCCGACCGAGAACGCGACGACCGGCACGTCCGACGCCTTCAGCCCCTGGTTGCCGAGTTCCTTATAGAACGGCACGTTCGAGTCGCCGTTCACCGTCGAGATAACGGCCGTCTTGCCGCCTTGCGAGAAGGTCTTGATGTTCGCGACGATGGTCTGATAGTCGCTGTGGCCGAACGGCGTATAGACCTCCTGAATGTCGGCTTCCTGCACGCCCTTCGACTTCAGGAACGCGCGCAGGATCTTGTTGGTCGTGCGCGGGTAAACGTAGTCGGTGCCGAGCAGGAAGAAGCGCTTCGCGCCGCCGCCTTCGGCGCTCATCAGATATTCGGTTGCGGGGATCGCCTGCTGGTTGGGCGCCGCGCCGGTGTAGAACACGTTGCGCGACATTTCTTCGCCTTCGTACTGCACCGGGTAGAAGAGCAGGCCGTTGAGTTCCTCGAACACCGGCAGCACCGACTTGCGCGACACGGACGTCCAGCAGCCGAACACCACGGCGCACTTTTCCTGCGTGATCAGCTGGCGCGCTTTTTCCGCGAAGAGAGGCCAGTTCGACGCCGGGTCGACGACGACCGGCTGGATCTGACGGCCCATCACGCCGCCGTTCCTGTTGATGTCCGCGATGGTCATCAGGGCGGTGTCTTTCAGCGATGTCTCGGAAATCGCCATCGTGCCGGAGAGCGAATGGAGGATGCCGACCTTGATGGGACCGCTTGCCGATTCGGCGTGCGCGAACGGCGCGCGACCCGCGAGCGCGAGCGCGCCGGACATGGAGCCGAACTTCAACAGACTGCGACGTTTCATGTGTATCCCCTTGCCATTGATGATGAATGTTTATGGGCGTCGATCTCAGCCACAGGGCTTGCCCCGCATGACTTGCCGCTCGTGTACTGCAAGGCATATGCCATGTTGATGGGCCGGGCGCAGTGCGCGTACGCGCGCGCTGTGGCGCGGCTTCCCCGGGCCGGGCTTATGCGCAATGGCGTGCGAAACTGGTGCACGGACGTGGGACGCGCATCGTTCAGGTGCGATGCGCGCCGCGACGACGCGTCGAAATCGGCGGACGGGCTTTGGCGGTGCACGTGCGCAGCGGCGTTGTGCACGGGTGCGGCGCAAGTGAAGGGGCGCTTGGGGGCACCGCCGGATCGCGTCGGGCCTGTTATCCCAGCGGCCGAAGGCGGACGCGATGGAGTTCGCTCGCGACCTTAACGCAAGCGTTGAACGAGGCGTTGCAAGAGGTGTTGCAGAAGGCGGATCAGAAGCGAATCGTGTCGCGCGAGGCCGGCGCTTTCTCTTGCCGGCCTCGTGTGCCGCTCTCGTTGTGCGTCGGCGCTCTGTTAAAACGCGACGAAGGGTCCGCTTTGCGCGCCTGCCTGTGCGCCGCTAAGCGCGGTGTAGACACTGCGGCCGAAGAAGAACGGCAAGCCCCAGATGAAATAGCTCGGCAATGACGTGTACGACGCAATGTTGTCGAACGCGGCATACACGCTCGCGAGAAGGTTGGCGGTGTTGGCGACCTGGAAGGGCACGGTCGCAGCCCCGACTGCGCCGCTCGTCGGCTTGAGCAGAGCCGATAGGTTCAGCGTTGTCGCCGGTATATAGCGGCCCCATGCGTCGAACGGAATGGTCGTGTCGCGGAAGATGGTCGTGTTCGAGCCGCTGTCGATGACGCCGCTGCCGAATGTGTTCCCCTTGTAGGTCGTCGTGAAATAGCCGTTGCTGTCGAGCGGGATGATGTTCGCGCCGGAAGGCAGCGCATTGTTCTGCTGCGTTCCGATACCGAAGATGAGTTCGCCCGTCGCGCTTGCCTGGCCGCCCGGCTGCAACGAAGGCAGACGGATGATCGTGCCGTTGTTGTCGGTCGTGAAGTCCGCCACCGGATTCATGATTTGCGTGTCGAGCGGCACGCGCGTGTTCATGCACGGTCCCGTGGACGGGCAGTAGTAGTACGTTGCCGGCAGCACGTATTGTGCGGCGAGCGGAAAGTCGCGGACCGCGGAGCCGATGCCGACCACACCGTTCGCACCGAGCTGCGCGACGCTGCCGATATCGACGATGCCGCGCGACGCGCAATCCGTCGGCGTGGCATTCGCACCGTCGCCGATGATCTGCACCGGCAAGTTGCCCGCGAGCTTCCCACCGATGCTCACGTCCGCACGCTTGACCGAGCCCCACGTATAACCCGACGCGAACACCGCGCATTCGGAGATGGGCAGGTTGTGGCTGGCGTCGTCGGACGCGCCTGTCTGCGCGGGCAAGCTGCGCGCGAGCGCTGAGCCGAGCGCCGTGGCGAGCACACGTACGCCTGCGGAGCCGGTATCGAGCACCATGTGATCGATGGTCGCGCATTGATTCGCGCCTTGTACGCCAGGAATGCAGATCGTGACGGTGACGTAGGGCGTGTTGGCAAAGCCGCCCGTCCATCGTTCGATGGCGATGGGGACTGTGTTGGGGGTTGGCGTCGGAGTTGGAGTTGGGGTTGGCGTCGGAGTTGGAGTTGGGGTTGGCGTCGGAGTTGGAGTTGGGGTTGGGGTTGGAGTTGGAGTTGGGGTTGGAGTTGGAGCCGGAGCCGGAGCCGGAGTTGGAGTCGGGCTTGGAGTCGGAGTCGGAGTTGGAGTTGGAGCCGGAGCGGGAGCGGGAGCGGGAGTCGGAGCGGGAGTCGGAGCGGGAGCCGGAGCCGGAGGTCGAATTGGGCTAGGGCTAGGGCTAGGAGTCGGAGATGGACTCGGACTCGCCGCGGGCTTCGGAACCGGTGCCGCCGCAGGTGCCGGCGCCGATGCGGGCGAAGGACTTGACGAAGCAGGAGCAGAACTCTGATTCGCCGGAGCTCCGGAAGCCGGAGCCGAAGCGCCCGCTTTTTCGTTATTCTGCGCGGCGCTATTCGTACCGCCGTCGTTGCCGCCGCCCCCGCCGCAGCCCGCAAGCCCGACGCCAGCCGTTAGTAAAGCGAAACAAATTGTCTTGTTAAAAGTATTCATTGGTTTGTGGTTTCATGAATCGACGCCTGCCGTTACCGGATGTCTTCAGCGCGAACATTGGCGGGCAGGAGCCGCGGCAGAATGGCTTTGCCGAGGAAATTGCCAGGCCGGCCGACCGATTCGATCTGGAAGTCGTCGCTGCGCTCGATCAATGGACCTGTACCGCGAGGCCGCCCCCCACCCGCCGACGCCGCGCGGTAAAAATAAGTGCCCAGCAAGGTGTTCATATCCGGGCGAACCGGCCCCTGCCACGCGACGGCAAACACCACGTTGGTGGGCAGCACATACTCGCGAATAGCGACGCCGTCCGGGTCGCGTGCTTCGTGCACGGTGTAGGAGGCCGAAGCGGCAGGTGCGGTAACAGCCGCTGCGGACCGCAGCAACGGTTGCGGCCTGGCATGGAGGGTCGGCGTACTACCCAACGCCGCATAAGAAACCGTCGGCAACATCACCGCGACGGCGAAAGCGGCCTTTACAAAATTCATCGGAATGCTCCAGAAATCAGGTCGGAGCATGTTGCCAGCGCAGCCATATCGGAATATGCCGAGAAGGCTGCATGTGCATTGGGAAAGGGCGGAAGAAGGCGCGGCCATCACGCCGCGCGCTAGTGTCGCAAAAGATCAGAACGCGACGAACGGTCCGCTCTGGTTGCCGATTTTCACATTCCCGATGGCCGTGTACACGTCGCGTCCATAGAAGAATGGCAGTCCCCACAGGAACATGCCGCCCTTGTGATACGCGAAGTAGGAGCCGGCGTTGCTCAGCGCGTTGTAACCGGCTGAGCGGAGGGCGCGTGGGTCGGCGACGGTGAACGGCATATTGACCGGCTTGCCGGCGCCGTTCGTGGACTCCAACGTGGCGCTGAGATTGAGCGGTGCGGCCGGTATGTACCAATCGTCCGCCGTGGCCGCAATGGTGTCGTCCGGGAAAGCATAGGAGTTCGTGCCGCTGTCTATGGCGCTGCGGGTGAAGGCGCGGCCCTGGTACTGCGTCGTGAAGTTGCCGTATTTGTCGACGGCAAGCACAGTCGTGGTGGTCGGCATGACATTGTTCTGCTGCGTCCCGATGCCGAATACGAGTTGTCCTGTCACGCTCGTCTGACCGCCGGCCGGCACGGCGGGCAGCCGGATAATCGCGCCGTTGTTGTCCGCGGCGAATGCGACGATCGGATTCCTGACTTCCTTGCCGGCCAGCATACGTGTGCTGGTGCACGAGTTCTGCGACGGACAATAGTAATAGTTGCCCGGAATCGCGGTGGTCACCGCGTCGGCGGAGTCGCTCGCGAAATTGTCGATGCCGAGAATGCCGTTGACTCCGGCAAAGGCGCCCGCGCCGATGTCGGCGCCGTAGTTGCTGCAGTCGTCGGGCGTGGGGTAGGCGCCATCCGCATAGATCTGAATGGGGAGATTGCTCGCGGTCTTGCTGCCGATCGTGATGTCGGCTCGCTTGACTGAGCCCCACGTGTAGCCCGACGCGAACGGCATGCATTCGACAATGGGCGCGGAGCCGCTTGTGTCGTCGACAGCGCCGACCTGCGTCAACAGCAGCGGCGCCAGCGTGGGGATCGCGCGTGCCGCGATGCGCACGCCCGTGGAGCCGGTGTCGACGAGCATGTTGTCCACGGTCACGCATTGCGGCGGGGTCTGCGTGCCTGGCGTGCCCTGTGTGCTCTGAGTGCCCGGAACGCAGACCTTGATGGATGCCTTCAGCATGTTGATGCTGCCCATCGAATTGTCCACACGGACCTCGACCGTGTTGTCGCCCGTAGCGGGCAGCGACGAATTCCCCGAGCCGCCGGAGGTGCCGGCGCCGTGTGGTGTCCATTCCGGCGTGGCGTTCCAGCCAACCGCATTGCTGCCCTGATTGTTGCTGCCGCCGCTGCCTCCGCCGCCGCACGCGGACAGCATGAAAATCGCCATGGCGGCGGCGAGCGCCAGTGTCTTCTTCAATGTGTTCATCAGTGTTCTCTTCGCGCTGGCCGACGGTTACTCGAGGTCGCGCGGGCGCACGCCTGCGGGCACGAGACGCGGCACCCAGGCCATGCCGAAGAAGCGCCCGAGGCGCCCTGCGGATTCGATGCGGAAATCGTCGTTGCCTTCTATTAGTGGGCCGGAGCCGCGCACCCCGTTCTGGCCGGCTGCAACGTAATTGGTGAAATAGCTGCCGAGGAGCGCGCGCATGTCCGGACGAACCGGCCCGTCCCAGCTGACAGCAAACACGACGTTGGCCGGCAGCAGGTATTCGCGGATGGTGACGCCGTTTGCGTCAACGGTCTGGCGCACGGAGTACGCCGTCGTGCTGACCGGTGCACCCGCCGATAACGGCGTCGCGCTCGCCGAGGCCGGCTGCGCGGCGGCGGCCCGCAGCGCGAGCGGCAGGGACGCGGCCGCGACCGGCGCGCCCCCGAGGGCTGCATACGACGACAGCGGCAACGTAGTCGCGGCCAGCACCGCGATCTTCATGAATCTCATCACACAGGGCTCCAGAACGAACGGAGCATGGTGCCTGTGTGGTGTTCGCAAAAGCCTGCGAAATTTCGCAACGACAAGGAGGAAGAGGACGAACAAATTGCGACGCGCGTGCGTTGCAGTGCGCGACGAGCGGCCTTGCGTGCATTCATTCAGCAAGACCGCCCGTCGGCGCTTCGGCGATCAGACCTGAGCCTGTCCGCCGTCGACGAACAACTCAGCGCCGTTCACGAAGCTCGCGTCATCGGAGGCGAGGAAAAGCGCTGCGCCGGCGATTTCCTCCGGCTCGCCGACCCGCCCCATCGGAATACGCGAGGCGAGATAGTCGAGCAGGCCTTGCTGTTGCGCCGTGTCAGGGCCGGCCAGTTCGACGAGGCCGGGCGTTCTCGTCGCACCCGGGCTGATCGTGTTCACGCGGATCTGGCGATCCTTCAGATCGAGGATCCAGCTGCGCGCAAAGGCGCGGATCGCGGCTTTCGACGCCGAATAGACGCTGAAGGCGGCGGTGCCCTCGATGGTCGTCGTCGAGCCGGCGAGAATCACGGACGCGCCTTGGGCGAGCAGCGGCAAGGCCTTTTGCACGGTGAAGAGCGTGCCCTTCACATTGCGCTCGAACGTGTCGTCGTAATGCGCCTCGGTGATCTCGCCGAGCGGCAGCATCGAGCCGCCGCCGGCGTTCGCGAAGAGCACGTCGAGACGCCCCTTTTCGCCGCGAATCTGTTCGTACAGCGCGTCGAGCTGTTCGAGCTTCGACGAATCGACGCGTACGCCCGTGGCGTTGCCGACCGCGGCGACGGCCGCATCGAGCTCCGCCTGCCGGCGGCCGGTGATATAGACGTGCGCGCCTTCCGCTGCAAAGCGCTTTGCGGTGGCGAGTCCAATGCCGCTGGTGGCGCCGGTGACCAGGGCGATTTTGCCTTCGAGCTTGCGTGCCATGATGTTGCTCCTTTGCTGTGAAGTCGCGTTGACCGGGTTGGTGCCGCGATGTGAAGAGAATATCGACGCCCGCGTCGTTTCGAAATAGAATCGATAGAAAACCATCGTTGCAAAAATGAAATGACCAAGCTTCCCGACTTCGAAGGGCTCGCCATGTTCGCGAAGGTGGCCGAGGAGGGCTCGTTCGCGGCCGCGGCGCGTGCGATGGGGGTCTCGGTGCCCACCGTCTCGCGGGCCGTGGCGCGGCTCGAGGAGCGTCTTGGCGCGAGGCTGTTCAACCGCACGTCGCGCCAGCTCGCGTTGACCGAGTTCGGCCGTACGGTCTGCGAGAAGGCCGGCGACGTGTACCGGCTCGCCGAAGACGCCGAAAATGCCGCGCGCGAAATGTCGGCAGAGCCGCGAGGGCTGATTCGTCTCGCGGTGCCGATGTCGTTCGGCGTGCGTTGGGTGGCGCCGCTCTTGCCGGACTTCTTGCGCCGCTATCCGGAGGTGTCGATCGATCTGCACCTGTCGGATGCAACCGTCGATCTCGTCGCGCAAGGCTTCGACGCTGCGCTGCGCATTGCCGCGCTGCCCGATTCGTCGCTGGTGGCGCGGCGCCTGTGTGCCGTCTCGCAGCTTCTGGTGGCGACGCCCGGCTATCTGCAACGCTGCGGCCGGCCTCTTCATCCTCGCGAGCTTGCCGCGAGGCCGTGCCTCTCCTACGCGTACCGCGCGCGCAGCGACGTCTGGCGCTTTACCAACGATGCGGGCGAAGAAGAGGCCGTCACGCCGGCCGGCCCTTTGCGGGTCAACAACGCGGACGCGCTGCTGCCGACGCTGCTCGCCGGGCTTGCGATCGCCGAGTTGCCCGACTTCATGGCGAGCGAATATCTGGCTGACGGACGGCTGGAGGCGATTCTGAGCGGTTGGCATCTGACGCGAGGCGGGCTCTATTTCGTCACGCCATCGGCAAGAGCGCGGCCCGCAAAGGTCGCGGCGCTGGCGGACTTTCTTGCCGCACACCTGAGCGCACCCACGTGGCTTGCGGCGCAATAGCCGCAGCCGGATGCTCGTGTGTCCGTGGGGCCGAATCAACGATTGGTCGAAAAAGCGCAACAATCGTTCTCAACCGCCGCTCTTCCATAACGCGGGGCGCGTCCGTATTCTCCCTCCACCGTGTACCGCGCGGTTCGTATTGGAGTTGGCCCGACAGTCAGCGCGAATCGTGCTGGCTTTCGTCACATTGGCGCCGGATCATGTAGCCGGCTATCGCCCGACAACCTGAAACAGGAGAAACGACCATGCCGTACGTCGCAACGAAGGACAACGTCGAGATTTTCTACAAGGACTGGGGCCCGAAGGACGCGCAGCCTGTCGTCTTCCATCACGGCTGGCCCTTGTCTTCCGACGACTGGGATGCGCAGATGCTCTTCTTCGTGCAGAACGGTTATCGCGTGATTGCGCATGACCGGCGCGGCCACGGCCGCTCGTCGCAAGTGTCGGACGGACACGACATGGACCACTACGCCGCGGATGCGTTTGCGGTCGCCGAGGCGCTCGATCTGCGCAATGCCGTGCATATCGGCCATTCCACGGGCGGCGGCGAGGTGGCGCGTTATGTGGCGAAGCACGGCGAGCCCGCCGGCCGTGTCGCGAAGGCCGTGCTGGTGAGCGCCGTGCCGCCGCTGATGCTCAAGACCGAGGCAAATCCGGAGGGCCTGCCGCTTGAGGTTTTCGACGGCTTTCGCAAGGCGCGCCGACAATCGCGCGCAGTTTTTCGTCGACGTTCCGGCGGGTCCGTTCTACGGCTTCAACCGGCCGGGCGCGACGGTGCACCAGGGCGTGATCCACAACTGGTGGCGTCAGGGCATGATGGGCAGCGCGAAAGCGCATTACGACGGCATCAAAGCCTTCTCGGAAACGGATCAGACCGAAGACCTGCGCGCGATTTCGGTGCCGACGCTGGTGCTGCACGGCGAAGACGATCAGATCGTGCCGATCGCGGACTCCGCGCACAAGTCGATCGAGCTGTTGAAGAACGGCACGCTGAAGACGTATCCGGGCTTCTCGCACGGCATGCTGACGGTGAATGCCGACGTGCTCAACGCGGATCTTCTGGCGTTCGTGCGAGGGTAAAGCGCGCCTCCGCGCCCCGGCGTCGCTGGGGCGCTATTTCGACCCGGTGAAGAAGCCGCCGCTCGGCGCAAGAAAACGCGTGCCGGCGCGGCTTCAGCGCGGCGGAATAATCAGTACGTCGGCACCGACGGATCGACCTGACGCGACCACGCGTCAATGCCGCCTTGCAGATTGAACACGTTCGCGTGGCCGCGCGACTCGAGGAACATCGCGACCTGGGCGCTGCGCGCGCCGTGATGGCAGATGCAGACGATCTGCGCGTCATCGTCCAGTTCTTCGCTGCGTGCCGGAATTTCACGCATGGGAATCGACACGATGCCGGGCATGGCGGCGGTCTGGATTTCCCACGGTTCGCGCACGTCGAGCAGCACAGGAGCGGGGCGCGACGTGTCGGCGAGCCATTCGGCGAGAGCGGGAGCGGTGAGGTTTTGCATCAGCGGGACTTCCGTTCGAAGGACGGCGCGGCGCGCGCCGTCCATGAAAAACAGGCGGATCAGAACTTGAAGCGCGGCGGCTGCACGGCGTTGACGAGCGGCTCGACATACGTTTCGAACACGTCGGCAATGCGGTACTGCTTTTCGTCGATGCGCGTGATGATCTGCGCCTTCATGACCGGCGCCGTGCCGACGAACGCAGCCAGCCGGCCGCCGATTTTCAGATGCTCCAGAATGTCCTGCGGCAGCACGGGCAGGCCGCCCGACACGCAGATCACGTCATACGGTGCGGCGGCGGCCCAGCCGCGCGCGGCGTCGCCGGTGGCGACTTCCACGTTGAGCACGCCGTTGGCGATGAGGTTGGTCTTGGCCAGTTCCGCCAGTTCCGGTTCGATGTCTACCGTCAGCACATGTTGCGCGCGATGCGCGAGCAACGCCGCCATATAACCCGAGCCGGCGCCGATTTCGAGCACGCTTTCGTGCTTCTTCACCGCCAGTTCCTGCAGCACGCGCGCCTCGACGCGCGGCGCCAGCATGTGCTGGCCGGCCGGCAGCGGCACTTCGAAGTCGGCGAAAGCCAGTTCGCGGTACGCGGCGGGGACGAAGTTCTCACGCTTGACGATCGACAGCAGATTCAGCACGTCCTGGTCGAGCACTTCCCAGGGGCGGATCTGCTGTTCGATCATGTTGAAACGCGCTTGCTCGATGTTCATGGTGGATTTGCGGTTCTGGTTTGGCGAGTGTGGCGATTTTTCCGCTGCGCGGGGGGCGGGCATGGAGCCGGCGGCGCGCCCGCGCAGGGTAACTGCGGGATTGTACCAAATGGCGCCCGGGTTCCGGGCTTGGGCGGGCGCCTGGCCGTGCCGGCTCCGGTTCGTCTTGCCCCCGTGTTTATCCCTAGCAATCCGGCCTTGCAGTTCGGCGCGTCTTCGCCAAAAAATGTAATCGATTACATTTGCGGAAGCCGATTGCGTGTCCAAACCGACGTCAAAAGCGAAGCCTGCCTCGGTGGCCGGGAGCCGAGCGGAGCCCGACGTGCGGCCCGACGTGCAGCCCGAACTGCACTCCGAGCCGCAGCCGGAGTGGCGGGCTGGACCGCGTCGCCAGCCGCACGCGCAGTCGCGCTCGTCCGAGCCGGCCGGACCTGCCCGGCCCGCCGCCGAAGGCCTGTCGATTGCCGGCGTTGCGCGGCAAGCCGGCGTTTCGGTCGCCACGGTGTCGCGCGTCCTGAACGCCCACGAGAATGTCCGGCCCGCGACGCGCGACAAGGTGCTGGCGGCCATCGACGCAAGCGGCTACCGCGTCAACGAACTCGCGCGCAACTTGCGCACGGCGGAAAGCCGCCTGCTGCTGACCATGGTGCCCGACTTCGGCAATCCGTTTTACGCGGAGATCGTGCGCGGCATCGACAGTGTGGCGCGCCAGCACGGCTACTTCATGCTGTTGTGCGACACCGGCGCGGACGCCGGCCGCGAGCGCAGCTACTTTGACCTGCTGCGTCGCCGCCGCGCGGACGGCGCCATCTGTCTCGACCCGGCGACGATCCAGCAGGCGCTCGGCGAAGCGTCCAGCGCGCTGCCGTGGGTCGCCTGCTGCGAGTTCGAGCCGTCGATGGGCGTGCCCTACGTCGGCATCGACAACTACCGGGCTGCCGGCGACGCGGTGCGGCATCTGCTCGCGCGCGGTCACCGGCGCATCGCGCTCATCAATTCCGACATCGACTATCTGTACGCGCGGCAGCGGCAGCAAGGCTATCTCGACGCGCTGACCGAGGCGGGCATCACGCCGCTCGAAGATTGGCGCATGAACCTCAACAGTCTCGACTACGAGGCGGGCGCTTCGGCCGCCGCCGTGCTGATGGAGCCGTCGCACCCGAAAAACGCCGCGCCGACCGCGATCTTCGCCGTGTCGGACACGCTCGCGACCGGCGTGCTGCACGGCCTGCGCAGCATCGGCAAACGCGTGCCCGATGACATCGCCGTGGTCGGCTTCGACGACATCTCGATCGCGTCGCAAGTCGATCCGCCGCTCACCACCATCGCGCAGCCGATGCGCGAGCTCGGCGAAACCGCCGCGCGCCTGCTGTTGCAACGGCTCGCGAATCCGCTCGCGAGCGTGCCGGGCGTGCTGCTGCCGCATCGGCTCGTGATTCGCGGGAGCACCTGAATCATGAGCCTCGCGATCCGCTTCGACGACATCCGCAAGGACTTCGGCCCCGTGCGCGTGCTGCACGGCGTGAGCTTCGAACTCGCGCCCGGGCGTATCTACGGTCTGCTCGGCGAGAACGGCGCGGGTAAGTCGACGCTGATGAAAATCCTCGCCGGCTATGAAACCGCGACCTCGGGCACCGTGCTCGTGGATGGCCGCGCGCAGCATTTCAACGGCTCGCGCGAGGCGGAGTCGCAAGGCATCGTGCTGATTCACCAGGAGTTCAATCTCGCCGAGCATCTGACGATTGCGCAGAACATGTATCTCGGCCACGAGAAGCGCCGCGGCTGGTTCGTCGACGACGCCGCGATGCGCGCCGAAGCCGCGCGCTATCTTGCACAGGTCGGGCTCGACAAGGCGCCGGATACGAAGGTGCGCGAGCTGATCGTCGCGGAAAAGCAGATGGTGGAGATCGCCAAAGCGCTATCGCGCCGTGCGCGTCTGCTCATCATGGACGAGCCCACGGCAACGCTCACGCCGTCCGAGACCGAGCGTCTCTTCGCGCTGATGGCAAAGCTGAAGGCGGACGGCGTCACCATTGTCTACATCTCGCACAAGCTCGACGAAGTGGAGCGCATCACCGACGAGGTCATCGTGATGCGCGACGGCCGCTTCGTCGCGCGCAATGAGACTGCGGCGCTCGCGCGGCAACAGATGGCGAACCTGATGGTCGGCCGCGACGTCTCGGACATGTTCCCCGACAAGATCACGGTGCCCGCGACCGCGCCCGTTGCATTGAAGGTGGAGGGGCTCACGGTGCCGGACTGGGTCGACGGTTTGAGCTTCGACGTGCGCGCCGGCGAAGTGCTGGGCTTCGCGGGGCTTGTCGGCGCGGGCCGCACGGAAGCGTTCGAAGCGATCATCGGATTGCGCAAGCGCACGGCGGGGCGCATCGAGATCGCAGGCCGCCCGGTCGAGCTGAACAACCCGCGCGACGCGATGCGCCACGGCCTCACGTATCTCAGCGAGGATCGCAAAGGCAAGGGCCTGCACGTGAATCTGAACCTGCAGGACAACCTCACGCTGATGACGCTGGAGCGCTATACGCATCCGCTCCTCGATCTGAAGGCGGGCCGCGAGGCGTTAAAGCGCGCCGTCAGCGAATTTGGCATTCGCACCGGCGACCTGGCGAGCCGCGCGCGCATGCTCTCCGGCGGCAACCAGCAGAAGCTCGCGCTCGCCAAGTTCCTGCAGCCCGAGCCCGACGTGATCGTGCTCGACGAACCGACACGCGGCGTGGATGTCGGCGCCAAACGCGACATCTATTTCCTGATTCATCGCCTCGCCGCGCAAGGCCGCGCGGTGATCGTCATTTCATCCGAACTGATCGAGCTGATCGGCTTGTGCCATCGCGTCGCCGTGATGCGCGCGGGGCGTCTGCAAGCCACGCTCACGCTCGACCACCTGACCGAAGAGGAGTTGATCGCCCATGCGACCGGCACCCACTGAAGCCGTGCAATCCGGCCGCGCGTTGCGCTTTGCGCAGCGTCTGTATGCGCTTGGGCCGTTCGCCGGTCTGATTGCGCTGTGCGTCGTCGGCACGCTGCTGAACCGCGACTTCGCGACGCTCGACAACATGATGAATGTGCTCACGCGCACGTCGTTTATCGGCATCATCGCGGTCGGCATGACGTTCGTGATCATCTCGGGCGGCATCGATCTTTCTGTCGGCTCGATGGCCGCGTTGATCGCGGGCAGCATGATCTGGCTGATGAACGGGCTCGCGGCGGGCGTGGGCGGCCATACGTTCGCGCCGCTCGCGATCGTGATCCTCGGCATTGTGTTCGCGCTCGTGCTGGGCGGACTGTTCGGCTGTGCGCATGGCCTGCTCATCACCAAAGGAAGGATCGAGCCGTTCATCGTCACGCTGGGAACGCTCGGCATCTTTCGCGCGGTGCTCACATGGCTCGCCGACGGTGGCGCGCTGACGCTCGATAATTCGTTGTCCGATCTTTATGGGCCGGTCTATTACGCGAGCCTCTTCGGCGTGCCCGTGCCGATCTGGGT
Source organism: Paraburkholderia phenoliruptrix (assembly GCF_902859825.1). GTDB lineage: Bacteria > Pseudomonadota > Gammaproteobacteria > Burkholderiales > Burkholderiaceae > Paraburkholderia > Paraburkholderia phenoliruptrix. The sequence continues at coordinate 72,879 of NZ_CADIKB010000021.1, read as the reverse complement.
GTTTCTCGTGACGGCGGCAGGCGGCGCGCTGATTCTCAATCGCACGGCATTTGGCCGGCATGTGCAGGCCATCGGCTCAAACGAACAGGTCGCGCGTTATGCGGCGATTCGCGTGGATACCGTCAAGATCATCACCTATGTGCTGCTCGGCATTTGCGTCGGCGTGGCGACCGTGCTGTACGTGCCGCGTCTCGGCTCGGCGACGCCGACCACGGGCTTGCTGTGGGAGCTGGAGGCGATTGCCTCGGTGGTGGTGGGCGGCACGGCGCTCAAGGGCGGCGAGGGACGCGTGATCGGCACGGTCATTGGCGCCATTCTGCTTTCCGTGATTGCCAATATTCTGAATCTCACCAGCATCATCAGCGTGTATCTGAACGCGGCGGTGCAGGGCGTCGTGATTATTTTCGTCGCGTTCGTGCAACGCGGACGGCGGTAGCCATTCGCAGTGAAACAACGGCAGGGGCGCCCGCGCGCCTCATAACAGCAGATAGGAGACGCAACCATGAAGCAGGTCATTCGAGCGATCGGCGCCGGCATGCTGGCGTTGGGCATATTGGGTAGCGCAGGCGCGGCGCGCGCCGACGACAAGGTCACGCTGGGCGTCGCCATTCCAACCGCCGACCACGGCTTTACGGGCGGCATCGTCTGGTGGGCCAACAAGGCAAAGGCGGATCTGGAGAAAGCGCATCCGAATCTCAAGGTGATCGTAAAGACCGCAGCGGGCGCGCCGGAGCAGGCGAACCAGTTGCAGGATCTCGTCACCGTGAACAAGATCAACGCGCTCGTGATTTTCCCGTTCGAATCGGCGTCTTTGACGCAGCCGGTCGCGCAGGTCAAGAAAAAAGGCGTGTACGTGACGGTGGTGGACCGCGGCCTCACCGACACCAGCGCGCAGGACGCCTATGTGGCCGGCGACAACACCGCGTTCGGCAGAATTCCGGCCGAATATCTGGCGAAGGCGCTCGACGGCAAGGGCGACATCGTCGCGCTGCGTGGCATTCCGACCACGCTCGACAACGAACGCTGGACCGCTTTCACCGGTGTGCTGAAAGGCTATCCGAACATCAAGATTCTCGACGCGAAGTACGCAAACTGGAATCGCGACGATGCGTTCAAGGTGATGCAGGACTACCTCACGCGCTTCAAGCACATCGACGCCGTCTGGGCTGCCGACGACGACATGGCGGTCGGCGTGCTCAAGGCGATCGACCAGGCCAGGCGCAACGACATCAAGATCGTGTTCGGCGGCGCGGGCTCGAAGGGCATGGTCAAGAACGTGATGGACGGCGCGCCGCTCATCAAGGCCGACGTGTCGTACTCGCCGAAATTCATCTACGACGCGATCAAGCTGACGGCCGAGGCGCGGCTGAAGGGCGAGAAATTGCCCGCGACGACAATCATTCCGTCGGTGCTGATCACGAAGGAAAACGCGAAGGACTTCTACTTCCCCGACTCGCCGTTCTGAGCACGAGTCGCAACGCGCGCTCTCGTTAAAGGAGCCACACGATGAGAACCATCAAAGGCCCGGCGATTTTCCTCGCTCAGTTCATGGGCGACGAGGCGCCGTTCGACAATCTCGCCAATCTGGCCAACTGGGCCGCGGGGCTCGGCTTCAAGGGCATTCAGGTGCCGTGCGATACGCGCCTGATCGATCTGGAAAAGGCCGCGTCGAGTCAGGCGTATTGCGACGAGCTGCGCGAAACCGTGGACAACGCGGGCGTGATGATCACCGAGCTGTCGACGCATCTGCAAGGGCAACTGGTGGCCGTCCACCCCGCGTATGACAGCCTGTTCGACGGCTTCGCGGCGCCGCACGTGCGCGGCAATCCGGCGGCGCGCACGCAGTGGGCCGTCGAGCAAATGAAGCACGCGGCGAAAGCGTCGCAGCGTCTGGGGCTCGACACGCATGTGTCGTTTTCGGGCGCGCTCGCGTGGCCGTATGTGTACCCGTGGCCGCAGCGTCCGGCCGGTTTGATCGAAGCCGCATTCGACGAACTCGCGCGCCGCTGGACGCCGATTCTCGACGCGTTCGACGCCGCCGGCGTGAACGTCTGCTACGAGCTGCATCCGGGCGAGGATCTGCACGACGGCGTGACCTTCGAGCGTTTCCTCGCCGCTGTGAAGGATCATCCGCGCGCGAACATCCTTTACGACCCGAGCCATTTCGTGTTGCAGCAGCTCGACTATCTCGCGTTCATCGACATCTATCACGAGCGCATCAAGGCGTTTCATGTGAAGGACGCGGAGTTTCGGCCGAACGGCAGGCAGGGCGTGTACGGCGGCTATAGCGGCTGGGTGGAACGCGCGGGGCGCTTCCGCTCGCTCGGCGATGGGCAGATCGACTTTGGCGCGATTTTTTCGAAGATGGCGCAATACGATTTTCCCGGCTGGGCGGTGCTCGAATGGGAATGCGCGCTCAAGCATCCGCACGACGGCGCGCGCGAGGGCGCGCAGTTCATTCGCGAGCACATCATCCGCGTAGCCGAACATGCATTCGACGACTTCGCGCAAAGCGGCGCCGATGCAGCGCAACTGAAATGCCTGCTCGGCATCTGAAGCGAAGCGCGAACATCAGTGGAAGGAGAGAACGCGATGGCCTACAGACAACTGAGGCTCGGCATGGTGGGCGGCGGGCAGGGCGCCTTTATCGGCGCGGTGCACAGGATCGCCGCGCGCCTCGACGGTCGTTTCGAACTCGTGGCGGGCGCGTTGTCTTCCGACCCGCAACGCGCGCGCGAGAGCGCCGCCGAGGCGGGCATCGCGCGCAGCTATGACGACTGGCGCGAGATGGCGCGCGCGGAAGCGGCACGCGATGACGGCATCGACGCCGTCGCGATCGTCACGCCGAACCATCTGCACGCGCCGGTCGCGACTGCGTTTCTCGAAGCCGGCATCCACGTGGTGTGCGATAAGCCGCTTGCCATCTCGCTGGCGGAAGGGGAGGCGCTCGCGACACTCGCGCGCGAAAAAAACCGGCTTTTCGCGCTCACGCATACCTATTCCGGCTATCCGCTCGTGCGGCACGCGCGCGAAATGATAGAAGCGGGCGAACTCGGCCAGATCCGCGTCGTGCAGGTCGAATACGCGCAAGACTGGCTCGCCGAACCGGTCGAAACCGGCGGCCTGAACAAGCAGGCGGGCTGGCGCACCGACCCGGCGTTAGCGGGACCGGCGGGCTGTCTCGGCGATATCGGCACGCATGCCTACCATCTCGCCGCTTTCGTCACCGGCATGACGCCTGTCGCGCTTTCGGCCGAGTTGCACACCTTCGTGCCGGGCCGGCGCATCGACGATCACGTGCAGGCCATGCTGCGCTACGCGAACGGCGCGCGCGGCATGCTGTGGGCAAGCCAGGTGGCGAGCGGCGCGGAAAACGCGTTGCGTCTGCGCGTGTACGGAACCAAGGCGGGTCTCGCATTCGATCAGGAAGAGCCCAACGAATTGTGGTTCACGCCGCTTGGCGGCTCAGCGCAGCGTTTGACGCGCGCGCGTGTGAGCGGAGCCGCGGCCGCCCACGCGACGCGTGTGCCTGCGGGTCATCCGGAAGGTTATCTGGAGGCGTTCGCGCAGTTGTATCGGGACGCCGCGTTGCAGATCGAGGCGCTCAACGAGGGCCGCGCGCTTCCTGCCGAAAGTCTGCTGCTGACCACCGTGGACGACGGCGTGGCGGGCTTGCGCTTTATCGACGCCGTGCTCGCGAGCAGCGCGGCCAATGGCCAGTGGCGCGAGATCGCGCCGTAAGCGTTCTAGCTTCCTTTGCTTTTTCTGATCTGCGCTTCGAACGCCACATCGAGCTTGCTCGCCTTGCGCGGCTTTTGCGGACCGTACGCGTCGACGAACTTGACGAACTCGTCGAGCGCGAGCGGATCGGACACCTTCTTGTCCGCGCCGCCCGATTTGTCGACGAGGTAAAAGAGGCCGCCGGAGAGGCTGATCGCAGCGAACTGCGGATTGCCGCTGCGCGTTTTCAGCCGCTCGACAGCGTGGATGGCTCGCGTGGTGCGCATGATGTTGGGCTGCTGATAGGTTAAAGCAACTACTTTAGCAATTCGCACAGACCGCCGCCGCGACGGCGGCGGTCGCGTCGAGTAGCGCGCAGCGCGCGCTCGACGCATCCGCCGGCTTACTGACTGAGATACACAAACTTGCCGTTGCGGATGATGCCCATCACGCTCGCGCGCTGATCCAGCCCGACGTGGTCCTTCGCGCTCGTATTGACGACGCCGTTCGGCACGACCAGTTCATGCGCGTGTTCGAGTTCGTTGCGCAATGCGACGCGGAAAGCCGGCGTGCCGGGTTGCGCCGTTTTCAGCGCGCGCGTCACGGCGTCCTGCAGGCGCGGGTAGACGCCGGCGGCATCGCCCGCGAATTGCGTCACGCTGCCCGGACCGTACTTCGCTTCGTACTCGTTCGTGAAGGCGAGGGCTGCCTTCTTCGCGGGATGATCGGCCGGCAGCGTGCGCGCGACGACGACAGGCTGCGTCGGAAACAGCGTGCCCTCCACATCCTTGCCGCCCAGCTTGATGAACTCGGGCGTTGCGATGCCGTGCGTCTGATAGATCGGCCCCTTATAGCCGCGCTCGATTAACGTGCGTTGCGGCAGCACCGTCGGCGTGCCCGCGCCTGCAATCAGGATCGCGTCCGGTTTCGCGGCCATCAGCTTGAGAATCTGCCCGGTAACGCTCGCGTCGGTGCGGTTATAGCGCTCGGTCGCAACCAGCTGGATGTGGCGCAGCGCCGCGAACTTGCTGAACTCATTCAACCAGCTTTCGCCGTAGCCGTCCGCGAAACCGATGAAGCCCACCGTCTTCACGTTGTGGTTCGACATGTAGCGCGTCATTACGTCGGCCATCGCGCTGTCAGTCTGCGCCATCTTGTAGGCCCAGACTTTCTTGCCTTCCTGCGGTTCCACGACGCTCGCCGAGCCGATCAGCGTGATCATCGGCGTCTGGCTTTCGGCGACGGGGTCAAGCGCGGCCATGGCGGCCGGCGTGATGTTCGGACCGACGATCACGTCGACGTGGTCCTCGTTGATCAGCTTGCGGATGTTGCGCACGGCGGCGCCCGGGTCGGAACCGTCGTCGAGGAAAATGTAGTCCGCTTTCTGGCCGGCGATGGTGGCCGGCCACATCAGCATCGCGTTCTTGCTGGTAATGCCGATCACGGCCGCCGGGCCGGTGCTCGACAGGTCGATGCCGACCTTGATGTCGGCGTGCGCGGCGGTGGCGAGCCATAGCGCGCCGAGAGCGGCCAGGCCGCGAAGTCTGTTCTTATGCGACGTCATCGTGTGGGTCTCCGTAGCGGGAAATGCAAAGCGCGTGGTAAGCGGTGAATCAAAGTTCGTAGGTTTCGTGTTCGCCCTTGAGTGCCTGCTCGATCAGCTTGCGGTTCAGGCCCGGCGAGAGCAGCTCCACCAGCGTGTACACATAGCTGCGCAGATACGCGCCCTGTTTGAGCGCGACGCGCGTCACGTTGCTGCCGAACAGGTGGCCGACCGGCATCGCGCGCAAATGGCGGTCGCGCTCGCCGTTAAACGCGATATCCGCCATGATGCCGACGCCCAAGCCCAGTTCAACATAGGTTTTGATCACGTCGGCGTCGATCGCCTCCAGTACGATGTCCGGGTGCAGCCCGCGCAGCCGGAACGCCTCGTTGATCTTGCTGCGGCCGGCGAAGGCGTTGTCGTAAGTGATCAGCGGATACTGGGTCAGGTCGTCCAGCGAGAGCAGCTTGCGGTCGAGCAGCGGATGATCCGGCTGCATCACCGCGACGTGATGCCACTGGAAGCACGGCAGGGACACCAGTTCCTTATAGTTGGAAATCGCCTCCGTCGCGATAGCGACGTCGGCCTGGTCGTGCAGCACCATCTCGGCGACCTGCGTCGGGCTGCCTTGCAGAATTGAAAGGTGGACCTTGGGAAAGCGCTTCTTGAATTCGGCGATGGCGGCCGGCAGCGAATAGCGCGCCTGCGTGTGGGTGGCGGCGATCACGAGGTTGCCCTGGTCCTGCGCGGCGTAGTCCTTGCCGACGCGCTTCAGGCTCTCCACTTCCTGCAAGATCCGCTCGACCGACTGCAGAATGATCCGGCCCGGTTCGGTCAGCGAACGCACTCGCTTGCCGTGCCGCGTGAAGATTTCGACGCCCAGCTCGTCCTCGAGCTCGATGATCGCCTTCGACACGCCCGGCTGGCTTGTATACAGCGCCTTGGCCGCTTCCGTCAGATTGAAGTTCTGCCGCACAGCCTCGCGGACGAAGCGGAACTGGTGCAGGTTCATATATAACCTCTCCGCATATCAAAAGAATTTTTTAGTCGTTTGAAATATAAGGCGAGTTTATTACGATCTGTCCATCTTTTTCAATATGGATATCTGTATTTGTTATAAGCAAATGAGAGATAGGTCTAAACCCTGACTCGAAGTGGCTGACAAACACGGACGTTCAGAGCGCGGCGGAACCGGACCGCTGTGGGTAACGCAAAAAAATTGGGGTCCCCGAATGTACCAATACGATCAGTACGACCAGACCATCGTCGATGAACGGGTCGCGCAGTACGCCGATCAGGTTCGCCGCCGCTTGTCGGGCGAATTGAGCGAAGAGGAGTTCCGTCCGCTGCGTCTGCAGAACGGCCTGTACTACCAGCGCCATGCGTACATGCACCGCATCGCGATTCCCTACGGCAACCTGCGCAGCGACCAACTGCGCATGCTCGCCACCATCGCGCGCGAGCACGACCGCGGCTACGGCCATTTCTCCACGCGCTCGAACATCCAGTACAACTGGATTAAGCTCGAGGAAACGCCGGAGATTCTGCGCAAGCTCGCGTCGGTGCAGATGCATGCCATTCAGACGTCGGGCAATTGCATCCGCAACATCACCGCCGATCAGTTCGCGGGCGTCGCGCCCGACGAATTCGTCGATCCGCGGCCGTGGGCGGAAATTCTGCGTCAATGGTCGACGTTCCACCCTGAATTCCTGTGGCTGCCGCGCAAGTTCAAGATCGCCGTGTCCGGTTCGCATGAAGACCGTGCCGCCGTGCAGATTCACGACATGGGCGTGTACGTGAAGCGCAACGCGCAGGGCGAGCTGGTGGTCGACATTCTGGCGGGCGGCGGTCTGGGCCGCACGCCGATCGTCGGCGCCGTGATTCGCCGCGATCTGCCGTGGCAACACCTGCTGACTTACAGCGAAGCCGTGCTGCGTGTGTACAACCGCTACGGTCGCCGCGACAACATGTACAAGGCGCGTATCAAGATTCTCGTGAAGGCGCTGTCGCCGGAGAAGTTCGCCGCCCAGGTCGAAGAAGAATGGCAGCACCTGAAGGACGGTCCTTCGACGCTCACGCAAGCCGAACTGGATCGCGTGTCGCAATACTTCCAGCCGCCGGCGTACGAGAAGCTCGCCGACACGGACGCTTCGTTCGAAAAGCATCTGCTGGAAAACCGCGCGTTCGCGCGCTGGGTCGAGCGCAACGTGCGTCCGCATAAGGTGTCGGGCTACGCGGCGGTCACGCTGTCGCTGAAGAACGGCGTTGTCGCGCCCGGCGACGCCACGGACGCGCAAATGGAAGCCGTCGCGGATTGGGCCGACGAGTACTCGTTCGGCGAGATTCGCGTGTCGCACGAACAGAACCTGATTCTCGCGAACGTGAAGAAGCGCGACCTGTTCGCGCTGTGGGAAAAGGCGAAGACGCAAGGCTTTGCGACGCCGAACATCGGTTTGCTGACCGACATCATTGCGTGCCCGGGCGGCGATTTCTGCTCGCTCGCCAATGCGAAGTCGATTCCGATTGCGCTCGCCATCCAGCAGCGCTTCAACGATCTGGACTACGTGTACGACCTCGGCGACGTGTCGCTGAACATCTCCGGCTGCATCAACGCGTGCGGTCATCACCACGTCGGCAACATCGGCATTCTGGGCGTCGATAAGGACGGCTCCGAGTGGTATCAGGTGACGCTCGGCGGCGAGCAGGGCTCGGGCGCGGACGGCGCGCGCCTTGGCCGCGTGATCGGCCCGTCGTTCTCGGCGGAAGAAATGCCGGACGTGATGACGAAGGTGATCGACACGTTCGTGGAAAACCGCGAAGAAGGCGAGCGTTTTATCGATACGTACAACCGCATCGGTATCGCACCGTTCAAGGAACGCGTGTACGCATCGCGTCAACCGGCTCACGCGTAAGCGCGCAAAGGAAACACAACAGATGGCTTCTATCATCAAGAATCGCGCGATCGTCAACGACGACTGGACACTGGTGCGTCCGTCGGAAGACGGCTCGCTGCCCGCCGTGAACGAACTGCCGGCCGGCAAGGTGCTGGTGCCGCTCGCGTTCTGGCAAGCCGCGCGCGACGCGCTCGTCGCCTCGCGCGGCGCCGACGAACTGGGCGTGTGGCTCGCGCCGGACAGCGAACCGGCTGACATTGCGGGCGACCTCGACAAGGTCGCGCTGATCGCCGTGGACTTTCCGGTGTTTCGCGACGGCCGCGGCTACAGCATCGGCCGCTTGCTGCGCGAGCGCTATGGCTACAAGGGCGAACTGCGCGCAATCGGCGACGTGCTGCGCGACCAGGTGCGCCTGATGTTCCGCTGCGGCTTCGACGCGTTCGCCGTGCGCGAGGACAAGGACATCGCCGACGCAATCAAGGCATTCGACGACTTCACGGTGCAATACCAGGGCGCATTCGACGAACCGTCGCCGCTCTTTCGCCGCCGCGCTGCGCTATCGGCGTCGTCTGCTTCCGCAAAGGTCCCCGCATGAGCGCCGCTTTGACGCCGTCGCTCACGCCGGAGCTCGCTGCGAAGGTCGAGCGCCTGAACGCGCTGCTCGATTCGATCGCCGCGCGCCACGCGAACGTGAAGCTCGCGAGCAGCCTCGCCGCCGAAGACATGCTGCTCACGCACGCCATTCTCTCGCGCGGCGTGAAGATCGGCATCTTTTCGTTGAACACGGGCCGCCTGCATGCCGAAACGCTTGGCATGCTCGATCGCGTGAAAGAGCGCTATGGCTACGAGATCGAGCAGTTTCACCCGCAGGCTGCCGCGGTCGACGAATATGTCGCCTCGTATGGCCTGAATGCATTCTATGAAAGCGTCGATCTGCGCAAGCGCTGCTGCGAAATCCGCAAGGTGGAGCCGCTCAATCGTGCGCTGTCGGATGTCAGCGCGTGGGTGACGGGCCAGCGTCGCGAGCAGTCGGTGACGCGTGCTGAACTGCACGAGGAAGAGCACGACGCCGCGCGCAACATCGCGAAGTTCAATCCGCTCACGGACTGGACGGAAGCGGAAGTGTGGGACTACCTGAAGGCGTTCGACGTCCCGGTAAATCCGCTGCACGCGCGCGGTTATCCGAGCATTGGCTGCGAGCCCTGCACGCGTGCGGTGCGCCCCGGCGAAGACAGCCGCGCGGGCCGCTGGTGGTGGGAGTCGCGCGATACGAAGGAATGCGGCCTGCACATCACGACCATTACGCCGATTGCGGTGGACCGCAGCGAGAACGCTCCGGCTTGACGCATGGCTGAGTTGTGCGGCGTTGGTAGAAGATTGAAGACTTGCCTTTGCGTCTTCGCGCCGCACATACCGAACTGAATCTCTGAGCTTTCGCGAGCAACCGCTCGACAAGCGAATCAACGAAGGACCCAAACATGAGCACCACGCTCGATTCCACTGTCAACGCTCCGCTTGCCAATACGGCGAACCGGATGGATCACCTCGATTGGCTCGAAGCCGAGTCGATTCATATCCTGCGCGAACTGGTCGCCGAATGCAGCAAGCCCGCGCTGCTGTTTTCGGGCGGCAAGGATTCGGTCGTCGTGCTCGCGCTTGCCATGAAGGCGTTCGGCATCGGCGCAAATCGCAAGACCGTGCTGCCGTTCCCGCTCGTGCATATCGACACGGGCCACAACTACGACGAAGTGATCGACTTCCGCGACCGTCGCGCGAAAGAGATCGGCGCCGAGCTGGTGGTCGGCCACGTTGAAGATTCGATCAAGCGCGGCACGGTGCGTCTGCGTCGCGAAACGGATTCGCGCAATGCAGCGCAAGCGGTGACGCTGCTCGAAACCATCGAACAGCACGGCTTTACCGCGCTGATCGGCGGCGCGCGCCGCGACGAAGAAAAGGCCCGTGCAAAAGAACGCATTTTCTCGTTCCGCGACGAGTTCGGCCAATGGGACCCGAAAGCGCAGCGCCCGGAACTGTGGAGTCTGTACAACGCGCGTCTGCATAACGGCGAACATCTGCGTGTGTTCCCGATTTCGAACTGGACCGAGCTCGACGTGTGGCAATACATCGCGCGCGAAAAACTCGAACTGCCATCCATTTACTACGCGCACCGCCGCGAGATCGTGCGCCGCAACGGCCTGCTCGTGCCGGTCACGCCGCTTACGCCGATGCGTGAAGGCGAGGTCAGCGAAACGGCTGTGGTGCGTTTCCGCACGGTGGGCGACATCAGCTGCACGTGCCCGGTGGAAAGCGATGCGGACGACCTCGAGAAGATCATCGCCGAAACGGCCGTGACGGAAATCACGGAGCGGGGCGCGACGCGGATGGACGATCAGGTCTCCGAAGCCGCGATGGAACAGCGCAAGAAGCAAGGTTATTTCTAAGCACGCCGAACGAGGAACACGAACATCATGAGCAGCATTCACCAACCTGAAGACCTCGGCGTGCTTCGCTTCATCACCGCGGGCAGCGTCGACGACGGCAAGAGCACGTTGATCGGCCGTCTGCTGTACGACAGCAAGGCTGTGTTGTCCGACCAGTTGTCCGCGTTGTCGCGCGCGAAGAACAAGCGCACCGTCGGCGACGAAATCGACCTCGCGCTGTTGACGGACGGTCTTGAAGCCGAACGCGAGCAGGGCATTACGATCGACGTCGCGTATCGCTATTTCGCCACCGCCAAACGCAAGTTCATCATCGCCGATACGCCGGGCCACGAGCAGTACACGCGCAACATGGTGACGGGCGCGTCGACCGCGCATGCGGCGATCATTCTCGTCGACGCGACGCGCGTGACGTTCGTCGACGGCGTCGCGCAACTGTTGCCGCAGACCAAGCGTCACAGCGCGATCGTCAAGCTGCTCGGCTTGCAGCATGCGATCGTCGCGATCAACAAAATGGATCTGGTTGATTACAGCGAGACGCGTTTCAACGAAATCCGCGACGCGTATGTCGAACTCGCGCGACAGCTCGGTCTGTCCGACGTGCGCTTCGTGCCGGTGTCGGCGCTGAAGGGCGACAACATCGTGACCGCGAGCGAGCGCATGCCGTGGTACGCGGGCGAGCCGCTGCTTGATCTGCTCGAAGCGCTGCCTGTCGAAGTGGCGACGGGTGAGGCGCTGCGCTTTCCGGTGCAGTGGGTTGCGCGCCAGGACGGCAGCCAGGCCGACGATTTCCGCGGCTACATGGGCCGCGTCGAATCGGGCGAAGTGAAGGTGGGCGACACGATCGTCGTGCTGCCGGCCAACCGTGAAGCCACGGTGGCGGAGATCATTGCGCCGGTGGTGGGCGGCACGGCGGCGGTCGACCGCGCGTTCGCCGGTCAGACGGTGACGATCCGTCTCGCGGAAGACGTCGACGTGTCGCGGGGCGATACGTTCGTGTTGCGCGAAGCGGCGCCGGAACCGGCGAAGAAGCTCGAAGCCGACCTGTGCTGGTTCGACGACACGCCGCTCTCCACGCAGCGCAAATATCTGCTGAAGCAGACCACGAACACCGTGTTCGCGCGCATCGGTTCGGTTAAGGAAGTGCTCGACGTGCATACGCTGTCGCACTCCACCGAACGCCACGAACTGTCGATGAACGACATCGGCCGTGTGGCGCTGACGCTGCAAAAGCCGCTGGTGTGCGACGTGTACGACTCGCATCAAGGCACGGGCGCATTCGTGCTGATCGACGAGGCGACGCATCACACGGTCGCAGCCGGCATGATCCGCGCGTTTTCCGCGTAAGCGCGGCGAGCGGGCGGCGCTGTCGCGCTGCCCGGTTATTGCGCGCGGGGCGAGCGCACTGAACAACAGGCTTGAGCTAATGGGCAAGGTATATCTGATCGGCGCGGGACCCGGCGCCGCCGACCTGATCACGGTGCGCGGCGCGCGGCTTCTCGCGAGCGCCGACGTCGTTCTGCATGACGCGCTCGTCGAGCCGGCCATGCTCGACTACGCGCCGGCGCACGCGCGGCGCATTGCGGTGGGCAAGCGCTGCGGGCAGCTGTCCGCGGCGCAGCAGTTCATCAACAAGCAGATCGTCGACGCCGCGCTCGAACACGAGGTCGTGGTGCGCCTGAAGGGCGGCGATCCCATGCTGTTTGGCCGGGCCGACGAGGAAATGCGCGCGTTGGAGGCGGCGGGCATCCCTTATGAGGTGGTGCCTGGCATTACGGCCGCGCTCGCCAGCGCGGCCTCGCTGAAGCGTTCTTTGACGTTGCGCGGCGTGTCGCGCAGCGTAGCTTTGGCGACGTTCAGCCGCGCCCCCGGCTCCGACGAAATCCGCGAGCAGGTGAATGCCGATTCGCTCGTGTTTTACATGGGCCGTGACAGCGGGGTGGAGATTGCCCAGCAACTGATTGACGCCGGCAAGCCTCGAGCGACGCCTGTCGCGATTGTCGAGGCTTGCAGCACCGAACGCGAGCGGATGTTGACGTTGACGCTGGAAGCACTCGCTGCTGGCGAAGCGCAGCGGTGGGTGGACGCTTCGCAGCCTAGTTTGCTGATGATCGGCGAGGCTTTTGCGGAGCGGGAAGGGGCGAAGGACGTGGTGAGGTCTGCCGTGGGTGGGGTGTTGGTGGCGGCTTAAAAAACTCAACCCTGCCGCAAACAATACCCCACGACAGCATCAAGCACAGCCTCATCCTCGCCGACCGCCCCGGCGCAGCGAATCTCCACCGCAGGCAGCGTCTGCCGGCACCGCTCGATCAAATCGGGCAAGTCCTTCCTGATATGCCCGCCTTGCCCAAAAAACACGGGCACGACGGTAATGACATCGCAGCCGTCGGCCGCGAGCTGGCTTACCGCGGTGGGCAAGTCCGGCTCCATCAGCTCAAGAAAAGCCAGACGGACAAGCCCGTCGTCGCCGCCCGAGCCGCGCGCTGCGCGCAGCTTCGTGGCCAGCCGCTCGAACGGCTCACGCCAGCGCACATCGCGTGCGCCGTGACCAAACAGGATCAATCCATGCGTTGCCATCGCGAAGGCTCCTAATGGCGATCAACCCACTTTAGCCCGACGAGGCCGAGCACCAGATAAACCAGCCCCGGCGTCGCCGCCGTCAAGGGCGCGGGCCACGTGTTCAGCGTGCCGATATGCGAGAACAACGTGTTGAACAACTGGAAGCTCATGCCGAGCATGATCCCGCCGAACACCTTCATGCCGACAACGCCGGCTCGCGTATGCAGATACGCAAAGGGCAGCGAGAGCACCAGCATCACGAACACCGCAAACGGGTACAGCAGCTTGCGCCATAGCGCGATTTCATAGCGCTGCGTGTCCTGATGGTTCTCGGTCAAATGCTGGATGTAGCGGAACAGGTTGAACATCGACATGCGATCCGGCGACACCAGCAGCACCGACAGAATCTGCGGCGTCAATTCCGAGCGCAGTGAATATTCAGGCAGCACAACCTGCTTCGCGCGATACACCGGATTCAGCGCGTCGGCGGGCGTGCCGGAAGGCGGCGGTACGTCGATCAATTGCGTGTCCGTCACGCCTGTCAATTGCCAATGACCGGGCGGCTGATAAACGCCGCTCTTCGCGATGCGCACGTTCGAGAGCCGGAATTTGGAATCGAACTCGTAGATCCGGACGTTGCTGATGGTCGCGTCCGGCCTCAGTTCGCCGACGTTGACAAAGCGCGTGACCTGCTCGCCGTCCGCGCGCGCGGTCAGCGTGTCCTTCACCCACACGCCCGACTGGAAGTTGCTCGACACCGACGATCCCAGCGCCTCGAGCCGTACGCGCTCCGACAACTGATCGGTGTACGGGCCGATCACTTCGCCGATCAGATAGGTGAGAAATACCAGCGGAATGCCGATTTTCAGCAGCGAGCGCAGCGCCTGATTGGTGGCGAGTCCCGACACGCGGAAAATCGTGTACTCCGAATTCGCGGCCATTTGCGCGAACACGTAAATCGCACTGATCAACGCGGCGACGGGAATGATCTCGTAGAAGCGCGACGGCGTTTGCAGCGCGACGCGTAGAACCGCGTACTGGAATTTGTAGTTGCCGTGGCCGACCGAGTTCAGTTCGTTGATCAGGTCGAAGAAGAAAAACAGACCCGAGAACGCGAACAGAATGAAAATGAACGTGAGGTAGACCTGACGCGCAAAGTACCTTTCATAGATGCGCATTGGTCACGCTCCCTGCGTACGGCTGAACATGGCGCGCGTGAAGAGCGGCCGGTTGCGCACGCGCAGCCAGAAAATGAACGCGACAATGCCTGCCACGATCACATGCAGAATGACGAGCCCGACGCCGAACGACATCTTCCCTTGCTCGATCCACGACTGCACCACGTTCAGCAGGTTCGAATACGTCAGATAGATCAGCACCGCCATCACGAGATTGATGGTGCGGCTGCGCCGCGGGTTCTGGTGCGCAAGCGGAATGGCCAGCAGCATCAGGTTGATGGCGATGAGCGGCAGCCCCGCGCGCCAGGCGAATTCGGCGAGATTTTCGTTCGTCGGATTGCGCAGCAGCGTCAGTGTGGGCGTGCCCGTGGTAGTGGGCGTATTGACGACCGGCTGACTTTCGATTTTCACGCCGTAACGCTCGAACTCCATGATGCGGAAATCCGGATGGCCCGGTTCGCCTTCATAACGGCGGCCGTTTTCCAGCACGACGAAGCGGTCGCCGTTCTTGTGCGTCTCCGTGTGGCCGTTCTTCGAGACGACCACGTTGACCTTGCCGTTTTCCGTGCTCGTCACGAATACGTTTTCCACGTGCCCCTGGTCGGGTGACATCTTCTCGATGAAAAACACGCGATGCGTGCTCGCGGATTCGCGGAACTGGCCGGGCGCGAGCAGCGAAACCTCGTCGCGCTGCTGGAAACGCGCGCGAATCAGCTTGCTTTGCTGATTGGACCACGGCCAGCCGACGAACACAAAGAACATGATGAGAATCACGATCGGCGTGGCGAACATGCCGATCGGCTTGATGAATTGCGTGAGACTCACGCCCGAGGACAGCCACACGACCATCTCGGAGTCTTTATACCAGCGCGTCAGCACGAACAGGATCGACACGAACAGCGTGGCGACGAGCATGATGGCGAGATAGCCGATCACAGTGAGGCCGATCAGGACCAGCACGTCGCGCGGGTCGATCTCGCCTTGCGCCGCGAAGCCGACGATGCGGATCATCATCGTGGTCAGCACGAGCGTGAGCAGAACCATGAACACGGCACCAGCCGTATACGCGAGTTCGCGCTGGAGGGAGCGTTCGAAGATCATTATTGATGATGAGAGGGGGCGCTCTCAGCGACGCGCGGGTTGCTTTCCGTCACGCCTCCGGTGCAGCCGCCGCGGGAAAAATAGCGGATAATTGCGGCTTTCATCCTAAGCCCAGATTTTATCCGAGGACAAGCGCGATGGACTTTAGCATAAAAGCCTGTGATTGGACCAAAGGCTCGACAAACGGTTTCCTCACCGGAAAATCGGATTGCATCGTAATCGGCGTGTTCGAGTCGCAAACGCTCTCGGGCGCGGCACTTGAGATCGACGCGGCCACCAAGGGGCTCCTGACCCGCATCATCAAGGCGGGCGACATGGACGGCAAGGCCGGTACCACGCTGTTCCTGCATGAAGTCTCGGGTATCGGCGCATCGCGCGTGCTGCTCGTCGGCCTCGGCAAACAGGACGCTTTCACTCAGAAAGCCTACGGCGAAGCGGTGCGCGCAGCATGGCGTGCGCTTCTCGCCACCCGGATCGTGCAGGTCACCTTCACGCTGGCGCAACTGCCCATCCTCGAGCGGTCGGCCGACTGGGGCGTGCGCGCCGCGATCCTCGCGTTGCGCGAACTGACCTACAAGTTTACGCAAATGAAGAGCAAGCCGGACAACTCGGCGCGGGCGTTGAAACGCATTGTCTTCAGCGTGAACACCGGCGACGAGAAGGCCGCCAAGCTCGCCGCGAAGCAGGGCGCCGCGCTCGCCAACGGCATGGATCTGACGCGCGACCTCGGCAATCTGCCGAGCAACGTGTGCACGCCCACCTATCTCGCGAACACCGCGAAAAAGCTCGCGAAAGACTGGAAGCTGAAGGTCGAGGTGCTCGGCGAAAAGCAGTGCGAAGCGCTGAAGATGGGCTCCTTCCTGTCGGTCACGGCCGGAGCGGTCGAGCCCGCGCAGTTCATCGTGCTGCAGTACCTGGGCGGCGCCGCGAAGGCCGCGCCGGTGGTACTGGTGGGCAAGGGCGTGACGTTCGACACGGGCGGCATTTCGCTCAAGCCGGGCGATGCCATGGATGAAATGAAGTACGACATGTGCGGCGCCGGCTCGGTGCTGGGCACACTGCGCGCAGTCGCCGAAATGGGCTTGAAGATCAACGTGGTCGGCATCATTCCGGCTGTCGAGAACATGCCCTCGGGCACGGCGACCAAGCCGGGCGACATCGTCACCAGCATGAAGGGGCTGACGATCGAAGTCCTCAACACCGACGCCGAAGGCCGCCTGATTCTGTGCGACGCGCTCACGTACGCCGAGCGCTTCAAGCCGGCCGCGGTGATCGACATTGCCACGCTCACAGGCGCCTGCATCATCGCGCTCGGCCATCACAACAGCGGTCTGTTCTCGAAGGACGACGCGCTTGCGGGCGAGCTGCTCGATGCGTCGCGCGAGGCGTCGGACCCGGCGTGGCGCCTGCCGCTCGACGACGAGTACCAGGAGCAGCTCAAGTCCAACTTCGCGGACATCGCCAATATCGGCGGGCGTCCGGCGGGCAGCGTAACGGCCGCGTGCTTCCTGTCGCGCTTCACCGACGCGTATCCGTGGGCGCACCTCGACATCGCCGGTACGGCCTGGAAGAGCGGCGCGGCGAAGGGGGCGACGGGTCGTCCGGTGCCCTTGCTCGTGCAGTTTCTGATCGACCGGGCCGCGGACGGTCGCGCCGCGGACGGCCGCCTTGCCCCATGACGCATTGCAGTAAGATCGCGCGCGCCGGAATGTTTGCCGTATCGGCAACAAGCGCAAAGCGGAGCCGCCGATGACTCGAATCGATTTCCACTCGAACGTCGGCGACTCGCTGCTGTATGCGTGCCGCCTCGCGCGCAAGGCATACCAGGCGGGGCAGCCCACCATCGTCGTCGCGGAGCCGGAGCGGCTGCGCGCGTTCGACGAGCAGTTGTGGACCTTTTCGGCGCTCGACTTCGTGCCGCACTGCATGGCGGGCACGCCGCTCGCTGCACACACGCCGATCGTGCTCGCTGCGAATCTCGACGACGTTCCGCATCACCAGGTGCTGCTCAATCTGGGCGCAAGTGTGCCCGCGCAATTCGCGCGCTTCGAAAGATTGCTCGAAGTGGTCGGTAACGCACATGACGAGCTCATCGCCGGCCGCGAGCGCTACCGTTTCTATCGCGATCGCGGCTATGCTTTGAACAACTACAAGCAGGGCGGCTAGGCTTTCGTCCTACCTCGCGTTGTGCTTCGCGTTGCGGTCTGACGAGGCGCTCGACGCACACGCGGCCCGCTATTGCTACGACTCAAACACGGAGGGCGCACGTGTCCGACCCCAACGATAACTCGATCCCCATTCTGCAAGAAGTGCTCGTGCCGGGTCACGCGGCACAGCGGCGCTGCGCCGGCCACTTCGCCGGCCGCGACTTCCGTCCCATCGGCCACGACTCCTGCTGCTCCGGTCTCACCCGCCGGCGCTCCGGCGTCGACTTCGGCCGCTCCGGCCTCCGCTACCGCTGCTCGTCCGGCTGACATGCCGCTGCGCGCATCCGAGGAGCTTCGTGAGCCCGGTTTGCAAGCGGAGCCCGAGCTCGCGCCGCAGCCGGTGCTGTCGCCGGAAGACACGCTGGCTCCCGAGCCCGTGCTCGCGCCGGAGCCCGCTGCGGTTCCCGCGCGGCCTACAATCCATTCCGACGACGCCCACCGCGCAGAGGAAGCCGAGCACGCGCATGACGAGGTGCTCGCGGCATCGGCGGGGGTGTTCGACCGGACCGAGCCGCCGCCGCCGCTGGAAGCCGGCGCCACGGTCCCGCCGGACATCGCGCAGGAAGGCGGCGAGCAGCTGCCTCGCGGCGTCGACGCGGAGCTCATCGCCGGACGTCTACGCGAACGGTTTGCGGGTTTCCTCGCGGGCGACGGACTCACTATCGTCGAAGCGCGCTGCCGCAGCACCGTCGAGGAGCACACCACGCGGCTCGTCGATCAGATCACGCGCGAAGTCGTGTCGACGCTGGAAAAAGAAATGACCGGCTGGGTACGCGAAGCGGTTGAAGCGGAGATGGTGCGGCGAACCTCTGGCGCGTGATGCTCGCGTATTGATTGCAACCTGGCTGCTTTGGACAGCATAGTTCACGCGCGCCCAGACGCATCCGCGCGGCGCAAGCCCGGCTACTTCAACGTCAACACCCAGCTTGCCAGCGTGGCGGCCTGCTCGGGCGTGAGCTGCGTGTTGGCGGGCATCGGCACCTGGCCCCACACGCCGGTGCTGCCGTCAAGAATCTTGTGCTTCAGGTAGGTGGCGGCGTCCTCGCGGCCCGAGTATTTTGCGGCGACGTCGTGCAGCGCCGGTCCCATGAATGGGCGCGCTACCGAGTGGCAGCTCATGCAGTTCTGCTGTTGTGCAAGCGCGAGCCCGGTCGCCGCTTCCGCATGCGCCGTCGCGCTGACGCCGATGGAAAGGGCGGCGGACACCGCAGCCGCTGCAAGCACCGCATACGACATTGATTTCATTCTGGTCTCCGCCGGTGCAGTTGCCCGACTTGTGGTGCGAGCATTATAAAAGGAAAGGGGCGCACGGTTTTTCGTGCGCCCTTTCGCTTTTACGTAGGCATGGCGGCGGGATCTGTGCAGGCCGCTGCTTGAGAATGCTCCATCAGACCGCCGCGCCATGCCGCCGCCTTCGCGGAGCTTGTGCAGCCTGCTTCGCCGGAAGCCGCCCGTCGTCAGCCCGTGACCGCGCCCTTGTTGGCGGGCAGCGCGAGAGCCGAATACTTGGCCAGCACGCCCCGCGTGTAACGCGGCTTCGGTTGCTGCCAGGCGGCGCGGCGGCGCTGCAGTTCGGCGTCGTCGACGTTCAGTTGCAGCAGCAACCGGTGCGCGTCGATGGTGATCGAATCGCCTTCCTGCACAAGGCCGATCGTGCCGCCCACGAACGCTTCCGGCGCGACGTGGCCGACCACCATGCCCCACGTGCCGCCCGAAAAGCGCCCGTCGGTGATGAGACCGACGCTTTCGCCCAGGCCCTTGCCGATGATCGCCGATGTCGGCGCGAGCATTTCCGGCATGCCCGGACCGCCCTTCGGCCCGAGATAGCGCAATACGACGACGTCGCCGGCGACGATTTTGTCCGCCAGAATCGCTTCGAGCGCGCTTTGCTCGTCGTCGAATACGCGCGCCGGGCCGGTGATCACCGGGTTCTTCAGACCGGTGATTTTCGCGACCGCGCCGTCTTCCGCCAGATTGCCCTTCAGGATCGCGAGGTGGCCTTCCTTGTACAGCGCCTGTTCGATTGGAAAAATCACCTGCTGGTCTGCGCGCGGTTTGGCCGGCACGTCTTTGAGTTCCTCGGCGAGCGTCTTGCCGGTGATGGTGATGCAGTCGCCGTGCAAAAGCCCCGCGTCGAGCAGAATCTTCATGACCTGAGGAATGCCGCCGGCCTTGTGCAGATCCGTCGCGACGTACTGGCCCGACGGCTTCAGGTTGCAGATGACCGGCACCTTCTTGCGCATGCGCTCGAAGTCCTCGATGGTCCATTCCACTTCCGCGGCGTGGGCGATCGCCAGATAGTGCAGCACGGCGTTGGTCGAGCCGCCCGTCGCCATGATCAGCGCCACGGCGTTTTCAATCGATTTCTTCGTGATGATGTCGCGCGGCTTCAGGTCTTTCTTGACCGCTTCGACGAGCACCCGCGCCGATTCGGCGGCGGAGTCGACTTTTTCCTGGTCGGGGTTCGCCATCGTCGACGAATACAGCAGCGACATGCCGAGCGCCTCGAACGACGAGCTCATTGTGTTGGCCGTGTACATGCCGCCGCACGAACCCGTGGACGGGCACGCGTTTCTTTCGACCCCTTCGAAATCTTCCTGCGACATGCGGCCCGCCGCGAATTCGCCGACCGCCTCGAACGACGACACGATGGTCAGGTCGGTGCCCTTCCAGTTGCCCGGACGGATGGTGCCGCCGTACACGTAGATGCCGGGCACGTTCATGCGCGCGAGGCCGATCATGCCGCCGGGCATGTTCTTGTCGCAGCCGCCTATCACGACCACGCCGTCCATCCACTGACCTTGCACGCAGGTCTCGATGCAGTCGGCGATCACTTCGCGCGACACCAGCGAGTACTTCATGCCTTCGGTGCCCATCGACATGCCGTCGGAGATGGTCGGCGTGCCGAAGGTCTGCGGATTCGCGTCCGCGCCCTTGACCGCGGCGACGGCCGCGTCGGCCAGACGCTGCAGGCCGGCGTTGCACGGCGTGATTGTCGAGTGGCCGTTTGCAATGCCGATCATCGGCTTGTCGAAGTCTTCCTTCTGATAGCCAAGCGCGTAGTACATCGAGCGGTTCGGCGAACGGGCCACGCCCTGCGTGATGTTCTTCGAACGACGGTTGTAAGGCATGGGGAGCTCCAGTCTGTTGTTTTGCTGGTCGGTCCAGTGTAGTTCGGACGCGTCGGCCCAGAATGCTATTTTGCGATACGCGTGTCCAATATATTATTGACGGCCGATTAGGTCGTAAAATGTATTAATTATGCTGCCAGCCGTTCCCGACCTGCGTCAGTTGCGCTATTTCGTGACCGTCGCCGAAGAAAAGCACTTCGGCCGCGCAGCCGCGCGCCTGTCGATGACGCAGCCGCCGCTGTCGCAGGCGATTCGCGTGCTGGAGGAGACGCTCGGCGTCGAACTGTTCGCGCGCACCAAGCGCTCGGTCGAGCTGACGCGCGTCGGCGCCGACCTGTTGCCCGAGGTGCAGCGCCTGCTGGCGGGCGCGGAAGGCCTGCGGCCGCTCGCGCAGAGTCTCGCGCGCGGCGAGGCGGGCGTGCTGTCGCTCGCGTTCGTGTCGACGGCTGACTATGGTTTGCTCCCGCGCCTGTTGCGCGACTTCGGCGCGCGTCATCCGCGCGTGCGGCTCGAGTTGACGGAGGCCACGAGCGACGTGCAGGTGGACGAACTCATGGCCGGGCGCATCGACGCTGGACTTGTGATCGCGCCGCTGCCGTCGCGGCATGCCACGCAGTTGTCGTGGCTGCCGATCGAGCGCGAACCGCTCGTCATTGCAATGTCGACGGAGACGGCGGCGCGCGTGGCGGCGGCCGTAGGCAGCGCCGGCGATCCGCGCGCGGAATGGCTCGACGCGCCGGTCAGCCTGCGGGAAGTGGCCGATGCGCCGCTCGTCGTCTTCCCAAGACGTTTGGCGCCGGGCTTTTATGACATCATTATGGATTGCTACGGCGTGGCGGGGCTCGCGCCGCGGGTCGGTCAGGAGGCGATACAGATGCAGACCATCGTGAGTCTCGTATCGGCCGGCATGGGTGTCGCACTGGTGCCGCAATCGCTGCGTAACCTGCGCCGCACGGGCGTCGTGTACCGGCCGCTGTCGGAGTCCGTGCCCGCTATCGAGACAGGTCTCGTCTGGCGCAGCGCTGAGGTAAGTCCGGTGCTCGCGGGCTTCATCGACATCGTGCGCGCTCACGCCGCGGCTGCGGCGGCGCAGCCGGCTACGTCCGATGTCGCAGCGCAGCCGGCTACGTCCGATCCCGCGGCGCAGCCGACGGCGTCCCATGTCGCGGCGCAGCCAGGCCGACCCGAAAATTAGCGCGGCGGCCGCGAACGCATTACGCGCTGAGCCGTCCAACGCAGGCGGCGCGCGCCGCCCGTCGTCCGTACAAACAAGCTTCTGAACCTGAACTGCCCATAACAACACGATGCTCATTCACCCGAACTTCGACCCCGTCGCCATTCACCTGGGGCCGCTTGCCGTGCGCTGGTATGGACTGATGTACCTCGTCGCGTTCATCGCGGCGATTGTCGTCGGCCGGCTCCGGCTGCGTTTGCCGTACGTCGCGGCCCAAGGCTGGACGGCCAAAGACATCGACGACATGCTGTTTTACGGCGTGCTCGGCACGATTCTCGGCGGCCGGCTCGGCTACGTGCTGTTCTACAAGGCCAGCTTTTACTTTGCGCATCCGCTCGATATCTTCAAGGTCTGGGAAGGCGGCATGTCGTTTCACGGCGGCTTTCTCGGCGTCACGTTCGCGATGATGCTGTTTGCGTATCAGCGCAAGCGCTCGTGGCTGCAGGTCACAGACTTCGTCGCGCCGATGGTGCCGACTGGCCTCGCGGCGGGGCGGCTCGGCAACTTCATCAACGGGGAGTTGTGGGGGCGCGTGACGGATCCGTCCGCGCCGTGGGCCATGCTCTTTCCCGGCGCCGCGCCCGACGACGCCGCGTGGCTCTCCGCGCATCCGCAACTGGCCGCGCAATGGCATCTGAACGAAGTGTTCGCGCAATATCACATGCTGCCGCGTCATCCTTCGGAGTTGTATGAGATCGCGCTCGAAGGCGTCGCACTCTTCTTCGTGCTGTTTTTCTTCTCGCGCAAACCGAAGCCGCTCGGCGCCATTTCCGCGGTCTTCCTGATCGGCTATGGCCTCGCGCGCTTCACGGTCGAATTCGCACGCGAGCCCGACGACTTCCTCGGACTGCTCGCGATGGGCCTCTCGATGGGTCAATGGCTCTCGCTGCCGATGATCCTCGGAGGCATTGCCATGCTCGTGTGGTCGTATCGCCGTGGCCGCAGCGAAACCGCGCACGCGTTGCCGTAACGCGCGGCGCGTTCCGCGCGCAAGCGATTGACAGCAAAACGCCACCGCATGAACTGCATGCGGTGGCGTTTTCGTTGAGTGCTACAACCCGGCGGGGTAGCTGCGCGTTACTTCATTTGCACCGAGCCCGACACGTTGACCGTCACCGTCGACGTGCCGCCTTCTATC
The DNA here is from genome assembly GCF_902859825.1 of Paraburkholderia phenoliruptrix. GTDB lineage: Bacteria > Pseudomonadota > Gammaproteobacteria > Burkholderiales > Burkholderiaceae > Paraburkholderia > Paraburkholderia phenoliruptrix. The sequence continues at coordinate 49,736 of NZ_CADIKB010000021.1, read as the reverse complement.
GGCACCGGCGCCGCCATCTTCGCGTCGGCGCCCATGGCGCGCGCGCTCATCATCATGACGGGCCGCGGCATCACGCCGTTGTGCCCGACGTTGACCTCGCGAATCGAATAGCCGCTGTAGCCGAATGCCTGCGCGGACGACGCCGCCTGCTCGCGGAACGAGCGGATCGCCTCGCCGGTCAGCTTCTGCTCGGCGGCGCGCTGCGCTGCGGGTGACAGCGAGAACTGGACGTTGCCCACCTGCATGATGGAAGCCATTTGCCCCGCGAGCTTCGACGCCGCCGCGAAGTCGTGCGACTCCAGCACGATTTCCGTGCGGCCGCGCCACGCGGAGATGCGTCCGTCGCGGTCGGTAGACGGATAGATCGAGAACGAACCCGTGCGCGCGGTCACGCCGCTCACGCCCTTCGCTTTTTGCAGCGCCGAATCGGCGCGCTGATTCAGCGTTGAGGTCAGCGCCGACGGATCGCTCGCCTCCTGCTCGTAGAACAGCGTAATGTCGACGACGTCTTGCGGTACCTCCGCGCTCGCCTGCGCATTCAGCGACAGCACGCCGGCCGGTTGATAGGGCGCGACGCTCTGCGCGCGCGCGGGGGCGGGCGAGAGCACGAGCGCAGCAGGTGCGGCGCAGACAAGCGCGAAAGCGAGTGCACGTGTGGTGTGTTTGGTCATTGTTGGACTCCTTGCTTGAACACGATGGCGCGCGAAAAACGGGAGAGGTTCGCGAGAACTACGTGAGAACTACGCGAGACCCCGCGCGATGCAACGGCGGCGCAGCGTTGCCCGAGCCGTTTGCGAGTCCGTTAGGCGCCTGTAACCTGAGCTTGGTTCCCTAATTTAACGTTGCTGCAACCTTTGCTCACAACGTCGCCCGCGTCCAATCGCAGGCGCGCCGAAGCACTGCCAGGAACCCGGCGAATTCAAACAAGCCGCTTCGTGATGAAGCGCCACTCCGCTTCGGTCACAGGCGTGATCGACAAGCGGTTGCCTCGTGCCAGCACGCGCATGTCTTTCAACTCTTCGTGTTCGCGCAAGGCCGCGAGCGGAATCAGCGGAATCTTCTTCTTGAACACGACGTCGACGAGCAGCCAGCGCGGCGTTTCCTGCGACGACTTGGGGTCGTAATACGGACTCTTGCTGTCGAACTGCGTGGGGTCCGGATATGCCGTGGACGCGACTTCCGCGAGCCCCGCGATTCCGGGCTCCGGACAACCCGAGTGATAGAACAGCACGCCGTCGCCAATCTGCATAACGTCGCGCATGAAGTTGCGCGCCTGATAGTTGCGCACGCCGGTCCAAGGCAGCGTGCGGTGCGGGGCGTTGGCGAGATGGTCGATGCTTGCTTCGTCCGGTTCGGACTTCATTAGCCAGTAGCGCATGAATCGAATTGAACGTTGAACGTTAAGGGTTTGAAGAAGCAGGGGAAACCGCTGCAACATACAACTGCAAAACGCAGCCGCGAGACAGAGATGCAAAACAGAGACGCAGAACGCGACGCACAAACAAAAACGGCACCGGACGCAAGTCCGATGCCGTTCCAAATAAGGTCCCCGCCTTAGCCGCTAGGCCGGCATCCTGAACCGGGGGTTCAGAATTGGTCGCAGTTAGCAGCACTTCGGGTACATCAGACAGAGTGACGCGCACGCCCGTGCTACAAATTTCCGCAACCGTGCACATGGCATTGGTTCAAGGAATATATGACCTTGGCGAACCAGGCAGGGAAGCTAAACCGATGAAACTAAAACGACTGAATTCAAACGTTTGCGATGCGTGGTTCGAGCATGCTTCACGAACGCTGCGCCTGCGCGCTTTCGCTTGAATTCCCGACCGGTCGCAAGACCGGTCAGCAGTACTGCACCCACTCCAGCACTACTTGCAACCACTGGTTACTGCACGCTGTACTGCGCGATGACAGTGCCCAGTTGTTCGTTCATTTGATGCATTGTACGCCGGATTTCCTCAGCAGGAAATGCTTCTCCGTGACGCACGCTTTGTTGCAGCTTAAGCAGTTCGGATGCCAGCGACAGCGCAGCCATGACGGCAATGCGATCCGTGCCGCGCACGTTGCTGTTATTGCGGATCTTCGACATTTCGGCGTCGACTCGCGCGACTGCCTCGAGCAGCGCACCTTCCGTTTCCGGCGAGCAGGCGAGACGATAGGGCACGCCGAGAATCGATACTTCGATCTGCTTGGTGGTCATGCATTTTCTCCGTGGCGAGTGGCGTCGCTCTCCGCTTCCACTTCATGCTGAGCGGGCTCGAGCAGATCGAGCTGGTTGTCCGGCTCGTGATGCGCGCGCGCACGCGGCAATTTCTCGAGGATCGCGTTCAGACGCACCTGAGCGTCGTCGATCTTGGCCGACAGCGCGTCGCGCTCCGCCTCCAGTGCATCGCGTTCCTCGCGCAGCAGTGCAAGTTCCGTGCGCGTCGCTTCGGCTTCGGCGCGCGATTGGGCGAGTTGCTCTTCGAGCGCGACGCGCGCTTCATTGTGGCGCTGGCTGATCGCGATCAGCTTGCCGATATTCTGTGAGAGTGTTTCGAGTTCGGTGAGCATGTGCTGCGTCCTCTAAAGACATCGCATTTTAGCGCGGAATGTCGCACGTTCCGACAATTGTCTCGTTTCGAGACGTAACAACACCGCTTTTTGCAGGCTTTTTTCAACTGAAGAAGAAAAACTACTCGCGTGCCGGCGTGTGCGTCGGACAATAGCTCGACCCTGTCGGAATCGAACGCACGCGCGGCTCGCATTCTTGACTCGCTCAGAGGGCGCTCATACACTGGCCGCACTCTGGTGCCCGCGCGCATTCACCGTGCGCGCAGTTAAACGGGAAGCAGGGCGCGCGGTTCATCTGAACGCGCCAACCTGCGCTGCCCCCGCAACGGTAAGCGACCGCATTCGCGTGCTCGTATTGCAGTTCAATACTGCATACGCAGCAGAGCAGTTCGCGCTTTGCAGTTCGATCCCCATCGCGTGTTCCGGTTCAACGCCGGTTCAACTCGCGAGTGTGCCACTGCGCGTCACGCGTGGGAAGGCGGGATGAAGGTCGCCAGCCCGGATACCGGCCAGAGGGAGGGGCGCGAAGCGCGAATGTCAAAAGCGCACGCGCCCCGTTACGCGAAGGCCTGCGGGGAAGCGGGCCGCGCATGCCATCCACGGGAAATCTCATTCCATGTTGTCCCCCATCGCCCGCGCGGTGTTGCTCGCTTCTGCAGGGCTGCCGCATGTCGCGCATGCGCAGGCCGCCGCGCCTGCAAGCGCCGACTCTCCGTTCACTGTTTTATCGCCGGTCGTCGTGACGGCCGAGCGCGGTCCGCAAGCGCTCGCCGACACGATTCCGCAAACGTCGCTCTTCGATCAGCAGGACCTTGCCGACACCACCGCGACGGATCTGCCCGGCCTGCTGCAACTCGCGCCTGGCGCGCAAATCTCGCATACGGGTGGGCCCGGTTCGACGGCGAGCCTCTATTTGCGTGGCGCGTCATCGACGCAATCGCTGGTTCTGATCGACGGTGTGCGTGTCGATTCGGTGAGTCTCGGCGCCGCGCAAATCGCGCAGATTCCGCTCGACCAGATCGATCACGTCGAGGTCGTGAACGGCAACGTGTCCGCGCTGTATGGTTCGGGCGCGATTGGCGGCGTGGTCCAGGTGTTCACGAAAGACGGCGGCGAGCATCCGCCGCGCTTCAATTTCTCCGTGGGCTACGGCAGCTATCACACGCAGACGCAGCAAATCGGTGCGAACGGCGCATTGGATAAAGACGGCCGCACGACCTTCAGCATCTCGCTTGCGCGCTCGAAGGACGACGGGTTTTCCGCGCTCAATCCGCGCGAGGCGCCCAATGCGAATCCCAACGCGAACGGCTATCTGAACGAGAGCATCTCGGCGTCGCTGCGTCACAAGTTCGGCGACAGATGGGACGCGGGCGTCAGCTATTTCCAGTCGAACGGCAACAACAGCTACGACAACGCGTATGGGGCGCCGACCGATCTGAACAACCTGTACACGAAGGTGCGCCAGGTGTCCGCGTTTGCGAACGGCAAGCTGACCGACTGGTGGACCACGCACTTCATCGTCTCCGAAGGCGACGACCGCAGCGTGTCGAACACCAACGGCCTCTACAGCGGCCGTTTCGATACCGACAATCGCCAGTACATCTGGCAGAACGATTTCGCGCTTGCCGCGCAGCAGAAGCTGCGCATCGGCTACGAGCATCTGGATCAGAGCCTCGATTCCGATACGTTTGCCGCGCCTACCCGTCGCGTGGATTCGGGCTTTGCGGGCTACACGGCGCGCTTTGGACGCCACCAGGTCCAGGCGAACGTGCGGCGCGACCAGTACTCGGATTTCGGCGGGGCGAACAGTTACTATCTCGGCTACGGCTTCGACATCACGTCGCACTGGAAGGTGAGCGCAAACTACTCGGATTCGTTTCGCGCGCCGAGCTTCGACGATCTGTACTATCCGCTAAGCGGCAATCCGTCCATCCAGCCCGAGCGCAGCCACTCGGTGGAAGCGGCGCTGCAGTACGCGTCGAATGCGCTCGGCGTGATGCGTTTGAGCGCTTTCCAGACGCGCTATTCGAACTTGATCGACTATCAGCAGGTCACGCCGGGCATCTACCTGGCCGAGAACGTGGGGCACGCGAAAGTGCAGGGACTCGAAGGATCGTGGAGCGGACATGTGGGCAAGACGGACGTGCGCGCGTCGCTGACGCTGCAAAATCCCGTCGACCTCGACAACGACGTGGATCTCGTGCGGCGTGCGCGGCGTTTTGCGTCGCTCGCCGTGAATCGCAGCATCGCAGGGTGGCGCGTGGGCGGCGAGTGGATCGTGAGCGGCCCGCGGGAAGACAGCAGCGGCAAGCTGGGCGGCTACGGCATCGTGAATCTGTCCGCGCGCTACAACATCACGAAGGCCTGGTACGTGGCCGCGCAAATCCAGAATCTGTTGAACAAGGACTATGAAACGGCCTACTCGTATAACTCGCCGCGGCGCGGTGCGTATGTCACGGTCGGCTGGCAGCAGCAGTAGGCCGTGCACCCTGCCGGGCGCGCGCCGATGAGCCGGCATCCCGGTTCGCTGCCCGCCACGCTCCAGCCGATGAGCGCAAAGCGCGCCGCCGCCATCTGGCTCGTGCTCGCGCTCGCCGCGCTGGTCGTGCTGATGGCGTCGCTCGCCTTGGGCAGCGTGGCGCTCGCGCCGTCGAGCGTGATCGAGGCGCTGGCGCCGCTGCCTGCGTCTTCGCCGCACGCGGCGTCTGCGGATCTCGCCGGCGAGATCGTGCGCACGCTGCGTCTGCCGCGCGCATTGGCCGGCTTCGCATGCGGCGCATTGCTGGCGATAGCGGGCGCGCTGCTGCAGGTGCTGTTGCGCAATCCGCTGGCGGAGCCCTATGTGTTGGGTGTCTCCGGTGGAGCCGCCAGCTTCGCGCTCGTCGCGATGATCGCCGGCTGCGCGTGGTGGCTCGTCGATGCGTCCGCGTTCGCGGGCGCCTTCGTGTCGATCCTTCTCGTGCTCGGACTTGCACGCCGCGAATTGTGGCGCGGCGAACCGCAGGACACGTCGCCGCGTTTGCTGCTGACGGGCGCGGTGATCGCCGCCGGTTGGGGCGCGCTGATCACGCTGCTGCTGAATCTCGCGCCCGACAATCGTTTGCGCGGCATGCTGTTCTGGCTCACCGGCGACCTCAACGGCAACGCGATGCCGTGGACCGCGCTTGCCGCGCTCGTCGTCGTGCTGATTGCGATCGTGCCGGTGGCGCCGCGACTGAATGTGCTTTTACGAGGCGACGCGGTCGCGCAGGCGCTCGGCGTCGCGGTCATGCCGCTGCGGCTGCGCGTCTACCTCGCAGCCTCGCTCGCCGCGGCGGCGGCCGTGACGACGGCGGGCACCATCGGCTTTGTCGGGCTCGTCGTACCGCATATGCTGCGGCTCGCGTTCGGCAACGATCAACGCATGCTGCTGCCCGCCGCGGCGCTTGGCGGCGGCGTCGCGGTCATGGGCGCCGACCTGGTCGCGCGCCTTGTCATCGCGCCTGCGCAATTGCCGGTTGGCGTCATCACGTCGATCGTCGGCGTGCCCGTGTTCCTGTGGATGCTGCTGCGCACGCGCCGATGATGCACGCCTCCAACCTCGCCCAAGCCTCGCTCAGCGCCCAGCGCGTAACCTTGCGCGCCGGCGCCCGGACCTTGCTCGACGCCTTCACGCATACCTTCTATCCGGGCGAAATCTGGTGCGTGGCCGGTCCGAACGGCGCGGGCAAAACGACGCTGCTGTCGACGCTCGCGGGTTTGAGACAACCCGTGGCGGGGCACGTCGAACTCGACGGCGTGCGCCTTGCCGACTGGCACGGCCAGCCACTCGCACAGCGTCGCGCGCTCATGCCGCAAAGCACGCCGGACACCTTCAGCGCAAGTGTGCTCGACGTCGTCACGCTCAACCGCTTTCCGCATCTGACCGGCTGGGGCTGGGAGCGTGAGGTCGATCGCGAGGCCGCGCGCGCGGCGCTGGATGTGCTCGGCCTCAGCGATCTGGCGGCGCGCGACGTGTTGTCGCTCTCCGGCGGCGAACGCCAGCGCGTGGCGCTCGCCGCCGTGTTGTGCCAGGAGGCACCGCTCTTGCTGCTCGACGAACCGCTTGCGCATCTGGATCTGCATCATCAGATAGAGTGCCTGGAAGTACTCCACGAATGGACACGCGAGGCGGCACGCACGGTCCTCTTTTCATGTCACGATCTGAATCTGGCGCGCCGCTTTGCGACGCACGCGCTGCTCCTCGACGGCGAGGGCGCCGCCTATGCCGGCCCCGTGCGCGACGTACTCACCCCCGCATTGACGAGCCGCATATTCGGCTATCCGCTCATCCTGATCCGCGAGGGCGACCACGAGGCGCTCATTCCCGCAGCGCGTTCGCGTCACGAATCGCTTTCGGTTCATGACAGGCCGGCACGCGGATAAACAGAACACAACATCATCTATTTGCAGGCACTCATGACATTCACGACTGGCTCGGCCGCGTTGCCCGAAGTTGAACCGCTCGATCAAAGCTTGCGCGGCGAACTTCAGCACATCATCGATACGAAGACGAAGCCGCCCGGCAGTCTCGGTCAGCTCGAAACGCTCGCGCGTCAAATGGGCCTGATCCAGCGCAGCACGCGTCCCGCGGTAGAACGGCCGGTGCTGATCGTGTTCGCGGGCGACCACGGTATTGCCGCCGAAGGCGTGAGCCCTTATCCGCAAGCGGTGACCGCGCAGATGGTTGCGAATTTCCTCGCGGGCGGCGCGGCGGTCAATGCGTTCAGCCGCGTGGCGGGCATCGAACTCGAAGTGGTGAATGCGGGCATTGCGACGCCGCTGCCGCGCACCGACGGGCTCGTCGACATTCCCGTTGCGGCGGGCACGCGCAACTTCGCGCACGAACCGGCGATGACGTACGACGAGGCGCTGGCCGCCATGCAAGCGGGCGCCGCGCGCGTGCGGCATCACGCGGCGCTCGGCAGCAATGTGATCGGTTTCGGCGAGATGGGCATCGCGAATACGTCGGCGGCGGCGTGTCTGATGAGCCGCCTGTGCGGCGTGCCGATCGGCGAGTGCGTGGGCCGCGGCACCGGTCTCGACGACGCGGGGCTCGCGAAAAAGCGCGCTGTGCTGGCCGCGGCGCTCGCGCATCACGACGCGTGTCATGCCGCATTCGATGTGCTCGCAACCTTCGGGGGCTTTGAAATCGCCATGATGGCGGGCGCGTATCTCGCGGCTGCGCACGCACGGATGACGATCGTCGTGGACGGCTTCATCGCCAGTTCGGCGCTGCTGGTTGCCGACGCGATCACGCCTCACGTGCGCGAATACTGCGTGTTTGCGCATGCATCGGACGAAGCGGGGCACCGGCGCATGCTCGCGCATTTCGGCGCGAAGCCGCTGCTGTCGCTCGACATGCGGCTCGGCGAAGGCACCGGCGCGGCGCTCGCCGTGCCGCTGCTGCGCGCGGCCTGCGCGTTCATCAACGAGATGGCGAGCTTCGAATCGGCTGGCGTCGCGAATCGCGAAGCCTGAGCGACGCGCGCCGACTTTTTCCCACATCATGCACGCGACGACGCACCCATGAACCCGCTGGCGGAATTGCGCTATTTCTTCACGGCGCTTGGCTATTTCACGCGTGTGCCCGTGCCGCGCTGGGTCGGCTACGAACCGCACTATCTGAATGCGGCGGCGCGTTATTTTCCGCTCGTCGGCGTGTTGATCGGCGGCGTCAGTGCACTAGTCTACCTCGCGGCGCTGCGCGTGTTTCCGGCGGGCATCGCGGTGTTGCTGTCGATGGCGTCGTCGCTCTTGATCACCGGCGCGTTTCATGAGGACGGTCTGGCCGATTGCGTCGATGCGTTCGGTGGCGCCTATACGCGCGACGACGTGTTGCGCATCATGCATGACTCGCGGATCGGCGCATTCGGCGCAATCGCGCTCGTCGTTGCGCTCGCGCTCAAGTGGCAAACGCTCGCCGCGTTGCCGCCGCTGCGCGCCGCCAGTCTGATGATCGCGGCCCATGCGGCAAGCCGCGCGGGCGCAATCAGCTACCTCGCGACGCACGACTACGTGCGCGCCGAAGGCAAGGCGAAGCCGGTTGCGCAGCGTCTGAGCGCCCCAGCACTCCTGTGTGCGGCGATTTTCGGATTGCCGTGGCTGTTGTGGCCGGACGGTCCGCGTGGGCTCTTCATGGGCGACTGGCGTTTTGCCGGCGCGGCGCTTGCGCTGCTGCTCGTGCTGCGCTTTGCAATGGGCCGCTATTTCACGAGGCGCATAGGCGGCTACACCGGCGACTGCCTTGGCCTGGCGCAGCAGATTTTCGAACTGGGCATCTACCTCGTGGGGCTCGCATGGATATCGTTCTGATTCGCCATCCCGCCGTCGCGCTCGACGCGGGTGTCTGCTACGGCCACAGCGACGTGGCGCTCGCCGAGGCCGCCGACGTGTCGTCGGCCGCGCTCGCGCTGCGGCTGGCGGCCTTGCAGGTCCCCGCGCCGCGCGTCGTCATGTCGAGTCCGCTGACGCGCTGCTCCGCGCTCGCCGTCGAAATGGCGAACGATTTCGGCTGCGTGCTGAGCCACGACGACCGCTTGAAGGAAATGAACTTCGGCGCTTGGGAAGAGCGCCGCTGGGACGCGATCGATCGCGAACTGCTCGACGACTGGGCTGCGAATTTCGAACACGCGCGAGCGCATGGCGGCGAGAGCGTGGCGCAGTTCGTCATGCGCGTGCGGGCATGGTTCGATGCGTACACGCAGACTCGCGAACTCTCGCCCGCGTATGTGGTCACGCATGCGGGCGTGATGCGCGCGATTGCGTCACTCGCGCTCGATCTGCCGCTCGAACGCTGCTTGCGCTGGTCGCTCGAGACGGGCGGCATGGTCTGGCTTCGCCGCGGCGCCGAAGGGCAGGCGTGGTCGCTTGTGAAATGGAATGCGTGAGCGCGGGCGCGGTTCGTCCGCTTTGCCGCGGCTGAGTCACGAGTGACGCTCTTGACTCACGCTCCTAAGTCACGCCCCTAAGTCACGCCCCTAAGTCCAGCTTAGGTCGGGCGCCTGAGTCAGTCACTTGGGTCACTGAGCGTTCGGCTTCCTGCGCGAGCGCGCGAGTTCGAGGTCCTCGCACATCTGCTTCGCGCCTTGCACGATGCGCGGCGAGGGCCGGTTGATGAGATCGCCGTCGATGGCAAACAGGTTGTTATCCGCCACCGCCAATAGACGCGGCCACGCGCGCCATGCGCCGAGCTGCGGCAACGGGGTGTCCGGTTTCGTCGCGCCGGGCGCCGCCGTGACGATGGCTTCGGGATTCGCGGCGAGCACCGCTTCCGTCGACACCGTCGGCACGAGCGGTTGCAGCGCGGCGAACACGTTGCGCCCGCCGCATAGCTCGATCACGTCGCTGACCATGTGCTCGCCGTTGAGCGTCATCAACGGCTGATCCCACACCTGATAGAACACGCTCACGGCCGGCCGTTTTGCGTACTGCGCGCGCAGATTCGCGATGTCGCGGCGATACGCGGCGGCCGCCGGATCCGCGGTGGACGACGTGCCGAGCAACTGGCCGAGCTTCGTCAGCGAGACGGCAATATCGTCCAGGCGGTGCGGCTCGCTGAAGAACAACGGTATGTGCAATTCGCGCAGACGTTCGAGTTGACGTTGTGCATTGCCATGCCGCCACACCACGATCAGATCGGGTTTCAACGCGACGATGCGTTCGAGATCGAGCGACTTGTTGTCGCCGACGCGCGGCAGCTGTTTCGCCTCGGGCGGATAGTCGCTGTAGGACACGGCGCCCACCATCTTCGATGCGCCGCCGGCCGCGTACAGCAGTTCGGTCACGTGCGGCGCGAGGCTGATGACGCGCTGGGCCGCGGCGGGGAGCGTCACGGCGGCACCTGTGTCGTCGGTCACGGTGATGCCGGCGCGCGCCGGCAAGGTCACGGCAATGAGGCCGGCAGCGAGGGTGAGGCGCATGAGGCGCATGAAGCGCGCGGATGAAGTCATCGGGGCCTGACGTCGAGTGTCTGCGTTGAGCGTTTCCATGGGCGCTGTAAGGCGCGGCTGTTTTGCGCGGTGATCCACGGATCAGCGTGTTCCCGCCGCGTCGATCGTTTCCATCGCGGCACGCAAGCTGTCTTGAAGACGCGCCCATTCCGCCTCGCTGTGAGGCAAGCCGAAACGCACGCTGCCCGAGGCGGCGAAAAGCCGCGTCCACACACCGCGTGTGGCCAGCGCTTCATGCAGGGCGGCGGCGCGCGCGTCGTCGGTCCATGCGAAAAGCGGCGTGGCGCGTGGGCGAATGCCGTGGGCCTGCAGCAGCGCGACGAGGCGCGCGCTGTCTGCGGCGAGCCGCGAGCGCATCTGCTGCTGCCAGGCGTGATCCGCGAATGCCGCTTTGACGGCATGCCGCGCCGGGCCGCTGACGGTCCACGCGCCCAGCGCGAGCCGCAAGCTTTGCAGCACGGCGGGTGATGCCAGCACGAAACCGGCGCGCACGCCCGCGAGCCCGAAGAACTTGCCCGGCGAGCGCAGCACGACGAGACCTTCGCGGTTCGTGTGGGCCGCAAGCGAAGCGGCGGGCACGGTGTCGGCGAAGGCTTCGTCGACAAGCAGCGTGCCGCCGCGCTCGCTCAGTTGCGCATGCCACGCAAGCAGCTTTGCCGCGCTCAGGTGCTCGGCGGTCGGATTGTTCGGATTCACAACGATTACATGCGTGAGCGCCTCGGGCAGGACGTCCCACGAAATATCGAGCGCTACGACGCGATGCCCGGCACGTTCGAATGCCGGTGCGTATTCGCTGTACGTGAGCGGCGCGACCCCGACTGGCGCGCGCGGCAGCAAGGCCGGCAGCGCACGGATGGCCGCCTGGCTTCCCGCAACGGGCAACACGTGCGCCGCATCGGGCACGCCGTAATAGCGCGCGGCGCACTCGGCGAGGCCGTCGCCTTCGTCGGGCAGACGGCGCCACGCATCGGCGGGGACGGGCGGCACCGGATAGCCGTGCGGATTGATGCCTGTCGACAGATCCAGCCAGTCTTCGTACGGGATGCGATAGCGCGCGGCGGCTTCGTGCAGGTTGCCGCCGTGCGTGATTGAAGCGAGAGGCGGGGCGTGAGGCGGGGCGTGAGGCGACGCGTCAGCCGATGCAGACGAAGCCGTCGCGGGCGAGCCCTGCTGAGGGTCCGTATGGCGAAGTGAATTCGGCACGGCGCTTCGCTCAGACATGCAGCGGCACGCTCAGCAAGGCCAGCACGATCAGTACCGCAAGCCACAGAATGACGGTGCGCTCGACCAGCATCAGCGCGGCCGTGATATGCGCGGCCTTTGCGGGATGGCCGAAGCCGAGCATGGGCCGATGTTCGAGCGCGCCGTGATACACCGCCGGGCCGCCGATCAGCACATTCAGGCTGCCCGCGCCCGAGGCCATCACCGGCCCGGCATTCGGACTGTCCCAGCGCGGCGCCTGCTCGCGCCAGCAGCGCCACGCGGTGCGCGTGTCGCCGAGCAGCGCGTAGCTCGCGGCGGTGAGGCGCGCGGGAATCCAGTTGAGCACGTCGTCGAGGCGCGCGGCGGCCCAGCCGAAGCGTAGATAGCGCGGCGTGCGATAACCCCACATCGCATCGAGCGTATTGGCGAGGCGAAAGCCGAGCGCACCCGGCCCGCCCGCAATTGCAAACCAGAAGAGGGCGCCGAAAATGGCGTCGTTGCCGTTTTCCAGCGCCGATTCGACCGCGGCGCGCGACAGGGCGGCTTCGTCGGCATGCGCGGTTTCGCGCGAGACGATGCGCGCGGTCAAGAGGCGCGCCTGCGCGAGGTCGCGCTGCGCGAGCGCCTGCGCAATCGGCTCGATATGGTCGTGCAGACTGCGTGCGCCGAGCGCGAACCACAGCAGCGCGACGTGGACGGCGCAGGCCGCAAAAAACGGCAGCACGGCCACGAGCCACGAGGCAGCGAGCACCGGCGGCAGCACGGCCAGCGCCCAGGCCAGCAAGCCCTTCAGCCGCAGGCGCCGGCCGCGGTTGTAGTGTGCTTCGAGGCGCGCCGCCCATTTGCCGAAGCCGACGAGCGGATGCGCGCCGCGCGGCTCGCCGATCCAGCGGTCGACGGCCACGCTCGCCGTTGCCAACGTCACGATGAGTGGAAGCGACAGCATCACGCGCCGCCCGCGGGTTTCAGCGCGAGCGGCAGGCCCGCGACCATCAGCGTGGCCTGGGTGGAGAGTGCCGCGATGCGCTGATTGAGCCGCCCGAGTTCGTCGACGTAAAGACGCGTGGCCGCGCCGAGCGGCACGACGCCCAGACCGATTTCGTTGCTGACAGCGATGATCTTGCCGCGAGCGTTCCCAAGCGCGGCCTCGAGCGCCTCGATGTGCGCCTGATATCGAGCGGGCGGCAGCGGCTCGCCGTCGGCGGGACACAGCAGGTTGGCGAGCCACAGCGTCAGGCAGTCGATCAGCGTGCAATGCCCGGGCGCGTCGACCTTCGACACCGCGCCCGCGAGGTCGAGATCCGCCTCCAGCAGCCGCCAGTGCGCAGGCCGCCGCGCGCGATGATGCGCGATGCGCGCGTTGAATTCGGCGTCGCCGGCCACGCGCGCGGTGGCGACATAGGTGACGGGCAGCGCGCTCCGGGCGGCAAGCTGCTCCGCGTGCACGCTCTTGCCTGAGCGCGCGCCGCCGAGAATGAAGGTGAGGTCGCGGGAAATCATCGCGTGATTGTACCGGCGCGCAGCGCGGCCCGGCGCGATGGGATAATGCCGCGATCCGTGCGGCGGCCGCGTGGTTTTCTGCTTCGCGGCCCGTCCTTCACTCTTGCCATCGCCGAGTCCAACGTTTCCGTGAGCACCCAATCCGTTTCGCCCGAGTTCCCGCATGACGCGCTCGCCGTGCCGCGCGGCACGCTGATGATCCAGGGCACCACGTCCGATGCCGGCAAAAGCACGCTCGTCGCCGGCCTGTGCCGGCTCGCGCGCCGCGCCGGGGTGCGCGTCGCGCCCTTCAAACCGCAGAACATGGCGCTTAACAGCGCGGTCACCGTTGACGGCGGGGAGATCGGGCGTGCCCAGGCGCTGCAGGCGGTGGCGGCCGGCATCGCCGCGCACACCGACCTGAATCCCGTGCTGCTCAAGCCGACGAGCGATCGCGGCGCGCAGGTGATCATCCACGGCAAGGCGCGCATGAATCTCGACGCCCGCGCTTATCACGAGTACAAGCCCGTCGCGTTCGAGGCGGTGCTGCAATCCTATGCGCGGCTGCAAGCGGCGTACGACACGATTTTCGTCGAAGGCGCGGGCAGTCCGGCCGAGATCAATCTGCGCGAGCGCGATATCGCCAACATGGGTTTCGCCGAGGCGGTGGATTGTCCGGTTGTGCTGGTGGCCGACATCGACCGGGGCGGGGTATTCGCGCATCTGACGGGAACGCTCGCGTGTCTGTCAGAAAGCGAGCAGGCGCGCGTGCGCGGTTTCATCATCAACCGGTTTCGCGGCGATATTGGACTGCTGAAGCCGGGGCTCGACTGGCTGGAAGCGAAGACCGGCAAGCCCGTGCTCGGCGTGGTCCCTTACCTGCACGGCCTCACGCTCGACGCCGAGGACATGCTGCCGCCCGAGCTGCGCGCCGCGCAGCGCGGCGACGCCGCACGCACGCTGCGGGTGGTCGTGCCGGTGTTGCCGCATATCAGCAATCACACGGATTTCGACGCGCTGCGCGCCCATCCGCAGGTCGATTTCCATTACGTGCGAAGCGGCATGGCGCCGCCGCCCGCTGATCTGATCATCCTGCCGGGTTCGAAAAACGTGCCGGGCGACCTGGCGTTTCTGCGTGCGCAAGGTTGGGACGCGGTGCTGCAACGGCATTTGCGCTATGGCGGGCGGGTGATCGGCGTCTGCGGCGGGATGCAGATGCTGGGCCGCGAGGTGGCCGACCCGCACGGCGTGGAAGGCGCGCCGGGGACATTCCCGGGACTCGGCTGGCTCGACTACTCGACTGTGCTGACGCGCGACAAGACGCTGAAGAACGTGACGGGCCGCCTGGCGCTGCCGGGCTCGCCGCAAGTCGCGGGTTATGAGATTCATATGGGCGAGACGCGGGGACCGGCGCTGGAAACGCCGGCGCTGCGGCTGGTACAAACCCGACAAACGCGAGAGGCGGAAGAGGCGGGAGAGCCGCATCCCGACGGCGCAATTTCCGCCGACGGCCAGATCCTCGCCACCTACGTGCACGGCCTCTTCGACACGCCGGCCGCCTGCGCGGCGCTGCTGGGCTGGGCGGGACTGAGCGACGCCGAGGCGATCGACTACCCCGCGCTGCGCGAAGCGTCGCTGGAACGGCTCGCCGACACGCTCGCCGAGCACCTCGACCTGGCGAAATTAATGGCCGCGGTGGCTTGATCGCCGCCCCGTTTGCGTCAGCATTGATTCTTATCGGGAAATAATCAAAGCGCGATTCAAGGTTTTTCGCGTGTATTGGTTGGAATAGAGTGGGGGCATTCGACCGGCTTCGTATCGAGCCGTCTTCCACTCTCACAAGGATCCGTCATGAACCCGAACCGCTCCGCCGACCTAGCGGCTTTGATCTTGCGCGTCGCCCTCGGCGTGCTCTACCTCGCGCACAGCCTGCAGAAAATTTTTGTGTTCACGCTGCCCGGCACGGCGCAGTTCTTCGCTTCGCTCGGCTTGCCTGGATGGCTCGCTTACGTGACGGCGTTCGTCGAGCTGATCGGCGGTATTGCGCTCTTGCTGGGCGTGCAGGTGCGCTGGGTCGCGCTCGTGCTGCTGCCGTTCATGCTCGGCGCGATGTCCGCGCATTGGCATAACGGCTGGGGCTTCGGCTCGCCGCACGGCGGCTGGGAATATCCGGCGTTCTGGGCGGTGACGCTCGTCGTGCAGTCGTTGCTGGGCGGCGGCGCGTTCGCGCTCGGCGGCCTGAAGGCGCCGCGCGCAGCGGTCGCCTGATTCATTCGCGCCAAGGGGAGGTTGGGGCGGCGCGGTTGCCGCCACCGGCCGCAAACCCTTCACGCGACGCAGGATGCAAAAAAGCACGCGCTCTCAGGCCGCGTGCTTTTTTATTCCCGGCGCGACCGGTTGCGCCGGTTGCGCGTTGGCAGTCTCGTCAATACAACACGATCTGCGTGCAGCGAAAGAGCGCGATGGTCTTGCCATTCGGATCGGTGACAGTCGCGTCCCACACCTGCGTGCTGCGGCCGAGGTGCACGGCTTTCGCCACCGCGCGGATCGCGCCTTCCGTTGCCGTGCCGAGGAAATTGCTTTTCAGCTCGACGGTCGTGAAATTGCGCGCCGTCTCCGGCAGGTGCGCGAGGCACGCGTAGCCGCAGGCGGTGTCCGCGAGACCGATCACCGTGGCCGCATGCAGAAAGCCGTTCGGCGCGAGCAGTTCCTCGCGCACGGTCAATTGCGCGCTCAGCATGCCTTCATCCAGCGACAGCACCTGCACGCCCAGCAAGCCGGGCAGCTTGCCTTTCTGGCGTTCGTGCAGGCGTTCGACGGTGTATTCCGGGCGGAGCTTGCTCATGGATTGCGCTTCCTCGAAAGATAAATTCGCTGACGGACGACGGCCGATTAGCCGTTCGGGGGCTTCGGCCTTGCTGGATTTGTCGATATTATCAACGGCTGGATCGGCGCGCGGGCTCAAGATGCAGCAAACCCGCGCGCCGGCATGACAGCGGGGCATCCCCCAAAGCAGCCAGCGCAATACAGACAAGCTGGCGGAAAACGAGGTAGAAAGCGGCAAACCGGCTGGCATCGCCAGCCTTCTTTCCGGGAGTATTCATGACGGTAATCGTGGTGGCGAATCCGAAGGGCGGCGTGGGCAAAAGCACGCTGTCGACGAATCTGGCCGGCTATTTCGCCGCAAACGGCGAGTGGGTGGCGCTCGCGGATCTGGACAAGCAGCAGTCGGCGCACGCGTGGCTGTCGTTGCGGCCCGACACCTTGCCGGCCATCGAGACCTGGGAAGTGAATCCCGAGACGCCCGCCAAACCGCCGAAGGGCCTCGAGCACGCGATCATCGACACGCCGGCCGGGCTGCACGGCAATCGCATGAACATCGCGCTGGAGCTGGCGGACAAGGTGATCGTGCCGCTGCAGCCGTCCATGTTCGACATCCTCGCGACGCAGGACTTTCTGGAGCGGCTGGCCAAGGAAAAGGCAGTCAGGAAAGGCGCAATCGAGATCGGCGTGGTCGGCATGCGGGTGGACGCCCGCACGCGCTCGGCCGAGCAGTTACACCGTTTCGTCGAAGGATTGAAGCTGCCGGTGCTCGGCTATTTGCGCGACACGCAGAATTACGTGCAGCTCGCGGCGCACGGCCTGACGCTGTGGGACGTCGCGAAAAGCCGGGTGGAGAAGGACCTGGAGCAGTGGCAGCCGATCATCGAATGGACGAACGGCGCCGCGAAAAAAGGCTGAGCGGGCGCTGTGCCGCGCTTGCCCGAGGCGTGGATAAAGAGTGGGACGGAGAGTCGGGCGGTGGTTCGAAGCCAGACCCGGAGCGAACCCCGGGCGCGCCGGCTCAGGTCCAGTTCTGCGTGGGCACGTGATCCCGGCTGCCCTTCATCTTGTTGTTTTCGTCGACGAACACCAGATCCGGCTTCCAGCCCGCCTTCAGTTCCGCCTCGTCGACCATGGCAAACGCCGCGATGATCACCAGATCGCCCAGTTGCGCGCGCCGCGCCGCCGAACCGTTCAGCGAAATCATGCCGCTGCCGCGCTCGCCCTTGATCGCATAGGTCGAGAAACGCTCGCCGTTGTTGATGTTCCAGATGTCGATGCGCTCGTTTTCGATAATGTTTGCCGCTTCCAGCAGGTCTTCGTCGATCGCGCATGAGCCTTCATAGTGCAGCTCGCAATGCGTGACCGCGACGCGGTGGATCTTCGACTTCAGCATGTTGCGTTGCATGGCTAGCCATTCCTTTGACGCTTAGGCGCTGTCCAGACTCTTAGGCGATGTCCAATCGCCTAAGACAATTTCAGATTTCGAGGTTGTCGATCAGACGGGTCGCACCCAGCTTGGCGGCCGCCAGCACGACGAGTTCCGCGTTCGCGTCTTGCGGACCCGGCGGCAGCAGATTCGAGCGCTTGCGCACCGCGACGTAGTCGGGCTGCCAGCCGCGCGCGGCGAGCGCTGCCATCGCGGCCCGTTCGAGCGACGCGAAGTCGCGCTCGCCCGCGAGCACGGCGTCGCGCACGCGGTTCAGTTCGGCGGCGAGCATCGGCGCTTCCGCGCGCTCGGCCGCCTCCAGATAGCGGTTGCGCGAACTGAGCGCGAGACCGTCGGTATCGCGCACGGTTTCAGCGGCGATGATGTCCGTCGGCAACGCGAACTGGTGGCACATGCGGCGCACGATCATCAATTGCTGGTAGTCCTTCTTGCCGAACACCGCGACGCGCGGCTGCACGCACGACATCAGCTTCATCACGACGGTACAGACGCCCTGGAAAAAGCCCGGCCGGAATTCGCCTTCGAGGATGTCGCCCAGATCGTGCGGCGGATGCACGCGGTACTCCTGCGGCTCCGGATACAGATCGCGCTCGGTCGGCGCGAACAGCACGTAGACGTTTTCTTTCTGCAGCTTTTCGATATCGGCTTCGAGCGTGCGCGGGTATTTGTCGAAATCCTCGTTGGGTCCAAACTGCAGACGATTGACGAAGATGCTCGCCACTACCGGATCGCCGTGCTGGCGCGCGAGCCGCATCAGCGACAGATGGCCTTCATGCAGATTGCCCATGGTCGGCACGAAGGCCGTGCGATTCTGGCCGCGCAACTGGTCGCGCAATTCATGGATCGAGCTGATGACTTTCATGATCGGACAGGGATTCCTCGCGCGGCGCGAGACTCGGTTGACGCACGGCGCTGGCCGATTGCGCGGCCCGCGGCCTCACTGGTAATGACAGGTTCGGAGCGCGGGATTGTAGTGGATTTGGCGCCGCTACGCACCGAAATGACGCCTGAAGCGCGACTCGGGAGCGTGCGGCCGGGCGGTGTTACGCCGCCGCGGAAACGCCTCGCGCGGCGGCGAGGCGCCTCGCTTCGGCTTCTCGCCGGCGCTCAGGCCGGCAGGTAGGCGAGGCGCACATAAATGGGTGCGAACGGCTCGGCCTGGGTAATTTCAACGAGCGATTCCCTGCACAGCTCAAGTACGGCGATGAAGTTTACGACCACGACGGGCACGCCCTTGCTGGTGTCGAACAGGTCGGAGAATTCCATGAAGCGCGCGTTCTGCAGCTGCCGCAGGATCGTGCTCATGTGCTCGCGCACGGACAGTTCTTCGCGCGAAATCTTGTGATGCTGCACGAGCTTTGCGCGCTTGATGACGTCGGCCCACGCGGCGCGCAGGTCTTCGCTGTTCACGTCCGGAAAGCGCGGCGTGATGCTTTGCTCGATGTAGACCTCGGCGCGCAGGAAGTCGCGCCCGAGTTGCGGCAACTGGTCGATGCGCTGCGCGGCCAGCTTCATCTGCTCGTATTCCAGCAGACGGCGCACGAGTTCGGCGCGCGGGTCTTCGGCTTCCTCGCCGCTGTCCGCTTTCTTGACGGGCAGCAGCATGCGCGACTTGATCTCGATCAGCATGGCCGCCATCAGCAGATATTCGGAGGCGAGTTCGAGATTGGTCTGGCGCAACTGGTCGACGTAGCCGAGGTATTGCACCGTGACATCCGCCATCGGGATGTCGAGCACGTTGAAGTTCTGCTTGCGGATCAGGTACAGCAGCAGATCCAGCGGTCCCTCGAACGTTTCGAGGAACACCTCGAGCGCGTCCGGCGGGATATAGAGGTCGGTGGGCAGCTTGAAGAGCGGCTCGCCGTACAGGCGCGCGAACGCAATGCCGTCGACGGTGTCCGGCGTCGAATCGGTGGCGGGCGCGGCGAGCGCGGCGTCGGACGAATCCGGCGGCGCGCCGTGTGCCTCGTCGGCGTGACTCATCGGTTGCGGCGCGGCGCTCAGAAGTTCTGGTAGTACTGGTAAGGCGTCTGTTCGACGCGCGAAGCTTTCTGCTCGGCACGCTCTTCCAGGTCGATCGGCTGCTTGTCCCACAAAAGCGCCCGGCCGCGGCGTTGCTCGGCTTCCAGGTTGGGCTTCTGCTGCTTGAGCTGGTTCAGGAACTGGGTGATGTCCGATTGATACATGGCTCGACGTCCGTAGTGGGTGAAATGGCGGCTTGCCCGGCCTTGGTGCGGGTGCCGCGACTCGATTTCGCGATTTTAGCGCATGCGCCGCGCGCGGTCGAAAAACCCCGCGGGCGGCGAACGCTTTGGCCGGCATGTTCGCGCGGCGGGCGTGGCTGGAACCCGCGCGCAATAGGCGCGTCAAAGGCGGGCGCGTCGGCCGCGGGCGGCGGGTCGCGCGCTACGGCGCCGCGGCGTTGGCTGCCGCCTTTCAGACGATGTCCTTGCGGGTCCGCTCGCGGGTGCATTACGAGATAGCGCGGAGACAGCGTTGTCCCGCCGATGTGGTCAAATAGCGAGCTTCGGCGGCACTGCGCGCCCGAACGACAAATTCATCAACCATGGCCGGAGGTCCTGCTTGGCGGGGTGTGCGATCGAAAAGCCGCATGAGCGGCGCGGCGAAGCCGGCCGGCGGGGCAGAGCGCCGTGGCCGGCGGCAGCCGGCGCTGCGGCGCTGCGGCGCTGGCTGCGCGCCGCGCGTGCGCTCGGCATCCTGCTGTCCTTGCTCGCCGGCGGCCCCGCTCATGCGGCGCGCGCAGCGGCCAGCTACAAGGTCGACGTCGAAGCCACGCCGCGTTCGCTGCGCAAGCTCCTCGACGAGCATCTGGACATTGCGCGCTTCGCAAAGCGCCCCGACATCAGCGACGACCAGTTCGAATTTCTGATCACGGCCACGCCCCAGCAGGTACGCGATCTGGCGGCGACGCAGGGCTACTTCACGCCCGTCGTTCGTACCGACGTGCGCACGGTGGACAACACCAAGCACGTCACAGTGAGTGTGGATCCGGGGCCGCAAACCACCATCAGCTCGATTTCGCTGTCGTTTCGCGGCCCGGTGTTGACCGAGGACCCGGCGCAGGAAAACGCCGCGCGCTTCGCGTTTTCGCTGCACGAAGGCGATGCCTTTTCGCAGGGCGACTGGGACGACGCCAAGAACGCGTCGCTGAAGGCTTTGCAGGCCCGCCGCTATCTCGGCGCGAAGATCTATCACTCCGAGGCGCGTGTCGATCCGCGCACGCACGAGGCGAAGCTGTCGGTCGTCTATGAAAGCGGCCCGACCTTCACGATGGGCAAGCTCGACGTGTCGGGCACGCGGCGCTATCCGGAGCAGATCGTCGAAAACGTCAATCCTATTTCAGTGGGCGACATTTACGACGTTCAGCGCATTACCGAATTGCAGCGGCAGTTGCAGAACACGCCCTACTACGCGAGCGTCGCGATCGACGTGGACAGCGACCCGGCCAAGCCTGTCGACACGCCGGTTCACGTGAAGGTGTCGGAATATCCGTACAACAGCATTCGCGGCGGCGTCGGTTATTCGACCGACAACGGCGCGCTGGTGCAGGGCGCGTACTCGTATCTGAACACCTTCGGCAAGGCCTGGCCGTTCACCGTCGACGGCCGTCTGGATCAGGTCCAGCAATACGGCCAGATCCAGCTGGCGATGCCGCCCGGCCCGCGCGCGTGGACTAACAGTGTGCTTGCCTCCTACACGACCACAGATGTTTCCGACACGCGCATCTACAGTATCCGCGGCGGCGTGCAGCGCGCTCGTACGTCGCAATTCATCGACTACACGTACGCGATCCTGTTCTATCAGGACCGGCTCGATCAGAACGTCGGTGCGCCGACCACGAGCCGCGCGCTGGTGCCGTCGTGGTCGTGGACGCGGCGCAATACCGACGACCCGCTGTTCCCGCGCAAAGGTAACCTGATTCATGTGGAGGCCGGCTTCGCGGTGAAGGGCGCGCTCACCGATCAGACGTTTATCCGCGGCTACGCGCGCGGCCAGCAGTATCTGCCCATCGGCAAGGAAGACCTCGTGGTGTTGCGCGCCGAACTGGGCGGCGTGTTCACGAGCGGCAGTTCGAGCGGCATTCCGGCGTCGCTGCTGTTTCGCGCCGGCGGCTCGAATTCGGTGCGCGGCTATGGGTATCAGAGCATTGGTAACAACGTCCAGGGCTCCGTGCTGCCGACCAAGTATCTCGTGACGGCGTCGGCGGAATACCAGCATTGGTTCAGCCACGACTGGGGCGCGGCCGCGTTCTTCGACGTCGGCACGGCCACCGACACCTGGGGCGAGAGGGTGTTTTATCCGGGCGTGGGCGTCGGCGCGCGCTGGCGCAGCCCGGTCGGTCCCGTCAACGTGGATCTGGCCTACGGCATCCGCAACAGAAGCGTGCGGCCCTATCTGACACTGGGGATCGCCTTCTGATGGACATTTCTCTGAACCCGAACCGCGCATGACGACGGACGTTTCCGCTCAACCTCCCGCGCCGCCGCCTGGCGACGAGCCGCCTGGCGCTCCGGAAGCGGGGCCGCCGGGGCCGCCGGCAAAGCGCCGCGGCGCCGCGCGTCTGCTGCTGAAAACGCTCGGCTGGATGCTCGCCGTGCTGGTGCTGCTGGTCGCGCTGGCGCTCGGCCTGCTGTACGGCGCCGTTACCACCGAGCGCGGCACCGCGTACGCATGGCAGGCGGCGGTCAAGTTGCTGGGCGGCAAGCTGACCGGCACGCTCGAAGGCGGCGCGCTCGCCAACGGCGTGCGGCTGCGAGCCGTGCGCTGGCGTGCGCTCGACGGCAGCGGCACGGACATCCAGATCGACCGGGTGTCGGGCCGCTGGGGGCTCACGCGCGAACCGTGGCGCTTCACGATCGACTATCTCCATGTCGGCACGGTGGATGCGCGCATCGGCGCGTCGTCGCCGGGCAGCAACGAGCCGCTCAAACTGCCGCAAGACCTGCGTCTGCCGATGCAGCTCGAAATCCGCGACGTCCAGGTGGACAGGCTGTTGCTGCGCCAGGGCACGTCGACGAGCGAGTTTGCGCACTTTGCTTTTCACGGACGCAGCGACGGGCGTCATCACGAGGCTGCCGTCGAGCGGCTCGACACGCCGTTCGGCGCGGTGACGGCGTCGGCGAAGCTCGACGGCGTGAAACCCTTTCCACTCACCGGCGACGTCGGTTATTCGGGGAAGGTCCGCGACGAGCCAGTGCAGGTGGGCGGCCATCTGAGCGGGTCGCTGCAGAATCTCCTCGCTGAACTCGATGCAAGCGGCATGAAGCTCGCCGGCCACGCCGAGCTCGAGGCCACGCCGTTCGCCGAGGTGCCGCTCAAGCGCGCCACGCTGAGCTTCGATCACGTCAACCCGCAGGCGTTTGCGCCGGGCGCGCCGCTTGCCGATCTGTCGGTGAGAGCGGAGTTGCAGCCGGTGGGGCAGGCGGTCGGCAGCGGTGGTTTTGACGGCGCGAAAAATGGCTCCGATGCGGCCGGCGCCAGTGCCAGTTTGCCTTCCAGTTCCGGTGCAGCCGTGACTGGCAGCGCCGCCGAGCGCCGCGCGCAGGCGGCAAGTTCCGTGCGCCCGCCCGCCGTAGGCAAACCCGCCGGCAAACCCGCCGCCGCCCCGTTTGCCGTAGCCGGCCACGTCTCGATCGTCAACGCGCGTCCCGGCGCGATCGACCAAAACCTGCTGCCGCTCATCGACGCTAACGCCGACGTGCGCCTCGACGCCGAGGCGCAACGCATCTCGAACCTGGCCGTCCGACTGGTGAAAAGCGCGACACTTACCGGCGGCGGCACGCTGACGGGCAAGCGCGGCCAGTTCGATCTGCAGGTCGCGGGGCTGGACCTGAACGCGCTCGAGGCGACCGTGCGCCCGACGCAGCTTGCCGGGCCGATCGCCATCCGTCTGAACGACGATATTCAAAGCGTCACGCTCGATCTTGCCGACCCGAAGGCGGCGCTGCGCGCGCAAGGCAAGCTCACCATGGACCCCGCGCGGCTCAGTTTCAACGACGTGCGCATTACCTCGGGCAAAGGCCGCATCGAGCTCTCGGGCGCGCTCAAGCACGACGCGAATTCGAGCTACAACCTGAAGGCGCAACTGACCGACTTCGACCCGTTGACGCTGACGTCGCAAATGCCGTCGCGCAAGCCGGTCGACGGGCCTTCCGCGCCGGAGAACGCGGCGAGAGGCAAGCTCGCCGCCGAAGCCGCGGCGCAAGTGGGCAGCACCGCTGGTGCAAAAAGCGCGGCCCCGGCCGACAAAGCGGCGGCGGCCGTCGCGAACACCGGCAAGGCCGTCGTAAAGACGGAGGTCATGGAGCGCAAAAAACCCGCGCCCAAACGCACGGCGCCGCCCGTGCGCAAGATCGAGGCGAGGGTCAACGGCACTCTGTCCGCCACCGGCATGCTCACTCCGGCTTTCACGACCAAGGCCGAGTTCCGGCTCGGCCCGAGCGTCTATGACGGTCTGCCGCTGACGGGCGGCGGCACCGTGCAACTGGCGGGTTCGCGCATTCTGCCGAGCCGCGCGAACCTGTCGGTGGCGGGCAACCAGGTCGATCTCGCGGGCAGCTTCGGCGCGCGCGGCGACCGCTTGCGCTTTCATATCGACGCTCCGGCACTCGAGCGCCTCGGCTTCGGCCTCGCCGGGCTCATTGCCGCCGACGGCGATCTGACCGGCTCGTTCGATCATCCGAATGTCGTGCTGAACTACAAGGCCGACAGCGTCGTGCTGAGCAGCAACCGCATCGGCCATGCGGAGGGGCACGCCGAATTGCGCGACGGCGCGAACGGTGCGCTGGTTTTCACGACCGACGCGCGCAACGTGAGCGCGGGCGGCGTGGATCTGGCCACGCTGACCGCGCGGCTTTCGGGCACGCGCGCCAATCATTCGCTCGAAGCCGCCGCGACCGGCAAGCTGCAGGACCGCCCGCTCGATCTGACGCTCGCGGCGAACGGCAAGCTTACCGAGGCGCGCGACGGCACGCACTGGGACGGCACCGTAACGCGTCTGCAAAACCGCGGCACGCCGGCCCTGAACCTGGAGTCTCCGCTCGCCGTCAGCGCCGGGCCCCGCCGCCTGACGCTCGGCGCGACGCGGCTCATGCTCGAAGGCGCGGTGCTGAGCCTGAAATCGTTCGCGTTCGACCACGGCCGGGTGCAATCGGCGGGCAGTCTGACCGGTATTTCGCTCGCGCGTCTGCAGGATTTGCGGCGCGAAATCACCGGCGCGCCACCGGCCGTCAAGACCGATCTGATTTTCGACGGCGACTGGGACTTCGCGCTCGGCAGCACGGCGAGCGGGCATATCCAGATAAAGCGCCGCAGCGGCGACGTCACGGTCGAGATCGGCCGCGGGCTGGCGTCGCTCGGCATTACCGATATCGGCGCGCGCGCCGACTTCAGCGGCGGCAACCGGCTCAACGCGACGCTGCATGCGCAGGCGAGCCGCATCGGCGTGATCGACGCCGACGCGCACACCACACTCGTCGCGCGCGAGGGCTTCCTGACCGTCGACGAGGAAAGCGCGCTCACCGGCAATGTGAGCGCCAATGTGCCGTCGCTGAAAACCACCGGTGGGCTGTTCGGCCCGAGTTATCTGCTCGACGGCCATCTCGCGCTCAAGCTCGCGCTCGGCGGCACGGTCGCGAAGCCCAATCTGACCGGCTCGCTGCTCGGCGACGACCTCTCCGCCACGCTTGTCGATCAGGGCGTGCAGCTGAAGGAAGGCATTGTGCGCATCGCGCTGTCGCACAATCTCGTGGACTTCCAGCAGGTCGAATTCCACGGCGCGAGCGGCACCTTGCGAGCCACGGGCCGGGTGCGGCTCGACGGCGCGGAGCCGGATCTGACGGCGAGCATCGTCGCGGACAAGCTCGAGCTTTTTGCCGCGCCGGACCGCAACCTGTCGCTGACGGGCAGCGCGACGGTCGCGAACGCGGGCGCGCAGGGCGGCCTGGCGATCAACGGCAAGTTCCTCGTCGACCATGCGCTCTTCGACATGCCGGAGCAGTCGGCGCCCAAACTGGGCGACGACGTCGTCGTGGTGCGTCCGGACGGTACCGTGGCCGGCGAGCGGCCGCAGCCGGTGCCCGGCAGCAACAAGCCGATGGGTCCGTTCGCGCCGCGTGCGAACATCGACATCAGTCTCGGCGACAACTTCCGCTTCCGCGGGCAGGGCGCCGACCTCGGCCTGACCGGCACCATCACGGCAATGAGCGCGCCGAATCTGCCGCTGCGCGCGGTCGGCAACGTCCGCGTGACGCCGGGCTCCACCTACACCGCGTTTGGCCGCAAGCTCAACATCGAGAACGGCTTTTTTACGTTCAACGGACCGGTGGCCAATCCGGGCATCAACATTCTGGCGATGCGCCGCAACCAGCAGGTGGAAGCCGGCGTGCAGGTCACGGGCACGGTTCAGTTTCCCGTCGCGAAGCTCGTTTCGGAGCCGAACGTGCCGGACAACGAAAAGCTCTCGTGGCTGCTGTTCGGCCACGGCACGGATCAGGGCAACAACCTCGGCCAGCAGAGCACGATGACCACGGCGCTCGCATTGCTCGGCAGCGCGAGCGGCAAGCGGATCGCGCAGACGTTCGGTCTCGACGAGTTTTCGATTGGCCGCAGCGAGGTCGGGCTGACCGATCCGCAGGTGGTGATGGTGTCGAAGGCGATCAACGAATGGCTGGTGATCGGCTACGAACAGGGCTTGCAGTCGGCAAGCAATGCGATCAAGGCGACCATCAACCTGACGCGCTACTGGTCCGTCGCGGCTTACGGCGGCACGTTCGACGGCATCACGCTGCTCTACACGCGCCGTTACGACCGGATCAAGTGGTGACGCGTGGTCACGTATCGGTCACGTATCGGAGACGTGTTGCGTGGATGAAAAAACGGCACGCCTTTTCAGGGGCATGCCGTTTTTTGTATTGCAAAGGGAAGCGGGGCGCTCCCGCCGCGTTCCCAAGAGTTACTTGACGCGCATGCCCGGCTTCGCGCCGCTGTGCGGCTCCAGCACGTAGAGCCCCGGGTCGGCTTTTTCATCCGCCGCCGACGCGGCCAGCACCATGCCTTCGGACAGGCCGAACTTCATCTTGCGCGGCGCCAGATTCGCGACCATCACCGTCAGCTTGCCGATCAGCTGCTCCGGCTGATAGGCGGACTTGATGCCCGAGAACACGTTGCGCGTTTTCTCCTCGCCGACATCCAGCGTGAGTTGCAGCAGCTTGTCCGAGCCTTCCACCGCCTTGCAGTCGACAATTTTCGCGACGCGCAGATCGATCTTTGCGAAGTCGTCGATCGAGATGACGCCGGGCGTTTCATCATGCGCGGCCGCAGCGCTCGCTGCGGTCGTTGCGGCTTTCGCGGCCTTCGACTTCGTCTTCGCGTCGGCAGCAGGCGCGGCCGTTTCCGGCGTGGCTTGCAGCGACTCCCGATTGGCCGCGAGCAGCGCCTCGATCTGTTTCGGATCGACACGCGTCATCAGATGCTTATAGGCGTTGATGGGACGCGCCGAGCTGAGCGGCACATTCGCGTCCGCCCATTGAAGCGGCTCGATGCCGAGGAATGCCTCGACCGATTCCGCCAGCTTCGGCAGCACGGGTTTGAGCGCGACCGAGAGCAGCCGGAATGCCTCGATGCTCACGCTGCAGGTTTCATGCAGCGCGACTGCGTTGGCCGGATCTTTAGCCTGGTCCCACGGCTTGGCGGTGTCGACGTAAGCGTTGACCGCATCGGCCAGTTCCATGGTGTGACGCAGCGCGCGGTTGTACTCGCGTGCCTCGTAGTTCCCAGCGATGTGCGGAATGGCGGCGCGCAGCGTGGCGAGGAGCGGATGCTGCATCGCGCTGTCCTGCACGCGGCCTTCGAAGCGCTTGATCAGGAAACCCGCGGCGCGGCTCGCGATATTCACGTACTTGCCGACCAGATCGCTGTTCACGCGCGCCTGGAAGTCGTCGAGGTTCAGGTCGAGGTCTTCCATCGTGCTGTTCAGCTTGGCCGCGAAGTAGTAGCGCAGCCATTCCGGATTCAGCCCGGTGTCGATCACGCTCTGCGCCGTAATGAAGGTGCCGCGCGACTTGGACATCTTCGCGCCGTCTACCGTCAGAAAGCCGTGCGCGAACACGTTGGTCGGCGTGCGATGGCCCGAAAATTCGAGCATGGCCGGCCAGAACAGCGTGTGGAAATACAGAATGTCTTTGCCGATGAAGTGATACTGCTCGGCCGTGGAGCCCTTGCGGACCCACGCGTCGAAGTCGAGACCGCGCTTTTGCGCGAGGTTCCTGAAGCTCGCGTAATAGCCGACCGGCGCGTCCAGCCACACGTAGAAGTACTTGCCCGGCGCGCCCGGAATCTCAAAGCCGAAGTACGGCGCGTCGCGCGAGATGTCCCAGTCGGCGAGCTTCGCTTCGCCCGCGTCGCCGAGCCACTCGCGCATCTTGTTGGTCGCTTCCGGCTGCGCGAGGCCGCCCACCCACGCGCGCAGGAAGTTCTCGCAGCGGGGATCGG
Source organism: Paraburkholderia phenoliruptrix (assembly GCF_902859825.1). Taxonomy (GTDB): domain Bacteria; phylum Pseudomonadota; class Gammaproteobacteria; order Burkholderiales; family Burkholderiaceae; genus Paraburkholderia; species Paraburkholderia phenoliruptrix. The sequence continues at coordinate 21,746 of NZ_CADIKB010000021.1, read as the reverse complement.
AGAGGCGGAAAAAGTAGTGCGTCGACGTCTTGCGAACCGGCGTGGCGCCCGACACGACCGAATACGGATTGACGAGTTCGGTCGGCTGATAAGTCGATCCGCATACTTCGCAGCTGTCGCCGTACTGGTCTTTCGCGCCGCATTTCGGGCACTCGCCCTTGATGAAGCGGTCCGGCAGGAACATTTCCTTGACCGGGTCGTAGGCCTGCTCGATGTCGCGCGCCTCGATCAGCCCGGCTTCCTTCAGCGCGAGGTAGACGTTCTCGCTGAGGACGCGGTTCTCTTCCGAGTCGGTGGAATAGTAGTTGTCGAACGAAATGCCGAAGCTGTCGAAATCGCGCTTGTGCTCCTGCCAGACGCGGTCGATCAGCTGCTTCGGCGTCACGCCTTCCTTTTCGGCGCGCAGCATGACCGGCGTGCCGTGCGTGTCGTCGGCGCCCACGTAATAGACCTCGTGCCCGTGCATTCGCAGCGCGCGGACCCAGATGTCCGTCTGGATATATTCGACCAGATGGCCGATATGAATTTGCCCATTCGCATAGGGAAGGGCCGACGTGACGAGAATCTGGCGGCGGCCCGACGGCGCGCCTGCGGTGAGATCGGTTGCGGGTGCTGACATAAGGATGGTGGGAGCCTGCGGTGGGACGAAAGGTCGATTCTAGCAGGGCGGACGCCCGCCGGGCGCGGGCTCGCGGACCCGCGCCGGTGTCGCGCCGCTTGCCGTTGCGAAAAGCGAGCGCCCAAAAAAAACCGGGGCGATTAACCCCGGAGCAACAACGACAAGAGGAGAATGGTGACGCGGCGGCTTCGCCAGCCACGTACCGTAAAGACAGACAGCGGATTTCCGCGAGAGTTCGAAATTTTTTTCGTTCCCAGGTGAGATTTTCTGCGCTGGACGTTTTACGGCGTTGGCGTCACCCGGCGCGCCGGCGTTGACACCGCCGCTGGCGGCCACCGCGCAGGCAGCAGCCGGCGCAAGGCACCCGGCGCCGCCTGGCGCTCCGTCAGCGCGCGGCGGCCCGGCGCGCTTCACGCGCGGCCCGCCGCTTTTCTCCGCGCTGTCCTTACTGCGTCGTGTGTTGCGCCGTGGCGCGCAGGTAGATTTCCACGCGACGGTTGGCGGCGCGGCCGGCTTCCGTGCTGTTGTCGGCGATCGGCTGGTTCTGGCCCATGCCCTGCGCCGACAGGCGCTGCGGCGCGATGCCGCGTTGCTCGAGGAAGCCCACCACGCTTTGCGCGCGATTGACCGACAGCGTCTGGTTGTAAGCCGGCTGACCCGTGCTGTCGGTGTGGCCGACGACTTGTGCGATCACTTCCGGATTCTGCTGCAGCGTCTGCGTCAGCTGATCCAGCACCGGCGCGAAGGAGGGCTTGATCGCGTAGCTGTTGGTGTCGAAGGTGACCGAGCTCGGAATGTTGAGCTTGAGCGAGCCGTCCGGCTGCTCGGTGATCTGCGTGCCGGTGCCCTTGGTCGCGCCCGACAGCTTGTTGTGAATCGCTTGCCAGTTGTAGCCGGTAATGCCGCCCACCGCAGCGCCGACGCCGGCGCCGATTGCCGCGCCCTTGCCGCCGCCGAAGATTGCGCCCAGCGCCGCACCGGTGCCGGCGCCCACGCCCGTGCCGACGGCCGTGTTAGTACCCTGTTGCGAAGCGCAGCCTGCCAGCACGGAGCCGGCAACGGCGAAAACGGCCAGGCGAGTCATGATTTTTGCATTCATTTTTGATTCCTCTCGAGTGAAGCGAATGACGCGCACGAAGCGCGCAGGTAAAGCATTGCGCAACGTCAAGCCTTGGCGGCGAACGTTGCGGCAGCACAGCTGACTGCTCGCGCCGGGATTGATCCGCGGCAACAGCCGCGGGAAACCCCCAGCGAAAACTTGTGGCGAAAAACGCGCCGGTCCGTCTTCAGTCCCGGTCCGACAGTGAAGAAGGGTCTTCCGGCACCGCTTCGCCCGAGCCACTACAATAAAGGCTGGCGCGCAGCGATGCGGCCCCACGGCGGTCCGCCTGCCCGAAGGGTGCCCGGCACGCCTGGTTTTCGCAATGCTGCCTAACAATTTCTTGCAAATTCCGGCGCGTGGCCGAGAGTTCGATCGCGCCGCGCCGCAAGTGTTCCCCTCGGAGTGTCAATGAGTATCGATCGGGCATTGGTCGACGCTGCGCTCGCAGCCGTCACTGACCCTAACACTGGCCGGCCGTATGCCGCGGCCAGGAACCTGAAGAACGTCGCCGTGGAGGGTGACACGGTTAGCGTCGCGGTGGTACTAGGCTATCCGGCCACGCGTCAGTTCGAAGCGATCCGCAAGCAGTTCGACGACGCGTTGCGGGCCGTACCTGGCGTGCAACACACGCGCGTCGAGGTCTCCCAGGAGATCGCCGCGCATACCGTGCAGCGCGGCGTGAAACTCTTGCCGAACGTTAAAAATATTGTTGCCGTGGCGTCGGGCAAGGGCGGCGTCGGCAAGAGTACGACGGCGGTCAATCTGGCGCTCGCGCTCGCGAGCGAGGGCGCGTCGGTCGGCATACTCGACGCGGACATTTATGGGCCCTCGCTGCCCGTGATGCTCGGCATCGAGGGGCGCCCGGAATCGCCGGACGAAAAGACCATGAATCCGATGACGGGGCACGGTCTGCAGGCCAACTCGATCGGCTTTCTGATCGAGCAGGACAACCCGATGGTGTGGCGCGGCCCGATGGCCACCTCGGCGCTCGAACAGCTGCTGCGGCAGACCAACTGGCGCGATCTCGACTACCTGATCGTCGATATGCCGCCGGGCACCGGCGACATCCAGTTGACGCTCTCGCAGCGCGTGCCCGTGACGGGCGCCGTGATCGTCACCACGCCGCAGGACATTGCGCTGCTCGACGCGCGCAAGGGCCTGAAAATGTTCGAGAAAGTGGGCATTCCGATTCTCGGCATCGTCGAAAACATGGCCATGCACATCTGCTCGAATTGCGGCCACGAGGAGCACATCTTCGGCGCGGGAGGCGGCGAGCGGATGGGCAAGGAATATGGCGTCGACGTGCTCGGCAGCCTGCCGCTCGACATTGCGATCCGCGAGCAGGCCGACTCCGGCCGGCCGACGGTGGTGGCCGATCCGCATGGGCGGATCGCGGAGATCTATCGCACGATCGCGCGCAAGGTGGCCGTCCATATCGCCGAGCGGGCGCGCGACATGAGCTCGAAGTTTCCCAACATCGTCGTGCAGAACACCTGACGAGCCATGCGCATGCTGCGCCGCGGGCCGGCTGGCCGTGCTCCGGCGCGGTCGCCGGCGTCTGATTCCGCCAGGTCTCGCGGTATCATGTCGACTTCACAGGTTCGGCTCGACGGCCGCAGGGGCGGGCGCCAGGCCGGCAAGAGGATCGCATGGGAAAACGAATCGACGGGCAGGCGGTGCATGCGTTCATCGTCCTGACTGCCAGCAGCCTGCTGTTATGCGGCTGCAGCGCCTTCCTGAGACCACAGGAAAAGCGCGCCGACGCGCAGTTGCTGCCCACTGTGGGCAATCAGGCGCGCGGCCTCGTGACGTTCATCGAGCGCTCGGACGGAGTGCAGGTCTCCTACAATCTGGCGGGCTTGCCGCCCAATAGCGACCACGCGCTGCAAGTCCACGAGCGCGGCGACTGCAATGCCACCGACGGTTCGAGCGCCGGCCAGGTGTTCTCGCCCGCCGCCGAGCGCCTGAAAGCAGGCGCACGCGTGGAAGGCGACCTCGGCAACATTCACGCAGACGCGAACGGCGTGGCCACCGGTTTTATCGTTGCGCCGGACGTTTCGCTCGACGGCATCCGTTCCGTCTTGCAGCGCGCTGTGCTGCTGCATCACGACGCCACCGATCCCTACGCGTACCCGCAGCACGGCGCTGGTCCGGCGCTCGCTTGCGGCGTGATCCGGCAATGAGCGGACGCGCCGGTGGCCCGGCGGTTGAGCCTGGCGTTCTGGCCCGCCCGTTTGGCCAACGTTTTGGCCGCTATTCGGCCCCGCATGGTGGCCGCATTTTCGCCACATTTTCGCCGCTTCTTGCCACGCTTACCGCAAGATCAACCGTCCGCGATCCGCATCTGCAGCAGCCTCGTCGTGATCGCGTAAAATAAGCGCCTTTCGTCGTGCCGTCCGGCTGGCGGCATCGCAAGGCGCGCCAGCGCGTGGTTGCGCAAGCGGCTGCGCCCGGGCGCCTCGCCGGGGTTTTGACCCGACGCGCGCTAATCCGGCCGCAAGGTATCCGGCACGCGCCGGGTGGTTATCCGTCACACATCTGTTATTCACGTCGAGCAGCGTTCACCTATGACCATCAAATCCGACAAGTGGATCCGGCGCATGGCCGAGTCGCACAAAATGATCGAGCCGTTCGTGCCCGATCAGATTCGCGTCTCCGAGGACGGCCGGAAGATCGTCAGCTACGGCACCTCGAGCTACGGCTACGACATTCGCTGCGCCGACGAATTCAAGATCTTCACGAACATCAACTCCACCATAGTCGATCCGAAGAATTTCGATGAGAAGTCGTTCGTGGACTTCAAGGGCGACGTCTGCATCATTCCGCCCAATTCGTTCGCGCTCGCCCGCACGGTCGAATATTTCCGCATTCCGCGCTCGGTGCTGACCGTGTGTCTCGGCAAGTCCACGTACGCGCGCTGCGGCATCATCGTGAACGTCACGCCGTTCGAGCCGGAATGGGAAGGTCACGTCACGCTCGAATTCTCGAATACGACACCTTTGCCTGCCAAAATCTACGCGAACGAAGGCGTCGCCCAGGTGCTGTTTTTCGAAAGCGATGAGATTTGTGAAACGTCGTACGCGGATCGCGGCGGCAAATATCAAGGTCAGCACGGCGTCACGTTGCCGAAGACGTGACGTCGGCAGCGCACTGACCCACCAGCTATTCGGGTGACCGCTGCGATTTTCAGAATGCAGCGGTCGTTCTTTTTGGAGAATCGCCCATGAAGTTCCGTTTTCCCGTCGTCATCATCGACGAAGATTTCCGCTCCGAGAACATCTCGGGTTCCGGCATCCGGGCTTTGGCCGAAGCAATCGAGAAAGAAGGCGCGGAAGTGCTCGGGTTGACGAGCTACGGCGATCTGACTTCGTTCGCCCAGCAGTCGAGCCGCGCGTCGTGCTTCATCCTTTCGATCGACGACGACGAGCTGCTGCCCTACGTCGAAAACGTCGTGGTGGAAGGCGAGACGCCGGAGCTTGCGGCCGCCATCGTCGCGCTGCGTGCGTTCGTGACCGAAGTGCGCCGCCGCAACGCGGACATTCCGATTTTCCTCTACGGCGAGACGCGCACCTCGCGCCACCTGCCGAACGACATCCTGCGCGAGCTGCACGGCTTCATTCATATGTTCGAGGACACGCCGGAGTTCGTCGCGCGCCACATCATCCGCGAGACCAAGGTGTACCTCGACTCGCTCTCGCCGCCGTTTTTCAAGGAGCTCGTGAAGTACGCCGACGAAGGTTCGTACTCGTGGCATTGCCCCGGCCACTCGGGCGGCGTGGCGTTCCTGAAGAGCCCGCTCGGACAGATGTTTCACCAGTTCTTCGGCGAAAATATGCTGCGCGCCGACGTCTGCAATGCCGTGGACGAACTCGGCCAGCTGCTCGATCACACGGGGCCCGTCGCGGCGTCCGAGCGCAATGCCGCGCGCATTTTCAGCGCGGACCACGTGTTCTTCGTGACCAACGGCACGTCGACGTCGAACAAGATCGTCTGGCACGGCACGGTCGCGCCGGGCGACATCGTGCTCGTGGACCGCAACTGCCACAAGTCGATCCTGCACGCCATCACGATGACGGGCGCGATCCCCGTGTTTCTCACTCCGACGCGCAACAACTTCGGCATCATCGGGCCGATTCCGCGTTCGGAATTCGAGCCGGAGAACATCCGCAAGAAGATCGCGGCAAATCCGTTCGCGCGCGAAGCGCTGGCGAAGAACCCGAACCTCAAGCCTCGCATTCTGACCATCACGCAAAGCACCTACGACGGCGTGATCTACAACGTCGAGATGATCAAGGAGATGCTGGGCGAATGGCTCGACACGCTGCACTTCGACGAAGCGTGGCTGCCGCACGCCGAATTCCATGAGTTCTACCAGGACATGCACGCAATCGGCTCGGGCCGCCCGCGCATCGGCGCGATGATCTACGCGACGCACTCCACGCACAAGCTTCTCGCCGGCATTTCGCAGGCGTCGCAGATCGTCGTGCAGGATTCGAAGAACAGCCGCTTCGACAAGCATCGCTTTAATGAGGCGTATCTGATGCATACGTCGACGAGTCCGCAATACGCGATCATCGCGTCGTGCGACGTGGCCGCGGCGATGATGGAAGCCCCGGGCGGCACGGCGCTCGTCGAGGAGTCGATTGCCGAGGCGCTCGACTTCCGCCGCGCCATGACCAAAGTCGACGCCGAATACGGCGACGACTGGTTCTTCAAAGTGTGGGGCCCGGAGCAGTTCGCCGAAGAAGGCATCGGCTCGCGCGAAGACTGGATGCTGCGCCCGGACGACTCGTGGCACGGCTTCGGCCCGCTCGCCGAGGGCTTCAACATGCTCGACCCGATCAAGGCGACCATCGTCACGCCGGGTCTCGACATGAACGGCGACTTTGGCGAGACAGGCATTCCGGCGGCGATCGTCACGAAGTATCTGGCCGAGCACGGCATCATCGTCGAGAAGACCGGGCTGTATTCGTTCTTCATCATGTTCACCATCGGCATTACGAAGGGCCGCTGGAACTCCATGGTCACGGAGCTTCAGCAGTTCAAGGACGACTACGACAACAACCAGCCGCTGTGGCGCGTGCTGCCGGATTTCGTCGCGCTGCATCCCACCTATGAGCGTGTCGGTTTGCGCGATCTGTGCCAGCAGATTCACAGCGTCTACCGCGCGAACGACATTGCGCGCCTCACGACGGAGATGTATCTGTCGAGCATGGAACCGGCCATGAAGCCGTCGGACGCATTCGCGAAGCTCGCGCACCGCGAGATTGACCGCGTGCCGATCGACGAACTGGAAGGCCGCGTCACATCGATCCTGCTCACGCCGTATCCGCCGGGTATTCCGCTGCTGATTCCGGGCGAGCGTTTCAACAAGACGATCGTCAACTACCTGCGCTTTGCGCGCGAGTTCAATGAGCGTTTCCCGGGTTTCCACACGGACATCCACGGGCTCGTCGGCGAAATGATCAACGGCCGCATCGAGTATTTCGTCGATTGCGTGCGCGTCTGACAATGCGGCTGACGGGACTCCTCACGCTCGCTTGCACCGTGGCGCTCGTGCTGGGCGCCGCGCCGCTCGCGGCGCGCGCCGAAGTCGCCGCCGCCGATCCGATCGACGCGGCCATGCGCACGTGTCTCGCGCGCAGCGACATGTCGTCCACGGCGGGGCAGGTGCAGTGCATGGAGACGGCGCGCATCGGCTGGAAGACCGCGTTGGACAACGCCTGGCAGCAGTTGCAGCCGGAACTGCCGCCGGTGCGGCGCAAACAGTGGGACAAGAGTCAGGCAGCCTGGCAGGCTTCGCGCGATGCCGAAAAGCAGCTGCTCGCGGCGGTGTTCGCCACCACGCGCGGCACGATGTATGTGCTCGCCGAAGCCGATATGCAATTGCAGCCGGTGCGCGACCGGGCGCTCGTGCTGCGCAGCGCGGTGGCCGACGCGAGTGCGGGCGACCCTCCGCACACGAAGCGTCTGCGCGCCTGTGCCGCCGACGCGCGTTGCGAACACGCCATGTTCGACATGAACCGCTACTACCGCCGTCTGCAAGCGAAAATGCCGCTACACTCGCGCGCCACGCTCACGCGCGCACAAAAGGCGTGGACTGCTTATCTGAATGCGGCCACGCCGCTCGTCGACGAGCGCGGCCGTATCGACATCATCGGGGCACGCGTGGCCACGCTCAAGCGCCTGTCGGAAACGGCCGGCAACCACTAGATCCGCAGCCGAACGCGCGTATTCAGGTGAGCGCATAACTCTCGGGCTGCGGACCCGGCAGCTCGAGCGCGGGCTCGCCGCGCAGGTCGCGCATCGCGTCTTCGATCATAACGGACATGGTGTTCAGCGCGAGGTCGTTGTCGTCGGTGCCGAACGGCTCTTCGATTTGCGACGCAATCGCTTCGTGCGCCATGAACGTGTACGCGACGAACACCGAGAACACCGGCGTGAAAATGCCGATGCTGTCCACCAGTCCGAACGGCAGCGACGCGCAGAAGAAGTACACCGTGCGGTGAATCATCACCGAGTAGGCAAACGGCAGCGGCGTGGACGCAATGCGCTCGCATCCGCCGATCACATCCGACAAGCCATTCAGATTGCGGTCGAACGCAAGCACGGCCATCGGATCGATCGCGCCGCTCTGGGCCTGACGCTGCACCCATTCGCCGAGAAACAGCAGTAACGTGGCCGGCTTATAGCGCGATGCCATGACGCGCTCGAACAGCGCGGGCGGCAGGCGCGCGGCGAGGTCTTCGCGCGGATCGGTCTTGCGAAGCTGGTGGCGCAGCGCGTGAGCGAGCGCACCGAGCGCCGTGCAGAATTCGATCAGCTCTTCTTTCGGCAACGGGCGCGTGCGCAAGGTGAGCGCTTGGCGCGTCAGCGAACGGGAGTCGTTCAGCAACTGGCCCCACAGCTTGCGGGCTTCCCACCAGCGGTCGTAGCTCGCGTTGTTGCGAAAGCCGAGAAACACCGCGAGCGCAATGCCGACGAGCGAGAACGGCGCGGTCGTGTTGAGGTTCAGCGAGATCGGCAGCAGATGGTCGTGCGCCGCGACCGCGATCACCGCAATCGCGAGAATGAGGGCGAGCCGCGGAAGCAGCTGCGGAAGGACCGAGCCCCGCCAGGCGAGCAGCATGCGGAACCAGTGGAGATGCGGGCGAATGATCATCGGTATGCCTGGCCGTAAGCGATGGAGAGTCTATTATCGCTGCTCGACGCGGCCCCGCTTCGATCTGCCGCGCAATGCGAAAGATGCAATGCAAAAGGCCACGCTTTCGCGTGGCCTTCCTGCAGGCATCGGCCCGAACTAGTCGCGAGCCGATGAAGCCGCGCCGTGGCTGAGCCAGTCGAGCACGGCGGTGGCGTCGTCGTCGGCGCCCTGACGCACTTTGGCCACGGCTTCTGCGACGTCGGCGCTCGGCGCCGCGCGGCGAATTGCCACGCCGACCGCGAGAATGTCGATCATCACGAGATGCAGGATCCGCGAAATCATCGAGAGCTGCGACTCGCGAATTTCGATGTGATCGGTTTCGAGCGCGACCGTGGCGCGTTTGGCCAACGGCGTATTGCTCGACGTGATCGCAATCACTTTCGCGCCGGCCTGCATCGCCACGTCCAGCACGCGCAGCAGTTCGGGCGCGCGGCCCGACTTCGACACGGCGACGATCACGTCGCCCTTGCCGAGCAGCGCCGCCGACGCCGCCTGCATGTACAGGTCCCCGTAGGCAATGGTCGGAATGCCGAAGCGGAAGAACTTGTAGTGCGCGTCTTGCGCGACGATGTTCGAATTGCCGAGTCCGTAAAACTCGATGCGCCGCGCGCCGTTCAGCAGGTCGATGGCGCGCTCCACATGCTCGAAGTTCAGATGCTCGCGCAACTGCAGGATCGCCGACACCGTGTTGTCGAGCACCTTCGCGCCGAAATCAGTCGCGGTATCGCCGAGATGCACCTGGCTATGGCTGACCGGAATCGTGCCGGTCAAACCGGTGGCGAGCTTCAGCTTGAAGTCCGACAAGCCCTGGCAACCGAGCGAACGGCAGAAGCGGATCACCGTCGGCTGACTCACGTCGGCCTTGCGCGCGATGTCGACAATCGGATCGTTGATGATCGAGCGCGGGTGGTTCAGCGCGAGATCGGCGACGCGGCGCTCGGCCGGCGTCAACGCGTCGCGCATCTGCCGGATCCGCTCGAATACCGCCGACGAACTGCCGCCCGCGCGGTTCGACAACTGCTCCGCGAGAATCGCCGAGACACCGAGAAACGCGGGATATTCCGCGGTAATCACATAGGTCGGCACGTTCTGCAGATAGGCTTCGAAGCGGCCCTTCGCCTCGAAGCGCTTGCGAAACGACGAGCGCGCGAAGATTTCGCCGAGCCGCGGCACCACGCCGCCGCCAATGTAGATGCCGCCGAGCGCGCCGAGCGTCACCGCGATATTGCCCGCGAAGGTGCCGAGAATGCCGCAGAACACGTCGACGGATTCGGCGGCGAGCGGCTCGCCGTCCAGCGCGCGTCTGACGATCTCGCGGGTATCCACGTTCGCCGCCACGCGCTTCTTGTCGCGGCCCGCGAGCGCGCGGTAAATCACTTCGAGGCCGGGGCCCGCGGCCACGCGCTCGAACGACACGTGCGACCACTTCTTGCGCGCGTAGTGCAGCACGATGTCTTCGCGCTCGTCGGCCGGCGCGAAGGTGGCGTGGCCGCCTTCGCTGCCGAGCGCGATCCAGCGGTCGTCGGCGGGAATCAGACCCGACACGCCCATGCCCGTACCGGGACCGAGCAGGCCGATCACGCTGTTCGGGCGGCGCGCGCCGCCGCCGACCTGCACGCGCTGCGCCTCGGTCAGGCCCGGCAGGGCCATGGCGAGCGCGGTGAAGTCGTTCACGACGAGCAGCGTGTCGAAGCCGAGCGCGCGGCGCGTGGCTTCGATCGAGAAGGTCCAGTCGTGATTCGTCATGCTGACCTGGTCGCCGTCGACCGGGTTCGCAATCGCAATCGCCGCATGATTCACGCGGCCGATCTTCGTGTCCTTCAGATACTTCTTGATGACGTCGGCAACACCGGGGAACTCCGCGCACGGATAAACCTGCACCGAGCCGATTTCTCCCGGTCCGGTTTCCAGCGCGAAGCGCGCATTGGTGCCGCCGATGTCGGCGAGCAGCCTCGGTCCGTCGGCGTGCTGGCCCGCGCCCGGAACAGCCTTAGTTTGCACACCAGTAGACATCGAGTCTCACTCCCTTGTCGTTTGCCAACTGCGAGATGGCATTTTTTTGTAGCGAAGAGGCGGCGGCGTTCAGCACGTCCATCTTGCGCGGTCCTGCGATCAGCAGAAACAGGTGCTTCACTTCCTTGAGCGCCGACAGCGACCAGCTCACGCGCGCATGCGGCGCGCTGCCGGGATGCACGGCGACAAAGCGCTCGGCGGTGGTGATGGCATGGTCCCATTCGGGCGCGTCGGCGAAGATCGACGCGGTATGGCCGTCTTCGCCCATGCCGAGGATGGCGACGTCGGGCACGTTCGCAAAACGCGGGTCGGCGTTGAGCGCGGCGACATGCGAATGCAGATCCTGCGACGTGTCGACGAGCGGCCAGAAGGTGGTGTTGTGCGCGGCGTTTTGCAGCAGCGTGGCATGCACGAGCTGCGCGTTGCTTGCGCTATCCGTCTCGGGCACCCAGCGGTCGTCGACGAGTGTGACGGCCATGCGCGGCCAGTCGAAGCTTTGCGTGGACAACGTCTGCAGGAACGGGCGCGGGCTGCTGCCGCCGGACACGGCGAGCAGAGCCGGGCGCGCGCCGGCGTTGGACATACCGGCCGTGGACGCGCCGGCAATACCGGCGTCCGACGTTGCCGCCTGGGCGGCCAGCGACGCATGTAACGCGTCGCCGACAGCCTTCGCCAACGCGTCGGATTGGGCGCGTTGATCGTCGAAAGCGTGAAGCTCGATCACTTCTCCTCCGTGCTGCTTTTTTGTTAGCGCGGCGACTATCCGCCGCGAATCAATTCTCTTCTTCGAGCCAGCAGGTGCCGTGCTGCGCGAGCATCGCGCTGGCGGCAGCAGGGCCCCACGTACCCGACGCATACGGCTTCGGCGGTTTGTTCGAAGCCTTCCATTCGTTCAGGATCGGTTCGACCCAGCGCCACGCGGCTTCCTGCTCGTCGCGCCGCACGAACAACGCAAGACGCCCGTTGATCACGTCGAGCAGAAGGCGTTGATACGCTTCCATCTGCCCTTCGCGGAAGAACTGGTCGAACGCGAGGTCGAGGTGAACGCTTGCGAGATTCATGCCTTCGCCGGGCTGCTTCGCGAGACAGTACAGGCGAATCGTCTCGTTCGGCTGCAAGCGGATCACCAGACGATTCGCGCCCGCGCGCAGCGCCGACGCGCCCAATGCCGAATGCGGCACCGGGCGGAAATTCACCACGATTTCCGCGACGCGGTCAGCGAGCCGTTTGCCGGTGCGCAGGAAAAACGGCACGCCGGCCCAACGCCAGTTTTCAATCTCCACCTTCAGCGCGACGAAGGTTTCCGTCGTGCTGTTCTGCTTCACGCCGGGCTCCGTCGCATAGGCAGGCACGGCATTGCCGCGAATCACGCCCGAATGATACTGGCCGCGCACCGCAACCTTGCCGATATCGAGCGGACTGATGGGCTTGAGCGCCCGCAGCACGCGCAGTTTTTCGTCGCGCACGGAGTCGGAGTCCATCGAATGCGGCGGCTCCATCGCGACGATGGAAAGCAGTTGCAGCAAATGGTTCTGCACCATGTCGCGCAGCGCACCCGTATTGTCGTAGAAATCGCCGCGTGCTTCGACGCCGAGTTCCTCGGCGATCGTGATCTGGATGCTTTCCACCCACTCGCGGCGCCACAGCGGTTCGAACAGGGCATTGCCGAAGCGCAGCGCCAACAGGTTCTGCACGGGTTCTTTGCCGAGGTAGTGGTCGATACGGTAGATCTGCTCTTCCGCGAAGATTTCGCCGACCGCGTCGTTGATCGCATTCGACGACTTGAGGTCGTAGCCGAGCGGCTTTTCGAGCACGATGCGCGCGTTTTCGTTGAGCCCGACCGACGCCAGCGCGCGGCAGATCGGCACGAAGAGCGACGGTCCCGTGGCCAGATAAAACACGCGGATGCCGGGCAGGTCTTTCACCGCGTCGCGCAGCAGCACGAAGTCGTCGGGATTGCCGAGGTCGATCTTCGCGAACTCGATGCGTGTAAGAAAGCTCGCCCATGCCGCTTCGTCGACACCGTTCTTCGACACATGCGGCTTGACGTGCTCGTTCACCCACTGAAGGTATTCGCTGCGATCCGCCACGTGACGCGCGACCGCGACGATCTTGCCGCTGTCGGCCAGCATGCCGCCCGCACGGTGTGCTTCAAACAGTGCTGGGAGAATCTTGCGCATCGACAGATCGCCGGTTCCGCCGAAGAGAACGAAGGTGAAGCTTGAATCGGTTTGCATGAGTCTCCGTCGATGTCCTGGGGCCGCCGCGCTGACCGCTTACTGCCCGGAAAGGGCGACCGTAGTCCGATAAAATATTTTTTGACACTGAATTGTAGTTTAACTACAATTCAAATCAAGAGGTAGCGCTAATTCGATGAAAAAAGCGTGCGCGGGCAGGTAGGCTGCGCGTTTCGCGAATCGGCAGGCGCTCCCCTCGCATGTTAACGGACAACGGGACAACGCCTGCCGGCATCGGCGAACGGGTTGCCCCGGTTGACGTGCAAGGCACCTCGAGTCTGCCGCGCGACGCGGGCGGGCAAAAATCAAAAGAGGAGACAGTCTTTGCATCCCGAACCACTCATCTCTTGAGCTTCCAGCGGCCGACATCGGTCCGCCGGCACATGCGCCGCATGCGCCCGACCGTGCTCGATCGCCCAGTGTTTTGCCTGTTTGAACCAACCACAGCACCCTGGCGACATCAGGGGCCATTCGTTTTTTGTTCAGGTGTCTGGAGGAGATAAGCAATGAAATTTCGCGCGATCATGGGCGCTCTGTGCGCCGCAGGTCTGATGTGTGGCGTCTCGGCTGTGCAGGCGGCCGAGTCGGTCGAAGTGTTGCACTGGTGGACTTCGGGCGGCGAATCGAAAGCCGTCGGCGTCCTCAAGGACGACATGACGAAGCAAGGTTACACGTGGAAGGACTTTGCGGTTGCAGGCGGCGCCGGCGCGGCTGCCATGACGGCACTGAAGACGCAGGTGATCTCGGGCAATGCGCCGAGCGCCGCGCAGATCAAGGGCCCGCTGATCCAGGATTGGGCTTCGCAAGGCGTGCTGGTGCCGATCGACTCCGTCGCCGGTGACTGGAAGAAGAATCTGCCGCCGGAAATCGACAAGATCATGCACGCGGACGGCCACTACGTCGCGGCGCCGTTCTCGGTGCATCGCGTGAACTGGCTGTATATCAACAAGGCAGCGCTCGACAAGGCAGGCGGCAAGGTGCCGACCACGTGGCCCGAGTTCTTCGCGGTGGCCGACAAGATGAAGGCCGCGGGCATCCAGCCGATCGCGATGGGCGGCCAGCCCTGGCAAGACCTGACGCTGTGGGAAGACGTCGTGCTGTCGCAAGGCGCCGACTTCTACAAGAAGGCGCTGGTCGACCTCGACGAAAAGACGCTGACGTCGGACAAGATGGTCGGCGTGTTCGACACGGTCCGCAAGATCCAGGGTTACTTCGACGCGGGCCGCACGGGCCGTGACTGGAATCTGGCAACGGCCATGGTTATCAACGGCAAGGCCGGCATGCAGTTCATGGGCGACTGGGCGAAGGGCGAATTCGCGAACGCCGGCAAGAAGTCGGGTTCGGACTATGTCTGTGCCGCCGTGCCGGGCACCGAAAAGTCGTACACGTTCAACGTCGACTCGTTCGTGTTCTTCCAGCAGAAGGGCCAGAAGGCTGCAACGCCGGGACAGCTCGCTCTCGCGAAGACGATCATGTCGCCGGAATTCCAGGAACAGTTCAGCCTGTACAAGGGCTCGATCCCGGTGCGTCTCGGCGTGTCGATGGCGAAGTTCGACGACTGCGCGAAAAAGTCGTACGCGGATGAGCAAACCGCGATCAAGTCGGGCGGCTACGTGCCGTCGCTTGCTCACGGCATGGCTCAGCCGGACGCGGCAGCCGGCGCGATCTCCGACGTCGTCACGAAGTTCATGAACTCGCAGCAGGATTCGAAGAGCGCGGTTGCGGCGCTCGCGAAGGCAGCGAAGACCAAGTAAGTGAAGTAGCGAAGGGCGCGTCCGGGTATCGGCGCGCCCTTCGCGCCGTTGATCGCGTGAATTCGCGTCATGCGGTGTGCGTCCCTGGCACGCGCGCGCATCCGATGCACGCGGCTTCACCTGACAGTTCCAGCAGGAGTCGAGTAGTGACTGCTTCTATCAGCGGAAACGGGAAAACGGCTACCGTCGCCCGCCGCGCGTCGCCCATGGCGGCCCTTGCCGATCGCTTCATCCCGAAGCTGGTGCTCGCACCCAGCGTCGTGATCAGCCTGATTTTCGTTTACGGCTTCATCGCCATTACCGGCTATCTGTCGATGTCGAATTCGCGGTTGATGCCGCGCTACGACTTCGTCGGTTTCGACCGTTATCGCGAACTGTTCGATAACGACGTGTTCTGGACCTCGGCCGCGAACCTCGGCTGGTTCGGTATTCCGTTCATCGGCATCTGCATCGGCCTCGGTCTCTTTCTCGCGATTCTGCTCGATCAGCAGATTCGCAACGAAGGCGCGCTGCGCGCGGTGTTCCTGTACCCGATGGCGCTGTCGTTCATCGTGACCGGCACGGCGTGGCAGTGGATCATGACGCCGAGCATCGGCCTCGAAAAGGTCTTTCACGACTGGGGCTGGACGAGCTTCTCGTTCGGCTGGCTCGGCGACCCCGACAAGGCGATTTTCTGCGTGGTGATCGCGGCGGTGTGGCAGTCCACCGGCTTTGTGATGGCGCTCTTTCTCGCCGGCCTGCGCGGCGTGGACGGCGAAATCTTCAAGGCGGCGCAAATGGACGGCGCGAGTCTGCCCACCATCTACCGCAAGATCGTCATTCCGAGCATGCGTCCGGTGTTCTTCTCCGTGCTGCTGATTCTCTGCCACATCACGATCAAGACCTTCGACCTCGTCGTCGCGTTGACGGCGGGCGGTCCGGGCACGTCGTCGTCGCTGCCGGCCATTTTCATGTACACGTTTTCGTTCAATCGCGGGCAGCTCGGCGTCGGCGCGGCATCGTCGATCATGATGCTCGCCACCGTCGTGGCCGTGCTCGTGCCGCTCATGTATCTGGAATCGAGGAGCACCCGCAATGCAGCCTAAGATGACGATCAGCCGTGCCGTCATTTACGCGGCGCTGATTCTGTTTGCCCTGTACTTCCTGTTTCCGCTGTACGTGATGCTGTCCACGTCGTTCAAGGACATCGATCAGCTGCGCACGGGCAACCTGCTCACGCCGCCGTCGCACTGGACCGTCGATCCGTGGATCAAGGCATGGAGCGGCGCCTGTACCGGCGTGCGCTGCGACGGCATGCAGCCGTTCTTCATGAACTCGGTGCGCATGGTGATTCCGGCGGTGCTGATTTCGTCGATCATCGGCGCGTTCAACGGTTATGTGCTCACGCACTGGCGTTTTCGCGGCGCCGATCCGATCTTTACGATGCTGCTGGTCGGCTGCTTCATTCCGTTCCAGGCGATCCTGCTGCCCATGGCGCGTTTCGAAGGCGCGCTCGGTCTGTCCAACACGACGACCGGTCTCGTGGTGGTGCACGTGATCTACGGTATCGCATTCACGACGATGTTCTTCCGCAACTTCTACGTGAGCGTGCCGGCTGAACTCGTGAAGGCGGCGCGCATCGACGGTGCCGGTTTTTTCACCATCTTCACGAAGATCCTGTTGCCTGTGTCGCTGCCCATTTTCATGGTGTGCCTGATCTGGCAATTCACGCAGATCTGGAATGACTTCCTGTTCGGTATCGTGTTCTCCGGCGTCGATTCCATGCCGATCACCGTGGCGCTGAACAACCTCGTGAACACGTCGACGGGCGTGAAGGAATACAACGTGGACATGGCTGGCGCGATCATCGCCGCGCTGCCCACCTTGCTCGTCTACATCGTGGCCGGACGTTATTTCGTGCGCGGACTGACGGCCGGCGCAGTGAAGGGCTGAACCATTCGAAGCCGGCAGCGCTCGACCCACTCAGCGCTGCCGTCAAACAGACGTTTTCAGGCAGTACCAGAGACTAGAGGATTCACAGCATGGCAAGCCTTTCCATCCGTGACGTGTACAAGACTTACCCGAACGGGGTGCCGGTTCTGAAGGGTGTCAACATCGACATCGAAGACGGTCAGTTCCTGATTCTCGTCGGCGGCTCGGGCTGCGGTAAGTCGACGCTGCTCAACATGATTGCCGGCCTCGAAACGGTGACCAAGGGCGAGATCCAGATCGACGGCAAGACGGTGAACAACCTCTCGCCGAAAGATCGCGATATCGCGATGGTGTTCCAGTCGTACGCGCTGTATCCGTCCATGACGGTGCGCGAGAACATTTCGTTCGGCCTGAACATCCGCAAAGTGCCGAAAAGCGAGCAGGCGCAGATTGTCGACCGCGTGTCGAACACGCTGCAGATCACGCATCTGCTGGATCGCAAGCCGGGCCAACTGTCCGGCGGCCAGCGGCAGCGCGTCGCCATGGGCCGCGCGCTTGCGCGCGATCCGGTGATGTTTCTGTTCGACGAGCCGCTTTCGAACCTGGACGCCAAGCTGCGTATCGAGATGCGCTCGGAAATCAAGCTGCTGCATCAACGCCTCGGCACGACGATCGTCTACGTGACGCACGATCAGATCGAAGCCATGACGCTCGGCGACCGCATCGCCGTGATGAAAGACGGCATCGTGCAGCAATTCGGTGCGCCGCAGGACATTTACGACTCGCCGTCGAACCTGTTCGTGGCCGGCTTCATCGGCGCGCCGCCCATGAACTTCATTCAGGGCAAGCTCGTCGAACAGGGCGCGGGCGTGGGCCTCGAACTGGACACGGGCGTGACGCGCACGGCGCTTCTGCTGCCGTTCGACTCCGCGCAGGTCAGATCGCATATCGGTCGCGACGTAATTCTCGGCTTGCGCCCCGAGCGCATTACCGATTCGCGCGGGGCGCATGGCGACCACGGCAAGCTGCAACAGATCGAAGTGAAGGTCGACGTGATCGAGCCGACCGGTCCTGATACGCTCGTGTTCGCGCAGATCAACGGCAAGCGCGTGGTGAGCCGCGTGCACCCGGCGTCGAATCCGCAGCCGCTGACCAACACGACGCTGCTGTTCGATACGTCGAAGGCGGTATTGTTCGATCCGTCGAACGAGGAGCGGATCGCCTGAGTTCGGGCGACCGCGCAACAGACGCCGCGTCTTTCGGTTTGAAGCGAAAAGCCCCTCGGGTCGCGAGACCCAAGGGGCTTTGCTTATGCGCCTGTCTTGAACAGTCGCCGCGCTCGAGCGTCAGGCCTCCGGCAGACGCAAGTCCGGATTGTTGCGCACGAGTTCCGTCACCCATTCGGTGAACGCGCGCAGCCGCGAGCTGAGATTGCGGCGATGCGCGTACAGAATGGACAGCGGCGTGCCGGGGCTCGTGTAGTCGGTGAGAATTTCCTTCAACACGCCGCGCTCGATCAGATGCGCGACCATGAAGCGCGACGGTTGAATGATGCCGTGGCCGAGCGCGCCCGCGCGAATGTAGACCGAGCCGTCGTTCACCGCGAGCACGCTCTTCATCGCGACTTTTGCGATTTCGCCGTTGACCTCGTACTCGAACGGAAAGGTCTTGCCGGTGCGCGCCGACACGTAGTTGACCGCGCGGTGCTCGCTCAATTGATCGAGCGTGGTGGGCGTGCCGTATTTCTCCAGATACGCGGGCGAAGCGCACGTGACGATTCGCGCATGACCGATGCGCCGCGCGACGAGGCTCGACTCTTCCGGCGTGCCCATGCGGATCACGCAATCCACGGCGTCCTGGATCAGGTCGATGTTGCGGTCGGCGAGACCGAGCCTCACGTCGATTTCAGGGTAGCGCCGGTAGAAGTCGTCGAGTGCGGGCAGCAGCAGCGCGCGGGCGAGCGTGCCCGAGGTGTCGACGCGAATCGTCCCTACGGGGTTCTCCCGCTTGTTCGACAGCGACGACTCCGCGTCGGCGACTTCCGCGAGAATGCGCACGCAGCGCTCGTAAAAGAGCGCGCCGTCCTCAGTCACGCTGACCTGGCGCGTCGAACGATTGAGAAGCCGCACGCCCACATGTTCTTCGAGCGCCTGAATCGTGCGGCTCACTTTCGCCCGCGGCAGGTCGAGCGATTCGGATACTTTCGTGAAGCTGTTTGCCTCGACCACACGCGTAAATATCTCCATCGCTTCGAAACGGTCCATGTTTGGCCTTGTAGGTAATGAGCGGAAATTGGTTTCGACGTGAAGTGTATAGGCTCACATGGATGTTGTCCGCAAGGGGCCGCCAGGCGGGGCGGCGGGTCCGGTGCCGCCTGGGCCGCTCAGGTGCCGCCTCAGGTGCCGCTCAAGTGCCGCTCACGTGCGCTTCGTTGCGCTCAGTCCCAGTCAATCCCGCTCAGGCGCACCCAGCGGGAACAGCGGGCGGTAGGGCCGTGCTTCGTCGACGGCGCGGGCAAACGACGGGCGCGCCAGCAAGCGCTCGCGATAGGCGCGCACCTGCGTGAACTTCGGATCGATCGCGTGCGTCCAGTCGGCGTAAAAAAGCGCGGGTGCCGCCGCGCAATCGGCGACGCTGAACGTGCCGCCGGCGGCCCATTCGCGATCCGCCATGGTTTTGTCGAGCCACGCGTAGGCCGTGTCGAGCATCGCGCGCGCTTCGGCGACGCCGCGCGTGTCGCGCTCCGCCTCGGGGCGCAGGCGATCCGTCACGATCTTCTGCACCGGCGTGGAAATGTAGTTGTCGAAGAAGCGGTCCATGGCGCGCGCCTCGAGTGCCGCGCGGGCGTCGGCGGGCACGAGCGCGACCGGCCCCGGATGATAGAGGCCGAGATATTCGATGATGATGGTCGCCTCCATCACCGTGCGCTGGTGGTCGACCAGCACCGGAAAGCGCCGGATCGGCCACAGTTCGGCGAATTCGGCCATGATGCGCGGGTCGTCGTGCGCGAGCAGGCGGAACTCGAACGGCGTGCCGTTCTCGTACAGCGCGATCAGCGCCTTCTGGCAGTAGGATGAAAAAGGGTGGGCGTATAGCTTGAGGCTCATCGTGATCACCTTCGACGGTTAAAGGGTTGTTGCGGCCCGGCAGGGCCGTTCAAGTCACGACGAGCGGGCGCGGCCAAAATCGACACGCGGGCGTTGCAGCCGCGCGGCCACGACGCGAAAAAGCCGCTAATGCGGGAGGCGCACGTTGAGGCGGAAGGTCGCGAGCCGCGCCAGCAGAATAAAACCGGTGGCGATGAGCACGCTATACACGGTGTCGAAATTCACGTAGTCGAGCAGCACATACAGCCAGCAGCCGACAAAAGCGCACGTCGCGTAAGGCCGCGAGTCGCGCAGAATCAGCGGCACCTCGTTGCACAACACGTCGCGGATCACGCCGCCGAATACGCCCGTCGCCACGCCCATCATCACGGAGGTGAACCAGGGCATTTGGGCGTCGTGCGCAATCGAAGTCCCCGCGACGCTGAAGAGCCCGAGGCCGATCGCGTCGGCCACCAGCAGCACGCGCTCGGACAGGAGGCGCGAGGTCATCTTCAGCAGAGTCGGGGCGAAGAGCGACATCGCAAAAATGGCGATCAGGTAGTCCTGATGCTCGACCCAGTAGAACGGCCGGCGCTCCAGCAGCACGTCGCGCAGCGTGCCGCCGCCGAAGGCCGTGGCGATCGCCACGAGAAAAGTGCCGACGGCGTCGAGGCGGCGCGTCCTCGCCTCGATGAAACCGGAAATGGCGTACGCGAAGATAGCCAGCGCCTCCATGATGGAGAGCGCGAGAGTGAGTCTCGGATGGATCACCGCGGCTCCGCCGTGGGCCGCGCTTGAGCCGGCGCGGCGCCGGGTTGCAGCAACACGACGACCGCGCCCGCGCCGCCGTCATGCGGGCGCGCCTGGCAAAACGCGATCACTTCGTTTTTCTGCACGAGCCACGCGCGCACTTTGCCCTTGAGCACCGGTTCCTTGCCGATCGATCCCAAACCTTTGCCGTGAATCACGCGCAGACAGCGCAAGCCGCGCTTGACCGACTCGCGGATAAACTCGGCCAGCGCCTCGCGGGCTTCCTCGCGCCGCATGCCGTGCAGATCGATTTGCGCCTGCACGATCCAGTCGCCGCGCCGCAGTTTTCGCACCACTTCCTGGCTGACGCCGGGGCGGCAATAGGAGAGCGTTTCGTCGGTGTCGAGCAGTACCTCGGGGTCGTACTCGTCCGAGATGGCTTCGTGCAGCACCGCTTCCTCGTCGAGCCGCGTCTGCACCGGCAAAGGCGGCGGAGGGTTGCGCGGCAACGAGGCGCGCGGCGGCACGGCGAGCGGCGCCACCTCGCCGATTTCGCGCCGAAACAGATCGGCGTCCGCGGCCGCTTCGCGCTGGGCGGCCGCCGCGGCGGCGCGTTCACGCTCGCGCTTTTGCGCATCGACCTTCAACGCGTCGCGCAGCGCGCCGAGGCGGGCCAGGCCCGCGGCCGGCTCGATCTTCGGTTTGGCCGCGGGCGCGGCCGGCTCGCGCGCGGCGGGGGCGGCGGCGCGGGGGCGCTTCGGTTCGTGCGGATGAGGGTGGTTCTTCGGCATAGCGTGAGTGGACGCAGAAAAAGCGCGGAATGAGACCTGGAAAAGCCCGCGGACTGACACGCGCGGATTAACCCGCGCAAAGACACGCCGCATAAAACGTGACATAAAACGCGACGTAAAACGCCGCGATCCGATCCCGCGGCGTCTCACGACCATAATGCGGCTTCCAATGAAAAATGTCCGCTGTCAAGTCTTTGATGCAGACAGGCAGTGGCGCGAAAGGTCTTACGGAGCAACAAGTTAGGCCAGATTTCGGCCATCGAGTGCTCTTGCTGCTTT
>NZ_CADIKB010000020.1 GCF_902859825.1 Paraburkholderia phenoliruptrix | reverse complement strand
CTTTACGTCCGCTGTATCCCGCGCTCTTTGCGGTGAAGTTCAAAAATTCGTTCCCGACGTTCGCGATACAAACATCCCCCGCCGATCCTCAAATAGACCGGGACGTAACAACTATGCAGGTAAGAAAAGCTGCAGATCTCCTCCCACCTGCCATAAGCACATGGCAACAGAAGGCTACGTTCATTTTGATCGTTTGGATTGGCGCGGGGCCTTGCTATCACGCTTGGTGGTCGACTTCTTGGCAGCCTTTTTTGCGGCGGCCGCGACCCTTCTCGCTTCCTTCTCTACCTCCTTGGCAGCGGCTTTTTCTGCGGTTAATTTAAAAGGTACATCATGAACCGTAAGTCCGACCCCCAACTGACGTGCATAGCCGCTTAGCCCCTCGAGGAGATGCAACAGTTGCCCGGTTTCCGCAGTTCGTGCTTTGGGATCATGCACTGCTTCCCTGAGCTTCACGATATCGCAGCACCCGGCCGTGACGAGAATCACGTGCAACTCTGCGTCACTGCTTTCGATGATTTCCGACTTGAGCTTCTCCCAAAGCTCGTCTCCTTCCGGGCTGCCTGTGGGGGCTCTCAGAAGAGAGGAAACGCCTGTATTGTTCCAGAATTCGGCTTTCCGCCAGCTTTTCGCGCCCTTCGGCTGTTCCGGGTTTCGTGAAAGATATGCAAGGTTTTTCAACGCCTGAGCAACGATATCGTGAAACGCTGCTGCCGAAATCTTCCTGTCATCGCCTGTCTTGGCATGAATGAACGCTATCTTCTTGCTATGGAAGTCCGCTGCGATGAAATCCGCTCCTTCCGATCCCATGTCGTCGCAAATCAAGACTGTCGCATCAAACGGTATCAGGCGTGACGACGCCTCGGCGATTGCCTTGAAAAGTGATCCATCAGGAAACGCAGCGTCTTTCTTTGCTTTTGCCTGATCCAGCTGTGTTGATGTTCCTTTCTCTGTGGAGCAGGCAAGAACAGCGGGCTGCGTTATCCGGTTGATCAGCGCGCGTTCTGCGTAGTTGTAGTCCACCGCATAGAAGTCTCTTCCCTGATAAACCATACCGCCGCCTTTGAGGCCAATCAAGATCAATCCCTGATTTTGATTCAAGTATTCGATCAAGCTGCGAACCCGACCAGGTTCCCCAGCTTTCCTCACGCTCAATGTCTCCCCAGCCGGATGGAACCAGAACCGTCCTTTGGTGGGCTGATATCTTAGATTTAACTTCACAGCGATGCGCTTCGGCTGATCAGGATCGGCAGTCGAGAAGTCGAAGGTGCAGTTGTACGAGTGGGCGGTGACAGACGCGGTGATGTTTGCAGAAGAATTTTCGATACGCACGCCAACTCCGCCCATCGTTGACAGTTCAAGGTCTTCACGCAGCAGGTCTATCGAGATAGTGCGCGGTTCAGCGCGATCCGGTGGAGTCACCGTCTGCATGTAACGTTGAAAGAGCTGATTCGTGGCCGTGCCATTGGCAAGTACAGAACTAACTGACTCTGCCCATTGCAGGAAGGTATCGAGCGTGTAGATACGCTTTTGCGCGTCAGACAGATCTTGGCGCACACGGCCTTTATTAGCCCCGACATAACGGCGGCCGTTGGTTGGCGATACGCCGGTCGCTGAGCGGCATATCTGGACACGGTCGGTCAACGACGTAGCAATGTTAGCTAAATTGTGCCCCCGGAGATTCGCCGCTCTTACTACGGTATCAAACGGTATGGCACTGTTCACCGACACATTCGTAATGCGGAACTGTCCGTCTATCAACCTCATCAGTACGTCAGCACCAAGATCTGATGTATGTTGATCCAAGAGCTCGACTGGCAAGGCGCCGCTGGTGTCTGAGATGACAAGATAATGGCCGCTTAGTACAGCACAATGCGCCTCAAGGCGGATTTCATAAAACGATTCCCGTTCCAGGAGGCGGGAGTTGCTCAATTTCGCATACACCCAAAGCGCAAAGTTATCGTCCTGCATGCATGGCCCGTACCAATCCTTTCCGAGGATAATGGCATCTTCCAGATTCAACGTGTCTGTGCACTCTTGAATGTAGTTGTCGAAATCGAAGGTGGAGCTGACCTTACGGATTAAGACGCTCGGCGCGATCGTTACCTGCGGATCGTTTGCGATGTCATCCGGCCGGAACCTTTGGCGGAACCGCCCTTCAAAATACTCAGCGGGCGGCTGCAATTTAAGCAGACCATCAACTACCTGACGGAAGTGAGCGGGCGTCGCCAACTCCGAATCAACCTCGAAGGCTCGATACGCATTCCAGCGTTTCTCGACGGCGTAGTCATCGGGCGACACGAGGATCGCCGTCGCATTCGTGCGTTCTGACTTTGACCTGCGGAGCGCGCGTCCGATCTGCTGTATAAGCTTTCGGTCGTTCTGTACTGGCCCAAACAACGCGATGCAACAAATGCGGTCGTCATCCAGACCCTCCATCAACTTGTACTGATGAACCCAGATATCCGCATCAACTTTCCTGTCGGATTTGTGCGGCACATATCGGTAGAGACCATTGGCCTGCTCGTCACCTCTAAATTGGTCGTGTACCCCCAGCGTCTTCAGACCAAGTGACGAGAGCGTCGCTACGGCCTCACGGATAGTCTGTGCATCGGGACAGACAACAATCGCTCTGGGATTACTTGCGGGAAGTTGGCGGTGGTTGTTATCCCAGAACTTCTTGAATTCTACGCACAATGATTTCAGGTTCGTTGTTCCTGGCAACGCGTGAAATGCCAGCTTGCGGATAATCGAGTTCCGCTCGGCCTCCTCGTGAGTAAACTGGAAAACTGACTTTCTAGGATTGCTGATGCGGAAGAGCTTCAGGTCGTTCCTATAAGGCGTCGCCGTCAGCAGAACCGTTTTCTTCCCGAGGGCTTTGACTGATCGTCCCCAACGCACCGCTGGCTCGTAGTGGCCTTCGTCGACCACCGTGAGACCGATGTGATTCGACAGTTCGAGAAATTTCTGCGGAAAAGTTCGATGGATAACGCTGAGCGTGGTGAAAGTCGTAACAATCACCTTGACGTTTGAGTTCTTCAACACATCATCGATGTTCGAGGGAAGAAGACCTTCTATCTCCCCCTTCGGACGCCCATGCCCGATCTTGGTCCAGAAGTTCTCCCGAAGATCGCTGATCATCTGTTTCTTCAGATTGGCCCATGGGGTAATAATCAGGCTGACCCCTGCGTACGACAGTAATGTGAGACATGCGATCACCCCGGTTTTGCCTGTACCTGTCGGCATCCGAATGAGGCAGGCTTCGTCGGAAGCCCTCAAATGCTTGACCGAAAAATTCAGGGCAGCTCGCTGGTGCTTCCACAGGTCGACACTGGGTGGTACGTTCTTGAACACTATGTTTCCCGATTGGAGGACTTGCTTTTATTGGGATGCATTTGCCAGCCCGGCGGGCCAAGGCTAGGCCTGCTACCGCCGCGACACATTTTTCTACCATCGTTGGCATCATTCAGCCACGTAGTGCGGACAGTCGATGACGATCCCGCGCGATTTTAACGACGCCCCCTCCGTTGACCACCACCTCAACATCCGCTCTAGCCTTTTGACAATCCGCGGAACTCCGGGACGTCGGGCGATGTCCGAGGATCAAAACCGCCATCCTTCTTTCGATGCCCCGTATTTATCGGCAACTGCCCCCAATCCTGTATATCTGGGCCGTGGAATTCTGTTCAAAGCGAGCAGCCCGCGATCTCAGAGGCCTTAACAGTAAGCGTTCGGCAAACCAGTCTTGACGGGTGGAGTTAGCCGACGATCGCAGTCGTTTGGCAGCAATGCGGCAGCAGTGGCTCGACTTCACTCGCTCGGTGCGTCGGCAACCGCGTGAGGATGCCCTTCAGATAGGCGTGCGGGTCGTGCCCGTTGAGTTGTGCCGAGCGTAGCAGGCTCAAGATGGCGGCAGCGCGTTGACCTGCTCGCAGCGAGCCGCTTGAGCAGACTCGGGCGGCGAGCGTGCCGCCCAAATCTACAGCCTCATTGGCACCGCGAAACTCAACCGCATCGACGAACTCGCACCGTGGGTCGTTGCCGCTCAGCTCCGCACCGCAGTCTGAAGATCACTCTCTCCAGTCAAGACGTCGCTGGTGCCACGCTTACGTGACGTTCGGCCGACTACGGTTTGCAGACGACCTCGATCCCATCCGCCTTCGCGTTATCGTTCCTGGCAAGGTACGCTGCGAACTAAGGGCCGAACTATCCGCGTGGCGATCACTTCTGCGGCTCAAACTTGACCTGTGCTTGCTCGAGCATCCATGTTTCGATTTTGTCATGCCACATCCGCAGCAGGTCGAGTGGTCTGCGTCGATAGTGCTTTTCCGCGATCGCCGATGGCTTATGTCCTTGGATTTGAGCGACAACGCCGACGGGAACCTCGACCCACTCCGACAGCGTGCCGAACGATCGACGCAGGCCGTGGAGCGAGATATGTGGCAGACCTGTGGGAGACAACGCGCGGTTATGCGCATGACGCGGTTCGGCAATCTTCCCGTCCGAGGCGGTCTTGCTTGCGAATACCCACTCGGACGGCTCCCACTGGTCGCCCCTTTGTGCAAGACGTGTGGTCTGGCGTTTGTTGGGAGGGGTGTCGTTCAGTCGCCGAAGGTTCTGCAATAGGCTCGCTAAATAAGGGGTGAGGGGAATGGTCCGGCCACCGGTACCTTCCACTTTGTCGTTCATGGTCAAGCTGCGCCAGCGGAAGTCCACGTCCTCCCAACGCAGCGCAGCCAGCTCCTCCCGGCGAGCGCCGGTGATCAGGAGGCCTTGAAGGTACGCGCTGATGACTGGATTCGCGATACCACGTACTGCGGAGAACCAAACGGACAGCTGCTCGCGCTGAAGACAATCGTCCTTTGCGACGCTCCGCGGTAGTATTCCCTTTACCTTGGGGGACGCGTAGGCATCGGGGGAGACAACTCCAGCGAAGGTCTCGTGGGTCTCGCACCATCGAACGAAGGCTTTGAACAGCCCGAATGCATGAGCTGCATTGGTCGGTCCTCGGGATATTTCGACCTGGAGCCAGTCCGCCATGCAGTCCGCCGTAATTTCTGACAGGCGCAGTGCCATCAGCGGTGCCAATGGTCCGCGTACTTTTTCTTTGCCTCCGCGCTTGGCGATGCCGCCACCCGGCGAAGATAGATTGATGTGGTCGAGGATGTATCGCTCAGACCGAGGTTTCTTTGTTTTCGGGGAAATTTTCGTGCGAAGGTGCTCGAGGTACTGTTCCCACGCTTTGCCGACCGTCACATCCTGGCGCTGCTTGGCAGCCTGCCGTGCTTCGTGCGCTGCCTTCTGCTTGGCCTCATGCTCTCGCGGATCGATACCGCTGTCGATGAGTGTCTGGAGGCTTCGTGCTCGCTCCTGAGCCTGATCGATTGTCCAACTCCGCGGATCGCCGATCTTGACTCTTACCGTCGAGCCATGCACGTTCCCTTGGAAAATGTAAGCCTTCGCCCCGCCAACGGTGGCCCGTAAGCCGAGCCCCGGGGTCTTGCTGTCCCAAAGAAACGATTGATTTACGGGCTTCCCGTTTTTTGTGAATTGACCGGGTGCGCAGCGATGCGCCTCTACCCGGGCTGCTGTGAAATTTACCTTCGCCACCCGACCTCCCTGTTCTTGAGCTGGCAACCCCGTGTAACTCCTGTGTAACTGAATTATGGAGCAATCGAGCTAGAAAGATCAATATAGATGCACAGAGGGGAACAGGAATTTATGTATAAAATACAGTCACTTATCTATTTTGATCAACGTCGAGCCCGCTAGGGGAAACGCCGTCTTGTTCGTATTCGCAATGCGAAGGTCGGGAGTTCGATCCTCCTCCTCCCACCAAACAGACTCCAAGCATCACGATCCGCTTCACTAAAAACCCCGGCAGCCCAAAGCTGCCGGGGTTTTTTCTTAAAGCCTCCAGCGCGCCACGCGGCCCTCCGGCGAAGTGCGCCCACCGCAGCCAGCTCATCCTCACCTCGTTCACGATCGGAAAAAACGTATCCCCTCTCATTGAACTGCTACCCCGGCTCTTGCATTGACAGGGGAGAGCCGCCCGCCGCCAAACATGGCCAATCGATAGGGTGCTGAGCTATCATCCCGCTTCACCGCGGCTCGTAAGCCGCGCGCAAGGTGGCAAAGGCCCGTCTTTTCCGCGATTTGGGCCGCTACCACCTCTGGTACCCTACCGGTTCGCCCTATGTGCTCCGGTGGGCGCATCTCTTTCCCTCCCGCGCGTCAAGGTCGCGCATGCCCGAATCGAACAGAATGGTCACGCGTCGTCCGAACCTCATCATTGCGATCAGTGTCGTGCTGGCCAGCGCAATCCTCGCCATTGCGGTGTGGGTGCTGGCGCAAATGCGCGACGACGCGTTGCGGCGCGCGCAGGACTCGGTCTTCAATGTATCGCTGCTGGTCGAGCGCGACGTCTCGCGCAATCTCGAGATCTACGATCTGTCGATACGAACCGTGATAGACGGCCTGAAGCAGCCGGGCGTGCTGCAGCTCGAACCTACGCTGCGTCAGATGGTGCTGTTCGACGGCTCGGCGTCCGCGAAAGACATGGGCTCGATCCTCGTGATCGACGAAACCGGCTATATCAAGTTCGACTCGCAGTTCGTGCCGCCGCGGCACGTCTATCTCGGCGACCGCGACTATTTCAAGGTTCACCGCGATTCGCCCAACGTCGGTCTGTACGTCAGCCACCCGTTCATGCCGCGCACCACGGGCGCTGACGCGAGCATCGGTCTCAGCCGGCGCATTACGAAAGCCGACGGCAGTTTCGGCGGCGTGGTGGTGGGAACCATGCGCCTGAAATATTTCCGCAGGCTGTTCGACGGAATGAACCTCGGCGCGGGCGGCTCGATGGCGCTCATGCTGAACGACGGCACGATGCTGATGCGGCGCCCCTACGATCCGAAGATCATCGGCATCAATCTCACGGGGACGGCGAACTACTCGCGCTTCGTCCAGCAGCCGAGCGGCGATTTCTTCGGCACGGCGGCGATCGACGGCGTCGAGCGCTGGTACGCGTTCCGCCATATCGACATGTATCCGCTGATCCTCGACGTCGCGCTGTCCACGCGCGACATCTATGTCGGCTGGCGGCGGCGGGCCTGGATCATCGGCTCGCTGATCGCCGCGCTCGACCTCACGCTGATTGCGCTGGCCGTGCTGTTCGCGCAGCAGATGCGACGGCGCCTCGTCGCCGAGGACGAGTTGCGCATGCTCGCGCGCACCGACGGCCTCACGGGCGTCGACAACCGCCGTGCCTTCGAGCAGGCCGTAGAGAACGAGTGGCGCCGCGCGCAACGCCACGGCGGACCGCTTTCCATGCTGCTCATCGACGTCGACAGTTTCAAAGGTTTCAACGACCTCTATGGCCACTCGGCCGGCGACGACGCGCTGATCACGGTGGCTCACTCGATCGCCGGGAACGTGCAGCGCCCGGGCGACACGGCGGCACGCTATGGTGGCGAGGAGTTCGCCGTTCTCCTGCCGGACACCGACGAAGCCGGCGCCACCTCCATCGCCGAGAAAATCCGCGCGGCCGTGGAGGCGCTCGCGATCCGCCACGTCGCGAGTTCGCACCATGTGCTGACCGTGAGCATCGGCGTCGCGACCATGCAGGGCGAGGCATTCTCCATGAGCCGCAGACTCGTCGAGGCCGCCGATCAGGCGTTGTATGCCGCGAAAGACGCCGGCCGCAACCGCGTGTTCTCCTACCGGACGGGGACGCCGGCGGGCGGCGGCAGCGTCGTGGTCGTGGCGGGGCGCTGACCCGTCAATAATATTACCCGGGTATTATATTGCGCGATAATTTAATCCGGGTATAATTCGACAACTTCCTGAACTGGAGTTTGTCGTGACCACGCATTCGCGCACCTGCACGGCCTTTGAAGGCCACCGTCTGATTGCTTCCGGCACGTTGCCGCCTGTCGCCCTCGCCGTGAGGGAGGTACTCGCGCGCGGCGAGCAGGCGCCTGTGCTTGTTTTCGACGACGCCACCGCCACGCCAGTCGAATTCGACCTGCGGGGCACTGAGGAAGAGATCGTCGCGCGCCTGGTTGAGGCGCAGCACGCCGCTGATCCGGCGAACGACGCAAGCCCCGACGCAGCCGCGGCAGACGCGCCGCGCGGTCGCGGACGGCCGAAGCTCGGCGTCGTCGCACGCGAAGTGACCTTGTTGCCGCGTCATTGGGACTGGTTGAACGCGCAGCCGGGCGGCGCGTCGGTCGCGCTGCGCAAACTGGTGGACACGGCGCGCGCCGCCGGCGAGCATCTCGACCGCAGACGCGCCGCGCAGGAAGCGGTCTACCGCTTCATGACCGCGCTGGCCGGCAACCTGCCGGATTACGAGGAGGCGACCCGCGCGCTGTATGCCGACGACCGGCCGCGCTTCGAAGAAAAAATCGCGCAATGGCCCGAAGATGTTCGCGCATACACGGTGCGGCTTGCGGGAAACGCGTTCGAAGCTCACGCGTGAATCGCAGCGAAGGCGATGGCACGCGCGGCGCAACGCGAGCCGACGCCCGCCAACGCAACTGTTGAGCGCGCGGCGCGAAGCCGCCCGCGCGCAGGCAAAAAAAAGCCGCTCACACTCGGTGAGCGTGAGCGGAAAGTCGGAGAGTTACAACAACATTGCATGCGCTGCCTGAGGTCAACGCAGCGGGAGAAGTCTAAGAGTCGCGGCGCCGCTCTCCTATCGGACGAATCTCAAAGCGCGCGACCGCTTGCGCTGGTTCGCGCTTGCCACCTCCAAGCCCACTCCGTACACTCGCGCGTGTTTCCCGCACGGCGCCGCTTTCACGCGCCGTCGTCCACGAAAAACGCCGAATAGAGGAGAACCCCCGCGATGGCCGATTCCTATTTTCCCCGCTGGCGCCAGCAGCCAGATGCCGTCGAGGGGCGCATCGTCGGTACCGACGAACGCCTTGCCTGGCCGCAGATGTTCGCCATGGGCATTCAGCACGTCGTCGCCATGTTCGGTTCGACAGTGCTCGCGCCGTTGCTCATGGGCTTCGATCCCAACCTGTGCATCTTCATGTCGGGCATCGGCACACTGTTGTTCTTCGTGCTCGTGGGCGGCCGCGTGCCGAGCTATCTCGGCTCCAGCTTCGCGTTCATCGGTCTCGTGATCGCGGTCACGGGCTATGGCGGCCACGGGCCGAACCTGAACATTCCGGTGGCGCTCGGGGGCATCATCGCGTGCGGCGTGGTGTACGCGGTCATCGGGCTGATCGTGTCGGCGGTCGGCACGCGCTGGATCGAAACGCTGATGCCGCCCGTGGTCACCGGCGCGATTGTCTGCGTGATCGGTTTGAATCTCGCGCCGATTGCCGTGCGCGGCGTGAGCGGCAGCAACTTCGATTCGTGGATGGCGCTCGTCACCGTATTGTGCGTCGGCGCAGTGGCGGTGTTCGCGCGCGGCATGCTGCAACGCCTGCTGATTCTCGTCGGCCTGCTGATGGCCTACGTGATGTACGCAATTGTGACGAATGGCCTCGGCATGGGCAAGCCGATCGATTTTTCGATCGTGGCCAACGCAGCGTGGTTCGGCATGCCGCATTTCACCGCGCCCGTCTTCAACATGCAGGCCATGACGCTGCTCGCACCGATTGCGGTGATTCTCGTCGCTGAAAACCTCGGGCATATCAAGGCAGTGAGCGCCATGACCGGACAGAATCTCGACCGCTATATCGGCCGCGCGTTTCTCGGCGACGGGCTCGCCACGGTCGTCTCCGGTTTCGCGGGCGGTACGGGCGTGACGACCTACGCCGAGAATATCGGCGTGATGGCGGTCACCAAAATCTATTCGACGCTGGTGTTCGTCATCGCCGCCGTGATCGCGCTCGTGCTCGGCTTTTCGCCGAAGTTCGGCGCGGTGATCCAGACGATCCCGGGTCCGGTGCTCGGCGGCGTTTCCATCGTCGTGTTCGGGCTGATCGCGGTAACGGGCGCGCGCATCTGGGTCGTCAACAGAGTGGATTTCTCGGATAACCGCAACCTGATCGTCGCCGCCGTCACGCTTGTGCTCGGCGCGGGCGATTTCTCGCTCAAGCTCGGCGGCTTCGGTCTGGGCGGCATCGGCACGGCGACGTTCGGCGCCATCATTCTTTATGCGCTGCTCAGAAGGAAGCCGGCACAAGGGCCGGTGGCATGATGGCCGAGGCGGCAGCGGCGCGCAGGACTTGAACGGAAGCCGCCGCAACCGCGTGTGAAGCGGGCGTTATCTGCGACGCGCGGTCAGCGCGCTCTCCGACAGATCGACTTCGTGCATGAGCTTGTTGAACGTCTCGTCGTTGATGATCTGGCCGCTGCGCAGACTGAGCAACACCTGGCGCTCGGCGCGCATCGCCGAAAGCTTCATGCGAAATTCCAGTGCGTCCGCGCGCCGCGCCATCTCGCGCGGCTCCTTCTCTTCGCCGAGCGCGGTCAGCCTGCGACGATAAATGTCCATGACGCGGGCGGTCACGTCGGCGGCATAGGCGGAAGCCGATTCGTCGAGATTCGTGCACTCCTTGTCATGCAGGTCGTCCACCGCGCGGATCGCCGCTTGTGCCGCCATCGTGCGCGCAAGCGCTTCTTCGGCGGCGTGCGGATCCTTGCCGCGGCGCCATCCGCGCAACAGCAAAGGCAGCGCGATCACGCCGACCACGAGCGACACCAGAATGACCCCGGACGCGATGAAGATCGCAAGGTCGCGTCCCGGCAACGCCGCGCCGCCCGGCAGCGTTTCGGGCAATGACAACACGCCGGCGAGCGTTACCGCGCCGCGCACGCCCGCAACCGTCGTGACGGCGACGGTGCGCAGCCCCGGCACCGCGTTCGCGACGCCGTGCCGCGCCGCACCGCGGCTCGCGAACCAGCGCAGCAGCCACACCCACACGAAGCGCATCGCGTACAGCGCCGCGGCGACGGCGGCGATATAGCCGATCAGCCGTCCCACTTGCGCGTCGCTCGTCTGATGCGCGTCGAGCAGCGCCCGGCCGAGAATGTGCGGGAACTGCAGCCCCAGCAGAATGAACACCATGCCGTTGAAGACGAACTCGATCATCATCCACGTATTGCTTGCACGCAGGCGCGACGCGACGGGGCCGGAGGTGGCGAGCGTCGTGTAGTTCATCATCATGCCGGCGGCGACCGCCGCGAGAATCCCCGAGAGTTCGAAGCGTTCGGCGATCAGATAGGCGGCGAACGGAATCAGCAGCGTCATGACGACGCCGGGCGCGGGGTCGCCTTCTTCGGCGAGATTCAGAAAATGCACGGACACGAAGCTGAAGAGCCAACTCACCGCTGCGCCGATGGCGAGGCCGCCGGCGGCAATGATCACAAAGCTGATCGACGCGTCGCGCAGCGAAAAGACGCCGGTCAATGCGGCCGCGATCGCGAACTTCAACGCGACGAGGCCGGACGCGTCGTTCATCAACGCTTCGCCTTCGAGGATATGCATGAGCCGGCCCGGCACCTTGCCTTTGCCGGCGATGCCGGACAGCGCAACCGCGTCCGTCGGGGACAACACGGCGGCGAGCGCGAACGCGACGGGCAGCGGCATCGACGGCACGAGCGCATGCACGAAGTAGCCGACCGCGAGCACCGTCATGAACACGAGGCCGAGCGCGAGCATCAGGATCGAGCGGCGCGCCATGAAGAATTCGCGCTTCGGAATGCGCCAGCCGTCGGCGAACAGCAGCGGTGGAATGAACAGCATCATGAAGATGTCGGGATCGAACGTGACGTGCAGTCCGAACTTCGGCCACGCGAGCATCGCGCCGATCGCGATCTGCACGAGCGGCAACGGCAAGGGCAGCAAGCGCGTCACGACCCCTGAGGCCGCGACGGCAAGCAGAAGAATCAATACGGTGAAGACGATTTCCATCGGAGCGAGGTTGGCGGAGGGCGACGATGCAAAGGTTGGGCGGGGGGCGCACGAGCGATTCGCCGGCCGTGCCGGCTGAGCCGCGCGCGGCATGACGCGCACCGCCGTGGATAACACGAACCAGGAGGCCGGGCGACGAAGCTCGAGCGCGGGGCGTAGACCGCGAGTTTAGCGCGTGATGCCGGCTCACGCAGTGAAGCCGCCAGTCGCGCCGCGCGCCTGCCAAGCCACCAACCCACCCCGCATCCAGCGCCGCCGCGCCTCCTGCACTCCAACGGTGCGCGTGCGCCCACGCGTGGCGCACACGCCATATCGCCGGTGCACTCTTTCACGCGAGTTACATCGCTATGTGCGCAAGCGTGCGCATGGAGCTTGCTTAAGCCATATCGATGACGCACATTTTGGAGCAATGGCGCCGTGGGTTGTACGCATCCGCGTTCGGACCGGCCCGGCTCTCGCGTGAGAGGACTGCATGACGATTGCGCAACAGGAAAGGACGGCCACCGCGCCCCACGGCTTCGACGTCGAAGTGACGTCGGGCCTCGAACGCTTTTCGGTGCAGCATGGCGAGCTGACGCTGACGAGCGTGTTTCAACCTATCTTCAGCCTGTCGCATATGCGGGCTGTCGGCTATGAAGGCCTGCTGCGCGCCCATGACATGCTCGACCGGCCGGTGTCGCCGCTCGACGTGTTCGGCGAGGCCGCGCGTATCGGCGACGTATTGCAACTGGACCGGCTCGCGCAAACGCTGCATCTGGAAAACTTCAAGGTGCTCGGCGCCGAGCGCGAGTGGCTGTTCCTCAACGTACATCCGGGCGCGCTCACCGATCCGTATCTGTCCGCCGCGCTGCTGGCGACGCTCAGGCGCGTCGGCTTGCCGCCGCGGCGCATCGTGCTCGAGGTGCTGGAGCACCGCGCGGAGGACCTCGAACGTCTCGCAGATGCCGTGCGTCAATTCCGCGAGCGCGGCTTTCTGATCGCGCTCGACGACTTCGGCGCTGGGCACTCCAACGTCGAGCGGATCTGGCAACTGAACCCGGATATCGTGAAGCTCGACCGCATCATGCTGTCGCACGCGGCGCATCGCGCGGACATGGCGACGATCCTGCCGGGCCTCGTCGCGTTGCTGCACGAAGCCGGCAAGCTTGTGCTGATCGAAGGCGTGGAAACCGAGCATGAAGCGCAGATGGCGCTCGCCTGCAACGCCGACTTCGTGCAGGGCTTTTTCTTTGGACGTCCGAGCCCGGGCGCGGCCGATGCGACGCATGCCGCCACGTGCATCGGCGAGCTCACCGAGCGCTACCGCGATCAGACCGAAGCGCGCGAGCGCCGCAACGCGAGCCGCCTCGCGCCCTATTTGCGCGCCTTCGAACGCGCGGCGGAGCGGCTTGCGGCCGGCGAGCCGCTCGACGAAGTGTGCTGGAATTTTCTCGGGCTCGACCACGCCGCGCGCTGCTTTCTGCTCGACGCCAAAGGGCGGCAGGCGGGCCGCAACGTCGTGCTGCGCGCCGACCGCGCGGCGCACGAGACGCGCTTTCTGCCGCTCGCCGACGCGCAAGGCGCAAACTGGCTGCGTCGTCCGTACTTTCGCGATGCGATCAATGCACCGGAACGTGTGCACGTGACACGTCCGTATCTGTCGATCAACGAAGCGCTGCCATGCGTGACCTTGTCGGTGGCGACGCGCGTCGGCGACAAGACTTGCGTGCTCTGCGGCGATATCGACTGGGTGGAGGAACCGCGCATCTGACATCATGTCGTTTTTTACGACACCCGTTGCGCTCATGTCCGTTCTGCTTGAAGTCATTGCCACCACCGTTGCCGACGCGCGGCTCGCCGCGCAGGCGGGCGCCGACCGTCTCGAACTCATCACCGCGATGGGCGAGGGCGGGCTCACGCCGAGCCTCGGCCTGATCGAAGCCGTCGTCGAGACGGTCAGTATTCCTGTCAATGTGATCGTGCGTCCTCACAGCCGTTCGTTCGTCTACGACGCCGACGATCATGCGGTGATGTTGCGCGACGTCCGGGCCGTCAAAGCCGCAGGAGCGAACGGCGTGGTGATCGGCATGCTGAACGCGCAGGGCGAGATTAACCGCGAACAGCTCGCGCGCGCGATCGACGCTGCGGAGGGCCTCGCCATCACCTTCCATCGTGCATTCGACGAAGTGCGCGATCAGCGCAGAGCGTTGGACGTGCTGCTCCGTTTCGATGCCGTGACGAATGTGCTGACCTCAGGCGGAAAGCCGTCGGTGCTGGATGCCGAAGCGACGATTCGCGACCTGGTGCGCGAGGCGTCGGGTTCGCACTGCACATTGCTGGCAGGCGCGGGTCTGACCGTCGACGCAGTGGCCGGTTTTGTGAACCGGACGCAAGTTCAAGCGGTGCATTTCGGTTCGGGCGTACGCGTGGGCGGCAACGGGCTTGCACTGATCGACATCGACAAGGTGGCGCGAGTCAGGGCGCAGCTGAACGCGCAATAAACGCCAAGGCAAATAAAAAGCCGCTTCATGTTTGCACACGAAGCGGCTTTGCCCTTCATGCAGCAGGCGTTAGAAGCGCACTGGCGCTTATTTCGCGACCACCACCGGAATGCCGCGCAACTGCCCGGCGCCTTTCACTTCCTCCAGCGACTTCTTCACCGACTCACTCGTCGCCGCTTCGATCTGCAAGCGCGCGGCAAGATCGCGCTCGCTGCGCTTCACGCCCGCCAGATTCGCGAGCTTCATATGCCCATACCCGCGCACGCGTGCATGCAGGTCGGCGAGCTTCGCGACATCTTCGAGATTGCCCGCGTCGAGCTTCGCGAGCGCGCGCTGCAGCGTGGTTTCGTAGTCGTCGGCGAGTTGGCGCTCCATCTTGCGTTCGAGCGTGCGGCCGAACGGATCGAGCATCGTGCCGCGCAGCCCGCGCGCTCTGGCGAGTACGCCGAGCACCGGCCACAGCCATTGGCCGAAGGTTTTCTTCGTCGGATGCGCGCCCTCGTGTGCGCGGGCAAGTGTCGGCGGCGCGAGATTGAATGTGATGCCGAAGTCCTTGCCCGCGACACCTTCGAACTGCGCCTCGAGTGCTTCGCGGAACGCGGCGTCCGTATGCAGGCGCGCCACTTCGTACTCGTCCTTCACTGCGAGCAGACGATAGAACGTGGTCGCCACCGCGCGCGTCAGACGCTCGCTGTGTGCGTCGACGGCATGCTCGGCGCGGCGCGCGGCATCGACGAGCGCGCGATAACGCTTCACATAGCTCGCGCCGCCGTAAGTTTGCAGACGGCCCTCGCGATGGGCGATCAGTTCGTCGAGCGTATCGACACGCACACCTGGCTTTACTGCGTGCCGCGCCTGCCACAGCGATTCCAGCGCGGCGGGATCTTCGGCAGCGAGCCGGCCGATGGAGAACGCCAGTTGATTCATCTGCACTGCGACATTGTTCAGCTCGATGGCCCGCATCAGCGCGCCGAACGACACGGGCACGAGACCCAATTGCCACGCGAAGCCCAGCATCAGAATGTTTGCGCCGATCGTGTCGCCGAGAAAACGCGTGGCGAGCGCCTGGGCGTCGCACCTCGACAGACGCTCCGCGCCGGCGGCGTGGCGCATCTTGTCGATCAACGCGTCGGCGTGCAGCGTCGCGTCCGGGTTCGTCACAAAGGTCGCATTCGGAATCGCATGTGTGTTGACGACGATGCGCGTGCGGCCATGACGTACCGTCTGCAAAGCATCGGCGCTCGCGCCGACCACCATG
This sequence comes from Paraburkholderia phenoliruptrix, assembly GCF_902859825.1. Classification (GTDB taxonomy): domain Bacteria; phylum Pseudomonadota; class Gammaproteobacteria; order Burkholderiales; family Burkholderiaceae; genus Paraburkholderia; species Paraburkholderia phenoliruptrix. Next base: position 102,860 of record NZ_CADIKB010000020.1, on the reverse strand, counting down.
TCGCAGGCGAGCAGCACGTCCGCTTGTTGCGTGTCGATACGCACCTGATTGAGCCATTCGTCGCGCGCGGCGAAGCGCACGAACGACAGCACCGAGCCGCCTTTTTGCGCGAAGCCCATGAAATCGAGCACCGACGCGCTCTTGCCTTCCAGATGCGCGGCCATGCTGATCAATGCGCCGACCGTCACGACGCCGGTGCCTCCGACACCCGTCACCAGAATGTCGTACGGCGCGGCGTCCAGATGCGTTGCGGGCAGCCGCAATGCGTTGACGCGTTTGGCCAGGGCTTGCGGGTCGAATGCGACGCCCGCGGCTTTCTTCAGCTTGCCGCCTTCCACCGTCACGAAGCTCGGGCAGAAGCCGTTCACGCACGAATAGTCCTTGTTGCACGACGACTGATCGATGCGACGCTTGCGCCCGAGCGCCGTTTCGACCGGCTCCACCGACAAACAATTGGACTGCACGCCGCAATCGCCGCAACCTTCGCAGACTTCCTCGTTGATAAAGAGGCGCTTGTCCGGATCGGGAAATTCGCCCTTTTTCCGGCGACGGCGCTTTTCCGCCGCGCACGTCTGGTCGTAGATGAGCACGGTCACGCCGTCCGTGTCGCGCAACTCGCGCTGCACGGTGTCGAGTTCGCTGCGGTGATGGAAGGTGGTGCCCTTCGGAAACAGATCGTGATGGCCGTCGTATTTCTCGGGCTCGTCGCTGACCACGACGAAGCGCGACACGCCTTCGGCTTCCACCTGACGCGCAATTTGCGGCACCGAAATGCTGCCGTCGACGGGCTGGCCGCCCGTCATCGCAACCGCATCGTTATAGAGGATCTTGTAGGTGATCGTGGCCTTCGCGGCGACCGCCTGGCGGATCGCGAGAATGCCCGAATGAAAGTAGGTGCCGTCGCCGAGATTCTGGAACACGTGGCGCGTTTTCGTGAACATCGAATGCGAGGCCCAGTCCACGCCTTCGCCACCCATCTGAATGAGGCCGGTGGTGTCGCGCTCCATCCATGAAGCCATGAAGTGGCAGCCTATGCCCGCCTGCGCGATTGATCCTTCAGGCACTTTGGTCGATGTGTTGTGCGGACAGCCCGAGCAGAAATACGGCGTGCGCTTCACGCTGTCGGCGGCATTGGAGAGAATTTGCGGCGCGACGAGATCGACCACGCGTTCGCGGCGATCGAGCGCGGGCTTGTGCTTCGCGAGCCAGTTGGCGAACACGGGCAGAATGCGCGAGGGCCGCAATTCGCCGAGCGACGAGAGCAGCATGCTGCCGTCTTCTGCATGCTTGCCGATCACGACGGGGCGCGCGCCTTCTGCGCGGTTGTACAGATAGTCCTTGATCTGCTGCTCGATGACGGGACCTTTCTCCTCGATCACCAGCACTTCGGAGAGGCCGGCGACGAACGTGTCGATGCGCGTCATTTCAAGTGGGAACGACAGGCCGACCTTGTAGATGCGCACGCCGGCCGCGTCGAGGTCCGCGACGGTCAGATCGAGGCGGCGCAGCGTTTCCATCAGATCCAGATGCGCCTTGCCGCACGTGACGATGCCGACATTCGCCTGCGGACTCGGCGCGATCCATTTGTCGATGCTGTTGGTTCTTGCAAAGTGGCGCACCGCGTCGAGCTTGGCGTGCATCCGCGCTTCGATGGTGAGGCTCGGCAGATCGGGCCAGCGGTTATGCAGGCCGCCCGCCGGCGCGACGAAATCTTCGGGCGCGGTCCAGTCGGTGCGCAGCGCGTCGAGGTCGACGGTCGAGCCGGATTCGACGGTTTCGGAAATCGCCTTGTAGCCGACCCATGCGCCCGAGAAGCGCGACAGCGCCCAGCCGTATAGTCCGAATTCGAGCATGTCCGCGATATTCGATGGATTTACCACCGGCATGTGCCAGGCCATCATCGCGAAGTCGCTTTGATGCGGCATCGACGACGACACGCAGCCGTGGTCGTCGCCGGCTACGACCAGCACGCCGCCGTGCGGCGACGAGCCGTACGCATTGCCGTGCTTGAGCGCGTCGCCCGCGCGGTCCACGCCCGGGCCCTTGCCGTACCACATCGCGAACACGCCTTCGACGGTGCGCTCCGGGTCTGCTTCCACGCGCTGCGTGCCGAGCACGGCGGTGCCGCCGAGTTCTTCGTTGATGGCGGGCAGAAACCGCACGTCGCTCGCGTCGAGCAGCTTCTTCGCCTTCCACAATTGCTGATCGACCATGCCGAGCGGCGAACCGCGATAGCCGCTGATAAAGCCCGCGGTGTTCATGCCGCGCGCCTTGTCGAGCGCGCGCTGCATGAGCGCGAGCCGCACCAGCGCCTGCGTGCCGGTCAGGAAGATGCGCCCGCGCGTGGCGGTGAGATTGTCGGACAGCTTGTAGTCGGCGAGAGCGGGCGTGCCGTCGATGGGCAGGCGAGCGGTCATGGGTGAGTCTCCGTAATTGGGCATTCGGCGCGCGAGGGTGGGGACCGCGAAAGTCGCGCAGCGAAAGAGACTCTATTTTTTAGCGCCGATCAGAGTGGATTTTTTCTACTTTGCCGACGGCAGCGCGAATGGGCGCGAAGAGCGGCGCGTTTTCCCGTGCTTTTGAGATAGATATGCCACGTGAAGGGCGAATTCGGGTATGCCCTGGGTGTCCTGCAGCACAGCGGCAAGCGACGCTGGGGCCGCCCGCCTTCGCCGCCTTGGTGCCTTTATGGACGAACACTCGCGCCGACAGGCGCTTCGTCGAGCGGCACGATCTCGTGAAAATGCGCATAGTCGATATGGCTCACGTCGTCCTGCTCGCTCATGATGTCGACGAAACGGTGGTGCCAGTAGATCTGGTCGCACGACCACATGTGGCGCGCCTGCATGGTTTGCGACGTCGATTCGTCGACGCCTTCAAGCGTGAGCAGCAACGATGTGTCGCGCGCCTTGAGCGTTTCAGCCGTTTCGCCGAAGAGCGGACTCGTTTCGTCGATCACATGCATGACCGTCCAGCCGAGTTTGAAGACCGGATGCTGGTCGCGCACGAGCGTCAGGTCGTGAAGCCGGCGCAGCGTGTAGCCTTCCGCCGTGGTTTCGCGCCGCAGGATGCGCAGCCGCGCACGCGCTTCGGCGATCACGTTCTGACGTCCGTTGGCGGAACGCACCATCAGCGTCATGCGGCCGTCGAGCGGCCGGATGATCGCGTAGCGCGCGAACATGATCTTGGCGTGCGGACGCGAGAAGCGCGCGAAAATCAGCCCCGTTGCCAACGCAATGCCCGACATCCCGACGAATATTTCCAGCGTCGCGATTGAATGCGCGTAGACCGTTTGCGGATGCATATCGCCGTAACCGACGGTGGCGAGCGTTTCGACGCTGAAGAAAAACGCGCCGCCGAAGCCAGGCGGATACTGATTGGCAATGGGTGCGTCGCCGAGCATATAAAGCGTGGCGAAGGTGGTATTGAGCAGAATGAACAGCACCGCGAGCGAGACAAAGAAAGTCGGCCAGCGGACGTCCAGCGCACGGTGGTAGAGGTCCTGCCAGAACGGCGTCGGCATGCCGTGCGCAATGACTACCCGATCGTCGAGACGCAGTTCGCGGCTGCCGCGCATGCGGCGTTTCTGCGCGCTGCTTTCAGCGTCGCCGATGCCGGGAAAACGGTCGGTCGGTTCAGTTGCCATCGCGTGCTCATGGAATAAAAACGGCGCAAGCGTAGCACGGCGCGTTGCTCGCCGAACGCGGCCGTGGCTCCTGCCTTGCGACCTGCGAGCAGTGTTTCAGGGAAATGCGCGCGGCTTCGGGATGCCGGCGCCGTGCTCGATGTCGTCGACGGCCTGCTGATGGGCCGCGGCAATCGCCTCGGCTTCGTCGCCGTAACCTTCGTCGCCGCCGACCGTGGTCCACGGCTTGACTGCTTTCTCGCGATGCCGGATCTCGTACTCCGCGTCCCAGCGCGCGCCGCTGAGTTCGATGGGGCGGACGTGAATCGAGTACACGCCGTAGAGGAAGAGCTGTTCAACCATGATCGCCTCCGACCATTGCGTTCAGGCGGCGCGGCGCGCGAGACACGAGTGCCGCGACGCACAGCCTAGAGTTCGAGTTCCCCGAGTATCCGATGAGCGAGCGCCTTGGCTTCTTCCAGCGCCTCGCCCGGTGTGGACGAGGTGGCCTCCACTTCGTAGACCGTGGTCTCCTGGTCCTGCCTCGCTTCGCCTTCGTCGCGCGCGAGTGTCACCACGCCTTGCCAGGTGTCCCGATCGAGCTCTCTTACCGACGCGGTGGCCGTGTAGATGCCTTTGGTGTAGGTGATGTCCTCCATGGCGTCGCTCCTCGTTCCAAAGGTTGCGGTGTTTTCATGCTAGCACGGCCATCGCGCGTCGGCTGGCGGGCCGGCGCACGGGCCGCTGGCGGCACGCACGACCCGCGTGCGCGCCGCAACGCCAGCATAAAGCGCTCGCGTTACAACAGCGCGACGACCTCGTCGAGCGACGGCGCGTGCGCGCCCGCATGGCGGCAGGCCGCTGCGCCGGCCGCCAGCGCGAACGCCAGATGCTCCGGCCACGCGCGCTGCGAAGCGGTCATCAGGCTGAACAGCAAGCCGCCGATGGAAGCGTCGCCCGCGCCGACCGTGTCCACCACCTCGACGCGCGGCGGCCGTGCCTCCACCGTCATCGCGCCGTCGATCAGCAGCGCGGTATCCGGCCCGCGGGTGACGAGGACGGTGGCGCGCGGGTTCATCGAACGCAATTGGGCGAGCGCGTGAGCTTCGTCGTCGGTCTTGAAGATGAGGCGCAGGTCTTCGTCGGAGACCTTGATGAGATCGGCCAGCGCCGCCATTTTGCGCAGCGTGGGTTCGTAGCCGTACTCCATCAGATTGCGGTAGTTCGGGTCGAAGCTGATCTTCACGCCGCGCGAACGCAGCTCGGCGGCCAGTGTGGCGAGCGTGTCGCCGAGCGGCCGCCGCACGAGGCTGATGCAGCCGAAGTGCGCCCACTTCACGTGCTCTATCCAGCCGGCCGGCAGACGCGCCGGATCGAAGGCGAGATCGGCACTGTTCTCGCCCATGAAAAAGTAGGCGGGCGGATGCGTGCGATGCACGATCGCCAGCAAAGGCGGTCGCTCGACACGCTGCATGAAGCGCATGTCGAGTCCGGCCGCGACGCTCGCGTCCCACAGCTCGTCGGAGAAATTGTCGACGCCGAGCGAGCCCGCGCAGGCCGTCGGCAGGCCGAGCCGCGCCACGCAGCGCGCGACGTTCCAGCCGGCGCCGCCAGGACGCGACAGCCATTGCGAGGCGCCCGTGCGAACCAGATCGGTGAGGATGTCGCCCGCCGAAACGAAGACGGGCAGTTCAGGGTTCATGTCGGGCTGAGTGTTGGTGTAGCTCATTTTGCCTGCTCCGCTGAGACGGCCGCGGCGGCGGCCGCGTCCTCCGGCAGCGCGTGCGCGAGCACCTCGTAGCACGCGCCCATGGTGTGATAGTCGGTCTTGCCGGCCGGGCTCTTTTCGTCGCTGTACTTGCGGTTGTCGCACGTGAGAATGCGATACCACGCGCCGTATCGGTGATCGACGAAATGCGCCCAGCTATAGCGCCAGATCTCGTCGTACCAGTCCCAGAAGCGCTCGTTGCCGGTGCGCTTGCCGAGCAGCGCGGCCGTCGCGAAGGTCTCGGCCTGGACCCAGAAGTACTTGTCGTGATCGCACACGGTGCCGTCCGGGCCGAAGCCGTAGTAAAGGCCGCCGTGGTCCTCGTCCCACGCGTGGGTCATTGCGGCGTCGAACAGTTCGATTGCGCGCGGCAAAAGCCATGGCAACGGGCGATAACGCTCGAGAATCAGCAGCAGCTTTGCCCATTCCGTCTGATGCCCCGGCTGGAAGCCCCACGGACGGAAAATGTTCGAGCTGTCTTCCTCGTTGTAGTGCCAGTCGACCGACCAGTCCGCGTGAAAGTGCTCCCACACGAGCCCTTGCGAAAGCTTCGCCTGCCGCAGCGTGATGTTCGACGCGACCCGTTCGGCGCGATCCAGATAGACGAGGTGGCCGGTCGCTTCGTGCGCGGCCAGCAGGGCCTCGGTGGTGTGCATGTTCGCGTTCTGCCCGCGATAGGAACTCACGCGCCATTCCGGCGACGCTTCGTCGGCGTAAAGGCCCGCGGCGGCGTCCCAGAAGCGGTGCTCCATCAGCTCGAAGGTCGCGCCGATCATCGGCTTTGCTTCCTCGATGCCGGCCATCGCCGCATGGGCGTAAGCGAGCAGAACGAAGGCGAGGCCGTAGCAGTGGCGCGTGCCGTCGAGCGTGCGCTTTTTGCCGTCGCGCCATTCGATCTCCCAGTCGTAGCCTTCGTGCTGCGCATCCCAATGCGCGTCGCGCAGAAAACGCAGACCGTGGCGCGCGTATTCCAGATGCTTCGGATCGCCGAACTGCCGATACGCCATCGCGTAGTTGAAGACATAGCGGCAGCTGCTCACGAGGTGCCGCGTGGTTTTGTCGTAGACCGAGCCGTCGTCGCGGAAAAAATGGAAAAAGCCGCCGCTCGGGTCGAGCACATTGGGCGCGTAAAAGCGCAGCGTGTCCTCGATGTGCGAGAGCAGAAACTCGCGGCTGCGGAAACTGGCGACGGGCGGCACGGCAGGCGCGCCGTTGGCGGAGTGGGGCGTGGCGGTTTGCGTCATGGCGTTTTCACCAAAGTACTGGCACGGGCAATGAGATGGACGGGCAAGCGCACTTCCGTTTCGGCGGGCGTTTCTTCGAGCAGCAGCTCGACGCCGCGCCGGCCGAGCGCTTCCTTGTCGACAGAAAGGGTGGACAGCGGCGGCGTGGCGTGAGCCGCGGCGGGGATGTCGTCGAAACCGATGATGGCGATGTCCTCCGGCACGCGTACACCGCGCGCGAAGCAGGCGCGCAGCGCCGCGAGCGCGGCGGCGTCGTTATAGGCGAACACGGCGTCCGGGCGCGGGCCGGGCGCATCGAGCAACTGCTGCATCGCGCGCGCCGCGCCGGTGTCAGGATCGAGGCCGGCGTCGATCGTCACTTCCAGCGACGGGTCGAACAGCAGCCCCGCTTCGAAAAACGCTCGCCGGTAGCCGAGCGCGCGCTGCGCGATGCTGAAGTGCGCGAGCGATCCGCCGATGAACGCGACGCGCTTGCGCCCCTGCTCGAACAGATGCCGCATGGCGAGCGCGGCGCCCGCCGCATTGTCGAGATTCACCGAGCGCAGGCCGGGCGCCCACAGGTCGATCAGCACAAGCGGGCGCTGCATGGCGACAAGCGTGGCCAGCGTCTCGGGTTCGACAAAGCCGGCAATCGCGACGGCGTCGGGCGCATGCAGGCGCATCTGCTGGATCACGTCTTCCGTCGGGCCGGCGGTCAGCACGGACGGCACGATGCCGCGCTCGCGGCAGGCGTCTTCCACGCCGTGCAGTACATGCGAGAAAAACGGGCTGACGGCGAAATTGTTGTGCTGCCGGTGCAGCAGGAACGTGAGACGGCGAATGCGCGGACGCAATTGGGCGGCGTCATAGCCGAGCTCGCGCGCCGCCTCGACCACGCGCACGCGGGTCGCCTCGGACAGGCCGGGCTGGTTTTTAAGCGCGCGCGAGACGGTGCCGATCGACACGCTGGCCGCGCGCGCAACGTCGCGAATAGTGATCGCCATCGAAGCAGGCGGCCGTGCAAGGGCGGCCGCGCGGTGTTTGGGTCCGGGCGATTGTATAGTAAAACAGCGCGAAAACAGCTATAAATCCCTGCCAAACGGACCCGTAAATACCCGTAGTTACAGGATATTCCTGAGATTTAGGTGTTTAGTAAAAACAACTAAACACGCGCTGTTGCGGGCGTTCGGCGGCGCCGCTTTATTTTCAGTTCGTGGTCACGGCGCCTTCGGGTTGCCCGCGCAGCAAAGCGACACTTTCTTGCGCGCCGATCAGCACAAAGCCGCTCGCCTCCAGCTTCGCGCGGCGTTTCGCGAGCGCGGCGAGCGAGGCGATTTCTTCGCTGTTGTAGAGCGACGCGCCGTCGGTGGAATCGGGCTCGACGCGCACGCAGCCAATCGCCATCGTCACGAAGCCGAAGAAGGTCGGATTGCCGCGCCGGTCCTCGCCGTGGATGCCGCCGGCGAGGCGGTCGTCCGGCGCGTAGAAGCGCTGCGCGCCTTCGTTGAACACGTGAATCGCCCGCAGCACGCGCTCGCGCCAGTCGTCGCTCTGGAACAGGATCAGGAAGTCGTCGCCGCCCACGTGGCCGAGAAAGTCGCGCATCGGGTCGCATACGTCCGCGAGAACGGCGGCAGCAAATTTCAGCACTTCGTCGCCTTGCCAGTAGCCGTACTGATCGTTGAAGGGCTTGAAGTGGTTCAGGTCCACATAGCACGCGTAAAAACCGGCGTGATTGCCGACGAGTCGCGCAATGTGCGAGCTGATCGGAATGTTGCCGGGCAGAAATGTCAGCGGGTTCGCGTAGCGCGCCGCTTCGATTCGCACCTCGGTGACCGCCCGCACGAGGTTTTCGCCGGTGCCGAGCCCCGCATATTTGCCGTTTTCGGTGATGACGAAGCCATCCGCGAGATAGCGCTGGTCGTCACTGGCGAGCAGCTTGGCCATCTGCTCGACGGTCATGGATTTTTCGATCACGACCGGCGACGCGTTCGCAAACAGCAGGCAGGGCCGCTTGCCGAACAGCTCGCGGTGGTAAGGCAGTGCGTAGCGGTCCATGAAACTGCGGCGGTTGATGAGCGCAACAGGCTCGTCACGCTCGACCACGGCAACCGCGTGCAGGTCGGGCAGGCGGTTGAAGAGTTCGAGCACGTCGTTATTGGTCGCGTGGCGCGGCAGTGCAGGCGCGTGCACGAGCATCTTTTCCGACGCCATGCCGCCCGAGGGCGACGCGCCGCCGAGTGTGCGCGTCGCTTCGGGAAATACCGCGATGTGACCGGCGCGCAGCGCGTCGCGCGCGTCGTCGGTTACCGTGCGCGCCGGTTGCGCGTTCGGGCGGCCGAAGAAAAACCCCTGTCCGCAGCCGATTCCCATATCGCGCACGACGATCAAATCCGCTTCCTTCTCGATGCCTTCGGCCACGAGCCGCGCGCCGCTCGCGCTCGCAAAGTGCTGCATCGCGCGCACGGCTTCGAACTTCAGCGGGTCGCAGGCAATGTCGTGAATAAAAAAGCGGTCGATTTTCACGACGTCCGGTTGCAGCCGCACCCACAGATTCATGCTGGCGTTCGCCGTGCCGTAATCGTCGAGCGCGAACTGCGCGCCCGCCGTGCGCAGGGCGGCGATCACAGAGAGAAAGGCGCCGACGTCGGGAATCGTGCTTTGCTCGGTCAGCTCGATCACGATGCGCTGCGGATCCACGCCGCGGTAGCGCAGCAGCGCGAGTGTGTCGTCCGGCGTCTCGGCAAGGCGCCGCAGCGCGCCCGCGCTGAAGTTGAGAAAGAGCTTGCCGTCGTAGCCGAGCCGCGCAAACGCTTCGATGCACGCGCGCGCGGCGGCCTGTTCCAGCTCGATCGCGCAGCCCTCGGCGAGAGCCTGCGAAAAGAGCGCGAACGGCGCCTCGAGCGACGTGCCGGCCGGCCCGCGGATCAGACCTTCGTAGCCGAGAATCGCGCCGCCGTCGAAGTCGACGATGGGCTGAAAGACGGCGGACAGCTCACGCCGGGCGATCAACTCCTCGATGCGCGGCGCGGCGGACCGGGAGGGCGAGCGAAGTTGCATGGCAGAAAGGCGTAGCGGTGGACCATCGGCTTAACGACTTGTGCTGCAAAGAATTAAGTGAAGTTTTGGTGAAGCGTTGCACTGGAATGGTGCGCGGGAGGCTTTCCGGAGCCGTCGAGAAATTTCGGAGACGCGTCCTATGCCATCCGGCTGAGGCGACAAGCGCGGCGTTTGCGCGTGAAATAACAAAAGCCGCGCAAGGCGGCTTTTGGAAAAACGACGCTCAGGGAGGGCGCTTATGAATGTCCTATTTGCATTGCGCGCGTACTCAACGGCGGGCGACGGCGGCGGCAGTCCGCTCGCGCGAGGCGGCGCGGGTCTCCCCGCTGGTGTCGCGGGCGCCCCAGCGCTGCGCGAGCGCGGCGCACACCATCAACTGGATCTGGTGGAACAGCATCAGCGGGAGCACGACGGCGCCCACGGCCTGCGAGGCGAAGATGACCTTGGCCATCGGCACGCCGGCGGCAAGGCTTTTCTTGGAGCCGCAGAAGATGATCGTGATCTGGTCCGCGCGGGAAAAGCCGAGCCGCCTGCTCACGACAATCGTGACGGCCAGTGCCAGCGCGAGCAGCACCACGCTGATGAGCACCACGCCGCCGAGCGCGGAGAGCGGAATCTGGTGCCACAAACCTTCGGTGACGGACTCGCTGAAGGCGCCGTACACCACGAGCAGAATCGACCCCTGGTCAACGAACTTGAGCACGCCGCGGTGCCGCTCGATCCATTTGCCGATCAGCGGGCGCAGCAGCTGGCCCGCCACGAACGGCACCAGCAGTTGCAGCACGATATTGCCAATGGTGTGCCAGGGCGAGTTACCGCCCGCCGCCTGATTCGTGACGAGCACGCTGACGAGCGCGGGCGTGACGAAGATGCCGAGCAGGCTGGAGGCCGACGCGCTGCATACGGCGGCCGGCACGTTGCCTTTGGCAATGGACGTGAACGCGATAGAGGACTGAACCGTCGACGGCAACGTGCAGAGGAAGAGGATCCCGCCGTAGAGCGCCGGCGTGACAAGTGGCGAAAGGAGCGGTTTAAGCGCGAGGCCGAGCAGCGGAAACAGCGCGAACGTGCTGAGCAATACGACTATATGCAGACGCCAGTGCGTCGCGCCCGCAATAATCGCTTCCCGCGAAAGCTTCGCGCCGTGTAGGAAGAACAGCAGGCCGACTGCCACGTTCGTCACCCAGTCGAACGCCACGGCGGCCTGCCCGTGAACCGGCAGCAAGCTGGCCAGTATCACGGTGCCGACGAGGCACAAGGTGAAGTTGTCGGGAAGCAGTTTCGGGCGGGCCATGTCGGGTTCTCGAAATCGGTGGTGCGGGACTCTACGCAAGGCGCGTGCGCAAAGCGCGGCGTATGGACGTCAGGGAAAACCAGTATTGTCCCGCTAAAGCGATTGAAAACGCAAATTCATTTCCCGAATCGATTGATGCATTCAACGCATTCGAGCACGGTTTTATGCGCGCGCGGCAGGTGGCTTGGAGCGCGTTTTCGGGGTTCGCCGACGCAGCGCATTTGCGCCGCTTGCTGAGACTATAGACGCGCGATGCACCGTGCATCGCCGCCTTTTTTGCTACGCGTTCCGCGAAGGGTGGAGGCCTTGCCGGCAACCGCTATCAGGCGGTTTCCGCAAGGGTTCTGTCGTAGAAAAACGTCGCAGTAACAAGGTGTTACAACAGCGGGGGAGGCCTAACACTTTTTGGCTCGACACCCTCTCACCACGACCATAAATTACCGTTCAATGGCCGTCGGGAATGCCCCGCGCCGCAGCATGTCCGCGGCGCCCGCGCGTCCCTCAACAAGTCCGCCGCAGCTCGAACGGCGGGTTTCAGGCAGGTCTTCGGGCAAGTGAGTCACGGGTGGACGGGTTGTCGAGAACGAAGCACTGGTTGTGGGGCGCGCTGATCGTCGCGCTGTGCTCGTTCGCCTATGCGAAAGGCCCCGGCGCGCTGCCCGGCGGCGCGCGTTTTTTCGTCGATACGTACGGCCATGGCAGCTACGTCAATCGCGACGTCGGCCGCGGCTTTCAACGCCCTGCCAAGCCGGACTCGAACATTCGCCGGGTGGCCGGGCCGGGCGCTTATCCGGGCGAAGGCCGCGGTGGCATCCCTTACCGCGGCGTCATCACGCAGGTCAGCGCCGAGTCGCGCCCCGGACAACGGCCGCAGTCCAATGCGCCGGTGCGCTCGGGCTCGATTCGGGCCGACGTCGCGCGCTACAACGAAGAACGCAGTTCGCTGCGCACCATGCAGCGCCAGGCCGACGACGGCCGCCCGCCCGAAGGTTCCCCTTACCGCAACTAGAAGCCGGTTCCCGGCTTGGGTCGCGCGCCTCACTGGGAGGCGGCGCGTTTGCGCCTGCGCCGGGCGCTTCTGAACGCCTATTACTTCCCACCTTCCGCCGCCACCCATCCTTTCAATTGGCTTCTTGCGCGCATTACATCTCGATTCACTGCCACGCGCCGCCGAAACTGCGTTCTCCAATTGACGTATCGACGCCACACTTTTTTGAAAAATACTCGGCAACAAACGGCCTGGCGTCGTCAAATCGTGGCGTTTATGCGGCGACGCGTCATCGGCATGTCATCTGATGCGTTATTGACCGGCTGACTCATGGCGGCGCTGCTTTGCGCGAGCAGGAGCGCCTGCCGCAGTACCGCGACCCCGTGCATGGCAAGGCCTTTAGCAGGCCGATAAGCGACAAAACTAATCGGACTGATATACCCGCAATAACCAGCCATATTTTTGTTTATAAAAATGGTCCGCAAAGATGGTCCCGCCCAGATTGGCTCGACGATCAGACGGACAACAACAATGGTTCGCGCGAGCTTGCCCTTTCGCACAGCCACACCTTTTTGACAAAGACTGGAGAATCCATGAAAACAAGCATCAGCCGTGCGCTGAAGACCACCTTGAAGGCAACCGCGTGTGCGGCTTTGCTGGCGAGCGCATCGTCCGCTTTCGCTCAATCGAGCGTGCAGCTTTACGGTCAGGTCGACGAATGGGTCGGCGCGCAGAAATTCCCGGGCGGCAAGACCGCGGTGCAGGTGTCCGGCGGTGGTATGTCGACGTCGTACTGGGGCTTGAAGGGGGCTGAGGATCTCGGCAACGGCTACAAGGCGATCTTTACGCTGGAAGGCTTCTTCCGCGCGCAGAACGGCCAGTACGGACGCTTTACCGGCGACACGACGTTCTCGCGCAATGCCTATGTCGGTATCGAATCGCCGTACGGCACGGTCACGGCGGGCCGCCTGACGACGGAACTGTTCGTCTCGACGATTCTGTTCAATCCGTTCATCGACTCGTACGTCTTTTCGCCGATGGTCTACCACGTGTACCTCGGCCTCGGCACGTTCCCGACCTACTCGACCGATCAGGGCGTGACCGGCGACTCCGGCTGGAACAATGCGGTGCAGTACCAGTCGCCGAACTTCAACGGCCTGTCGGCGAGCGCGATGTACGCGCTGGGCAACACGACGCAGAACGGCGCGAAGAAGTGGAGCGGCCAGGTGCTGTATTTCCACGGCCCGTTCGCGGCGACGGCGGTCTACCAGTACGTGAACTTCAACAATACGCCGGGCGATCTGGGCAGCTTCGATTCGTCGGGCGTGCCGGGCCTGAAGGCGCAAAGCGTCGCGCAGCTCGGCGTCTCGTACGACCTGAAGTACGTGAAGCTGTTCGGCCAGTACATGTACACTCACAACGACCAGACGCTCACGAGCTGGCACGTGAACACGGCGCAGGGCGGCGTGTCGGTGCCGGTGGGCCCGGGCACGGTGATGGCCTCGTACGCGTACTCGCGCGACGGCGGCGGCTTCGACCAGACGCGCCAGACCGCCGCGGTCGGCTACGACTATCCGCTCTCGAAGCGTACGGATGTCTACGCCGCTTATCTCTACGACCACATCAGCAACCAGTCGAGCGGCAACACGTACGGCGTCGGCCTGCGCGCGAAGTTCTAGGCGTCGCAGCTCAAGCGCGACTGACCGGCCGCGAGCCGCCCGCCGCGCCAGATGCCGCGCCGCATCCCTTCAATCCCAAGAAGCCCGCTTCCTCGCGAACGCGGGCTTTTTCTTTTCAGCAGCTCACGCCACCCTTTCCTCACTCGTCCTTGATAAAGCGGGCAAAATGACGCCGATTCATTCCTTAAGCGAGCGATTCGGATGGACACCCTCGTCAGCATGAAAGTGTTCCGGCAGGTGGTGGAGGTGGGCAGCTTCGTCGGCGCCGCCGAGCGGATGGAGATGTCGGCCGCCATGGCGAGCAAGCATGTGATGCATCTCGAGCAGCAGCTGGGCGCGCGTCTCTTGAATCGCACCACGCGCCGCGTCGCGCCGACCGAGGCGGGCCGCGAATACTACGAGCGGCTGAGCCAGGTGCTCACCGAACTCGAGGAAGCCGAGCAGGTGGTCGGCGCGGCGAGCGTCGTGCCGCAAGGGCGCTTGCGCGTGTCGTCGCTGTCGGCCTTCGGGCTGAGCCACGTGATGGCCGCCGTCGCCGACTACGCCGCTCAGTATCCGCAAGTGACCGTCGACATCACCCTGTCCGACCGCGTGGTCGAGCTGATCGACGAAGGCTTCGATGTTGCGATCCGCGCGTCGCCGAGTGGCCTGAAGTCGTCGTCGCTGATTGCGCGGCCGATCGCGATGGCGCATCTGGTGCTGTGCGCGTCGCCCGACTATCTGCGCCGGCGCGGCACGCCGAAGACGGCCGCCGACCTCGCGCGCCACAACTTCATCCAGTACGCCGGCGTGTCCGGGCTCGATGTGCTGCAAACCACCGGCGAAGTCGCGCGCGTGCGGCTGTCCGGCAATCTGATCGTCAACCACCTCGAGGCGCAACGCGTGATGGTGCTGCAAGGCGCGGGCATCGCGTTGCTCGGCACGGAGGTGATCGGCGCCGATCTGGCCGCGGGGCGTCTCGTGCCGCTGCTCGTCGACGAAGTGCCGCCGCGCGAGTTGCCCATTCACGTCGTCTATGCAAGCCGCCGCCATTTGTCGGCGAAGGTGCGCTCGTTCGTAGATTTTTTCGCCGAGCGCTTCGCGAACGAATCGCTGTGGCCGTCGCTCGAACAGATCAAGGCGCTTGCCGTGCCGCCGCGCGCGGGCTGACCCGCGAGCCTTCGCGACCCGTTTCGCTATACTGGTTGCCAGCACCCGCACACGCCAACCGCGTAATGATCTGGGGGAGACATGACCGATCTGTCCTCGCCGCAGCGCGCCGCCAGCCACGAGCTGCCGGCCGGCCGGCGCTTGCGTTTCGTCACTGCCGCAGCCTTGTTCGACGGGCACGACGCGTCGATCAACATCATGCGGCGCATCCTCCAGGCGAGCGGCGTGGAAGTCATCCACCTGGGCCACAACCGTTCCGTCGATGAGGTCGCGACCGCCGCGCTCCAGGAAGACGCCGACGGCGTCGCGGTGTCGAGCTACCAGGGCGGCCATAACGAATATTTTCGCTATCTCGTGGATCTGCTGCGAGCACGCGGCGGCGAGCGCATCAAGGTGTTCGGCGGCGGCGGCGGCGTGATCGTGCCCGAGGAGATCGCCGCGCTGGAGCAATACGGCGTCGAGAAAATCTATTCGCCGCACGACGGCCAGCGGCTCGGCCTGCAAGGCATGATCGACGACATGATCGGGCGCTGCGCGGCGCTCGCGCGCGAAACGTCGGCGGAGCATACAGGCGCCGTCGGTGAATGGATCGACGCGCTGACAGCGCAGCCGGTCTCGCGGCGGGAAGCGCGCGAGGAAGCGCAGGCCGACGACGCAACCGGCCTCGCATTTCGCCGCCTCGCGCGACTCATCAGCGCGTTCGAATCGGGCGGTGTGGGTGCCGCCGGGCGCGACAAGGTCTCGATACTCGCGCGGGCGGCGCAGATTCCCGTGCTGGGCATCACCGGCACGGGCGGCGCGGGCAAGTCGTCGCTGACCGATGAACTGATCCGCCGCTTCCGGCTCGATTACGGCGACGCGCTGACGATCGCCGTGCTCGCCATCGACCCGTCGCGCCGCAAGTCGGGCGGCGCGCTGCTCGGCGACCGCATCCGCATGAACGCGATCGGCGACTGGGGCGGCGGCGCGCGCGTCTACATGCGCTCCATGGCAACGCGCGAGGCGTCGAGCGAAATCTCGAACGCGCTGCCCGACGCGCTCATGCTGTGCAAGGCGGCGGGTTTCGATCTGATTGTCGTCGAGACCTCAGGCATCGGTCAGGGCGACGCGGCGATCGTGCCGTTCGTCGACGAGTCGCTGTATGTGATGACGCCCGAGTTCGGCGCGGCAAGTCAGCTTGAAAAGATCGACATGCTCGATTTCGCCGACTTCGTCGCCATCAACAAATTCGATCGCAAAGGCGCGGTCGACGCGCTGCGCGACGTCGCGAAGCAGGTGCAGCGCAATCGCGGCGACTTTGCGAAATCACCCGACGCGATGCCGGTGTTCGGCACGATCGCTTCGCGTTTCAACGACGACGGCGTGACCGCGCTCTACCGGCACATCGCGAACGCGCTGCACCGGCATGGCTTGCGCGCGGGCGGCGGGCGCCTCTGCGCGCGCGCCGACGTGCGATTTTCGAGCGGCCGCCACGCGATCGTGCCGCCCGCGCGCGTGCGCTATCTCGCTGAAATCGCGCAGACGGTTCACGCGTATCGCGAGCGCGCCGAGGCGCAGGCGCGTATCGCGCGGGAGCGCTGGCAACTCGTCGAAGCACGGCGAATGCTGGGCGAAGCCCGCGCCGACGACAGCGAGGCCAGCGCGGAGCCGTCGTCCGCAACCCGGCTCGACGCGCTGATCGCACAGCGCACGGCAGCGTTGGGCGAGCGCGAGCGTCAGCTCCTCGATGCGTGGCCGCAAACCGTCGCCGCCTATTCCGGCGACGAACACGTGGTCCGCATCCGCGACCGCGAAATTCGCACGGCGCTCACGGTCACGACTTTATCGGGCACGCAGATACGCAAGGTCGCGCTGCCCCGGTTCGTCGATCACGGCGAAATCCTGCGTTGGCTGATGCTCGAAAACTTGCCGGGCTATTTTCCCTTCACCGCTGGCGTGTTCCCCTTCCGCCGCGAGAACGAAGACCCGACGCGCATGTTCGCGGGCGAGGGCGATCCGTCGCGCACCAACCGGCGTTTCAAACTGCTGTCGAAAGGGATGCCCGCCAAGCGTCTGTCGACCGCGTTCGACTCGGTCACGCTGTATGGCGAGGAGCCGCACGAGCGCCCCGACATCTACGGCAAGGTCGGCAATTCGGGCGTGTCCGTCGCGACGCTCGACGACATGCACGCACTCTACGACGGCTTCGACCTGTGCGCGCCGGAAACGTCGGTTTCCATGACGATCAACGGCCCGGCGCCGACCATCCTCGCGATGTTTTTCAACGTCGCCATCGATCAGCAGATTGCGCGCAGAATGAAGCAGCTCGGCCGTGCGCTGACCGGCGACGAACTCGCCGACACGCGCCGCCTCGCGCTCGCGAATGTGCGCGGCACCGTGCAGGCCGACATCCTGAAGGAAGACCAAGGCCAGAACACGTGCATTTTTTCGACCGAGTTCAGCCTGAAAGTGATGGGCGACATTCAGGCGTATTTCGTCGAACACGGCGTGCGCAATTTCTATTCGGTGTCGATTTCCGGCTATCACATTGCCGAGGCCGGCGCGAACCCGATCTCGCAACTCGCCTACACGCTCGCGAACGGCTTCACCTATGTCGAGGCGTATCTGGCGCGCGGCATGTCGATCGACGACTTTGCGCCGAACCTGTCGTTCTTCTTTTCTAACGGCATGGACCCGGAGTACACGGTGCTCGGCCGCGTCGCGCGGCGCATCTGGGCCGTCGCGATGCGCGAGCGTTACGGCGCGAACGAGCGCAGCCAGAAGCTCAAGTATCACGTGCAGACGTCGGGCCGCAGCCTGCATGCGCAGGAAATCGACTTCAACGATATCCGCACCACGCTGCAGGCGCTGATCGCCATCTACGACAACTGCAACTCGCTGCACACCAATGCGTTCGACGAGGCAATCACCACGCCCACCGAAGAGTCGGTGCGGCGCGCCGTGGCGATTCAGTTGATCATCAATCGCGAATGGGGGCTCGCGAAGAATCAGAACCCGAACCAGGGCAGCTTCGTGATCGACGAATTGACGGATCTTGTCGAAGAAGCCGTGCTCGCCGAGTTCGACCGGCTGACCGAGCGCGGCGGCGTGCTGGGCGCCATGGAGACCGGTTATCAGCGCGGCCGTATTCAGGACGAGTCGATGCTGTACGAGCATCGCAAGCATGACGGCTCAAATCCGATTGTGGGCGTGAACACGTTTCTCAGCCCGCATCCGCACGAAGCACCGCAGCCCATCGCGCTCGCCCGTTCCACTGAGGAAGAAAAGCAAAGCCAGCTCAAACGCCTGCGCGATTTTCAGGCGCGTCATCGCGAGGCCGCGCCCGACGCGCTCGAGCGCCTCAAACGCGCGGTGATGGACAACGAAAATGTCTTCGCCGTGCTGATGGACGTGGTGCGCGTGTGCTCGCTCGGGCAGATCACGCACGCGCTCTTCGAAGTGGGCGGGCAGTATCGGCGGAATATGTAGGTTTTGGCGGGCGATGCCGCTGGGGGGCGGGGCAGAGCCGCCAAAGCCCGCCCTCGCGCAACTCAGCGCGCGATGCCGAGGCGCGCCTTCGCGTCGTCGTATTCCTTCGCGAGACGCGCGACCAGTTCGCTCACGCTCGGCACGTCGTCCATCAGGCCGACACCCTGGCCCGCGCCCCAGATGTCTTTCCACGCCTTGGCTTTTTCGCTGGCGAAGTTCATCTTGGTCTTGTCGGATTCCGGCAGCGCGTCCGGATCGAGCCCCGCGTTGACAATGCTCTCGCGGATGTAATTGCCGTGCACGCCCGTGAACAGGTTCGTATAGATGATGTCCGACGCCGTCGAGTTGACGATGGCCTGCTTGTAGCTCTCCACCGCGTGCGCCTCTTTGGTCGCGATGAAGCGCGTGCCCATGTACGCCAGGTCGGCGCCCATGGCCTGCGCGGCGAGAATCGAGCCGCCGTTGGCAATCGCGCCGGAGAGCACGATCGGGCCGTCGAAAATCCGCCGCACTTCGCCGACGAGCGCAAACGGCGAAGTGGTGCCCGCGTGGCCGCCCGCGCCCGACGCCACCAGGATGAGGCCGTCGACGCCCGCTTCGAGCGCTTTTTGCGCGTGCCGCAGATTGATCACGTCGTGCAGCACGATGCCGCCATAGCTATGCACCGCATCGACGATCTCGCGCGCCGGCGCGCGCAGGCTCGTGATAAAAATCGGCACCTGGTGCTCGACGCACACGCGCACGTCGTGTTCCAGCCGCGTATTCGATTGATGAACGATCTGGTTGACGGCAATCGGTCCGACCACCGCGTCAGGATGCGCCGCCTTGTGCTCGGCGAGCTGTGCCTGGATTTGCGTGAGCCATTCGTCGAGCAGTTCGGCGGGGCGCGCATTCAGCGCCGGAAACGAGCCGACGATGCCGGCCTTGCACTGCGCCAGCACGAGCTCGGGATAGCTGACGATGAACATCGGCGAGGCGACGACGGGCAGCGCCAGATTTTGCAGAACGGCGGGCAAAGCCATGGTGCGGGTCTCCTGATTGACGAACCGGTGCGCGCAAGGCGCCCGGCTATGAGTGAGTTTAGCGGCAATGCGGCGAGCGGCACGTTGAGGCCGGCCAACCCGCAGACGGCACAAGCGCAGACGTCAAAACCGCAGACCGCAACGTTGCGCATGGCCGCTCAAACGTTTAAGAACGATCGTTCGATTATAGGCGAAGCGCCGCTGCCGCGTTCGCCAGATCGTTTAGAACGGTTGGAAGGAGTGTTCAGGTTCTACGCCTGCGTGGGCTAACCCACCTCGGGCGGACACGCTGGGCTTTTACAATGCACGGACTTCAAACGACACGAGACCGCTCATGCCCTTCGACCATTTCACGCCCTTTCGCGTCGTCGCGGGCGATACGGATATCTTCGGAGTCAAGGGCGGGGCAGGACCGCCGCTTCTGCTGCTGCACGGTCATCCGCAGTCGCATCTGATCTGGGCGCGTTGTGCCGCGGAACTGGCCCGGCACTTCACGGTGATCGCCACCGATCTGCGCGGCTACGGCGCCTCGGGCAAGCCGGCGAGCGACGCCGCGCACACGCCGTATTCGAAACGCGCGATGGCCGCCGACCAGGTCGCCGTGATGCGCCACTTCGGCTTTGAGCGCTTCCTTGTTTGCGCGCACGACCGCGGCGCGCGCGTCGCGCATCGTATGGCGCTCGACCACGCGGACGCCGTCGAGCGATTGATGCTGCTCGACATCGCGCCGACGCTCGCCATGTACGAAGCCACCGACCGCGCGTTCGCCACGCATTACTTCCACTGGTTCTTTCTGATCCAGCCCGAGCCACTGCCGGAAACGCTGATCGGCGCGAATCCGGCCGCTTATGTCGATGCGGTGATGGGCGGCCGTCACGCGGGCCTTGCGCCTTTCGAACCCGCGTCGCTCGATGCCTACCGTGCGGCGCTCGCGCAGTCGGGCGCGGTGCACGCGATGTGCGAGGACTATCGCGCGTCCGCGAGCATCGACCTGGAACATGATCGTGCCGACATCGAGCGCGGGCACAAGATTGCGTGCCCCTTACGCGTGTTGTGGGGCGAGAAGGGCGTGATCGAAAAGTGTTTCGACGCGCTCGCTGAATGGCGCCACGTGGCGCGCGACGTGAGCGGCCGCGCGCTGCCGTGCGGCCACTACATTCCGGAAGAGGCGCCCGAGCAACTCGTCGCCGAAATGCTGGCTTTTTTCGAAGCGGTTGAGCGGTAAACGCGCGGTGAGCGCGCGAGGTTTTGCCGCCGCCGCTTAGCCGAGGGGCGGCAGCCGCCGCGCGACCGGCGTCGATTTGACGATGGCCGTGCTGGTCTCCGCGCGCTCGGTGACCTTCGAGAGAATCTCGTCGAGCTGCTCGATGGAATGCAGATAAAGGCGGCAGATGAAGCAATCGTCGCCCGTCACCTTGTCGCATTCGACAAACTCCGGAATTCGCCGGAGCACGTCTTCCACCAGATGCAACTGCCCCGGCAGCGGCTTCACGCGGACAATCGCCTGCAGCGTGAAGCCGAGCGCGCGCGCGTCGAGCTGCACGGTGAAGCGCTCGATCACGTCTTGCGACTCCAGCCTGCGGATGCGCTCGGCCGTGCTGGGCGCGGAGAGTCCGACGAGCCGCGCCAGTTCGCTGACGGGGCGGCGCGCATCTTCGGCGAGCGCGGCGATGAGCGCGCGGTCGATTTCGTCGAGCGGCACAGGCGCCGCGGAAGCAAGGCGTTTCGCCATGACGGCCTTCGAATGTGAGGTTTAGTTGCGCTGATGCTTAAGTTTAGCCATGTATTCGGCGAATCGGATTATTTACACTGCTTGCCATGCAGGAATCCATTCGAGGATCGAACCATGGCTTCAAACGAAATCCGCCGCGGCGCAGCCGAGATGACTATTGCCATGCTGATGTCGGGCACCATCGGCTGGCTGGTGGTGTCGTCGCAGCAAAGCGCCTTCAATGTGGTGTTCTTCCGCTGCATTTTCGGCGGCGCGACGCTCGCGCTCGTGTGCGCGATGCTCGGACTCTTCAGGCGCCGCCTGTTCTCGTGGAAGATGCTCGGGCTTGCGCTCCTGGGCGGCGCTGCGATTGTCGCCAACTGGGTGCTGCTGTTCGCCGCGTATTCGCGCGCGTCGATTTCGATGGCGACCGCCGTCTACAACACACAGCCCTTCATGCTCGTCGCGCTCGGCGCCGTGGTGTTCCGCGAGCGCATTAGCGCGTCGACGGTGGTGTGGCTGGTGCTCGCGTTCGTCGGGCTCGTGTTCGTCGTCAAAGTCGAGCCTGCCGTGTTGGCCGTGCCGGGGCACTATCTCACCGGCATCGCATATGCAGTCGGCGCGGCCGCGATGTATGCGGTGTCGTCCATTATCACGAAGCGTTTGAAAGGCACGCCGCCGCATCTGATCGCGCTGATCCAGGTGTTGCTCGGCGTGGTGATGCTCGCTCCGCTCGTGCATTTCGACGCGCTGCCCGCTACCGGCGTGCAATGGCTCGAGCTGATCGTGCTGGGCGTCGTGAACACCGGCCTTATGTATGTGCTGCTGTACGGCGCGATCCAGAAGCTGCCCACCACCATGACCGGCGCGCTGTCGTTTATCTATCCGGTGGTCGCGATCATCGTGGACAGGATCGCGTTCGGGCAGACGCTCGCGTGGATTCAGGTGCTGGGCGCGGTGCTGATTCTGCTGGCCGCCGCGGGCGTCAATCTCGGCTGGCGGATCGTGCCGCAAAGGCGTGTGCCGTCGGTTTGAACACGGTGTTTTCCGCGAATGCTACGGATTGCAAACGAACGTGTTTGTTCATATCAGCCGACTAATGATTCGTAAGATGGGCGCGAGGCGCGGCCCGTTTGGCCGCGTGTATGCGGGTTAACAGCCGTCGTCATGCATCTGTAGGGAAATCACTGATGCGGCTCAAAATCGCGCGCGCGTATGATTCAGTGAGACGCTGATCACGTCCGACAGAATTTCCGCCGCTCGCCGTAACAGGTTGAGCGGCTTTCTTTTTGTGGCGGCGCTTTCGCGTGTGCTTTTGCGTGCGCTATCGCGCGGGCGCACGCCCGGCAACACGGACGACGATCGACTCGCCGTCCACCGTGAGCGGCCCCTTCGCGCCTGCCAGTTCCTCGACAAGACCCTTCAGAAGCGCGGGCCATTCGCCGCGCGGCTTGAGCATCGAGGCCGCTGCGCGCATCGCCGCTGCGTCGTCGAGCATGCGCAGCAGCGACGCGAAACTCGTTGTGCGCACATCGAGCAGTTTGAAGACGATCAGCACCTTCAGCGCGTTCTTCGCATTGCGCGCCGGATCGGCACGCAGCCACGCGAGCCGCGAGAAGGCGCGCTTCAGCGCCGCGTCAACCTGGGCGAACGGCGCGCCATGGCCGGGAATCACGAGGCGCACGTCGAGCGCGGCGATGGCGTCAAGCACCGCCTGCTGCTCCGCAAAGCCGCTCTCGCCTTCCAGTTCCGGAAAGATCACGCCGAAGCCGTTTTCCCACAGCGCGTCGGCGCTGATCAGCAGGCGCTCTTGGGCGCAATAGAGCATCAGCGAATGCGGATCGTGGCCGGGCGCGCCGAGCATCTGCCAGTCGAGTGCGCCGAGCTGCAGCGTCGCGCCCGGCGCGATCGTGCCTGTGAAGCCGAAGCGCTCGCAGCGCTGCGCCGTCGCGCGAAAAGTCAGGCGCGTTTCGTCCCAGTGGCGCACGGCCTCGGCTTCGCAAGCGGGAATGAGGGTGCTGCACGGCCACGTCGCTTGCAGGAGCGCATTGCCGCCGCAATGATCCGAATGCAGATGCGTGTTGACGATCAGATCGAGCGGGCGGTCGCCGAGCGCCTGCCGCACGAGCGCACGCGTTTGCTGTGCATGGGTCGCATAGCCGGTGTCGATGAGCGCCGCGCACGCGTCGTCGACGATCAGCACGTTGTTCGACGAAAGCCAGCCGCGCTCGAACACGCGCACCGCTGCGGGCAACTCGTTCATGGCGCGCTGCTGCCGTTGCCAGCTTCGGCGTGGGCCGGCGCGTCGGGTTTCGGCATCACGAGAATGGTCGACGCGCCGACCACGGCAACTTCGCCGCGCTGGTTTTTCACCGTACCGTCCAGATGCGCGAGATCGCCGTTCAGGCTTGGCTTCCAGTGAGCATCGCGCACACGCCAGGTCATGACGAGCGTGTCGCCCGCGTGCGCGGCCTTCTTCAGCTTGATGTCGAATTCGAGGCCGAGCGGCTGCGCGTAGGTCGAAAAGTGCGTGGCCAGCAGCGCCATGAAATGCGCGGTGGGCTGCGTGCCGGACGCGATGAGGCCGCCGAAGCGGCTTTGCGCGGCATAAGCGTCGTCGTGGTGCAGCGGGTTCAGGTCGTTGACGAGCGTCGCGAACGACTTCACCGAATCCGCCGACAGCGTGAGCGTCGCGCTGAACGTCTCGCCGACGGTGACAATGCGCGGCGGCGCGTTCATCGCTGCACCTTCGTCTGGCTGGCGATGAATTCGGCATGGCGCGACGCCAGCGCGTTCCACACTGCGCGTTTCGCGTCGTCGTCGTAGAGCGACCAGCCGGCAATTTCGTCGATGGTACGCAGGCACCCTTCGCACCAGCCCGTCGACGCATCCATGCGGCACACGTTGATGCATGGCGACGGCACGCCACCGCCTTTCGTCGCCTGATCGTCTGCTGCTGTCATCGGATCAGGCCGTTTCGCGCAGCGCCACGTCCACCACCGGCGCGCCCGTCAGCGCGATCAGTTCTTCAGCGGTCAGATTGAACACCGCGTGCGGATGGCCGGCGGCGGCCCAGAGGCTGTCGAGCGCGAGCAGATCTTCGTCGATCAGCGTGACGGGTTCCACGGCATGGCCGACGGGGCACACGCCGCCTATCGCATAGCCGGTATTTTCGCGGACGAACTTCGCATCCGCGCGGCCAACTTCGCCAACGTGCGCCGCCACCTTCTTTTCGTCGACACGATTGGCGCCGCTCGCGACGACCAGCACTGGCGCGCCGTCTTCGCGGCGGCGAAACAGGATCGACTTCGCGATCTGCGCGATCGAGCAGCCGAGGCCTGCTGCGGCCTCGGCGGATGTCTTGCCGGTTTCCGGCAGCATGACGATTCGCCCCGCGTGACCGCGTTCGCGCAGCAGCAGGGCGACGCGGCGTGCGGAGTCGGGCAGGGCGGTGAGGTCGTCGGAGTCGAGAAAAGCGTGGTCCGTCATCGTTTGGGTCCTGACTTTAGGTGCGGATCTGGGGTCATGATGTTGCGGGAGTACGTCTGTTTCCAACTGCGTGGAAGTGTTTCCGAACCGCGCACACTTACACGCAGTTGGCCGCCGCTTCGCTACGCGCCTTGGCGAGCAACGCCTTGCCCGCGCGCGACACGTTCGGCCGGCCGATCGCCGTCGAAATGAAATCGCCGATGGCCACCACCTGCGCGAGGTCGATACCGGTTTCGATGCCGAGGCCGTTCATCAGATACAGCACGTCTTCCGTGGCGACATTGCCGGTGGCGCCCTTCGCATACGGGCAGCCGCCGAGTCCGGCCACCGACGCGTGATAGATCTCGATGCCTTCCTGCAGCGCCGCATAGATGTTCGCAAGCGCCTGGCCGTAGGTGTCGTGGAAATGCCCGGACAGACGCTCGCGCGGAAACACGCGCGTCACGGCCTCGAAGATTTCGCGCGTGCGCTTCGGCGTGCCGACGCCGATCGTATCCGCGATGTCGATCTCGTCGCAGCCGAGTGCCGCGAAACGTTGCACCACGTCGACCACCGACGCCACCGGCACCTCGCCCTGATACGGACAACCGAGCGCGCACGAAACGCTGCCGCGTATGCGCAGGCCGTGTTCCTTCGCTGCTTGCGCGACCGGCACGAATCGCTCGATGCTTTCGGCGATGCTGCAATTGATGTTTTTCTGCGAGAACGCTTCGCTGGCGGCGCCGAAGATCACGATCTCGTCGGCGTGCGCGGCAAGCGCGCCTTCGAAGCCGCGCAGATTCGGCGTCAGCACCGAATAGATCGTGCCGGAACGACGCTCGATGCCGGCCATCACCTCGGCGCCGTCGGCCATTTGCGGCACCCATTTCGGCGACACGAACGAGGCCGCCTCCACGTTGCGAAAGCCGGCCGCGGAAAGACGATTGATCAATTCGATCTTGGTCGCCGTCGGGACGAACTCCTTCTCGTTCTGCAACCCGTCACGCGGACCGACTTCGACGATTTTCACTTGCTGGGGTAGGGCCATGATGTGTCTCCGCAAAGTTGTAGTGGCGGCGCTTGCTCAAGGTGTTTCGGCGCTCAATAGCCGCGCTCGATATTCACCACGCCGCTGACCGCTTCACCTCGTTCGAGCGCGAGCATTTTGCCGGCGATCTGCGCGACGCTTTCTTCGCGCAAGGTCAGCGCGGACATGTGTGGCGTGATGGTGATGCGCGGCTCCTGCCAGAACGGATGATCCAGCGGCAGCGGCTCCTGCCGGAACACGTCGAGCGTGGCGGCGGCGAGTTGGCCGCTCGCGAGCGCGTCGAGCAGATCGGCTTCGACGAGATGCGCGCCGCGCGCAACGTTGATCAGATATGCGCCGCGGGCGAGCTTCGAAAACGTGCGAGCGTTCAGCACGTTCGCGGTGTCCGGCGTATGCGGCAGCAGATTGACGAGTACTTTCACGCCGTCGAGAAACGCGTCGAACTGCGCTTCGCCGGCGAACGCGGCGATGCCTTCCACCTCTTTCGCGCCGCGGCTGTAACCGCGCACGGGCAGGCCGAATGCCGCGAGCGTTCGGGCGACATGCGCGCCGAGCACACCGAGACCCAGCACGCCGACCGTGAACGTTTCGCGCGGGTGCGGATCGAGCACATGCCAGCGGCGCTCGCGCTGCAGCGTTGCATATTCGTCGAAGCGCCGCAGATAACGCAGCACCGCGTGCGTCACATATTCGGCCATTTGCGGTGCCATGCCGGTGTCTTCGAGGCGGATCAACTGCGCATGGCGCGGCAAGCTGCCGGGTTGTTCGCGCTCGAGCGAGAGGATGGCGTCGACGCCCGCGCCCAGATTGAAGATGGCGCGCAGATCGGCGCGGCCGGCCAGCATCTCGCGCGGCGGCCGCCAGACGACAGCAAAGTCTGCAGGCGCGGTGTCGCCGGGTTGCCATTCACGCAGGTCGGCGTGAGGCAGCGCTCGCGCGAAGTCGTGCAGCCACGCGGCAGCTTCTGCGTCCGGCATATAAAAGAGGATTTTCATGCGGCTTCACCGTGGAATGCGCCATGGCCCCGGCCCGCGCGACAAGCCGCGCGCACGCGGCAGGGCGGCTCTGCGGATTGCGACGGCTGAGGCGCGGCGCGCGACGCTGGCGACATGGGGGCTCCTCCTTTTATGAGCAGGCTTCATTCTACTTTTTCGCCGGCACTCCCGCGCGCTTGCGCACGACCGTACGCAGCCGCGTTCGCCATCCGCGAACCTTCCGCCCATAAACAAAGCACAAAAACTTGGTTCGTCGGCGCGCCTCGCGGCGGGACAATGGCTGCCCGGTTTCCCTTTGCGAGGGACAGATATGCTTTCATGCTCCAGATCGCCGTGGCCGCCGCGGCTCGTGACCGTTCCGGGCCTGCACGGCAGCGAGGGCGCACATTGGCAGACGTGGCTCGAGCGCCAGTTCGCGCGCTCGCTGCGGGTCGAACAGGCGGACTGGGACGCGCCTGACGTCGCGGGCTGGGCCCAGTCGTTGCGCGAGCTGCTCGCGCGCGAACGCGGACCGTTCGTGCTGGCCGCGCACAGCTTCGGCTGCCTCGCGACCGCCCACGCGTTGCAGCAGGCATCGTATGCGAACGAGGTGGTCGGCGTACTGTTCGTCGCGCCCGCGAGCCCGCAAAAATTCGCCTTCGCGGGGCCGTTCGAGGCGAGGCGCCTCGGCGTGCCGTCCATTCTGATCGGCAGCGAAACGGATCCGTGGATGCCGCTTGCCGGCTCGCGCGAACTGGCGCAGCGGTTCGGCAGCGCCTTCGTCAATCTCGGCGACGCGGGGCACATCAATACCGCAGCGGGATTCGGACCGTGGCCGAGGGCCAAGTATTTCATCGACACGCTGGTGCACTGCGCGGCGCCGCTGCGATTTCGCGACGAGACGCTGGAGGTCGCGCAGCACGCGCTGGTCTGACGACGCGCGCCGTGGTGGGCACCGCTTGCGCGGCGCGGCGCTGACAGGCGATCCGCTAGAATCCCGCTTCATGCCGCGACGGTGCGGCCACGGGTTTTATCATCGACAGCGGGGACAACATGGCAGGCAGAACGGGGACTTCGCGCTGGCTGGCGGCCGGCGTTACGGCGATCACGCTCGGCTTCGGGCTTGGCGGCAGCTCAGCGGCGCTCGCGGATACGTCGCTCATGAATGTGTCGTACGACGTGACGCGCGAGTTGTACAAGGACATCAATGCCGGCTTCATTGCGGCCTACAGGCAAAAGAGCGGCGAGACTGTGTCGATCCGCCAGTCGCATGGCGCGTCGAGCGCGCAGGCGTTGTCGGTATTGCAGGGCTTGCAGGCCGACGTCGTGACGATGAATCAGCCGAACGACATCGACCTGCTCGCCGAAAAAGGCCAACTGGTCCCGGCTAACTGGCGCACGCGCCTGCCCGACGACAGCGCGCCATACACCACGACGATGGTCTTTCTCGTGCGCAAGGGCAATCCGAAGCACATCAAGGACTGGGACGATCTCACGAAACCCGGCGTGCAGGTGGTGATCGCCAATCCGAAGACATCCGGCAATGGACGTTACACGTATCTGGCCGCGTGGGGTTATCGCAAGCAGCATGGCGGCACGGACGCCGACGCGCTCAACTTCGAAAAAGCGCTCTTCAGGAATGTGCCGGTGCTCGACACGGGCGGCCGCGGCGCGACGACGACGTTCACGCAACGCGGCATCGGCGACGTGCTGGTGACTTTCGAGAACGAGGTCGCGCTGATGAACAGCGGCGTGGGCGCGGGCAACTTCGAGGCGGTGTATCCGTCGGTGAGCCTGCTCGCGGCGCCGCCGGTTTCGATCGTCGACAAGGTGGTCGACAAGCGTGGCACGCGCAAGGAAGCGCAGGCGTATCTCGACTATCTGTGGTCGCCCGCCGCGCAGGAAATCATCGCGCAACACCATCTGCGTCCGCGCGACAAGAATGTGCTCGCGAAGCACGCGGCCGAGTTCAAGCCGATCAAGACCTTCACCGTCGAAGAAATGTTCGGCAGCTGGCAGAAAGCGCAGCAGACGCATTTCTCGGACGGCGGGACTTTCGATCAGATCATCGTCGACAGGAAGTAACGCGCGTTACGCGTGGTCGCAGCCGTGCTCGCAGCCGCTCTTGTCGAGCGGCATCTGCTGCGCGGCTTCGGCGCGAATGCCGAGGCGCGCGAGCAACTGGCGGTCCGCTTCAGCTTGCGGATTGCTCGTGGTCAGCAACTGATCGCCGTAGAAAATCGAGTTCGCGCCCGCGAGGAAGCACATAGCCTGCAGCGCTTCGTCCATCTGCTCGCGGCCCGCGGACAGGCGCACCATGGCACGCGGCATCGTAATGCGCGCAATCGCGATGGTCCGCACGAATTCGAACGGATCGATCGATTCCGTGCCGGTCAGCGGCGTGCCTTCCACTTGCACCAGATTGTTGATCGGCACCGACTCCGGATACGGGTCCATGTTCGCCAATTGCGCGATCAGTCCGGCCCGTTCGCGGCGCGACTCGCCGAGGCCCACAATGCCGCCGCAGCACACGTTGATGCCCGCATCGCGCACGCGTTCGAGCGTGTCGAGGCGATCCTGGTAAGTACGCGTCGAAATGATCTGGCCGTAGAACTCCGGCGACGTGTCGAGATTGTGGTTGTAGTAGTCGAGGCCCGCCTCGCGCAGCGCCTGCGCCTGGTGCGTTTCCAGCATGCCGAGCGTCACGCAGGTCTCCAGTCCCATCGCCTTCACGCCGCGGATCATCTCCTTGATCGGCTCGAGATGCCGATCTTTCGGATTGCGCCACGCGGCGCCCATGCAGAAGCGGGTCGCGCCATTTTCCTTCGCGGCTTTCGCGGCGGCGAGCACTTCGTCGACCGGCATCAGCTTGTCGGCTTGCAGACCGGTGTCGTGATGCACCGACTGCGGACAGTACGCGCAATCTTCCTCGCAGCCGCCGGTCTTGATCGACAGCAGCGTCGACAGTTGCACGGTGTTCGCGTCGAAATGTTCGCGATGCGTTTGCTGCGCGCGAAACATCAGGTCGTTGAACGGCAGTTCGTACAACGCAACAATGTCGGCGACGCGCCAGCGCGCGAGTTGTTGGGTCGCGGCATCGGCATTGATGGCTGTGCCCGCGGACGACGGAGCGATGTTCAGTTGGGTCATGTGGTCGATCCTCATGAATGGATGTGATGTTCGATTCAGCGCTGCGCGTCACGCAGCGTTTGCAATAGCCGTGGAATGTCGAGCCGTTCGGCCGCGAGTTCGGCCGATGCCGGGCTCAGATGCGGCACGATGCCGAGCAACGGCGCGTGATGTTCGCGCGCGAGATGCTCGCGGATCGACGCGATGTTTTCGTCGGGAAAGGTCATGTCCGGATCCACGCGGTTTGCGACCCAGCCGGCCAGCGTGAGTCCGCGCGCGGCGATAGCCTCGGCGGTGAGCAGCGCGTGGTTGATGCAGCCAAGGCGCAGGCCGACGACCAGCACGACCGGTAGCTTCAGGGCGACGGCGAGATCGGCGGTGTCGCGCGTCGCCGTCAACGGCACGCGAAAGCCGCCGACACCTTCCACGACGACGACATCGGCGCGCGTCAATGCTTGCCGATGGCACGCGACGATATGTTCGATGTCGAATGCGACGTTTTCCAACGCCGCCGCGATATGCGGCGCGGCCGGCTCCTTCAGCAGATACGGCGTGCGCATGTCGGGCGGCAGCAGCACGTTCGACGCCGCGTCGAGCTGATCCGCGTCTTCGTTATGCAGTTCGCCGTTCAGCACGAACGCGCCGGCGGCGATCGGCTTCATCGCAGCTGCCTTCAGGCCTTCGCGAACGAAGCCTCGCAGCAACGCAGACGAGACGAAGGTCTTGCCGATTTCGGTGTCCGTGCCGGTGACAAACACGGACAGGGCGGAGAGTGCGGAATGTGCAGAGGTCATGCGGCCAGCGCTCCTGTCCGTTGCAAGCCTGCTTCCAGCCGGTCCAGATCCGCATGCGAATGCGCGGCGGACAGCGAAATGCGCAGGCGCGATGTCCCGGTGGGCACGGTCGGCGGACGGATCGCGGGGACCCACAAGCCTGCTCGATCGAGCGACGCGGCGATCTCGAGCGTGGCCTCGTTCGCGCCGATGATGAGCGGCTGCACGGCCGTGTGCGAATCGACCGGCAGCCACGGCGTGGCTTTGAGCATGACACGCGTGCGTTCGATCAATTGCCGCAGATGCGCGCGCCGCTCATCGCCTTCGGCGCCGCCGATGATGCGCAGGCTCGCCGACACCGCGTGCGCGGCGGCCGGCACGGAAGCCGTCGTGAAAATGTACGGACGCGCGCGCTGCACGAGCCATTCGATCACCGTCTCATGCGCCGCCACGAATGCGCCCGACACGCCGGCCGCTTTGCCGAGCGTGCCAATCGAGATCAGATTGGGCGAGCGCAACGCGGCCTCGGCGATCGCACCGCGCCCTTGCGGACCGAGCACGCCGAAACCATGCGCATCGTCGACGATTAGCCATGCGCCGTGCTTTTCCGCGAGTTCGAGCAGGCGCGGCAGCGGCGCAATGTCACCGTCCATGCTGAATACCGTATCGGAAACGATGACTTTCACGTCGGCGTCAGAGGCGTCGAGCATGACGCTCAACGCTTCCATATCGCAGTGCGGATAGACCTGCACATCTGCTCGCGACAAACGCGCGCCGTCGATCAGCGAAGCATGGTTCAGCGCATCGGAAAAGAGCGTCGTGCCGCGGCCCGCGAGCGCGGTGAGCGTCGCGAGGTTCGCCATGTAGCCCGTGCTGAAGTAGAGGGCCCGCGGCGCGTCCACGAATCCGCCGACGAACTCGGCCAGGTCGTCTTCGAGCTGTGCATGCGCGCGCGAGTGGCCGCCGAGCAGATGCGAGCCGCCGCTGCCCGCGCCATAGCGTTGCGCGCCTTGCGCGATGGCCGCGATCAGTTGCGGATGCGCGGCGAGGCCGAGGTAGTCATTGCTTGCAAAGCCGACCATCTCGCGGCCGTCGACTGTCATGTGAGCGGCGCAAGGCGTGTCGGCGGTGCGGCGGCGACGGCGCAGACCGCGCTCGTCGATTTCCTTGAGCCCCTGCGAAAGTTTGTCGAGGAGATGCATTAGCGGACCTCCGCGAGCGTGGCCTCGAACGTTTCGCACGTGCGCGAGGCGAGCAGCGCGAGTTCTTCGTCATCGAGAATGTAGGGAGGCATCAGGTACACCGTGGTCGCAATCGGGCGCAGCAGCAGCTCACGCTGCAAGGCGTTTTCGAAGAAGCGGCGCGAAAATGTTTTGGCGTACTCAGCGTTTTCGATAACTGCGTCGAAAGCGAAAATCGTCCCGCACTGACGCAGGTTGCGCACGTGTGCATGTTCCTGCAGCGGCGCAAGCGCTGACCTCAGTTTCGCTGACTTGTGCGCATTGACGGCGAGCACGTTGTCGCTCGCGAACAGCTCGAGCGTGGCGAGCGCCGCACGGCACGCGAGCGGGTTGCCGGTGTACGAATGCGAGTGCAGAAAGCCGCGAGCGGTGTCGTCGTGATAGAAGGCGTCGAAGATTTCGTCGCGCGACAGCACGATGGACAGCGGCAGATAACCGCCGCTAATGCCTTTGGACAGACACAGGAAGTCCGGCCAGATGCCGGCCTGTTCGCAGGCGAAGAAGGTGCCCGTGCGTCCGCAGCCGACGGCGATTTCATCCGCGATCAGATGCACGCCGTACTGGTCGCACAACGCGCGCAAGCCGGCGATATACGACGCGTCGTGCATGGCCATGCCGGCGGCGCATTGCACGAGCGGCTCGACGATCAACGCGGCGATTTTCGCGGCGCGCGCTTCGAAGAGCGAACGCACGTGTTCGAGCGCGCGACGCGCGACGTCCGCTGCCGACTCGCCCGGTTGCGCGAGTCGCGCGTCCGGCGATGCGACGACGTGCGCGTTGCGGATGAGCGGGTCGTAGGCGTCCTTGAACAGCGCGACGTCGGTCACGCCGAGCGCGCCGATCGTCTCGCCGTGATAGCTGTTAGCAATGCAGACGAATTCCTGCTTGTCGGCGAAACCGCGATTGCGCCATGAGTGGAAGCTCATTTTCAACGCGATTTCGACGGCGGAGGCGCCGTCCGATGCGAAGAACGCATGGCCCAGCGTGTTATGAGTAAG
Organism: Paraburkholderia phenoliruptrix; assembly: GCF_902859825.1. Lineage (GTDB taxonomy): Bacteria > Pseudomonadota > Gammaproteobacteria > Burkholderiales > Burkholderiaceae > Paraburkholderia > Paraburkholderia phenoliruptrix. Next base: position 70,242 of record NZ_CADIKB010000020.1, on the reverse strand, counting down.
CGCGCTTAGGCGCTCCGCGAGTTCGACGGCGGGCTCGTGCGTGCAGCCTGCGAGCATGGCGTGTTCGAGGGTATCGAGCTGATCCTTCAGTGCCGCATTGATGCGCGGATTGGCGTGGCCGAACAGATTGACCCACCACGAACTGATCGCATCCAGATAACGATGACCGGCGCGGTCGTAGAGCCATGCGCCTTGTCCGCGCGCGACGGGCACGAGCGGCAGGCGCTCGTGATGCTTCATCTGCGTACACGGATGCCAGATCGCGCGCAGGCTGCGGGCAATCCAGTCTTCCGTCGATGTAGGTGATGTTGCTGACATTTCCAGGTGGTACTCCAGGGATGCATGTTGCCGCTGCCTTGGGGTGTTTCTTTTGTCAGGTTTTTGGGGGCGCAACGCGGGGATTTTGGCGCTGCGCCGGGCCGGTCGGCTAGCGTGCGGGGTCGAGATTAGCGGTTTCTTTGGGGCTTTGCACTAGCGGGTTGCCTGGCGTTTGGGCTTGTGCGGCGGGGGTTTGCGGCGGTTCGGCGCAGCTCGTTGGGGATGCGGAAGAAAGGGTGTGGATGGGCGGAGTTAGCGACGAGAAAGTATTGGGGGTAGTGGGGGAGGTTTCGGGTGGATTGTCTGAACGGCGCCCGGTACGGGCTGCAATGACCGCCTCGACCGACCGTCCTTTTTGGCCTTCTACCGGTCCAATCACGGCGTTCTGAAAAGCAACCGCCGTCAGGCTGTTGAGACTTTGAACGAGAACCAGCCTGCTTGGTCTACTTCATCCAAGCCCGCATATCGGCTCGTTGTCGGCCGAATGCAAACGGCGAAAGACGGCATGGTTGCTGCCGTCGCCGTCACAGATCTCGGCAAGCAGGCGGCGTCGCCGGAATGATGCTTCGACATACGAACCCGCGCCGCCCCTCTCCTATCTCGATTGCGCAAAATCCCGCAAAATGCGCCGAGCCTGCATCCGTTCGGCAGCCCGCAGCTCTTTCAGGTACTGCTCGTCTGACGCGGGTGAGAGCAGATCCGCGGTTGTCCGGACGCGGCTGCCGGCAGCCCCGGCGCATGCTTGCAATGCGCACGCATCGTCGATGGGGCACGACACCGGGAAAATTGTAGCGCCGGCGGTCAGGAGCCAGATGGTGCGCGTCACGCCGTCGGCAATGCTCAATTGCACCGGGCCGCCGTTCTCCGCGCGGCATGTCATGAGGGCAAGGGGAACGGGGTCGAATTGCCCTTCCATGAAGCCGATTTCGGCGGCAGCGAATTTTTCGTCGGACGGCCATAAGGCCTGCGACGCATCTGCGCATCGCTCGGGTTTGCCGCCGGTACGCCGCCATTGTTCGAGCAGCCGGTCGGCGTCGACCTCGACGACCGCAACGCTCGCGTCTCCCGGCGAGGCGGACACGCGCATGAACACCGTGCCGAAATTGGCTGTCGGAATCTGAAACACGGCGCAGCGTTGCTTCGCGTGCCACGCGATGCCATAAAGCGTCTTCACGTCCTTCTCCTGTCGTGATGGTCCGCATACTTATAGCGGGCACGACCATACCCAAAAATGGGAGAAGTCCCAATCGTCGGCGGCGCGGCGTCAGGTCTGGACCGGCGCGGCTATTCCCGGCTGGCAATAGCCGGTCGCGCGTCGTCAGTGGAAGAGAGGGAAGAAGAAGCGGAAGCACCACCAGGCGCGCCGGAGCCGCTGTCAGCTGTCCGCGAACCTTGGTCTCCCCAGACAACGGAGTTATCCACAGCGTACAGGCGGCAAGGCGCCGAGCTCTGCTTCTGGCAATTCGCAATGGCAACCGACATCGGATCGTCGCCGCCCTCCGCCCACGACCATGCACCCGTGTCCGACACCGCGAACGCCCGGCTCGGATACTGGCGCAGGAAGTTGCGGTAGCCCGCGCGCCCGGCTTCGTCGACGTAGGGCACGGCGTCCACGGCATCGACGGAAGCAAAGCCGCTCGCCTTCGGCGCGGCCGGATCCGCCACGCGGTATTGCACGCCGGTCGGCATGCCCACGCGGGCAAGGAACGCCTCGACCGCCGGCCACCAGACCTGCACGCCGTCGCGGTCGCCGACGAGCCGGTGCGCATCGTTCTTATATTTGCCGTAGTCGACCATTTTCGCGCTGGCGCCGTGCGCGATATACGCCGCGTACATGCCGGCCACGAGGGGCGCGTTCCACACCGAATCGTTGTCGCCGTACATCCACAGCGACGGCACCTTCGTCTTGTCGCCGTACGCGCCGAACGCGCGTGTCAGGTTGCCTTGCCAGTCGCCGCACGCGTCCTGCCGCAAGCCGCCCGAGAAGTTGATGAGCGCTCGCACGCCCGGCGCGGCTTCGGTGCCGTACGCCATCGTCGCGAGGCCGCCGTGCGACGTGCCGGCCACCACAATGTGCGACGCGTCGACGTAAGCTTGCTTCGACATGTAGTCGATGGTGGCCGCGACGTCGCCGGCCTGCGAGATGCCGTTGCGTTCGACGTCACATCCGTCCTGATGATAAACGCCGCCCGACTGGCCGAAGCCCTGGCGGTTCGGCGCCACCACCACATAGCCGCGACGTACGAATTCGCGCGCAAGCGGCAACGGGTCGCTGCGTTCCTGCATACGCGGATCGCCGGGAATCTTGCCGTGGTTGAAGACGATCATCGGGAACGGGCCTGCGCCGTCCGGCTTGTAAATCGTCGTTTGAAGCGTGATCTGTCCGTCGGCGTCGACGGGAATGCGAATGATCTGCTCGTTCAGACGGGCGCTTGGCAGATAGATGTCGTCCGGCAACGCGATGCGCGGCACCTGCGCGCGGGCAAGCGGTCCGGGGGCGTCCGCGAGCGGGTTCGCGTGCGCGGCCGCGACAGCGCACATCGCCGCTGCACCAATCGCCGCACACTTCGCCAGAACCTTGCTCAACGCCATTCACGCACCTGCCAGAAAAACCGCCTCGACATCGCACGTCTGTTTGGTGAAACGCGCGGCTGGCATTCGCCTTTCGCCCGCATTTGCGACAAACAAAAACATGCTCACGTACGCATTGCGCGAAGCGCACGCACGCCAGATCGAGATCGCACGGGATAAACCCAACGGCCGGCGCGACCCCACGCGCCGATGATGAACGCCACGTCTGCTGCCGGGGAACCGCGGCCGCAACCTCATATCTGGTTATCGGCCGGCGCCGGCGCAACTTGCGGAACCCTTACCAGCGAGCTCTCGCAGGGTGGCGTCACGAAACAACGGCCTCATCCTGGCACGACAATTTTGTTTTGTGCAATCAAGGAGAACCCGCGACGAAAAATTTGCCGCGTCGCGGCGGAGGCATAGGGGAGGCTGAATGAGACCGCGGAAGTGCGCTGAGCGTGCGCATTGCGGCGCGGACCAAGCCACAGATGGTCTGAGTCGACGTGTCGAGCGGAAGCGATCGCCGGGCGCTGCTGCAGGTCAGCCGACCGCGGACGAGCCGAGCTGTGGCGTCGCGCCAACATAAAAGAGCCTCGCCAATGGGCTAAGCGCCCAAAGGGCCAAATGCGATGGCGGCACACGATCGCAGCACGCTGTCCGCCACCGCGCCCCACGCCCCACGCCCCACGCCCCACGCCCCACACCACACGCCCCACACCACACGCCCCACACCACACGCCAAGACGCCAAGACGCCAAGACGCCAAGACGCCAAGACGCCAAGACGCCAAGACGCCAAGACGCCAAGACGCCAAGACGCCAAATAAGCCGCTAAAAGCCGCCGAAAGCCACCCAAGCCGCCGAAAAACTACTCCCTCACATCGCCGTCGACATACAGCCAGTGGCCGCGATCATCACGAACGAACCGGCTCAACTCATGCAGCCGATGCGCGCGGCCCGCCACCTTGTACCGTGCGACGAACTCGACCATCGCGTGCTGCGGGTCGGTTTCGGCGAATGCCTTGATCTGGAGTCCGAGCCAACGCGGTGCGTCCGGCGCTTCGGGGTCCACGTCGAGGTCGGCGGGGCAGGTTGCCGGCGCCCAGGTGGCGCGCAGATAGTCGGTTGCGCCGACAACATACGCGCTGTAACGCGAGCGCATCAGTTCGAGCGCCCGCGGCGCCGGCTCGCCGCCGTCGATGTAACGGCCGCAGCACGCCGCAAATCGCGGCGCCTTCACAGCCCCCGACGGGTGAGGCGCGGCGCCGCCGCAAGGACAGTCGACGGGGCGCCGCGTGGACGATTCATGCTGGCTCATGGGACTCTTAAGCGGACTCTGAAGGAAACTCTTAACCAAGACCGCGCGCGATCAATATCTTCTGGATGTCGCTCGTGCCTTCGTAGATCTGGCACACGCGTACATCGCGATAAATCCGTTCGACCGGAAAGTCGCTCAGATACCCATAGCCGCCGTGAATCTGCAATGCCGCCGAACAGATGCGCTCTGCGGCTTCCGAAGCGAACAGCTTCGCCATGGCGGCTTCCGTCAGACAGGGCTGGCCCGCGTCTTTCAGCGCGGCCGCGTGCCAGATCAACTGACGCGCGGCTTCGAGTTGCGTCGCCATGTCCGCGAGACGGAATTGCACGGCCTGGTGCGAGAAAAGCGGCGCGCCGAAGCTCTCGCGTTCTTTCGCATAGCTCAACGCGGCTTCGAACGCCGCGCGCGCCATGCCGACGCTTTGCGCGGCGATGCCGATGCGCCCGCCTTCGAGCCCCGACAGCGCAATGCGATAACCCTCGCCTTCCGCGCCGATCAGGTTCGCGGCGGGCACGCGGCAGTCCTCGAAGACGATTTGCGCCGTGTCCGACGAATGCTGGCCGAGCTTGTCCTCGAGCCGCGCGACGACGTAACCGCTGCTGTCGGTCGGCACGATGAACGCGCTGATGCCACGCTTGCCCGCCGCCTTGTCGGTGACGGCCATCACGATTGCGACCTGAGCGTTCTTACCGCTCGTGATGAACTGCTTCACGCCGTTGAGCACATACGCGTCGCCGTCGCGCGTTGCAGTGGTGCGCAGCGCCGACGCGTCCGAGCCCGCCTGCGGTTCGGTCAGACAGAACGCGCCGAGCATCTCGCCGCGCGCGAGCGGCGTGAGCCAGTCGCGCTTTTGCGCGTCGCTGCCGTACGTCAGCAGAATGCTGCACACCGGGCAATTGTTGACGGAGATGGCCGTGGACGTGCCGCCGTCGCCGGCTGCGATTTCTTCGAGAATCAGCGCGAGCGCAAGCGCGTCCATGCCGGCGCCGCCGTACGCTTCGGGCACCAGCACGCCGTAGGCGCCGAGTTCCGCGAGCTGACGGTGCACATCTTTCGGAAAGGTGCGCTCGCGGTCCCATGCCGCCGCGTGCGGCGTGATAGCGTCGCGCACGAAGGTGCGCAGCGCGTCGCGGACCATCAGGTGGTCCTGATCAAGCACCATGAGCCTGTCTCCTCACCAGTCGAGCTGCGTGCCGTCGTATTGATAGAAGCGGCCATTGAACGCCTCGCGCGAGGCCGCGGCCTGCGCCAGCACTTCGCGCATGCCGCTCACGCTGCGCGTGGGGTGCACCGCCGCCTGAGCGCCGCCCATGTCGGTCTGTACCCAGCCCGGATGCAGCGACACGCAGGTGGCGCGCTGCGCTTCGAGCGACGCGAGCTTGAGCGCGTCGTTCAGCGCCGCCTTGCTCACGCGATACAGCCAGCCGCTCGTGCCGCTCGGGTCGGCAATGCTGCCCATCCTGCTCGAAATGACCGCCAGCACGCCGCCCGTTTCTTCGACGAGCGGCAACAGGATCGGCATCAGTTGCATCGGCCCGCGCACGTTGGTGTGCATCACGTGATCGAAGTCTTCCGCGGTAATGGTTTCAATGCCTTCGCTGCGCGGACCATACACCCCGGACACGACGATGGCGACATCCACCTGTTCGCCGTCGAGCTTCCAGCCGAGCGCGGCGATATCCGCGGGTTCCGTGACGTCGACGGAGTACGGTTGCGCGCCCAACTGGGCGAGGGCGTCGAGCGCGGCGCCGTCGCGCGCGGTGGCCAGCACGCGCCAGCCGCTCTCCTTGTATTGCCGGACAAACTCCTGGCCGATGCCGCGCGACGCACCGACGATCAACACTGTCTTCATGAATGACCTCCAACTCTGTTAAGCGCTGGAATGCGCGCACGACATGTCAAACCAGCTCGATGCCCATCGCGGTCGCTTCGCCGCCGCCGATGCACAGCGTCGCGACGCCGCGCTTGCCGCCGCGCTTTTTCAGCGCGCCGATGAGCGTGACGAGAATGCGCGCGCCGGATGCGCCAATCGGATGGCCGAGCGCACAGGCGCCGCCATGCACGTTGACCTTGTCGTGCGGGAGCTTGTGCTCTTTCATCGCGGCCATGGTCACGACGGCAAAGGCCTCGTTGACTTCATACAGATCGACTTCGTCCGCGCGCCAGCCGTTTTTCTCGAACAGCTTGCGAATGGCGCCGACCGGGGCCGTGGTGAACTTCGCCGGTTCCTGCGCGAACGTGGAATGGCCGACCACGCGTGCAAGCGGCTCGACGCCGAGGCGCTTTGCCGTCGATTCGCGCATCATCACGAGCGCCGCGGCGCCGTCCGAAATCGACGACGAGTTCGCGGCCGTCACCGTGCCCGTTTTGCTGAACGCGGGCTTGAGCGTGGGGATTTTGTCGAGGTTGGCCTTGTACGGCTGTTCGTCGTGCTCGACGGTGACGTCGCCTTTGCGGCTTTGCACTTTGACGGGTGCGATTTCCCAGGCGAACGAACCGTCTTCGTTTGCGCGCTTCGCGCGGTTCAGCGACTCGACGGCGAACGCGTCCTGCGCTTCGCGCGTGAAGTCGAACGACGCCGCGCATTCTTCCGCGAACGTGCCCATCAGGCGGCCTTTCTCGTAGGCGTCTTCGAGGCCGTCGTAGAACATGTGATCGATCACCTGGCCGTGACCCATGCGCATACCGCCGCGCGCCTTGGGCAGCAGATAGGGCGCGTTGGTCATGCTCTCCATGCCGCCCGCGACGATCACGTCGACCGACCCGGCGGCGAGCATGTCGTGCGCGAACATCGCCGCGCGCATGCCGGAGCCGCACATCTTGTTGACGGTCGTGCTGCCCGTGGAAAGGGGCAAGCCCGCGCCGAGCGCAGCTTGCCGCGCGGGCGCCTGGCCGAGGCCCGCGGGCAGCACGCAGCCCATCACCACTTCGCCGATCTGTTCGGGCTTCAGGCCCGCGCGTTGAACCGCGGCTTCAATCGCGATCGAGCCGAGTTGCGGCGCGGTCAGCGACGCAAAGTCGCCCTGAAATGCCGCCATCGGCGTGCGCGCCGCGCTCACGATCACAATCGGGTCGGCGCTCACGCCGCTCGTCTCGCTCATCTTTGTCTCACTCATGTTTTAGCTCCTTGATCACACCCTGGACGATGGCCGGCACGTCGCCCAACTGAGCCGCGTCGGCCGCCACCACGTCGTTGTCCGCTTGATGCGCGCGGCTCGCCGACACACCGGCGACGCAGCGCTCGTAGGTCTCTTCGAGCGCGGCCGCGTTGTTGACCGTCATGCCGAGGTCGCGCACCTTGCCGTCGTGCACGCCATACGCCCAGCCGTGCACGGTCAGTTCCTGGCCGCGCGCCCATGCATCGTTGATGATGGTCGTGCGGCATACGTTCACCACCTGCTCGATCGTGTTCAGTTCCACGAGACGCCGGTGACGCGCCTCGCCGAGCGGCCACTCCTCGAGCAGCGCCGCGTGCTTCGCACGCACGTCCTGCACGTGATGCAGCCAGTTGTCCGCGAGGCCCACGCGGCGGCCGTGCAAGGCCGCGCCCACGCCCGAACAGCCGTAGTGGCCGACCACCATGATGTGCTTGACCTTCAGCAGGTCGACGGCGAACTGGATCACCGAAAGGCAGTTCAGATCGGTGTGCACGACCACGTTGGCAATGTTTCTGTGCACGAACACTTCGCCCGGCGGCAGGCCGATGATCTGGTTCGCCGGCACGCGCGAATCGGAGCAGCCGATCCACAGATACTCGGGCGTCTGCTGATGCGCGAGGCGCGAGAAGTACTCGGGATCTTCCGAGAGCTTGCGGGCGACCCACGCGTCGTTGTTCTCGAACAGATGGGCGAGCGGATGAGCAGAGGTGGAAGCGTTCGTGTTCATGATGCGTCTTGGCGGTTAGTCGACCGTTTGAGCGGCCGGTTTCGTTAGATTGAATTCGGTTGATGCATGCGGCGTGCGAATCACGCCTGGCCGACGTGCGGGTATCAGGTGGATCAAGCCACTCTCACGTCGCGTTCGTCGGCTTGCGGACCGGCGGCGGGCGTATTGGCCGCGCCCTCGAAACGCTCCGGATAGCGGATGCAAAACCGCACGCTGTTGTCATACGGAAAAAAGTCGGGCAATTCGCCTTTCAGTAGCTGTTCCTTGTGCCTTTGCCACAGCGCGGGATCGAAGAAGTCCGCGTGATGCTGCATGAACGAGCGCCGCACGCGTGGATCGCCGAGCAGGAACGTGCCATACGTTTCGGGGAAGATGTCATGCGGGCCGACCGAGTACCACGGCTCACCCGACATTTCGTCTTCCTCGTTGCGCGGCGCCGGCACCGCGCGCACGTTGCAGTCGGTCAGATATTCGATCTCGTCGTAGTCATAGAACACCACGCGGCCGTGGCGCGTCACGCCGAAGTTCTTGTACAGCATGTCGCCGGGGAAAATGTTCGCCTGCATCAGCTCCTTCACCGCGTTGCCGTATTCCTTGATGCCGTGCTCGACGTCCGCGTCGTTGCCGTTTTGCAGGAACAGATTCAACGGCACCATACGCCGTTCGATATACATATGGCGAATCACGACGTTCTCGCCTTCGTATTCCAGCAACGACGGCACTTCTTTTTCGAGCTCGCGAAGGAGCGTCTCGTCGAGCCGCGAAATGGGCAGGGCGACGCTCGAATATTCGAGCGTGTCGGCCATGCGCCCGAGGCGGTCGTGCCGCTTGACGAGCAGATACTTCTCCTGGATTTTCGCGCGCGTGGTTTCCTTCGGCGGCGGGAAGTTGTCCTTGATGAGCTTGAAGACGTACGGGAAGGAGGGCAGCGTGAACACCAGCATCACGAGGCCCTTGATGCCCGGCGCGATGATGAACTGGTCGCTCGAATGCGACAGGTGATGCAGCAGGTCGCGATAGAACAGATTCTTGCCCTGCTTCTGCAAACCCACCGACGTGTAGATTTCCGCTTTCGGCTTGCCCGGCATGATCATGCCGAGGAATTCGACGTAAGCGGACGGCACTTCCATGTCGACCAGAAAATACGAGTGCGAAAAACTGAAGATGATCAGCAACTGCTCGCGCTTGAGCAGCACAGTGTCGAGCGCGAGCACGCCCGGCTTCACGTGACGCAGCGGCACGGCGAACGGCAGCAGCATGTCGCCGTTGATGATTCGCCCGACGATATACGCCGCCTTGTTGCGAAAGAACAGCGACGAGAGCACGTGAATCTGGAAGTTCGGCGCTTCGTCAAAGGTGCCGAACGCGTCGTGAATGGCCTGCATCACGCAGCCCACATCGCGTGTCAGATCTTCGAACGGCGGTTCAAGCTGAAAATTCGTGACGATGCGCTCGAGCGTCGCGGCGAGACCGTCCTTGCCCGGGTAGTACGCGCGATACGTCGGCTTGGCGGCCGGCTCGTCATTCTCGAGATATTCCGTCGAGATCGCCGGGCGCACGAAAATGAAGTCGTTATTGAAATACGAGCGGTGCAGGATTTTGCAGCACACCGAATTGAAAAAGGTTTCCGCGCATTCGGGCTGACGGTGCGTGGTCAGCAGACCAATGTAGTGCAGCTTGATCTGCTGCCACACTTCACTGTCAATGTTTTCCGCGTCGTATTCGTCTTCGAGCAGTTCGACGCATTCCTGAACGCGGTCGTCGTATGAAGTAATGCGCTCGCGCGCGAGCTTTTGCAGGCCGTGCCAGTCGCCGTTTTCGAACAGCGTCTTGGCGTGGATCGCCGCGTCGCGAAAGATCCGGTAGTGCCGGTTGAATCCTTCGAGCATGGTTTGCGCGACGTCAAAGCCGATTTGCGACGACAACAGTTTGGGGAAGTGATTCATGTCGACCGTGCATTCGTCTCATGTCGTGAAGACACCCGTGATTGTATCGTTCGGGTGCGCCCGCGACGCATTGCGTCAACCGGCGCGTGCCTCGGCGCCGCGTGGGCGCTGCCGGGCATTGGCCGACTTTTCCAGGCAACTGCGTTCAATGCCGCGGTTCAGCATTGTTAAACCAGCCAATCTTCAGCAAAAAATTTCCTTCGCCTTGACGCTTGTCTCTGCTCAGGCGGGCTTGGCTTCGCGGGTTTCTCGCGTGCCGGCTGCATGCGTGCCGCCTTCCAGCAGCGCGCGCGCCTGCGCTTCATACTGCGCGAGGTCTTCTAGCGTCGCGTTCAGGTCTTCCAGCTGCCGCTCCAGCACCTCCCGATGACGCGTGACCGTGGCGAGAAACGCGTGCAGTTGCGGGACGGTGTCCGTCGGCGATTCATACACGTCCAGCAGATCGCGAATCTCGGAGAGCGTGAAGCCGAGCCGTTTGCCGCGCAGCGTGAGCTTCAGCCGCGTGCGGTCGCGACCCGAATAGACGCGCCGCAAGCCGCTCGAACCTTCGCGGCTCGGTGAGAGTAAACCCTGGTCTTCGTAGAAGCGAATGGCGCGCGGCGTGACGTCGAATTCGCGCGCGAGTTCGGTGATCGTGTATTGGGTGGTCATCGGGCATTCACTAGCCGGGCACAAAACCGGATTGACGATAGAATCGACGTTTACGTTATCGTCAACTTGGGTTGAATGCAACCTGCGGCAAGTACGCGGAAAGCGTGGAGGAAGACAGCGGAATGAATGCACTCGAACATCAACTCGACTATCCGTTCAAGGACTTGATGCCTGAACCGGGCCGCGCGCAGGAAGTCGCGCCCGGCGTGTTCTGGCTGCGCATGCCGCTGCCGTTTGCGCTCGACCACATCAATGTGTGGTTGCTGCGCGACCGGATCGACGGCGAAGAGGGCTGGACGGTCGTCGACTGCGGGATCGCGTCGGACGCGATCCGGGAGAACTGGGAGAAGGTGTTCGACTCGGTGCTCGGCGGCTTGCCCGTGCTGCGCGTGATCGTCACGCATTGCCATCCGGACCACATCGGCCTCGCGCACTGGGTGTGCAGCGGCGGCGACAAGAAGCGCTGGGACGCGCGCCTGTGGATGACGCTCGGCGAATACATGCAGGCTCGCGTGATGGCGGCGGGCGACGGCTCCAACGCAGGCGGCGAGGCGGCGGCGCGGCACTTTGCTCTGCACGGCGTGACCGACGAGGCATCGCTCGATAAATTGCGCAGCCGGCAGAGCTATTACGCGAATCTCGTGCCGGCCGTGCCGGGCCAGTACCGGCGCTTGCGCGAGGCGGACGGCGTGACGATCGGCGCAAAGACGTGGCGCGTGGTGACCGGCTACGGCCATTCGCCCGAGCACTGCGCGCTGCATTGCGAAGAGCTCGGCGTGCTCATTTCCGGCGACATGGTGCTCCCGCGCATTTCGACGAACGTGTCCGTGTTCGCCATGGAGCCGGAAGGCTCGCCGCTTGCGCTCTATCTGGAGTCGCTCGCGCGCTACGAGGCGATGCCGGAAGACACGCTCGTCTTGCCCTCGCACGGCAAGCCGTTTCGCGGCGTACGTACGCGCGTCGCCCAGTTGCGCGTGCATCACGACGCGCGTCTTGCCGAAGTGCGCGAGGCGTGTGCGCACAAGCCGCACAGTGCGGCGGATATCGTGCCGCTCATGTTCAAACGCGAGCTCGATATTCACCAGTTGACGTTCGCCATGGGCGAGGCGCTCGCGCACCTGCATCTGCTGTGGCTTGCGGGCACATTGAAGCGCACGCACGACGCCGACGGCGTAATGCGGTTCTCGGCGTGAGCGCGCGGATCGTTTGATGCGATAGGCCGGCAAAAAGCCCGGCGCGCTTTGATCGCGCGACCGGGCTTTTCGTGGCGCGACTGAAAGGGCAGCGCGTTACTGCACCGACACGGCCCCGAAGTTCTGCCGTCCGAACGGACTCACGTGATAACCGCTCACATTGGTTCGCGTGATGGCCGCCGCCGTCGGATAGCCGAGCGGAATCCACAGCGCCTCGTCGTGGATGATCTGCTGCGCGGCCTCATACGCTTTCGCGCGCTTGGCCTGATCCGGCGTGGACTTGCCTTCGGCGATCAGCTTGTCGAGGTCCTGATCGCAGAAACGCGCGAAGTTGATTCCAGACTTCACCGCATTGCAACTGAAGAGCGGCGACAGGTAGTTGTCCGGATCGCCGTTGTCGCCGGCCCAGCCCATGAAGAGCGAGTCGTGCTGGCCTTGCTTCGCCTGCTTGATCAGCTCGCCCCATTCGATCACCTTCACGTCGGCCTTCACGCCGATCTTCGCGAAATCCGCCTGCAGCAGTTCGGCGCCCGCCTTCGGATTCGGATTCAGCACGCTGCCGTTCGGACGCACCCAGATGGTCGTTTCAAAGCCGTTCGGGTAGCCCGCGTCGGCGAGCAGCTTCTTTGCCTTCGCCGGATCGTACGGCCACGCCTTCACCGCCTTGTCGTAGCTCCAGGTGTTCGGCGGATACGGATTCACGGCCGGCGTTGCCGTGTTGTCGAACACCGTCTTCAGATAGGTGCCGCGGTCGAACGCCATATTCAGCGCGGCGCGAACTTTCTGATTGTCGAGCGGCTTCTTCTGCGTGTTCAGTGCAACGAACGCCGTCATAAACGCCGGCGTTTGCACGATGGCGAGCGATTTATCGCTTTTCGCATCCGCGAGATCCTGCGGTTTCGGCGACAGCGCGATCTGGCATTCGCCCGCTTTCACCTTTTGCGCGCGCACGGTGGCGTCGGGCGTGATCGCGTAGATCAGGCGGTCGATCTTCGGCTTCGGTCCCCAGTAGGTCGGGTTCACGTCGTAGCGGATCACCGCGTCTTTCGTGTAGCTCTTCAGCTCGAACGGACCAGTGCCGATCGGCTTGGAGTTCAGATCGACCTGCTTGCCGGCCTTCAGCAACTGGTCGGCGTATTCGGCCGAATAGATGGAGGCGAAGCCCATCGTCAGGATCGACACGAAAGTCGCGTCCGGCGCGTTCAGTTCGAACCTGACGGTGTTGTCGTCGACCTTGCTGATCGACTTGATGAGCTTCGGCAAGCCCATGGACTGCGCGTGTGGGAAGCCGCTCGCGCCCGCCACCTTGTGCCACGGGTTGCTGTCGTTGAGCATGCGGTCGAACGTGAAGACGACGTCGTCGGCATTCAGCGGGCGGGTGGGCTTGAAGTAGTCGGTGGTCTGGAACTGGACGTTCGGGCGCAGATGGAACGTGTAGGCGAGACCGTCCGCGCTCACTTCCCATTTGTCCGCGAGCGACGGCACCACTTTCTTTGCGGCCTCGTCGTAGGACACGAGCGAGTTGAAGATCACATCGGCCGACGCGTTGGTCGTGACGAGCGAGTTGAACTGCACGACGTCGAAGCCGTCGGGGCTCGATTCGGTGCAGACGGTCAGCGGTCTGGCGAGCACGAGCGCGGGCGCCGTGAAAAATACGGCGGCTGCGAGCAGTTTGAAGCGCATAAGATCTCCGGTAACGAGCGCAGTCAGGCAGTGCGTCGGGTTGTGGTTATGTTCCGTCGACTTCATTTTGATACGTTTCGGGCGCTCGCGCAGGGTCGCCAGAATCCCGACTCATGCGCGCGCCGGCCTTCGCGAAAGCTTATCGAAGGGCAGTTTCGACGACAACAACATAATCCGCATATTCATATGGCGGCTGCCGAGCCGGCGCTCGTTCATGCCGCTGCGGCGCGCTGCATCAGATAAGCGATGCCTTCGATCGCCCGCACGCCGTACCACGAGACCATTTCCCCGTCGATCAGCTCGATGCGCTTGCGGCACACGCGCGGATCGCGTTGGAGCGCCTCGCAATGAGCTTGCGTGAAGCGGTAGGGCTCGGTGGAAAGCAGGATGCGCTCGACGTCGGCAAGCCACGGTGCGCGGTTTGCGCCAGCGAATTCGAACGACGGATAGCGGGCCGCGCCCGCCACGCCGCCTTGCACGTCGGGCAGCGTCTGCCAGTTGACGAGGCGCAGCATCGCGGAAATATAGGTGTCGCGCGCGACGGTCATCCACGGTTCGCGCCAGATCAGATACAGCACGTTTTGCGGGCGGAAAGCGCGTGTCGCCGCTTCGTGCAGCCGGGCTTCCAGTTGATCTGCGAGATTCGACGCCTCCCGCTCGCGACCGAAGATCGCGCCGAGCAGCGCGTACAGCGAGAGATTGTCGTGCGGCGTCTGCGGATGAGTCACGACGACATGCGGTACGAACGCGCGCAGTTGCTCGACGGTATCGCGCTCGTTCTCGTCGATATTGACGATCAGATGAGTGGGCTGCAGCGCGCGAACGGCCTCGACATTCACCGCTTTCGTGCCGCCCACCTTCGGCACGTTGCGGACCTTGTCGCGCGGATGCACGCAAAAGCCGGTACGCCCGACAATTTGCCGCTCGAGGCCGAGCGCGAATAACAATTCGGTGATGCTCGGCACGAGCGAGACGATGCGGGCGCCGGTGGCCGCTTTTTCGTGCGCGACGCCGGTTGCATCGACCGCACGCGTGGACATGATTTACTCGACGACGGCGCGCGGCTTGCGCGGCGCGCGTTCGAACACGCGGTCGTAAAGCCAGCGCGGCACGACGTGCAGCAGCATGGCGACGAGCCGCATCTGCCACGGAAACACCGCGAACGCCGCGCGGCGCTCGATTGCCTGCGCGGCCTTGGCGGCGAAGCGATCGGCGTCCATCAGAAAGGGCATGGTGTAGGGATTGTGCGCGGTCATCGGCGTGCGGATATAGCCGGGCGCAAGGGTGACCACGCCGACGCCGTGCGGGCGCATTTCGACGCGCAACGCTTCGAGATACTTGAGCGCCGCCGATTTCGACGCGCTATACGCGCCCGAACCCGGCAGCCCGCGCACGCCCGCGACGCTCGCAATGCCGACGAGCGTGCCGCGTCTCGCCGCCACCATGGCCGCGGCGAACGGCTCGAAGGTCGCGACCATGCCGAAGTAGTTGATGTCCATCACTTCGCGGAAGGTGCGCAGGTCGCCTTCGCCGGTCACGGCGCCGCGGCTCACGCCCGCGTTGGCGATCACAATGTCCGGCAGGCCGTGTTGCGCAATGAACTGCGCGGCGGCTTCCGCGAGCGCCTCGGCGTCGCGCACGTCGACGCAATAAGTGGAAATGGAATTTTGCGGATGAGACCGCTGGAAGGCGGCGAGCGCGTCGCCGCGGCGGGCCACGAGGCCGAGAACCGCGCCGCGCCGCGCGTATTCGGCGGCGAGCGCGAGGCCGATCCCACTCGAAGCGCCGGTAATGAAGACTTTCAACGGTGAACTCATTCCGGCGCCTCGGCTTTACATCTTCTTCGCGCGGACCTGCTGGACCAGGTAGTCGAGCACCTGGATCGTGCCCGGCAAGCTGTTGGTCGCGGCCGGGCCGGTTTCATACTTGCCCTGCACGGCGATGGTCGGCACGCCGTCGATCTTGTAGTCCTCCAGCAGCTTCTTGTCTTTTTGCAGCGCGCTTTGCGTCGAGAACGAGTTGTACGCGTCCATGTACTTCTTCGGATCGACGCCGTTCTTCGCGAGGAATTTGGCCTGGTCTTCCGGCGTCAGCAGGTAGTTCTTGTTGACGTGGATCTCGTTGAAAACCTTCGGCGTAAGCTGTGAAGCGAGGCCGAGCGCGTCGAGCGCATGGAACATCTTCGAATGCGGAATGAAGTCGTCGCGGAAAGCCACCGGCACGCGTTTGAAGACGACGTCCGGACCCTGCTTCTTCACCCACGCCTCGAGGTACGGGTTGAATTCGTTGCAATGCGGGCAGCCGTACCAGAAAAATTCGGTGACTTCGATTTTGCCGGCGGGCACGTCGGTAGGCTGCGCGGTGGGCAATACGGTGTAGTCCTTGCCCGCCACCGGCGCGCTCGGCGACGCGTGCGCCGAGGCCGCGACAAGGCCCAGCGAGAGGAACAGGATGCTCAGCAGTTTTTTCATGTTGTGTTGACCCAGGTAGGCGTAAAACAGTGGCGCCACGCAAATGCCCGTCACTGTTTTCAGTATCGGCGTTCAACGGTTCTGTCGTCCGTCGTGCTCAATCATGCTTGTCTTGCTTGCGAATCTTGTGACAGGCGCCGCGCACCGATAGTTCGGCGGCGGCGCCTGATCTGAGGATCCTTGCTATTTATTGCTTGGTGAAGCGGATGACGGCGGTGTCCACACCCGCGTCCGACAGACGCTGACGGCTCGCGTTCATGTCCTCGAACTTGGCGAACGGTCCAATACGCACGCGATAGTACGTGACGCCGCCCGCCTCGCGCTGCGTGACCTTCGACTCGAAGCCCTGGAACGCGAGGCGCGCGCGTTGCTGCTCGGCGTCTGCAGCGGTCTTGTAGGCGCCTACTTGCAGGAAGTAGCCGGTGTTCGCGTCGCCGGGTGCGGGTGCTGCGCCTGAGCCCGGCTTCACATTCGCGACCGTTGCCGACGAGGTGCTCTTCGGCGCCGAACCCGCTGCGGTGGCGGCCGGTGCGCTCGGGGCTTGGGGTTTTTTCACCGCGGCCGTGGCGCTGCTGCCGTTTTCCTGCGCGGGCTTCGGCGCGACGGCCGTGCCGTTGGCATTGCTGTTGGCGCTCGTGTTGCCGTTGCCGATGGTAGGCGGCACTTCGATGATTTGCGGCTGTTCCAGCATGCCGGACTGCGTCTGCGAGTTCGTCTGGCCAGGCGCAGTGTTCGGCGGCGCGGGTTGCGCGGCCTGCGGCACCGGCTGACCCGGCGACTTGCCTTGCAGCGGACGGTTAGGGTCGTATTGCGCCTGGCTCGCGCCCGAATCCGACGCGGCCGGCGGCGCCACCTTCGAGACGAACGGCGTAGGCGCACGGGTGATATACAGCGCCACCACTACCGCGATCGCAAGGCCGACGATGAGGCCCAGCACGATGCCGAGAAAAGTACCCCCGGTTTGTTTCGATTGCTTTGTTGTGCGGCGTGGTTTTGCCATCGTATGAATCACCTGCAAAAAGAATCCTGGAACGGCCGTCGATTATAACGACGGCCGCATGCATGTTGCGCCGGAGGACTTACATCTTGACGGGAGCGGAGACGCCGATGATCGCGAGACCGTTGGCGAGCACCTGACGCGTGGCCGCGAGCAGCGCGACGCGTGCATTGCGTTCGGCCGCATCGTCGACCAGCACGCGCTCGGCTTTGTCATTGTAGAACGAGTGGAATTCCCCGGCGAGGTCGCGCAGATAGAACGCGACCGCGTGCGGCGCGAGTTCGTCGGCGGCGTGTTGCAGCATGTCCGGGAATTCGGCGAGCTTGTTCAGCAAGGCCATGGCGCGTTCGCTCGAGAGCGGCGCGAGGTCCACCTTGGCGAGCGCGCTTTCGTCAGCGCCGTAGCGTGCCTTGCATTCCGCGATCACCGAGCAGATCCGGGCGTGTGCATATTGCACGTAGTGCACCGGGTTTTCGTCGTTTTGTTTCAACGCGAGGTCGATGTCGAACACGAACTCCGTGTCCGCCTTGCGCGAGATCAGGAAGAAGCGCACGGCGTCGCGGCCGCGGCGAATGGTCTCTTCGTCGATCAGGTCGACGGCGGCTTCCGAGCCCGGCGTCGCGCCGCCCGACCATTCGATCAGATCGCGCACCGTCACATAGCTGCCCGCGCGCTTGGAGATCTTCACCTCTTCGCCGTTGCGCATGACGGTGACCATCTTGTGCAGCACGTAGTCGGGGTAACCCTTCGGAATGCCGATGCCGAGCCCTTGCAGGCCCGCGCGCACGCGCGCGATGGTGCCGTGGTGGTCGGAACCCTGAATGTTGATGACCTTGGTGAAGCCGCGTTCCCACTTCGCGACGTGATACGCGACGTCCGGCACGAAGTACGTGTAGGTGCCGTCGCTCTTGCGCATCACGCGGTCTTTGTCGTCGCCGTCGTCTGTCGTGCGCAGCCAGAGCGCGCCTTCCTGCTCATAGGTCTTGCCCGCGGCAATGAGCGCCTGCACGGTCTTTTCGACGCGGCCTTCGGTATAAAGCGACGACTCCAGGTAGTACTGGTCGAACTTCACGCCGAACGCCTGCAAATCCATGTCCTGCTCGCGGCGCAGATACGCGACCGCGAAGCGGCGGATCGCGTCGAGGTTCTCGACGTCGCGCGCGCCCGTGACAGGCTCGCCGTCGCTCGCGGAAACCGTGACGCCGTTCAGATAGTCTTTCGCGATGTCGGCAATGTACTCGCCGTTGTACGCCGAGTCCGGCCAGCCCGCGTCGCCCGGCGCGAGGCCGCGCGCGCGCGCCTGCGTGGACAGTGCGAGCGTGCCGATCTGCACGCCGGCGTCGTTGTAATAGAACTCGCGATGCACGTCCCAGCCTTGCGAGGCCAGCACGTTCGACAACGCGTCGCCGAGCGCCGCCTGGCGGCCATGGCCGACGTGCAGCGGCCCCGTCGGATTGGCCGACACGAACTCGATCAGCACGTGCTTGCCGGCGTCGCGTTGCGAGCGGCCGTACGCGTCCTGCTCGGCGAGCACGGCTGTCACCACCGCCTGCTTGGCGGCGGCGGCGAGACGCAGGTTGATGAAGCCGGGGCCCGCCACTTCGGCGGATTCGATCAGACCTTGCGCCTGCGGCTGCCCGAGCAGCGTGTCGACGATCTGCTGCGCCAACTGGCGCGGATTCGCGCGCAGCGGCTTGGCGAGTTGCATCGCCACATTGCACGCGACGTCGCCGTGCGCAGCGACCTTGGGGCGCTCCAGCGCGATGGTGGGCGACACGAACGCGGCTTCCGTCGCGCCTTGGGTGGCCAGGGCGACCTGCTTCACCGTGTCGGCGAGCAGTGTTTCGAGAGTATGTTTATGTGCGGGCAGCATGCTTGTTGCGAGTCCAGTGAGGCAATCCGGTGATACGGAGGAAGCGCCGGCCGACGGGTGCGCGGCCGATTCGGCAGAAGCGTGGAAAGCGGCGCTCGCCTGCTAGCGGGGTCCGTCATGACGCATCGGCATAACGGGTGCGCCGACGGGGTGCTGGCGTTCAATGCAAGGCGTGCGCGCTTCGGCCGCCGGCAAAGGCTGGCCGCTGCGGCACGCAGGCCCGAACCGGCCAGCCCGGCCACGCGCGTTGCGCCTTGCCGCGCGCGGTGCAGGGCGGCGCGCTTTTCCGTCCAGACGGATTTTAGCAGGTGCTAATATGTTCAATGAGATGCCCAGCAAGGGCCGTAGCCGCCGCGTCTAGTCGGGCGGCTAACGGAGCGTGCGGGAGCGCGCGCGGACGGCCTTCGGTGCCGTTTGCGTGTGAAGCCACCATAACGAAAAAGGGAATAGTCATGCTGATTACTTTCAAATGCCGCGCTTGCCCGGACGTGATGATGCTAGAGAATCTGGCGCAGTATCTGGTCGGCATTGTCGGCAAGCGCCTCGGTGAACGCGGCGTGATTACGCACGAGGAAACCGCCGAGGCGATTGCCAAACTCGAAGCGGCGATTACCTTCGACAAACAGGAGCGCGCCGAGCACGACGGTCATTTCCACGAAGGCGAAGAGGGCCACGAGCATCACGAGATACCGCCGGGGCTGGCGCAGCGCGCCTATCCGTTCCTCGACATGTTGCGTGCCGCGCAGAAGGACAATGCGGATATCGTTTGGGGGCTGTAAGCGGAGAGAGCCCGCGAAGGCGGCAACCGCGAGCATCGCGACCGCGGGGCCGGCAGTAGCGGTCGCGGCTGGCTAGCCGGCGGCGCGTGTAATGTGTGTCCACCAGAAAGATGAGCCCGCTCGAAGCGGGCTCATCTTTTTTGCAAAGCCCGAAAACGGCTTGGGCGTGTGCGGATTTACTGGCTGGCAGCTTCCGGCGCTGCTGCCGGTGCCGACTCGCCTTTCTTCATTTTCTGCTTCTTCGGCTTCTTGACGTGTTTCGTAGTGGGCGGCGAATACGAACTGACCGAACTGGAGGCGGCCGGAGCGGCGGTTTGCGCGAGCGCCGCGGACGCGCTCAGGGCAAACGAAACAGCGGTCAATAACAGCGTCAGCTTCTTCATATCATCTCTCCGTTGACGGTTGCAAGTCGATGAACCGACGCGTTTTGGCCGCGTCTGGCGGGTCAAGCCGCCTCAGTCTACAAAGCCGAAAATTACGTTGCCGCAAATATTCAGTCTTTGCCGGCCGATATAGTGGCTTTCCCGCCACGCGGTTCCCCGTGCCTCGTCCGGCCGCCACTGCGTCGGTTCAAGGCAACGCCGCTACTGCGTCGGTTCAAAGCAACGCCGCCGCTGCGCCGGCTCAAGGCAACGCCGCCGCTGCCGCCGCTCAGAGCAACGGCGCCAACGCCCGCTCAGCGTCCGCCTTCGAGAGCGACATGCGCCGCGCGTAGTCCTCCAACTGGTCCTGACCGATCTTGCCGACCGAGAAATACGTGCTGTCCGGATGCGCGAGATAGAAACCGGAGACGCTGGCCGCCGGCAGCATCGCGAGCGACTCCGTCACGCTCATGCCGATTTCGCCGGCCTGCAGCACCTCGAACATGTCGCGCTTCACGAGATGATCCGGGCACGCCGGATAGCCCGGCGCGGGCCGAATGCCGCGATATTTTTCCGCGATGAGCTCGTCATTGCCGAGGTTTTCGGTGCTGGCGTAACCCCACAGGTCGCGCCGCACGCGCGCATGCAGCGCCTCAGCGAAAGCTTCGGCGAAACGGTCGGCGAGCGCCTTCAGCATGATCGCGCTGTAGTCGTCGTGATCCTTTTCGAACTGCTTTTCCTTCACGTCGACGCCGAGGCCCGCCGTGACCGCGAACATGCCGATGTAGTCGGCCACGCCGGACTCTTTCGGCGCAATGAAGTCGGCGAGCGAGCGGTTGGGCCGCATCACGCCGTCCACCACCGGCCGCACGCTTTGCTGACGCAGGTTGCGCCACGTCAGCGCGACTTCGCTGCGCGACTCGTCCGTGTAGATTTCGATGTCGTCGTCGTTGACCGTGTTGGCCGGCAGCAGTGCGAGCACGCCGTTGGCCTGCAGCCAGCGGCCCTGAATCAGGCGCGCGAGCATCGACTTGCCGTCGGAAAATACGCGCCGCGCCGATTCGCCGACGATCTCGTCGTTCAGGATGGCCGGATACGGGCCGGCGAGATCCCAGGTCTGGAAAAACGGTCCCCAGTCGATGTAGTTGGCCAGTTCGTTCAGGTCGAAGTTCTTGAAGACGCGCCGGCCGATGAACTTGGGCTTGACCGGCTGATAGCTCTTCCAGTCGATGGGCGTTTTGTTCGCGCGGGCTTCCGCGAGCGTCACCATGGGCAGCGCTTTTTTGTTCGCGTGCTGATCGCGGATGCGGTCGTAGTCGGCCTTGATCTCGTCGAGGTATTTGGCCGCGCCTTCGTCCGAAAGCAGGCTTGACGCAACCGACACCGAACGCGATGCGTCCGGCACATACACCACCGGTCCTTCGTAATGCGGCGCGATCTTGACCGCGGTGTGCACGCGCGACGTGGTCGCGCCGCCGATCAGCAAAGGAATCTTCTTCACGCGGAAGTAGTCGTCGCGCTGCATTTCAGACGCGACGTAGGCCATTTCCTCGAGGCTCGGCGTGATGAGCCCCGAGAGCCCGATGATGTCCGCGCCTTCGACTTTCGCCTTCGCGAGAATGTCGTTGCACGGGACCATCACGCCCATGTTGACCACTTCGAAGTTATTGCACTGGAGCACCACCGAAACAATGTTCTTGCCGATGTCGTGCACGTCGCCCTTCACGGTCGCGATGACGATCTTGCCCTTCGCGCGCACGTCGCCGCCGGCGGCCGCAAGCTGCTTCTTTTCTTCTTCGATAAACGGAATCAGATGCGCGACCGCCTGCTTCATCACGCGCGCCGACTTCACGACTTGCGGCAGGAACATCTTGCCCTGGCCGAACAGGTCGCCCACGATGTTCATGCCGTCCATCAGCGGGCCTTCGATCACGTTGATCGGGCGGCCGCCTTGCGCGGCGATCTTGGCGCGTACTTCCTCGGTATCTTCGACGATGAAGTTCGTGATGCCGTGCACGAGCGCGTGCGACAGGCGCTTCTCGACCGGCTGGTTGCGCCACTCGAGGTTCTCTTCCTTCTTCGCCGCGCCGGTTTTGAATTTGTCGGCGATTTCCAGCAGACGGTCCGTGCCGTCGGGTCGGCGATTCAGCACGACGTCTTCGACCATCTCGCGCAGTTCGGGATCGAGGTCCGCGTACACGCCGAGCTGGCCCGCGTTGACGATGCCCATGTCCATGCCCGCCTGAATTGCGTGGTACAGGAACACCGTGTGAATCGCCTCGCGCACCGGATCGTTGCCGCGGAACGAGAACGACACGTTCGACACGCCGCCGCTCACCTTCGCGTACGGCAGGTTCTGCTTGATCCAGCGCGTCGCCTCGATAAAGTCGACCGCGTAGTTGTTGTGCTCTTCGATGCCGGTCGCGATAGCAAAAATGTTCGGATCGAAGATGATGTCTTCGGGCGGAAAGCCCACTTCGTTCACGAGAAAATCGTAGGAGCGCTTGCAGATCTGCGTCTTGCGCTCGAACGTGTCGGCCTGGCCTTGCTCGTCGAAGGCCATGACGACGGCCGCCGCGCCGTAGCGCCGGATCTTTTTCGCGTGATGGCGGAACGCCTCTTCGCCTTCCTTCAGCGAAATCGAATTCACGATCGCCTTGCCCTGCACGCACTTCAAACCTGCCTCGATCACGTCCCACTTCGACGAATCGATCATGATCGGCACGCGCGCGATGTCGGGCTCCGAGGCGACGAGGTTCAGGAAGCGCACCATCGCCGCCTTGGAGTCGAGCATCGCCTCGTCCATGTTCACGTCGATCACCTGCGCGCCGTTTTCGACCTGCTGACGCGCGACGGCAATCGCCTCGTCGAACTGGTCGTTCAGGATCATTCGCGCGAACGCTTTCGATCCCGTCACGTTGGTCCGTTCGCCAACGTTGATGAAGAGCGTCCCGGACGTGACGTTGAACGGCTCGAGGCCGGCAAGGCGCATGGTGTGATCGGTCATGGCGTATGTGCGAGTCGATTGCGTGCGTTAGGTGCGGCCCGGTGCGGCTGATGGGCGTGAACCGGCGGGCCGTGGGCGCCGGAGACGCGGTTGCGCGGTTATGCGGCGTCGCGATATTGCGTGGGCCACTTGCGCGGCTTCACGTCGGCGAGCGCCTTTGCAATGGCCGCAATGTGCTCCGGCGTCGTGCCGCAGCAGCCGCCCGCAATGTTCACGAGACCTGCCTCGGCGAACTCTTTCAGCAGCCCGGAGGTGTCGGCCGGCAATTCGTCGAAACCGGTATCGCTCATCGGATTCGGCAAGCCGGCGTTCGGATAGCACGACACATAGGTGTCGCAAAGCTTGGCCAGCTCGGCGATGTACGGACGCATCAGCGCCGCGCCCAATGCGCAGTTCAGACCGAAGGTGAGCGGTTTGGCGTGGCGCAGCGAGTTCCAGAAAGCCTCAACGGTCTGGCCGGACAGAATGCGCCCGGAGGCGTCCGTCACCGTGCCCGAGATCATGATGGGCAGACGCTCGCCGGTGTCTTCGAACAGCTCGTCGAGCGCGAACAGCGCGGCTTTGGCATTGAGCGTGTCGAAGATGGTTTCCACGAGGAACAGGTCGGCGCCGCCTTCGAGCAGCGCCTTCGCCTGCTCGTAATAGGCGGCGCGCAGTTCGTCGAACGTCACGTTGCGCGCGCCCGGGTCGTTCACGTCAGGCGAAATGCTCGCGGTTTTCGGCGTGGGTCCGATCGCGCCGGCGACAAAGCGCGGCTTGTCCGGCGTCGAGTACTTGTCGCACGCGGCGCGCGCGAGTTTCGCCGATTCGAGGTTCATCTCCGCCGCCAGCGACTCCATGCCGTAGTCCGCCTGCGCGACGGTGGTCGCGCCGAAGGTGTTCGTCTCGATAATGTCGGCGCCCGCCGCCAGATACTGCTCGTGAATCTCGCTGATGATCTGCGGCTGCGTAATGGACAGCAGTTCGTTGTTGCCCTTGATGTCGCGCCCATAGTCCTTGAAACGCTCGCCGCGATAGCGCGCTTCGTCGAGCTTGTAGCGCTGGATCATGGTGCCCATGGCGCCGTCCAGAATCAGGATGCGCGACTTGAGCAGCGCGGGCAGCGCCGCGCCCCGCGTGTACTCGGACTCGGGACGGATTGGCTTGGCGGTTTGGGCAGGCTGGTTCATGGCGGACGAGGGCTTGGGCCGGCTTTTTCGGGAACCTGTCATTGTAGCCGCAGCCGGGCTATTGCGCCGGACACGGCATCGGGCGGCAGAGCCGGCGACACGCGCGCGCCGCGGCTTGCAAAAGAAAACGGTCCAGCGCGCCGCAGCCCGCTGAACCGTTTCGATGAGAGCCGACCGCCTGATGAGGGCCGCCGGCGAAGCCGGACGGCGCGGTCGATAGATGTCGCCAAAAACGTTGAAAAAACTCCAAACGTCGAAAGATCAGGCGCAACTGGCGCTCAGTTGGGCTCAGTGAAGAATGACCGGTTGATGCATCAGACTGTCGAACTGGCCGAGGAATTCGTCCACTTCGTCGAGCGACGGTTCCTCTTCGATCAGCTTCTGCACGTTCTCGCGAAACCGCGCCGCCATTGCACCGTCGATATAAATCTCGCGTTGCATGTTCTTGTCGACGATCTCGTAGCCACCCGATTTCATGGCCAGCGGACCTTCCTGCGGCGGAAACTCGACGACACAGTAATTGGGGCTGTTATAGATCATTTGCATGGCGACACTCCTTATTTCCGTTGGCTCCTGGCCGTTCCTGCGCCTTACGTGGAGCTTATGGTTTGGAATTCAAGGGGTGGGTCCGGATTGACGCTTGTAAAAGTTCCGAACCTACCGGTTAGACCGGCCTTTCAAGAAACGTTTCAAGCAGTGCGGCAAACCGTTGGGACTGCTCGACAGGCGCAAGATGAGCGGCCTCGAGCAATTCGAACTGCGCGCCTTCAATGGCATCTGCTATTGCCTGACTAGCAGCAGGCGGCGTGCCCGTGTCATGGCGCCCGGCCACTACCAGCGTTGCGCAGCGAATGCTTCCCAGCTTACTGCGTACGTCGAAATCGCGCAGCGCTTCGCACGCCATCGCGTAGCCTTCCGGCAACGTTCGGCTGAGCGCCTCGCGTATCGGCTCGACGGCTTCAGGGTGCGCGGTGCGGAAATCGGGCGTCAGCCAGCGCTCCAGCGTGGCGGGCACGAGCGGCGCCATGCCGTCGCGGCGCGCGCTGGCGGCGCGTTGGTCCCACATTGCGCGGGCTTCGGGCAAGGTGGCGGCCGTGCTGTCGGCAATTGTCAGCGTGTTCACGCGCGAAGGGTGGTCGAGTGCGAACTGCTGGGCGATCATCCCGCCCATCGACATGCCCACGAGGTGCGTGCCCGGTGCGCCGAGCGCATCGAGCAGCGCGGCGAGGTCGCCGGCAAGATCGGCAATGTTGAACGGTTCCGGCGATAGCGCCGTCTCGCCGTGGCCGCGCACGTCGTAGCGCAGCACCGTGTAGTCGTCGCGGAAATAGCCGGCGAGCTGGTCCCAGACCGACAGATCGCCGCCGAGCTGATGAACGAACGTGAGCCAGGGCCCACCGCCCTCATTGCTCAGCACGTAGCGCGTTTCGATACCGTTGATGTTCACTTGCATGCAGGCTCCTTCAAGGAGAACGCAGGGGAAGAATCCGTCGGCTCGTGCCGCCGAACGGTTGCATCAGATGATGCAGAGTCGGCGGCAAGACGGAAGTTTCGTGCAATCGCCGAGGCACCATTCGGGTGCAGGGCTTGCCTTTTTGCCGTCGGTCGGCAGGTGCGCGATTACGGCTTGATGTTGCCCGAAGCGTCGCCGCCGGGACCGGTCGAATCGGCTGGTGCATCTGGAAGAGAAGCGTCTCCTGAGGCGTTCGGCAAACCGGTCGGCGAATCCGCGCCCCCGCCGCTATCGGCGTTCAGCTTGCCGCGCCATACGAGTTCGAACTGGGTGCCGTTCGGCTCCGTCTGCACGAGCCGCGCGGGCAGCCAGCCGAGCGACGGCGCGAGCCACACGTCGATGCGGCGCCGGTCGCCTTCGCGGCGCGGCAGGCGCTTGAAATGGCGCGTTTGCAGATAGCCTTGCGCGGTGCGAATCGTTTCGTCGCCGATGGTCTCGACTGGCCAGTTCTCGCCGCTGTCGCTGTCCACCACGAAGAACTGCCGCGTGACGCCCGGCTTGTACGCGTCGGGGTCGCCACGCACGAGGCTTGCCAGTTGCATCACCATGCTGAAGCGGTCCTGTGCGCCGTCGGGCAGCGGCAGCGTGGCCGGCGTGCGCGTGAACGCGATCTTTTTGTCGGTGCGATTGAAGATCGAGATGTCTTCCGCGCGACGGCCGCGCTTTTCCACGTATTGCTCGGGCGCGAGCCCGAATGCGTCGATACGGCCATGGCTCGAATAGACGAAGGTGCCCACAAAGGGTAAGGGCACCGAAACCACCATCTCGTAACGCTGTGCGCTGCTTGTCCAATGGATCGTGCCGGGCTGGTTGCGCACGCCGTTGTAAAAAGTGTCGTACTGAAGATCGCCCGATGGCGGGATCGAAAACTTCACGCCTGATGCGGCTTGGGGCGCATCGGCGCTCGCGTTTGCGCTTGCCGTTGCATTGGCATTGGCATCGCCCGACGCTGCGCTCGCGGCGCTTGCCGCATTCGCGGGCACTACGTTTGCCGCGGGCTCGCTCGCGGCGGCGTCCGAGGTCGCAGTTGCCGCTTGCGCTGGCGCTTTGTCCGCGGGTTGCAAGGCGGTCAGCACATGTTCGCGGGGCTTGCTGGCGGCGGGTTGGCGCTTCGGCGGCTGCGCGGGCGCCACCGATGCCGCAGCCGCCGGATTGCGCTCGATACGTTCCGGCTTGAGCAGCGCGACCTGCACGGGCACGTGTTCGTCGTCCGTGGGATTCAGTGTTGCGCGATGACGCTCCACCCACTGTGCGGCAATCCAGTGAAGCAGGCTGACGACCAGCAGCACGGCAATCCAGCGCCACGCGCGCCAACGCGCGCGCGGCTCGCCGGGCGGCGTGAGACTGGAAGGACGTGCGGCGGAAGGTAAGGCCATCGGCGAAAAAATGAAGGCGCGGCGGAAAGCGGAGCGATGCGTTAGCGCGGCGTCGGACTATACCCGAGCTCGTACGAGAGCTTTTGCGCGCACTCGCGCAGCGCGGTGTCGATTTCGCCGCCCCAGCTAATGTCGAACGCGCCTTCGTGACCGAGCGCGACGAGACCGAGCGCCAGCGCGCCGGTCGAGTCGAATACCGGCATGCAGAAGGCGTGAATAGTCGGCAGCAACATCCCTTCGACGCGCGCCGCTTCGTGCTCGCGCACCTGCGCAAGCACGCGTTCGACTTCCTCGCGCGTGCGCGGCACCCCGAGGTGCGACGAGCGGCGCGTGTCGGCCAGCTCGCGTTCGAGCATCGCCGCAGTTTTGCCCGCCGGCAGGTAGGCCGCGAACAGCAAGCCCGTGGCGGAACTGAGCAGCGGCATGACGTCGCCGAGCTTGAGCGACGCCTTTGCCGGATGACTCGACTCCATCCAGTGAACCATGGTCGGCCCCTGATTGCCCCACACGGCGATGCCGACCGTCAGGTCCAGGCGATCGCGCAATTCGGCAAGTGCAATGCGCGCGAGCTTCACGCCGTCGACGCGGGCGAGGCGCGCGAGTCCCAGTTGCAGGGCAAAGCCGCCGAGTTCATAGCGTCCCGACAAGGGATCTTGCGCGACGACGCCGAGCCGCAGAAAGCTGACCAGATAGCGATGCGCTTTCGCCGGACTCATGCCGGCGCGCTGTGCAAGATCGCGCAGCATCATCGCGCGCGGCTCGTGAGTCAGCACGTCGAGCAGCCTGAAGCCGACTTCGATCGACTGGATGCCGGAGCGCAGCTTTTCCTCGCCGGCCTCGGCGGAATCGTCGTCGGTTTCGGGGGCGTCGAGCGGTTCGGCGGCGGCCGGGGCGTGGGACATTGCGCCGGAGCGGGCAGTGTGCGGCATGAGCAAAGGCGCGAAGCGCGTTCAGAATCAGTGGGAAAGGAACCGGCTGCGGCAGGGCGCGAACGGGCCTGCCGTGCGGCGCCGGCAAGCCGGGCTTGGGCAGCGCCGATTCACCATCGTAGAATAGATTCCCTCTATCGTCACTAACACGGTTCATCTCTCCATGAAACTTGCCACGCTGAAGGACGGCACGCGCGACGGTCAACTGATCGTCGTGTCGCGCGACCTGCACACCGCCGCCGTTGCCGACGCCATTGCGCCCACGTTGCAGCGCGTGCTCGACGACTGGACCTTCTACGCGCCGCAATTGCACGACCTGTACGACGCGCTCAACCAGGGCCGCGCGCGCAACACGTTTTCGTTCGACGCGAGCGACTGCATGGCGCCGCTGCCGCGCGCATTCCAGTGGGCTGACGGCTCGTCGTATGTCAATCACGTCGAGCTCGTGCGGCGCGCGCGCGGCGCGGAGATGCCGCCGGAATTCTGGACCGATCCGCTCATGTATCAAGGTGGCAGCGACGACTTCATCGGGCCGAAAGACGACGTGGTGTGCGCATCCGAAGCGTTCGGCATCGACTTCGAGGCAGAAGTTGCAGTGATCACGGGCGATGTGCCGATGGGCGTCGCGCCTGAGCAGGCGTTGAGAAGCGTGCGGCTCGTGACGCTCGTCAACGACGTCTCGCTGCGCAACCTGATTCCCGCTGAACTTGCCAAGGGCTTCGGCTTTTTCCAGAGCAAGCCGGCCACGTCGTTCGCGCCCGTTGCGGTCACGCCCGACGAGCTCGGCGAACATTGGCGCGAAGGCCGGGTGCACCGGCCAATGATCGTCCACTGGAATGGCAAGAAGGTCGGTCAACCGGACGCCGGTACCGATATGGTGTTTCACTTCGGGCAACTGATCGCGCACGCGGCCAAAACGCGCAACTTGCGCGCGGGCACGATTGTCGGCTCGGGCACGGTGTCGAACAAGGACGCGAAGCGCGGCTACTGCTGTATCGCCGAAAAGCGCTGCCTCGAAACCATCGAGCACGGCGCGCCGCAGACCGAGTTCATGAAGTACGGCGACACCGTCAAGATCGAGATGTTCGACGAAGCGGGCAAGTCGATTTTCGGTGCCATCGAGCAGAGCATCGCGCCGCTCGAGTGACGCGGTCAGTTTGCCGAAAGGGTTTCGCCCGATGTTGCCGCTGTCGCGCGCCGCTACACTGACTGGCGCGACGGCATCGGCGGTAAATCAGAACGAAAAACTCATGTGAGGAGACACCATGCGGCGAGCTGGATCGTTTGAAGCGGGATGGCCGGGTAATGCAGATGGCCGCGCGTGGCGCGAGCGGTTGCAGCAATTCGGGCCCATCAGGCGGTTCGCGCGCCTCGTGCGTCGCCCGGCCTTGCTGGTTGCGACGCTTGCAGGCCTGTCGCCGGCTGTCGCACTGGCGCAGGTGAAGATCGGGCTCGTGCTGTCGCTGACGGGGCCGGCGGCGTCGCTCGGTATTCCCGCGCGCGATACGGCCACGCTGTTGCCGAAGCAGATCGCCGGCCAGAGCGTCGACTATATCGTGCTCGACGATGCGTCGGACACGACCCAGGCCGTGCAGGACACCAAGAAGCTGATCTCCGAAAACCACGTCGACGCGATCATCGGCTCGTCGATCACGCCGAACTCGCTCGCAATGATCGACGTCGTGGCGGATGGAACGACGCCGATGATCTCGCTCGCGTCGTCGGCAAAAATCATTGAACCGGTGGACGCGAAACGCCATTGGGTCTTCAAGACGCCGCAAACGGACGCGATGATGGCTTCGGCGATTGCCGAGCATGCCAGCACGCACGGCGTGAAAACCGTCGCGTTCATCGGCCAGGCGGACGCGCTCGGCGAGACTTTTTACGCCGAAGTCGCGAAGTTCGCACAATTGCATCACATGGAGATGGTGGCGAGCGAGCGCTTCAATCGTACGGACCCGAGCGTGACGGGCCAGGTGCTGAAAATTCTCGCGACGCATCCGGATGCCGTCGTTGTGGGGGCGGCCGGCACGCCCGCCGCGCTGCCGCCGAAGACGCTTAGGGAGCGCGGCTACAAAGGGCTGATCTATCACAACCACGGTGTGGGCAATAACGACTTCCTGCGCGTGTGCGGCGCCGACTGCAACGGTACGTTCCTGCCCGCGAGCCCTGTGCTCGTGGCAGCGCAATTGCCGGCGGATCATCCGGCGAAGCGCCTTGCGCTCGACTACATCGCGCGTTTCGAGGCGCTGCGCGGTCCCGGCACCGTGTCGGCTTTCGGCTCCTACACGTGGGATGCGGGCATGCTGCTCAATCACGCGGTGCCTATCGCATTGAAAGCGGCGTCGCCCGGCACGCCGGAATTCCGCCGCGCGTTGCGCGACGCGCTCGAAGCCACGCGTGGCCTTGCGGACACCAACGGCGTGGTCAACATGAGCGCCGCGGATCACCTCGGCCTCGACCAGCGCGCACGCGTGATGGTCGAAATCAAGAACGGCAAATGGGTTTATCAGCCGCGCTGAAGAGGCCGCGACGCAACGACTCGACGGCGCACCGACACGCACTCGCACGCAAACACGGATCGCTCATCATGTCCCAGCAACCTCACACCAACGACGCCTTTTACGCGCATTACCGCTCGCTTCAACTGCATCGCCGTCCGCATGGCGTGCTCGAAGTGGTGATGAGCGGCGAGGGCGCGAACAGGAGCGCCCTCGCGACCGCGGATGCGCGCATGCATTACGAGCTCGCGGAAATCTGGCGCGACATCGACCGCGATCCGGACACGCGCGTGGCGATCATTCGCGGCGAGGGTAAGGGCTTCTCAGCCGGCGGCGATCTGCAACTCGTGGAAGACATGGCGACCGATTTCGACGTGCGGGCGCGCGTGTGGCGCGAGGCTCGCGATCTTGTCTACAACGTGATCAATTGCAGTAAGCCGATCGTATCGGCCATGCACGGTCCGGCGGTCGGCGCGGGCCTCGTCGCGGGGCTGCTTGCGGACATCTCGATCGCGTCGAAAACCGCGCGCATTATCGACGGGCATACGCGGCTCGGTGTGGCCGCAGGCGACCACGCGGCGATTGTCTGGCCGCTTCTGTGCGGCATGGCCAAGGCCAAGTATTACCTGATGCTGTGCGAGCCGGTGAGCGGCGCGGAGGCGGAGCGCATCGGCCTCGTATCGCTCGCCGTCGACGAAAACGATCTGCTGCCGAAGGCATTTGAGGTCGCGCAGAAACTCGCTCACGGTTCGCAAACCGCCATCCGCTGGACCAAGTATGCGTTGAACAACTGGCTGCGCGCAGCGGGCCCGGCCTTCGATACGTCGCTCGCGCTCGAATTCATGGGCTTCGCCGGACCGGACGTGCGCGAGGGCGTGAGTTCGTTGCGCGAGCGGCGCGCGCCGGATTTCGGCGGCGCCGACCCATGGCGCGCGCGGTGACAGCCGGGTGGGATCGTGGCGCGTCGCGCGGTATGATCGGATCCGTCTGCGCGGCCGTTGCTGTTTTGTGCTCCCTTCTTCCGCGCTTTTCCGTTAATGCAGCGAGGCGACAAGCATGACCGACACACCTGGCTCCACGCCGCCGTTTTCCGGTTTCCCCGGCTTTCCGCCGGCCGAAATGCTCGACCGCATGTGGGGCATGATGCGCCTCTCGCCGTTCGGCTCCGCGTTTGCGGGCGCGCAGCCGGGCGCGGGCCTCGGACCGTCGCTCTCGATGATGTCCGACATGATGGCGCCGCTCACCAACGTCGAGGAACTCGACAAGCGCATCACCGACATGCGCGCCGTCGAGCAATGGCTCAAGCTGAACCTGAACATGCTGCAGTCGGCTATTCAGGCGCTGGAAGTACAGCGCGCGACGCTGGCGACGCTGCGCGCGTTCGGCGCGTTCGCGCAACAGTCGATGGCGCAGCCTGCGGCGCCTGAAGCGCCGGCGCCCGCGCCGAGGCCGTCGCCGGCGAGCGGCTGGCCGCATCCGCAGGCGGGTGCTTCGGCTTCCGGTTCCAGTTCCGCCGCCACGGAAAGTGCGCGCGCCGCAGAGCCGCCGGCCGACGAGGAAGCCGCGCCCGCCGCGCCGAGCTTCGACGCATCGGCATGGTGGAACCTGCTGCAATCGCAATTCAATCAGATCGCCCAATTCGCGATGACCCAGCCGGCGGCCGCCGCCGCGGACGCCGCGGACGCGCCGTCTGACTCGACCGGGGACCCGGCAGACGAGGCGGCGGAGGCGGTCGGCGGCGCGACGGACGTGCCGCGCCCATCGCCCGCCGACGCGCCGGCCGCGGCTTCCGGCGAATCCAACGGACCAGCCGAAGCCGCCGAAAAACGCCCGGCGGCGAAGCGCGCACCGGCTGCGACAAAGCGCGCCGCCACGGGCACGGGCAGCACTGCGTCCAAGGCGCCGAAAAAGTCTCTGTAGGAGCCGGCGCGCCGGGCGGCGGCGTGCTCCAACTGTCGGCGCCAAACAACAGAGCGAAATCGCCGGCTGTCATGGTTTTGACGCCGATCGCGCGGCACACTCGGCGGATTCGGCGTTTCATTGAGACAGGTCAATCAGGCATCCGAATTGCGTCTGTCCCCGGGCGGGTTTGAAGAAGCCAGCGTGCTATCATTGGAAGGTCTTTGTTTGGCTTTTGGGCGTGCGCTGAAAACAACCAATCCAGCCGCCCTTGCTCCATTCGCCGCCGGCACGACCGGCGCAGGGCTGGACGGTGCGGTTTTCATCGCAAACTGGCTCGACCTCAGGCATAGGGTATCCCTCACGTATCCCTCACCCACGGTTGGCCGCGCAGCGCGCTATTCGAGCGTGGAATGTCGTGTTAGCCGCTCTTCGCGCAAGCGCCCGGACTTCTTCGCTGCCCGGGCATCCGTGCGGCCGGTTACCGCGTAAAATTGAAGGCTTGGCCGGCGAGCGGCGCGGCACTCGGGCACAACACCCGGTGCGTCTCGTTCGTCGTCAGCAAGAGTGCTACACGTAGTAGTGACAGACACACACAGTATGTGCAGAACAGGGGTGGGACTATGAACACCATGCTTTATCCGGAACTTTATAAATCGCTCGAATCGGTTCGATGGGACATGGAGAAGGACATTCCCTGGGACAAGTTCGATGCATCGCTCTTGACCGACGAGCAGGCCGCAACGATCAAGATGAACGCGATCACCGAATGGTCGGCGCTGCCCGCCACGGAAATGTTTCTCCGTGACAACCATCACGACAGCGATTTTTCCGCATTCATGAGCGTGTGGTTCTTCGAAGAGCAGAAGCATTCTCTGGTGCTGATGGAATATCTGCGCCGCTTCAAGCCCGAAATGTGCCCCACTGAAGAAGAACTGCACGCTGTGCGCTTCGAGTTCGACCCGGCGCCGCCGCTCGAAACGCTGATGCTGCACTTCTGCGGCGAGATTCGCCTGAATCACTGGTATCGCCGCGCGGCCGAGTGGCACACCGAACCGGTCATCAAGCACATCTACGAAACCATTTCGCGCGACGAAGCGCGGCATGGCGGCGCGTATTTGCGCTACATGAAGAAAGCCATGGCGCAAACCGGCGACATCGCGCGTGCGGCTTTTGCGAAGATCGGCGTGCTGATGGCGTCGGCGCGCCGCACCGAAAAACCGCTGCATCCCACCAATCTGCACGTGAACCAGGCTTTGTTCCCGCGCGACACGATCCAGTCGCGTCTGCCCGACCCCGAATGGCTGGAGCGCTGGCTTGACGAGCAGATCCGTTTCGACGACGGTTGGGAAAAGAAGGTGGTCGAGCGCATTCTGCACAACCTGTCGCTGCTCTTCGAGCGCACGTTCACCACGGCGCAGGAACTGAACCGCTATCGCAAGGAAGTCGTGGCGCGGCTGCAGGCCGACCAGAAATCGGCCGAACAGCCGGCTTGACGGCCCACGTCGCGTCGACTTCGCGTCCGTGTCGGGTCCACTTCGGGCCGCCAGGCACCGCGCAAGGCTCGTGCTCAGGCGGCAAAGCGGTTTGACGGCGTTGGACGGTTAAATAGTTCAAGAAGCGGCTTTAAAAAACAGCTTCAAAACGGTCCGGCGGCTGACAGCTTGCCGGGCCGTTTTATTTCAGCGGCTTTGTTTTGCCTTTTCGTTTGTCCGGTTGGAGCTGTTCGATGCGGCGCGCGCTGTGTCGTGACGGCATTCCCTCTGTCTCTCCTCCACGTCGCTCATGGCTGCCATTTTCGAACGCAAGATTCTCACGCGCGACGCGCTCGTCGCGCTGCGCCCCACGCTCAAGGCGCCGGTCGTATTTACAAACGGCGTGTTCGACATCCTGCATCGCGGGCATGTGACCTATCTCGCGGATGCGAAAGCACAAGGCGCTTGCCTGATTGTCGGCGTGAATAGCGACGCGTCGGTCCGCATGCTCGGCAAGGGCGACGACCGGCCGATCAACAGCGAAGCCGACCGCATGGCGCTGCTCGCGGCGCTGGAAAGCGTCGATTATGTCGTGTGCTTTGCTGAAAAAACGCCGGTGGAACTGATCTCGGCGCTGCGCCCGGACGTGCTCGTCAAGGGCGGCGACTATGACATGGACGCGTTGCCGGAGTCGGCCATCGTGCGAGGGTGGGGCGGCAAGGCGCTGGCCATCCCGTTCGAGCATGATCGCTCGACCACAGCATTGCTTACGAAAGTCCGCACGCAGAGCTGAGTGCCAGCGCGCTTTTTGCCAGGGCGCTTTATTGCGGCAATGCCGAAGCCGCAATCGGCGCGGCCGGAGCCGGCGCGCCGACGACCGCCTGGTCGCCTGCCTCGGCGGCGGTGATGGGGCGCACCTTCAGCCAGTCGGGGTGAATTTCGCGGCTGAGGTGATTGGGTTCCCCTCCGCTTGCCGTGGGCGTCGGACCGAACACGCCGCGGACCGCGACGAATGCCAGAAGGTTGGCTAGAAACAAGATGGCGATCAGCCAGCGCAGCATTGTTTTGTTTTCCCGTCCATAAATTGAACCGCCCGGTGTCGTTCTGCCGCGATCCTGGCCGCGGCGCACCCCGTGACATTGCAGCCTGCTTCAAGCGCCGCGCTTCGACGCGCACTCCGAAGCGATGAGCGCGAGCCCCGACAAGACCAGCGAATCGTGGCGAGTATGCGGCACTTTCAGCGCGCTCGCCACTTCGTCCGCCGCGCCGCCGCCTACGACGAGGCGCACCGGCACCTGCCACTCATCCTGCAAGTCGCGCCATGTTCGCTCGACGAGACCCGCTTGCGCGAGCGTGCAGCCGGCGGATAAAGAACGCGGCGTGTCGGTCGCGAAGAACGAGCCGCGACGCGCGGCGTCTGGTGTGCCGCCAGCCTCGAGCAGGCCGCGCGCGGCATGGGCGTCGAGCGTCGGCAGTTGTGCGGTGTGCTCGCCGAGCGAGCGCATCATCAGGCTCCAGCCTGGCGCAATGAGTCCGCCGACAAACAATCCGTCGGCGCGAAGGGCTTCGAGCGTGGTCGCCGTGCCGAATGTCGCAATCAGCAGATGCTCGCCCGGAAAAGCCGCACGCGCGCCGATCATGCCGGCCCAGCGGTCGCTGCCGAGCGCATGCGGCGTGGCGTAGCTATTGGTCACGCCGCATTGCCGCTCGCTCGCGCGGATGGTGGTGAGCGGCAAGCGCGGCCACTGCGCGTCGACCAGCGCGGCGATGCGCGCCGCCACTGCAGCACCGGCGACATTGGATAACCATGCGCCGCCGGGCGCCGGCAAGCGCGACCACTGAGCTGACCACTGAGCCGACCGCTCCGGCGATTCGCTCGCCTCATGCGCGAGCGCGCCGGCCGCGATCTGCGCGCCGTCCGCCGCCACCATCGCCCATTTGACGCGGCTATTGCCCGCGTCGATCAAAAGCCGGGGCAACAGATGAGACGTGCCGCCCGTCATGCAGCACCGTCGGCGAGTCGCAAGGACACGTCGCCGGTCGCAATGCTTTGCCTGCCCGCGTCGGTATCGAGCAGCAACTGGCCGCGCTCATCGACGCCCGCCGCGACGCCGCGCGTGACCTCGTGCCCTTGCTCGAGCAGCACGACCTCGCGGCCCGCGTAGGCATGCATTGCATTCCAGCGCGCCTGGAACGGCGCAAAGCCCTCGGCGCCGAAACGCTGCAACGCGGGTTCGAGCGCGTTGAGCTCGGCGGCGAGCGTATCGGTGAGATTGGCGTTCGGCAGCGCGCGCTGCAGCGCAGTCGGCGCTGTGCCGCGTGCCTGCGGCGGCGTCTCGGCGCTGAGCGCGCCGAGCTTCGCGGCGAGTTCGTCGGCGCCTTTCACATTGGTGCCGATGCCGATCACGACCGCGCTCGCGTTGTCTGTGCTCCACGCAGTTTCGATCAGAATGCCGGCGAGCTTGTCGCCTTCGAGCAGCACGTCGTTCGGCCACTTCAACGCGATCTGGCCCGGCCCGGCGACAGGCAGCGAGCGCAGTCCGTCGACGAGCGCGACGCCCACGGCGAGGCTCAAGCCCGCGAGCCCTTCGAGCGGACGCGGCAGCACGCAGGCCACCGAAAACAGCAGCGCATTACCCGGCTCCGCATACCAAGGACGGCCGCGCCGTCCGCGCCCGGCGGTTTGCAGGTAGGCGACCCGCACGATCGGCCGCGGCAGCGCGCCGGCCCGGCGCGGGAGCGCTTTCACGCGGGTCATGAGGTCGGCATTGGTCGAGCCGGTTTCCTCGACGATTTCAATCGGCCAGTCATGCGCATGCGCGCCGAACAGCGCGACGGCGCGTTCACGGTCGATGCGCCAGTCAGCCGCGTTCGCGGCAGCGGCCG
This sequence comes from Paraburkholderia phenoliruptrix, assembly GCF_902859825.1. GTDB lineage: Bacteria > Pseudomonadota > Gammaproteobacteria > Burkholderiales > Burkholderiaceae > Paraburkholderia > Paraburkholderia phenoliruptrix. Next base: position 33,441 of record NZ_CADIKB010000020.1, on the reverse strand, counting down.
GGTCTTGGGGCGGAGTGCGGGAAGCGTTCATGCTCCATATTGTAGCGACAGCGAACGGCCGGAGGGCCGCCCGGACGGTCGATCCGCTGCGCCTTCGTTACAATGGCCGCTAATCCGATCACCAGATTGCAACGATCCTTGAACTACGACACTCCGCCCGGCCTCGAAGTCGCGGCCGGCAGCCAGGGCAAGATCGTCCGGCTCTCGGGCCAATGGACGGCGCTCGCGCTCGCGCGCGATCGCGCGACCGGACACGTGATCCCGCAATTGCGCTCGCTGGAGGGCGCCGAAGGCATCGGCCAATGGGACCTGTCGCGTATCGACCGGATGGACCATGTGGGCGGCCAGGCCCTGTGGCGTGTGTGGGGCCACAGAATGCCGCCGGACACGGAGCTCACCGACACGCAGCGCGATATTTTCGAGCGCATCGCGTTGCTCGACACGGTTCGCGAAACCGCTGAGCCCGTCGTCAGATTCGATCCCTTCACGCGGCTCGGTCTCGCGATCTTCTCCTTCCTCGAGCATCTGTACGGCGGCGTGGCGATGTTCGGACGCGTCGTGCTCGACCTGCTCGCCATTGCGCGCAAGCCGGCCATCACGCCGTGGACCGAAATTTCGGCGAACGTCTACAACGCGGGCACCAAGGCGCTGCCGATCACCGCACTCGTCGCCTTCCTGATCGGCATCGTGCTGAGCTATCTGTCCGCGCAGCAGTTGCGGCTGTTCGGCGCGAATCAGTACATCGTGAATATTCTCGGGCTGTCGGTGATCCGCGAACTGGGGCCGGTGCTGTCGGCGATTCTGGTCGCGGGCCGCTCGGGCTCGGCGATCACCGCGCAGATCGGCGTGATGCGCGTAACCGAGGAGCTCGACGCCATGCGCGTGATGGGCATTCCACACGGCCTGCGGCTCATCCTGCCGCGCGTGGTCGCGCTCGGTGTGGCGATGCCGCTCCTCGTCATGTGGACCAACATCATTGCGCTGACGGGCGGCGCGCTCGCCGCGAAGATTGTGCTCGGCATTGACATGAGCTACTTTGCGCGCGCGCTGCCGGGCGTGGTGCCCGTTGCCAATCTGTGGATCGGGCTCGGCAAGGGCGTCGCCTTCGGCATGCTGATCGCGATTGTCGGCTGTCATTTCGGGTTCCGTATCAAGGCGAATTCGCAAAGCCTTGGCGAGGGCACGACGAGTTCGGTCGTGACGTCGATTACGATCGTGATTCTCGCGGACGCCGTGTTCGCGATCCTGTTCCAGAACGTGGGCCTCGGATGATCGCGCCGCTCACTCAGGCCGTGCGCGGCCAGCCGATGCCTTCCATCGCCGAGCCGGTGATCGAGGTGATCGACGTCACCAAGCGCTATGGCCGCAACATCGTGCATCAGCATCTGAATCTCGACGTGCGGCGCGGCGAAATCCTGTCGATTGTCGGCGGCTCGGGGTCGGGCAAGACGACGCTCGTGCGGCAGATTCTCGGCCTCGAGCGGCCGTCGTCCGGCACCATCAAGCTGTTCGGCGAGGACCTCGCGACCATTTCGCCGGAAACGGCGCTGCTCATGCGCAGCCGCTCCGGCATGTTGTTCCAGCGCGGCGCGCTGTTCTCGTCGCTGTCGGTGTTCGACAACGTCGCGCAGCCCGTGCGCGAACTCGGTCAGGTGCCGGAAGATCTGCTGCGCGACATCGTGATGCTGAAGCTGGAAATGGTCGGCCTGCCGTGCAAGCACGCGTCGAAAATGCCGTCGGCGCTGTCGGGCGGCATGATCAAGCGTGTCGGCATTGCGCGCGCCATCGCGCTCGAACCCGAACTGCTGTTTCTCGACGAACCGACGGCGGGCCTCGATCCTCAGGCGTCCGAGGAATTCGTCGAGCTGATCTCGGCGCTGCATCGCGCGCTCGGCTTGACGGTCGTGATGATCACGCACGACCTCGATACGATGGTCGCGCTGTCCACGCGCGTCGCCGTGCTGGCGGACCGCAAGGTGCTGGTCGCGGCGCCGGTGGAAGAGGCCGCGGGCGTCGATCATCCTTTTATCCGCGAATATTTTCTCGGCTTGCGCGGGCGTCGCGCGTTGCAGGCGCTGCCACCCGAGCGCCGCGCGAAGCTGCCGCGCGCGGCGCTGGAGCCGGCGTCGTCGGAATTGCCGCTGTGAATCAGGGAACCCGGTAATGGAAAACAAATCACATGCGTTCTGGGCAGGACTCTTCACGGTCGTGCTGCTCGGCGCGATCGCCACGGCGGCATTTTTGTTCAATGTCGACCGCGCCGTGCGCGTGCCGTACGATCTGATTGCGCGCACCAATGTGACGGGCCTGTTTACCGACGCCGCCGTGCGCTATCGCGGGCTCGACGTCGGCAAGGTGCAGTCCATCAAGTTCGACCGCGATCATCCGGGGCAGATCGTGATCCGCATTCTCGTCGACACCCACGCGCCGATCACGCATTCCACGTTCGGCAGTCTCGGCTTCCAGGGCGTGACGGGCATCGCGTTCATCCAGCTCGACGATACGGGGCGCGATCCGTCGCCGCTCGCTTCGTCGCCGAAACAGGTGGCGCAGTTGCCGATGCGGCCCGGCCTGCTCGACCAGTTGCAGCAGCGCGGCGACGTGCTGCTGAGGAAACTCGAAAAGGTCACGGACGACGTCGACAATCTGTTGTCGCCCGAGATGGTCGACCAGTTGCACGGCACCGCGGCCAGCATTCAGAAAGCCGCGGACGGCGTCGCCACGCTCACGCAGCAGATGGCGCCCGCGGCCGGCAAGCTGCCCGCGACCATCGACAAGCTGGACGCCACGCTCGCCTCGACCAACCAGTTGATCACGAGCCTGAACCGCCCCGACGGTCCGTTCGAGAGCAATCTGAACAAGGTCGGCACGGCTGCGCAGCAGGCAGGCGACGCGCTCACCGCGATGAACGGCTCGTTGCAGGAGTTGTCGGCGCGGGTGGGTTACGACACGCTGCCGCGCGTGAATTCGCTCGCCGAAGACGTGCGTTCCGCTGCACGTTCGGTGGACCGTGCCGCCGACACGTTCAGTACCAGTCCGCGCAGCGTGCTGTTCGGTGCGCCGGCCGCGGCGCCGGGGCCGGGCGAGGCCGGATTTACGTGGCCCGCCGCGCGCGCCGCGCAATGATTCTGAAGGTTTGAAGAAAGGAAGATAGTCATGTCACGCTCCATTCACCGGTTGTTGTCCTCGCGCGTCACACGTGCGGGCGCGGCGTGCGCGGCGCTCGTCGCCGTGGGTCTGCTGGCCGCCGGCTGCACGAGCACGCCGGCCGCGCTGTCGGACATCCGCTACGATTTCGGCCCGCCGAAGCCGGCGTCGTCGGCGGGAACGCAGCCGGCCGTGAAGGTGCTCGACGTGAGCGCGCCCGAAGGGCTGCAGTCCGACAAGCTCGTGTACCGGCTCGGCTACGCGGACTCGCAGCAGGTCGCCGCGTACGCCAACAGCCATTGGACGATGCCGCCGTCCGCGTTGCTCACGCAGCGTCTGCGCGGCGCGCTCAGCTCGCGCGGCACGGTGCTGACGGGCGCCGACGGCGTTGCCGCGCCGGTGCTGAAAATCGAACTGAGCGAGTTCGAGCAGGTTTTCGACAGCCAGTCGCAAAGCCATGCGGCCGTGACCGCGCGCGCCACGCTCACGCAAAGCGGCAAGGTGATCGGCCAGCGCACGTTCATCTCGCGCGCGCCGTCCCGTTCCGCCGACGCCGCCGGCGGCGCGCAGGCGCTCGCCGCCGCCAGCGACGAGCTCGTCGACCAGATCGGCGCCTGGCTCGGTGTGCAGGCGCTGGTCGCCGCGCAATGACGCACGCGCAGCGCACGCAACGGAGCGCTGCATGAGCGAACGATCGTGGCTGCGCCGCCCTTCGGTGCTCTCGCGGCAGGCGCTGGTGCTCTATACCGCGCTGATCGTCTACGGTTCGTGGTATCCGTTTTCGGGCTGGCGCTCGCTCGGCATCGGGCCGCTGGCCTATCTCGCGGACCCCATGCCGCAATACCTGACAGCCTTCGATGTCGTCACGAACGTGCTCGGCTACATGCCGTTCGGCGCGCTCATGGTGCTCGCGCTTTACCCGCGCTGGCGCGGGCCGCTGGCGGTCGCGTTGGCGTTCCTCGTGGGCGGACTGCTCTCGGGCGTGATGGAAGCCGTGCAAACCTACCTGCCGACGCGTGTCGCCTCCAACCTCGATCTCGCGGCCAATGCACTCGGCGCGTTGCTGGGTGCCGCGATCATGTCGCCCGCCACGGGGGCGTTGCTCGACCGCGGCTTGCTGCGACGTCTGCGGCTCATGTGGTTCGAGCGCGACAGCGCGGCGTTGGCGTGCCTCGTGGCGGCCTGGCCGTTTGCGACGATGTATCCGGCGCCGCGCCTCTTCGGCCTCGGCAACTGGCCGCGCGTGTTGTGGACGCGTTTCGATTCCACGACGCAGGACGCGCTCTTCGCGTGGACGCCGGCCGGCTGGCACGTCGGCGCGTGGCCGGCCTGGGTGGCCGCGTGGCTGCCGGAGGACGCGTGGGAAGCGCTCATCACGACGCTCAATCTGTTTGCCGCGCTGGCGCTCGCGTCGTTGTCCGTGCGCCGTCATGCGCCGCGCGTGCGGCTGATGCTGCTGTTTATCGCCGTCGCTCTGGGTGTGAAGGCGGGCGCCACCTTCCTGCAATCGCAATCGGGCCTGGCTTTCGACTGGGCGACGCCGGGCGGGCTTGCGGGCCTCGGCGGCGGCGCGCTGCTCGGGCTCGTCGTGCTGCGTCTGCCGCGCAGCGCGCGGGCGTCGCTGGCGGCCGGCGCGCTCGTGCTCACGCTGGTGCTGGTCAACCTGCTGCCGGTGAATCCTTATTTCGATGTGGTGCTGGCCGACTGGCGGCAAGGGCGGTATTTGCACTTCAACGGCCTTGCGCGCTGGCTCGCGTGGGTCTGGCCGTATGCGGCGCTCGTGTGGCTCGCGTTTGTCGTCGAGCGGGTGTGGCTTGGGCGGCGCACGCGGCGCGCCTGAGGGCACGCCGGACGAGGCGCGGCTCGGCGCGTGGGAGGTGGCTTGCTGGATATAATCGTCGGCTACGGGCCGCGCGCTCCCGCCGTGCGCAGGCCCGCAGGCCCGCAGGCATCGGCTCCCACCAGCATCCGCCCGATAGCCGCGTCGCTGCGCCCAACCGCGTTCTGCTGCACTATTGCCCTTCTGATAGCTTTCCCTCCCGTACATCATGGACTCGTTCTACAAATATCACGTCTTCTTTTGCCTGAATCAGCGCGAGCCGGGCGCGGAGCGTCCGAGCTGCGCGAATTGCAACGCGCAGGCCATGCAGGAGCACGCGAAAAAACGCGTGAAGAAACTCGGTCTCGCCGGCCCGGGCCAGGTGCGCATCAACAAGGCCGGGTGTCTGGACCGCTGCGAGCTGGGTCCGGCGCTCGTGGTGTATCCGGAAGGCGTCTGGTACACGTACGTGGATGAAAGCGACATCGACGAAATCGTCGACTCGCATCTCGCGAACGGCAAAATCGTCGAGCGTCTGAAGATCGATCAATAAACGGCACCATGAACGTACACACGAAGAAGTATCTGATCGACGGCCCGGTCGGCAAGATCGAGGTCGCGCTCGACCTGCCCGACGAAGCGCGCGAAAACGGCGCCGCGCCGCGCGGCATCGCCCTCGTCGCGCATCCGCATCCGCTCTTCGGCGGAACCATGGATAACAAGGTCGCGCAAACCCTCGCGCGCACGCTCGTCGGGTTGAACTACGTGACGTATCGCGCGAATTTTCGCGGTGTTGGACAAACGCAAGGCGAGCACGACGCAGGCATCGGCGAGCGCGACGATCTGCGCGCGGTGCTCGATCACATGCGCGCGCAACCTGGACACGGCGATCTGCCGCTCGTGCTGGCGGGCTTTTCGTTCGGCACGTTCGTGTTGTCGCACGTGGCGGCGAAGTTGCGCGACGAAGGGCAGCAGATCGAGCGCATGGTGTTCGTCGGCACGGCCGCGAGCCGCTGGGAAGTCGCGCCGGTGCCGGAAAACACGCTCGTCATTCACGGCGAGACCGACGAGACGGTTCCCATTCAATCCGTTTACGACTGGGCGCGGCCGCAGGAATTGCCGGTTGTCGTGATTCCGGGCGCCGAGCATTTCCTGCATCGCAAGCTGCACATCCTGAAGCGGATCATTGTCGACGCGTGGCGTTGACGGATCGGCTGACGCGCGTTTTCGCGGGTACAGGTAGGCAAAAACTCACAATTTATCGCCCGCCGTTGCGCGAAGTTGCGAGTGTAGCGCGCGTATAATGGGCGCTCTTTTTTGGGCGCAGCACGGCCTGTGCGGCAGTTCGCGCGACGCGTAGCTTCTTTTCACGCGCGCAGCGGTGCCGGCTGCAGGTGTGCTGCGCGAACCGATCGCGTGGCCGGAAGTCCAATGGGCGCCCGAGCCGCTACGCTTGATGTTGCGGCCAGACGCTCGCCGACCGGCTCTCCCAACTCTGCGCTCGCGCGCGCTGTACTTTTCTGCACGAACCGACCCTATGCGTTTTTCCACCTCCGGCCGCCTGTCTTTCCCCTCCGCTGCATCCTTCGTTCCCTCCACGCTCAGCCGCGCCATCACGCTCGGCGTCGTGTTGCCCGCCACGCTCGCGGCCAGCACCGCGTTTGCGCAAGTGCCGCCGCCGGCGGTGAATGCGCGCTCGTGGGTGCTCGTCGACGCAACCAGCAATCAGGTGCTCGCGTCGGGCAATCCGGACGAGCGTGTGGAACCGGCATCGCTTACCAAGCTGATGACGGCGTATCTCGTCTTCGAAGCACTGCAGACGAAAAAGATCGCGATGGACCAGACGGTGACGCCGAGCGAAGCGGTGCGCCGCGTGCGCACGGACGAATCGCGCATGTTTGTCGAGGCGAACAAGCCCGTCACCGTGCACGATCTGGTGTACGGCATGATCGTCCAGTCGGGCAACGACGCCGCCATCGCGCTCGCCGAACTGGTGGGCGGCAGCGAGGCGCAGTTCGTCAACATGATGAACACGGAGGCGCAGCGCCTCGGCATGACGCACACGCATTTTGCCGACGTGAACGGCATGCCCGACCCGCAGCACTACACGACCGCGGGCGACCTCGCCGTGCTGTCGGCGCGTCTGATTCGCGACTTCCCTGACTACTACAACATCTTCTCGGTCAAGGAGTTCACGTACAACAAGATCAAGCAGCCGAACCGCAACCGTCTGCTGTGGATCGACCCGACCGTCGACGGTCTGAAGACCGGTCACACGCAAGCGGCCGGCTACTGCCTGATTGCGAGCGCGAAGCGTTCGCTGCCGGGCACCCCGGACGCGTCGCGCCGCCTCGTCTCCGTGATGATGGGCGAGACGAAGGAGCACGACCGCGTGCAGGACAGCCTGAAGATGCTGAACTACGGCTACTCCGCGTACGATACCGTGCGTCTCTACAAGGCGAATCAGGTGGTCGGCACGCCGCGCGTCTACAAGGGCGCGCAGGACAGCGTGCAGATCGGCGTGAAGAGCGATCAGTACATCACGGTGCCGAAGGGCATGGCCGACAAGGTCAAGCCGCAGATCGACCAGATCGATCCGCTGATCGCGCCGATCGCGAACGGTCAGCAGGTCGGCACCGCGAAGCTCGTCGCCGACGGCAAGGTGCTCGCGCAATTCCCGGTGGTCGCCTTGCAGGCCGTGCCGCAAGCCGGCGTGGTCGGCCGCGTGTGGGACTCGCTGATGCTCATGTTCAACAAGAAAAAGTAAGCCTGATCGCAATGACCGCTCTTCCCGATGTTCCGCTGGAACCTATCGTCTATCTCAACGGTGAAGTGGTGCCTTTGTCCCAGGCGCGCGTGCCGGTTCTCGACCGCGGCTTTATTTTCGGCGACGGCATTTACGAAGTCGCGCCGCTTTACGCGCACGCGGGCGGTCGCACGGCTTTCCGCTTCGAGCAGCACTTGGCGCGCCTCGCGCGCTCGCTCGGGAAGATCGGCATCGCCAATCCGTTCGACAACGCCGGCTGGCGCGCGCTGATCGGACGCGTGACGGCGGCCAACGAAGCCGAGGGCGGCCTCGCCGCCGAACAGGACGCGATCGCGTATATCCAGATCACGCGCGGCGTCGCGAAGCGCGGCCACGCATTTCCTGCCGGCATCCAGCCGACGGTGTTCGTCATGGTCACGCCGCTCAATCTGCCGAACGCCGCTCAGCGCGCCGAGGGCGTGCGTTGCGTGAGCGCCGAGGATCGCCGCTGGCTTCATTGCGACATCAAGTCGGTCTCGCTGCTCGGCAATGTCCTGATGGCGCAGTACGCGGCGGAGAACGACGCTTTCGAGACTATCCAGTTTCGCGACGGCATGCTGACCGAAGGGTCGTCGTCGAATGTTTGGGTCGTGAAGAACGGCGTGCTCGCGGCGCCGCCGCGCAGCCACAAGATTCTCGAAGGCATTCGCTACGGGCTGATCGAGGAACTGGCGGCCGAATGCGGCATCCGCTTCGAGGTGCGCGAGATTGCCGAGGCCGAAGTGCGCGCCGCCGACGAGATCGTGATCAGTTCCGCCACCAAAGAGGTGCTGCCCGTCACGCAACTCGACGGCCAGCCGGTCGGCGAGGGCAAGCCGGGCGCGGTGTTTGCGGGACTGTACGCGGCTTATCAGCGAGCCAAGGCGAACGAGGCAAAAGAGGCCCAAGCGGCAAAAGACGCGCCCGAGGCGCGGCAAGGAGCGGTAAATGAATCCGGCGAACGAATCACTCATTGAGTTTCCCTGCGATTTCCCGATCAAGATCATGGGCAAATCGCACCCCGAGTTTGCTGAGACGATCGTCACGGTGGTCCGGCAGTTCGACAGCGCAGTCGACGCCTCGTGCGTCGAAACCCGTCCGTCCAGCGGCGGCAATTACACCGGACTGACGGTGACGGTGCGCGCCACGAGCCGCGCGCAGTTGGACGACATTTATCGCGCGCTCACCGGGCATCCGATGGTCAAGGTCGTGCTGTAAAGCGGCGCTTGAATCCGGCTTGAGTCCGGCTTGAATCGGGCTTGAGTCAGATTACGGCGCGACACGCAACGCGTCCGCCGTCCCTGCGGAGCTTGTCGCATTCGCCGTCGGCCCGGCTTCGCACGCCTGGTCGAAAAGCAGTTTGAAGCGTCCCACCTCCGCGAACACCCAGTCCCGGAACGCCCTCACCCTCGCCGTTTCCAGCATGTGCGGCGGGCAGATGAAGTAGTACTGCCACGGGCTCGGTCCGTCCACATTGAAAAGCCGCACGAGGCGGCCCGCCGCGATCTCGTGCATGGCTAGCGAGCGGCGCGTGAGCGCGATGCCCTGACCGTCGATCGCCGCCTGCAGCAGATTCGACGAATCCTGATACAGCACGCCGCGCTTGGGCTCCGGCCACTCGCTCAGGCCGGCCGCGTCGAACCACGGACGCCAGAGTTCGTCGTCGGAGCGCAGCAGCGGAAGATTCGCGAGTTCGGCGGGCGTTTTGGGCAGCTTGCCGCCGTTGAAACTGGGCGCGCAGGCCGGGAAAAAGATTTCCTCCAGGAGAAGCTCCGAATGCAGCCCCGCGTACTTGCCGTAGCCGAAACGGATTGCCACGTCGACGTCGTCGCGCGCGAAGTCCGTCAGCGCGTTCGTGGACAGTAGCTCGAGATCCCACTGCGGGTGCGCCTCAATAAAGCTGCCGACGCGCGGCGTCACCCAGCGCGCGGCGAACGACGACAGCATGGACACCACCAGCCGCCGTTCCCGGTCGCCGGCGCGGATCTGACGCGTGGCGTCGCACAGCGCGCCGAGCGCCGCCCGCACCTGTTGGGCGTAGCGCCGGCCGGTTTCGGTGAGCCGCACGCGTTTGCCGTCGCGCGCGAACAGCGAGACGCCGAGTTCGGCTTCCAGCGCACGGATCTGATGACTGACGGCGCCATGAGTGACGAAAAGCTCGTCTGCAGCGCGCGAAAAGCTCTCGTGGCGCGCGGCGGCTTCAAAGGCCTTGATCGCGTTCAGTGGCGGGAGATGACGGAGCTCCATCGCAATTATCCTCACATAGAGGTGAAAATTGATCGTTTTGCGTAAACCCTTGCTGCGCCTACGATTGTAGCCATGAAACGACTTTTGGCGAGGGCATTATGCGAGAAGTTTCCTCTAGCATCGCGTATGAAATCCACAGCGGCGAGATGCTGCCCCTGAAGGTGGCGCGCAGCACCAAGCTCGTCGTGCGCGGCGGCGCGGTCTGGGTGACGCGCAGCGACGACACCGAAGACTACTGGCTGCAGCCCGGCCACACCTTGAGACTGCGCCGTGGCGAGCGGCTCTGGTTGAGCGCCGAGGGCACGGCGCGCGCAACGGTCGCGTTCTCGGTGCCGACGCGTTGCGACGAGCGCGCGCTGAACTGGTTTGCGCGCATGGGCGAGCGTTTCACGGCGTGGCTGCGCGGCGGGTGGCGCACGGTTTGACGGCAGCGCCGCGCCGTTCGCGCGCGGCGACTTTGGGCGGGGATTCCTGGATTTCGGTAAACTGCCGGGATCATGTCCGCCTCTTCGATTTCTTCATCTCCATTGCCCGCCGCAGCGCCGCCTACGCTGCGCTGGCGCGGCAGCGAACGCTACGAAGTCAGTTTCGACGCGATGCGCGCCTTCACCGACGCCCGCACCGCCGAGACGCCCGACGAAATCTGGCTGGTCGAACATCCGCCCGTCTTCACGCTCGGCCAGGCCGGCGATCCAGCGCACCTGCTGGCCGCCGACAGCGCCATTCCTCTGGTGAAAGTCGACCGCGGCGGACAGATCACGTATCACGGCCCGGGGCAGGTGGTGGCTTACCTGCTGCTCGATTTGCGGCGCCGCAAACTGATGGTTCGCGACATGGTCACGCGGATCGAGCAGGCCGTGATCGACACCCTTGCGGCGTATAATCTTGCCGGAGAACGCAAGGCCGGCGCGCCGGGCATCTATGTGTCGCCGGGGCCGCAGGCCGGATTGCACGCCGGCGCGAAGATTGCCGCGCTCGGTCTCAAGATTCGCAACGGCTGCAGCTATCACGGCGTCAGCCTGAACGTGAAAATGGATTTACGGCCGTTCCTGGCCATCAACCCTTGCGGCTACGCGGGTCTCGAAACAGTCGACATGGCAACGCTCGGCGTTGTGGCCGGCTGGGACGACGTGGCCCGCACCCTTGCAGCCCGCCTCACCGCAAACCTCGACGGCAGTCCCGCGGCCGTCGCCCAACCGCAGACCGGTGCGCTCACCGCCTGACTGGATCGAACGAATGACTGACGTTACCGCGAACCTCGCAGCTTCTCCCGCGCTGGAAGGCGTGCCGGCATCGGCTGCGGCCTACGACGCTACCGCGAAGCAGAAGGCGCAAGCCAAGACTGCCCGTATTCCCATCAAGATCGTTCCGATCGAAAAGCTCAAGAAGCCGGACTGGATCCGCGTCAAGGCGGCAACCGGCAACTCGCGCTTCTACGAAATCAAGCAGATTCTGCGCGAACACAACCTGCACACGGTCTGCGAAGAAGCGAGCTGCCCGAATATCGGCGAATGCTTCGGCAAGGGCACCGCGACTTTCATGATCATGGGCGACAAATGCACGCGGCGCTGCCCGTTCTGCGACGTGGGCCATGGCCGTCCCGATCCGCTCGATCCGGACGAGCCGGCGAACCTCGCGCGCACCATTGCCGCGCTGAAGCTCAAGTACGTCGTGATTACGAGCGTGGATCGTGATGATCTGCGTGACGGCGGCGCGGCGCACTTCGTCGAATGTATCCGTCAGACGCGCGAGTTGTCGCCCGACACGCGCATCGAAATTCTCACGCCGGACTTCCGCGGCCGCCTGGACCGCGCGCTGGGCATTCTGAATGCCGCGCCGCCCGACGTGATGAACCACAACCTGGAAACCGTGCCGCGTCTGTATAAGGAAGCGCGTCCGGGTTCGGACTACGCGCATTCGCTGAAACTGCTCAAGGATTTCAAGGCATTGCACCCGGACGTCGCGACCAAGTCGGGTCTGATGGTCGGTCTCGGCGAAACTGAAGAAGAGATCCTGCAGGTCATGCGCGATCTGCGCGAGCACGACGTGGATATGCTCACCATCGGTCAGTATTTGCAGCCTTCGGAACACCATCTGCCGGTCCGTTCTTATGTGCATCCGGACACCTTCAAGATGTACGAAGAAGAGGCGTACAAGATGGGCTTCACTCACGCGGCAGTGGGCGCGATGGTGCGTTCGAGCTATCACGCCGATTTGCAGGCGCATGGAGCCGGCGTGGTCTGAGTGTCTGCTTTTCCGTCCGCTCACTGAAGAATGCCCGCACATGTTGCGGGCATTTTTTGCGCCCGAACAAGGGCGAATGCGCGAGCCCGGGTTGCAGCAGCGGCGGGGCTTGCAGATGAATGCCAGAGCGCCCGCATGAGGGGCGCCGCCGTTCATCTCACAGAAACAGTTCGATAACCGGCCAGCCGCGCTCGGTGGCGATCGCACGCAAACGCGCGTCGGGGTTGGTCGCGACCGGATGGGTCACGCGTTCGAGCAACGGCAGGTCGTTGATCGAATCGCTATAAAACCAGCTCTCTGGAAAGTCCTGCAAACGATGGCCGAGCGAGGACAGCCAGCTCTCGGTTCGGGTGATCTTGCCTTCGCGAAAAGTCGGCACGCCGACCGCCGCGCCCGTGAAGCGCGCGAGCGGATCGCCGCCTTCGGTGTCCAGTTCGATCCCGAGAAGATGCTCGAAGCCGAGCGCCTTGCCGATCGGCGCGGTCACGAACACATTGGTCGCCGTGACGATGCAGCACAGGTCGCCTGCGTCCATGTGGCGTCGCACCAGCTCGCGGGCGGCTGGCAGGATGGCGGGCGCGATCACCTCCCGCATGAACCGCGCATGCCACTCATCGAGTTGCTCGCGCGTATGGCGCGCGAGCGGCGCGAGCGTGCGCTCCAGGTAGGCGGTCATGTCCAGCGTGCCGGCCACGTATTGCCGGTAATACTCGTCGATATCTTGCGCATGCCGCGCAGCGCCTTCAATGCCGAGGCCGGCGACAAAGTGAGCCCATGCCTGGTCGCTGTCGAGCGGCAGCAAGGTGTGGTCCAGGTCGAATAGCGCGAGATTGCGGCTCATCCGGTTGTCCTCGTGATCAGGTGGGTCGAAGCGTTAAACAGACGTTGCATCAGCGCCACTCGAAATGAAAGCGGCATCGGCACCGGAGCGGCACAAAGCGCAAGGCGCGCAGCAAGAACGGCCGCGCCGCTCGACATTCGTTGCGCGAGCGTATATTTAAAAGCACAAAATTACAATAAGGCAAAAATGTGCAACACTACTGTCATACGCCCCGGGTGCCGCACGCGGCATTCGGTTCCGCTTACGGCAGCAGGGAACAAATGCGCAGTGCCTTATGTTGATTCTCCTTAACCTTCTGGCCGGTGTGGCACTGCTCGTGTGGGGCTCCCATATCGTGCGCACGGGCATTCTTCGGGTGCTGGGCGCGGACCTGCGCACGGTGCTTGGGCGCAGCACGCGTAGCCGCTGGCGCGCATTCGTGTCGGGTGTCGGCGTAACGAGCCTCGTGCAAAGCAGCAACGCGACCGCGGTGATCCTTACCTCGTTCGCAGCGCAAGGGATTTTGCCGCTCACCAGCGGGCTTGCCATCATGCTTGGCGCGGACGTCGGCACGGCGCTGATGGCGCGGGTTCTCACGCTCGATCTGTCGTGGCTGTCGCCCATTCTCATTCTGTTCGGCGTGCCGCTTTTCCTCTCGCGTAAGCAGACGCGCGCCGGCCAGGTCGGGCGGACGCTGATCGGGCTCGGGCTAATCCTGCTCGCGCTGCATCTGATCGTCGAGGCGGCTCAGCCGATGATGCATGGCGCCGGCGTTCGCGTCATGTTCGGTGCATTGACGGGCGACACCATGCTCGACGCCCTGGTGGGCGCGGCCTTCGCGGTGGTGTCGTATTCGAGCCTCGCAGCGGTGCTGCTCACGGCGACGCTCGCGTCGTCGGGCGTGATCTCGTTGAAGGTGGCGCTGTGTCTCGTGATCGGCGCGAATCTCGGCAGCGGGCTCGTGGCCTTGCTGGGCGCTGCCGCGCAGAATTCGGCGGCGCGGCGGCTGGCGCTTGGCAGCTTCGCCTTCAAGCTGGCGGGCGCCTTGCTGATCCTGCCGTTCACGTCATTGCTCGCGCGCTGGCTGCCGGTGCTGATCGCCAATCCGCGCGAAGCCACGGTGGGCTTTCATCTGATCTACAACACGCTGCGTTGCTGCATATGCCTGTCGCTGATCGATCCGGTTGCGCGCATCTGCGAGCGCGTGCTGCCGGACCGGCCCATGCCGAACGGCGAGCTGCGGCCGCTGCATCTCGACGCCGCCGCGCTCACCACGCCCACGCTCGCGCTCGCGAATGCCGCGCGCGAGGTGCTGCGTATCGGCGACATTGTGCGCACCATGCTCGACAACGTGGCGGAACTGATTCATCACAACCATATCGAGAAGGCGCGCGAAACCGTTCGTATGGACGACGACGTCGACGAACTCTACGCGGCGATCAAGGACTACCTCACGCTGATTTCGCGCGAGCAGCTCGACGAAGCCGACAGCCGCCGCTGGACCGACATCATCTCGCTGACCATCAACCTCGAGCATGCGGGCGACATCATCGAGCGGATTGTGGGCGATATCGAGGAAAAGAAGATCGCGCACCGTCTGTCGTTTTCCGAGGAAGGTCTCGGCGAACTGGACGATTTGCAGGCGCGGCTCGTCAGCAATCTGCAACTCGGACTTTCTGTATTCCTGAATAACGATCTGCGTTGCGCCGAGCGGCTGCTGGCCGAGAAGGAGCGTTTTCGCGATCTGGAGCGCGCCTATTCATACCGGCATCTGGACCGCCTCGCCGGGCAGACGCTGCGCAGCATCGAAACCAGCGCACTGCATCTCGATCTGATCAGCGACATGAAGCGGCTCAATTCGCTGTTCTGCTCGACTGCCTATCCGGTACTCGATGCCGCGGGCGCGTTGCATGACACGCGCTTGCGCAAGCGCGCGCTGGACACCATGCATGTGAAGGAGTGACGCGCGGCGGGTCAGCACGCGGGTCGGCGCGGCAGCGCTGCAGGGCGCTGCGCGCGCTACGCCAGCACAACTTCCTCCAACTTCTTTTTCAGCGCACCGAAATCCGCGACGTCTGCGGCCTTCTTGTTGGTGACGAGCACGTCGATCCGTTCGACGGGGCAGTATGAAATCCGGCTGCGCTGACCAATCTTGCTGTAATCGGCGAGGATCACCACACGGTCTGCATTCGCGACCATCGCGCGCGCCACTTCCGTTTCGGCGTGGTCGTAGT
Organism: Paraburkholderia phenoliruptrix; assembly: GCF_902859825.1. Classification (GTDB taxonomy): domain Bacteria; phylum Pseudomonadota; class Gammaproteobacteria; order Burkholderiales; family Burkholderiaceae; genus Paraburkholderia; species Paraburkholderia phenoliruptrix. The sequence goes on along the minus strand of NZ_CADIKB010000020.1, from coordinate 18,145 downwards.
TGGTCGCGCCATGCCGGTGGTCGATGCCGACCGGCGAGAGCAGCGCGAGATCGGCGCGATAGCGTTGGATATCAAGCACCGTGGTCGCGCCGGTGGTCGCCATGGCGCGGTCGCTGATCGTGCCGCCGAGCAGAATCACTTCGTTGCCCGCTTCCGGCTGCTCCGCTGCGCCGCGCAGTTTCAGTGCGACGTCGATTGAATTCGTCACGATGGTCAGGTTCGCGAGCTTCGCCAGTTCTTCGGCGAGCGCGGCGGTGGTGGTGCCGGCGTCGATAAACAGCGTCTGGCCGCTCGCAATGAGCCCGGTGGCCGCCTTCGCAATGGCCGTTTTGGATTTGACGCGCATGTGTGCGCGCTCGGCGATAGGCGCCTCGTCGGCTGGTTTGATGGCGCCGCCGTGCACGCGGCGCAACTCACCGAGCGCTTCGAGGTCGAGCAGATCGCGCCGCACGGTTTCGCGCGACACGCCAAGGTCCGCCATGATCCGTTCGGTGGACACCCGATGCAATGTCGACAATAACGCGCGTATTCTCTGATGACGGTCTTCCTGCCACATGCATTTTCCCTGGATGCGAAGGCGTTCGCATAACGTGTCTTAACCGACGACATCGTGGTCACGAATGTGTGTCCGGACGATGTCAAGCGTACTACTTCAGCCGGATTGTGTTGTATTTTTTTGGTAGCTTGCAAGTTTGTGTATTTGAATTTAGCCTTCGCAAATCGAAGTGCCGCCTGATTCGAACATCGAATGTTCGAATGGAAAGTTTAATCTGTGTTTTCGCGCGTTTTTATGGCGCTTTTGGACAAGAGTGCAGGCGTCGGCGCCTGGCCAGTGCGCTTTATTCTGAGTGAAAGGTGACGGGACGTGGCAAACGGGATCGATCGCGCAGCACCTGCAGACTGGCCGTATCCGCCGCTCGTCGCGCATCGTTGCGGCGGCACGCTCGCGCCGGAGAACACGTTAGCCGGTTTCGACGCTTGTGTGCGCTACGGTTACCGCATGGTCGAATTCGACGCCAAGCTTTCCGCCGACAACCAGCTGTTCCTGCTCCACGACGACACGCTCGATCGCACGACCAACGGCTACGGCGCGGCGGCGGTCTATTCCTGGGCGCAACTTGCGTTGCTCGACGCGGGGGCCTGGTTCGGTCCGCAATTCGCAGGCACACGCCTGCCCACGCTGGCGGAGGCGGCCGCGCGTTGCGCGCGCGAAGGCATCGCGGCGAACATCGAAATCAAGCCGTGTCCCGGTCGCGATGAAATCACCGGCCGGCTCGTCGCGAGCGCCGCGCTCGAGTTGTGGCAAGGCCAGACGCCCCCGCTGCTGTCGTCGTTTTCGTTCGAGGCGCTCGCGGCCGCGCGCGACGCGGCGCCTTCATTGCGACGCGGCATGCTGTTCGAGGAAGTGCCCGCGGACTGGCTGCGCATTGTGCGCGAACTGGACTGCGTGTCCTTGCATGCGAGCCACCGTTATCTGAGCGAGCCGCTCGTCGCCGACATCCGCGCGGCCGGCTTGCATGTACTCGCCTACACGGTGAACGACCCGGCGCGTGCGCAATTGCTCGCAGAGTGGGGCGTCGACATGATTTGTACAGATCGCATCGATAAGCTGCAGCACGACATGCTTTGAGCGCCGCACCGGCGCGGGCATGGCACGGGCGCGAGAGCACGGAAGCACTGACGCATTGACGGACGCACAAGCGCAGCAATAAGCGTGGGCAACAAGCGTATGGAATAAGCGCAGACAAAAGCGCACGCCATAGCGAACGCAATAGCGAACGGCTCGCGCCCTTGAAGTCGAACGAGACATTTTCCAAACGCAACAACTTCGGCAGAGGATGGGGAAAACTATGAACCGCACCGTGTTAGCTCGCGTACTTTCGATGTCGGCCGCAGCGGGCGTGGCCGCCGCGGGCGCGAGCAGCGCTTGCGCCGCGCCGCTCGACGCATTGATCGCCGCCGCGAAGCAGGAAGGCCAGCTCACCGTGATCGCGTTGCCGCACGACTGGTGCAACTACGGGCAACTCGTCGCGGGTTTCCAGAAGAAGTACGGCATCAAGATCAATGAACTGAATCCGGACGCCGGTTCGGGCGACGAAGTCGAGGCCATCAAGGCCAACAAGGGCAACAAGGGTCCGCAGGCACCGGACGTGATCGACGTGGGTTTGTCGTTCGGTCCGAGCGCGAAGGCAGAAGGGCTGCTGCAGCCGTACAAGGTGTCGACGTGGAACTCGATTCCGAAAGAGTCGAAGGATCCGGACGGCTACTGGTACGGCGACTACTACGGCGTGCTCGCGTTCGAAGTGAACGCCGACATGATCGACAAGGCGCCCGCCGACTGGAGCGATCTGCTCAAGTCCGATTACAAGAACGCTGTCTCGCTCGCGGGCGATCCGCGCTCGGCGAACCAGGCGATCCAGGCCGTCTATGCAGCCGGTCTGTCGCAAAGCAAGGGCGACGCGTCGAAGGCGGACAAAGCCGGCCTCAAGTTCTTCGCCGATCTGAACAAGAGCGGCAACTTCGTGCCGGTGATCGGCAAGGCGGCATCGCTCGCGCAAGGCACGACGCCGATCGTCGTCCGTTGGGATTACAACGCGCTTGCCGACCGCGATACGTTGAAGGGCAACCCGAAGGTTCAGGTGGTGATTCCGAAGACGGGCGTGGTGGCCGGCGTCTACGTTCAGGCAATCAGCGCCTATGCACCGCATCCGAACGCCGCCAAGCTGTGGATGGAATACCTCTATTCCGACGAAGGCCAGATCGGCTGGCTGACCGGCTACTGCCATCCGATGCGCTACAACGAACTGGTGGCCGGCAAGAAGGTGCCGCAAGCGCTGCTCGACAAGCTGCCGCCGCCTGCGTCGTACAAGAACGTGGTGTTCCCGACGCTGCAGCAGCAGGACGCGTACAAGGAAACCATCACGAAGCACTGGGACGAAGTGGTCGGCGCGAACGTCAAGTAAGCGCCGTGACGTCAACGTTGCGTGATTGAAGTGCGCCGCGGCGCCGCTCGCAAGGCGGTTTCCGCGGCGCGAGTCGTCAAGCCCAAAGGGTGAACTATGAGCGCTTCATCGGATGCTGGATCGGTGCAGCCGGAACTGCTGGTGCCGCCGGTGCCCAAGCCGGCGCCGCGCGTCGACGGTCCGGGCCGCGCGTCGCAGATGCTGGCATGGATCGGCGTCGTGCCGTTCTTCACGTTCGCGCTGCTGTTCCTGATTCTGCCGACCGGTTTTCTGATGATCGGCGCGTTCCAGGATGCGCAAGGTCACTTCACGCTCGCCAATCTGCGCGATCTGTTTCAGCCGTCCGTGCTGGACGCCTACTGGATCAGCTTCAAGGTGAGCGCGGCGTCCGCCGCGGGCGGCGCGCTGATCGGCTCGCTGCTCGCGTGGGCGGCGGTGCAGGGCAAGCTGCCGGGCTGGATTCGTCCGACATTGATGACGTTCTCCGGCGTGGCGTCGAACTTCGCCGGCGTGCCGCTCGCGTTCGCCTTCATCTGCACGCTCGGGCGCGTGGGTCTCGTCACCGTGCTGCTGAAGAAATACCTCGGCTTCAATCTGTATTCGACGGGTTTCAGCATTCTCAGCTTTTCGGGGCTCACGCTCACCTACCTGTATTTCCAGATTCCGTTGATGGTGCTGATCGTCACCCCTGCGCTGGACGGCCTCAAGCGCGAATGGCGCGAAGCCTGCGATTGCCTCGGCGGCACCGCGTATCAATACTGGCGTTACGTCGCGCTGCCGGTGCTCTGGCCGAGCGTGCTCGGCGCGACGCTCCTGCTGTTCGCCAACGCGTTCGGCGCGGTCGCGACGGCCTACGCGCTGACGGGCAGTTCGCTGAACATCGTGCCGATTCTGCTGTTCGCGCAGATTCGCGGCGACGTCATGCATAACCAGAATCTCGGCTACGCGCTCGCGCTCGGCATGGTGCTCGTGACGGGTTTGTCGAATGGCGGGTATATCTGGCTGCGCTCGCGCGCCGAAAGGGGCCGTCGATGAAAAGTCAATCGCGCGTGGGCGCGTGGACCGCGATGACGGTCGGATCGCTCTACTTCCTGATTCCGCTCATCGCCACCTTTGAATTCAGTCTGCGGATGAAGCGCGGCACCTACAGCTTTGAAGCGTATAGCGTCGTGCTGAGCGATCCGCGTTTTCAGGCGTCGTTCGGCTATTCCATTCTGATGGCCTTGCTGACGATCGTGGTCGGCATTCTGCTCGTCGTGCCGACGGCTTACTGGGTGCAGCTGCGCTTGCCGAAGCTGCGGCCGGTGGTCGAATTCATCACGCTGCTGCCGCTCGTCGTGCCGGCCATCGTGATCGTGTTCGGCTATCTGCGCATTTACAACAGCAGTTCGATTTTGCCGCTCACGAGCAATGAGCGCGCGACCGACCTGCTGCTCGTGTTCGGCTACGTGACGCTCTCGCTGCCGTACATGTACCGCGCGGTCGACGCGGGCCTGCGCGCCGTCGACGTGCGCTCGCTCACCGAAGCCGCCGAATGTCTCGGCGCGAACTGGCCGACCATTCTCTTCAAGGTGATCTTTCCGAATATCCGCTCGGGCATTCTGTCCGGCGCATTTCTCACCTTTGCGGTCGTGATCGGCGAATTCACGTTGGCCAGCCTGCTCGACCGGCCCGCGTTCGGCCCGTATCTGCAACTGATCGGCGCGAATCGCGCGTATGAGCCGTCGGCGCTCGCGATCATCGCGTTCATGATCACGTGGGCGTCGATGGGCCTGATCCAGGTGTTCGGCTCGGCCCGCGCGTTAAGCGGCCAGAAAATCTGACTCACTGAGGCAGCGAATCATGGCATTTCTCGAAATCGAAAATCTGCACAAGTCCTTCGGGGCGAACATCGCGCTGCATCACTTCGACATGAAGATCGAGCGCGGCGAGTTCATCACGTTTCTCGGACCGTCGGGCTGCGGCAAGACCACCGTGCTGCGGATGATCGCCGGCTTCGAGGCGCCGACGCGCGGCGTCATCCGGCTCGACAACAAGGACGTCACGCATTTGCGCACGCGTCAGCGCAAGGTCGGCATGGTGTTCCAGTCGTATGCGCTCTTTGCGAACATGACGGTGGCCGAGAACATCGGCTTCGGGCTGAAGATCACGCATCGGCCGCAGGCGGAGATCGATCAGCGTGTAGAGGAAATGCTGCACCTCATCAAGCTGCCGAAGCTGGGCGGCCGTTATCCGTGGCAGCTCTCGGGCGGCCAGCAGCAGCGCGTCGCGCTTGCGCGCGCGCTGGCAGGCAAGCCGCAGGTGCTGTTGCTCGACGAACCGCTTTCCGCGCTCGACGCCAAGATTCGCATCTCGCTGCGCCAGGACATTCGTGCGTTGCAGCGCGAACTCGGCATCACGTCGATTTTCGTCACGCACGATCAGGAAGAGGCACTGTCCATTTCCGACCGTATCGTCGTGATGAACGAAGGGCGCGTCGAGCAGATCGGCTCGCCTTCGGAGATCTATAACTATCCGCGTACACGCTTTGTCGCGTCGTTTGTCGGCACGCTCAACATTCTGGCCGGGCATGTAGTCGATCCGGCAACCGGCAAGATGGCGGTAGATGGCCAGGAGCTCACCACGACCCAGGAACTGCCCGCCGGCGACGCAGGCAAGAAGCGCCTGCTGGCGCTTCGGCCCGAGGCGATCGTGCTCGAACCGGCGGCGCCCGGGCGCAACACGCTGAACGCGACCGTCGAGGAAGTGAATTTCCTCGGCGCCGTGGTGCGGATCCGAACACGTGTGAAAGATGCGGTGATTTCGCTCGACGTGTTCAACGACCCGAATCGCGGTTTGCCCGAGCGCGGGCAGCCGGTGTCGCTCGGTTTTTCCCACGACAACCTGCTGGTGCTGGAAGAAGGCAACGCCTGAACACGCGCGAAAGCCCGCCGGCAAAGGCCGCGGGTTTTCCCTAAGGTTTTTGCCGCGATGAATTCCGGCTTTCCCGACGCCGCTCGTCCGGATTTCCGGAAACCCGGAATGCGCGCGGCTGTCTCGAATAAAAAATCTATAAGAATCAAGGGTATGTCTTAAGCATCAAGCTGGCATCGAGCTTGCAAAATAGATGGCGCGGCCGCAACGGTCCGACAACTAAAGCAAGGAGACAACGATGTCCGATTTCCCTTCCTGGTATTTCTGAATTCGTCGTCTTGTCGCGGCCTAATGCCGTGCAGAGGCGACGTTCATTCGTTCGCATGATGCGCAGCGTGGCAGGCCATGGGCTCACCCACATCGCAGGAAACATCGTGAAGAAACCTATCCATAAAGTGCTGTACGTCCAGGTGATCGTGGCGATCATCATCGGTATCGCGCTCGGACATTTTTATCCCAATCTCGCCGTCGACATGAAGCCGCTCGGCGACGCGTTCATCAAACTCATCAAGATGGTGATCGGGCCGATCATCTTCTGTACGGTCGTGACCGGCATTGCCGGCATGGAAGACATGAAGAAGGTCGGGCGCGTGGGCGGCAAGGCGCTGCTGTACTTCGAGATCGTGTCGACCTTCGCGCTGGTGCTCGGCCTCGCCGCCACGCACCTGCTGCGTCCGGGCGTCGGCTTCAACGTCGATCCGTCCACGCTGAACGGCAAGGAAGTCGCGTCGTACGCCGCCAAGGCGCACGGCCAGACCACGGTCGACTTCCTCATGCACATCATTCCGGACACGCTCGTGTCGGCATTCTCGCAAGGTGAAATCCTGCAGATTCTGCTGATCGCGCTGCTGTTCGGCGCGGTGCTCGCGCATATCGGCGAGCGCGGCAAGCCGGTGACGACGTTTATCGAAAGCCTGTCGAGCATCCTGTTCGGCATGGTCGGCATCATCACGAAGCTGGCGCCGATCGGCGCGTTCGGCGCGATGGCGTTCACCATCGGCAAGTACGGCATCGGTTCGCTGCTGCCCATGCTCAAGCTGATCGGCACGTTCTATCTGACGTCGATTGTCTTCGTGGTCGTGGTGCTCGGCATCATCGCGCGCGCGGTGGGCTTTAACATCCTGCGCTTTGTCGCGTACATCAAGGAAGAGATGCTGATCGTGCTCGGCACGAGCTCGTCCGAAGCCGCGCTGCCGCAACTGATGCTGAAGCTCGAAAAGCTCGGCTGCTCCCGCTCGGTGGTAGGCCTCGTGGTACCGACCGGCTACTCGTTCAACCTCGACGGCACCAACATCTACATGACGATGGCCGTGCTGTTCATCGCGCAGGCGACCAACACCGACCTCACGTGGACGCAGCAGCTCACGCTGCTCGCCGTGACGATGCTGACCTCGAAGGGCGCGAGCGGCGTGACGGGCGCGGGCTTCATCACGCTCGCCGCGACGCTGGCTGTGGTGCCGACCATTCCGCTGTCGGGCATGGTGCTGATTCTCGGTATCGACCGCTTCATGAGCGAATGCCGTGCGCTGACCAACATCGTCGGCAATGGCGTCGCGACCGTCGTCGTGTCGGCGTGGGAAAAAGAACTGGACCGCAACAAGCTGAATGCCGCGTTGCGCGGCGACGTGGCGGTCAAGGAGCCCGCCGGCGTTTGAGCCGGACGTCGTCTGGCATCGCCTCCTAAAAAAGCGTGACATTCGCGGCCGCGGACACCCGAACATGCAACCGGTGACCGCGCGCCCAAACCCAATGCCGCCGGCCGGGGAAGCTCGCGCCGACGGCGCTTCGCCTTATGCCACAATATCCGATCACACCCGACCGGATATTGCCAACGTGACCCGCCGCCTGCTGATCCTCTTCGCGCTCGTCGCCGGGCTCGCGGCGGCGTGCGGGCTCACTTACAGCATCGCGTGGCAAAGCGGGATCGACAGCTTGCGGCTCAATGCGGCCGGGCGTGTCGACCGCACCACCAGCTCGCTGAAAAGCACGCTCGAGCGCTATGAGTCGCTGCCGTATCTGCTCGCGGAACATCCTATCGTGCAGGACGTGCTGGTCGATCCGTCGCCGGCCAACGTGGAGCGCGCGAATCTCTATCTCGAAGACCTGAACCGCCACGCGCGCGCCACGGTCACCTACATCATTCCGCTCGACGGCTACTGCGTGGCCGCGAGCAACTGGCAAGGCCCGGGCAGTTTCATCGGCGCGGGCTATCAGTTCCGGCCGTATTTCGTCGACGCGGTCAGGGGCGGCGTGGGCCGCTTTTTCGGCATCGGCACGATCTCGCAGGCGCCGGGCTACTACATTTCGCAGCCGGTGCGGCGCGACGGCAAGATTGTCGGCGTGGCCGTCGTCAAACTCGATCTCGAATGGTTTCAGGGCGCCGACGCGTCCGAGCCGCTGCTCGTCACCGACGACCACGGCGTGATCTTTCTTTCGTCGGTGCCCGCCTGGAAATACCACACGATACGACCGCTCTCCGGGCAGGTCGCCGATTCCATCTACCAGGCGCGTCAATACGCGCAGCAGCCGATCGCGCCGCTGCCGGTCACGATCGAGCGCAGGCTGGACGGCGACGCGCAGATCGTGCGCGTGGGCGGCGGCCGCTACGCGCCGCGCTACCTCGCGTCGCGGCGCGGCATGGGCGTACCGGACTGGCATCTGATCACCATGGCGCCGGTGAGTCCCGTGGACGCCGACGCGCGCAACGCGACCATCGTGACCGGCTTCGGCTATGTGTCGCTCGTGCTGCTCGCCTTCTACTGGAGAATGCGCCGCGCGCGCGTGCGCGAAGTGATGCGCAGCCGCGCGCTGCTGCAAAAGGCGTATGCGGAGCTGAACCAGCGCGTTGCCGAACGTACCGCGGACCTCTCGCAGGCAAACGAGCAGTTGCAAAAAGAGGTCGCCGAACGCACGCGCGCCGAGCAGGAACTGCGCGCCGCGCACGACGAGCTGATCCAGGCAAGCAAGCTCGCCGCGCTCGGCCAGATGGCGGCCGGCATCACGCATGAACTGAATCAGCCGCTCGCCGCGCTGCGCGGCTTTTCCGACAACACGCGCGTGCTGCTCGAGCGGGGTGACCAGGCGTCGGCGCGTGAGAATCTGGAAGCGATTGCCGCGCTCACCGAGCGCATGGGCAAGATCACCAATCAGCTGAAGCTGTTTGTTGGACGGGCGCGGCCGCGCAGCGCGCGTGCGCCGGCCGTGCGCGCGCTGCGCAACGCCGTCGCGTTGCTGCAAAAGCGCCTGCAGGGCGTCGAGCTGGAGCTTGCGCTGTTCGATGCGCAAAGCGGCGCGCGCGCGCCGCTCGACCTTGCCGACGATCATCCCGAGCTGATCGTTCATTGCGACGACCTGCGTCTCGAACAGGTGCTCATCAATCTGCTCGGCAATGCGCTCGACGCGACCGCGGGCAGCGGCGCGCCGCGCATTTCGGTCCACATCGAGGTCGCCGCGGACAGCCTGTCTTTCGCGGTAAGCGACAACGGCCCCGGCATTCCCGAAGATGTCTTGCCGCGCCTGTTCGAACCGTTTTTCACCACCAAGGAAATGGGCCAGGGCCTCGGCCTCGGGCTCGCCATTTCGTCGTCGATCGCGCGGGACTGCGGCGGCACGCTCGTGGCGCGTAATGCGCCGCAAGGCGGTGCATTATTTGTGTTGACGCTGCGCCGCGCCCGCGCGCAGACGAGCCCTGCCGCGGACTCGCTCGCGACGGGTTCCTGAATCCCATGAGAAAGACATGCTGAACGACGGCTTGCAGGTGCTGTATATCGAAGACGACGAACTCGTGCGGCGCGCCAGCGTGCAGAGTCTGCAACTGGCGGGCTTCGACGTGGTCGGCCATGCGTCCGTGGAATCCGCCGCGAAGTCGATCAGCGCGGATTTCTCCGGCGTGATCGTGAGCGACATCCGGCTGCCGGGCGCAAGCGGGCTCGATCTGCTCGCCCAATGTCACGAACGCGCGCCCGACGTGCCGGTGATTCTCGTCACCGGTCACGGCGATATTTCGATGGCGGTCCAGGCGATGCGCGACGGCGCGTACGACTTCATCGAAAAGCCGTTCGCGTCGGAGCGACTGATCGAGACCGTGCGGCGCGCGCTGGAGCGGCGCAAGCTCGTGCTCGAAAACAACGCGCTGCGGCGCGAGCTCGCGGGGCAGAATGCGGTGGCGCCGCGCATCATCGGCCGCAGTCCGGCCATCGAGCAGGTGCGGCGGCTCATCGCCAACATTGCGCCGACGGATGCGTCCGTGCTGATCAACGGCGACACCGGCGCGGGCAAAGAACTCATTGCGCGCAGCCTGCACGAGCTCTCGCCGCGGCGCGACAAACCGTTTATTGCGGTGAATTGCGGCGCGCTGCCTGAGCCAATGTTCGAATCGGAGATGTTTGGCTACGAGCCAGGCGCCTTCACGGGCGCCGCGAAGCGCCGGATCGGCAAGCTCGAACATGCATCGGGCGGCACGCTGTTCCTCGACGAAATCGAAAGCATGCCGCTCGGGTTGCAGGTCAAGCTGCTGCGCGTGCTGCAGGACGGTGTGCTCGAACGTCTGGGCTCCAATCAGCCCATTCGCGTGAACTGCCGCGTGGTCGCGGCGGCAAAAGGCGACATGGCCGAACACGTCGCGGACGGCTCGTTCCGCCGCGATTTGCTGTACCGGTTGAATGTGGTGACGATCGCTCTACCGCCGCTTGGCGAGCGTCGCGAGGACATCGTGCCGCTTTTCGAGCATTTTCTGCTCGACGCGGCGGTGCGCTATCAGCGGCCCGCGCCGATTCTCACCGACCGGCAACGCGCGAGCTTGATGCAGCGCGACTGGCCCGGCAACGTGCGCGAGCTGCGCAATGCCGCCGACCGCTTCGTCCTCGGCGTCGCCGACGATCCGGTGATGTCTTTCGGCGAAGAGGGCGGCGACACCCAGCCGTTGAAGGAGCGTGTCGAGCAGTTCGAGCGCGCGGTGATCGCGGAGGCGCTCGAGCAATGCGGCGGAGCGGTGGCGGTGGCGGCGGACCGGCTGCAGTTGGGCAAGGCGACGCTTTACGAGAAGATCAAGCGCTATGGGCTTGCGGCCAAAGGGGATGGAGAGCGGTGAAAATGGAAACGCCGGCAATTTGCAATGCCGGCGTTTTTTATTGAGCCTTAAGCTCGCTGTGGGTTAGCGGGTTGTGCGACCGGTTTCGTCACCGATTGGCGACACCGGTCAGCCGCCGTGGCGCTCTTGCGCTCAAGCCGCGTTCAGGGCTTTTTCCAGCAACTGGTCGAGTTCCGCGAATTGCGGCTCGCCGACATAACGCTTCAGAATCTTGCCGTCTTTATCGACGAGAAAGGTGGTCGGCGTCAGTTGCACGTTGCCGAACTGTTTGGCGGCGGAGCCGTCGTCCATGGCGACCTTGAACGGCAACTGACGGGTTTGCGTGTAGTTGGTCACGTACATCGGCGCGTCGTAGCTCATGGCGACCGCGACGAATTCGAGCCCTTTGCCTTTGAAGCGGTTATACGTCTGCACCATTTGCGGCATTTCCTTCATGCAGGTGTCGCAGCTCGTTGCCCAGAAGTTGACGAGGTAGACCTTGCCTTTCAGGTCCGCAGTGGTGACTTTCTGGCCGGAGAGCAGCGTGAAGGTCGCGTCGGGCACGCGCTGCTGGCCGGCGAACGCGAAATAACCCGCCACGCCGATCGCAATCGCCACGGCGGCGATGATCAGATAGCGAAGCGGATTCGTGCGCGTGACGGCGCTGGTCGACGTGATGGAGCTCATGAACGGAACCTCGGAAGTCGCGCAAACGCGCGGGGCAGTGCGCCGGCTGGGCTCGGGAGCGCTGCGGCGTAACTTCGCTATTGTAGTCCTATTCGGGCGACGCGGCAGTGCAGGGCCGGAGCGTGGCCGAGGCGGCGGCGAGAGGCTCATGCCGTCCCGACGCACGCTTCCAACTGCCGACGGATAATAGCGCTTGATCCTCACGCCATCTCAGCCGCGTCACCGGTGCCCAGTTCTCATGCTCCACACAGTTTTTCGCCTTCTCCTGCTCCTCGCTCGAATTCCCTCGCATCGTTTCCCGAGTCGCGCCTCCGTTATCCATGCCGCGGATCCAACCCCGCACCGCGGGTCGCGAGCCTGGTCGGCAGTACGCGTGGCGGCCTGCGCGCTCGCGCTCGGTGTGGTGCTCGGCGGCTGCTCGCCGACCTTCGACTGGCGCACCATCATGAATAACGACAATGGCTATGCCATCGACCTGCCGGCCAAACCGGGCAACGATCAGCGCGCGGTGCAGATCGACGGCACGCCGATGCAGATGGCCATGCAGACGGCCGAAGCCGGCGACGCGGTGTTCGCGGTCGGCACGCTGATGCTGCCCGACGACAGCGAAGCGACGCAGCGCAAGGCGCTCGACTTTCTGCGCACCGGCCTCGCGCGAAATGTAGGCGTCCCGCCCGACGCCCACGTGGTCCAGATCCCGCTCGCGGCAGGCGGCAAAGTTCCCGGACTGGAGATGAAGCTGACCGGCGAGGCCGGCTCGGCTCATGAGTCGCGGACGGTGTACGCGCGCCTCGTGGCACGCGGACGCCATGCGTATCAGGCGGCGATCATCGCTTCAAAGCCGTTGCCGCAGGAACAGGTCGACCAGTTTTTTTCGTCGTTCCAACTGTATTGAAAGCGGTAGTTTTGGCCGATTGCCCGGCTAGGCGATTCGCTCGCACAGTGAAAGTTCCTTCGTAGCTTCCAGCGCTAATTCGCGGTTTACCTTGAGGTTTTCCACTGCATGGACCGTTCTGTGGATAACTCTGTTGAGAACTCCCGTTTTTTTGCCGCAGATGCCCGCCCGGCGGGCATTTCGTCAGCCGCAACGCCGACGGCGCCTCATAAAAAATTCTTTTAAATCAAAGGCATCAGCGGGGCGCCTTCGAAGTACCTTTCAGATGTTTCAAAATTTATCTGGAACGCGGACGTGTGTATAAGTCAAGTCTTGACAGCATATTTTTCTTCTCAACTGGAGCCAAAAGCGCGCCGGTATTGAACCGCCTCGCCGATCTGCGCGGCGCTCGGCATGCTCGCACCGGCCAGGTCGGCGATAGTGCGCGCAACCTTCAGGACCCGGTAATAGGCCCGCGCCGACCAGCCGAAACGCTCGCCCGCCTCCCGCAGTAGCGCTTCGCCGGCCGCGTCGGGACGGCAGACTTCGTCGACTTCACGTCCGCTCAATTCACGGTTCGTCTTGCCTTGCCGCGCCAATTGCCGCTCGCGCGCGGCATGCACGCGGCGGGCGATGGCCTCGCTGCTTTCACCGGCGGCAGTCGAGCGCGCGGACAATTCCGTCGACGTGAGCGCCGGCACTTCCAGTTGAATGTCGATCCGGTCGAGCAACGGACCGGACAACTTGCGCAGGTAGCGCGCCGCGATCTCCGGCGTGCAGCGGCAACGTCCGTTGGGGTCACCGCGCCAGCCGCATGGGCACGGGTTCATCGCCGCGATGAGTTGGCACGCCGCCGGAAAATCGGCTTGCAGCGCCGCGCGCGAAATCGTGATGCGGCCGGCCTCCAGCGGCTCGCGCAGTGTTTCGAGCACGTCGCGGTCGAACTCCGGCAATTCGTCGAGAAAAAGCACGCCGAGGTGCGCGAGCGTAATCTCGCCCGGCTGCGGCGGGTTGCGCCCGCCCACCAGCGCTGCCGCGCTCGACGAGTGATGCGGCGCCCGAAACGGCCGCCGGCGCCATTGCGCCGGCGTAAAACCGGCGCGGCTCGCCGATAGCAGCGCCGCCGAACTGAGCGCTTCGTCGTCGGTCATGGGCGGCAGCAGGCCGGGCAAGCGGGCGGCCAGCATCGACTTACCCGCCCCCGGCGGGCCAATGAGCAGCACGTGGTGACCACCGGCCGCCGCGACTTCGAGTGCGCGTCGCGCGCCCCGTTGACCGATCACATCGCCCATGTCGGGCACCGCGGCAGGCGCGGCATCGGCCAGGCTGGGCGCGGCCACCGGATGAAGGCGCGCGTCCGGCGCATCGGCGAGATGCGCGCACAGCGACGGCAGATCGGTCGCGCCGTACACGTCGACGCCGGGCACAAGCGCCGCTTCCGCCGCGCTTGCCGCGGGAAGATACAGCTGTGGATTGCGCGGCGGCGGCAGCTGTGCGGCCGCGCTTCCATCATCGACCGCGGCACGGGCACCCGCACCAGCACCCGCACGGGCGCCGCGCGCCGTGCCGCAAGCCATCGCGAAGGCGCCGCGCATCGGACGCAGTGCGCCCGTCAACGACAGCTCGCCGGCAAATTCCCGATTGACGAGCGACTCGGCCGGAATCTGTCCGCTCGCCGCGAGAATGCCCAAGGCAATGGGCAGGTCGAAGCGGCCGGACTCCTTGGGCAAGTCCGCGGGCGCGAGATTGACCGTTGAGGTAAGTGTAGTATAACAATATGAATCAAGAACAATTATCTATAAAAATCAGACATTTATACTATAGGATTACTCTGCATGAGCACAGTAGAAGCCGACGTGTCTATACCCGTGATGACAAGCTATCGACGGTATTCACGCGAATACAGAACCGTTGTCAATTTCACAATCCGGAAGGCTTCGATGGGTACGGATGGCTGGCTCGAAGAGATGCTTCGTAGTATCTCCGCGCGTTCCCTTATCCAGCCGTATGGCACTTCGGCAATGAATCTGCTGCACAAGGCAATAGAACTGGGACAATCTGACAGTCGCGTGCAAAAAATCTTCGCCGCCCCGTCCAAAGAAATAAGGCGGTCGGATCTTTTTGAAATGTTCGAAGCGGTCGAGTGGTGCGCCAAAAGAACCGAGTTGGCCGACACCGTACAAAAGCGAGCGATAGGCGAACTGAGGGCGCGAGTTATTAGTTTTGGAGAAACCGCTGGTTTGTTCCTTGAGCAGGTAACTCCAAGCACGATGCGTGTCAGGCGCCAAAAGCCTCAGCGGTCAAAGCCGCGCCCGATAATCAGCGATTTGGTGCAAGAGGATGGGAATTACAACGAACGCGCGCCAATATCTGCATTAACGCACGAGACGATTAAAGACCTAGAAGAAAAAGCACTTCGAAGAATTGATGCCGACTCGGAAAGAATAATTGAGGCGTGCATTTCTGATTTGACATTTTGGGACGAAATTCGAACTGATTTGAATCGACTTGCGCGAGCAAAACTTGATTTGCCTGAACGCACAGTAATTGCGTTTGATCGCCTCACTAGCCACGTACATGTTTCGAATTGGGTATTTAGAGAGGTTGCACAAGTATCCTCAGAGGACTGTATCAGTGCCTATCTCCAGCAAATAGAAATAAAGAAGTTGGCGACTCCTCAAAAAGCTGGGACTTTTATTTTTTCAGCCGCGAAGGACCCCCTGAGGAAGTTATATCCAGCCCTCGAAAAACATATCGAACGTAGCGCTCGCAATGTTCTTTTTCTGTTGAATCGAATTCACACAGACGAATTAGCAGCGGCATTTCTTTTGCTTATGTTCTATACCGGGTGGAACATGAATGGGGTAGTGAATCTAACCTCTGATCGAATCAGCAAAACCGACGATGGATATGAAATCCAAGGTTTCAAATCCAAAACAGACGACGATACGCCGTTTGTATATATTGACAAAACTCACAGGTACGGCATAAAAGCGCTCGAGTTAGTCCTATGGAATCTCGCTCAATTGAAGCAGTTGGGCCGTGTAGAAGAAAATGAAACCCGAATATGGTTTGGATATTCAAACTCGGAATCTGAGCCGTACACGCATCAGTATGTGGGTTTTCAAGGGATTCTGCCGAGATTCTGTGAAAGCCATGGAATCGCTCCGTTTTCATTCGATCAAATACGCACGCAGGTGTTAATGGGGCATTTCCTGTCAACACGGGATCCAGAAAGAGCACGACAAGTCGCAGGTCACAAAACGATCGCAACAACTGGTGTCTATCTCGATCAGGAGTTCGCCAAAAGGCTCAATTCGGCCAATAACCTCGAATTCCAACGTAGGTTCGAGGCGACCGTAAAGTTCAAGCTCGAGAAAGATGGGCGCTACCGCGGACCCGCCCCGGACACTAAATTTGTTGACTCCAACTTGATGATTCCAGTCGGCGATGGCACGACGTGCGCGAACCCGGCGGAGCCTCCCGATCCTTCGTATTTAGCGGGCGAATTTTGCGATGGAAAGCGTTGCCACGTCGATGGAGAGTGTCGGAACCAGAGGATCGTACTTAATGAGGCCCGTCTTAACGAACTGGCTCTCAAAAGACGCTATTACCGAGATTCATGGCAGCGACTACTTCAGGCGAATCCAGACGCATTCCATGCCTTCCATGTCCCAAGCATGTTCTTCACGTTTGCTCTCTATGTGTACGTAAAGGAAGGTCCTTACGGTCACGTACTCAACCATATAGAAAGGGAGATAGCGAATGACTAATCTTGACACGGGGGAGCGGGTCAATACAAATGAGCCTGATAGCTTGATGGAACTCGTGCGCTCAGCGCTCGGAAGTCAAGTCACATTACTCGGCACTTGGCGTGTGAGATTTCCTGATCCAGGCGCTCGCCATGACGAATCATCATTCTTCGAAATTGATGTCGGTGAATTCTGGCTTCCGCCGAATGCCCTATATTCGACGTGTCAACGGTTCCGCGACCAACCTAGTTTTGCGGCGGCGATAGTACTCGCACTCAACGAATATTATCGCCGGTCGATCACCGAAAAAGCCTTTCGGCGTCGTGCTACGAACCTGGCAAAGAACCTCGCGAAGTTTTTTGAGTACATGTGGTTTCGCAATGGGACTTCAGTCTCGTCAGTCGATCGTGAGTCTTGGGACGAACTCATCCGTTCCATCGGTAATGGGGGCTGGGAACGCGCCTTGGCAATCCGTGAAAGGCTGATTGAACACATACAGGACGGGGGCGACTTAACGCGATTGACCAGAAATTCTTGGAGCCCCAACGTTGCAACCGAAGCTTTTCGTCGAGCGTTGGGCACCAACGTTCAGGGACAAGAGACCGCCCACTACGTCAAAATTATCAAGTTAGCCAGAAGCCATCATCATGATCAACTCGACATGTCCGAATTTATTTGCGAAGACGAGCAGCCAGCCGAGTTGATGTCGCGTAGCAGCTTGCGCGAAGTAATGGCAGCACTGAATTATCTCTTTGATTTGCCACTTGGCTTGGGAGCGTCTGCGTACCCGTATCCGAATTTGCAGGATACGGCGAAGAAATATGGCAAGCCTATCTCGAGGACAAGAAATCTCGGTGTTACAGAAGCGGGATTGCTACTTTCCGAGGGCTGCCGCTGGATCTACGAGATCGGCCCACGCATCGTCGATCTGCTTGAAGAACTTTTTTCGTGTTCAGGATATACGGGAAAAGTTGACCTCCAACGCTTTGTTGTTAGCGAGCTCCAAAGCAAATTTGCGACGTCCAAAGCGCGCGAACATCTGGATTCTCTCCTCCCGTCCCCGATGACCGGCCTGGATTCCCCAGCACCAAATTCAAGCACGATGACGCTGCGCCGCGCGATCCTTCTTCTCTATACGGCGGTCTTTGTAGTGGTGACATCAATGAATGCGCGTCGCAGGGATGAAGTGGTCCATAGGAAGTTTGGCATTCACAGCGGATACATCAAATCCGTTTCGATCGAGCTAGGGTTGTTCGAGGGTAAGTTTTATCTGGAAAAAACACATATGGACTACGAGGACTTCTATGTCAATCAGCTGACTGTTGACGCGTCCAATCTTTTAGAGTCTATTCAGCGCATATATGTCGATTTCGACAAAGCCGCAGGTCGCTGCACATGGTCGGCGACGCCGGTCCGCGAACGGTCGCTGTTTTCGTATCGTCGCTTAAGCTGGACAGCGGGCATTGGGGCGGAGCACTGCTGGTACGAATTCGAGTCTTGTCGTGGAGCCGCAGAGCAATTCGTTCGTTTGGCATTAGGTGACGAAGCGACCCTGATCGCCACGCCCCACATGTTCCGGAGGTTCTACGCGCTGGTCTACTACTATCAATATTCCAATGCGACGCTCCAGGCTTTATCTCAGCAGTTGGGCCACCGCAACCTTCTGACTACGATGATCTACGTCCTTGATGGTGCGAATCGCAAGGAGGGACAGCGGATTAAGGATGCAATGGATACAGGGGCGTTAAAGCGTGAGCGCGCACTGCGTATTCAGCATGTGTTACGTCCCGGTCTATTTGAGGATCGGCATCCCGCGCTATTCGAGATGAAACGAAACGGGTTGTCTCGCGCTGCGATAGAAGTGCACATGATGAAGCAAGGCGCGGGA
>NZ_CADIKB010000019.1 GCF_902859825.1 Paraburkholderia phenoliruptrix | reverse complement strand
CCGCCCTGAAGCGTTCGCCCTCGAAATCCAACATTGACCATGATCGCAAGGTCGCATAATCTATGCCGCACCCGCCGTCCCAACCTTCAACTGTCTGTGGGACATTGCCAGTCCGACGTCGGCCAACGGCAGCGCCTGCGTGTGGCCGACCACGCATATCGATTAGTACAACAAACGAAACAACGAGGACATGATGGACTGGCTACATCACATCTTTCAGAAATCTCCTGAAATCGCGCTGTTTTTATCGCTGGCAGCAGGTTACTTCATCGGCCAGATCAACTTCGGCAAATTTCAGTTAGGCGGCGTCGGCGGCTCGTTGCTGGCGGCCGTGGTCATTAGTCAGGCTGGTGTCACGATCGATAACGGCGTCAAGGCGGTCATGTTCGCCGTGTTTATCTACGCAGTCGGTTACGACTCCGGGCCGGGCTTTTTCAATTCGCTCAACCGCAAGACGCTGCGCGAGATCGCCATGGCGGTCTTTCTTGCGGTCACGGCATTGATCACCGTGGTGGTCTGCGCGAAGCTGTTCCATCTGAACAAGGGACTCGCCGCCGGGCTGGCGGGCGGCGCGCTGACGCAATCCGCGATCATCGGCACCGCAGGCGATGCCATCGCGCGCCTCGGGCTGCCCGCCGACGAGGTCAAGTCCCTCCAATCCGACGTCGCGATTGCGTACGCCGTGACCTATGTGTTCGGCTCGCTCGGCGCCATCATCGTGTGCGTGAACGTGCTGCCGAAGTTCATGGGGCAGAGCCTGCGCGATGCATCGGTCGAAGCCGAACGCGACCTCGCGCCGGGCGGGCCGTCCCGCGCGCCCGGACAGCTTGTAGCGTTACCCGAACTGGTGGGGCGCGCGTACCGGATCGACTTCAGCGCCGGCAAGACCGTCAAAGAGGTGGAGACGCTGCATCGCGACCTGCTGACCATCGAGCGCGTCAAGCGGGGCGGCCACGCGCTGGACCCGACGCCCGATCTGCAGCTCGCGCCCGACGACGTCGTGCTGGTGGTGGGCCGCCGCGAAGCCGTGGTCGATTTCGGCGCAAACGGCAGCGAGGTGGCCGGCATCGGCGACCTGGGCGTCGTCATGCAAACACGCGAAGGCGTGTTCACGCGCAAAGGCATGAATCACACGACGATTGCGGCCGCGCGCGAACTCGTCGATCGCGACATGCGCCACGGCGTGTATATCCAGAGCGTGTCGCGTGCCGGCCAGCCGCTGCCGCTGCTGCCCGAGACGAAGCTCGAACATGGCGACGTCATCACCTTCTACGGATCGCCGAAGGACACGAAGCGCGCGGTGGAAGCCGCCGGCTACGAATTGCCGTACTCCAACAAGACGGATTTCATCTACATGGGCGCGGGTCTCGTGCTCGGGCTCTTGATCGGGCTGATCGTCGTCGACGTCGGCGGCGTTCCGCTCACGCTCGGCTCAGGCGGAGGCTGCCTGCTTGCCGGCCTGCTGTTCGGCTGGATGCGCGGCAAGCATCCGATGTATGGCGTCATGCCCACGGCGGCGTCGCAGTTGCTGAAGGACTTCGGACTCGCGGCCTTCGTCGCCGTGGTCGGCCTGAATTCCGGCTTGCAGGCTGTGGTGACGGTCAGGCAAAGCGGCATGACGATCTTCCTGCTCGGTGTGTTCGTCACGCTCTTTCCGCTTCTCCTCACGATGCTGTTCGGCCGCTACGTGCTCCGCTACAACAACGCGGCCATCCTGGCGGGTGCGCTCACGGGCTCGCGCAGTGCCAATCCGGCGTTCGGCGGCGTGCTCGACAAGGCCGAGAGCGCGGTGCCTACCGTGCCGTTCGCGATCACGTATGCCATCGCAAACGTCGCCTTGACGCTGCTCGGGCCGCTCGTCGTCGGACTCGTCTAGAAAACGCATCGCATCTTTTCTTCGCGCGGGCCGGGGCGTCGTTCGCCGATGCCCGGTCGCGCCTTTCATCTGGCTCATCGGAGAACGCATCATGGCAAAACAGAATGGCGGCACCACGCATGCAGACATGGCTCAACCGGGTCTTGCAGCGCTCAGCCCGTTTGAGTTGAAGGACGAACTCATCAAGGCGGCGGGCGGCGGTGTCGTGGAGCGTCCGGCCAACATGGCGATGCTCAACGCAGGACGCGGCAATCCGAATTTTCTCGCGACGATTCCGCGTCACGGTTTCTGGCAGCTCGGTCTCTTTGCGATGCGCGAGTCGGAGCGCTCGTTCGCTTACATGCCGGAGGGCGTTGGCGGATTTCCACGGCGCGAGGGCCTCGAGGAGCGCTTCGACCTGTTCCTGCGCGAAAACCGCGGCGTGCCGGGAATCGACTTTTTGCGCGGCGCGGTGTCGTATGTGCGCGATCAATTGGGACTGTCCGCGGGCGACTTTCTGTATGAGATGTGCGAGGGGATTCTGGCATCGAACTATCCGGTGCCCGATAGAATGCTTAAGCTATCCGAAGTAATTGTCGGACAGTACCTGCGTCGCGAGATGATCGGTCAACATCCGTTCGTCGGCGAGTTCGACGTATTCGCCGTGGAGGGCGGTACCGCGGCCATGACGTATATTTTCAACACGCTGCGCGAGAATCACCTCATCAGGACGGGCGATACGATTGCGCTCGGCATGCCGATCTTTACGCCGTACATCGAGATCCCGCGGCTGAACGACTATCAGCTGAACGTAGTGAATCTCGAAGCCGACGTCGCAAACGGCTGGCAGTATTCAAAACGCGAGCTCGACAAGCTGCGCGATCCGAAGGTGAAGGCGTTCTTTCTGGTCAACCCGAGCAATCCGCCTTCCGTGAAAATCGACGACGAAAGTCTTCAATACATTGCCGACATCGTAAAAGAGCGGCCCGATCTGATTCTCCTCACCGACGACGTGTACGGCACTTTCGCCGACAACTTCGTTTCGCTGTTCGCGCTGGCGCCGAAGAACACCATTCTCGTGTATTCGTATTCGAAGTACTTCGGCGCGACCGGCTGGCGCCTCGGCACGATTGCGACGCATCGCGACAATGTGCTCGACAGGTTGATCGCCGAATTGCCGGAGGACGTAAAAAGACAGCTGCACGAACGCTACGAGTCGATTACCACCGAGCCGGGCAAGCTCAGGTTCATCGACCGTCTGGTGGCGGACAGCCGCACCGTCGCGCTGAATCACACAGCGGGGCTGTCCACGCCGCAGCAGGTGCAAATGGTGCTGTTTTCGCTGTTCTCGCTGATGGACACGCCGGACGCCTACAAGAATGCGTTAAAGCGCCTGATCCGCAAGCGCAAGCAGGCGCTTTACGAAGAGGTCGGCATTTCATTCAAGGACGACGACCCGAATCAGGTGGACTACTACACTATTCTCGACGTGGAGTACCTCGGCGAGCGGGCGCATGGGCGGGAGTTCGTCGACTGGCTGCTGGACAACACCGAGCCTTCCGAACTGCTGTTTCGCCTCGCGCGCGAAGCGCGTGTCGTGCTGCTGCCCGGACGCGGCTTCGGCACGCAGCATCCGTCGGGCCGTGTGTCGCTCGCGAACCTCAACGAGTCCGATTACCGGCAGATCGGGCGGGCCATGCGCCGTCTGATCGAGGAATATGTCGAGCGTTTCAATGCGGCGACCGGGAAGAAACTCGACAAGAGCGCCGTGAAATGACGCTTGAGCAACCGTTGCCTGACTCGGCACGCGCAGCACGGTTGCACGAAGCATGGTCAAAAAACTTGCGCAATCGCGCGGATCAGTGAATCATCGAACGACGGCCTTGCCAGCATGACAGCTGACGAGGCCGTTGGCTCCTGTGCATTCCATCTTGCGCTTTCCTTCAAGTACCGATCATGCCGACTTCATCATTCAACGTTGCGTCCACTGCTGTGCCGTGCCCGGTTGTCGAATCGCTCGACGCCATTCTTCCCGAAGAGCCGTTGCTGATGATGGGCGCCGGTCCCGTGCCGATCCCCGCGGCCGTCGCGAAGGCCAACACGATCGTCATCAACCATTTGGGCGCGACGATGGTGAAGGTGATCAGCCAGGTGAAGACGATGGCGCGCTATGTGTTCCAGACGCATTCGAAATGGGTGCTGGGCGTCGCGGGCCCGGGCTCGGCCGCGATGGAAATGGCGATCTCCAATCTCGCCTGGGAAGGCACGCGCGTCCTGAGCATCAAGAATGGCTTCTTCAGCGGACGGATGGCCGAGATGGGCCGCCGCGTCGGTGCGCAGGTGAGCGTGCTGGAAGTGGCCGACAGGTCAGTGGCAACTCTCGAGCAGATCGCGGACGCGATTCGCCGCGAGCGCCCCGAGATCGTCACGATCGTGCAGGGCGAGACGTCGAATACGGTGTGGAATTATCAATTGAAGGACATCGCGGCGCTGGCGAAAGCGGCGGGCGCGCTCGTGATCGTCGACGCCGTCTGCACATTGAGCACAATGCCGCTCGCGATGGACGCGTGGGGTATCGACGCGGTCATCACCGGTGGGCAGAAGGGTTTGTCGTCGATTCCGGGTGTCTCGCTGATTGCGTTTTCCGATGCGGCGTGGGAGCGGGTGAAGGGACGGACGGCGCCGAACGCGCATTGGTGCCTGGACGCATCGCTTGCTGAGAACTTCTGGCACAACGCGGGGTATCACTACACGGCACCGGTGTCGGGCGTGCTCGCGCTGCACGAAGCGTTGCGGCTCGTATGCGCCGAGACGCTGGAGAAGCGTTTCGCGCGGCACTTGAAGTGTTCCGTGGCATTACAGGAGGGCGTGACGGCGCTCGGTCTGCAGTTGTATGCGCCGAAGGAGTACCGGTTGAATTCGGTGGTGGGGATCGAGGTGCCCCCGGGCTTGAGTCCGGGCGATGTCTGCGCGCATATTTCGCGGCAGCATCAGGTGGAGATTTCCGGGTCGTTCGGATTGCCGATTGTCCGTATTGGGCAGATGGGCGAGCAGTGCCGTGAGCATAATCTTTTCCGGACCGTGCATGCGTTGGGGCGGACGATGGTGGATCTTGGAGTGAAGGTGGATTTGCCTGCCGGCGTGGCGGCGTTGGAGAGGGGGTTGTCGGGGGGGAAGTGAGGGTTTGCTGGTTTTGTTGTTTTGATGTGTTGTTAACCCCCTTGGCCTTTCCTTGAGGTCACGGTGGTCTATTGGTGTTGCCCCTGTGCGGGGCGGCACCTACTTTCTTTGCATGCCGCAAAGAAAGTAGGCAAAGAAAGCGGCTTTACACCGCCAGCTTGTAAGTGGGTCCCCTGGCTTGGAGGGGGTAGTGGTGCATCTGGAATCTGTGTTTTCGCGCACTCCGCGCTAGTGACAAGGCAGTCATGCTTCCCGCCTCGCACTGCGTGCTCGCCGGAAGGGGCGGGCCCAGCCCAGTCGCTCGCGATTACGCGCGGTGGGGCCGTCGGCAGCGCCTCGGCGAGGTGCTGATGGGTTTTCGCGAGGCGGCGCTGGAATGTGGGAGCGCAATCGGCGCGCGTCCCGGTCAGGGACCGGCGCAACTGACATACAAAATGATCAGGAAACTAAACAGAAAGGGGAGCGGTTGAACGGAGGGTGGTGTTGAGAACGACCGCTGCGGCGCGCGCAGCGTCGCCAGAAGAATGACTGCCTTGTCACGGCGGTGGAATGTGCGAGGGCACGGATTCCAGATGCACCACTACCCCCTCCGAGCGAGGGACTCACTTATGAGCTGGCGGTGTGAGCCCGCTTTCTTTGCTTACTTTCTTTGCGGCGGCAAAGAAAGTAAGTGCCGCCCCGCACAGGGGCAACACTAATAGACCACCGTGGCCTCAAGGAAAGGCCAAGGGGTTTAACCACAAACAAACGCAGAAACCCAAAAACCCAGAAAACCTCAAAGCGCCGCAGGCATCTTCCCGACCCTCACATCGCGAACATAAAGAAACCCCGACAACACCACGGCCGCCGCAGCGGCCACAGCCGCAAACAAAAACACCGACCCATACCCGAACTCGCCGGCAATATACCCGGCCAGCGGCCCCGTAATCCCCAACGACAAATCCAGAAACACCGAATAAGCCGACAAAGCGGCCCCCCGGCTGGCCGGCGGCACGAGTCCTACCGCCTCGACGCCAAGCGCCGGGAAAACCAGTGCAAAACCAAAGCCGGTCAACGCAGCACCAGCAAGCGCGACATGCGGCTCAGGCGCGAGCCACAGCATCAGCAAGCCGACACATTCGAAGGAAAACGAAGCAATCGCGACGCGGAATCCGCCATACGTCTTGATCGTGTTGGCGAACAGCAGCCGCGCGCCGATGAACAGCGTGCCGAACACCGTCAGCGACAACGCCGCGTTCGGCCACTGCTTCGCTGCATAAAACAAGGTGATGAACGTCGCGATCGATCCAAAGCCGGCCGAGCCGAGCGCGAGGCCGATACCGTGCGGCAGCACCCGCGTGAACACGCTTCGGTACGACATCCGCTCGCCATGCACGACAGGCACAGCCGCCATCGACCGGGCGAGGTAGTAGCCGAGCGCCGCCAGCAGTATCACGAGAATGCCGAGCGCCGCAAAGCCGACCGTCCGCTCGATCGCGACGCCGAGCGGCGCGCCTACCGCCAGCGCGCCATATGTCGCGATGCCGTTCCACGAGATCACTCGCGCATTGTTGTTCGTGCCCACGCGGCCGATCCCCCACAGAATCGCACCCGTGCCGCACAGGCTTTCCCCGAAGCCGAGCACGAGCCGGCTGCAAACCAGCAGGGTGAGACTCGCCGCCGGCCAGCGCCCGCTCAACACCGCCAGCAACAACAGAACGCCGCTCGCGCCGCAGCCGAGCAAACCGATTGACACCGTGCGCTTCGGCCCGAGCGTGTCCGCGGAACGGCCGGCGAGCGGCCGCGAGGCCAGCGTCGCGAGGTACTGCACGCTGATCGCCGCGCCCGCGAGAACCGCGCTGTAGCCGAGGTCGCCGTGGACATAGCCGGGCAGCACGGCGAGCGGAATGCCTATCGTCAGGTAGCAAAGAAACGTGAAAAAGACGACCGGAATGATCTGCAGGGTCGTCGCGAATTCGCTGCGAGTTGTCGCTGTGTCGGTGGACATGGGGAAAACGAGACTTGAAAACGGCGGGAAGGCGTGATTTTCCCATGGAACCGATTCTCTTGCAGCGTTTGCTTAATAATCATCGGAAGTAAACCCGGCAAGGTGCCCCGATAGCACGGCCTTCGACGCTCGAAGGGGCGGCCTCTTTCGCCCCATTCCGTCGCGCGAGCACAACATGAAATGTCCGTAACGCATCGAAACTAGCAAAAATGCCTTGAACCTGCCACAGCAACATAAGCCCGCGCCCCGCAAAATCCATCTCGTTATCGCTTAACGAATATGTCCCGCATGCGATCCGGCCTATGGGTTGTATTTATTGACGGTGATAGTTTTCGAACCATCCCCGCGGTACTGCCAGCCGCACATGAGATTCGAGACATCGAGAGCACGAGACATGACTGAGCCGATTCGCTTCTACCACCGCAACGCGATCCGCGAAATCGCGGACGCGCCCGTCACCCGCACGGTCCTGCAGTACCTGCGCGAGGACGCGCACTGCACCGGCACCAAGGAAGGCTGTGCCGAAGGCGATTGCGGCGCGTGCACGGTCGTGGTCGGCGAACGCAACGAAGCAGGCGGCGTCGACTTCAAGGCGGTCAACGCCTGCATCCAGTTCCTGCCCACGCTCGACGGCAAGGCGCTTTTCACCGTCGAAGATCTGCGCCAGCCGGACGGCTCTCTGCATCCGGTGCAGGAAGCGATGGTCGAATGCCACGGCTCGCAATGCGGTTTCTGCACGCCGGGCTTTGTCATGTCGATGTGGTCGCTCTATGAAAAGCACGGCCACGAACAGGGCTGCGCGAACAGGACGGTGCCTTCGCGCGAAGACATCAGCAACGCGCTGACCGGCAACCTGTGCCGCTGCACCGGCTATCGACCGATCGTGGATGCGGCCGTGCGCATGTTCGAAACGCCCGCGCCCAAGGCGCCGGTCAATGTCGCCGCGCTGGCGGACACGCTCGCCACACTGCAACGCAACGACACGTTCCATTACGAACGCGCCGGCCAGCGCTTTCACGCACCGCGCACCGTGGAGGCGCTTGCGCACATCAAGGAGGCCGAGCCCGCCGTGCGCATTCTCGCGGGCAGCACGGACATCGGCCTGTGGGTGACGAAGCAGATGCGCGAACTGGGCAATGTGGTCTACGTCGGGCAGATCGCCGAATTGCAGAAGCTCGACACGCGCGGCGAATGGATCGAAATCGGCGCGGGCGTGACCGTCGAAAAAGCGTATGCGGAGATCGCGAAGCAGTATCCGGAAGTTACCGAGATGTGGCAACGCTTTGCTTCGCTGCCGATTCGTAACGCCGGCACGCTCGGCGGCAACATCGCGAACGGCTCGCCGATCGGCGATTCGATGCCCGGCCTCATCGCGCTCGGCGCGCGTGTGATCGTGCGCGGCGGCGCGACGGAGCGCGATATGCCGCTCGAGGACCTGTACCTCGCTTATCAGAAGAAAGATATGGCAGAGCACGAGTTCGTCGTCGGCGTGAAGGTGCCGACGCGCACCGGCGCGCGCGCGAAGCTGCAGTTCCGCACCTACAAGCTCTCCAAGCGTTTCGACTCCGACATTTCCGCCGTGTGCGCGGCATTCTCCTTTATCGCGGACGGCAAGCTGATTCGCGAGCCGCGCATTGCGTTCGGCGGCATGGCGGCGACGCCGAAGCGCGCCACGCACGCCGAGGCCGTGCTGCGCGACGCCGAATGGCACGAAGCCACCGCGCAGGCCGCGATGCTCGCGCTCGGCAACGACTACACGCCGCTCTCGGATATGCGCGCGACCAGCGACTATCGTCTGGAAGCGGCGAAAAACACCCTGTATCGCTTCTGGCTCGAAACACGCCCGAACAATCCGCTGCCGAAAAGCGCGCTCGACGTGCGCGCGGTCGCCGCGGCCCGTGCGCCTGCCGATGTGAATCGCGATGTCAATGCGGCCGCCGGCGCCTAAGGCGCAAGACGCGCGCGATCCACGAGGAATACGGAGAACTCAATAATGAATCAGCATGCCGAACCCTTCCTGAAAGATGCTCAGGCGCTCGACGACTTCACGCAGGTTCACGTGTCGCGTCCGCATGAATCCGCGCATCTGCACGTAAGCGGCCGCGCTACCTACACCGACGACATCCCGACGGTCGCCGGCACGCTGCACGCGGCGCTCGGCCTGTCGGCGAAAGCGCACGCGAAGATCGTGTCGATCTCGTTCGACAAAGTGCGCGCCACGCCCGGCGTGGTCGCGATCTTCACGGCCGACGACATTCCCGGCGCCAACGACGTCGCGCCGATCGTGCACGGCGACGATCCCATTCTCGCGGACGGCGTCGTGCAATACGTCGGCCAGCCGGTCTTCATCGTGGTGGCGACGTCGCATGAAACCGCGCGCCTCGCCGCGCGGCGCGCGGAAATCGTCTACGAGGAACTGCCGGCCATTTTGACCGCGCAGCAGGCGCGCGCCGCCAATCAGTCCGTGCTGCCGCCGATGAAGCTCGCGCGCGGCGAGGCCGGTACCAAGATTGCGCGCGCCGCGCATCGCGAGGCCGGCGAAATGCTGCTCGGCGGGCAGGAACAGTTTTATCTGGAGGGGCAAATTTCGTACGCCGTGCCGAAGGACGACGACGGCATGCACGTCTACTGTTCGACGCAGCATCCCACCGAAATGCAGCACCTCGTCGCGCACGCGCTCGGCATTGCATCGCACAACGTATTAATCGAATGCCGGCGAATGGGCGGCGGCTTCGGCGGCAAGGAATCGCAGTCGGGTCTGTTCGCATGCTGCGCGGCGCTCGCCGCATGGAAGCTGTTGTGCCCGGTCAAGCTGCGCCCCGACCGCGACGACGACATGATGGTCACCGGCAAGCGCCACGATTTTCACTACACCTATGAAGTCGGCTACGACGACAAGGGCGTGATTGAAGGCGTCGCCGTGGACATGACGTCGCGCTGCGGTTTCTCGGCGGACCTGTCAGGCCCCGTCATGACGCGTGCGCTGTGCCACTTCGACAACGCGTACTGGCTGTCGGATGTGTCCATCGACGGCTTTTGCGGTAAGACCAACACGCAGTCGAACACGGCGTTTCGCGGCTTCGGCGGACCGCAGGGCGCGTTCGCCATCGAATACATTCTGGACAACGTGGCGCGGGCCGTCGGCGAAGACGCGCTCGACGTGCGGCGCCGCAATCTGTATGGCAAGACCGAGCGCAATCAGACGCCGTATGGCCAGATCGTCGAAGACAACGTGATTCACGAACTGATCGACGAACTCGAAGCGACGAGCGGGTATCGCGCGCGCCGCGCGGCAATCGACGAATTCAACGCGAACAACGAGGTCCTGAAAAAGGGCCTCGCGCTCACGCCCGTCAAGTTCGGCATTGCGTTTAACGTTACGCACTTCAACCAGGCCGGCGCGCTCGTGCACATCTATACCGACGGCTCGGTGCTCGTGAACCACGGCGGCACCGAAATGGGCCAAGGCCTGAACACGAAGGTCGCGCAGGTCGTCGCGCATGAACTGGGTGTCGGCTTCAACCGGATTCGCGTGAGCGCAACCGATACGAGCAAGGTCGCGAACACGTCGGCCACGGCGGCGTCGACCGGCTCCGATCTGAACGGCAAGGCCGCGCAGGACGCCGCGCGTCAGCTTCGCGAGCGTCTCGCCGCGTTTGCCGCGGAGCGCTTCGGCGCGGGGGAGGTCAAGGCTTCGGACGTGCGCTTCGCGCATGATCGCGTGATAGTCGGCGAGGCGATCGTGCCGTTCGAGGAAGTGGTCGCGAAGGCTTATCTCGCGCGCATCCAGTTGTGGTCCGACGGCTTTTACGCGACGCCCAAGCTCTACTGGGATCAGGCGAAGCTGCAAGGCCGGCCGTTCTACTACTACTCATACGGCGCGGCCGTGTCCGAAGTCGTGATCGACACGCTGACGGGCGAAATGCGCGTGCTGCGCGCGGACGCGCTGCATGACGTGGGCGCGTCGCTGAATCCGGCGCTCGACATCGGCCAGGTGGAAGGCGCCTTCATTCAAGGCATGGGCTGGCTGACCACCGAAGAGCTGTGGTGGAACGCGGGCGGCAAACTCATGACGCACGCGCCGTCCACCTACAAGATCCCGACCGTCAACGATACGCCGCCGGTTTTCAACGTGCGCCTCTTCAAGAACCGCAACGCGGAGGACAGCATCCATCGTTCGAAGGCGACGGGCGAGCCGCCGCTGCTGTTGCCGTTCTCGGTGTTCTTTGCGATTCGCGATGCGGTGTCCGCAGTGGGCAATCACAAGGTGAATCCGCCGCTGAATGCGCCCGCGACGAGCGAGGAAATCCTCAAGGCGATCGCTGCGGTGCGCGCCGCGACGTCCGCCGCGCGGCACTAACAGAGAGATGGCGATGAGAGACTGCGGTTCTATCCAGATTGGCCGGCGCAGCGCGGGCGAGGCGCCGCGCGCGGCGCCGATGCACATCGTCTTGTTCGGCGCGGGACATGTTGGCCATGCGCTCGTGCGCCTGCTCGGGAATCTGCCGTGTGTGGTCCAGTGGGTCGATGAGCGCGACGAACTGTTCCCCGACGAAACGCCCGCCAACGTGCAGATCGAAGCCACCGACACGCCCGACGCGGTGGTCGATGCCGCGCCGCCCGGCGCCTGGTTTCTGGTGATGACGCATAACCACGCGCTCGATTTTTCGCTCGCGCTGCGCATCATGCGGCGGCGCGATTGCGCCTACTTCGGCATGATCGGTTCGAAGACGAAGCGGGTGAAGTTCGAGCGGCGCCTGCTCGAACGCGGCGTCGAGCTCGAGCGGCTCGAGCAGATGACGTGTCCGATCGGCATCGCGGGCATTGTGGATAAAGCGCCTGCGGCGATTGCCGTGGCGGTGTGCGCGGAATTGCTGCAGGTTCGCGGGCGGCGGCAAGCCGCGGCAGAGGCTGGGAGCACAGAGGCGGCGCGCCGACCGCCGACTCCGCTGACTTTTGACGTATAGCGGCGAACCCGCGTCGCTCGCTCGCGCCCGACGCCGTTCACGGCGCGCGCCCAAGTTCACCGTGGGCGCCGCCGCTCACCCCGCGCGCTTCGGGCGTCGCACCTTCTGCGCAACCAGCGCGTCCGACACCTGCGACATCAACGCACGCAGCCAGCCAAGATCGCTCGGCCGATCCGGCTGCGGATGCCACATCTGATAACACTTGATCCGCGGGAACGGAATGGGGGCCTCGACGACCGCGAGCGGCAGAATGCTCGCGTAGTGCGTCGCAAAGCGGCGCGTCGTCGTGAAGATCAGATCCGATTGCAGCAGCGTCTGCGGCACGAGGCCGAAGTAGGGCAGCGTGGCGACGATACGCCGCTCGGCCTTGGCGCGCGCGAAACCGATGTCGATTGCGCCGCCGCGTGCGCCGCTGTACGGCGTCGGCGCGAGATGCGGCGCGGCCAGATACGCCTCGCGCGTGAGCGGCGCGCGCGTCAGCGGATGATCCGCGCGCATCAGGCACACCACGGTGTCCGAAAACAGGTCGCTGCGCTCGAAGCGCGAATCCGGCTTCGGCCAGTTGCCGATCACGAGATCGAGCTCGCCTGCATCGAGCGCGGCACAATGGTCGAGCATCGGGTTCAATGAATCGATTTCGAGCCGCGCATGGGGCGCCGCCTCGCGAAACTGCGCGATCACGGTCGGCATGAAGAAGTCGTTCAGATAATCGGGCGCGGCCACGCGAAACGTGCGGCGCGAGCGGCCCGGGTCGAAGTCGCCATGCGGCGTCGCCACGAAATCGACCTCGCGCAGCACGCGTTGCGCAGAGGCCAGCAGCGACTCGCCATATTCGGTCGGCACCATGCCCGACTTGCCGCGCACGAGAATCGGGTCGTTCAGCGTTTCGCGCAGCTTGCGCAGCGCCGTGCTGATAGCGGGCTGCGTCTGATTCAGCCGCAGCGCGGTCTGCGTGACGCTGCGCTCGACCAGCAGCGTGCGCAGCACGCGCACGAGCCAGATATCGAGTGAGGCGGCGGTGTCGTCCATGGTCAGGAGGCAAGCGAAGGCGGTTCGGCGTCGCGCCTGGATCGCCTGAAGCACAGCCGCGCGCGAAAGCCCGGCAGCGCGGATAGGCAGGGCGCAAAGGTTATAACCTTAGGCCCGATTGCACTGCCGCCGCCATAGCGGGCGCGGTATGACCGGCATCAGCGGGCCTGGCGCGCGCCGCGGCGCCGCCAACTCAGGTCGGCGCCATACCAAAGGGCAAGGCGCTGATCCGCTTGACTTCGCTCGATTCCAGCCAGTTCGGCGTGCGCGCGCAGTACAGCACCATCGGCAGCGCGTCCTCGCCCCAGAACAGCTGGTCGTTCAGACGAAACGTCGGCACGCCGTAGACGCCGAGCCCGATTGCATCGGCGGTATTGCGCTGCAACTGGGCCTTCACCTCTTCGCTTTTGATGAGCTCGGGCCCGTCGGGCATGCCCACGCGCTCGCACAGTTCAGCGAACGCCGCTTCGTTCGAAGGATCGCGGCCCTCGCGCCAGATAAAGCGGAAGATCTCGCGCACGCACACCACGTCGGCCTGAGCGGCGGTGGCGAGCAGAAGCGGCTTCATCGAATCGAACGGATGAGCGGGCGGCATCTTGTACGGAATGCCCAGCTGCTCCGCGCGAAAGAGCGCGTGCCGGTACATGAAGGTACGCTTGGCCGGCACGCTGTACGCGGGCCGCTGCCCCCAGTGGCGATACAGGTCGTTCAGCACAACCGGCGTGAAGACGAAGTCGAAGCCCGGCCATTTGTCGTGTTGCTCGAGCAGCAGATACGTGAACGGCGAGACGAAATCGTAAAACCACAGCGGCTGCGCGGCGTCGATGCCAACGGTCATATATGTCTCCCGGATTGCCTGTCCGACGGAACAGCGGATGCCTCTGCCAGATCGTCGGAATTGTAATGATCTTACGCGGTGCGGCTCTGCCTTGCACCGTCAATCTGGTTGGCGGCGCTCGTCCGCACGGCTTTCGCCCATTTCGGCGGCTTCGTTCGGCGCGGCCGGGGTCGCGTCTTCCTGGTCGGCTGCGTCGGTTTCGTCGTCGGCCAGCTCGCGCCGGGTGTCGCGGCTTTGCGTGAGTCTCGCCCGCACGAAGCCGATGTGCTCGCGCAGCACGTAAAACTGGTCCGCGTAGGCCAGCGGCATCTTCAGACCATTCACCGAGTCTTCGATCGTATCGAGCCGCTGCAGCAACGACGCCCGCTCTGCCGCCGAATGATCGCTGAGTGCGCTGCGCTCGATGGCGATCAGCGCGCCATACCAGCGATAGATGCGCGACTTCACGCGCCACGCATACAGCGACGGCACGAGCCGCAACGCCGGAATCAGCAGCACGACGAGCGGCACGACCACCACCAGCAGCCGGTCCGCGAGGCTCGCGAGCCAGAACGGCAGCAGGCGGTACAGGAAGCTCTTGCCCGACTTGTAGTAGCGCGCGGCGTCGTCGCTGATCGGGAAGTCGTGGGCGAGCGGCGCCGGGAATTCGCCGGCGCGCTGCATGATGTTCGCCTTGCCGTGCACCTCGCGCGCGGCTTCGATCAGAAGGTCCGAGAGCGCGGGATGCAGCGAGTCGCGCGCCACCAGTTCGGCGGTCGGCGCAACCATGCGGACCGGCGCGGACGGGAGGTTCTTGCCGAGATCGAAGGCGCCCATCGGCAATACGAGCGCCGTCAGGTAGGGAAAGCGCCGCGTGTAGGCGTCGGCCTGCGAGAAATCGAAGAACTGCACGTTGGGCGTGCGGTAAAGCTTGCCCATGACCGCGGGCTGCGCGGAATCGCCGGCAAGAAACGCCGCGTCCACCTTGCCGGAGACGAGCGCCTGCGCGGCGTCGTCGCCGGAAAGCGGCAGCAGCCGGGTCGGGCCGCCGGGCTCGATGCCGTTCGCCTTGAGAAGCGCGAGCGCCAGTTGACGCGTGCCGCTGCCCTCGGCGCCGACCGCGAGCCGCTGGCCCTTGAATTCGGAGAGCCGCGTGACCGTTGGGCCGTGATAGAAGATCGCGAGCGGCACATACGACACGCTGCCAAGCGACATCAACCCATTGCTGGCCATGCCGGGCGCGATGCCGTCCTGCACGAAGGCGACGTCGACAGTCGAGTTCGGGTCCGACAACCGTTTCAGGTTTTGCAGCGAGCCTTCGGAAGGCAGCACGTTTAACGTGATCCGGTTGCGCGCCAGAATCTCCTTGTATTTCTGGGCGGCATTCCAGAAGGTGCTGCCCTGCGGGCCCGCGCTGATGGTCAACGTGCTCGGCGGCGCGGGCTGGATCAGGCGCACGGCGACCCAGATCGCCGCCGCGGCGATCAGCAGGATCGGTCCGAACGACACGGCGAGATCGCGCCACGAGATCGCGACGAAACGGGCGACGAGGCGGGTGGGGCGTTTGCGGCCGGTGGCTGGCTTCATCGGATGACGGGGCGGCTACGGTCGAAGGTGACTGGATGGCGGCGCTGCGCGTGGCGCCGATGGTACCTGAGATTGCCGCGCCGGCGGAACGCGCGGCCGCGGCGGGCGCCGAGAAAGCGGTAACAAAAAGTGACGACGGCGCACGCCGTTCACACCCGCGCGCATCCCATCCGACTAAACCCTTTGCGCTTCTGGCCCGGCTAGATTAAATTGTGCATCGCTGCCGCGAACACAGGTTTCGCGCGGCGCGACCCGGCACGACACACAAGAACCGGGCGCGCCGGCGGATATCGCGGCTCGCCGGTTTCCATACCGCACTGCATGCGCGTCGTCGTCATCGCATGCGGCACATGGCAGCCGGCCTCTCTTTGCCTCTCGCATCTCGTGTCGCAGCCACAGCCGGCCAGTGCCTCGCCGCGCGCCTCGTCGCGTGCGGCTTTTTGGGCAGGGCCGCAGGTAGTCGTAACGAAGCCGCTTATTCAAGCGGTCCAATATGAAGCTAAGGAGAGAAGAAACATGAAATCGGTCGGTTTTCTGAAGACGCTGGGCTCGGTGGTGGCAATGGTGGTGGCATGCAATGTCTATGCTCAGGCAAGCGATGCAACGGCAACGGGCACGACTGCCGCCCCCGCCGCCAGCGCGAAGGCGAGCAAGAAGGCCAATAGCCAGCTCGGTCGCAAGGTGCGCGCTGCCATCTCGAAGGCGCAGGGCGTCGACGTGTCGAACATCTCCGTGCGTGCCCGTGGCGGCGCAGTGACGCTGACGGGTTCGGTGCCCGACCAGGGCCAGATCGACGCGGCCGGCGAGGCAGCCAAGGGCGTCGCGGGCGTGACGTCGGTGTCGAACAAGCTGACGGTGATGCAGCAGTAAGAACCGCGGCGGGCGCGGCGCGAAGCCCGCCGCAACGGCGCACTGAGCGGCAGGCAAGCCGCGCCGAAGCCGGCAGTTCGGGCGGCTTGGCGCGCGCCATGCGCCGTGTCGATGCAGGTGAAAAAGCTCCGGCCTTTGCGCCGGGGCTTTTTTGTTTTCTGCCACGCGATTATTGACGGATTATTGACGCGGCGATGATGACATCGGTCCGATGCCTGCGCGCCCGGCCCCGCCCGCCGCCGTTATCCGACTGTGCGGGACGACACATTTCTGCCGCCGCGCGAAGCGTACTGTGTGCATGAAGACAGGAGTCATCGCCATGCAAACCACGGTTCTGCGCTATACAGACCTGCCCATCGGCGACCGGGCCGCCTTCGAGCTCGTCTGCGCGCGGCACGGCTTCGCGCCCGCGCATTTCGACGTCAGCATCCACGCGGATTCCGCCGATTCCACCCATGAGCGTCTTGTCACTGTACGGCGCGGCGGCTGGGCCCAGTCCTATTACGACCACCACGGCCAGTGGGTCAGACAGTTCGAAGCCGATCTGACCTGCCGTTTTTTCAAGTGACGTCGAGGGGTGCGGCTCGCGCTAGGCCACCACGAGCCGCAGGCCGACCAGCGTGAGCGTGGCGGCAAGCAGGTTGCGCAGCAGCGCATCCGGCGCGCGCGTGGACAGCATGCTGCCCACCGCGATGCCCGGCAGCGAGCCGATCAGCAGCGACAGCAGCATCGACCAGTCGACCGAGCCGAGCAGCCAATGGCCCGCGCCCGCGAGCAGCGTGAGCGGCACCGCGTGCGCGATGTCCGAGCCGACGATGCGCATGGTCGGCAGCATCGGATAAAGCAGCAGCAACACGGTCACGCCGATTGCGCCGGCACCCACCGAGGTGAGCGATACCAGCATGCCGAGCACGGCGCCCGTCAGCATGGTGAGGGCAAGCGTGCGTCCCTGGCTCGGGGGGCGCCGGCGGTGAGCGCCCAGCGCCGCGAGTTGCGGGCGGAACACGAGTGCCACGGCCGTGACGAGCAGCGCGGCGCCGAGCACCAGCTGGATCAGCCGGCTCGCGCCCGGCGTGTCCATGCCGTAGCGGTGCAACAGTAGCAGCGTGACCGTGGCCGCCGGGACGCTGCCGGCGGCAAGCCGCAGCGTCACCTGCCAGTCGACGGAACCTTTCAGGCCGTGGACGAGCGTGCCGGTCGCCTTGGTGGCGGCCGCGTAGAGCAGGTCGGTGCCGACCGCCGTCGCCGGATGGACGTTAAAGAGCAGCACCAGAATCGGCGTCATCAGCGAGCCGCCGCCCACGCCAGTCAGGCCGACCAGAAAGCCGACGAACAGGCCGGAGACGGAATACAGCAGATCGATATGCGGAAGAGCCATTGAAGGGACCGCGGGCGGTCGGTGGATTGACAGTTAGGGCACGGGCAGCGCGCGCGTGCCTCGACCGCCGACACGAGGCGGAAACGGCAAGAAAGGCGGCGACCGGCGCGGCGAAAGCCGCTATTGTCGCAAAACTGAAGCCCGGGCGTACGGAATGCGCAGAAGCGCGGCCGTCGGGGCGGCTTTCGGGCGACGCAGCGCTCAAAGCGCGCGGCGAATCTCCACGACGCCGAACGCCGCCAGCATGACGCCGACGAGCCGGTCGATGGCAAGCCGCAACTTGCTGCCGATCGCATGGCGCGCGAGCGACACGACGGTCACGAGGAAGCACCACCACGCAATCGAGCCGCAGAACACGCCGCCGACCGTGGTGAGCGCGATCGCCGACGAAAACGCACCGCGCGGCGCCAGTGTGGTGAAGAGCGCGGCGAACATGATGACCGTTTGCGGGTTGGTCAGCGTGAGCAGCAGGGAGCTCGCGTACGCACGCAGCGCGCCCGCGCGGCCCACTTGCGCGAGCTTGCCGTTGCCGTTGCCGTTCTGTGCGCCGTCGGCCGTATCCGCGGGCGCTTTCTGCAGCAGCGTGCGCACGCCGAGATACAGCAGAAACAGCCCGGCGAGCAGATGCAGCGGCCGGTCGTAGGCCAGCATGAACTGCGAAATGCCGACAAGGCCGAGCGCCGCGATCAGGCCGTAGAATGCATCGCCGCTCGCAATGCCGAGCCCGATGGCAAGACCCGCGCGCGGACCGCCCGTCAGCGTGCGGCGAATGCAGAGCATGCCCATGGGGCCGACCGGCGCAGCAATCGCGAGGCCGACACCGGCGGCGGTGAAAAAGAGGCTCGTCATGGACATGGCGGGTTCCGTTGGCGTGTTGTGATGGCTTGTGTGCACCGGCTGCCGCAAGCACCGCCCAGCATAGCCACAGCCGCTCCTGCGAGCAAGCCGGGCGCCGCGCGTTCGGAATTAACCGTGGATACCCTGGGATCGTGCCGCATGGCGCCGGCCGCCGCCCGTCCTCGGGCATAATTTTCCGCACTTCAATTTTAGGAGCCGCGCGCATGTGGCAGATCGATCAGGTGACGTTGCGCTTGTTCATCGCCGTGTGCGAGGAAGGCACGATCGCGCGCGCTGCGGAGCGCGAGTTCATTGCGCCGTCGGCGGTCAGCAAGCGGCTCGCCGATCTCGAAGCGCTCGTCGACGTCGCGTTGCTCTCGCGCAGTCAGCGCGGCGTGCGCCCCACCGCCGCCGGCGAGGCGCTCTTGCGGCACGCGCGGCTCATCATGCGCGGCCACGAGCGGCTGCAGGCCGAGCTGAGCCAATTCGCGGCCGGCGCGCGCGGGCATGTGCGAGTGCTGGCGAATGTCTCGTCGATGGTGGAATTTCTGCCCGAGGCGTTGTCCGAGTTCCTGAAAGCCCATCCGCAGATTCGTGTGGACGTGGAAGAGCGCGTGAGCGCGGAGATCGTGCGCGGGCTCGAGGAAGGCGTCGCGGATCTCGGCATTTGCCGCGATGTCGTGCCGATGGGCAGTCTGGAAGCGCTGCCGTACCGCGCCGACCATCTGGCGCTGATCGTGCCGCGCGGCCACCCGCTTGCCGCCGAGGCCAGCATCGGCTTCGAGCAGTCGCTCGCTTTCGATCATCTCGGGCTCGCTTCGAATGCGTCCGTCAATGCGCTGATGCAGCGTATCGCGGCCGAGAAAGGGCGCGAGCTCAACTACCGCACCTACGTCTCGACGTTCGACGCCGCCTATCGCTTCATCCAGGCCGGTCTCGCGGTGGCGATTCTGCCGGCGGAGGCGCTGCCCCGCCACGCCGCCGACGAATACGGCATCGTCGCCGTGCCGTTACGCGAGGCGTGGGCGGAGCGGCGCTTCGTGATCTGCGTGCGCGACCGCGGCGCGCTGACGCTGGCCGCATCGCATCTGCTCGATCATTTGTTGCGCGGGGCTTAAGCGCTCGCGCCGTCTTTGCGGTTCACGTGTTCGCGCGTCTTCTGAAAAGCCCTTAAGGGTTTCCCCTTTGTGACGGCGCATGCCCGTCCCGCTTGCCTTGCGGGCCATCGTCAACGGCGATGGAGTGCTTCGTCAACGCAGACTTTGCCAGGCGGCCGCGCGCAGGCACGCTGTGATCCGTGCTTCATTTCCCCGCATTTTCCGCAGGATTCAAACCATGAGTGATAGGAGGGAGCGCGTCGTCGTGACCGAAGTCGGCATGCGCGACGGTCTGCAAAGCATTGCGCGAACCATGCCCACCGAATTCAAGCGGCGCTGGATCGATGCCGCGTATGCAGCCGGCGTGCGGCATATGGAAGTGGCGTCCTTCGTGCCGGCGAAGCTGTTGCCGCAAATGGCCGATGCCGACGAGGTCATCGCGCACGCGCTCGGCTACAAAGATCTGATCGTCACGGCGCTCGTGCCCAACCTGAAGGGCGCACAGCGCGCGCTCGAAGCGGGCGTGCACCGGATCGTCGCGCCGATTTCCGTGAGCAACGCGCACAGCCTCGCGAACGTGCGCAAGACGCCGGCGGAAATGATCGACGCCTTCGCGGCAATGCGCGAGGCGATCGACAGCGCGGCGAGCCATGCGTCAGATAGAGGCGCGCGGCGCGTGCAATTGATCGCCGGTTTGTCGACGGTATTCGGCTGCACGCTGCAAGGCGCGGTGCCTTACGGCGACATCGCCGCAATTGCGCGCGCCGCCGTGCACGCTGGCGCCGATGTCATCGCACTCGGCGACACGACCGGCGAAGCGACGCCGCGCCAGGTCGGCGAGATCATCGAACTCGTGCGCGGCGTGGCCGGCGAGAAGCTGCGCTCGCTGCATTTCCACGACACGCGCGGGCTCGGTCTTGCGAATACGCTGATCGCGCTGCAACACGGCATTCGTGAATTCGACGCGTCGCTCGCCGGGCTCGGCGGCTGTCCGCATGCGCCTGGCGCGACCGGCAACGTGAACACCGAAGACCTTGTCTTCATGCTCGACAGCATGGGCTATGAGACGGGCATCGACCTGACGCGTCTTATCGCGTCGCGCGACGTGCTCGCCGACGCCTTGCCGGGCGAGCCGCTGTACGGCTATCTCGCGCGCGCCGGTGTGCCGAAGCAGTTTGCGCGCTCGCCAGCCATTGAACCCTCATCTCCTTCCTGCTCGCAGGTGCTGCAATGAACGCCTCTTCTTCTACCGTGACTTCCGCTTCGGACGCGCCGCAAACCGCCTTGCCGCTGGCCGGCATTCGTGTGATCGAGCTCTCGCATATGGTGATGGGCCCGACTTGCGGAATGATTCTCGGCGACCTCGGTGCCGAAGTCATCAAGGTTGAGCCGCCGCGCGGCGACGGCACGCGCCGTTTGCTCGGCACCGGCGCGGGCTTTTTCCGCACTTTCAATCGCAACAAGAAGAGTGTCGCGCTCGATCTAGACAGCGAAGCGGGGCTCGCCGCGCTGCATGAACTTGTCGATACCGCCGATGTGTTCGTCGAGAACTTCAAGCCTGGCCGCATGGCGAGCCTCGGTCTCGACTATGCGTCGCTGCGCGAGCGCAATCCGAAACTGATCTATGTATCGCACAAAGGCTTTCTGAGCGGGCCGTACGAGCATCGGCTCGCGCTCGACGAAGTCGTGCAGATGATGGCGGGCCTCGCCTACATGACAGGCCCGGTAGGCCGTCCGCTGCGTGCCGGCAGTTCGGTCAACGACATCATGGGCGGCATGTTCGGCGCGATCGGCGTGCTCGCCGCGCTGCACGAACGGCATGCGAGCGGGCGCGGCAAGGAAGTGCAGAGCGCGCTCTTCGAGAACTGCGTGCTGCTGTCCGCGCAGCACATGCAGCAATATGCGGCGACCGGCGTTGCACCGGCGCCCATGCCTGAGCGCATCAGCGCATGGGCCGTGTACGACGTGTTCACGCTCGCCAACAACGAGCAGATGTTCATTGCCGCGACCGGCGACGGTCAATGGCGCGCGTTGTGCGGGATTCTCGGCCGCGCGGATCTGCTCGCCGACCCGCGTCTCGCGACCAACAACGACCGCGTGCTCGCGCGTGCTTGGCTGCTGCAGACGCTCGGCGAAACGCTGCGCCAATTCGAGGGCGCGGCGCTCGTGCCGCAATTTGAGCGCGACCATATTCCGTTTGCGTCGATCGTCAAGCCCGAAGAACTGTTCGACGATCCGCATCTGAACGAAAGCGGTGGCCTCGCGCGTCTCACGCTCGACGACGGCAGCGAAACCGCCATGCCCTTGCTGCCCATTTCGATCGACGGCGCGCGTTTGCAGCCGCGTCAACCGATTGCGAAGATCGGCGAGCACACGGCAGAGGTGCTGCGCGAGCTCGGTTACGACGAGGCGCGGATCGCGGCCGTCACATCGGCGCCGAGCGGTTCGGCTCAAACGCCGCGCGAAGCCGCCTGAGCGGGCGGCTTCGCGGGCGCGGCTCGTGTCGCGCACGAGATCAATCAGGTTCATCCGGCGAGAGACCGGCATTCAAGGAGACAGACGATGAAGTCGTCGAATCAAACGGTATATGCAACAGCGCTCGGCGATGCCGGCGCGCTTGGCGTGCCGGCGGGCGCGGGCGCGTCGGCGGGCAGCCGTGCCGAAGACATTGCGCTGGGCGGCGCGCGCATTTCGGCGCGGCTCGACCGCCTGCCTGCCACGCGTTCCATCTGGAAGCTCGTCATGTTGCTGAGCCTCGGGCTCTTTTTCGAACTGTATGACCTGATGTTCTCCGGCTACATCGCGCCGGGACTCGTGAAGAGCGGCATTCTCACCGCGACGACGCATGGCCTCTTTGGCACGAGCGGTGTCGCGAGCTTCATTGCCGCGCTGTTTGCAGGCCTCTTTATCGGCACCGCCGCGTGCGGTTTTCTCGCCGACCGCTTCGGGCGGCGCGCCATCTTCACGTGGTCGTTGCTGTGGTACACCGCGGCCAACATCATCATGGCGTTTCAGGACACCGCGCTTGGGCTCAACGTATGGCGCTTCATCGCGGGCATCGGCATTGGCGTGGAGATCGTGACGATCGGCACGTACATCTCCGAGCTCGTGCCGAAGCATGTGCGCGGCCGTGCTTCTGCTTGCTCGCAGGCGGTGGGCTTCTGCGCGGTGCCGATCGTCGCGTTCTTATCGTATCTGCTCGTCCCGCATCAGTACTTCGGTCTCGACGGCTGGCGTCTCGTCGTGCTGACGGGGGTAGTGGGCGCGGTCGTCGTATGGTGGATCCGCCTCGGTTTGCCGGAAAGCCCACGCTGGCTCGCGCAAAAAGGCCGTATCGACGAAGCCGACGCGATCATGACGCGGCTGGAAGCGCGGGTCGAGCGCGAATACGGACGCGCACTGCCCGCACCCGCTGTGCCCGAGCCGGTGCGCGCACGCGCCGCTTTCCGCGATCTGCTCGCGCCGCCGTATCGCAAGCGCACGCTGATGCTGATCATCTTTCACGTGTTCCAGACAATGGGTTACTACGGCTTCGCGAACTGGATCCCGACGTTGTTGATCAAGCAGGGCATCACGGTCACGACGAGCCTGATGTACGCGAGCATCATCGCGGTGGCCGCGCCGCTCGGGCCGCTGCTCGGTTTGCTGATTGCGGACCGCTTCGAGCGCAAGACGGTGATCATCTGCATGGCGGCGGTCAATGTGGTGTGTGGCCTCCTGTTCAGCCAGGCGCGCGAGACGGTGTTGCTCGTGAGTCTCGGCGTGTGCCTCGTGCTCGCCGGCAATATCATTTCATACAGCTATCACGCGTATCAGGCCGAGCTCTTTCCCACCAGCATTCGCGCGCGCGCCGTCGGTTTCGTCTATTCGTGGAGCCGTCTCTCGGCGATGTTCTCCGCGTTCGTGATCGCGGGATGTCTGAGGGAGTTTGGCGTGAACGGCGTGTTCGCCTTCATTTCCAGCGCCATGGTGATCGTGATGCTCGCGATCGGCACGCTGGGCCCGAAGACGCGCGATATCGCGCTGGAAGATATTTCGAAGTAGCGCGGGTTGCGCGCCGTGTCGTCCGAGCGCGCTGTTGCACGAGTCGATGTCTTTATTGCCGCGATGCGTCCGCGGGAGGCGCGAAGCGTCAAAACGATCGGCAAGATTTGCTTTGTTCGTATCTTTGCTGAATGTGCTGTCGCGCCCGTATTTCTCCGCTGCGGCTCGCGCCGTGTCGGTGAGAAAGAGGATGGCTGAGTGCCGCGCCGGCGAGATTCGCATTCTGAGTGGGCGATACCGCTCATTCGTAAGCCGAAGAAGTCTTGGCCTTGGCGCAAATTTGCAGGATGTTGGGTGTAACGTTTTCCGGCGACGGTTGACGCCGCATCGGCGAGTCGCGGGTTTCGGAAACGACGCGCGTTAAATGCGCGCCACATACCAACTATCGGATGAGGGCGTCGAGTGAGCCGTTGCTCACGAGGGCGGCTTGTCCTGCCGCCGCAAGGCGGGCGGTCATCAGAGAGATAAATCGTGAGGATTCTTCAACTGGTTCACGCACCACGATTGTCCGGGGCAGAAGTACTCGTAAAAGGTCTTGCCATTCACCATCAGCGCGCCGGGCACGAAGTCTGTATGACGTCGCTGCTGCCGCAGCAGGACGATTTCGTCGATATTCGCGCCGAGCTCAATGCAGCCGGCGTCATGTGCCGCTTTCCTTCGGTGCGGCATGGACGGGTAGGCAAACTCGTGCACCTGTACCGCGTGGTACGCGAGTTCCGCCCGGATTTCATCATCGCACACGCGACGCTTGCTGCGTTGTATGTGCGTCTTCTGCCGGTGCAGACGCCTATTGCATGGGTCATGCACTCGGGCGTCAACGACTTCGAAAACGGTGCGCTCAAGCGCGCGGAGCGCCTGCTGTCGCGGCGGGCCAGTGCCATCATCGGCGTCTCACAGCAGAATATTGACGACTACATGCGCGAGATCGGCAGGCATCCGTCGATGGTTGTGATTCCTAATGGAGTGGACGCGTCGCTCTTTGCCGCGCACGATACCCCGCCCGCGCGGGACAGCGCGGTGCCGTCGAAGCAGATCGTTCAGCTTGGCCGCTATATAGAAGGGAAAAGCCAGCTCGACACCGTTCGCGCGTTCGAACGCGTGTTGCAGGTCGAGCCCGACGCGCGGTTGCTGCTGTGCGGCGTGGTCGAAGAGCTCGACTATCACCGGGCGGTCGTGGCGCTTGTCAGGCAGCTGGGTCTGGAAAGCAAGGTCAGCGTCTGCGGGCCGCGCTCGGACGTCGCCGCGGTGCTGCGCGCGTCGTGCGTCTTTGCGATGCCCTCGCGTTTCGAAGCGCAAAGTATCGGTTTTCTCGAAGCGTTGGCCTCCGGCATTCCGGTCGTGGCCAACCGGATTCCGTCGTTCGGTTTCGCGAGCAACTTCGCGGGCGTCAGTCTCGTCGACACGACCGACGTCGAAGCGTATGGCCACGCGCTCGTCAACGCGCTCCACACCCCGCGCGCGCATCGGCAACTCGCCGGTTATACGCTGCACGATACCGCTGACCGTTATATGTCGATTGTGCGCAAGTTTGCCGAGCCGCTGCGGATCTCGGCCTGAACGTTTCGGCCGGCCGCGCGCGGGCTATGGCGCGAGCCGATCGATCCTCACCGTCTCCGAGAAGAGCCCCGGCAGTTCCCCCAGATCCTGTGGCGTACCGAGTGCAAAGCCGTTTGTCAGCGGATAGCGCAGGAGCGCGGGAGCACCGCCTGTGAAGTAGAAGTCGCCAAGCGTGGCGTCCACTCTGCGGTACAGCACGAGTGCGGCGCCGTTTTTATCGCGCACATAGGCCGGGAACACGTCGGACCACGACATGCCGCGCAGCGAAGCGACGTGCACCGGTTCGGCCGCCGGGTCGGCCATGTTGAGCGCGGCGATGTCGATCTGTGCGTCGGCGTCCGTGCCGTCAAGCCGCGGCGTGAGCAGCATGAGCGTGTCGCGATCGTCGCCGCGTAGCGATGCGACGGCTATTTTCACGAAACCGGACATGAAGTTGGCCGGCAACATCCTGCGTTCGCCGATGGTCATGCGAAGATTGTCGTTGCTGATGACCGTGAGCGAGACGCGCTCCTGCACCGTCTCCAATGCGGCGAGCGACGCGCGCGCGCCTGAGTTGCCGAATGGCAGCAATGTGGCGTTCTGCGCGAGCCCCTTGGCCTCGGCAACCAGCACCGGCGCGGCGGCCGCATCCGTTGTTCCGTTCGACGATGCGATCCATATATCGAGTCCGCTATCGGCGCGCTTCTGGGCGATCAGCACGCCGGCTCGATGCGCGCCGGTGAAGTCCGCGGCCACGTATTGCTGCGTCAGCTCGGGCTTGAATGCGGGGCTCGTTTGCAGCCACAGGCGCGGCGCGTCGAAATGGCCGCCGGTGCTGCGCAGCAGCCAGAATGCGGTGCCGTTTTTGCGCGCGGTCACGATCATCAGGTCCGCTTTGCCGTCGCCGTCGAAGTCGCCCAATAGAAAGCGCGCGCTGTCAAAGCAGAGCTTGACGCCTGAGCAACTCGGCGCGGTGGCGCGCGGATCGAATGGAACAGTTCCTGCATACCACAGCGCCGGCGGTTTGGGCTCGCCAAGCGCCGCTGTATAGACGTTGAATCCGGGCCCGTCGTGCTGCCGCTGCACATAGACGGCAGACGGCTCACCCGTTCCCGTGACGTCGCCATACATCGCCGTGGCGAGCCGCAGGTCGTTTGCCTGGATGCGCTGTGTCGTGGCCCAGCGATAGCGCGTGGTGAGCGCCGTACAGCCGCGCATGGTCAGCTTGCCGCCGTTTTCACCCA
Source organism: Paraburkholderia phenoliruptrix (assembly GCF_902859825.1). Classification (GTDB taxonomy): domain Bacteria; phylum Pseudomonadota; class Gammaproteobacteria; order Burkholderiales; family Burkholderiaceae; genus Paraburkholderia; species Paraburkholderia phenoliruptrix. The sequence goes on along the minus strand of NZ_CADIKB010000019.1, from coordinate 93,371 downwards.
GACAGTGACGCATCGGCGTGTAGACGAGGCCGAAGTCCCACGGCGTCCAGCGCTGCGCGAGATCCCATTGATCGCAGCTTTCCGGGCGCAGATGACCGTCGCGTTCCGCGATGCACTGCGACGTGGCCACACTCACGAGCGCCGCGTTACGCGTGTTGCCGGGATAGACCGTGAGCGGTTCCCATCGCCATTGCTGCGCAGGCGATCCGTTGCAGGCGGCGAGCGTAGGCGGCTGGCCGCTCACGCTCGCGGTCACGCAGCGGTTCGTCGCCACATTAAATAGCCTGATGGGACGCGCGACGAAATCCGGCACGCGGCGATCGCTTCGGTCCGCGAAGGCATAGCGTCGCGCGATCCAGTTGCCGTCCCATTGGAACTCGCCGAACACGTGCGAGGACTCGCTTCCGTCGATCGAAAAGTAGCTGGCGACAATATCGCGCTTGCGCTGCACCTCGGCGGCGGGGAGGTTGCCGGGCCAGCCGCCTGTCGGATAGGTCACGTGATAGACGATCGGCACGCTTTTACCGAGCGTCTGCGCGACATGACGCGTGATGCGCGCCGCGTAGATGTGATCGGGGTGCTCGATAAATGGTACGGTGTCCGGATTAAGTGTGTAGATCTGCGAGGCCTTGGCGAGTATCTCCCGCAAGGTGGCGGACAACGCATCCCGGTCATATTTCACGCGGGCGGAGCCGTCTGCGTTCATCGGATAGGTGGACAGCGTCGCGTGCTGTTCCCATAGCAGGCCGAGCGGCTCGCGGCCGCCGCGCACGCCGCCGCCCGGCAGGCGCAATTCGAGCAGGCGAATCTGCGGTTTCGCCTTCAGAACCATTTCGTGTACGAGCTTGCCGGCAATCTGAACGTTCGATTCATTCCAGACGTCGGGCACGCCTGCCATACGCGCGTAGGCGAGTCGCGAGGCCCGCTCGCGCGTCAGCACATAGGAGAAGTTCGCGCCGTTCGCGCCGCCGATCAGGTGCACGGTGGTGATGCACCATCCGGCATCAAGGCGCTCGCTGATTGCGGGATCGACGAACAGCAGGTCGTCGTCGAGATGGGCGACGACTGTGACGAGCGTGCCCGCGCTGCAATTGGCGGCGCGCGCGCCCGCCGCAAACGCGGCCATAAAAAATGCCGCGATGAGCGCAGTGCAGGCCCCCCGAACAAAACTGGCCGCCGTTGATCGCATGTGGATTCGAGCCGTCATGGTGGGCTCGATCATACTGCAATCATCTGACGATCCACGTTGCCGCGGTAACACTGTGCGAGAGCATTCAGGCGGGCCGCTTGCGCAGGTGCCGCGGCATCGTCAACGGAAGTAGGCTTTGGTGTTGTCGTGTACGTCGTCGCGCGCCAGCAGCTCCGCCGGCGCAAGCCACAGATAGTCGCTGTGTTGATCGGGCCGGCCGAGCCGCTCGCTGTGCGCGAGGGAGAACGCGTAAGCCAGCACGATGTAATGTGTCGACACGCCAGGCTCGCCTGCGAAATTGTCGCTGTAGTGGTGTTCGAATACGCCCTCGAACCGGGCAGACGCGCGCGCGAGCTTCGCCACGCCGAGCTCCGCGTCGGCGATGCGCGAGAAGGCGGCATCGAGCGTTTCGTCCTTCAGAATGCGCCCGCCTGGGACGAACCACGTCCCGCGCGCGGGCCGGTTGCGGCGATGGCCGATCAGAATGCGTCCGTCTGCATCGCTAACAATCAGATCGATCGCCACGAGCGGCGTCAGACGAACAACGTCGAGAAAGTCGAGCTCCGTCAGCATGTCGGTTCCTGAGCGAGGGCGTCGTGCCCGGCGGTGTTTGCGTGGCGGCAGCCGCTAATAGTCGCCGCGGTTGTCGTCGCCGCGAGTCAGCTTGTCCGCCACGTAAGCGATCAGCAGCAGGAGCACGACCGTGCCGGCTGCCGCGAACACGAACGCGCCGATAATCGCCCCGACAATCGCGGCCAGCACCAGCACGATCCATCCAATGCTGTTCATCGGGCGGCTCCAGCGCGTCGAACAGATGCTAACTTCAGCGGTCCGGACTTTCTGTGCGCTACCTAGCTATTGCGCCGCGCGCGCCGCCAGGCGATTTGCCGGCAGACGGCGGCATGGGTTCGGGCACCTGGCGGGCGATATAGCCTTCCGGCGTCGTGACGGCGTCCTTGAATACATCTGCGTTGTTCGACACGACGTAGAGAGGGGTAGGCGACAGCTTCACGCTCGCCAGGCCGTCGCGGTACGGTACTGGTGTCGCGTTGCCCATCATGTCGAGCGCCGTGACGGTGCCGCTCGTGCCTGGAGCGTCGACACGCAATCGATATTCGGTGCTCTGCCCCGCGTTGAAGCCGGTTTTAGCGCTCCACTTTTCGTTGTCGTGACTCCACAGCGCGGTGACGATCTTGCCGCCGCCGAGCCTCTGAAATGCATAGCCATACACGCCTTTTGGCAGACCCTTGAGCGGGCCGAGCGTCGCCGTGCCGTCGACTATGCGCGTCATGGCCGCCACCGCGAGCGCGGCGGGCTTGGGGCTGATGTGTGACGGGCCGTAGGCGCCCTTGTCGTGCTCGAGTTCGAAGAAAATGCCGTAGCCCGGCGCGGCGTCCGGCATATCGGCGAGGTAGAACACATAGGTCATGTCGGCGCCCTCGCCGAGCAGGATCAGATGCGTGCGCGCGACGACCGCGGCTTGCGCATACAGCACATCGGCGCCCGGATAATGCTTGCCGTACGACTCGCCGATGTCGTAGCTGATGCCCGTTTCGGTGACAAAAAGCGGCGCGCCGGGCTTCAGGTATTGCCGCAGTTCATGGCGCAAGGCGCGCATGGAAGAAGCGAGCGCGCCTGGCACGGTGCCCTCATTGCGCGTGTCGGTTACGCGCTCCGGCGGATGAGACGGCGTCGTGCCGATGTCGTAATAACCGTGCACCGTCATGCCATCCATATAGCGGCCGACGCCAAGCGGACCCAGGCGGCGCATCCACGTCACATTGCCTTGCACGGACGAATACGTGAGACCCATCACCACCGCATGCGGGTCCGTCTGATGGATGCCTTCCCACACGGCCTTGTACATCGCGATGAAATGGGCGTCGCTGTCGCGCCACGGCAATCCGCCGTCCGCATCCGGCTCCCACGTCACCTGGTAATAGTTGTCGCGCTGCTTCGGGAAGTAGGTTGCGCGGACGCGGTTCGATTCCGCGCCGACTTTCGCCATGTAATCCTTCATCTGCGAAAGGGAAACCGGTGCATAGCTGTGGGTCTCCTTCGCCGTCGGGCTCGCCCATTTGGGAATGCCGTCGAGCTGAATGAGGCGCATGATGTCGCCACGCTGCAAGTACGGCGTGAGCTGTTTGGTCGCGGGATCGAACGTGCCGGGCCTGTCGGGCTCTTCCATGTACCAGTTGCGGTTGTCGTTGACCCAGGTGAGACCGAGCGCGGTATAGACCGGGCGATAGCCGTCGCCGTCGCAGCAATGCTGGCCTGGCGCGAGGTAGGCGGTGCCCTGGCCGCCGAACCGGTGCAGATCTTCATAGGGAAAGCGCGCGGCGGGCAATGTGGCTGCGGTATCGGGCAGCACGCCGAAGGTGGCGATGCCCGCGGGCCGCGTGCCGCGCGATTCCAGCTGCCCATGCGCGCGTTCAAGCGACGCCGACACGGCGAAATAACCCGCTACTGTGGACGTGCAACTGAGCGCCGACGATAGGGCGCCCGTTGCGACATTAAAACTGCCGCTTGCGCGCACAACATTCCACGTGTCGCGTATCTGCCAGTCCAGCGTGTCGCTTTGCGGCGCGCGCGTGGTGATGACGAGGCCGAACGGCTTCGATGCGGCAAAGAGGCGCGTGCCGTCGCCCGGCGTGTCGGCTTCGATAAGATCGCCCGCCGGCGCGGCGCGCGTTTGCGAGGAAGGTGCGGAGCAGCGCAGGCTCTGGCCCGCGCTTTCGGCTTGTTGCCGTGCCTCGGACAGCTTCGTGTCGACACGCACGGACGATGCGCCTGCCGCCGCCGCGTTGCCTTGAACAGCGGGGACGCAGAGCGCGGCGGCGACGACGGCGGCCCGCCATGCGCGCGCGCGCATCGCGAACTGGCCTACAACGCTTCGCACTCCGCGATTTTTGTTTGAATTCGACATGTATTCCCCCGTGACGTTCGCGGCGCGTCTTGACGCACGAACGTCGTCAAACTGCTAGATCACCAGGCGCAAGCCGCCTGACTGTAGTGTCCGTCGCCACATCTCGCGGAAAGCGCATAGTGCTTTTCGGCAATCTTATGGCGGTTTCTGACCGCCCTCCAGCGTGGCCTTATTGGACGCGGGTCCGTCAATTGCGCTGTCTTCTTAACTGCAGTTATTGCGATGTTTCAGGACTGAAACATTAATCGCCATATTTATATTGAATGCACCCAATAAGAACAAATTAAATAACTGAAAGGCTCCGTAAAGTGCCTATATTAGACACTGCTTCGTGTAATTGAAGCAGGCGGTTTGTATCGTCAGCCGAAACCCGCGCGACAAGTTCCACGGGAAAGATCGGCCGCCGGGAGACATTATCCGGTAAATGGCGCATGACAGGTAAAAACCGCTTTGTATGTAGCCATTCGACATGTGGATTGAATTGTAACCGCCCTTTTTTGAGTAGCGATGCAGTGTGCGGTGGCGAACGAAATCGGCTTTGGGTTTGCACTAACATTCGCACAACGCCAATTCAATGATATGCGGAATCGGCAATTAATTCGGTGCAATCCGGTGGCGGCAGAATATTGCCGAAAATTCACCGGCCAGCCACTCCCGTCAATGCGCCAACATGTCAGCACTATCGGTCATGGCGGCTAAATACTTGACGGCTCGTGGCTATGATGCACTGCTCAGAGGTCGGCCCGGTGAGGCCGTTGATGGTGAAAGTAAATCCGTTTCCGGTGAGGATAGCTATGACCTGCGCGAGTCTCGAGTCTTCCATGCTGCGTTGGGTGCATGCACCGAACAAAGGCATGCGTCGCATCGCGATCCTGATGTTCAACGACTGCTCGCTGCAAGGTGCGGGCGTCGTAGCCGAAGTGTTTCAGGCGGCGAATGAACTGGCTTCCTCGAGCGCGAGCGGATGTTCCTACGACGTCTGTTTCCTCTCGGCCGACGGCGGCATGGTGACCTCGTCGTCGGGTCTCAAAGTGTGGACCGACGGCCTCGACGCAAGACATTACAGCGGCTTTGACGCGTTGTACGTGGCCGGCGGCAAAGGCGCAATTGCCGCTGCAAGGGACGAACGGCTGATCGCCTGGTTGCGCCGCGTGCGGCACAACACCGGAATGATCCGCCCGATCGCGGAAGGCCGCGCGCTGCTCGATGCCGCCTATGTGCCGGATGCACAGGAGAGCCAGGCATTGCAGGAGTCATCGAAAGCATCCCGCCAGGCCGAGCAGACCGCGGATGCGGGCGATCGGCTCGAGTCGATGCGAAGCGCGCTCGCGATGATCAAGCGCGACCTGGGCGCCGCGACCGCGCGCACGGTGGCGGAGCGCCTGCTCGCCGATTCGTGCTCGAACCTCGCGCCGCTTCTGAGCGAAGACGGAGCGCTCACGCCGGGCGACAAGGTGCGGGCCGCAGCCCGGTGGCTTCAGGAAAACTGCCAGCAATCGATTTCGATTGCAGACGCCGCGCAGTTTGCGGCGATGAGCGAGCGCAACTTCCTGCGCCGCTTCAAGATGGAAATGGGCATCACGCCCTCGAGTTTTTTGCTGCATGAGCGCCTTGCCGTGACATGCAGCCTGTTGACTGAATCTGAATTGCCGGTCGACAAAATTGCGCGCCGCACCGGCATGGGCAACGGCGATCGGCTCGCCAAAGTGTTCCGCAAACGCATGAGGATCTCGCCTACCGAGTTCCGGATACAGAGCCGCCGCATGGTGGGCCAGTAGCGTCGACGGAGCCAGCCGGAGGCCGCTCGCTGCACGCGGTCTCCGGCGTCTGTTTTGGTGGTTTCAAAGCATCATAAGGATTACGAATATGTTGACTCAGGGAGCTGGAAACAAAACGTCGCCCAATGCCGGCGATGACGCTGTCGGCGCGCGATGCACGCGCATTGTCCCGGTCATTCTCGCGGGTGGCTCGGGTACGCGGCTGTGGCCGGTGTCGCGCGAGAACTATCCGAAGCAGCTCATCGACGTGGTGGGCTCCGATTCGCTGCTGCAAGCCACCGCACGGCGCATGAAAGATTTTGCCGCCGGCTGGCAGGTGGACGCTTCGCCGATCATCGTATGCGGTGAGGAGCACCGCTTCGTGATTGCCGAGCAACTGCACGAGAACGGCGTGGAGGCGCGGCTCATTGTCGAGCCGGCGCGTCGCGATACGGCACCCGCGTTGACGCTCGCTGCGTCGCTTGCATGTGCCGAAGGTCAGGACGGCATTCTCGTCGTGATGCCGGCCGACCATTCGATTGCCGACGTGAATGCGTTGCAGGCTGCGCTGGAAACCGCGGCAGGTTATGCGGAACGAGGCGCGATCGCGACGCTCGGCGTACCGCCGACGCGCCCCGATACGGGCTTCGGCTACATCCGTATCGGCGCCGCGCTGCGCGATGGCGCGCATGCGATCGACGGCTTCGTCGAAAAGCCCGCAGAGGAAATCGCCGCGCAATACGTGGCAGCGGGGACGTACTGGTGGAACAGCGGCATCTTCATCCTGCGCGCGAGCGTGTGGCTCGATACGCTCAAGCGTCTGCAACCGGACATGCATGCGGCCTGCGAGCGCGCATTCGGCGGCGGCCGCAGTGAGGGCGCGTATTTCCGCCCGCTCGTCGATGAGTTTTTGAAGTCGCCGGCCGATTCGATCGACTATGCGGTGATGGAGCGCCTGAGCGAAGCAGCAGACGCCGCAAACACCGACGCCGCGCAGCCAGCCGATGCAGTGCCGGCCGGCGTGGTCGTCAGGCTCGAAGCAGGCTGGTCCGATCTCGGTTCATGGGACGCCGTGTGGGCCGCCATGGAAAAAGACGCCAACGGCAACGCGGGACGTGGCCGCGTGACGTTCGAAGGCGCGGTGTCGAGCTATGCGCATTCGGAAGGGCGCCTCGTCGCGTGCGTCGGCACCACGAATGTGGTCGTGGTCGAAACCGCCGACGCCGTGCTCGTGGTGGACCGCTCGCACGTGCAGGACGTGAAGGGTCTCGTGGCGCGCATCAAGGCGCAGCACGCGCCGGAGGCGGACGCGCATCGCAAGGTGCACCGTCCGTGGGGCTTTTACGATTCGATCGATCACGGCGAGCGTTTTCAGGTCAAGCGCATCGTCGTGACGCCGGGCGCACAGCTTTCGCTGCAACTGCATCACCACCGCGCCGAACATTGGGTCGTGGTGCGCGGCACCGCGCTTGTCACGCGTGGCGACGAACAGTTCCTGCTGAGCGAGAACGAATCGACTTACATCCCGCTCGGCACGCGGCACCGGCTCGAAAACCCGGGGAAAGTGCCGCTGGAAATCATTGAAATTCAGTCGGGCACCTATCTGGGGGAAGACGACATCGTGCGATTCAACGACAACTACGGCCGCTGTTCATAGACAGCGTGCCGGCGGGTTGCGGACAGGAACGGCCAGTACGAGGTAAGCAAAATGCGCAGGTTTCAGGATTTACTCGCGCGAATGTTCGATGTCGCGCTGGTGCTCGCGGGGGCGGCGGTCGCGTCGCAGATCCGTTTCGACTACCTCGCTCAATCCGGCTTCTATTGGGCGCTGGTGATGTTCGCAGCTGCGTTTGCGCTCGCCATCTTTCCGGCGTTCGGCGTGTATGAATCGTGGCGCGGCCGTTCGAAGCTCGCGCTGGCAGGCCAGGTGTCGCTCGCGTGGCTGATCGTGCAAGGCAGCGCGCTCGTGCTGATGTACTCGCTGCATCGCAGCGACTTCGTCTCGCGTTTATGGTTTTCGTACTGGACCGCTGTGACGGGCGGCTTGCTGATCTCGTACCGGCTCATCACGCACGCGGTGCTTGCGCGGGCACGCGGTGCGGGCATGAATCTGCATCAGGTCGCGATAGTCGGCAGCGGATCGCAATGCGACGCGATCATCCGCCGCATCGAATCGGCACCGACCACGGGTTTTCGCGCGGCGGCGGTGTACAACACGAGCCCGCAGAAATCGCCGGTGACGAGTACGGGCGTACCCGTTTTCGACACCGTGGATGCGCTCGCGGACTTCATCCGCACGAACGATGTGCACGAACTGTGGCTGATGCTGTCGCTGGCGGAGGAGCCGCTCATCTGCTCGCTCGTCGGCGAGTTCCGCGACGATCTGGTGAACATCCGCTTCATGCCGGACGTGCGCAGCCTCGCGCTCTTCGAGGGCAGCGGTGTGATCGACCTGCTCGGCGTGCCGGCCATCAATCTGGTCGCATCGCCGCTGTCGGCGAACTCGATGTTGAAGAAGGAGATCTTCGACCGTCTGTTCGCCGCGACCGCGCTTATCTGTCTTGCGCCGCTTCTCGTGGCTATTGCAATTGCCGTGAAGCTTTCGTCGCGTGGGCCGGTGTTCTTCAGGCAGAAGCGCAAGGGCGCGGACGGACGCGTCTTCACGATTTACAAATTCCGTTCGATGCGCCTGCACACAGAGGAAAAAGGCACCCTCAGGCAGGCGACGCGCAACGATCCGCGTGTGACGAAAGTCGGCGCGTTCCTGCGCCGTACGAGCCTCGACGAACTGCCGCAGTTTTTTAACGTATTGCGTGGCGACATGTCGGTCGTAGGACCGCGTCCTCATGCGCTCGAGCACGACGACCTCTATCAGAAAGTGGTCGCGGGCTACATCAATCGCTATCGGATCAAGCCGGGCATTACAGGTTGGGCGCAGATCAACGGCTTTCGTGGCGAGACCGACCGCATCGAAAAGATGGAACGTCGCGTCGAACATGACCTGTACTACCTGGGACATTGGTCGTTCGCGCTGGACATGCGGATTATCGGCGCGACGATTGTCGCCGGACTGGTGCATCGAAACGCTTACTAGTTGTTAACAAAGCACGCAAGGCGGTGCCTCCTTCCGGGGACATTCGCTTTTGCGCAAGGAGGAAAAGTTATGAGCTCGCTTGGTACACGCACGGGAAGTCTCTCGGTTTTCGCTATCGCTGCACTGCTCGCGGGCTGCGCCGCCGCGCCAGGCCAGCGGATGGAAACGCCTGCCACGCTTCAGGAAACGGGCGGCGATTTCAGCAGCGAACCGTCACAGCAGCAGACGATACCAATTACCGATATCAATCTCGCGCTGCTGCGCAAGATGCATGCGGATCAGGCCGCTGCCCCGTTGCCGCCGGCTACGCTCGCGCTGTTCGGCAAGCCTGGTCCGTACCGCGTGGGCCCGGGCGACGTGCTGCAGATCGTCGTGTGGGATCACCCTGAACTCGCGGCGGCGCTCGGCCAACCCGCGCAGAACGCCAAGTCTTCGGATGCGGCCTCGGGCTTTCTCATCGACGAGAAGGGCGACGTGCAGTTTCCGTATGCGGGCACCGTGCATGTGGCCGGCAAGGATGTCGGCACGATCCAGAAGGAACTGTATAGCCGCTTGAGCAAGGTGTATCAGAAGCCGGAAGTGACCGTGCGTGTGGCGTCTTTCCGTAATGCGCAGGTTTTCATCGACGGCGAAGTGCGCACGCCGGGTGCCCAGTCGCTGAACGACATCACGATGTCGCTCACGAGCGCGATCAGCCAGAGCGGCGGCTTCAGCCCGAATGCGGACCGCAGCCGCGTCGAATTGATCCGCAACGGCGTCACGTATCAGCTGAACATGGACGATCTGCTCAAGCGCGGCCACAACCCGTCGAACATCTATCTGCAACCGGGCGACGCGGTTCGCGTGGCCTCGCGCGAAGACAGCGGCGTCTACGTGATGGGCGAGGTGAACAAGCCTGCGACTGTCACGCCGATGCGCAACGGTTCGCTCACGCTCTCGCAAGCCATTTCGGACAGCGGGAGCTTCGACCAGGCCACGGCTGCAACGCGGCAGCTGTTCGTAATCCGCAATTCGACGAGCGATTCGCCGCAGATTTACCACCTGGATGCAAGGTCGCCGGTTTCGATGATCCTCGCCAACCAGTTCGAGCTGCAGCCGAAGGACGTCGTGTATGTAGGCCAGGGTGGGCTGGTTCGTTTCAACCGTATCCTGAACCTGCTGCTGCCCGCGATCAACGCGGCTGTCACAGGTGTCGTCGTAGCGAAGTAAAGACCGTATAAAGCAAATCAGAAAAACCGCGGGTTATGCTGGGTGAGACCAAACATGGCTATCAACTTCGAGAACCGTTATACCGACGTGTCCGGACCGGACGAGTTGCATCTGTCGGACTATCTCCGCACGATCGTGCGGGGCTGGCGCACCATTGCAACGGTGACGCTGATCGCGCTCGCGCTGGGGTGCGCGTACGCGTTTCTTGCCCCGCCGACCTACCGGGCGGACGTGCTGTTCCACGTCGAGGACAAGACGGCGAATGCCAATGCGAATGGTAAGGAATCCTTGCCGCCGCTCACCGGCATGTTCGACACGAAACCGTCGACGGCAGCGGAGATCGAGCTGCTCAAGTCGCGTCTCGTGACGGAAGAAACCGTCAGGAAGCTGCACCTCGACATCACGGCGACGCCGCGCTATATGCCGGTTATCGGCGGCCTGATCGCGGGGCTGGTGAACGGGCAGTGGGGTTTCAAGCTGCCCCAGTTCATCAATCTGTCGGGCTACGCGTGGGGCAACGAGAGCATTTCGGTATCGCGCTTCGATACGTCGAAGGAGATGTACGACACGACGTTCACGCTGATCGCAGGCAGCGACCGTTCGTACGTGCTGCGCGACAGGAACGGTATCGCGATCCTGTCCGGCCATGTGGGCGAAACGGTGGAGACCGATACGGCGGACGGTCCTATCGCATTGCGTGTCGACGCGCTGACCGGTGCCCCGGGCTCGCAATTCGAGCTGCAGCGCACATCGACCTTGAGCGCCGTGGACCGTTTGCAGAAGGCACTGGTCGTGCAGGAAACCGCCCTGCAATCCGGCGTGATTCGCGCGAGTCTCGAGGGTAGCGATAGCGGGTTGACCGCCGCGATCGTCAACAGCATGGCGCGTGAATTTGTGCGCCAGGACGTTGCAAGCCGCTCGACGGAAGCCGAACACATGCTCGCCTTCCTCGATCAGCAATTGCCGGGCTTGCGCAAGGAGCTCGACGAAGCGGAGCAGCGCTACAACAAGTTCCGCAACACGCACGGCACCGTCGATCTGGGCGAAGAGAGCCGCCTGCTGCTCCAGCAGATCGTCGACAACAAGACGAAGCTGCTCGACCTGCAAACGCAACGCGCCGAGATGTTGCAACGGTTCACGGCAAATCACCCGGCCGTGGCTTCCCTTGATGCGCAGATCGCCGCGCTGCAAGGTGCGCAGGCCAACATGAACCGCAGCGTTTCGGTGATGCCGGACACGGAGCAGACCGCATTGCGTCTGTTGCGCGACGTGCATGTCGACACCGAGCTGTACACGAACCTCCTGAACAGCGCGCAGCAGTTGCGCGTGGCGAAAGCCGGCCAGGTCGGCAACGTGCGCGTGGTCGATTTCGCGGAAGCGCCCGATGAGCCGGTGCGTCCGAAGCGCGTGATTGCTATCCTCATCGCGCTGGGCGGCGGCCTCGTGCTCGGCATTCTGCTGACCTTCTTCAAGCGTGCCATGTACGGCGGCGTGGAGCGTCCGGACGAACTGGAAGCGGTGCTCGGCGTGCCGGTGTTCGCGGTGGTGCCGCGCAGCCAGACGCAATTGCGGCTGCAGGAGAACGTGATGCTGCGCCGGCGCGGTCTGCATGTGCTCGCGCAGCAGGCGCCCGAGGACATCGCCGTGGAAGGTGTGCGCAATCTGCGAACCTCGCTGCAGCTTTCGCTCGACCATGCTGCGAACAACGTCGTCATGATCACCGGCTCGCGGCCCGATGCGGGCAAGTCGTTCCTGTCGGTGAATCTCGCGGCACTCGTCGCGTCGGCGAACAAGCGCGTGCTGATTATCGACGGTGACATGCGGCGCGGCGACGTGCACTCGCACTTCGGCATCGCGCATCAGCCGGGCCTCTCTGACGTCCTGAGCGGCGGCGATCTGGGTGCCATGATCCAGCGCGACGTGTTGCCCGGTCTCGACGTGCTGGCAAAGGGCACACTGCCTTCGCATCCGTCCGAGTTGCTGATGAGTTCGCGCTTCGAGTCGATGCTCGAGGAGCTGAAAACGCGTTACGACCTCGTGATCATCGATACGCCGCCGGTCCTTGCCGTGACCGACTCGACCCTGATCGGCAAGCATGCGGGCACGACGCTGCTGGTGGTTCGCCACGGCCGTCACCCGTTGAATGAAATTGCCGAGACCGCCAAGCGTCTTCGTAATGGCGGCGTCGGACTCAGGGGCGTACTGCTCACCGACGTGCCGCAGGAGGGGGCGTTCCTCGGCTCGGGTTATCAGGGCGGCTATTACGGGTACGACAGCATCGCGGGCTGAAATCGCGGCCGAGTTTCTCGCCACAAGTAGTCAAAATTCAACTGGAGAAGCCTTCATGAAACGCAAGGTCGCGCTGATCACGGGGATCACGGGGCAGGACGGGTCGTACCTCGCCGAGCTTTTGCTCGCCAAAAACTACGACGTGCACGGTATCAAACGCAGGTCGTCGCTGTTCAACACGGACCGGATCGATCACCTGTATCGCGATCCACATGATCCCGAGCAGCACCTTTTTCTGCATCACGCCGACCTCACGGATTCCACCAGCATTCTGCGTGTGATCCAGCGCGTGGAGCCGGACGAAATCTACAATCTGGCGGCGCAAAGCCACGTCGCCGTTTCATTCGAAGAGCCGGAATACACAGCTAACGCCGACGGTCTTGGCGCTCTGCGCATTCTCGAGGCGATCCGAATCTTAGGTATGCAGAATAAGACGAGATTTTACCAGGCGTCGACGTCCGAACTTTACGGCCTCGTGCAACAGGTGCCGCAATCGGAAACCACCCCGTTCTATCCGCGCAGTCCGTACGCGGTAGCGAAGATGTTTGCGTACTGGACGACGGTGAACTATCGCGAGGCCTATGGTCTTTATGCATGCAACGGGATTCTGTTCAATCACGAATCGCCGGTGCGTGGTGAGACGTTCGTGACGCGCAAGATCACGCGCGCCATTGCGCGGATCGCGGTGGGCATGCAGAAGACGCTGTATCTCGGCAATCTGTCCGCGTTGCGCGATTGGGGCCATGCGCGCGATTACGTCGAGATGCAATGGCGCATGCTGCAACAGGATCAGCCTGAGGACTTCGTGATCGCCACCGGCGTGCAATACAGCGTGCGTCAATTTGTTCAGCATGCAGCCGCTGAATTGGGTGTGACGGTGCGCTTCGAAGGCTCTGGCGTCGACGAGATCGGCATTGTCGAGAAGGTAGAAGGACGCGAGACCCGGATGTCGCCGGGCGACGTGATCGTCCGTGTGGATCCGCGCTACTTCCGGCCGGCCGAAGTGGAGACGCTGCTCGGCGATCCGTCGAAGGCGCATGCGAAGCTCGGCTGGCAGCCTACCACGTCGTTCGAATCGCTCGTGAAAGAGATGGTGCGCTCGGATTTCCAGATTGCACGTCGTGACGCGCTCGTCACGCTCGCCGGCTTCACGGCGCTCGAACATCACGAGTGATTGCGATGAACAAACAGTCACGCATTTTTGTCGCGGGCCACCGCGGCATGGTCGGTTCCGCGCTCGTCCGAAGGTTGAGCGCGGCCGGCTATACGAACGTGGTCACGCGCTCGCGGCTCGAACTCGACCTGACGGATCAGGCCGCCGTGAACCGCTTTTTCCAGAGCGAAAAAATCGACGTCGTGCTGCTTGCCGCGGCGCGCGTCGGCGGCATTCTCGCGAACGCGTCGCGGCCGGGCGAATTCATCTATGAAAACCTGGTGATCGAAACCAACGTGATTCACGCGGCGTATCGCGCACAGGTGGAGCGGCTGGTGTTCTTCGGCTCGTCGTGCATTTATCCGAAGCAGTGTCCGCAGCCGATTCGCGAGGAGTATCTGCTGACGTCGTCGCTCGAGCCGACCAACGACGCGTACGCCATCGCGAAGATCGCCGGCCTGAAACTCTGCGAAGCGTACAACTGCGAATACAACACGCAATACGTTTCGCTGATGCCGACCAATCTTTACGGGCCGAACGACAACTACGATCTGAACAGCAGCCACGTGTTGCCGGCGCTGCTGCGCAAGGCGCATGAAGCGAAGCGCTCGGGCGCCGACACGTTGACGGTATGGGGCTCGGGCACACCGCGTCGCGAGTTCCTGCACGTCGACGATCTTGCCGCCGCCACGCTGTTCGTGCTCGAAAACAACGTGACCGAAGGGCTTTTCAACGTCGGGGTTGGCGAAGACTTGTCGATTCGGGAACTGGCGGAGTGCATTTGCAAGGCGGTGGGTTTCGAGGGCGAGCTGGTGTTCGACGCGTCGAAACCCGACGGCACGCCGCGCAAATTGCTGGATGTTTCGCGCCTTGCGAAGATGGGCTGGCACGCAACGATTGGACTGGAGCAGGGAATTGCGTCGACGTATCGGGAATTCGTCGAATCATATGCCGGGTCGGCGACCGCGGCAGCCATGCAATGACGTCTTTTCGCGGAGCGGCATAAAAATGAGTTCATCGGTCACCATCTTCCATAACGTCGTATGGTCGCGTCACAAAGGTGTCGTGTTTTCTGCGCTGCATAATATTTCGGCATCCGGATCAATCCGGTACTCCATGGTGCAGATAGCGGATACCGAACACGATCGCCTCGGCTTTTCCGAGGTCGATTATTCATACCATCGGTATCCGATGCAAAAGCTGTTCGACGGCTGCTATGAAGACGTGCCGGCCATCAAGATGATCGCGCGTCTGACGTGGGAAGTGCTGAAAGCCAAATCCGATCTGATCGTGCTGCCGGGCTATCACCGTCCGGAGTACTGGGCGATGCTGGCGGCGTGCATCGTCACCGGCAAACGTCGCGCGGTGTTTTGCGATTCCACCGGCCGCGATCGACCGAAGAAGCTCATTACGTCCATTCCGAAGCGTGTGTTTTTTTCGCTGTGCGACGGCTATTTCGGTTTCGGGGAGCGCAGCCGCGAGTATCTGCTGTCGCTCGGCGCCAAGCGCGAAAAGATTTTCGTGCCTTGTCAGGCGGCCGCGCTGCCCGGTTCGTTTTCTCCTGAACGTGCGTTGCCGGAGCGCGTTGCCGCGCGCGCCGGCAATCCGCCGGTGTTTCTATACGTAGGGCGTCTTTCGGAGGAGAAGGGCGTCGGAACGTTGCTTGAAGCGTTTGCCGGTTTGCACAAGCGTATTCCCGCAGCGCGTTTGCGTATCGTCGGCACCGGGCCGATGGGCGACGCGTTGCGCGAAAAAGCCGCCGATCTGAAGCTGGGCGATGCCGTGACTTTCGTCGGAAGCTTGCAGGACGAACCGCTTACGCGCGAGTACTACGGCGCGACATGCATGGTGCTGCCGAGCTTTAGCGAGCCGTGGGGCCTTGTGGTCAACGAGGCGCTCGCGCACGGTTGCCCCGCAGTGGTGAGTGAAAGCTGCGGCTGCGTGCCGGAGCTCGTCATAGACGGCGTGAGCGGCTATTCGTTCACCGCGGGCGACGTGCCTGGATTGCAGCGCACGATGTTAAAGGCGATGGAAGCGTTCGCCGACGCGAGCGGGACCGCACGCCGTTGCATGGAAGTGATTCGCCGGTTCGATCCTCCTTCTGCAGCCGCCAACATTGCCCGCGGCTGTGCGCTGATGCTGAGCAATTGACGGGCGTCGCGGCGCCGCCGCGAGGTCGGGCAAGGAAGCCTTAACACGTTCAGACACGCACAATGAAGATCCTGATCTACGGCCTTAATTACGCGCCCGAGCTCACGGGGACCGGCAAGTACACGGCCGAAATGGCCGCGCTGCTGGCGAGCCGCGGCCACGAGGTGCGCGTGGTCTGTGCACCCCCGTATTACCCGGATTGGCGGGTTTCCTCGGGGTACGCCGGCTGGCGCTATCGGCGGGAGCAGCGCGACGGTGTTGCAGTGTGGCGCGCGCCGCTATGGGTGCCGTCGCAGCCGAGCGGCCTCAAGCGGATGATTCATCTGGCCAGTTTCGCCGCCACGTCGCTGCCTGTACTCGCCTGGCAGACTTTCTGGCGGCCCGACGCCGTGCTGTTGATTGCGCCCACCCTGATGTGCGCACCGGCCACGCTTGCTCTCGCGCGTCTCGCGCGTGCCAGCGCGTGGCTGCACATTCAGGATTACGAAGTGGATGCCGCGTTCGAACTCGGCTTGCTCAAGGGCTCGTGGGCGGCGCGAATGGCGCGCTGGATCGAAAGCCAGTTCTTGCGGCGCTTCGATGCAGTCTCCTCGATTACGCGGCAGATGAGCGCGCGCGCAACCGCGAAAGGCGTGGCGCCTTCGAAAGTAGTGTGTCTGCCGAACTGGGTCGACGTATCGGCAATCTACCCCTTGCCGCGCGCGAGCGAGTATCGCAGCGACCTCAATTTGCCGGACGGCCAGAAAGTCGTTCTGTACTCGGGGAACATGGGTGCGAAGCAGGGCATCGAGACACTTGCGGAGGCAGCGGCGTCGCTCGCATACCGACAAGATCTGACGTTTGTGTTCTGCGGCGGCGGCGCAGCTAAAGAAGGTCTCGCGCGACGCTGCGCGGCCTTGCCGAACTGCATCTTCCTTCCGCTGCAACCCGCGGAGCGTCTGAACGAACTGCTCAACCTCGCCGACATTCACGTGTTGCCGCAACGCGGCGATGCCGCGGATCTCGTCATGCCGTCCAAGCTGACCGGCATGTTTGCGAGCGGCCGCGCGACGATTGCCATGGCGCGGCGTGGAACCGCGCTTCATGAGGCAGTGCATGCGCGCGGCGTCGTGGTGCCGCCGGACAACGTGAAGGCGCTGGTCGGTGCGATTACGGCGCTCGCCAACGATCCGGAGCGCCGCGCGGCGCTCGGCCGGGCAGCGCGCGACTATGCAGAAACCGCACTTTCGCCGGATGCGACGATTAGTACTTTTGAAGAACGCGTGGGAATGCTGTGCCGCGCGGCGGGGCGGAGGCGTTGGAAGGCGAGCGCCACGTACTTCGACGCGAGGCCTTCAGCAGTGACGGTGCCGCATCCGAAGCCCGCGACCCCGGAGGACGCCGCGCCGGAGTAATCCGGTGCGCGGCCGGCATGAATGCGCGATCACCACGGCGAGCGATAGACGGAGCGCTTGCCGGTGGCATAAGGATCGGCATACGTGGCTTTGGCGGCGCCTTCGGGCAGCAGTTTGTCGGTGGCGCGGGGACGCGCTGCTGCATCGGCAACGCGAAGCTGACCGTTGACGGCAGCCGGCGCCTTGCGCTTGCCAGCGGCGCCTGGTTGACCGCCTTGGACAGCACCGTTGACCGTCATGCGTTGCTCGTCGAGCAAGGCTGCGCGGCGGGCGTCGTCGAGCGTGCCGTTCTGTGCATTGCCGGTGTCATACCCGTCGGGTGCGCCGAGCAGCTTCTGTTCACGCTTGCGCTGTAGCGCGCCGCGGTCGACAGGAGCGGGCATCGGGGCGCCATAGCCGGTAGGAGCCGTAGCGGTCATTGCCGGCGCGCGGGCGGGCGCCGCGTCTTGGGCTAGTGCAGGTGCCGCGTAGGCGGCGAGGAGAAGCATGCAGTGGGCGGTGTGTCGAAGCGGAGTTGTCATTATGGTCCCCAGGTCGATGCAGTGTTGTAGAGATATCGTGCGCCAAAATCCATGCACCCAGCCGCCAAAACGCTTGCCCCGGCGGACAGCATGATGATGAGGTGGTCGGTTAAAGGCAAGCGTCCAAGTTGATTAGTATCCCTGCATATGGAAGCGGGGCGAAAGGCACGGAGAAAAACGATGGGCAATATCGCAGACGATCCGCGGCTAGCACATAGGCCGCAAAGCCACGCCGAGGGTGCGGAGCATCGTGTCATCGACTTGAGTCTCGCCGGCAAGGGCAATTATCTCGCGCGGCGCAGTGCGCTGATCGAGCTCGTATGGTTTGTCGTCGAGGCGTGTGTGATCAACAACAAGCTACTGCCGTTCTCATTCGTGCGTGTTGCGCTGCTGCGTCTGTTCGGTGCGCGGATTGGGCAAGGGTGCCGGTTTGTGCATCCGTTGCGCGTCAAGGCGCCATGGAATCTGGAAGTGGGGGACAACTGCTGGTTTGGCGTGGACGTGTGGATCTATAACCAGGCACCTATCCATATCGGCTCGAACGTGTGCATTTCTCAGGGCACGTTCCTCACAGCCGGCTCGCACGATATGAGCACCACCATGGACCTTCGCGTTGCACCCATCGTCATCGAGGACGGTGTCTGGATCACCTCGAAATGCGTCGTGCAAATGGGCGTGACGATTGGCCGCTCCGCGGTTGTCACGCCGCTCTCCGTCGTGCATCGCTCTCTGGAAGCGGAAGGCGTGTACGGCGGAAACCCATGTCGTTTTTTACGGAAGCGTTTCCTTCCGTGACCTGAAGCACAGAATAAGAGCCGCAGCCTTTATACGCTGAGGAGACCGAGGTCGTGGCAGCCGGCGTAATGACGCATCCGGCCACGGCATACGGCGCGTTGCCTGACCGCCATTCACCGGCGAGTTGGCGACGCCCCAAAAAGATCATGATGAAGAACACGGGAGCTGCGGATGTTCATCGATACTCGCAATGTCGAGCAAAACACGGTCATCGAAACGACGGTCTGCATCATCGGGGGAGGCGTCGCGGGCATTACGCTCGCGCGTGAAATGTCGGGCGCCGGCGTGGAGACATGCCTGCTGGAAAGCGGCAGCTTTACGCCGGACGAAGAAACACGCGACCTGTACCGTGGCGAAAATGCCGGGCTGCCTTATCGGTTCGCAGACGGCTCGCGCAGCCGCTATTTCGGCGGCAGCAGCAACTGCTGGGGCGGCTGGTGTCGTCCGCTCGATCCTTGGGACTTTGAAAAGCGCGACTGGATTGCGCACAGCGGCTGGCCCTTCGGGCTCGACGAACTCGCGCCGTATTACGCACGCACGCACGAACTGCTGAAGCTCGGTCCGCAGAACTTCGACCCCGCCTATTGGGAGCGCGAGATCGGCCGGTCGGACGTTCGCCGTATACCGCTTGGCAGCGGCGACATGCGCGATACCGTAGCGCAGTTCAGCCCGCCGCTGCGTTTCGGCAAGGTGTATCGCGAGGAACTGGGACGCTCCACGCACGTTCGCGTATTTCTGAACGCTAACGTTCTCAATATCGACGCCGACGCCCAAGGCACGACGATTACGCGCGTGCAGGTGGGTACGCTCAGCGGCCGCAGAATGTCCGTCAAGGCGCGCATCTTCGTACTCGCCACGGGCGGGATTGAAAACGCGCGGCTATTGCTTGCCTCGAACAATGTGCAGGCCGCCGGGCTTGGCAATACTAACGATCTGGTTGGACGTTACTTCATGGATCACCCGCGCATGATGTCGGGGAAGGTGCGTTTCCGTCCAGGCGTTCCGCGCAACAAGCTCTATGACATCAAGTACCACTATCAGAACCCTGCGGTGTCGGCGCATGGCACGAAGATCTCGTCGCAATTCGCACCGAAGCAGGAGATGATGGCACGCGAAAAGCTGCTGAATTCCCGCGTGTGGCTTTATTCACGCTGGTACGGCGAGGGCAGCGCGGGCTCGGAGGCGCTGATTCGCTGCAAGGAAGCGCTGATGCACAAGGATCAGCCGGGGCGCAGCCTGAGGTCGGACATTGCGACGATGGCTGCGCATCCGCTGCATACGGTCGGGTACGGCTTGACGCGATTGCTGCAGTGGCCTGCGCTGATCACCGATGTCACGCTGCAGGCCATCGTCGAAGCGGTGCCGGATCCGGACAGCCGCGTCACGCTGTGCACCGACAAACGCGACCGGTTCGGCATGCCGCGCGTGAAAGTCGAATGGCGCCTCGGGGAACAGGTGAAGCGTACTTTCGACAAGACGTTTGCCGGACTCGCGAAGGAGCTGCAGATGGCGCGCGTCGCGGACGTCGAGCTCGATGCGCCGCTCGAAGGCAGGGCATGGCCCGAGAAGCTGGAAGGCACGTGGCATCACATGGGCACGACACGTATGCACGATTCGCCGCGCGAAGGCGTGGTCGATCGCAATTGCAAGGTGCATGGCATCAGCAACCTGTACATTGGCGGCAGCTCGGTGTTTCCGACTGTCGGCGCCAATTTCCCCACTATTACGATTGCGGCGCTCGCGTTGCGGCTCGCGGGGCATCTGGCGCGGCAGCTCGACGTGCCGCACGCCGTCGGCGGTACGCGTGTGGAAGCGGCGCATAGCGGCGTAGTGCCGGCGCAAGCGCCGGTCGACACGCTGCCGATCGCCGCGTCGACGTTGACACCGTTGATGAAGGAGCAGCGAAGTTAAGGACGTAGCGGCGCGCCTATGAGCGTTGTCGCGGAAACTTGAACGGCGCTCACAGGAGCGCCGTCATTTTTTTGGTGGAATACCGCGAAATTCAGCGGCCCGGCTGAACGGCCCCGCGCAGCGTGGCGAGCGTAGTGATTTTTGCATCGCCCTCGTGGCCGCCTTTCGTTTCGAGCAAGGTGGTCAGCGCGCCCACCATGGTCTCGATCCGAAAGCGCGCGTTGAAGGTTCGCGCGGCTTGCATACGCATGGTTTCGCGAGCGGATTCGTCCAGCTCGAGCCAGCGGGTGAGGCTGCTTTCCGTGCCTTCAACGGTGTCCGGTGCGACGAGGCCCGCGCCATCTTCTTCGATTTCGCGCCACACGTTGACCTTGTCGGAGATGAGCGCGGGCAGGCCGCAGCCCAGCGCCTCGGCGACCGCCACGCCGAAGTTTTCCTGATGCGACGGCAGCGCGAACACGTCGCTTGCATGAAAGGCGCCCCACTTGAGATCGCCTTGCAGCATGCCAGGCAGGCTCATTCGATGCGCGATTCCAGCGGCCTGTGCCTGGGCTCGCAGGCTTGCGACCCAGCCCGTTTCGTCAGGGCCGGCAATCACCAGATGCAGCGCCTCGTCGCGTTTTGCCACGCGTGCGAAGGCGTCGATCAGCAGGTCACAGCCCTTTTTCGCGTGCACCCGGCCGAGGAACAGCACGATACGTTTGCGGCGCGCAGCAGGCACGGCCTCGAAGAACGCTTCTCGTACCGACGCGGCATCGACCTTCGGAACCGCTGTGCCGAACGGCACGATACGTTCACGCGCGCGATAGAGCCAGAACGATTCACGTGCTCGCGTGCGTTCTTCTTCAGTCGTGAAGATGACCGCGCGCGCATCCCGCAGCACGCGGTATTCGGCCCAGGGCCAGTAAAGCCATTTCTTCAGATGCTTGAGCGGATATGCGTGCTTGAACCATGGGTCGAGCATGCCGTGCGCGTACACATAATAGGGCACGTCGCTGTCATGCAGCGCTTTCCATGTCGCGAAGCCATGGTATTGCCATAGCCCGTGCACGACGACGGCATCGAAGCGCTTCGCGTGATTCGCGAGCCACGGCGCAAGGTGGGCGCTATAGCTGTAGCGATTCGAGGTGGGGCCGAACGCATGAACAGGAAAGGGGAACGTCGCGATATAGGCATCGTCCGGAGAGTCGCAGGTAGCGACTTCGATCTCATGTCCGGCCTCCTGCATCGCTACGCCGCTGCGGCGAACGCCCTCGACAGGACCGCCCGCCCGCGGATCGATGCTTGCGAGCACGTGGAGGATTTTCATCGCGCAATGTCCGGTCGGTTAGCGCCAGGCAGTCGTGGCGTGTGCGGCATGCCGAGCGTGCCGGCTAGGTCAGAGTGGCCCATGCCCGGTTGAATGCGGCCAGGCAGGTCCGGCATCGCCGCGGGCCGCATAGGGCGGGCGGCTCGTATGCGATTCGTGCGTGCCGGCAGCGCGCGCTGCAAACGCGTGTAAGTGGCGATCATGAGGCCGAGCCCAATGCCGAATACGAGGCCCGAAAAGCGAGGCCCGAGTGGATTGCCGCCGATCGACGTGGCTGGCAACGCGGCAAACAGCATGATCGCGCGTCCGAGTACCGGAAGCATCGGCGCGTCGGGCACGACTTTGCGCCAATAGCGGTACGAGAAGAAACACAACGCGAGCGCGCCGAGCGTGGCAAGCGGCATCGCGATGCCGAACACGAGTCCGCCTGCGAAGAACTGGTAGACCCAGAAGTTGTGACCCGCGGCCCATTCGTTGATCGCGTAGAAATCCTGCTTGCTGAATTGGCCCGCGAGGTCCGGCAGATAGGCTGGCGAATAGCGATAGTAGTGTCCGTAGCCTGCTCCGAAGAGCAGCGTTTCGGGGTTCGCCGTCACCTGCTCGTACTGATCGCGCATTTCGGCGAGACGGGTGATAGTGGTCGGATCCTTGCCAGAGACCGTTGCTTCGGAGAAGAAAATACGCTGCGTCCAGTGTTCGGCAACGTTGGGAACCGCCAGTATCGCAATGCCCGCCACGCCGGCCAGCACCGCAGCGACGACGACTCCGCGAGCGATGGCGCGCCAGATCTGCCGAGCTGAAGGCGCGCTCAGTGCCATTGCGATGAGAAACAGCAGCACCGTGCCGACCAGCAGGCTGCGAGTCACGCTCAGTAATTCGACGATGACCGTGCCCGCGAATACCGCCACTGTGTACAGCGAATAGCGCCTGGCGACCACGAATTCGTGCAGCAGTACACCTTGCAGTCCGAGCAGCGTGACTGAGATGATCCGAAAGCGCACGTCTTCGAGACCGCCCCCGGTTGCCATGCCATAGACGAAAGTAAATACAAGGCTAATGACATTGCCCGCGAACAGTGCCTTTTCGAATTGAGCGATGCGCTGCTCGCTCCACGGCCGGCACGCAACGAGATAGCCGAGCAGGAACAGCACGAATGGCAAAAGCACGCGCAAATAATTGCCGCTGTCGTTATCCTGAATGAGTTGCGCGACTACGCTGCCGAATACGCACAACAACATGCTGCCGGTGACGATCGAGCGAAGCCGCGAGCGCTCGTGAAAGCGCGGTGCGATGAGCAGAAGGGCGAGCCCCGCAGCCATCGCCGGAACGACAAAAATGAACTGGGCGAAGTGCCCGGTGGTCGCGTTGGTGGCCTTATAGTCCAGCGCAAGTGGCAGCAGGAAAATCCATATCCATGGCGTTGCATACTGATGGCGCATTCTTGTTTCCTCCCCGTCGCCGTCATTTGCCGTCGTCTATAGCGGACGGTCTCGCGTCGGGTCATTGTGAGCGCAACTTTGCGTCTGTGCACATCGCTAAATGGGGTTCGTCTCCGACTGCCTGGATTCTGGCGACAGTGGAAAGGGCTATGCCTGCAAGACGCACGCAAGCTCGCCGATGTTGTCGGTGAATGCCTTGATCTTGGCGCTCGCCTATGCTCCCCGCCGCCGAAGATGAAAACAGGCCAATGTACCTAATAGAATGGAAAGGGGAGAACAACATGAAGCTATTTGGCGGGACGGGCCCCGCAAAAGCCGGACGGGCGATCGAGCTGGATTTCGTCCGCGGCATCGCGATCATTGCGGTGATGGGCTTTCACTTTCATGCTGTTCATACAAACAACGTTCTGCTGCAGATGATCGAGTACCCGCTCAAGAACTTCGGTCGAGAGGGCGTCAATCTCTTCTTCACGCTCAGCGGCTTTCTGGTTGGCGGTTTGCTGCTGCGGCAATACGCGGAGACAGGGCACGTCGACGCGCGCCGCTTCATTGTGCGACGGATGTTCCGAATCTGGCCCGCGTATTACGTATTGATTGCGTTTCATGTGCTCGCGGGGCGGCATCCGTGGAATACGTTTGTCTTTCAGAATCTCACGCATTTGCAGAACTATCTCGGCACCTCGATCACGCAGACCTGGAGTCTCGCGGTTGAAGAACATTTCTATCTCGTGCTGCCGGCACTTTTATTACTTTTCTCTCGCTGGCGGCTCGGTGCATGGACCATTGTCAGCGTGCTTTCCGGTATCTGTGCGCTAACGCTCATAGCGCGTTGCTTTGCGGTGGCGGGCGGAAATCTGGAAGGCGCTTTCGCCTACACGCAGTACCGCATCGACAGTCTGCTGATCGGCGTGATTCTTTCGGCGATCTACTGGATGAAGCCGGCCATTTACCAACAGCTTGCGAAACGCAAGTGGCTGTTGATCGGCAGCGTCGTACTGTTGTGCGCATGGCTCGTGCTGGCGACGAAGCACATCGCACTCGATGAAAGCATTGGCTATACGATTCAGGCACTCGGTTTTGCCGCGCTTATCGTGCTGGTGCTCGAATACTCCGGATGGTTGCGCTCGACATGGATCTATCGCGGCGTTGCGTGGATCGGCCTCTATTCGTACGGTATTTACCTGTGGCACTCGCTCGCGCTTGCGCCGGGCGACATGCTGATTCGCAAGGCGACGGCGCTCGGCTTTGCGCCGGGCGTAATCTGGGTCGTCGCGCTTGCCGCACAGTTCGCGATTGCGATCGTGATCGGCTATGTCACGACGCGTGCGATCGAATACCCGTTCCTGCTAATGCGTAATGCGCTGTTCCCCGAAAAGCGCAGCAGTTCGGTACGGGAAGAAGTGCCGGTCGCAGGCGGACAGTTGTCCTGACAACAAGCTGCGAGTAATGTGCGCCGGGCGTGGTGCCTTGCGCACGCGACGCCGTGCGCAAGGACTTTTAATTACGCCATCTGTTGCAGCAAGGTGTGTTTGAATTCGCCGAGCGTATTTTGCGCGAGCAGATTGTCGCGCGACGGAGCCGACCCGTGCGCGTGGGGCCATGACGTCATGGTTTCCGTAATGGCCTTGGCTATTGACGCAGAACTCAGGTCGCTCAGAATCGGGCCCAGTTCGCAGCGCCTGCTGAACCAGCCGATCAGGCCGTCTTCCGTTGCAATGACCGGTTTGCCGAAGCGGTACGCCTGCACGAGCACTCCGCTCATGCCGTAATGACCTTTGTAGCCGAGCCAGACCGCATCGCATGCGGAGAACAGATCGCGCTCCATGTCGTTGGAGATGAATGAATCGAGCACCACTGGCGCCGGCGTCAAGCTGCGAATGTGATTACGCATGAAGTGGCGCGTGCCCGCATCCTGTTCACCGGCAACAATCAGCGTCGGCGCATGCTCGAGGCGGGTCATCGCGTGAACCAGCTCGTAGATACCCTTGCGTTCGGTGATCGCGCCGTACACGAGCAAATAGCGCTGCGCCGGATCGAGGCCGAGTCGCGCACGCGCGAGCGCCGGATCTTCGGCTCGCTCGTCGGGGAATGGGTCGGCGACATACGCGATCTTTGCGCTGCCTTTCGCGGCATGCTGCGCGGCCCATTCCGGGAGCGTCGGATCGATGCTCAACAATGTGCGCAGGCCCGGCGTGCGGATCGCACGCCTGAACAACTGCGCCTTGATCGCGTTGACGACTGGACGATCGGGCGCCTTGATGCCGACCTTGTGATGATGAAACGTCGAGCGCATCGTGATGCCGATCCACGGCGTTTTGCCGAATGGCGAACCGAGAAAAGCGAGCCCATTGAGGAAGTAATCCGCATACGGCACGACAACGAGCCGGATTGACTGCGCGCGACTGACAAGCCGGAAGGCGCGCTCGAAATAGTGATGAAAGCGCCAGTACTGGTTGCGTTCGCGCAGGCGGTGAGTCCGGCTTTCCTCCGGATCGACGAAAGCGATCTGCTGATCCGGGCGGTTTGCGGCGGTGATCTGACGCGCGAGCCGGTGATCCTCATTTGCGCATTCGGTGACGAGAATGCATGGATAGCCGGCATCCGCGCAGGCCTGCATGATCCACTCCGCGTAGCGCCAGCGGTGACCCGTCAGATTAGGCTCAACGATCAGGACAAAGTCAGGTTCGATCACGTCGGTAGGCATAAGCGGAAATAGGCGGGCGTGGATTGACGAAATGCATCGGCGGGCCGGCTGGCAGGGACCGGATAGCCCGCGCCGCGGCCTCTGCCGCGCAGGCAGATGAATAACGTTAGCACCGTGCGGCACCGTAAAACTGCCTGGTTCGCGCGTTGTGTGGGAAAACGAACTACCGCGCAAGGGCTTCGGCTGAAGTGACCTGGTTGATGGCGGTTGACGGCGAATCTCTCGCGGTAAGGTCATGCTTACGGTTCCAGATGAACCACTGCCAGCTTGCTGGCGCAACGAATCCAATCAGGCGCGGCGGCGTCTCCAGCAAGTCATGGCATGCTGGGCAGATCGCTGAATTGCGCTGTCATTCGACGGAGAACCAGCTTGCGGGCGATCAGGCTTCCCGCGTTCTCGATAGCGAGCAGCTTCGGGGCGAGCGCGGCGACGTGGGTGTTATTGCAACAGTTCGCAGTGCGTGGACTGGTGGCGATCAAGTTTCTGGCGATAGGCCGCATGCTCGGACCGGCCGCCATCGGCAGCGTGAGTGTGGCTTTGCTCGCTGTTGCAATTGCCGAGGCGCTCTCCGATACGGGCCTCGCGCAGGCCGTTATTCAAGGCGAGCACGCGCCGACGCGCTCGCAACTCGGCGCGGTATGGACCACGCTGACAGCGCGCGGCGTGCTGATCTCCTTGCTGCTCGTCGCGCTCGCGCCTTTGCTTTCCAGTCAGTTTCACCTCGACGGATCGCTCGTGCTGATCCAACTCGCGGCGTTGCTGCCGTTGTTGCGCGGCCTCGCCTCGCCGGCCTATTACGTGGTGCAGCGCGAGCGGCGCTTTCAGCATATTGCGGGCGTGGAGGTGGCGGCGGCGTTCGTCGATTGCTCGGTCGGTCTTACACTCGCTTATTTTGGCGCCGGCGCTGCGTCGGTGCTGATCGGGCTCGTTGCCGGCGAAACGCTCAAGAGCACGCTGACATGGGCCACGATGACGCCGCGGCCGCCGGTGCGCGCGGTATGGTCGGGCATCGGCCAGTATGTCGGTTTTAGCCGGTGGATCTGGGCCAGCAGCGTGATCAACCTGTTGCTCAATCAGTTCGACAAGGTCGTTGTAGGCAAACTGCTTGGACCTACGCAACTCGGCGGCTATCAGATGTCGTCGCGCCTTGCGCAGATGCTGCTGGCGGATGCGGCAATCGCGATGTCGCAATACCTCTTTCCGACCTTTGCCGCGCATCATCGCCGCAGTGCACAGTCGGCGTCGAGGCTGATCAGAGTTTATCTGCTGGTGGTCGCTATCGGCCTCGCTGCCTTTGTCGAAGTTCTCCGGCTGATCGCGGAACCGATGTTCTCATTGATTCTCGGCGCGGCGTGGCTGCCCGCGGTGCCGCTCTTCAGGATACTCGTCATCAACATGGCTATCGGGGCGTTGATTGCGGTGCTCGTGTCGTATCTGCGCGCAATCGGCGACGCGAAGTCTACCGTGCACGCGTCCGCGATTCAGGTGGTGGTGCTGCTTGTGAGTGCACCGCTCTGGGTTCGCTGGTGGGGCGTGACAGGGATCGCATGGTCGATGACGCTCGGCCTCGGCTGCGCCGCGGCGTGGATGCTCTACAGAACATTGACGGCAAGGACGGCATGATGCGTGTCTTCCATCTCGTACTGGCGCCGCGTTTGTCCGGCGCTGAAGTGCTCGCGAAAGATCTCGCGCTCGATCAGTGCGCTGAAGGAATGGCTGTGTGCGTGGCATCGCTGTTGCCGGCGCACGCTGATTTCGCGGCGCTGGCCGACGAATTAGAAGCGCACGGCGTGCAGTGCTGGTTTCCGCAAAAGCGGCACCACGCGCCCGGCAAGCTGTGGAATCTGTTCGTCGCCGTGCGGCGTTTTCGCCCAGATATCATCTTCGCGCACGCCACGATTCCGTCGTTCTACGCGCGCTCGTTGCCGCTCGGCGCGCCGGTTGTCTATGTGATGCATTCCGCGACCAACGATTTCGAGCGCCCGCTGTTCAGGCGCGTCGAACATCTGCTGTCGGGGCGTGCACGCGTGGTCATCGGCGTATCGCAGCAAGGCGTGAGGGACTATATCCAGGCAATCGGCGTGCATCCGTCCATGACAGTCGTGCCGAATGGCGTCGATCTCGCGCGCTTCACATTCACGGACGGCGGACAGCGCGAGAGCACTGTGCCGCACATTGTGCAGATTGGCCGATATGCGTCGGTGAAAAATCAGCTGCTCACGGTGCGCGCATTCAGCGAGGTGCTCAAGCAGGTCGAGAACGCGAAACTGACGTTGTACGGCGTAGTCGAGGACCCCGATTATCAGCGCGCGGTCGTTGCGCTCGCAACGGAACTGGGCATCGCGGAGCGCGTCGCGGTCGCTGGCCCGCGCAGCGACGTGGCCACGGTGCTTTCCGAATCGAGCGTATTCGTGATGCCGTCGCGCTCCGAAGGGCACAGCGTGGCGTTTCTGGAGGCCTTGGCCTCAGGCTTGCCGATCGTCGCGAGCCGGATACCTGCGTTTGCATTCGCCAATGGCTTTCCGGGCGTGCAGCTCGTCGATACCGACAACATCCGCTGCTATGCCGAGGCCATTGTTACAGCGCTAGGTCAGGAGCGCGTGCAAAGATCGCTTGCCGGGCTGACGCTAAGAGACACGGCCGAGCGATATCGCGCGATTGCACGACAGATCTGCCCCGCCGTGTCGCCGCGTTAAGCGCGCGGCCTCGCGAGTTCAGTGGTGCGCGTTGACGTCGCGCGTATCCGGCGCGGGTTCTGGCTCGGGCGCCGCAGTTTGCACGGTGGCGAGCGCCGTCTCCTGCATCGCCAACGTGACGAGCCGACGCGCTTCCCGGCTGCTCGAATCGATCTCGAGTGCGCTGCCCGCGTTGCGCGACACGCAATCCCAACGTGCGATGGTGTTACAGCCTCGTGCCAGGTTCAGCAGTGCGTCGCGCTGCTGCTCGCGCGTGGTGACGGCCGCACGCAAGCTTTGCGCTTCCCGGCTTTGAGGTTGCACGGACATGGCTGCTGCAATCCGCACCTTTGTTGCGGACAAGTTGTTGTTCTGAAGACTCGCGCGCGCGGCGCGTAGGTGCCGTGACAGATCCACGCGCGCTTTCTCTTCGGCGGTGAGCAGCGGCATTGCACCCGGGTTGCGCTTTGCTTGTGCCGACGCGATCGCGACACCGGAGGCAATGGGCACTGCGGACGACACAGCCGAAACAGCGGGCGCAGCGCGACGCGCGGGCAAGCGCGATGCGGAGGTTGGGGGCAATGCGGCGGCTATCGGCGGCTGTGCCGCGGCCAATGCTGTCGGCGGCGTCGATGCCGTCTCGGCGCGCGGGGCGGGCGCAACGGCTGCGGACTGCACGGAAGCCATAGCCGGGGCACGTTCGACGGCCGCCACAGGCGGCGCGACGTGCTGCTGCCTGATCGCACCCGAGACGGCGACCGGTTCGCCTTCCAGCTCGCTGTCGCCGTGGTGTATGAAGCCCACATAGACCGCTGACGCTACGACGAGCGCGGACGCGGCAAATGCAACGGGCTCGCGCAGCCGTTGGTATGCGCTCTGCACGACCACGGGCGCTTCCGTGGACGCGTAGGGATTGGTGAGCGCATGCGATGGGTTCCACACTCTGCGAGCTGGCACCCGGTGTGTCGTGACTGCACGGCTGTCGTTGAGCCGTACGGTCAGCGTGGGCACCATCGCTCCATAAGAAGGGACGCGTCGCGCGCGACACGAAGGACAGGGCATTGCGGGGTCGGTGAGCGGCGCTCCACACGATTCGCAATCCGAAATATTGGCCTGGTCTGTATTCATGTCGCTATTTCCCCATTGGGTACCGCGCGCCGTCTCCCTCGCGGCAGACGGCGCGCGGCTTGCCGCAAGCCGCGTTTACCGCGGCCGCTTACTGTGCGACGACGTAGCCGCGCGCCTGCATACAGGCGCCGTACGCGGCCCAGTAGCGTGTCATGGGTGGTTCAGGCGCAGGCAGCGGCGGCAATGCGGCGGTGCCGGGTTGCGACGCGCCTGCCGCGCTGGCTGCATTGGCTGCCGTAACGGGCTCCGAGGCGCCTTTCTCCGCGATTGCTGCGGAGGCGGGGGCACTCGCCGACGCTGCATGTCCCGCATTTGCGGTGGCGGTCGGCGTTTCGCTCGCCGGTGTTGCAGGTGTTGCCGAGGCTGCGTGGCTCGCGGCGGCGTTGCCGGCTCTCGGGGCAGACGCGGAGCCGGGCGCGTTGGGCGCCATGCCGTCCGGAAGGGCGGGGCCTGGCGGCGTCGCGGAGAAACTGCTCGGCGGCAACGGAGGGCGGGACGGCGCGCCGGTCGACGACGTTTTCGTCCCAGCGGGTGTGGGCGGCGGCGTTTGCCGCTCGTGTGCGATGTTGACTTTGGTTTGTTTGTTCGCGGTCGCGTAACACATCGCACTGTCGACGCTGCGTTGATACGCGCTTTGACTTCGGATTGGATAGATCAGCGGTTGCCACGCGAGGGCCGCGTTGCTTACCGCCAGCAAGGTCATCAGGGTATAGGTTTTGTATCCCATCGCAGTCGCTCCCGCAGCGATGTTGAGCCGTTCGACGGCAATTATGCTTTGCGGCGCATTCCGGTTGCTTCGATCTCGCCGAAAACGGCGGCTCGCTGCCGCAAAGGCTGCTCTCGTCAGACTACCACTGCCGCGCACAAGGTCAGTGCGTTCTATAACGCGGGAAAACGCCATCATGCAGGCCAATCAGGCCACGTCATTGTAAGTCGGCACGTTTCTGGACGTGGCGCGACTGGCATTCTCCGGGCGAACGAAGCGTCGCGCACTGCAATCGTGCGCGCAGCATGGCGGAATCTTGCGTGCGTGAGACGCTATGGGCGGCCCTAATTGGCTTATCCGCCGACGAATACAGGCCTTACGTTTTCGCCGCGATCGCGAGGCAGGTGTTTCCGGCAGCCGCGCATTTGGGAAAGTGCAGCCTCATCAACGAGAGTACGGTCGCGATCGCTACTTATCGCCCCAGACCACTGCTTCGTTGCACTTATGAAACGTTTATAATTCTCCCGCCAGCACGCCGAGTAAGTAATACCTATGGCGTGGCGGTTGCAGTGAGCTTCAGCAAGATTTCCATATGGGCGCCTTCGCGGCGCCGCGCGGTTCGGGTAAGAACGACGCCAGCCGGCAGGTCGGTGCTCTTTTTTGCCCCTCGCTTGATATCTGTCGCCGGTCTGCATCGCGCGTGACAGAAGCATGTCCAGCCAAGACCATTGAACGATGACGGAAAGACGACGGGCTTTCCTATGCAGTTAGTCGTCCTAATTGGTGGAAGCATAACGAAAGACAGACGGTTCTCGCAGTTCTGCCTGGAAACGAGCGCCTCGACATAGTCGCGCTGGTCTTCGCTCGCCCTGCGTTTGACATCTCAAGACGGACCTCGCTGCGTCCGGGGGCGCACTTTTTCTTTTTTTTAATCCGACAACACAAAGGCGGCAGGGCCTAGCCGATGCCGCTTCATTCTCGGGGATAACTTTTCTTCGCAAAGACAGGGACAATGGTGAGATATTCGAGGTTGATGGGGATCGCGGCGACGACGGCGCTGGCATCCTTCGGTGTGCAAACGGCACAGGCGCAGGTCAGCACGGTCACCGTCGCGGGGCAGCAATACAAGCTGTGCGCGCAGGAGAACAGCAATTGCTCGTTCCTGGGCACGGCATCGGTGGTGTTCGGCGCAGTGCCGCCCAACGCACCTTCGACGATGCTGACGAGTCCGGCTACCTTCAGCAACGGCGTGGGCTGTTATGTCGGCGCGGTTTCGCAGACGGACCCGGCATACGGTTATGACAAGGCCTGCTGGATGCGGGCTGTGGCCGCGCCCGCACCCGCACCTGCGCCCGCGCCCGCACCCGCACCCGCACCTGCACCTGCACCTGCACCTGCACCTGCACCTGCACCTGCACCCGCACCCGCACCTGCACCTGCACCTGCACCCGCTCCGACACCTACACCAACGCCGACCCCCACACCGTCTCCCTCTCCATCCGCAACGCCCAGCGCGGCCATTTCCTGCGGCACGCCCACGCAAACCGCGGGCGGTACGGCCCATGGCGTCATCAGCGCGGACACCCCGACCGCCGACGGTCTGCGCGTGTTCCCGAACAACACGGCTTTCAAGATCGCCGTCACGACGAACGCCCCGAGCGCCGACACCGTTGTCTGGTCCGTAGCGGACTCCAATGGCGCCATCAAGACGCAAGGCAGCTTTGCGGTAGGCGCTGGCGTACAGACGAGCACGCTGTCGTGCAAGTCGACCTGGTCCGGTTACGGCGCGTTGACCGCGACGTTGCGCTCAGCAGGCGGCACGCTGCCGAGAAGCGGCACGCGGCCCACCGGCATTGCGACTTTCGGCGTGCTGCCCGACCTCAGTTCCGCGATCGGCACGGTCACGTATGCGCATCAGGACCAGCATCGCTTCGGCATGCAGGGCTTCAACGGCAATATCGCGGCGCTGCACGCGCTCGGCATTTCGTGGACGATCGACGACCGTGAAGTGTCGGCGATGGAGCCCAACGGCCCCTACACCTACACGCCGAGCGTGAACGATCTCGATCCTTTCTATAAGGCCAATCCGGATCAGATGCGCATCGTGCGTCTTGACGGCCTGCCGGCCTGGGACTCGAAGACGGGGCAGTTCAACGACAGCTACTACGCGCCGTCGAACATGACCGAATTCAAGGACTTCATGGCGAGAGTCGGCACCGATACGAGCGCGATTCGTTCTGCGAACTATCCGAACCAGCAGAAGAACTACTATCAGGTGACATGGGAGCCGAGCCTCGGCTGGGCGGACAGCGACGCGAACTTCGTCGCGATGTACAAGGCCGCGTATGAAGGCATTCATTCCACGGACCCGAACGCGGTCGTCATGGGGACCGGCAATCCGTTCCCCGCGAACTGCGATACCTGCACCACGGGCTATCTGCAGAAGTTTGGCGCGCTCGGCCTCTGGAACTACATCGACGCGGTGTCGACGCATGGCTACTGGAATGCCGGCACCTATCCCGCGCATCCGCCGGAATTGCAGGACTCGGATCCGGATCCCGCGAACCAGGCGAATGCGCTCGACAATCAGATGACGCAACTGCGTTCGGTCATGCAGGCAGGCAAGCCGAACATGAAGCTCTTCTTCACGGAAGCGGGTACGAGCTACGATCCGGGGCTCAGTTACGGCCCAACGGTGCCGTCGCAGAACCAGTTGTTTGCTCATGCGGCAGTCGGCGTACGCTCGCACATCATCGTGCTCGGCGGCGGTGCGCAGGTCACCACGTTGTTCTTTGGCCCCGACTATCCGGGCGAAGTGGGATACGGTTCGTTCTTCGACCTGAACGATGCGCAAGGCGCGTTTGGCGCGACGAATCTCTCGCCGAAACCCGAGGCGATGGCCTTCGCGACGATGACGCGAGTACTCGACGGCACGAATACGCTGGGCCGCGTCAAAGGCACACCGTCCGGTACCTTTGCCTACGCATTCCAGCAACTCGGCAACGGCAAGATCGTGACGGCCGCATGGGCGCATAGCAACGCGCAATGGCCGACGAGCGGCGGCGTGTACAGCCAGACGTACTCGACGAGCTATACGCTGCAGGTTGACAACGCCGGCACGTCGGGGAATGTGACGAAGATCGATGGATACGGCAATGTCAGCACGGTTCCGTATAGCAACGGTGCCGTCACGCTGACGCTGACCGAGGTGCCGCAGTACATCGTGTCGAACAACGCGACGGTGGCGAAGAACAATTCCACCGTGCCGCTCGGCTACACCGGGCAATAACGCTTCGGCCAAGCCTTCGGTACCCTGCTGCGCGACCCGGCGCCGCAGGGTACCGTTCAGGCTGTTTTACCGCTTCTGTGCCGCGCACGCGAGCATCCGATCGCCGATCGGGTTCTCGCGTGCTTTCAGCGCTTGCCCTGCGCCCTCAATGTCGCGCGCGTCCTTGTTCTGGCCGAGCTTGCTCTTGCCGACGAGCCGGGTAATTTCGATCTCCACACCGACAATCGCTTTGAGCATGGTGTCGATGTAGTCGGCCGGCGCATCTCCCATTTTCCACGGCTGCGGCTGATCCGCTTCATGGGTGCGCGTGAGGCGCGCGACCACGCCGCGTACATACTTCTCGTCGTCGCGAATCGTGATGCGCCCATGCGCGTGCACCACGACGTAGTTCCATGTGGGTACCTGCCTATGCGTTTCGTGCTTGCTCGGATACCACGTCGGCGAAATATACGCATCGCCCGCATGGAAGACGACGAGCACATCATCGCCATGGGCTACTGCCTGCCAAACAGCATTATTCCTCGCCACATGTGCGTGTAGAACGCCGAACGTGCCTTCGTTCGGCGCGAGGTCAAACGGAATGTGATTCGCGTCCAGGCCGTTCGCGCCATGGGTAATCAGCGTGCCGAACGGATTCTGCCTGATAAGCGTGTGCAGGACGTCTTTGCGCGCTTCGTTGAAATCGGGCGGTACGTACATGGGTGCTCCGTTGAGTTCCTGCATGCAGTGTGCGCCGAAACTGGTTTATTCTACAGAGCCAGTTTGGATCAATTTTACTAAACCAGAATCATGCCGCGAACCGCGCGTGTAGTAGACATTCCGGCGTTGGGTGCGCTCGACCGTGGAGCTGGAAACCTGTCGGCCCAGTTGGCGGCATTACTTAGAGAGGCGGTGCGTGGCGGCGCGCTCGCGCCAGCTGAGCCCTTACCGTCGACGCGACTTCTTGCCGCGTCCCTCAAGCTTGCGCGCGGCACCGTGGTGGAGGCTTATGAGCAACTGATCGCCGAGGGCTTTCTGGAATCGCAGCGCGGTGCCGCGACACGGGTTGCCTCGACTTTATCTGTTGCCGCGCCAACGAGGCGCGTTCGCAAGCCGACCGGCGCGGGCGGTCGCCGCCGGCTCCCGCAAAGCAGTCTGCCTGAACCAGCCGCGCGCTTTGCGCGGATCGCGCGCGAATTCAGTCCGTTGCCGCCGGTACCGTTCGCTATTTCGGTGCCGGTCGGCCTGACGGCGCCCGCCGACATCTGGCGCCGGCTAGGCAACCGCATACGGGCACGAGGCGCTGCAGCGCCCGCTGGTTACGAAGACCCAAAGGGCGCGTTGCCGTTGCGCGAGGCGATTGCGGCGTACGTGCGCAAGTCGCGCTCGGTGCAGTGCGACGCGGGGCAGGTGACCATTACGAGCGGCACGCAGCAGGGCTTATATCTCGCGAGCCAGGTGCTGCTCGGCGCGAACGATGAGGCGTGGGTCGAAGACCCCGCCTATCGCGGCCTGACGGCTATCCTCGAAAACAACGGGCGGGGCAGCGCCATGATCCGTGTACCGGTGGACGAGGAGGGCCTCGACGTCGCCGCAGGCGTGCGCCTCGCGCCGCATGCAAAGGCCGTGTTTGTCACGCCGTCGC
Organism: Paraburkholderia phenoliruptrix; assembly: GCF_902859825.1. GTDB lineage: Bacteria > Pseudomonadota > Gammaproteobacteria > Burkholderiales > Burkholderiaceae > Paraburkholderia > Paraburkholderia phenoliruptrix. Next base: position 58,108 of record NZ_CADIKB010000019.1, on the reverse strand, counting down.
ATCAGTATCCGCTCGGCATGCCGCTCAGCATGGCGAGACGCAGCGCGTTGCTGGGTTGGGCGCGGACCAACAATGCATGGGTTGTCGAAGACGACTACGACAGCGAATTCCGCTACGAAGGTTATCCGTTTCCGGCGCTGCAGAGTTCGGACCCCGAGCGCGTGATTTACCTCGGTACGTTCAGCAAGATTCTGTTTCCTTCGCTGCGCCTCGGGTACGTGATCGCGCCCGGCGATCTCGCCGACGCGTTTTGCGGCGCGCGGGTCTTGATGGACCGGCATCCGCCGAACGCGGATCAGCACGTGCTCGCCGCATTCATGGCGCAGGGACATCTGGAGCGGCACATCAGGCGGGTTCGCAACGTGTATGCGGAGCATCGCGCGCATCTGATCGAGACGCTCGGCGAACTGCTGCCTTCGGAAATCGCATGGGTCCAGCCCGGCGACCAGGGCATGCACCTCGTGCTTTGGCTTGCTCGCGCGCTCGACGATAGAGAGGTGGCCACGCTGGCAGCGCGAGCGGGGGTCGCGGTGCGTGCCGTGTCGCCGATGTTCTCGCAAGGCAACGGCCGGCCCGGCCTCGTGCTGGGATTCGGCGGGTTCAGTCGTGCGCAGATGGAAGGGGCGGCGCGGCGTCTCACAGAGGTGATCAGGAATGCTATACATCGGGGCGCGAAGCCGCGGCGGAAATAGCGCGCTTTCGGTATTGCCGGCGAAAAAAATGGCCTCCCGCTTGCACGCAGCGGGAGGCCGGTTCTCAAGTCACATCCGGGCACGCGCCGGATCAGGTGTCGGCGTGGCTCGAGGTGAACGTGGTGAATGCGCCGTACGGCGGGTTCAGCGCCGTGCCGTTCGTCATAATGCCGAACGTGTTGTTGCCGCTATCGAGCACGTAGTACATCACGGACTGAATGTTGTGCGTCTTGCGCGCCGCATAGAACGAATTCAGTTGCGACGTAATGTACGTCGCACGATACGACTGCGTTTGTTCCGGGCCCGTATTCCACTCCGTGATGAAGAACGGCACACCGTATCGGGCCTTGCAGTACGTAGGCAGGTCGATGCCGGGACCCGCGCCGTCCGTGCCGATGTTGAAGATGTCGCCATACACTTCGTAGTTGTGCCATGTGGTGATGTCCCAACGCACCTTCGGATGGCCGCCGCTGCCGTCGGGTTGCATGCCGTCCCAGAGAGCGTCCGACGCGCCGACATCCGCGACACAGAAGTTGATCCCGCATTTGGCGCTGGGCTGCGCCGCCTTCACGCCGTCGATCATGCCGCGCATTGCGCCGCGCATGGTCGGCCAGTTGGCATTGTTGAAGTCGAGCGCCTTCGTGCCTGCGTTAGTCGAATCGATGATGATGGCATTGTCGCGGGTCAACTCGTTGCCGCACTCATAGAACGTCACGCCGTACGGTTTGAGCGTATTGGCGATCGTGAAGGCCGATCCATAGCAGGCGTTGTAAGCCGCGGATTCGCCGGCCAGCAGGTTGCCGTTGCTGTCCCGGAAGCCGAGGTTCACCAGCACGAGCAGCGTCATGCCAGCGGACTGGAACGCCTGTGCGAGTTTGACGACGGCGTTCAGTTCATTCGCGTCCGCAGTGCAGCCGACACGATAGCTGGTACAGCCGAGGCCTTTCAGAATCGAGACGATCTGCGCGGGCGTGTACGTGTAGTCGAAGTGACCGTTTATGCCGAAGAAGCTGCCCGCGGTCGCCGCGACGGCCGTGCGCGGATCGCTGCACGGCAACCATTGAGCGGCGACTTCCGCATTCGCATAGAACTGGCCGCTCGTGTTGCGGCAGTAGATCTTGCCGCCGTACCAGAGCACCAGGTTCACGTTGTAGTTGTTGCCGACCACAGCGCCGTTGCACGAGATCACGCCGTTGGTCAGCGTCCAGACGGCACCCGTCTTGTCGATAATGCTGGACGCCGACGGCATCGTGGTGCCGTCCGGCGAAGTCGTGCCCTGGCGAGGATCGCTCGTGGCTTGCCACGTCGAGCCCGTCCACTGGTAAAACTGCGAGCTCGTGTTTTCAACGTAGATGTTGCCGTTAAAGCACAGCGCGAGCACCACGTTGTAGTTGTTGCCCGCCTTCGCACCGTTGCGATAGGCGACGCCGCCGGACAGCGTCCAGGTCGCGCCCGTACCGTCGATCAGCGACGTTGCGGGCGGCATGGCCGCGCCGTTTGGCGAAGTCGCTTTTGCCGTGGCGCTGGTCTTTTGAGCCCCTGAGCTCGAAGCCGTTGCGCCTGCCTCTTCCGTGCCGCCTCCACCACAGGCGCTCAGCACCACACTGCCGCCAAGCGCCGTCAGCGCACCAATAAATTGTCGTCGTTTCAACATTGTGATTTATTCCACTATCGAGAAGGTCCCCGAATAAAGTCAAAAAATGTGGTTCTTATGTGGGTTAATTGCTATTGAAAATCAGATAACGTTATTTTTATTGGCACTACTGATCGTCCAGGAAATCCGAGTGCTGTTGATGCGTCAGGCAGAGGTATTTGCCGAAACGATTAATACCGCTGAACTACCCGCGTCGACGGGGCTGACGCGCGCAAGCCGCCCACGCCACGGGCGGCGCCTCGCGCATGGAGTTCAATCAGCAGTGGAATAACCGGGTTCGTTTTCGGGCGTCGGTGAGACGAGAGACGCCTTCGCAAACGTTTGTCCGAGAAAGACAGCCTGCACTACGTAAATATTGCGGACTGTTACTGCGAACGGGGTAGATCTTACCCGGAACCCGTGACGGTCAAAACGAAAATTAGCCCTTTTCCGCCAGAAAGCAAGATCCTTTCCGATCGGCTCCCGTATGACAAAGAAAATCTACTTTCTCCTTATGGTATGGGGACTGGACGCCCTGCATTTTTTTCACTTTGACCCCATGAAATGCGCGTCAATATTTCCGCTTTTGTGCGTTAGGTATTTCTTGCCGTGCGGCAGTTCGTCTGCATTGCTGGGCGGGTGCGTGCGAGGCGTTCAGCACTTTCGGACATGGGCGTGTGAGCGCCTGTCCCGATTGGCGCGTTTTCAGGTGATTGCAGCCACACGTGGCCGTTTTTTGCATGCTAAGCTGGACTGAAGAATACAGATTCAGACCATTTTCCATTTTGCTAAAAGCGTTCATAACGACGGGAACCCTGAGACGTCGGGATAACGCTTTTGCTTGATGTTCCTCGGGGGCGGTCCGGCCGGAGATTGTCTAATGTCGCAGATTATTCAGGAAGCGCGTCGCGCGCATGGAAAAGATGAATTGAACCGCGTACGACCGCGTGTGCTGATGTGCCCATTTACCAATCCCACGAACCGCTATATAGAGATCCAGAAAGATCTGTACAGGTCCGTTGGCTACGATGTGATGCCGTTGTCGATCAAGGGCTTGTTAAAGGGCGGCATCGTCGACCTGTTCAAGCCGGAGAACCTGCTGGTGTTCCATTGGCTCGAGTACCGCCCGTTCAGGCGACAGAAAGGCACCGCGCAGCTGAGCCTGATTGGCTCGCTGATCTTTGCCTTCTATTGTGCGGTGATTCTGCTCGGGCGCGCGAAGGTGGTGTACTTCGTACATGACCAGGCTGTGCACGATACGGTGGGATTCAACAGACGCCTGTCTATGCGGATCATTGCGTTCGTGCGCCGTCTTGCAGACTTTCGCGTCGTGCACGCGCCCGATTTCCAGGCGCCCTACCGCGCGCAGTATTTACCGCATCCGTTGTATTGGGACGCGCCAGGGCACCCGCCATACAACGCAAAACCGCAGCGGTCCGCGCCGCTGTTTACGATGCTGGGCGTGATTCGGCCGTATAAACAGATCGATGCGGTACTCGACCTTTGGCCGCCCGAGTGCAAGTTGCATATCGCCGGACACGGCACCGACGCTTATCTGGCCACGTTGAACGAGATCATCGATAGAAGATCGCTGCGAGAAGCGGTGGATCTCGAATCGCGATTTCTCACGGACGCTGAGTTTGCCCAGAGCATTGCCGACAGCGACGTGCTGATCCTTCCGCATGCTGCCGATTCCATGCTGGTCAGCGGCGCATTTTTCGAAGCGATTGGGCTTGTACCGGTGCTCATCGCCCGCTCCACGCCTTTTATGGCGTGGGCAGCCAGGAAGTTCAACAACGTGATTCTTTTCGATGACGTCAGCGAGCTGCCCGCCATATTGCGCTCGGTCAACCAGTCATGGCAGACGTTTGGCGGCAACGCGAGCCATCGCAAGGCGCTCGAGGAATTCGGCTGGAATGCCTGCCGCCGCAGTTACGGTGAGTTCCTCGAGACAGCCAGCGGACACGCTGGCGCCGTCGAAAAGCCGGTAACGGAATGAACTCGCGCGCTCGCTGGGCAATGGCTTATTCAGCGGCTGGCGGCGTTCGGGTGGCGTAGATGTCCACATAGTTCAACGGATTGTCGCGCCACTGGCCAATCGTCATCCTCAAGCGGCTGGTGATCGTTGCCATCGGTTCCGTTACGCCTTGCTTGCCCGCCTTCGCGTCCGTCTCTTCGATGCGCCCGTAACTGAAGTGCGCTTCGAGAAACTGCAGCACGACGTTCGGATCACCGCCGAGGCGCGCCATATGATAGGGCGACCATTCGACGAGGATCGCATCGGTTTTCGCGAGCGTTTTGCTGCCGCCGGCGAAGACATAGGGCTCCGCACCTTGGGTATCGATCTTCGCAAAGACCGGCCCCGCTAATTCGATGGGGATATCGTCGAGCCTCACGCAACGCACCTCGATAATCTTGCGGCCCATTTCATTCTGCTTTGCCGGCAGACTGGTTTCGAAGTGAAGGCGATGATCGCCGAGATTGCCGTCGGCAATTTCAAAGGGCAGTACATCCTCGCGTTCGTGGAGCGCAAGCTGGAAGGTCTCTATATTGGACGATGGACAGTTCTCAGCAATGTTGCGCTGCAGATTCCGGTAATTCACCGGCTCGGGCTCGAACGCATAGCACTTCACGCGCTGGTTGTATTGCGCAATCGGAATGGTCGTCATGCCGATGTTCGCGCCGATGTCCAGATAAGTTCCGCCGGACTCTGCGAAGAACTTTTTCAGCTTCTCTGCCAGCTCGGGCGCCCAGCGGCCCGTTTCGGCATATTTGCGCAGAATGCTCAGGTCGTTCGAGCTGCTCACCATTGTGCCGTACTGTCCCGCTGCCGAGAGCCGCACGACGTTGAGCTTGCGCGAAAGGCTGGAGAGATAAAGATAGCCGTACTCCCTCGCGAGCGAGCTGTCTTCGAGAAGCGACTTCGCCATAACATGCCGGAGCCTCAGGGGAAGCATGGAGGTCACAGCGCCGGTCGCGGAGAGTATAAGTTTCTTCATGAGAAACAGCATACCGCAGCACTATTTCACAGCGAGCATCACGTCTCCGCGCTTTCGGCAAAGGCATCAACGAAATCGGCCACGCGTTGCAATGCATGTGCTGTGGAAACGGCGTTAGGGCGGGCAGCGGGGGTTTTCCCCTATGTTTGAAGCGACAGCTGCCGGCGTTCTGACCGAGGGCAAAGCGGGCCGACACGCGTGCCGCCATTACGCCATTGTTATTCACGCGCACATTCCATGAGTTCCTGCACGAGCGCGTCGGACGTCTCACGGCAGCGTGAACCGTTGCATGAGGTTTTCATGCACGCTCACCCACGTTTGAGTTGAGGGGCACATTGCGAAACATAGGGTAAACCGCCGACGTCTGCATGTACTTCATTGCTTGTGTTGGCGTCGACTGTTGCACTATCATGCAATCTCTATCGAGTTCGGCTGTATCCGTGCTCGCGGCAAGCATCCGTGATCTTGTTGCGCCGCTTGTATCGACTGGGACCAGGCGGTCAATTGACACATCGTCCTCGAACTTCGCTCTTATAAATTCGTATAACTAATGAAACAGCATTGCCGGTTATTTTGCTGAGTCGTCGCTGGACGACCCATAGCCAAGGAGACGAGGAAATGACAGCCGAAAACGACACTGGAAAAAGTAGCGTTGGGTCTCTGCTTTGTATTCTGCTAGTGGTCGTGATGAGTTTCCTGGTCTCGGGCTGTGGAGGTCACGACGACATTTCGACGTCTGCTCAACAATCGGGACTGCTAAGCTGCGACGAAAGCATGAAAGCAGCGTTCAAGCCAGACGCAAACACGACAGTTGTTTTCGTCAAGCAGTTCAAGGCGGGCTCGTCTTATGCGCTTGCCAACACGCCGGCATCACCTGCACCGCCCGTTGCTGCTACCGACGTGTGTCTCGTAAAACTCCTCGTAGGGCCGGGAAATCCGGGGCCGGCCGGCGCGCCATCGACTTCCGCAGGGATCGGCATCGAGGTCTGGCTGCCAATGGCCTCGGCATGGAACAACATCATCAGGGCGACAGGAAGCGGCGGTTGGGCAGGCGGTGCGCACTCCGATCCCACGCAGTTAGCCACGAAGTCCCTATACCTGGCGGCGGTCAACAAAGGCTATGTCGTGAGTGCATCGGATCACGGTCACGTCATTCTGAACAACGGATCGTTCGCAATGAATCCGGACGGGACTATCAACACTGTTTTGTGGCAGGACTTCGCTGAACGAAGCATGCACGAAATGGCGGTCAAAACGAAAGCACTGGTGAAGGCGTATTACGGGCACGTGCAGACCTACGCCTATTGGGATGGGTTTTCCACCGGCGGGCGTCAGGGATTCAAGATCGCGCAGAAGTACCCTACGGATTTCGACGGTATTCTCGCGGGCTCGCCGGCTTTCAACTGGAGCAAGTTCATTACCGCCGAACTGTATCCGCAGATCGCGATGCAACAGTCGTTGGGCGCGCCTGTCGCGGCAGCGAAGCTCGCTTTCGTTAGCGGTGCCGCCGTCAAATCGTGCGATACGGTGGGATTGGGCTATCTGCTCAATCCGATGCAATGCCGCTACGATCCGAGCAAGGATGCCAACGTGCTGTGTGCGGGAGCGGCCGGAAATGGTGTGACAGGGGCCAGTACGAACAGTGCATGTCTCAGTGCAAACGAAGCGCACGTCGTCAACCAGATCTGGTACGGTCAGACGACGGATGGCAGCGTACCGGACCCGGCGCTCGACAACGGCAATGCGGCGACTCTCGCCTCGAGCCAACTCTGGTACGGGTTGACACGCGGAACGAGTCTTTCGTTATCGCTGGCAGGCACGAATCCCTTCAGCATTGCGACCGATCAGGTCGCGCTGGAATTGCAAAATGCGGCCTATGCACAAGCATCTTTTTTGAATGCGACCGGCAATGGGACCAACCAGTGGAAACAACTAGGTTATAGCGATCTCGCGAACGCCTACGCGCAAGGGGTTGCGCTGCAGAGTTCGTTCAGCAACATCAACACCGATAATCCTGATTTGAGCGCTTTTCACGCAGCGGGCGGCAAGATGCTCACATACCACGGACTTGCGGACGACAAGATTTTCCCGGCAGGATCGATTAACTATTTCGATCGTGTGTCGACGCAGATGGGCGGTGTGTCGGCGGTGCAGTCGTTTTATCGTCTGTTTCTCATTCCGGGGCTCGCGCACGACAGCAGTTTTGCCACGAGCGCCTCGATCGACCCGAGCACCAACGCCCCGATCAGCACGGCGAAAATGCCGTTGCCCCAGCCTGCGGCGGGACGCGACGAAATGTTTCTGGCCCTGCGCAACTGGGTCGAGAAAGGGCAGGCGCCGTCCCAGATCCAGGTAAGTTCCGCTGACGCTAGCGTATCCAGACCCCTTTGCATGTACCCGCAGACGGTGCAGTACGTTGGCGGCGCGGTTGGCTCGTCGGCAAGTTATGTGTGTCAATAGGCCGCATACTGATCAGGTCCGCGTAACCGCCTTGTCGCGCGCCGCTTCTCTGGCGGATCCAGCTGCGCATGGACACGCGTAAGGTCTGGTCGTTCGAGGATACTCTTCGCTGATCGAGGATTTTTCGCTGCGATGCTGCTAGACAGTCTGGCGACCCTCTCGTCACCTTCACGAGCACGGGAGGGCGCCTCTTCTCGCGGAACTACTTACCGCTGACCAGTTCCTTCGTTCGCTGGGTGATGGCCGCGAGGCCTTTTTCCACGATCTCCTGCCAGTCGCTGGACACGACAACCTGCTTTGATTCACTCACGCGCGTCTTGATTGTCTGTTCACCATGAAGAGCGCCGACATCGCCCGACAACTGCAGTTCGGACTTCTGGTTCGTTTTAATGGACCAGAAGCCGGGCTCGAACCACGCCCAGAAATCGATGATCTGCGCAGTCACCGGAGCGGCCGCCGCGAAGTTCGGATCACCCTGCTTCACGACAATGTAGCCCGCATCCTGAAAGCCGGTGGCCAATGCGCTTTCAACGAGCCCGGAAGCCGTCTTTCCTTGAGGCAGCACCACGTCGCCCAGCGCTTTGCCATAACCGTTTCTTTTGCGGCCGATCGCACGCGCTTTTGACGCGTCGCTCGAATCTTCATTCGGATCCAGTGATGCCATGTCGGCGCTAGGGGGCTTGACCGAAAAGGTCCGCTTGTCCTGAACTGAATCGATTCGCACGTATTTGCCCGTCGTGGGGTTGGTGCCTTGAGGCGCGGAAACATCGACAGTTGTCCGCCCTACCGCGCATCCCGCAAGGATGGACGCGCTCAGGGCATAGATGGCGATTCGACGCAACAGCATGATGGCTTAACTCCTCGTTAATTATTCTGATCGCCGGAACGCCGATTTATTTCGCTCCAACGTCAGGGTTATAGATGCGCATGGCGCACGTCAGATGGAATAACGGCCTGCTATTGGAAAACTGAAGGGGGAGGGGTAGGCTGTATCTCTGATACGTCGGCGTTAACTGGTGTGCCGCGTGCGGGATTGAGTGCGCAAGCTGCGGTATTTGCGCATGCCTTGCACGGTTTTACGGTTACCTATGCGCCTGGCGCGGGTGTGGTCGAGCAGGTCAAAAACGAGTGTCACGTTGAGGACATGCTCACGCGCCACGTGGGCGACGTACTACGAAAACTCAACAAGGGCGTTGGCGGTGAGGTGTGCTGCGTGGTATTGCCCGGTGGCGGTATCTATATCACGCGCCCCGGCACGGCGTGTGGGGCTTGACCCACAGCGGCGGGTGTCCGTTGCGTTCGCAACGAGTCCAGCACCGCGTTCACGACCCGTTCGACCTCCGGCCAGTTTGCTTCCTGCTGGCCTTCCACATAGACGTCGGGCGCGACGCTCCGATAATGTTCGGGGTATCCCCAGATCGCATCGTGAACCATCGGCCTCGTGATGCTGCCCCCCAGCACGGCGACGGTCGGCCGATGGAACGCGGCAGCCACGTGCATCAGCATTGAAGAATTGGTCAGGACGACGTTCGCTGTCTCGGCGAGCGCGAAGACGGTTCGCATCGACACGTCTCCCGCTACCGAACGCACGCGCGCGTGAGGGCCTGCAGCCGCGATGGCTTCTGCAGCGCGTGGTTTGTCGGCCTCGCTGCCGACTATGACGATGTCGCACTGGTCGCCGCCCTGTCCGAGCGCAGACGCGATCTGTAAAAGCGCAGCGCCGAACTGACGGGGAGACCAGGCTTTGCTGGACACACCTGCACCCACGCCGACAAGGACTCGCCAACGTGTACCATCGTTAGGATAACTGGCGGACCAGATCCTTGCGGCGCTCGCTCGTTCGGCTGCCGTGAGGAAAAGCTGTGGACGCGCGTCGGGAAGCTCCTTTGCGCCCAGCAACGCAGCTTGCGCCAGCGCTGCGCGACCGGATTGACGGCGCGCGAAATCAATGTAGGCGTGGCAGCCGCTGTGGCCGCCGCGATAGCCGCGCACGCCGATGCGGTACCGGGCGCCGAGCCGCATCATCAATAGTGCGCCCATGTAACTGCCGAGGACATCGATCCCGACGTCGAATCCGCCGCGCTTGTGCAGTGCGACGACTTGCGGCGATCGCAATAGGAAGCGCATCACAGCACCCGGCGAGCGATCCTCGACAATCTTGTTGTTCCACGGTGCATTCAGCTCGACGATCTCATCGACGAACGGATTGTTCTCGAGAACCGGTCGCCCCCAACTGCCAATGCCGGCAACGATACGCGTGGCGGGGAAGCGTTTCTTGAGCGCCTCGAAGATCGGCGTCGCGGTGAGCAGTTCACCGAAATCGTTCGGCCTGAGGACGAGAATCTCACGCGGTTCGCTGCGACGCGGATCGTATTGCGCCGGGGACAGGCGGCCCATCGCCCAAACCGGCAGTTCAGTCAGCAAGCTTTTCCAATTCATTGCGTACCCAGGAGACGAGATCAGTGCGAGGCCGCGGAGCGACGCACTGATTCTGCATGGAAGCAGGCGCTCGATCTGTGGGCCGCCATACGCATTTCTTCGAACGTATCTGTATCGGCGCAATGGTGCGAGAAGCTGAGGGTAGTGTGTCTGCATGCGGGCACCATGCCATGGGCTCGTGAACAGCGAGAGGCAGCCATCGGTGATTATTGTTGCAATTCGAGCTTGATCAAGTCCGAAACAGAACGGTGCAAACCAAGCCCTCGACCTCGGAACCGCGAATCGCGCATTGCGAAGCGGAATGTCGGCGGGACGAAAGTTGATCTGGCGCAAGCCGGTGCGACACGGGACCACAGGGATGCGGCCGGGCGGAGCGATACCATGAATACGTCGCTAAAACACAGCACTTGCCGGTCGCGTCGTGTAGGCACGAATGAATCAGCGGTGTTGTGAAAGCCAATCGCACTAGTCAGGAGTATGAAATGTCCGCCACGTCCGTTCTCATCAGCATGGCCCCCATGTGGGGAATCCTTCTTATCGCATCGGGCACGGCCGCGTACCTCGTATTCTGGCGCAAGGTGATCAAATAAACTTGCGCGCTTTGTCGGATCGAATCACCATTGCAGCGAACTGCGGCAAGGTGCGGTTTCTCCTTCGCTGCCAGCTTAAGAAACGACAACGGTAAACTCGAGTCCGGATTCAAAGTCCAGCGTCGTCGTCGAAAAACGCGGGTCGTCGTCAAGGTAGCGCTTGTATGGCCGAACGGCGTCCTCGGCGGTGTACATGTTGTCGGCGAGAACGATGGATCCGGGGCGGAGCAGGCGCTCTGTGTGCTTGAATAGGTCCAGATAGGTGTCGGTCCATACGTCGATAAACACCATGTCGAAAGCGCCTTCCAGTCGCGCAACGGTCTCAAACGCATCGCCTTCCCAAAGATCAACATAGGCACTCAGGCCCGCCGCCTTGAGGTTGGCCTGAAAAAGAGCGCACTTCGCCAAGTCACATTCAGTCGCGACAACCATTCCGCTGCCTAACGTACGAAGTGCATCGGCAAGATAGAGCGTGGACACGCCGCAGGAACTACCGAGTTCCAGGATTCGAGCCGGTCTGAGCGAAAGCACCATGTTGTGCAAAAACTTGCCCGTTTTCGCCGACACGGCTAACGAAAGCGGAGCGCCTTGCGACGATTTAAAATCGTGGCTGGATAGCCCGAGCGTTTCGAGGAACCGTCCACGCAGCCGAGGGGCGAGCGTGTCGTATTCGTCCGCGAGAGTCAGGAACTCCTCGCTGGAACCGCAAAACTGCGCCTGCGCGCGAGCTATCACTTCGGTCTGGCTCTGTTCGTGAAGGTGCCGCAGAAGGGTTGTGCTTGACGGCGACATGTGCGCTCCTTGACGGGATCGTTGGGTCGGTGAAGCCTCGGGCGAGGCGGCTCATGGTTGTTTCAGGCGGCACGCAATGTCCTTCCACCGTCAGCGGGGACGTACGCCGCTATGCTGTTCCGGTGAGCTTGATTGCACATTCAGCGCACGCCGTGACGCAAACACGGCATGACCTGCATTCACGGCCATGTTCAGTCGCCCGTACGACGGGCGCGCGCCGATCGCCATGCGGTCTGAAAGTGCTCGCGTTCCTCAGGCGTCATGGCTTCCCATTTGCGCCAATGACGTCGATCGCGCCAGCCGCCGTGTCCGCGGAATCCGCCAAACAGGATGCGGCTCAAAACCAGCAAGCCCAACGCATGCACGAAGTCGATCGTACGGGCGCCGACGAACAACGCCGGAATTACCCAATTCCATAGCGTCATGACCACCCAGCTAAGCACGGCGAGGCCGACCACAACGAGCAGCACTTTCCCCGCACATCTGATTCGAAAATTCATCCGTCGACTCCTCTAGATACCCAGTTCGTCATAAATGGCCTGCAATCGGGCGCGCAGATGCACCACTGCATAGCGCTTGCGTGCAAGCAGTGTGTTCAGCGTAACGCCGCTCTCCGCCACCATGTCTTTAAAGGACCGCCCCTCCAGCTCGTGCGCGATGAATACCTCACGCTGATTGGCCGGCAAGTCATCGAGTGCGTCCTGCAATGCCTTGAGCAATACAGCGCGAGCGTAGAGCGCTTCAGGGCCTGCATCGTGCGCCGGCAGGGCGAGGTCGAGGCGATACTCGCCGCTCGATTCTTCCTCGCCCTCCGGCAGATCTGCCAGAGGCTCCTCTCTCCTCTTGCGAAAACGATCGACAATACGGTTGCGCGCAGCACGGAAAAGCCACGCGCTTGCCTGCTCGATCGGAGCGGGCAGCCGATAAGCCTGCACAAATTCCTGGAAGACATCCTGCAGTATGTCTTCCGCATCTTCGGGATCGCGTATTCGTCGCCGGATGAAATTGACGAGCCTCTTGTGCTCACGGACCACGGTCGCGGTGATGTCGTTGTCTCGTTCGGTCATCGTGTGCGAGGTGGCGGGCGGTTCCATGCGTCTGAAGACGTTTCAGACGCGCAAATATTGTGGCGGGCGTAAAATTTTTTGCCCCGGCGACTGCGGGATGGCTTGAGGCAGTGGGTAAACGGGTAGGAGCCGTTATGGACCCGGAAGAAACGTAGCAAGCGCCGGTGAGCCCGGTTCGTCGCTGGTGCTTCGTCAGATTCCGCCCAATGGCAACGACAACGGCGTGCTCGCCATCCTTGAGACCGGCAACAGAGCGATATTTTGCATCCGCTTCACCGGGGTATGGGGGCCGAAGTCATCGCTCACGGCAATTCAAGCAGTGGCAAACTGCTTAACGGCGCTCTTTGCGTGAACTTTAAGTTCTAACCAACGAGCATCGCGCTCGATACACGGACGTTGAGAGTGTGGTGTGAATTTGCGCCGAATCCAGGCCGACGATCACCGCGGCATCGTCGAGGTGGTTGTTGTCAGGTGGGAGATCGAGAACGGTGAACGTGCTGCCGTCCTGAAGGGATGATGGATTCAACGTGGTCTGAGCACGGCCACGTTCCATTTGAGTCCCGAGGGGGTGTGCGCGATCCGGACACAATCAAGCTCCTCGAATCCCGCCCGCAACCGTTTCCAGGTGCTTGCGCCATCGGCGTGGTGCCACATGCTGACAATAAATATCCCGCCAGGCGCAAGAGACTGCGCCAATCTTCTCATATCATATTCAGGCCTCCTAAGATAATAAAGTATTTCATTAAAGACGATGACGTCGAACAGCCGTGAGGTCTTGAAGGCGGCCACATCGGCTACAGCAAACTCCGCTCCCTCAAGGGTCGACTGTCGGGCCTTCTCGATGGCGGCTGCCGACAGATCGATACCGAGGTAGCTGGATACGGCGGCACTCGAAAGCCAATGCGCAAGAATACCTGTACCGCACCCCACGTCGAGAACGCGCGCCGCCGGTTTGAAGTGCAGACAATATCCGAGAATCACGCTATAGCGGCCGACCTCCTTGGTAGTGGACAGAAATTCCCACTCTCCGGATTGGTATTCACGATTCCATCTTTGATCCGAGATTGAGGTGTTGCGACGCGGCAGAATCGCGGCCTTGATCGCAACCGGGATGAACTTATGAACAGGCCATTCCAGAATCTTTTTGACTAACCGTGCAGTGCCGACAAGCTCGTTAGCAGTAAACAGGGCCATCTCCCTTCAGAAACCGACATTACCTATGCGGATGCCGACTATCGGAATTGATGTGTGGGCTAAGAACCCTTAACAAAATGAACGTAGGGGCTGTTAACCCTCGATGAATGCTGTTAACCTTTTCATTGTTTCGACGACGAAAAGGACATGGCCAAGCCAATACTCGACGACGAACTGTGGGCACTCATCGAACCGTTGCTGCCCCCTCCCAAACCACGGCGAACCCGTTATCCGGGTCGCAAGCCGCTCGACAATCGTGCGGTGCTCACCGGCATTCTCTTCGTTTTACAGACAGGCCTGCGTTGGGACCTGCTGCCTCGCGAGATGGGTTGCGGCAGCGGCATGAGTTGCTGGCGTCGCCTACGTGACTGGCAAGCCGCTGGCGTCTGGGAGCAGTTGCACGAGGTGCTGCTTGCGCGATTGCGCGCAGCCGACCAAATCGACTGGTCTCGCGTCATCGTCGACTCCTCTTCAATCCGCGCTGTGGGCTCAGGTCAAAAACAGGACCGAATCCCACAGACCGCGCGCGACCTGGTTCAAAGCACCATCTCATCACCGAAGCGCAGGGCATCCCGCTCGCGGTGATTCTGACCGGCGCCAACCGCAACGACGTCACTCAACTTCACGCGCTGGTCGAGGCAATTCCGCCAATCGGCGGCAAGCGTGGCAGGCCACTATCGAAGCCTCGGGTCGTTCAGGGCGACAGAGGCTACGACCACGACAAGTATCGACGTCCACTGCATGCCGCCGGCATTGCAACCGAAATCGCTCGACGTGGTCAGCCTCATGGTAGTGGGCTAGGCAAAACACGCTGGGTTGTGGAGCGGACCATCTCGTGGCTTCACAACTTCCGCCGACTGCGCATCCGCTTCGAACAGCTCGCTTTCATCCACGAGGCTTTCCTCAGAATCGCCTGCTGCATCATATGCTGGCGACACCTGCAAAAGTCATTCTGTTAACACCTCTAAGTGCTAATCAATGGTCTCGGAAGTCATGCTAGCGGGTTGAAATGGTATTCAGCAGTCGCGAGCCTTGATAGGGCGTGCTGCGGCGGACAAATGGCGGAAAGCCACTTGCCATCACGGCGCGGAACGCGAATCGGAGGAAACAGAAGAAGCGGAAGACTTAACGGCCGGTGCAGTTCGAAATCACGGAAGAGAGCTGGCAGAGTGTCGCAGCAGAGCCGGCCCCGCAATTCGGACCGCGCCGACCCGCGGCGCGGCCCAAACAGCAGCTTCACCACTGATGGTGCACGTGAGGCGCAATCTTCTTCAGATAAAGCTCGCGAAGAACAGCCATGGCCGAATCACTCAAGGGCGGCAACTCGCTCGCCTCACTGTTGGCCCTGGCTTGCGCCGCGTTCTTCGCCCCGGGAATGACGGTCGTCACGCCCTCGTTCATGAGAATCCAGCGCAGCGCAAACTGCGCCATGGTTGCATTCTGCGGAACCAGCGAGCGAATTTCGTCGACGGCGTCGAGCGCAATTTCATAAGGAACGCCCGCGAAGGTCTCGCCCTTGTCGAAGGCCTCACCGTTTCGATTGAAAAGGCGATGATCATTGGCCGCAAACGTCGTCTCACGCGTCATCTTTCCGGTGAGCAGACCCGATGCGAGCGGCACGCGCACGATCACGGCGACGCCCCGTTCGTGCGCTTCCTGAATGAATCGCGCCGGCCTCTGTCGAAAGATGTTGTAGATGATCTGCACCGACTTCACGCGCGGATATTCGATCGCCTTCAGCCCTTCTTCGACTTTCTCGACGGACACCCCATAGCCACGAATTTTCCCCGATACGACCATACGGTCCATTGCATCAAAAACTTCAGGCCGGTAATAGACCTCCGTCGGCGGGCAGTGAAGCTGCACCAGATCGAGGCACTCCACGTGCAGGTTCTTCAAAGACCGGTCCACGAAGGCATTCAGATTCGCCGCCGTGTAGCCTTCCGCTCGATGCGGGTCAAGCCGGCGACCCGCCTTGGTCGCTACAAAGGGGCGCGGACCGGTGCGTTCCTTGAGTACCTCCGCGATGATTCGCTCCGAGCGGCCATCGCCATAGACATCGGCCGTATCGATGAACGTCGTGCCGTTGTCGAGCGCCGCGTGCAGCGCTAACTTTGCGTCGCTCTCCGCGACGTCGCCCCATGAGCCGCCGATTGCCCAGGCGCCGAATCCGATTTCGGAGACACTGCTTCCCGTATTGCCGAACTTCCGTTGTTTCATGCTGATTCTCCGTTCATGGCATCAATTGCCCGCCGTTGACCTCGATAATCTGCCCGGTGACGTATCCCGACATCGCGCGGGACGCGAGGAACAGGAATGCGCCCACGCATTCTTCCGGCAATCCTTCTCTGCCCATCGGCACCGTCGCTGTCTGCGAAGCGCGAATTTGCGCCGGCGTGTATTTGTCGTGAAAGGGCGTTTGTATCAGTCCCGGCGATACCGCGTTGACCCGGATGCCGTCATTCACGAATTCCTTTGCGTGGCCGCGAGTCAAGCTGCTGACAAAGCTTTTCGACGCTGCGTAAAGCACCGCGCCCGCCCCGCCGCCCGTGCGCGCCGCAATGGACGTCGTATTGATGACGTAGCCGCCGGTCGCCTTCAGGAACGGATAGGCCGCGGACGTTGCTTCCCAGACCGATCTCGCGTTGAGATTGACGACCTGTTCGAAATGGCTCGCCGATGCGCTGACGGAGGCCAACCGTCCCAGCATGCCGCCCGCGTTATTAATGAGCCCATCGAGCCCGCCTAGCAAGTCCGCTGCTTCCTGCACGACGCGCGCTGCCTCGCCCGCTTCGCTCACGTCACCGCGAACCAGACGGATGCGGTCCGGCGATTCCGCACGCAGCGCTTGGGCAGCGGCTTCGCTTTCGTTGAAATGCGCGACCACGTGGGCGCCCTGGGCGGCGAACGCTCGAACAACAGCCGCGCCTATTCCGGTCGACCCGCCGGTAATGAGAACTTTCGTGTCCTTCAGGTCGGCAATCTGTATCTGCTCAAGTTGAGACATGGCATTGTCCTCCGAACGGATCCGTCGACGCGCGGCGGCTGCCGCACGCCACAGGTATCCAATCGGGAAAATAATGACATGGCGTAAAATGAAACAGGTTCACTGAACCGATGAATTGCATTCACCATGCCCAAGAACGATCGCATCGACTTCGCCGACCTGAAGCTGTTTCTCGCCATAGTTCGATGTGGAAGCTTCAGGCTTGCCGCCATTGAAGCAGGACAAACGCCCTCGGCTGTCAGTCACGCAATGCGGCGGCTGGAAGACCGGCTCGGCGCGAAGCTGCTGAACCGCACGAGCAGGGCGGTGTCGCCCACGGAGGCGGGGCTCGACCTCGCCTCGCGATTGCAGGACGGCTTCAACCAGATCGGCTCCGCACTCGAAAGCTTCGCAGCGCCTGGAACGGCGCGACTAGGTTCTCTTCGCCTGAATGTTTTCGCAGATGCGGCTCACCTGCTGATCGCACCGGCGTTGCCGGAATTCGCACGAGTGTGTCCCGGAGTGCAGCTCACAGTGGTTGTCGACAATCGTCCGATCGATATCGTCGCGGAAGGCTACGACGCGGGAATTCGCTACGGTCATCACGTTCCGGAAGACATGATCGCAGTGCCCCTCACTCGCTCGCAGCGATGGGTGATGGTTGCGTCGCCCGCGTATCTGAAGAAGCACGGTACGCCCCGCCAACTCGGCGAACTCGCGAACCACCAGTGTCTGCAGCTTCTGCTCGGCGACAATTCCAGCTACCGCTGGGAAGTCGACGTCGCAGGGAAGAAAAAGTCTATCCGGGTGCCCGGGGTCATCACGATCAACGATACGGTGACGACCATCAGCGCATGCAAGGCGGGAATGGGGATCGCGTATGTTCTTGAGGCGCGGATCGCCGACGAGCTTGCGCGGCGTACTCTGAAAGTGGTCCTCGAAGAGCATGCGTGCCCGGAGGATCCCTTGCATATCTACTACAGCAGTCGTCGCTACAACCATCCCGCCTTGCTTCGGCTGATCAACCTCATTCGCGAACGGCAGTCGCTTCCGAAGATTGCAAAGGTGCGTGGCTGAATCGGGAATGCAGTGTTCATTGCAACGGGATGCAACGGCGTGCAACGGCGCGTAGCCGCGCACGGCTAACCGGGCCCGTCACTCGCGGCGGCGAGCAGCGGCACGAGCAGATCGCTGATAGGCGTAGCAATACCGTGCGAGCGGCCGCGTCGCTGCACGACGCCGTTCCGGCAGTCCCACTCGAGAGGGCGGCTAGCCTCTCTATCCGCAAGAATGGATGTACCCAGATCCGGCGGCGAGCGATGAAACCCGTCGACGATCTGCTGCGGAACGTCATCGCCCAGCTTCGCACCTTCCGCACGCGCGACGTCGAGACATTCGTGCAAATAGGCGAGCGACAGCGTCGTGATATCGCTCCGGGAAAACATACCGGCGCGGCGTCCTGTCAGCACCATGAGTCCGGCAACTGCATTTTGCAGGAGCTTTCGCCACGCGACGGAAACGAAATCCTCCGCCACCTCGACGGAACACCGCGTGCCGCGCAAAGCGGAAGCCACCACGCGGGCGGCCGGCACGTCCGGCAAGGTGAGGCGCGGCGCCGCGCGCAACCATACCGACGATGCGGATTCGCGTTGCGCAGGGAACCACACCACGGAGGGCAAGACAACGCCACTGGACGCGAATGGCTTGAACAGGCCGATCTGCTCGACGCCGTTTTGCAGCACGCAGACAACCGTCCTTGCGTCGCACAGTGCAGAGAGCCACGGCGCCGCGCTCGCTGTCTGCGTCGACTTCACGGCAACGAACACCAGATCGAATTTGTCGCGGATGCCGTCCGGATCGGTCAGCACCGGGCCCGGTACCACGATCTGACCACCGTCGAACTCGAGCGTCAGGTGCTCGTGCGCTGAACGGCCGCAAATGGTCGGCCTGCGCCCTGCCTCATGCAGCGCCGCGGCGACAGTCGTGCCGATTGCGCCGGGGCCCACAAGGGCGATGGTTGGTCTATCTGACATCGTCATGGGTATCGACCTCCTTGCGGTTGTCGCCGAGATACGAGCGAAGGGCGATCGCGAGCGGAAAAATCGCCAGGGCGGTGAACGCGGTGGCGACCGTGGCGCCATGCACACCAATCCTGTCGCCGAGAAAGCCATACAGGACCGGCGACAACGCGCCCGACGCGATGGTCCCGGTATAGAACAGGGCGAACGCTCGCTCAGTACGCTCGGGAGGACACATGTCCGGCACGGTTCCGTAGAGGACCGAGGAAGTGCCATTGAGCATCATGCCGAGGAATGGCAGCAGCACCAAAGTCGAAGCCAGAGGCAGGAACATCACAGCGACGATGCACGCCGCCGTGCCCCCCTCGGTGAGGAGTACTGTGTGAATGACGCCCACTCGCGCGCCGATCCACCCGCAAACGAATTTGCCGGCCGCACCGCCGATGAATACAAGCGCGAGCGCCGTTCCCGTCAGTTGCGGCGATACGCCTTTTGCCTTGAGCAGAAACGGCAGGAACGTGAGCAGCCCCATGCGCACCGCAGTATCGAGCACGCCGATGGCGAACAGCCACGAAAACCCTTTCCCCAAAGCGGGACCTCGCTGGGCAGGCGCGCTCCAGTCCGGCGTCTCGCGGCGCGGCAGGTTGGGAAAAGATAGCGCGATGACGGCGGCAGTCACGCAGCCCACTGCCGCGACGACCCACAACGCATGACGCCACGACATCATGGTCACGAGCAGTGAAATGGCGGCCGGCAACGCGGATTTGCCGAGGTCGCCGGAAAAGTTGTAGATGCTCAAAGGGCCTCTCGCCTTGCGGTCATACGCACGCGCGACCGCGCCCGAGGCGATGGGGTGCTGGGTGCTCGATCCGCTGCCCGAAATCGCCAGCGCCGCACACAAACCCGCCAGGCCGCCCGACATTCCCGCCAACGCATAGCCGAGTGCGGCGAGCAGCGTACCGAGCGCGAGCGTAGCGCGGCTGCCCCACTGGTTTGCCAGGTGGCCGGCGGGGATTTGCAGCGTCGCCATCGTGCCGGCATAAATGCCGCGCAGGATGGCCAGACCGGCGAAATCAAGACCGAAGTCCGCCTGCCACACCGGAAGCAACGCGTAGATCATGTCCGTATAGCCGTCGTGCAATGCGTGCGCGACACAGGAGAGCCACAGCACGCGGGAGCGCGACGGCGGACCTTGTCCTTCTGCTGAAGGGACCAGAACGGATGGACGCATATCGATTGTTCTCCCTCGCGCGATCGCAAGGGCGTGCGCGTGCAGGGCGTAAAAGTTGGACAGACGATTTTATGGCCGCACGATTGCGCGATTCAACTGAGCTAATATCGCGGCAACAGAGACAAAAAGTCACGTCATGAATAGAGGCCCACGCGTCGCAAACAAACGAGACGAACTTCCGCCGCTCAATGCACTGCGAGTGTTCGAGGCAGTCGCCCGTCATGGCAGCTTCGCGGAGGCCGCCACGGTTTTGCATGTCACTCATTGGGCCGTGGGAAAACAGATCAGACTGCTCGAGGACTGGTTCGGCGTGCCCCTGTTCGAGCGGCGCCCGAGGGGCGTTGTGTTGACGGATGAAGGCGCCGCGCTGCTGAACGACGTGAGCCAGGCGTTCGAGCGCCTCGGCGTGGCGGCGGTGCGTCTGCGCCACAATCGCTCGACACACCGGATATCGGGCGTCGTGCGAGCCAATGTGCCGATGAGTTTCGCGCTCTGCTGGCTGCTGCCCCGTCTTGCCGATTTCCAGGCGCGTTATCCCGAGGTGGACGTGAGGGTGTCGACTACCTCGCGCAAATTGCGCTACGTCGGTGACGCCTTTGATATCGGCGTGCGTTCGGGACCCGAAGAGGGCGCCGGCGTGGTCTCCCGTCCATTGATGCCCGACTTGCGCGTGCCTGCCTGCAGCCCGGCACTGCTGCGTCAGCGGCCTATTCAGGTCGTGACCGATCTGCGCCATCACACCTTGCTGCACTCCGCCACGACGCGTGCCGCCTGGTCTCACTGGTTGAAGGAAGCCGGCGCGTCCGACTTGCGGGCCGCCCGTCATGCCGAGTTCGACCACGTGAATCTCCAACTCGGTGCAGCCGTCGAAGGTCTTGGCGTGGCGCTGGCATCACTGCCGCTAATCAGGCGCGATCTTGCAGAAGGGCGTCTTGTGTGCCCCATCGCCACACCGGCCTGGCGCGCCGACGACTACATGCTGGTGAGAAGTACGGGACGCGTCGACGACAATGCTGTGGCCGCATTCGAGCAATGGCTCACGCGGATGGCCGAGCACGAGGCCGAGCCGCTCGCATCGGCGGGTTCCCAGTGATGGGCGCCCCGCCCGACCGCCGCGAGCCCGGCATCGAGGCTCACGCGAAGCCTGCTCGAAAAAAGCTTCCCGCCATGCGTCAACGACAAACTGCCGTTGGATGTGCATCGGCCGTTGCTTTCAGCGCCGCTGCGCATTCGGCCGCCCGCCGGCAATCACCCGTTCCAGCGACATCTTCAGGTGACGCTGCATGCTCGCCTGAGCCTGGATCGGATCGTGCGCTTCGAGCGCTTCGAGGATCACGCGATGCTCGTCAGGAACGGCGCCCCAAGTGCTCTCGTTTTCAAAATGGCCGCGCAGCTTTTCGGACAGCGGACTATGTCGCGCATCGAACAGTGAACTGACGGTGCGCACGAGCACCTCGTTGCCGGTCATCTGTGCGATCGCGAGATGAAATGCGCGGTCGGCGGCGACCGGAATCCGTCCCGCCGAGACTTCGCGCTGCATTTCTTCGTACAGCTCGCGCAGGTGCTTCAGGTCCTTCGCTTTGCAAAACGGGGCAACGCTCGCCGCGATCGAGCCTTCAATCACACAGCGCGCCCCCATGATGTCGAGCAGGCTGTCGCCGAGTTCGGCGCGCGACAAGGGCTCCTTGCCGTGCGTCGGCGGCGTGGGGCACACGTAGACGCCTGAGCCCATACGGATTTCCACGAGCCCTTCCAGTTCCAGCGCAACCAGCGCCTCGCGTACCGACGGGCGCGACACGGCCAGCGTTGCGGCGAGCGCGCGCTCCGAAGGCAAGCGGCCGTTCGGCGCGAACTCCGGCTGCGCAATCAGATCGCGCAGCTTTTCCGCGATCTGCAGATAGAGGCGGCGAGGGTCGGCGGGTTTGTCTGTCACAAGCTGTCCTGGCGAGGTGGCGCGCTGGCGTGACGACGCGCCGTTGAGGCGAGCGCCGATTGTAGATCGAAGCGCGCTGCCCGCAAACGGCGAAACGCGGCGCAACACGAGAGGTGTGTCCAACCCGGGGATTTCCCGAATTTCCCCAAAATTGGCTTGACCACTCGCCCAGTCGCATTTTAATTTGTCGGATCTGGTAAGGCCAGACAAGTTCTTGAGTGCGGCGCGGGTACCGCGCAACGGCGATGTGCTGCGCGCCCCAATCGCACGATGGCCCGCATTGCGCGCGGTTAGGGAACCGGTCCCATATTCGATAATGGAGGAGACAAGCTATGCGCAAAATGCGTTGGGTGGTGATTTTTCTAAGCTTTCTGGCGATCGCGGTGAACTACATCGATCGCGCGAATCTGGCGGTCGCAGCGCCCGAGATCGAAAAGGCGCTCGGCATCGGACCGGCGCAGATGGGCTTCATCCTGAGCGGCTTTTTCTGGACTTACGCGTTGATGCAGATGCCGTTCGGCTGGTTTGTCGATCGCGTCGGCGCACGCATTGCGTTGCCGCTCGCCGTCGGCTGGTGGTCCGTGTTCACCGCGCTGACCGCGGCCACCAGCAGCGTGGCGGGCATGTTCGGCTGCCGGCTGCTGCTCGGCGTCGGCGAGGCGGGCGCGTATCCGTCGTGCGCGAAGCTCGTGAGCCAGTGGTTTCCCGTCAAGGAGCGCGCGCTCGCGACGAGCATCTTCGATAGCGGCTCGCGTGTGGGCTCCGCGCTGTCGATTCCGGTCGTCGCGCTGATCATCAGCTCGGTCGGCTGGAAAGCGGCGTTCGTCATCACCGGTGCGCTCGGCGCGGTGTGGATTCTCGGCTGGTTCGTGATCTATCGGAACCCCGAGCCGCTCGATACGGGCAGCTCGAATGCGGCCGCCAGCGCGCCCGTCGCCGGCCAAGGCCAACGCCAACGCGTCACCTGGAGCTCGCTGTTTCGCCACCGCACGCTGTGGGGAATGATGCTCGGCTTCTTCTGCCTGAATTTCGTGATCTATTTTTTCATCACCTGGTTCCCGAGCTATCTCGTGCAGACGCGCGGCTTCTCGCTGAAATCGCTCGGCACGCTCGGGATGATTCCGGCGCTGATCTCCATCCCCGGCGGCTGGCTCGGCGGCTATGTGTCGGATGCGCTGTTCAGGCGCGGCTGGAGCCTGACCGCTGCGCGCAAGACATGCATGGTCGGCGGCATGCTGTTGTCGTCGGTGATCACGCTGTCGGCATTCACGGCGAACGTCTATCTGATGCTCGCGTTCTTCGGCATCGCATACGGCAGCCTCGCGTTCGCCGCGGCCAGCATCTGGTCGCTGCCGGGCGACGTCGCGCCGACGCCGGACCATGTCGCGTCGATCGGCGGCATTCAGAACTTTGCGTCGAACCTTGCGGGCATCGTGATCACGACTTTCACCGGCGTGATGGTCGCGATGACCAAGGGCTCGTTCACGATTCCGCTCGTCGTGGCCGGCGGCTTCTGCTTTCTCGGCGCGTTCAGCTATCTGGTGATCGTGGGGCGCATCGAACCGCTGTCCATGGCTTCCGATACCGAAGAAGCGTCGACGCGTGTGGGCTCGGCAGTCTGACGTAGCCGGCAGCCGGGTAGCGGGCCGCCATCCATTCCATTCGAGGCCTTCTTATGTTGACTCAAGCTAGCAGCGCGCCCCAGGTGATTCGCCTGCATCCGAACGACGATGTGATCATCGCGACCCGGCAGCTCCTGCCCGGCACGCGCATCGACGCCGAGCGACTGGTCGTGACGGGACTCGTTCCGCCCGGCCACAAGGTGGCCACGCGCGACATTGCGAAGGGCGAACCGGTCAAGCGCTACAACCAGATTATCGGTGTGGCGCGCGAAGCGATCGCGCGGGGCCAGCACGTGCACGTGCACAACCTCGGCATGTCCGAGTTCTCGCGCGATCACGCGTTCGGCGCCGACACGCATCCGACCGAGTACGTGGCCGAGCCGGCGCACTTCATGGGTATTCGCCGCGACGACGGCCGCGTGGCGACTCGCAATTACATCGGTATCCTGACGAGTGTGAACTGTTCGGCCACGGTCGCGCGCGCGATCGCCGATCACTTCAGGCGCGACGTGCGCCCCGAAGCGCTCGCCGACTTCCCGAACGTGGACGGCGTCGTCGCGTTGACGCACGGACTCGGCTGCGGCATCGACATGCAGGGAGAAGGCATCGCCGTATTGCGCCGCACGTTGGCCGGCTACGCGGTGCATCCGAACTTCGCGTCGGTCGTGTTCGTCGGACTCGGCTGCGAAACGAACCAGATCGACGGCGTGCTCGAAGCGGCCGGCCCGGCCGGCAAAGCGGCGAAGCTGCGCAGCTTCACGATTCAGGACAGCGGCGGCACGCGCAAAACGATCGAGCGCGGCGTCGCGCTCGTCAAAGAGATGCTCGCCGACGCGAACCGCGTTGAACGCGTGCCGGTGCCCGCGTCGCATCTGTGCGTCGGTCTTCAGTGCGGCGGTTCCGACGGCTATTCGGGCATTTCCGCGAATCCCGCGCTCGGCGCCGCGGTCGACCGGCTGGTGCGGCACGGCGGCACCGCGATCCTCTCGGAGACGCCGGAGATCTACGGCGCCGAGCACCTGCTGACGCGCCGCGCCACGAGCCAGGCGGTGGGCAACAAGCTGCTCGCGCGGATCGCATGGTGGCAGGACTACTGCACGCGCAACGGCGGCGCGCTCGACAACAACCCCTCGGCCGGCAACAAGGCGGGCGGCTTGACGACGATCCTCGAAAAGTCGCTCGGCGCGGTCGCGAAGGGCGGCACGACAAACCTCGTCGAGGTCTACGAATATGCGCAGCCTATCGATGCAAAGGGCTTCGTATTCATGGACTCGCCCGGCTACGACCCCGTATCGGCGACGGGGCAGGTCGCCTCGGGCGCGAACCTGATCTGCTTCACGACCGGGCGAGGCTCCGCATATGGCTGCGCGCCGTCACCTTCGCTGAAGCTCGCCACCAACACCGCGCTCTGGGAGCGGCAGGAGGACGACATCGACCTCAATTGCGGCGGCGTAGTGGACGGAAGCGCGACCATCGACGAGCTCGGCGAAGCGATTTTCCGGATGATGCTCGACTGCGCATCCGGCACGCGCTCGAAGAGCGAGCTGCACGGCTATGGACAAAGCGAGTTCGTGCCCTGGCAGGTCGGCGTGGTGACCTGAGCATGGTCACCGGGAAACGCATGCACGCCAGAGAGACGCATAGAAGAGGAGAGCTGTATTGAAACGCCGCCTTTATTCAGGCCGCGACGTGAGCCGCGCGCACAGCATCGACGATCTGCGCGCAATGGCACGCAGGCGGCTGCCTAATTTCTGTTTCGAATATATCGAAGGCGGCGCTGAAACGGAGGCGACGCTGCGCCGCAATCGGGACGTGTTCGACGAAATCGCGTTTTTGCCGCGCACGCTCGTCAATGTCGAACACCGCAACCAGAGCAGCACGCTGTTTGGTCAGCGCACGGCGTCGCCGTTCATGATCGGCCCGACGGGCTACAGCGGACTGATGTTCCGCGAGGGCGACGTGCAGCTCGCGAGCGCCGCGGCGGCGGCCGGCATTCCGTTCGTGCTGAGCAACGCGTCGACGGTCGCGCTTGAAGAGGTCGTGCAACGCGCGGGCGGCCGCGTGTGGATGCAGGTCTACATGTACCGCACGCGCGAGTTCGTCGCGAAGCTTGCGCAACGCTCCCTTGCGGCCGGAATCGAGGCGCTGGTCGTCACGACGGACAGCGCCGTGTTCGGCAAACGCGAATGGGATCTGCGCAACTACATCAAACCGTTGATGCTGGACTGGCGCAACAAGTTCGACGTGCTAGGCCATCCGCGCTGGATGAGCAATGTGCTCTGGCCGAGCGGGATGCCGCGCTTCGCGAATCTCGGCGACCTGTTGCCGCCGGGGCAGACCAGCGTGAAGGGCGCGACGATTACGCTGGGTCAGCAGCTCGATCCGTCGCTGTCCTGGGACGACATCCGCTGGCTGCGCGATCTGTGGCCGAAGCGCCTCGTCGTGAAGGGCGTGCTCGGTGCGCCGGATGCGTTGCGCGCGATAGAGGCGGGCGTCGACGGGATCGTGCTGTCGAATCACGGCGGGCGGCAGCTCGACGGCGCGGTGTCCGCGATGGACGTGCTGCCGGAAGTCGTCGATCAGGTGCGCGGCCGACTCGCTGTGATGCTCGACGGCGGATTTCGCCGTGGCTCCGACATCCTGAAGGCCGTGGCGCTGGGCGCCGATGCCGTACTGCTTGGCCGGGCGACGACCTATGGCCTGAGCGCGGGCGGCCAACCGGGTGCCGCCCGCGCAATCCAGATATTGCAAACGGAAGTGGACCGCGGGCTGGGTCTGCTCGGTTGCAGCGATATTGCCGCGCTGGATCGCAGCTATCTGCGCTGGCGGTCGCTGAGCGCCGCGCCGTCGCGGGTGCACGCGGGCAGCGCGCACGACGCGGTGTCACTCGCGTGACAACGGGAAGACGATGAGCGTGCTGGCTGCCCCAACGGCCGGCACACCCGCCGGCACCGTCGTCGTTACCGGTAACTAAACGGAATTGCACACGCTCACACCAGTCGCTATACTGGCTCCGCAATCGGTGGCCTGACCAAAACCGATTGGCCTGACCGCAGCACGAATCAACGCAGACTGGCGAACGGCGCGTTGTCGATCAAGTCACGGCGCGCGAAGAAAAACGAAAGGAGATGACAGGATGTTCCGTAAAGGAATGAAGGTCAGGGCCGCGCTCGCACTTGTCGCATGCATGCTCGGCAGCGCGGCGCACGCACAGGTCGCCACCGGCGACACGTCGCAAAAGAAAATCGCCTTATCGAACAGCTTCGCCGGCAATGCCTGGCGGCAGTCGATGCTCAAGAGCTGGAACGCGATTGCCCAACAAGCGGTGAGCGACAAGAAAATCGCTGCCGCGCCCGCGTTCACCACCGCGGAAAATCAGGTGACCGAACAGGCGCAGCAGGTGCAGAACCTGATTCTGCAAGGTTATAGCGCGATCGTGATCGACGCGGTATCGCCCACCGCGCTCAACGGTACGATCAAGAAAGCGTGCGCCGCGGGCATCGTCGTCGTGTCGTTCGACGGCGTGGTCGACGAACCGTGCGCGTATCGCGTGAACTTCGACTTCAAGGGCTGGGCCGAGCAGGGCGTCGATTATCTGGCAGCGCGGCTGAACGGCAAAGGCAACATTCTCGAAGTGCGCGGCGTGGCCGGCATTTCCGTCGACAACCTGATGCATGAAGGCGTGCTCCACGGACTCAAGAAACATCCAGGTCTCAAGCTCGTCGGCTCGGTGAACGGCGACTGGACGCAATCGGTCGCCCAAAAGGCCGTCGCCGGCATTCTGCCGACGCTGCCGCAAGTCGACGGCGTCGCGACCGAAGGCGAGATGTCGTTCGGCATCGCGCAGGCGTTCAAGGCGGCCAATCGTCCCGCGCCGCCCATGATCATCGGCAGCACCTATCCGGAACTCGAATGGTGGAGCGAGCAGACGAAAACGGGCTACCAGTCGCGCTCGCTGTCCAACCCGCCGGGCGCGGTCTCGTTCGCGTTCTGGGTCGCGCAGCAGGTTCTCGCGGGCAAGCCTATCCCCAAGGACGTGACCATCAACGTACCGCTGCTTGCGATCTCGCAACAGGAGTTGCCGGCGAAGCTCGCCGCGACGCCGAAAGGCGGTATCGCCGACGTCACCTACACGTTGCCGCAAACCGTGGCCTTGCTCGACAAAAAGTAAGCACACGCGCGACGCCACGCATGGAGGCATGTGAATGGGCGCAACATCAAGCAACGCTCAGCCGGGCGCGCTGATTCGCTTTGAAGGCATCGGCAAGACCTTCGGCCGGGTTCGCGCGCTCGTCGACATCGACTTCGCGTTCATGCGCGGGGAATGCGTCGGCATCGCGGGACATAACGGCGCGGGCAAATCCACGCTCATGGCCGTGCTGGCCGGCGTTTATGCGCCGACGCAGGGACGCATCGACGTGGAGGGACAACCGGCGCCGCATTACGACGCGAACGCCGCGCGCGATGCAGGCGTGCGCTGCGTGTTCCAGGAGTTGTCGCTGTGCGCGAACCTGACCGTCGCCGAAAACATGACGATCGTGCATCCGCAATTGCGCGGGGCCGGCTGGCGCCGCAAGGCCACCGCGTTGATGCGCGAGAAGCTCGAAGAAATCTTTCCGGGCAATGGGCTGAAGGGCAATGAGCTGGTTTCCGATCTGACGCTCACGCAACAGCAGATGGTCGAAATCGCGCGCGGCTTCACCGTGACCGACGCACCGGTGCGCCTTGTGATTCTCGACGAGCCGACATCGTCGCTCGATGCGCATACGGCCGATCAGCTGCTCGCGTTCGTGCGTCGCGCGGCGCAATCAGGCATCACCTGCGTGCTGATCACGCACATGCTGGGCGAAATCGAGCGCGTCGCGGATCGCGTGGTCGTGATGCGCGACGGCGCAATTGTCGGCGTGCTGCCGCGCGACGCGGTGAGCCGCGCGGCGATCATCCGGGCGATGGGTCAGCAGCTCGAAGCGGACAAGGCGCCTTCTGCCGCGCGCGTGCGCGACGCGAGCGGCGCCGAGCGCGCTTTTCGCTGGAATGTCGGCGCGCATAAACGGACTTTGATAGAAGCGTCGCGCGGCGAGATCGTCGGCTTTGCGGGACTCGCCGGCCAGGGTCAGACCGAAGCGTTGTTGTCGATCTACGAGGCCGCGACGCGGCGCGGCGCAGGGCGCGTGAAAGCCGCTTTCGTCGCGGGCGATCGCGGCCGAGACGGCGTGTTTCCGGTCTGGTCGATCGCGCAGAACCTCGACGTGCGCTGGCTTTTCGGCGGCGCAACGCCGAAGCGCGGTCTCGTCGATCGCGCGGCGGCGCGCGCGCTCGTCGAAGCGTGGCGCGCAAAGATCGGCATACGCGGCGCGCCGATGAGCGCGGGCATTCTGTCGCTGTCTGGCGGCAATCAGCAGAAAGTGCTGTTCGCCCGCGCGCTCGCATCGGATGCGGCGCTGATCCTGATGGACGATCCCACGCGCGGCGTGGATGTCGGCACGAAGCGCGACATCTATCAGCTCGTTCACGACGAAGCGCAAAAGGGCCGCACCTTCATCTGGTACACGACCGAAAACGAAGAGCTGTCGCATTGCGACCGCACCTATGTGTTCCGCTCGGCCGCCGTCACGCGCGTGCTCACCGCCGACGAATGCACGGAAGAAGCACTGCTTGCAGCCAGCTTCGAGGAGCAGGCCGCATGACGCCCGCGCGGTTTTCGATCCAGAGCACGCAGGCCCGCCTACGCGCGCTGCTTCCTGCGATCTCGCTGATCGCGGTGCTCGTGCCCATTCTCCTCATGCAGCCCGCGGTGATGAGCTATTTCGGCTCCAGCCTGCTGCTCAATCTGGCGGTGCCGATCGTGCTCGCGACGCTCGCGCAGCTCGCGATCATCACCGTGAACGACCTCGATTTGTCGATCGGTTCTTTTGTGAGCCTCGTGGCGTGCATCGGCGCGACGTTGCTCGTTAAAGAGCCGTGGCTCGGCGCGCTCGCGCTGATCGGCTGCGTGCTCGCGTATGCGGCAGTCGGCGCGCTGATCGAGCTGCGGCAGATTCCGTCGATCGTCGTCACGCTCGGTCTGTCGTTTGTGTGGAGCGGCATCGCGATCGTGCTGCTGCCTTCGCCGGGCGGCACGAGTCCCGGCTGGCTCGGCACCGCCATGAACTATCAGACCCCGCTCATCGCGGCGCCGATCGTGTGGTCGGTCGTGGTCGCGATCATCGGGCACGTGCTGCTGATGCGCACGTCGGCCGGCGTGCGCATCCGCGGCGCGGGCGGCAATCCGCGCGCGATGCGCCGCTTCGGCTGGTCGCTCGTGCGCAGCAAGGCGACGCTGTATGGCATCGCGGGGATCTTCGGCGTGCTGTCGGGTCTGTCGCTGCTTGGCCTCACGACCTCGGCCGACGCCAATCTCGCGCTGCGCTACACGCTGCTGTCCATCGCGGCGGTGATACTCGGCGGCGGCGAATTTATCGGCGGACGCGTGTCGGTGATCGGCGCGGTGCTCGGTGCAATCACGCTGACGCTCGCGGCGTCGTTCCTCGCCTTCCTCAATATCTCGGCGGACTGGCAGGTCGGCATGCAGGGCGCGATCCTCGTCGTCGTGCTGTCGCTGCGCGTGCTGCTGCAACGCGGGGAGCGCCAATGAAATCGCAGGTAACCGGCAGGACAATCGGCGCAGACGAAACCGCGTGGTCGCGCTTGCGCAGCGTTCAGGCGCCGTGGGCGTGGTCGTTCGTCGGCGCGGTGCTGGTGTGGTTCGGCATCGTCGGCGTGTTCGGCTTCGGCATTGCCAGCAATGTCGCGCAGACGGCGCTCACCTACGGCGTGTTCATGGTGCTGGTCGGTCTCGGGCAGATGCTCGTGATCACGTCGGGCGTCGGCAACATCGACCTCTCGGTGCCGTCGACCATCGCGCTCGCGGGCGTAATCGGCATGCACGTCATGGGCGGAGCAGACGGGCGAATCGTGCTCGGTGTCGCGGCCGCGCTCGGCGTGGGTGTCGCGGTGGGCCTCGCGAATTACATGCTGATCAGGTTGCTGCGCATTCCGCCGATCATCGCGACGCTGTCGTCGAGCTTCATGATTCAGTCGATTGCGATCACGCAAGGGCGGCAGCTTCCGCCGCCGCCGCCCGCGCTCGGTGCGTTCGCGACCGGCCGGTTCCTGAACGTGCCGTATATCGCGCTTCTTGCATTGGCGTTGTCGGCCGCGCTGGCGGTGCTGCTGCATCGCGCGGTGTACGGCCGCAAGCTGTCGGCGATCGGACAGAACGCACGCGCCGCGTGGCTCGCGGGCGTCGACGTGCATCGCACGCGATGCGTCGCGTATGTGCTGTGCTCAATGATCGCGGCGCTCACGGCGCTTCTGCTCGCGGCGACCTCGGGCGGCGCGTCGCTCGACATGGGCGTCGAGTACATGCTGATTTCGATTGCCGTGGTCGTGATCGGCGGCACGCTGGTTGCCGGCGGCAAGGCGACGATCGTCGGCGTGTGGGGCGCGTCGATGTTCCTGTTTCTCACGAACGCCGCGCTCAACGCGCTCGGCGCGGATGCGGGCGTGCGCTCGATCGTCTATGGCGTGCTCATCATCGCGGTGACGGTCGCGGCCGGTGGAAAGACGGTGCGGTGAAGAGGCGTCGACCGTTTTTCCGATTCATATCGAGAACGAGAGGAGACATGAAATCCAGCGACTACGAAGTGCATGATCCGCGGTTCAGACGGCTGCTTCAGCCCAATGCATTCCTGAGCCGCCTGACAGACGAATGCCTGTGGGCCGAAGGGCCGGTGTATTTCCCGGCAACCGACCTGCTCATCTGGAGCGACATACCCAACAACCGGATGTTGCGCTGGGCACCGGGCATGGGCGTGGGCGTGTTCCGCGCGCCGTCGAACTACAGCAACGGCAATACGCGCGATCGAGAAGGCCGGCTCGTCAGTTGCGAGCACGGCGCGCGGCGCGTGACGCGCACCGAACATGACGGCAGCGTGACCGTGCTGGCGTCGCATTTCGAAGGCAAGTGGCTGAATTCGCCGAACGATGTCATCGTCGATTCGAATGGCCACATCTGGTTCACGGATCCTGATTATGGAATCCTAAGCGACTACGAAGGGTATCGGGCGGAGAGCGAGATCGGCCGCTGTAACGTGTATCGCATTTCGCCGGACACTACCCGTGTGGAACTGGTCAGCGACGACTTCGTGAAGCCGAACGGTCTCGCGTTCTCGCCGGATGAATCGCGCCTTTATATCGCCGATTCCGGCGCGTCGCACGACGACCGGGCGCCACGTCATATCCGCGTGTTCGACGTGGCGGGCGAGAGCCGTTTGCGCAACGGACGTGTCTTCATCGAAATGCAAAGCGGCGTGCCGGACGGCATGCGCGTGGACGAGCACGGCAACGTGTGGACGAGCGCGGAAGACGGCGTGCATTGCTATGCGCCGGACGGAACGCTGCTCGGCAAGATACTGATTCCCGAGGTGGTCGCAAATCTTACGTTCGGCGGCATCAACCGCAATCGGCTGTTTATTGCAGCGACCTCGTCGATCTATTCGCTTCACGTCGGTGTGCGCGGCGCGGGGCGGTAACGTCACAACATCAAAAACCGGAGACGAACATGAAGATGTCAGCAATCGCGGTGGCGCTGTGTCTCGCCGCGGCATCGGTGGGCGCATCGGCGCAGGTCGCAACCGGCGATACGTCGTCGATGAAGATCGCGCTGTCGAACAACTATGCGGGCAACAGCTGGCGCCAGCAGATGCTCAAGAGCTGGTCGAACGTGGCCGACCCCGCGGTGAAACAGAAGATCGTCGCGGCCGCGCCCAGCTTCACGACGGCCGAGAGTCAGGCGACCGAGCAGGTCCAGCAGATCCAGAACCTGATCCTGCAAGGCTACAAGGCGATTGCCGTCGATGCCGTGTCGCCGACCGCGCTCAACGGCGTGATCAAGCAGGCGTGCGGGGCGGGTGTGACGGTTGTGTCGTTCGACGGAATCGCGACCGAGCCGTGCGCGTATCGGATCGCAGTCGATTTCCAGGGCATGGGCCGCATGCAGGTCGATTATCTGGCGAAGCGTTTGAACGGCAAGGGCAACCTGCTGGAAATCCGCGGGCTGGCAGGCGTTTCGGTGGACGACGAGATTCACCAGGGCGTCGTGGATGAACTGAAGAAGTATCCGGGGCTGAAGATCGTCGGCTCGGTACATGGCGACTGGACGCAGACCGTCGCGCAAAAGCAGGTCGCGGGCATCTTGCCGACCTTGCCGAAGATCGACGGCGTCGTCACCCAGGGCGGCGACGGATTCGGCGCCGCGCAGGCGATCAAGGCCGCAGGACGGCCGACGCCGATCATCATTCTCGGCAACCGTCAGGAAGAGCTTGCATGGTGGGCCGATCAGAAGAAGGCCGGCTACGAGACGATGTCGGTGACAATTCCGCCGGGCGCGTCGACGTTCGCGTTCTGGGTCACGCAGCAGATCCTGGCCGGCAAGAAGGTGCCGCACGATATCCGCATGCCGGTGCTCGAAGTGAAGCCGGACGAACTCGACGCCGTGCTTGCGAAGACGCCGGCGGGCGCGCTTGCGAACAAGGAGTACACGCGCGACGAGGTGGTCGCGGTGGTAGATGGGAAGAAGTGAGCGCGAGCACGGTGCAAACCTTGGCGGTTCGCAGCGAAAAACCAGGAGAGTGGTCGAGTGGATAGGGAAGCGTTCTTCAAGATGATCCGAACCTACTCCGCCATCTCCGACGAGGCAGAGCGGGCGTGGGCTTCGCTGCTCACAGACCACTTTCAGCCATCCGACGTGGCATCCTGTACGACACTCGATCGACTCTACATCGGACAACGAACGTTCTCGCCTAGCCTCTGTAACAGCATCATATGGCACCCCGTCGTCGTCCGTGGTGCGCGCCGTTAGTCAGTAATCTCGATCCGCGTGCCGTCTGGTGTTGCGATTACGGCTTCATAAAACCCATCGCCTGTGGTTCGAGGCGCTGATATGAGCAAGCCATCGGCTTGGCAGCGCCTGGCCAGTTCATCAACCGCAAGCGAGTCTCCAAGGCAAATGGCGAGATGATCCCAGCCGACGCGGTCCATTGACGAACCATTCGCGATCCAGGGGCCTGTCATCAATTCGATCATGGTCTGGTCGCCCCGTAATCTCACGAAGCGTGAGACGAAGCCGGGCCGGCGTTTGCTCTGATAGGCCGCGCCAACATCGGCGTCGAAATATCGACGCCAGAACAGGGCAGCCTCGTCGAGATCGCGCGTCCACAGGGCAACGTGGGCAATGTTCATGAGCAGTCCTGTGGAAGCCGCCGCGTTGCCAGGTGGGCGCAGGCAGGAACGAGACAAAACATCGCGGCTAATACCCAGAAGGCAGTCGGCAATCCGACAGCCTTCGCAATGAAGCCCACGCCAGCAGGTCCGGCGAGATGCCCGGCATAACCCGTCGTCGTGATTGCGGCAACCGCGAACGTTGAAGGCATTGCGCACTGCGACCCGGCGCGCCGGAATAACACTGGCACGACATTCGAAGCGCCGAGACCAATCAGCACAAATCCGCTCATTGCGAGCGGTGCGGTCGGTGCAGTCAGCAGCACGACGAAACCGACTGTTGCGAGCAGTCCTCCCCAGAACATAGTCGCGCGGTCGCCGATGCGCGCGGTGAGCGCGCCACCGCCGAACCGGCCGGCGGTCATGGCGATCGAGAAGAAGATATAGCCCAGTCCTCCGTGCGCGGCGGAAACCAGTCCGGTCCCGGTGACGAGCAAGGCACTCCAGTCGAGCAGCGCGCCTTCGACCAGAAAGGTGATTGCGGCGAGCGCGGCAAGCATGAACACAATGCCGCGCGGCAACGCAAACAGCGGCCCATTGCTCGCGTGTGTCGACACAATCAGACGAGAGCGCGCCGCCGCGATGGCCACGAGCATCAGAACGGCGCATGGCAATGCGCTTGCGAGCATTCCGATGTGCAAGGAAAGCAGGAAAGTCATCACCGTTGCGCCGGCGAATCCACCGACGCTGAAGAGCGCGTGAAAGCCCGACATCAACGGTCGAGCTTCCGCGCGCTCGACATCGACCGCATGAATGTTCATCGCGACATCGAGTGAGCCGAGGAACGCACCAAACGCGAGCAACGCGATGCCAAGCGTCAGCGGCGTACTGACGATGGTCAGCAGGGGCAAAACGACGGCCAGCCCCGAGCCGCCCGCAACGATGATGGGTTTGGCCCCGTACCGTGCACTGAGCGCGCCCGTGACTACCATTGCAATGACTGAGCCGAAGCCGATGCACAGCAGCAGGAGTCCGAGCACGCCGTCATCGACGCCAAGCCGCTGCTTCGCGAAAGGCACGAGCGGTGCCCAGCAAGCTACGCCAAATCCCGCCACAAGGAACGCAAGGCGGGTGGCGAGTCGGGCCGCAGGCAGGCCCGGAGCCGTTGCTCGCGACGCGAGCAGATTGGGCCGGCTGTTCATGGCTTGGCGGGTTCCTGTGCCGGCACAACGGATGCGCCGGCTTTCGACAAGGCCGCACGATGTACGCGCGGCAGATCGTGTTCGACGACTACACAGTCGATCTCTTTGATGGCGGCCACCTTGTAAGGGGCGCGAGCATTGAACTTCTCAGTGAGCGCCAGTACCACGCTGTGCTCGCTGGACGCCAGAACGGCGCGTTTGAAAGTCGCGTCCGCGAGGTCGAACGCACTGATGCCGCTCTTTGGCGAGATCGCGCAGGATCCGATGAAGCATCGATCGATATCCATTTGCAAAACGCTTTGCACGGCGCTCGCATCGACACATCCGCCGACCGCTGGATCAACCGAGCCGCCGACGATGAGCAGACGAATGTCGGATCGGCGCAGCACCGCGGCAGCGATATCGACTGAATTGGTCGCGATGGTGATGTCGGCGTCTTCGGGCAGCAGGTCAACGAGCGCGAAATTGGTACTGCCGCTGTCGAGAAACAAGAGTTCCCCTCGTTGGATTTGAGGAACGGCCGCACGGGCCAATGCCGACTTTTGCTCGAAGGCTCGATCAAGGCGGCCAGCCATCGGCACGGAAGCGGGTGTGATGGGCAGCGCCCCGCCATAGACCCTCCGGCAGCGCCCCTCGGCCGCCAGAGCGCGAAGGTCGCGGCGGATGGCGTCTTCGGAAATATTAAATTCGGCAGCGAGTGCCGCTGCCACGACTGGCTGGCCCTGTGCAAGCCGATTGGCGATCTCATCGCGCCGGGAAAGAGGAATGTCGTCGTTCATGCACCATGATAACGTGCACAAACAAGAATGTAAACGTGCATGAACGTGCACATCGAGGCGCGGCCTCGCGTTGGCACGGCTGCGATGAGCGTCGCATTGAGCCACGGGACGCTGACCGGCCAGCCGACGACCTTCGCAGGCAACATGTGCCGCAGATCGCCGCCGTTCCGTTGACGTGGCCATCGACAAGGCATGGACCGCCGCGTCCTTCGGCATGGCCACGCGCCAATGGAATGAGTACATGGCCGAACCCGCCGTTGCCCCGCTGGCGCACCATCCGCGGCTGACGCCGGTCGGCGGCGGAGTACCGATCTTCCACGAAGGGCGTCTGGTTGGGGGCATCGGTATTTCTGGCGGATCATCCGTTCAAGATCATGAGGCCGCTGAGGAAGCACTGCGCAGCGCAGGGTTTCTGCAATAAGTCGTGTGCCACGCATGAGATGAGGCGCGGGCACGGATGACCGGATCGCTCTCATCGCTGCCGTCGAAGCTCTGGCTGCCTGCGGGCTGGCGCATTCCAATGGCGGCTTTCGAGCGATGCGTTCGAAGACTGGGCGAACGCAAACCGACCCGCTGCGCTCAGACGACCTTCTCCGAAGCGGGCGGCGCAGACAAGCGTGAACCGACCACTCACCGTTTGGCGCACTCAGGCTTACGCGACCACCGCAACTACAGCGAAAACTCGTCGAACACGAGATGCCGCAGCCATTGATTACCCGGCTCGCGATGATTCTTCGCGTGCCACAGCACGTTAATGGCAATGTCGGGAATCCTCACGGGGCAGGGTGCCTCTTCGAGCCCAAACGGAGCGAGTGTCTTTGCCGCGTAGGCTTGCGGTACGACGGCAATCAGGTCGGTCGTCTGAAGGATATGACCGACGGCGACAAAATGCGGCACACGTAGGCGCACGTTCCGTAACACGCCGGCGCGCTCGATCACGTCATCCACCATGCCGTGGCCCGTGCCTTCCGCGACGATCGACACGTGCTCGGCCTCGCGGAATGCGCCGAGCGTCATTCCGGTTTTCGCAATGGGATGACCCTTGCGAAAAATGCACACATAGCGTTGCTTGAAGAGACGGCGCTGAAAAAAGCCTGTCTTCAGATCGGGTATGAAGCCCATTGCCAGATCCACACGCCCCGCCTCCATTTCTTCCTGAAGCGTTTCGGACGTTCTGCGTACCGTGCTGACGGTAACGTTCGGCGCGGCCTTGCCGAGCCGCTTCATGAGCGCCGGCAGGAAATAGATTTCGCCGATGTCCGTCATGGCAACCGTGAACTTGCGCTTGCTCGACGCGGGATCGAATGTCGTGGTGGCGTTCAGTGTGTTGTAGATCGCGCCCAGCGCATAGCCGATAGGTTCTGCGAGCGCCTCGGCGAAGGGCGTCGGGATCATTCCCTTCGATGTCCGAAGGAACAGTTCGTCGCCGAGAAGGCGGCGCAACCGGTTCAACGCGTTGCTGATGGCCGGCTGCGAAATGCCGAGCGTGCCTGCGACGGCCGACACGCGCCGCTGCCGCAGCAGTTCGTTGAAAACCACCAGCAGGTTCAGGTCGATGTCGTGAAGCTCCATGGCTTGTCTCTCGCGTTTTCCCACGCTTCACATTATCACTGCCAGTGATAACGCATATCAAGCGACTTCTATTTATTTATAAATTGGCCGGTCGCATCATGTGCTTCACCAAGACCAGCCCGGAGACACTGGCGCCATGAAGATCACTATCGTGCCGCTGCAACGCACGCTGGATGCGCGTGCCGGAGACAATCTGCTCGATGTTCTGCGAGCCAACGAGGTTCCCGTTTCGTATAGCTGCATGTCGGGCCGTTGCGGCACGTGCCGTTGCCGCGTCGCGTCGGGCCGGGTGCTCACGGCCGGCAATGCGGACTCTCATGCGCCGGTCAACAACGGCGAAGCGGTGCTTGCCTGCCAGACCACGCTCGTGGAGGATTGCGCCATTGAAATTCCGGAGATGGACGAGATCGTCGTTCATCCCGCGAAGATCCTGAAGACGACTGTGCTCTCCATCGAGAACCTCACGCACGACATCAAGCGTCTGCGGCTCAAACTCCCCAAGGCATTCGAATTTTCACCCGGACAGTACGCCAATCTTCAGTTCACGCCTCAGCACGTACGGCCGTATTCGATGGCCGTCACGCAGAATCCCCACGAACTCGAGTTCCACATTCGCGTCGTGCCCGACGGCCGCGTGACTTCCTATATAGCAAACGACCTGAAGGTCGGCGACAGCGTGCGCGTGAGCGGGCCGCTCGGCGCCGCGTATCTGCGCCGCAAGACGGCTGGCCCGATCGTCTGTATCGCGGGAGGAACCGGGCTCGCGCCGATTCTCGCCATTCTGAGGGGTATCGAGCAGGCTGAGATGGCTAACGACGTGCATGTCTATTTCGGTGTGCGATCGAAAGCCGATGTTTACGGCGAACCTTGGCTTGCCGAATTGCAGCAGCACGTCAAACGTATGCGATTTCACGTCGTGGTGGCGTCGGGCAAAGCGGCGGACGACTACCGCAGCGGCGTCGTCACCCAGGCTGTCAGCGACGACTGGCGCGACATGAAAGGCTGGAGTGCGTACGTCGCGGGGGCGCCCGTCATGGTCGATGCCGCGTCGCTCCTGTTGCGGCAAAAAGGCGTGGCGCCCGAGCGCATCTACGCGGACGCATTTCATGCGAGTGGCGTTTGAGCGACCCATAGCGCGAATCATTATTTCTGGAGACTCACATGACCGAGGCCACCGTTGCGTTCCGGCAGCCGGACTGGAAAGACTCAGGCAGTAGCCGTATTCCGTTTTCGGCCTACACGGACGAAGCCATCTACAGGCGCGAGCTCGAGCGCTTCTTCTATTCGGCGCATTGGTGCTATGTCGCGCTGGAAGCAGAGATCCGGAATCCGGGCGACTTCAAGCGCACTGTCGTGGGCGAGCGTTCCGTGATCGTCACAAGGGCGGCGGACGGCGAGATACATGTCGTCGAAAACGTCTGTGCACATCGCGGCGTGCGCTTTTGCCGGCAAAAGTCAGGCAACCGGAAGGACTTCACCTGCCCGTATCACCAGTGGAATTACGACCTGAAGGGCAACCTTGTGGGTGTGCCTTTCCGGCGCGGCGTGAAGCTCGACGGCAAGATCAACGGCGGCATGCCGTCGGACTTCGACCCGAAGGAGCACGGGCTGACCAAGCTGAACGTCGCCGTGCGAAACGGCGTGGTGTTCGCGTCATTCGATCATGACGTGCCGTCGCTCGAAGAGTATCTGGGTCCGACGATCCTGCGCTATTTCGACCGCGTATTCGATGGGCGCAAGCTCACCATTCTCGGCTACAGCAGACAGCGCATTCCCGGTAACTGGAAGCTGATGCAGGAAAACATCAAGGATCCCTATCATCCCGGCCTCTTGCACACATGGTTCGTCACTTTTGGCCTCTGGCGCGCGGACAACAAATCGGAGCTTCGAATGGACGAGCATGGCCGCCACGCCGCGATGATCTCCACGCGCGGCACGGGCGGCAAAGGTGACGTGACAAGCGGCGTGTCCAGTTTCAAGGAACAGATGACCTTGCACGACGAGCGCTTTCTCGATGTGGTCAAGGAAGAGTGGTGGGGCGCACCGACCGCGGTGATGATGACGCTTTTTCCGAGCGTGATCATCCAGCAGCAGGTTAATTCGGTATCCACACGACACATTCAGCCTAACGGCCACAACTCATTCGACTTCGTGTGGACGCACTTCGGCTTCGAAGAAGATAGCGAGGAGATGAAGAGGCGCCGGCTGCGCCAGGCGAACCTGTTCGGGCCAGCCGGTTTCGTTTCCGCTGACGACGGCGAGGTAATCGAATTCTCGCAGGAAGGTTTCGAACAGAAGCCGTTTCATCGAACTATCGCGGAACTGGGCGGGCGCGACGTGAGCGACGCCGACCATATGGTGACCGAAACGCTGATCCGCGGCATGTATCGCTACTGGCGCAGCGTGATGGAGGCTTGAGATGCTTGACTTCGCAACTTACCAGCAACTGCTCACCCTCTACGCCGATTATGCCGCCGCGCTCGACAACAACGAATTGCAGAAGTGGCCGGAGTTTTTTACCGAGCAGTGCGTGTACAAGGTGCAGCCTCGCGAAAACTACGAGCGCGGTTTTCCGCTTGCGACACTCGCCTTCGAGAGCCGCGGCATGTTGAAAGACCGCGTCTATGGCGTGACAGAGACGATCTTTCATGACCCGTACTATCAGCGGCACGTGGTGGGCGTGCCGCGCATCCTGGACGTGGACGCCGAGCGGATCCGCGCCGAGGCCAACTACGCGGTGTTTCGCACGAAGCCCGACGACATCACAAGTGTGTTCAACGTGGGGCGCTACGTCGACACGATTCGGCGAACGAACGAAGGTCTGAAGTTCGAGTCGCGACTCTGCGTGTTCGACAGCGAAATGATTGCCAACTCGCTCATCTATCCGATCTGAGGCTACTCATGACACAGCAATGGACCCAAGTTATCGAGTTGGCTCAAGTGCCCAGCGACGACGTTGTCGCCGTGCAGGCGGCCGGGAAGGAACTGGCCATTTATGGCGTAGATGGCGAGGTATTTGCCACTGACAACATCTGCACGCACGGCCATGCGCGCCTATGCGACGGCTTCCTCGAAGGCCACGAAATAGAGTGCCCGCTCCACCAGGGACGCTTCGATATTCGCAATGGACGTGCGATGTGTGAGCCGCTTACCAGCGATATCAGGACCTATCCGGTGAGGATCGAAGCCGGGAGTGTGTTCGTGAACATCGACCCGCAATCGTAGGAGACACACATGACTGTGCAAACCCGGCATGAAGACCGCGCGGCCTATTATGCGCTGATCGCGCAGCAGGGACTCGCGCCGCTGTGGGAATCGCTGCACAACCTTGTGCCGAAAGCGCCCCGGCCGCAAGCGCAGGCCGCCATCTGGAAGTATGCGCAGATCCGCGAACTCGTGATGCAATCGGGCTCCCTGATCAGCGCTGAAGAAGCAGTCCGGCGCGTGCTCGTGCTCGAGAACCCTGGGCTCGCTGGCAGGTCGAGCATGACGCCGACCCTATATGCGGGACTCCAACTGATCCTGCCCGGCGAGATTGCACCGAGCCACCGGCACACGCAGTCCGCGCTGCGTTTCATCGTCGAGGGCCGCGGCGCATGGACGGCTGTCGATGGCGAACGAACGACCATGAAGCCGGGGGACTTCATCATCACGCCGTCGTGGACATGGCACGATCACGGCAATCCGCCGGTGGACGAAGGCGGTGAGCCGGTGATCTGGCTCGACGGCCTCGACATTCCGCTCATTGCGAATCTCGACGCCGGCTTCGCCGAAACGTATCCCGAGTCGACGCAACCTATCTTGCGTGCAGAAGGGGACAGCTTCGCACGTTTCGGACAGAACATGATGCCGGTGCGTCACCAGTCGAGCGGACCATCGTCACCGATATTCAGTTATCCGTATGAAAGAAGTCGTGAGGCACTGGATGCGCTCTTTCGTCGCGGCGAGCTCGATGCATGGGACGGCGTCAAGCTGCGCTACGTCAATCCGGTTACGGGTGGCTGGCCGATG
This sequence comes from Paraburkholderia phenoliruptrix, assembly GCF_902859825.1. Taxonomy (GTDB): domain Bacteria; phylum Pseudomonadota; class Gammaproteobacteria; order Burkholderiales; family Burkholderiaceae; genus Paraburkholderia; species Paraburkholderia phenoliruptrix. Next base: position 16,628 of record NZ_CADIKB010000019.1, on the reverse strand, counting down.
CCGACCATTGCGGCGTTCATGCAGTTCCTGCCTGGCGGATTTACAGGCAGGACGTATCGCAGCACTGACGCGACCGTCTATTGCGTTGTCGAGGGTGCGGGGGCGGCGCGCATCGGCGACAACACATTCGCGTTTGAGCCTCACGACGTGTTCGTCGTGCCGTCGTGGCAACCGGTCGCGCTTCATGCATCGAGCGACTGCGTGTTGTTCAGCTATTCGGACAGGCCGGTACTTTCAGCATTAAATCTGCTGCGCGAAGAGCGCGCCTGAAGATACAGATCGTGACGGCGCGCGCCGACCGGAATGCATGGCACCCGTCTTTCTTATTGTTCCCACTCAGCGAGCTCTCTTATCATGTCTTTCATTTTTCCTCCTGAAGCACCTGTCAGCCTGCATGTTGCCGGCAACAACGACCGGTTCGCGGTGCGCCGCGTTTACTGTGTAGGCCGCAATTACGCCGCGCATGCGCGCGAGATGGGCTTCGATCCGGATCGCGAGCCGCCGTTTTTCTTCTGCAAGCCTGCGGATGCAGTGGTACCTGCCGTGTATGGCGAAACGCTGCGGCTCGATTATCCGCCGCAAACGCGCAACTACCACTATGAAGCGGAACTGGTGGCAGTGATCGGCAAAGCAGGCTCGAATATCGCGGTCGGCGAGGCGCTTCATCATGTGTGGGGTTATGCAGTCGGGCTCGACATGACGCGTCGCGATCTGCAGATGAAGATGCGCGAGATGGGGCGCCCCTGGGAAATCGGCAAGGCGTTCGATCGCTCCGCGCCGATCGGACCGGTCCATCCTGCCGCCGAGGTCGGGCATTTCACTGAAGGCGGGATCTGGCTCGACGTCAACGGCGTAACGAAGCAGAAGAGCGATGTCTCGCACCTCATCTGGTCGGTTGCGGAGACGGTCGCGGATCTCTCGAAGTACTTCGAACTGCAGCCGGGCGATGTGATCTTCACCGGCACGCCGGAGGGCGTCGGCGCGGTGACCCAAGGCGACACGATGACCGTAGGCGTGGAGCGTCTCGGCCAATTGACCGTTGCGGTCGTATGAGCGGGAGGCGGGCGTGATGCAGTTGCATAGCTTCTTTAACAGCTCGACCTCGTATCGCGTACGCATTGCGCTCGCACTGAAAGGCCTCGACTACGACTATCGGCCGGTCAATATCCGTGCCGGGGACCATCATGAGACGCGCTATGTCGAGCAGGTCAATCCGTCGGCGGCGGTGCCCGCTTTGCAGGACGGCGACTTCACGCTCGGGCAGTCGCTCGCCATCATCGACTATCTCGACGCGCGTTATCCCGAGCCGCGGCTTATTCCGGCCGAGCCTGCACTGCGGGCGCGCGTGCTCGAGCTTTCGTCGCTGATCGCGTGCGACATGCATCCGCTCAACAATCTGCGCGTGCTCGGGTATTTGCAGACGGTGCTGATGGTCTCGCCCGAGCAGAAGGGCGCGTGGTACGTGCACTGGGTGCACGAAGGAATGAAAGGCGTCGAGCGGATTCTGGAACGTCATGGAAGCGGCGCGTGGTGCTTTGGCGACGCGCCCACGCTTGCCGATTGCTGTCTCATTCCGCAGATGGCGAATGCGCAGCGCATGGGCTGCGATTTGGCCCGTTATCCGCGAAGCGTTGCCGTGTATGAGCACGCGCTCACGCATCCCGCGTTCGAGGCTGCAAAGCCGCAAAACCAGCCGGACTGCGTGGCGGCATGAGCCGGACGCTGCGAAAAGCCAGACGTCAGCTTTCGTCAGCGGAGGCGGCGAGTTCTTCTTCCAGTTTGTCGAGCAACAGGAAGATATCGGAGAGGTTTTTCTTCAGTACCTTTAGCGCGGTCGGCGAGAGATTGCCGATTGCCACAGCTTCGAAGTGTTGAGCGATAGGCACGAGTTGCTGAAGCAGTTTTTCCCCGGCATTCGTCAGGCTGATCGCAACGGTGCGGGCGTTGTTCTCGAGCCGGCTGCGCGAGACGAGCCTCGTCTTTTCCATTGTGCCGATCAACCGCGATAGCGTGGAAAGCTCGATGGTGGTCATGTCGGCGAGATCGTTCAGGCGCTGTCCCGGCACCTCGTGCAGCGCGGCCATGACACGGTACATCGGCAGGGTAACCCCGTAGGAGGCGATGCGGCGCGAGAACAGATCTCCCATGCGGACGCCCACGCGGTTCAGCAGATAGGGGAAGGATTCGGTGAACTTGTACACGGTGTGGCCCCTCGATATCGATTGGCGGATTCTATCAAAGCAACAGTTTCGGCTTCATTATTTTCATTGCCAACAGTTGCAAATGAAACTATAGTGGGTGCAACAGGGTGATGAAGCCCGATATTTCAAGGAGACGCCATGGACACCACTGCCGTATCGCCACCACTTGCTCCGCCGGCGCGGGCGCCGATTGCCACTTCCTTTCGGGCCGCGATGCGACGCATCGCATCCACTGTGACAGTCGTGACCGCTTCGGATGGCGAACGTCGTCACGGAATGACCATGACAGCCGTCAGTTCGTTGTCGATGGAACCGCCCTCCATGATCGTCTGCGTGAACCAGAACACGTTCCTCCACGACATCCTGATGTCGGCCAGGTGCTTCTGCGTGAATGTTCTCAAGTACGACCAGGCGGATGTTTCCGCCGCATTCAGCGGAGCCACGCCTGCCGCGCAACGTTTCGATGTGGGCGACTGGAAGCGCATAGCGGAAGGCGGCGTCGACTATCTCGGCACCGCGCAGGCCAATGTGTTTTGCACCAAGGTCGCGGCGGTTCCGTTCGGCACGCACACTATCTTTATCGGTCAAGCGGATGAGGTGCTGCTAAACGAAGACGACCGTCCACTTCTATATAGAAACGCGGCTTATTACTGAGTGACACCAACGCAGATCGGCCCGGCGGATGGACGCACGCGGGCGGGGATCGAATATCTGGAGGGACATCATGTTTGTTGCAGAAAAAGAAGAACGGGCCGTGAATGGGGCTGGGCAGCCCACGGTCGAGCAGATTCGTGCCGGCGTATCCGCGCTCGGCGCAGTGCTTAAATCTCGCGCGCAGAAGGTCGAAGCCGAGCGCCGCGTGCCGATGCAGAACATTGAAGCATTGCGCGACATCGGCTATTTCGATCTCGTGAAGCCGAAGGCATTCGGCGGGCTCGAATATGACTTCTCCGCGCTTGTCGATCTGAACATGGACCTCGCAAAAAGCTGCGCTTCCACGGCGTGGGTGGCGGGGCTTCTCGCGGCGCACCAGTGGCTCGTCGCGTCGTTCGCTGAAGAGGCGCAGCGAGATGTGTGGAGCAGCAATCCCAATGCGCTTGTTTGCGGATCGTATGCGCCTGCGTGTCAGGCACAGGCAACCGAAGGCGGTTACCTGCTCAGCGGACGGTGGAGTTTTGCGAGTGGCTGCGAATGCGCGCAGTGGTCGCTGTGCGCCGCGGTGATTCCACCCGAAGGCGACAGGGATAAGCCGGCGCCCGCGTTCCTGCTCGTGCCCGAGTCCGACTATCGGATCGAGGACACCTGGCATGTAGTGGGACTCGCGGGCACGGGCAGCAAGACGCTTGTTCTCGATAACGTCTTCGTGCCGAAGCATCGCCTGCTGTTCTTCTCGGAGACCACCAGTGGGGAAACGCCCGGTGCGCGCGTCTATAGCGGGAACCCCGGGTTTTCCATTCCGATGTTGAGCGCGATTCCGTCGTGCCTTGCATCGGTTGCGGTTGGGGCCGCACAGGGCGCGTTCGACGACTACCTCGAGCGCACGGCGCGCCGCGTGACACGAGGCGCAGTGGCCGGTGCGCAGAATCGCATGGCTGAATTTCCGACCATCCAGTTGCGTGTTGCCGAGGCCGCAGCGAATACGGATGCCGCGCGCAAGATCCTGCTCAGCGACCTGCGGGAACGCGAAGCCACTGTTGCCCGGCGCGAACGGGTGTCGGTCGAGGAGCGCATCAGGAGCCGGCTCGGACAGGCATTCGCCGTGTCGCTCGCCATTCGCGCGGCAGAGGCGCTTAATGCGTCGACGGGCGGCCAGGGCCTCGATCTTTCTCACCCGGTTCAGCGCGCATGGCGCGACGTCAATGCGGTGGGCCGGCATATCAGCATGAACTGGGACACGGTGGGCACCATGTACGGGCAGATGGCGCTCGGCCTCGAGCCTAAGGGCCAATATTAAAGTCGAAGGAGACATCGCATGGCTTTCAAAGCAAGCCGGAAAATCGCGCTCGAAGAGCACTTTGCCATTGACGCGACGGTGCAGGATTCCGCAGGCTTCGTGCCGCCGTCGTATTGGGTGGAGTTGAAACGGCGCCTACTCGACATTCATGATCGTCGCATCGACGAAATGGACCGCAATGGTGTCGAACTGATGGTGCTGTCGCTCAATGCGCCGACCGTGCAGGCCGTGCCCAATATCAAGGACGCCTACGATCTGTCGCGCCGCGCCAATGACTTTCTTGCGGAGCAGATTGTGAAGCGGCCGGATCGTTTCAAAGGTTTTGCCGCGTTGCCGATGCAGTCTCCGGTCCTTGCCGCGCGCGAACTGGAGCGCTGCGTCAAGGAGTTGAATTTCGTCGGCGCGCTGGTCAATGGTTTTTCGCAGGTCGAGGAGTCCGCCACGGCGCTCTACTACGACTTGCCTCAGTACCGGCAGTTCTGGTCGGTGGTGCAGGCGCTCGACGTTCCGTTCTATCTGCATCCGCGCAATCCGTTGCCCGCGCATGCGCCGATTTACGAAGGACACCCGTGGCTGCTTGGTCCCACGTGGGCTTTCGGCCAGGAAACGGCAGTGCATGCATTGCGGCTGATGGGTTCCGGTCTTTTCGACGATTACCCGGAACTGAAGATCATTCTCGGGCACATGGGAGAAGGGCTGCCCTATAGCATGTGGCGCATCGACAACCGCAACGCATGGGTCGAGACCCAGCCGAACTATCCGGCGAAGAAGCGCATTGCCGAGTACTTTCACAAGAACTTCTGGCTTACCACGTCGGGTAATTTCCGGACGCAGACCTTGATCGATGCGATGCTCGAAATAGGCTCGGACCGCATTCTCTTCTCCACCGACTGGCCATTTGAAAACGTCGATCATGCGGCGCAATGGTTCGACGACGCGGCGATTAGCGAAAACGATCGCATCAAGATCGCCAGAACCAATGCAGCGCGCCTGTTCAAGCTGGAGCCGTGACGGTCGTTCATACGCACAGCAGAGCATGAAGGAATAAAGCAATAGAGCAATAAAACGACGGGCGCGCGCGGCAATGTCGAGCCGCGATGCGCCGGGTTCGACAATACAAAATGGAGTGAGACACATGCGCAACGATTCTATCGATGTGAATGCAGAGCTGGCCGATGCACCTGTCGGCGGCATGCACATCAAGCTCGGCATTCTGCTCGCGTTGATGACGTTATTCGACGGCTACGACACGTTCAATCCCGCTTACGTCATCCACTATGTGCGCGGGCCGTGGCAACTGTCGCTGCAGCAGGCAGGGCTGCTCGTGTCGAGCGGCCTCGTCGGTTTTCTCTTTGGCGCAGCGATTCATGGTGCGATCGCGGACCGCTTCGGCCGCCGTATCACGCTCATCGGCGGACTCTGGATCACAACGATCTTCTCGCTGCTGACAGCACTCGCGGCAGACTCGTTCGCCAGCTTCTGCGCGTTGCGCGTTCTCACGGGCCTGGGTCTCGGCGTGCTATTGCCGCTTTCCACGACCTACATCAACGAGCTTGCGCCGCGGCGCATCGAGAACACCTTCGCGCTATGGGGCGTGGCTCTCGGCTGGGCCGCGGGCGGCGCGGCGGCTGGACTCGTCGGCGTGTTTGTCACGCCGCACACGGGCTGGCAGGGGCTATACTGGATCGGCTCGCTCTCCGTTCTGCTGATTCCGTTCGTGCACCTCTACCTGCCGGAGTCGCCGAAGTTCGCGCTACTGCGAGGCCGTGAGACCGAGGTCAGAGATATTCTCGCCAGGCTGCGGCCGCAGCGGGCTCATCTTTATCGAACGCTTTCGATCAGAAAGCCCACCACCTCCGAAAAGGCACCTGTTCTCGCCCTGCTCGCCGCACCGTATCGCCGGCTTTCCATCGCCATCTGGCTGACGAGTTTTCTGAGCCTCTTTTGCATCTTCGGCCTTTCGGGCTGGATTCCGACATTGATGCAGGCACGCGGCGAAAGCTTCGGCGCGAGCTTCGCGTTTGGCGCGCTGATGCAGGTCATGTCCTTTGTCGGCGGCCTCGTGTGCGGACGCCTCGTCGATCGAACCGGCCGTCCGCGATTCTGGCTTTGCGCGTGGTGGGCAACGGGCGCGGTCGCCGTGCTGACGCTCATGTTCCTCCAGTCGCATTGGGTGAACCTGGTCTGCAGCGCGATGGCGGGCTTCTGCATTATCGGCGGTCAGTTCGTTCTCAACAATTTCACGGCGACTTCATATGAAACGCGGATGCGCGCGACCGCGGTGGGCATGGAACTCGCCGTCGGACGGCTCGGCGCGATTCTCGGCCCTTTCATCGGCGGGGCGTTGCAACAGATCTTTGGCAGCTCGCAGGCGACCCTGCTCGCCATTGTGATCGCGGCGGCGGGAGCGGCGGTGACGGTCCGATTCGCGACCAGATCGGCAGATTGCGGCTGTGATAGCCGCAGTGAAGCGGTGGAGGCGACTACCGCCATGACATCCGCAAGCAAGCTCAAGCAGGAACTCGGCTAGCGGCGCGGCCGCTTTCGAGCCGGCAACGCGATAGAAGCAGCAACAACGAATAGTAGAACTAATAGTAAAACTAATGGAGACTTCGCAATGAAAAAGACGGTGTGCAGTGGTGCAATTCTCATGACCGCTTTGTCGGCCCATGCGCAAAGCAGTGTGACGCTTTATGGCATTGTGGATGTGGGCCTGAGTTATCAGAATAGCGCTCAAGCCGGAAAGCAGGGTGGTCAGATCAACGGAAAAAGCCTCGTTGCGATGACCGACGCACACGCCACCGGCTTATCCGGCAGCCGTTGGGGCCTGCGTGGCACCGAAGATCTCGGCAATCAGCTTAAGGCGATCTTCGTGCTCGAGAACGGTTTCATGGTTAATAGCGGCACGCTCGCGCAGGGCGGCGCGCAATTCGGCCGCCAGGCATACGTGGGCCTCTCGTCGCCGAACGCCGGCACGGTGACCGCGGGCCGTCAATACGATCCCGTGGTGGAGTCGATCCAGCAGTTTTCCGCGCCTTTCTGGGCCGGCTATATGTCATCCCATATCGGCGATATCGACAATCTCGCGAACACGAACCGCATCAACAATTCGGTCAAATATACGACGCCGAGCTTCGGCGGCCTGAAGGCGGGGGCACTCTACAGTTTCGGCGGAGTCGCCGGCAGCCAGTCGCGCAACCAGATCTGGTCGCTCGGCGTCAGTTACAACGGCGGCGCGTTTTCCGCCGGCGCAGGTTACCTGAATGCGCGCAATCCCAACGTTTCGTTCTACGGCAATACGCCCAACAAGGGCCTTGCGACGGCGAACAACATTGGGTCGGCCGGCTCTGCAACGGCGCCGGAGGCGCTGCCCGCTTACGCTGGTTACGCGTCGGCCAATACGCTCGAGATCATCGGCGTCGGCGCTTCCTATGTGCTGAGCCAGACGACAGTGAGCGCGATTGTCACCAACACGCGGTTCGAAGGCCTCGGGTCGAGCTCCGGGCCGAATACTTTGGGCTATAGCGGCAACGCGGTGTTCACGAGCGCGGAAGTGGGCGTGCGGACCTTTGTTACACCGGCACTGCTTGCGGGTGTTGCGTTCGACTATACGACGCGCAATTCGGTGAAGGGCGACGGCGGCGCCAAGTACATGCAATTGAACTTCGCCGTAGACTACAGTCTCTCCAAGCGCACCGATGTCTATGCACTAGCAGCGTTGCAGCGGGCTACGGGCCGCGATTCGCTCGGGCAGTCTTCCGTTGCTGCAATCAGCGGATTTGCGCCGTCGGCAACCGACAAGCAGCTCGGCGTGCGCGTGGGCCTGCGTCACAAGTTCTGAACAGCGAGGAAAGGGAGAATACGTTGCGCAACGTCGACGAAAACACGATTGTATAGACCGTGTTGGCGAGGCATGCCGAAAGGGCGAATCGTCGTCTCAACTCGCGCACGGTCCCGATCACAGCATCTTCCAGAGCATCGCCGCTATCGTGCCCTCATCCTGGAACACCTTGAGGACGTCGGGGATGCCGGTGATCGGCACATTGTTGACCGTGACGAAGAACGCAATGCGGCGGCCGCTCTTCGCATCGATATAACCGGCGAGCGCCTGGCCCTTCAGAATCGGCGTTCCCGGCGTGGCCGGGTTCTCGGTGACGTACGTTCCTGTTTTCGCGTGAACCTGTCCTTTCGCACCCGCGAGCGTCGAGTCGGCTTCGAAGTCGGTGATGCTCGCGAGAGAGCCGTCCACGCCGAGTACGGGCAACGTATCGAAATAGGGGGCAAACGCTGGCTTCGTCCTCATTCCGCGCAGCATCGCAATGACGGCACGGGCATTGGCCGTCGTATCGCCACCGCCGCTGCCGTCGATGAAATGATATTGATCCGGCGAGATGTTGAACGTGGCGGACAATTCGCCCTGTTCCGCCGCGAGCGAATTCGCCATCGTGGTCGATCCATTGTGAGCGAGACCGAATTGCATCAAGGTCACGTCCGCGCCGATGTTGTAGCTGACCTTGTTGACGAATCGCAAGTCCTGCGCATAGGTCGCCGATGTCAGTTGCGCCACTTGCTGGATACTCGAATACGCGCCCTTGGCGGGCAACAGTTGCACGGGATTTGCCTCAACCGGCGCGGCCGTCACTGTCACGCCCGCACGCGCGAGGGCTTCAATAAACACGGTGCGCGCGTAATTGGAGGGCTGCGTCACGCGGAACGTGCGCACCAGTGGATAGGCATTCGTCAAAGGGGGCACGAGCCCCGCGGGAACGTTGCCGCTGACCGTGCCCACGCAATTGGGCGCGCCGATGCAGGTCGGCGATTCCGGGTTGAGATCGATCGCGAGCTTCGACGTTGCGCTGCCGGTTGTCAATGTGGATTGCACGGAGAACGCCGCCGACTTCGGGCGCCAGTCGAACGGAACCGCGGCACCTCCCGCGCTTTGCGCGAGCGTCACGTCGACCACGTCATCGTTGACGAAGATGGGGCGCACGTCGAACTGGTCGCGGAAATTGAATGGTTCGAACAGGCGGTCGTCGATCACGACATCGCCGTTGATTGTCGTGATGCCTGCGGCGGCGACTTGCGCCGCGAGCGAATTGTAGCCCGCAAGGGGGTCCGGCCTAGCCAGCACCGCGTTGCCCAGCGCGTTCGCTTCGTTGTGATCGAAGGCGGTGAACGCGGTGGTACCGTTCGGATTGGCACGGCCGCCCATCGTCAGATCGCCGCTCGCCACCAGAATGAGACTGCCGTTGAGCGTCCCGTTCGGTGCAACGCTGCCTTGGCGGTAGACGGGCGTGACGAAGCGATGATCGGCGCCCAGAGCGTTGAACGCGTTGCCGGTCGAGAAGAGCTTGCGCACCGAGCCGATGAGCATCTGCGTGTTTGAGTTCAGATCGTAGATCACACCGCCGGAGTCCAGATCGACCACTTGCATCGACCAGCTCGCATTCCTGTAAACCGGCTTTTGCATGATCTGCATGATGGATGTGGGCACGGTCGTATTCGAATTGACCGACCCACCGCACGATGCGAGCAGACAGACGCTGGTAATCACCGTCCAGCGCTTGCACTGTCGGACGATCATGGAGGCTGCCTCGATTGTCTCGCTCATCTCGCGTCTCCGCTTCGATTTCTTTTTTGCGAACTGAATGCCTGCAATCCTGGCGCGCGGCGCCGACGGTCAGCGGTAGCCGTGTGTGCCGACCGGCGCGGACAGTCTACTCACTATATAGTCCTTCAAGAGCGGAGCGTGCGTTCACTTGCAGCCGAAATGCTGGCTTTGGGCGCCGCTCGCAACTCGTCGATTGAACCTGCACGGAAGAATTCTCAGGCGGCTGGCTGTCGCCACAGCGGGGGCTCATTGACGAGCGAAGATCGGTGCATTTGCCGATATTGCTGCAACCGTGCGTTTCTTCTTCATCGGCATGTCCATGAGCAGTTACTCCCATGTTATGCCTCGCCCACGAAATTACGAATAGGCCCCCATCCGGCCGATCAGCGCTTTCTCTGGACTCGTCGGCAGAATGCTGGCCCGTTCCACAATGGACCGACCCGCACCGGCCTGTGAAGTGACGAGGCGGCGATGTACAGTCTCATTGGCTCAGCGCGGCTAAACGGCATCGATCCAGAAACGTACCTGCACTACGTCATCGAACGCATCACCGATCGTGCCGTCAACCGCATCGACGAACTGTTGGAACGTCGCGCCGCTGTTGCCAGCCTCCGCACGCATCAATCCCATTCGCTGACAGTTCGCATCGTTGTCGTCAACGAAATTCGCGACGGTGCTAATTACCATCAGATCAACGCAGCCGTATGACTATAGCCGTTCAATAGCACGGTCCACGATGGCGTGCCATTCATCCGCGGAGGTCATCGAGACGGGCGTTGGCCCCTGGCAGGCGCTGGCAATCACCACGTCGGGATCGAGTTCGCGCAGCAGGCCAAGGCTGGCTCTGAGACTGGATTCTCGCCCTCCCGAGAAGGGCCAGATCAGCGTTCCCCAAGACTGCGCCTTGGGGAAGAGCGAATCACCGGTGAAGAGATAGGTCTTGCCGTACGGCGAGCGGTACATGAAGCAGGTGCTGCCCGAGGTGTGCCCCGGTGTCGGAATGACCTCGATGTTGCCCAGGTGCGTCTCGCGCGCGTCGAAGGTCACGTCGATGGGGCAGTGCGACTTGACGGCCTTGGCCTCCAGCTTGTGGCAGCACAGGGCCGACCCGAACATCTGCTTGATCGTTGCCAGTGCCGGCCCGGCCTCGTCCCGGTGGGACAGGTACTGGCGGACGATCCCGCCCAGATCCTTGATCAGCTGCAGCTCCGCCAAGACACCGGTGCCGTAAAACAGGATGTTGCCTTCCCGCCGCGTCAGCAGATAGGCGTGCGAGGTGACGCCGTGGAACGGGTGTTCCGTCTGCGTCTGCCAGAGGTCAGGGAAGAGCTGCTGCATGGTTCAAGTTTCCGAAGTCAAGATCGTCGCCCCGCGTCGCGGCGTCGCGTGGACCGCAGCGAGCGCTTCGGTCGCTTGCGTGAAAGCGAACTCGCGGTATTCAGCAAAGTTCTGCGGCGCCCGGCGCGCCAGTTCGAACAGGTCGGCAATGTCGGACGCACGTTGCGCGGGCGTGCTCGCAAGCCAGCCATAGGCGTTCAGGCCCCTCAACGTCAGTTGCCGAACCGTCAGGGGGGTCGTGGAGATCGCCGAAGGGCGCGGGTCGAGGCCACCATAGGTCAGCAAGGTGCCACCATCGGCGAGCACGTTCAGGATCTGGGCGGTCATCTCGCCGCCGATCGGATCGATCGCTACGGCAGGGGCCTGCCCGCCTGCGGCGGTCACCTTGGCAGCCCATCCGTCGTGCTCCGAGCTGACGACGGCCACGCCGGGAACGCTGGGCGCCAGGATCGCTGCACCGGTGTCGCTGCGCACCAGCGCGATGGCCTTGGCACCGCGCATCTGCGCCAGCGCGATCACGTTGCGGCCGACGCCGGAGCCGGCGGCCGTGACCAGCAACGGCGCACCGCCGGAGGCAGCCAGTGCCGCACGCATGAGCACGATCGCGGTGATGCCATTGATGGCGATCTGGCACGCGGTCGTATCGCTGACATCATCCGGGACCGGAATGACGGCCATGGCGGGTGCGATCACGCGCTCCGACCACGTACCGTGCGCCGGGAAGAGCATCACGCGCTGACCCGGCTTGATGCCGGTGCCGGGATCGACGTCCGCGCCTACCTGTTCAACGACACCGACACCGTCGCCGCCGGGAACAGTTCCCTCGGCAGGGATCGGCGAGGGGATGTAACCGCGCACCATCAAGTCGTCGATCGGATGCACCATGCGCTTGGTGATGCGGACCGTGACTTCGTTGGGACCAGGTTGCGCCGGGGCGGCGATGTCTTCGAAGCCGAGCACTTCGGTCGGCTCGCCGTTTCGGCGGTACACATGAGCTTTCATCGGGATTCCTTTGCGGTATTCAGAACGGCGATCACGCCTGACACGACACCCGTCGTGCACGCAATGCAGTTTGGCCCGACGCGATCGGTCGCGGAAGGTGGATGCTCCCGGAAAATTGCCTAATCCTCCTGACCTCAGGCCAATCTTCTTGATGAAGGCAGAGCCTACTCTTACAGTTGGGCCCATGGACGACGACTTCGAGACAAATCGACGCCGCTTGGTGGCGCGAATCGCACGGTGGACTGGCGACGCCGAGCAGTACAGGCCGGCGATTGCAGGCCTGACCTTGCACCGACACACACACGCCGATTCGCCCTTCGACTGCCTGATGGAACCCGCCATCGCGGTGCCGGTTCAGGGCGTGAAGCAAACGTGGCTGGGCCCCGAGGTCTACGCCTACGACAGGCATCGCTTTTTGCTCACGTCGTTGGACCTGCCAGTGGCGATGCAGGTTGCGCAGGCTTCGCTCGACTTGCCGTTCCTGAGCGTGGTGTTGCGACTCGACTCGCGTGCGATCAGTAACATAGTCGTGGAGACCGGCCTGCAGCATCATCGGGAGCGGGCGGCAAACGGTCCCGGCATCGTGTTGGGGAGGACGACGGCAGGGCTACTGTCTGCTTTGGATCGACTGATCGGGCTGTTGGACGAGCCCGAGTTATTGCCAGAACTAGCCCCACTGCTACAGCGCGAGATCCTTTATCGCCTACTTCGCAGCGACGTTAAGAACCACGTGTGGCAGATGGCGTCCATTGCCGATCAGAACCAGAGCATCGCTCGGGCCATCGACTGGCTGAAAAACCATTTTCGTGAGCCCCTGCGCATCGGTGAGCTCGCCGCCCGGGTGGGCATGAGCGTGTCCCGCTTCCACCACCACTTCAAGCGCCTCACATCGATGAGTCCGCTGCAGTTCCAGAAGTGGCTGCGCCTGACCGAGGCTCGAAGGTTGATGTTGGTCAAGGGCCTGAACGCGTCGACAGTTGCCTACGAGGTGGGCTATGAAAGTCCCTCCCAATTCAACCGGGAATATGCGAGGCAATTCGGCACGCCACCGCGTCGCGATGTAACGAACTGATGCCGCACGCCGCGGTCTCCGTCGGCCAGTCGTGGCAGACAAAGCGTCCGTCACAATGAGGGCTGCGTCGCGCGCAGGCTCGGGCATGAACGACGCCTGGAGTGACTGGTGTTGAGTTCGGTCATGACGTTCATACGCGTGGAACGGAAGACTGAACTGGGCCGCCTGCGGGCATACGCGTCGGACCGTAAGCGGCCACAAACTGCCGGTCACATGCGCCGCCGGCAGGCCGCTCTGGCGTCGGCTCTGCTTCGCAACCGGCCATCTGATTGTCGCAAGGCGAGCGCTCTTCAGCGGCCAGAAGGGACATCAGTCTGAGCGGCCAACGACGCCCAGCTCTACCGAGAGGAGGCGTCTCCCCTCCTAATCCCTGTCAGCTTGCCGGATTTCGCGCCATGACGACCCACGCCGCGCCGTTGATCATCACCGACCCCTCGCTAGGGAGGCTCGCGAAGGCGGCACGAACTGCGGCGGAGGCACGGGCGCGGATGTCGTCGGGCTGACCAGCGAGCGCACGCGACAGCGGGCCGACCTCAAGCGTCATCCTCACTGCGTCGTCGATCGCGGCGTCCCGCGTTTCGCCCTCGCCAAACGGGACGGCCGCGTCGAAGGGCGAGATAACGATTTCGGTGAAACCAGCCGCCGTGAGGATGCGCTCCACGTGCTCCCGGTCGCCAAACGAGAACGGTCCGGGCGCTTCGGGATCGGGCAGCGCGCTCGGCGGGACGATGTCCTTGAGCGCGCCCACCGGCAGTCGCATCCAATCGTTCTCGGCCGCACCGCGCCAGCAGACGAAAGCGACCCGGCCGCCCGGCCGGAGCGCGCGTCGCATGTGGGCGAACGCTGCTGTCGGATCGGGGAAAAACATCACGCCGAAACGCGAGAACAGAATGTCGAACGCGCCTTCGGGCAGCTCTGCGCTGCTGGCGTCGGCCACCAGAAACCGGGCCGGCGTATCGTGGCGCGCAAGCGCGCGCGCTCGATCGATCAGCGGTTCGGATATGTCCACGCCCAGCACTTGGCCCACCGCGCCGACGCGAGCGGCCAGAGCCAGACTCGACGCACCCGCGCCGCAGCCGATGTCCAGCACGCGCTCACCTGTCGCGGGCGCGGCGGCCTCGATCGCGGCCTGGCCGAACACCGCCACCAGAGCGTTGAGCCGGGCCCGGTTGGCGACCCAGCGCTCCCCGCTTTGACCATTCCAGTCACCGACCTGATCGGCACTTTGCTCTGCCATGTCATCTCCTTGACTCGACGATCCGTCCATCACCGCGCCGATCTACGCCAACCTTTTCGGAGGCAAGGGCGCAACGGGAGAAGGCAATGTGTGCTGTCAAACAACCATCGACTGCTGGGCGAAGATACCCGCCATCGCGCCCTGCGATGAAGCCTGGGTGACCGAGGGCAAGAAGGGCGTGGCGAGGTCGCCCGCGGCATAGATGCCGGGCATGCTGGTTTGGCGGCGCTCGTCGACCTTGAGGACGATGCCCGTGGGGGTGTCGACCGTGGCGAGGCCCAGTGATTCATGCAGGCTTGCGGACGGCTTGTTGCGCGGATGGGCGAACAGGACGTCGACCGCGACATTGCGGCGGGTATCGAGATTGACGGTGGTGATATGGCCATTCTGGTGGGCGATCTCGACCATCCGGCCATCGATGAGAGATATGTTGCGGCGCGCCAGATCGGCCTGGATATCGGGCGCAATGTCATGGCCATCGGCGAAGACAGTCAACTTGTCGGTCCAATCGCGGAACAGCCTGGCAGACTGGTACGACTGCGGGCTGGACCAGACGAGGCCCCAATGCTGGCCGGCGACTTCAAATCCGTCGCAATAGGGGCAGGGCACGATGGACGTGCCCCAGCTTTCGGCAAAGCCCGGAACATCAGGCATCTGGTCGGCGACGCCATAGCTCAGGATCAAGCGGCGCGCCCTCAGTCTTTCGTGATCCTCAGTAACGACGCAGAAATCGTCGATGGCGCCAGACACGCTCTCTGCCCGGGCATTGACGAGGCTGATTGTTGGATAGCGCGACAACTGCTGCCGCGCCTCGACCAGGATGTCCAGCGGCGGCTTGTGATCGTGGCCGAGCAGGCCATGCGAGTGGCCGGCAAAGCGGTTGCGCGGCCGGCCGGTATCGAGAACGGTGACCTTGCGGCGGGCACGGCCAAGCTGCAGGGCAGCAGCGAGGCCAGCAAAGCTGCCGCCGATGATGATGACGTCATTCATGGTGATGGGCTCCGTGTTGCGGATGGAAGGTTGGCTGAGCGTGGTGTGCAACATCGTCCGGCGATACGCGTTTGAGACAGTCAGCGAGCACGGCTTCGACATTGGTAAGAAGCTGCCCATGGCTGTATTGACCAGCCCGACAATGCCGCTCGATATCGCCGGTCGGCCCGGGGGAAACCTACCCTTGGCTTGCACCTTTCGATACTTAATGGTATCGTAATTCAAGAATTTGAATACTGTCAAGTACTGGAATTGTCGTGACCGAAAATAGCCACGGCCGGCGCGGCCGGCCCGCCAACGAGGCGCTTCGCCAAACGATCGTCGACGCTGCCTGCGAACTCTTTGTGGAATTGGGTTTTCAAGCGACGACCATGGATAAGGTCGCCCAGCGCGCGAAGATATCCAAGCTCAGCATCTATCGGCACTTCGAGAACAAGGAGGCGCTGTTCAGCGCGGCCATGGTGGCCCGCTGCAATCAATTTGCACCGCAGGCCCTTTCTGAAGGCATCGACGGTTCGGCCGAAGATCAGCTCATGGCGGTCGGATCATCTCTGCTTCGCACGCTGTTGAGCCCGGACGTCCGCAGTGTCGAAGCCATGGTTTTGGCCGACAAGACGAATCAAAGGTCGTTAAGCAAGCTCCATTACGAAGCCGGGCCCGCCTATGTCATCGCCCAAATCGAGGCCGTGTTGCGTCAGTTGCACGCGAAAGCGATTCTGAACGTGCCCGATGCTCACCGGTCCGCCCGCTTGTTTGGCGCGCTCTTCAAAGGATGCGATCTGCTGCTTATCGCACGCTTCGATGAGGCGAGGGCAATTGACGACAACGAAATCGAGTCCTATTGCCGGTCGGCCGTCGCCATGTTCATCGCCGCGCACGGTGGCATCTAAAGTGCGCTATCGCGGCTTGATGAAGAACACGCAGAGTTGCATACGCTGTTCGCTCTAAGCAATCTGCGGATGACGCGCGAACGACTGATGCGCGAGGCTGCTGCATGAGCGCAAAAGCCGCCCGCGCGGGTAGCCAAGCCGCCTCACCAACTCACGGGTCTAAGCGTCCGTAGAGGCCGATGACTTGCCCCCCCAGGCGACGGCACGGAACGACCGTTCCACGAGATAAGGTCAAGTCTGGTGTATGGGCAGTTGATAGCGGGCGACGTCAAGCGGCGAGTTTCTGCTGACCCGGTTGATCGTCTTGCACCGGCTCGCCGTCCTGGAAGGCAA
>NZ_CADIKB010000018.1 GCF_902859825.1 Paraburkholderia phenoliruptrix | reverse complement strand
ACTCCACGCCGATGATAGTGCGGATTACCCGTGTGAAAGTAGGTAATCGTCAGGCTCCCCACCACCGTCAGATACCCCACCCCGCAAAGGTGGGGTTTCTGCGTTTACGGCCCGCGGGAACAGCGTTATGGAAACGGCAGGCCCAGAAGCTACAGAAACGCGGCAACGCAAGCCATGTGCACCCCACCAGCGCGAACGGCCCTGCCGCGGCGTCCTGTCTACATCCACGCGAAATCCTATTTCCCTTCGGCCAGAAACCGCTGCGCAAGTCGCACCCAATACGTCGAACCGATGGGCAGCAACTCATCGTTGAAATCGTAGCTCGCGTTATGCAGCATGCAGGGGCCGGCACCGTGGCCTGCCTCGCGGTGGCCACCGTCGCCGTTGCCGAGGAACGCATAGCACCCGGGCTTCGCCAGCAACATGAACGAGAAGTCTTCGGCACCCATCGTCGGTTCGACTGAATCGTTCACATTCTCCGCCCCCACCACCTCCTTCATGACTGCCGCCGCAAAGCGAGCCTCTTCACTGCTGTTGATCGTGGGCGGGTAGTTTCTGTGGAAGTGGACGTCGACCGTGCAATCGTAAGCGTCCGCCGTGTTTTCGGCGATTTTGCGCATACGCGCTTCGATGAGATCCAGTGTCTCAGTGGTGAAAGTGCGTACGGTGCCCGCGATCCACGCGTCGTCGGGAACGACGTTGACTGCGTCGCCAGCATGGATCTGGGTGATCGAGAGCACGGCCGTATCGAGCGGCTTCTTGTTTCGCGTAATGATGCCCTGCAGCCCGTTAGCGATCTGCACCGCGGTAAATACCGGATCGCGTCCGTTATGCGGCAACGCGGCGTGCGAGCCCACCCCTTTGATATCAATGCGAAATTCGTTGCTCGAGGCCATGATCGGGCCCTCGGTCACCCCGAACTGCCCCGCCGGCATGCCCGGCCAGTTGTGAATGCCGAACACTGCATCGACGGGAAACTTTTCGAAAAGGCCGTCCTCGATCATGGCCTGAGCGCCAGCGCCGCCTTCTTCGGCCGGCTGAAAAATGAAGACGATCGTGCCTTCAAAGTCGCCGTGTTTCGCGAGATGCCGGGCTGCACCGAGGAGCATCGCGGTGTGTCCATCGTGACCGCACGCGTGCATTTTCCCGTCGTTCCGCGACCGATGTTCGAAGCTATTCAGCTCCTGAATCGGCAGCGCATCCATGTCGGCGCGCAGACCGATCGAACGCGTGCCGTTGCCGCGTTTCAGCACCCCAACCACGCCTGTCTTGCCTAATCCGCGATGAGTTTCTACGCCCCACGACTCCAGTGTCTTCGCAACCAGGTCGGCGGTCGCGGTTTCCTCGTAGCGCAGTTCGGGATGAGCGTGGATCGTTCGTCGAAGGTTTCGGATTTCTCCGTGAGCAGCCTGGATTTCGGGAATCAGTTTCATAATGGAGTGCCGATGTGCTTGCGCTTTGACTTGCCTGAAATCGTCCTGGCGATAGGCGCCGGACGCAGTGCTAAC
The DNA here is from genome assembly GCF_902859825.1 of Paraburkholderia phenoliruptrix. Taxonomy (GTDB): domain Bacteria; phylum Pseudomonadota; class Gammaproteobacteria; order Burkholderiales; family Burkholderiaceae; genus Paraburkholderia; species Paraburkholderia phenoliruptrix. Next base: position 118,551 of record NZ_CADIKB010000018.1, on the reverse strand, counting down.
GATTCTACGCCGAAGGCTTTTTGGCGGCAGCATGCAGGCAAGCGCCAACGGACGTAATAAAATTCCGCCTTGCGCCCCGCTTACCGTCCCCGAATGGTTACCCAATGAACGCTCCGACCGAATTCGCTCGCGCTGTTTGTCCTCACGATTGCCCCGACACCTGCGCAATGAGGGTCACCATCGAGGGTGGGCGGGCGATCAAGGTCGTCGCTGACCCGGACCATGCTCCGACGCAGGGCGCCTTGTGTACCAAAGTCAGCCGCTACGCGGAACGGGTCCATCATCCGCAACGCCTGACAACCCCCATGAAGCGCATCGGCCGCAAAGGCGAGGGCCGTTTTGAAGCCATTAGCTGGGAAGACGCGTTGGAGTGGGGCGCGAGGCGCCTGTCGGAGATCGCGGGCCGCGCGCCCGAAGCTATCCTGCCCTATAGCTACGCCGGCACGATGGGTCTCGTCCAGGGCGACAGCATTGCGCAACGGTTCTTTCACAAGCTGGGCGCATCGCAACTGGACCGCACGATCTGCGCGGCGGCCGGCGCGGCGGGGTTGAAATACACCTATGGCGCGAGCCTCGGCATGCTCACGGAGTTCTTCGCGGAGAGCGAGGTCATTCTCATCTGGGGCTCGAATCCCATTGCGTCGAATCTCCATTTCTGGACGCGGGCGCAAGAGGCGAAGCGTCGAGGCGCGCGCCTGATTGCGATCGATCCGTATCGTTCGCTGACGGCGGAGAAGTGCCATCAGCATATTGCGCTGAAGCCGGGCACTGACGGCGCGTTGGCACTCGGCATGATGAACGTGCTGATTTCAGAGGACCTGCTCGATCACGCTTACATCGACGCGCATACTGTGGGCTTCGCCGAACTCAAGGCCCGCGCGCTCACGTATTCGTCGGCCCGCGTGGCAGACATTTGCGGCATTGAAGAGCAGGTTGTCATCGGCCTCGCGCGACTTTACGGCAGCACGCGGAAAGCTGCGATTCGCCTGAACTACGGTCTGCAAAGAGTGCGCGGCGGCGGCAACGCGGTCCGCGCGATCGCGTGTCTGCCGTCGCTGACCGGCGCGTGGCGAGAGCGCGCCGGCGGCGCCTTGCTGTCGTCGTCCGGCTGGGCGCCGGTCGATACGCATGCTCTGCAACGTCCCGATCTGATGCCCGGCTGGCCCGAGAAACCGAGCCGCGTCATCAATATGAACGCAATCGGCGACGCACTCCTGCACCCGGGCGACACGCAGTTCGGCCCGAAAATCGAGGCGATCGTCGTGTACAACTCGAATCCGGTCGCCGTCGCGCCCGATTCGGAGCGCGTCGCGGCAGGTTTTGCGCGCGAGGACCTCTTCACCATCGTGCTCGAGCATTTCCAGACGGATACGGCCGATTACGCCGACCTGCTTCTGCCGGCCACGACGCAGCTCGAGCATCTCGACGTGCACAAGTCATACGGCCACACGCACGTCATGGTGAACCTGCCTGCGATTCCGCCGGTCGCCGGTGCTCGTCCGAACACTGAGATTTTTCGCAGCCTCGCGCGCCACATGGCGCTTGACGAGCCAGCACTTTTCGAAAGCGACGAAGCCGTCGCGCGCCGGGCGCTCCGATGGGAGGACAAGACGCTCGAAGGCGTCGACTGGGAGACGCTCAAGCAGACCGGTTGGGCAAAGCTGAATGTGCCGGACGCGCCGTTTGCCGAGGGCGGCTTTCGTACGCCGTCGGGTAAATGCGAGTTTTACAGCAGGCGCCTCGCCGAGCAGGGCCTCGACCCGCTCCCGGATTACCTGCCGCCTTACGAGTCGGCGGAATTCGCACCGGAACTCGCCGCGCGCTATCCGCTCGCGATGATCTCGCCGCCCGCGCGCAACTTCCTGAACAGCACGTTCGTCAACGTGGAGAGTCTGCGCTCGACGGAAGGCGAGCCGCATCTCGACATTCATCCGGCGGACGCCGACGCGCGCGGTATTGCCCACGGCGACACGGTGCGCATTTTCAACGACCGCGGCTCGATGCAGGCGCGCGCCCGCGTCACCGACCGCGCGCGCCAGGGCGTCGTGGTCGGCTTGTCGATCTGGTGGAAAAAGCTCGCGCCCGACGGTCGCAACGCCAATCAGGTCACGAGCCAGGCGCTCACCGATCTCGGCGGATCGGCCACTTTCTACGACTGCCTCGTCGAAGTGGAGCGCGTCTGAGCCGCGCTTCTCGCACTGCGCAAGCCTCGCCAGCAAGGCGTTCGCAGGTTCGAGGCAGCAGTCTAACCCAGCCGTTTTTCGCGGATACCGCGGAGTTGCCCATGCTACGATGCGTTTTTAGCACGACCATTCGAAAATAAAGAAGGAGACGCTGCATGGATAAAATCTGGCTGAAATCTTACCCGCCCGGCGTTCCCGCAGAGATCGACCCGACCCGCTATTCGTCCGTCGCCGAGCTGCTCGAGGAAGCATTCCGCGAACATCGCGACAAGCCGGCCTTCGTGTGCATGGGAAAGGTGATCAGCTACGGCGAACTGGACGCGCTTTCGCGCAAGCTGGCCGCGTGGTTTCAGTCAAAGGGTCTTGCGCGCGGCGCTCGCATCGCGATCATGATGCCCAACGTGCTGCAATATCCGGTCGCGATTGCGGCAATCCTGCGCGCGGGCTATGTGGTCGTGAACGTCAATCCGCTGTACACGCCCCGTGAGCTTGAGCATCAGTTGAAAGACAGCGGCGCGGAAGCAATCATCCTGCTGGAAAACTTTGCTGTCACGCTGCAGGCAATCGTGCGCAATACCGCGGTGAAGCACATCGTGGTCGCCGCTATGGGCGATCTGATGGGCGTAAAAGGCACTGTGGTCGACTTTGTCGTGCGCCGTGTGAAGAAGATGGTGCCGGCCTGGAGCTTGGCCGGTCACGTCAAATTCAACGCGGCAATCGCGGAAGGCGAACGTCAAAGCTTCAGGCCAGTCGAGCAGGGCCCCGACGACGTCGCATTCCTGCAGTACACCGGCGGTACGACGGGAGTGGCCAAGGGCGCCACGTTGCTGCATCGGAACCTGATTGCAAACGTGTTGCAGTCCGAAGTCTGGCTGAATCCGGTGCGCGCAAACCGCACCGACATCGACCAGTTCATCACCGTGGTGGCTTTGCCGCTGTATCACGTGTTCGCGCTGACGGTGTGCGGCCTGCTGACCATTCGCACCGGCGGCCTCGGCGTGCTGATCCCGAATCCGCGCGACATCCCCGGTATGGTCAAAGCGCTGCAAGGCTACGCCATTACGACGATCCCGGCGGTCAACACGCTGTACAACGCGCTCCTGAACAGCCCCGACTTTCACAAGCTCGATTTTTCGAAACTGATTGCGGCCAACGGCGGCGGCATGGCCGTGCAGGAAGCGGTCGCGAAGCGCTGGTTCGAGCACACGGAGACGCCGATCATCGAGGGCTACGGCTTGTCCGAGACCTCGCCGTGCGTGACCTGCAATCCCGTCACGGTGACGGAATATAGCGGGACGATTGGCTTGCCGCTGCCGTCCACCGAAGTCTCCATCCGCGACGACGAGGGCAACGAAATGCCGCTCGGTCAGGCGGGCGAGATCTGCATTCGCGGCCCGCAGGTCATGGCCGGCTATTGGAATCGGCCGGAAGAAACGGCGAAAGTCATGACGCCGGACGGCTTCTTCAAGTCAGGCGACGTCGGCTTCATGAACGAGCATGGTTTTGTGAAGATCGTCGACCGCAAGAAGGACATGATTCTGGTCTCCGGCTTCAACGTGTATCCGAACGAGATCGAGGACGTGGTCGCGAAGCTCCCCGGCGTGTTCGAGGTCGCCGCGGTTGGGGTGCCCGACCAGCATTCCGGCGAAGCGGTGAAGCTGTTTGTCGTGAAAAAGGACGAGGCGCTTACCGACGCCGACATTCTGGCTTATTGCAAACAGCAGCTTACCGGTTACAAACGGCCGAAAATCGTCGAATTCCGCACCGAGCTGCCGAAGAGCAATGTCGGCAAGATCTTGCGCCGCGAGCTGCGCGATGGTCGTGCATGAGCGCTTGTCGCGTTGAGCTTGTCGCGTTGAATTCGTCAACAGGTGACATACCGTAACCCGTCGATATAAGCAGAACGGAAGGGCCCGGCAGACGCCAAGTCAGCCGGGCCTTTTTATTTGCGCAGTCCCTCCACGGACGTAAAAAAAGGCGCCCGAAGGCGCCTTTGAGGCAAACTGCGTTTTTACGACTTATTAGAACTTGTGGCGGATACCGACACGAGCTGCCAGCTGGTTCTGGTTCGACGAGCCCGACAGGCCGTTGATGCCAGCCGTTGCTGCAACCACGGCGCCTGCTGCGTTGACCGTTTCGCCGGTAGCGTGCTGATACACGCCGATCACGTAGACGTCGGTACGCTTGGACAGGAAGTAGTCCACGCCAACTGCGCCTTGGTGGTACTGAGCGCGCGAGTTGCCGTTGATTTCCGTGCCGCGCGTGTAGTCATACGCTGCGCCGACCAGCAATGCCGGGGTCAACTGGTACTTGAAGTTGACTTCTGCGTTGTTGAACGTAGCCGTTTGGCCCTTGAACGGCGATGCGTACGAAGCGCCCAGGTTTGCAAAGCGGATGTTCGAGTACGTCAGACCGACGGTTGCTGCGCCGAACGTGTAAGCACCGCCTGCACCGATAACCTGGTACGTGTTAGCCGATGCGAAACCAGCGTAGACCGGCGAGCTCACTGCTGCGTTCGCAGCCGGCAGCGGCGACTGACCGCCGTTGTTGAACAGGCCACCTTGAGCTGCGGGCGTACGTGCATTCAGGTAACCGACGCCCAAGACCAGCGGACCGTTGTTGTAGCCAGCGCCCAACGACCAGATCTGGTTCGACGAGAAGTTGCCTGCAACACCGCCGAAGCTGTACGTGCCGCCGAACTTCAGGCCGCCGTAATCCGCGCTGGTGTACTTAACCGTGTTGTTCGTACGGTATGCGTTGTTGAAGTTGTCGATGTCGCCCGGGTGAGCAGCGATGTAGCCGCCCCACTGGTCGCCCGCTTCCAGCGGACCGACGTAGTCGACGACGGAGTCGTACTGACGACCCAGCGTGACCGTGCCGAACTGGCTCGACAGACCGACATAAGCTTGACGACCGAACATCAGGCCGCCTTGACCCAGCTTGCCGTTGTTCACGTCAAAGCCGTTTTCCAACACGAACAGCGCCTTCAGACCGCCGCCCAGATCTTCCGTGCCACGCAGGCCGAAACGCGAGCCTTGCATAACGCCGCTGGACAGGTTGTACAGGTGCTTGCCGCCCGAGTTGGTGTTGATGTTGAAGCCTTCGTCAATGATACCGTACAGGGTCACGCTGCTCTGCGCATGTGCGACGCCTGCGAATGCGCCCAGTGCTGCGAGAGCGAGAAGCGACTTTTTCATCGAATGATCTCCAAGGATTACGAATCTTTTCTACAAGGCGAAATATTTATGTAGCGTTGAGGCCTTGCTTGTCCAACTTCGCGAGAAGTTGCACGTAATGTAACAAAAGGGCTACATGGCACAAAGAAAAAGGAGGTCGCCGGGAACGCTCCTGTTTCGTTTACGCAACATGATCTAAAATCGAAATCCTGATGCCTTAGGCGGCTGGATCAGAGCCGCTCGCAGGCCGCTTTTTTCCCCGCAAAGCCTTGCCGCACGGACAACGAAGCGCGGGAAGCCGGTTGTTGAATCAGGGAGTGCCCAATGTTTCTGGACGAGTTGATTACTGAGTTTGATCGGGGTTTACGCTCAATGACCGGCGTTTCGCGAATGAGCCGTCCTTTGCCGGTTCCGCAAGAATCGGCGGCCTCTGCGGAAGTGCCGGAACTGTCCCCGGCCGAGCGCGCGCATTCCGCGGGTCTCATGCGCGTGAATCACGTCGGGGAAGTGTGCGCGCAGGCGCTCTATCAGGCGCAGAAACTGGCGACGAAGTCGCCGTCGCTGCGCAGCGTGTTCAATCGTGCCGCAATCGAGGAAGAAGATCACCTCGCCTGGACGTCCAAGCGCCTCGAGGCGCTGGATTCGCGCCCGAGTCTGCTCAATCCGCTTTGGTACACCGGCGCGCTTGCCATTGGGCTCGCGGCGGGACGCCTCGGCGATCGCGTGAGCCTCGGCTTCATGGCTGAAACGGAGCGGCAGGTCGAACAGCATCTGGATAGTCATATGGACCGCCTGCCCGCCGCCGATCGCGAGTCGCGCGCCATTGTCGAACAAATGCGCGTCGACGAGGCCGAGCACGGAAAAGCGGCCATGGACGCGGGCGGTATCGAGTTGCCGTTCCCGGCGCGCGCCTTGATGCGCGCGATGTCGAAAGTCATGACGCGCACCGCGTACTACCTCTGAGAACCGCCAGCTTTCCGTCATATCGCGCCAAGTGGGACGACGCCGCTCGCGTCGTCCGCACGTCACTGCTGAAACCCCGCCGAACACCTTCCTGATGCCCTTCGCGATCGCTTAGGATCCGCGCCCTTCGCCCGCACTTTTCACGTATCACCTTCACAAGCTTCAGTAGTTCCTTCATTTGTAACGGTTTTCCGTTTTACGTCTGACATGAAGGAGTCGCGCTAAGTCCTTGTTCTAACAAACAAAATTCGCTCAAAAAGCGGCTCTCTCCCTTGACCCGTGTTTAGCGTTCCTCTAAAGTGGGAGACAGTGTGAGAAAGTGTATTTTTGTGTGATCTCACGGGCGGTTTCGGGTAGATTTTTACGAATCGGGCAGCCGGCGCACAGGCGCTGGTCAAGAGGGAGAGCGAAGTGTTCCAAGGGGCGTCGGCGCTGACGCTCGATGCGAAAGGGCGGATGTCTATTCCCTCGCGCTATCGGGATGCGCTGCAAACACAGGCAGAGGGCCGGGTGACGATCACCAAGCACCCGGACGGCTGCCTGTTGCTCTTTCCGCGCCCCGAATGGGAAATCTTCCGCGACAAAGTCGACAAGCTCCCCATGAATGCGGCGTGGTGGAAGCGCATCTTTCTCGGCAATGCAATGGACGTCGATATGGACGGCGCGGGCCGCGTGCTCGTGTCGCCCGAATTGCGCGCGGCCGGCTCGCTGGAAAAAGAAGTGACCTTGCTCGGCATGGGGCGCCACTTCGAAATTTGGGACGCACAGATTTACGCTGCGAAGGAACAGGCGGCGATCGCCGAGGGCATGCCCGAGGCGTTGAAGAACTTCACGTTCTGATCGCGGCTTATATATATGGCATCGGCGATGAGAAACGAATTGCAGCATCGCACGGTGCTGCTGGAAGAAGCGGTAGAGGCGCTCGTCACGCGCGCGGACGGCGTGTATGTGGACGGCACATTCGGGCGCGGCGGTCACAGCCGTCTGGTGTTGGAGAAGCTGAGTGAAGCGGGGCGTCTGATCGCTTTCGACAAGGACCCGCTCGCCATCGCCACGGCGCAGCAGATCGCGGATCCGCGCTTTGGCATCGTGCACGAGAGTTTTGCTTCGCTGCGCACCGCGATTGCGGCGCGCGGCATTGAACGGGTGTCGGGCGTTTTGCTGGATCTGGGCGTGTCGTCGCCGCAAGTCGACGATCCGGAGCGGGGTTTCAGTTTCCGCGCCGACGGCCCGCTCGACATGCGGATGGACCCGACGCGCGGCGAGTCTGCCGCCGACTGGCTGGCGCGGGCCACGGTGCAGGAACTGACGGAGGTGATACGAGATTATGGGGAAGAACGGTTTGCTTTTCAGATTGCAAAGGCGCTTGTTGCTCGCCGGGCAGAGTCCGACCGTCTTGGGCCTCTCGTCAACACGGGCGAGCTTGCCCAAATCGTGGCTAACGTCGTCAAAACCCGTGAGAAGGGCAAGGATCCGGCAACCCGCACCTTTCAGGCTATACGGATTCACATCAATCAAGAGCTTGCGGAGCTGCAAGTCGTTTTAGAAGCAGCGTTAGCGCTGCTGGAGCAAGGGGGGCGGCTGGTGGTCATCAGCTTTCATTCGCTCGAGGACCGGATCGTCAAGCGATTCATGCAGGCGCACGCCAGTGCGCCCGCGGTCGATCGTCGCCTGCCGATTCGCGCCGTCGACCTGCCGAGCCCCCCGCTCAAAATCATCGGCCGCGTATTTGCGAGCGACGCTGAAGTCGCCGCGAACCCGCGCGCCCGTTCTGCCGTGATGCGCGTGGCGGAGCGGATTGCACCATGAATCGCCTCAATATTTTCCTGCTGATGATCGTGATGGGCTGTGCCTTGTCTGTTGTCAACGCCACCAATCAGCAGCGGCAGATCTTCATCCAGTTGCAGCGCGCGCAGTCGCAGGAGCGCCAGCTGCAGCAGGACTATTCGCAGCTTCAATATCAGCAGAGCGCGCTGTCGAAAACGTCGCGCATCGAGCAGATCGCGACCGCGTCGCTCAAAATGCAGGCGGTCAGCACCGGGCGCACCCAGTACCTGACGCTCGACCCCGGTGCCGCGAAGGCCGAAGACGCGCCGATCCCGACTTCCGCGCCGGCCTCGGCGCCGGTTGGCGCAGCGAAACGCAGCGGAGGCGTGCGATGAAAAAATCGTCGGCTCACAAGAGCGTCGCGTTTTCCGCCAACCCGATCCTGTCCGTGCGCCTGCCCATGTGGCGCTCGAAGCTCGTCGTGTTCCTGCTCTTCATGGCGTTCGTCGCGCTGACCGCGCGCGCGTTCTGGATTCAGGGCCCGGGCAACGCGTTCTATCAGAAGCAGGGCGAAATCCGCTATCAGCGGCGCCTCGAACTGCCGGCCACGCGCGGCAAGATTCTCGATCGCAACGGTCTCGTGCTGGCCACGAGTCTGCCCGTGCGCGCCATCTGGGCCATTCCCGAGTCCGTGCCCGACGACCTGGGCGCCGACAAGCTGGACGCGCTCGGCAAGCTGCTCGGCATGACCAACAAGGAACTGCGCGCCAAGCTCTCGGAAGACAAGACCTTCGTCTACGTGAAGCGCCAGGTGCCGGTGGATATTGCCGACAAGGTGAAGGCGCTCGACATCCCCGGCATTTACGCGCGCGACGAATACAAGCGCTTCTATCCGGAAGGCGAAATCACCGCCCACCTGATCGGCTTCACCAACGTCGAGGACGAGGGCCAGGAAGGCGTCGAGCTCGGCGATCAGAAGCTGCTCGCGGGCGTGTCGGGCAGCCGTCGCGTGATCAAGGACCGCATGGGCCACATCATCGAGGACGTGGACGAGCAGGTCGTGCCGCACAACGGTCAGGACGTCGACCTCTCGATCGACAGCAAGATCCAGTACATCGCCTACGCGAACCTGAAGGCAGCCGTCGAGAAATTCAAGGCGAAGGCCGGCGCGGCGATGGTGATCGACGTGCGCACGGGCGAAGTGCTCGCGCTCGTCAATTACCCGACGTACAACCCGAACGACCGTTCTCACCTGACGGGGGACCAGCTGCGCAACCGTATCCTGACCGACACGTTCGAACCCGGCTCGATCATGAAGCCGTTCACCGTGTCGCTCGCGCTCGATCTGCACCGCGTCACGCCGACTACACTGGTTGATACCGGCGGCGGCCGCTTCGTGCTTGACGGTGCGCCGATCACCGACGATAGCGCGTTCGGCGTGCTGACCGTCGGCGGCGTGATCCAGAAGTCGAGCAACATCGGCGCGACGAAGATCGCCATGCAGCTCAAGCCCGAAGAGATGTGGAACATGTACACGAGCATCGGTCTCGGCCAGGCGCCGAAGGTCGGGTTCCCGGGCGCGGCGGCGGGGCGGCTGCGGCCGTGGAAGAGCTGGCGCCGCATCGAGCAGGCGACCATGTCGTACGGCTACGGCCTTTCCGTGTCGCTGTTCCAGTTGGGCCGCGCCTATACCGCCATTGCGCACGACGGCCAGATCATGCCGGTGTCGATTTTCCGCACGCCGGGGGACCAGCCGGCAACCGGCCCGCAAATCTTTTCGCCGAGCACCGCCCGCGAAGTGCGCGCGATGCTCGAAACCGTCGTCTCGCCGGGCGGCACGTCGCCGGATGCGGCAGTGCCGGGTTATCGCGTCGGCGGCAAGAGCGGTACCGCATACAAGCACGGGCCGCACGGCTACGACCACTCGAAGTACCGCGCGTCGTTCGTCGGCATGGCACCTATGCCCAATCCGCGCATCGTGGTCGCGGTGTCCGTTGATGAACCGACGGCGGGCAGTCACTTCGGCGGTCAGGTGTCCGGGCCGGTGTTCTCGGGCATTGTCGGCGACACGCTGCGCTCGCTGAACGTACCGCCGCAAATGCCGGTCAAGCAGATGGTCGTGTCGGACGATTCCGCGTCCGCTGCGCCGTCGGCCACGCCGGCGCCGTCCGCGGCGAAGAAAATTTCGACCAGCGCGAGCGCGAAGAAGATGACGATTTCCGCGAACGCGAAGAGCCACCCGGGAGTCGTTCGATGAGCGCGCTCCGCCAGCACCATCCCGCGCATCAGCAGATTGCCGACGCGTTGCAGTGGCTGCGCGCACGCGTGCAGCCGGGCGCGCATCTGCATGCCGACACGCGTTCGCTCGCAGCCGGCGACGCGTTTTTCGCCTACGCGGTGGAGGGCGCGGACAACCGCCCGTTCATCGACGGCGCGCTAGAACGCGGCGCTGCCGCGGTGCTCGTCCAGCCGGAAGGTTTCGGCGGCGCGATCGACGCATCCACGATGCTCGCGGTGCCGGCGTTGAACGAGCTCGCCGGTTCGATCGCGAGCGCGTGGTACGGCGATCCGAGCGACAGCATGCTCGCGGTCGGCGTCACCGGCACGAACGGCAAGACCTCGTGCAGCCAGTGGATTTCGGCGGCGCTGACTGCGCTCGGCACGCGCTGCGCGATCATCGGCACGCTCGGCACGGGTTTGCCGGGGCAACTCGTGCACACCGGCTTCACGACGCCCGACGCGCCGCAATTGCAGCGCAGTCTTGCGCAGTTGCGCGACGCCGGCGCCAAGGCGGTGGCGATGGAAGTGTCGTCGCACGCGCTGCATCAGGGCCGCGTGAACGGCACGGCGTTCGACATTGCCGTGTTCACGAATCTCACGCAAGACCATCTGGACTACCACCACACGTTCGAGGCCTACGAGGCCGCGAAGGCGCGCCTTTTCGCGTGGCCCGAACTGCGCGTGGCCGTGATTAACCGCGACGACGCGGCGGGCCGCCGTTTGCTCGCGAGCACGCGCGGCCACGCACGCACCATCGCATACGGCCTTGATTCGGCGTCGAAAGGCACGCCGGACAGCACGCCGCAGGCCGACGCGTTGCTGCTCGCGTCGAACGTGCGCGCGACTGCCACGGGCACCGCGTTCCACCTGAGCACGTCCGATTGGGGCGACGCGGATGTCGAAGTGCAAACCCTCGGTGCGTTCAACGTGAGCAATCTGCTCGGCGTACTCGGCGCGCTGCTTGCCGCCGACGTCCCGTTCGACGCCGCGCTCGCCGAGCTGGCCAGGCTCGAGTCGGTGAACGGCCGCATGCAGCGTCTCGGCGGTCGCTTGCAGAACGACGAGCCGCTCGTCGTGATCGACTACGCACACACGCCGGACGCGCTCGAAAAAACCCTCGAAGCATTGCGGCCGATGGCGGCCGCGCGCGGCGGCGAACTCGTCTGCATGTTCGGCTGCGGCGGCGATCGCGACGCGACCAAGCGCCCGCTGATGGGTGCGATTGCCGAGAAGCTGGCGGACGGCGTCGTCGTCACAAGCGACAACCCGCGCAGCGAAGACCCGCAATCGATCATCGAACAGATCGCCGCCGGCATGAAGGACGCGTCGAAGGCGCGCCGCATCGAAGATCGCGCGAGCGCGATCCTCCAGGCGATCCGCGGCGCCGCGCGCGAAGACGTCATTGTGCTGGCCGGCAAGGGGCACGAAGCAACACAGGAAATCATGGGCAAGAAGCGCGCTTTCTCCGACCAGGACCACGCCCGGCTCGCGCTCGCCGCGCGGGCGACGCAGGCACGCGGAGGCGGTGAATGAGCCATCCAGCCAACGTCATGTTCACGCTGCGTGAAGCAGCCGCGCTGATTCCGGGCGCCACCCTAGTCGGCGACGAGAGCGCCGCGTTCGAACGCGTGTCGACCGACAGCCGCAGCGCCGGTCCCGGCGATCTGTTCGTCGCGCTCAAAGGCGACCGTTTCGACGCACACGACTTCCTCGCCGATGTCGCCGCGCGCAACGTGAGCGCTGTGCTCGTCGCACGCGTGCCGGACGGCTGGACGGTGCCCGCCGTGCGGGTCGCCGACACGCGCGCGGGGCTCGGCGCGCTGGCTCGCGGCTGGCGCCGCAAGTTCGGCATGCCGCTCGTCGCCGTGACGGGCAGCAACGGCAAGACGACGGTCAAGGAAATGATCGCGTCGATCTTCGCCGCGGCCGTCGGCGCGGCCGAGCGTCTCGCCACCGCAGGCAACTTCAATAACGACATTGGCTTGCCGCTCACGCTGTTTCGTCTGAATGCCGCGCATCGGCTCGCTGTCGTCGAACTCGGCATGAACCACCCGGGCGAAACGTCGCTGCTCGCGAAGATCGCCGAGCCGACGGTCGCGGTGGTCAACAACGCGCAGCGCGAACACCAGGAATTCATGGCGACGGTCGAAGCCGTCGCGCTCGAACACGCGAGCGTGATTCATGCGCTCAAGCCCGAAGGCGTCGCGGTCTTCCCGGCGAACGACGCTTACGCGAGCATCTGGCGCGTGGCGGCCACGGGAAACCGCATCATCGACTTCGCGCTCAACACGGCGGAACGCGCGACCGAAGCGGCTGTCACCGGCACGTTCGACAGCGGGCTGCTCAGCATCGAAACGCCCCAAGGCGCTTTGCAGGTCTCGCTGCAGGTGCTCGGCGACCACAACGCGCACAACGCGCTCGCCGCGACGTCGGCGGCGCTTGCCGCAGGCGTTTCGCTCGACGCGATCAAGCGCGGCCTCGAATCGTTTGGCGCGGTGAAAGGCCGCTTGCAGGTCAAGCGCGCCGCGCTCGGCACGCTCGCGGGCGCGAAAGTGATCGACGACACCTACAACGCGAATCCGGATTCGATGCGCGCCGCGATCGACGTGCTCGCGTCGCACGCTTCGCCGCGCGTGCTGGTCATGGGCGATATGGGCGAAGTCGGCGACAACGGTCCCGAATTTCACCGCGAAATCGGCGCTTATGCCAAAGAACGCGGTGTCGACGCACTGTACGCAATGGGCGACGCCTCGCGCGACGCCTGCATCGCGTATGGCGCAAGCGCGCATCACGTCGCCGACGTCGGCACGCTGGTCGCGCAATTGCAGCAGGCCGGTTTCGGCGCGGCTGCAACGCTTCTCGTGAAAGGCTCGCGCTTCATGCAAATGGAGCGCGTGGTGGACGCCGTTACGAGTCCACAACCCAACGCAGCGGGCAGCGCGCCCGCCGCACACTGAAATAGAAGGACCGAAGCATGCTACTGGCGCTGGCGCAATGGCTGCAGAATGACGCAAGCTTCTTGCGCGTGTTCAGTTATCTGACTTTCCGCGCGGTGATGGCCACCATTACCGCGTTGCTGATCGGGCTCGTCTGCGGCCCGGCCGTGATTCGCAAACTGACCGCGATGAAGGTCGGTCAGGCCGTCCGTAAAGACGGTCCGCAAACGCACCTCGTGAAATCCGGCACGCCGACCATGGGCGGGGTGCTGATTCTGCTCGGCATCGCCGTGGCCACGCTGCTGTGGGCCGATCTGACCAATCGCTTCATCTGGATCGTGATTCTCGTCACTTTCGGCTATGGCGTGATCGGCTGGGTCGACGACTATCGCAAGGTGGTCTACAAGGACCCGCGCGGCATGTCGTCGCGCGAAAAGTATTTCTGGCAGTCGGTGATCGGCCTGTTCGCGGCGGTGTACCTCGCGTTCAGCGTGTCGGAAGCAAGCAATGTGCGCGTGTTCGACCTCTTCATGGCATGGGTGCGCAGCGGTTTGTCGATGGGCTTGCCCGCGCGCGCCGACCTGATGCTGCCGTTCGTCAAGTCGATCAGCTATCCGCTCGGCGTGTGGGGCTTCATCGTGCTGACGTATCTGGTGATTGTGGGCGCGAGCAACGCCGTGAATCTGACCGATGGTCTCGACGGCCTCGTCATCATGCCCGTCGTGCTGGTGGGCGCATCGCTCGGCGTGTTCGCTTATGTGATGGGCAGCTCCGTCTACTCGAAATATCTGCTGTTTCCGCATATCCCCGGCGCGGGGGAGCTGCTGATCTTCTGTTCGGCAATGGGCGGCGCGGGGCTCGCGTTCCTCTGGTTCAACACGCACCCGGCGCAGATGTTCATGGGCGACGTCGGCGCATTGGCGCTCGGCGGCGCGCTCGGCACGGTCGCGGTCATCGTCCGGCAGGAAATCGTGCTGTTCATCATGGGCGGCATTTTCGTCGCCGAAACACTTTCGGTGATGTTGCAGGTTGCGTGGTTCAAGTTCACCAAGCGCCGGTTCGGCGAAGGACGGCGTCTCTTCAAGATGGCGCCGCTGCATCACCATTTTGAATTGTCGGGTTGGAAGGAAACGCAGGTGGTCGTGCGCTTCTGGATCATCACGTTGATGTTGTGTCTGTTCGGGTTGTCCACGCTCAAACTGCGTTAAGAAGGCATTAAAGGAAGCAGACGATGTTCGGCGAGAAGTTTCGGGATCGGCAAAAGCCGATGGTGCTCGTGCTGGGACTGGGTGAATCCGGTCTCGCCATGGCGCGCTGGTGCGCGCGGCACGGCTGTCGGCTGCGAGTGGCCGACACGCGCGAGGTGCCGCCGAACCTGTCCGCGCTGGAAGCGCACGGCGTCGACGCTGCGTTTGTCGGCGGCCCGTTTTCGCCGGTGCTGCTCGAAGGCGTGGAGCTCGTCGCGATCAGCCCGGGCTTGTCGCCGCTCGCCGCCGACCTTTTGCCGCTGATCACCGCGGCGCGTGAGCAGGGCATTCCCGTGTGGGGCGAACTCGAACTGTTCTCGCAAGCGCTGAGGACGCTCGGCGAAAGCGGCTACGCGCCGAAGGTGCTTGCGATCACCGGCACCAACGGCAAGACCACCACGACGAGCCTCACGGGTCTGCTGTGCGAGCGCGCGGGCAAGAAGGTGGCGGTGGCGGGCAACATTAGCCCGTCGCTGCTCGACAAGCTGAGCGAAGCCATCGACAACACCGCGCTGCCCGACGTGTGGGTGCTCGAACTGTCGAGCTTCCAGCTCGAAACCTCGCATACCTTCGAACCGGACGCGGCCGCGATTCTCAACATCACGCAGGATCATCTCGACTGGCACGGCGGGCTGGATGCCTACGCCGCCGCCAAGGGCCGCATCTTCGGTACACAAACCGTGCGCGTGTTGAATCGCGACGACGCGCGCGTCATGGCGCTCGCGCCTTCCGAGTCGAGCGACGCGGACATGGTCACGTTCGGCGTAACCGAGCCGAAGAACGACGGTGACTACGGCCTGCAGCGCGAGAACGGCATGGTGTGGCTCGTGGAAGCGCACGATCTCGACGCGAGCGACGAACCCACGCCGAAACGCCGCCGCAAGAACGAAGCCGTCACGCCGCCGAACATCGCGCTCAAGCGTTTGATGCCGGCGGACGCGCTGCGCATTCGTGGCCTGCACAACGCCGCCAACGCGCTCGCCGCCTACGCGCTCGCGCGCGCGATCGGCCTGCCCGGCGCGCGTCTGCTGCATGGATTGCGCGAATATCGCGGCGAGCCGCATCGGGTGGAATTGATCGCGTCGATCGACGGCATCGATTATGTCGACGACAGCAAGGGCACGAACGTCGGCGCGACGGTCGCCGCGCTCGACGGCCTCGCACAGCGCGTCGTGCTGATCGCCGGCGGCGACGGCAAAGGCCAGGATTTCGAGCCGCTGGCCGCGCCCGTCATGCGCTGGTGCCGCGCCGTGATGCTGATCGGCCGCGACGCCCCGCAGATTCGCGCGGCGCTCAAAGACACCGGCATCGCCATGACAGATCACACGACGCTTGAAGAAGCGACGCGTGCCGCCGCCGCACTCGCGCAACCGGGCGACGCCGTGCTGCTGTCGCCGGCTTGCGCGAGCTTCGACATGTTCAAGGGTTACGCGCACCGCGCAGCGGTGTTCCGCAGCACGGTGGAAGAAATCGCCGCCGAACGGGGGACGATGATATGAGCTGGTCGGAACGCTTCGGTTCACGCGCGGGCGGCTCGGGCGAGACGGCGGGCGCCGCACGCGCCGGCGGCCGCACGGGCGCCAGCGGTCTCGCGAGCGCTGTCAACGGTGTGCGGCCGCTGCGCTCGCGCATGCTCGACTACGACCACTCGCTGCTGTGGGTTGTCGTCGCGCTGCTCGGGCTCGGCGTCGTGATGGTGTACTCGGCGTCCATTGCGATGCCCGATTCGCCGAAGTACGCGTCGTATCGCGACTACGCGTTCCTCGTGCGTCAGATCATTTTCGTGATCATGGGCGCGGTGGTCGGCGTGGTGTCGTTCCGTATTCCCATTTCGACGTGGGACAAATACGCGCCGAAGCTCTTCCTGATCGCGCTCGCGGCGCTCGTGATCGTGCTGATTCCGCACGTCGGCAAGGGCGTGAACGGCGCGCGCCGCTGGATTCCGCTCGGCATCACGAACATGCAGCCGTCGGAAATCATGAAGCTCGCGGTGACGATCTATGCGGCGAACTACACCGTGCGCAAGCAGGAATACATGCACAGCTTCGCCAAAGGCTTTCTGCCGATGGCGATGGCGGTTGGCTTCGTCGGCGCATTGCTGCTGCTCGAGCCGGACATGGGCGCTTTCATGGTGATCGCCGCGATCGCGATGGGGCTGCTCTTTCTCGGCGGCGTGAACGGCAAGCTGTTTGGCGGCCTCGTCGCCACCGCGGTCGGCACGTTCACCCTGCTCGTGTGGGCGTCGCCGTGGCGGCGCGAGCGGATCTTCGCGTACCTCGATCCGTGGGACGACCGCTACGCGCAGGGCAAGGCGTATCAATTGACGCACTCGCTGATCGCCTTTGGCCGCGGCGAATGGTTCGGCGTGGGGCTCGGCGGCAGCGTCGAGAAGCTCAACTATCTGCCCGAAGCGCACACCGACTTCATCCTGGCGGTGATCGGCGAGGAGCTCGGCTTTGTCGGCGTGCTCGTCGTGATCCTGATGTTCTACTGGATCGTGCGCCGCTCCTTCGAGATCGGCCGTCAGGCGCTCGCGCTCGACCGCACGTTCGCGGGTCTGGTCGCGAAAGGCATCGGCATCTGGTTCGGCGCGCAGACGTTTATCAATATGGGCGTGAATCTCGGCTTGCTGCCCACTAAAGGTTTGACGTTGCCGCTCGTCAGTTACGGCGGCTCGGGCATTCTGCTCAACTGCGTGGCGGTGGCGGTGCTGATGCGCGTCGATTACGAAAACCGGGTGCTCATGCGCGGAGGAAAAGTATGACCTCCATCCAGCAACGCACGCTGATGGTGATGGCCGGCGGCACCGGGGGACACGTGTTCCCCGGGCTCGCGGTCGCGCATCTGATGCAGGCGTGGGGCTGGAAAGTCATCTGGCTCGGCAACCCGGCGGGCATGGAAGCCACGCTCGTGCCGAAGCACGGCATTCCGATGGAGTACGTGCGCTTTGGCGGACTCCGCGGCAAAGGCCTGAAGACCAAGCTGATGCTGCCGCTGAACCTGCTGCGTGCCTGCACGCAGAGCCTCAATGTGCTGCGTCGCGTGAAGCCTGACGTGGTGCTCGGCATGGGCGGCTACATCACATTTCCGGCCGGCCTCATGACGGCATTGAGCGGACGTCCGCTCGTCCTGCACGAACAGAATTCGATTGCGGGGCTCGCGAACAAGGTGCTCGCGAAGCTCGCCAAACGCGTGCTCGTCGCGTTTCCGAACGCGCTGCCGCACGGCGAATGGACCGGCAATCCGATTCGTGCGGAACTTGCGCGCGCGATTGCGCCCAAAGCACGCTATGCAGAACGCAACGGTCCGCTGAATGTGCTGGTGGTCGGCGGCAGTCTGGGTGCGGCAGCCCTCAATGAAGTCGTGCCGCGCGCCGTTGCGCTGCTCGCTCCGCAGGAACGGCCGCGCATCGTGCATCAGGCGGGCGCGAAGCATATCGACGCGCTGCGCGAGAACTACGCGGCAGCGGGACTGCAGGCGGGCGCGGACGTGCAGCTCGTGCCGTTCATCGACGACATGACGAGCGCCTACGCGCGCGCGGATCTCGTGATCTGCCGCTCGGGCGCAATGACGGTGTCGGAGATTTCAGCGGTCGGTGTGGCCGCGTTGTTCGTGCCGTTCCCCTATGCGGTGGACGATCATCAAACCACTAATGCAGCGTTTCTCGCCGACAACGGCGCGGCGCTGGTCGTGCAGCAACGCGATCTGTCGGCGGAAAAACTCGCCGACTGGTTGCGCAGCCTGACGCGCGAAAGTCTCGCGCAGATGGCAGAGCGTTCGCGCTCGCTCGCGAAACCCGACGCCACGGAACAGGTGGCGCAGATTTGCGCCACCGTGGCGGGTTCGATTTCGGGCGCGAGCCCAGAAGGAAAGCAATGAAACACATCGTCAAACATATTCATTTTGTCGGCATCGGCGGTGTCGGCATGAGCGGCATCGCGGAGGTGCTGGTCAATCTCGGCTATCAGGTGAGCGGCTCGGATCTGTCGAGCAACGCCGTCACCGATCGCCTCGCCGCGCTCGGCGCGCGCATTGCGATCGGCCATGCGGCGGAAAATATCGAAGGCGCGAATGCGGTGGTCGTTTCCACGGCAGTGCGCAGCGACAACCCGGAAGTGCTGGCCGCGCGTCACCGCCGCATTCCGATCGTGCCGCGCGCGGTCATGCTCGCCGAACTGATGCGCCTGAAGCAGGGCATTGCGATTGCCGGCACGCACGGCAAGACCACCACGACCTCGCTGGTGGCGAGCGTGCTGGCGGCGGGCGGCCTGGATCCGACCTTCGTGATCGGCGGACGGCTCATCAGCGCCGGCGCGAACGCGCGGCTCGGCACGGGCGACTTCATCGTCGCGGAAGCGGACGAGTCCGACGCATCGTTCCTGAATCTGTTCCCGGTGATCGAGGTCATCACGAACATCGACGCCGATCATATGGACACCTATGGGCACGACTTCGCGCGGCTCAAGCAGGCGTTCATCGAATTCACGCACCGTCTGCCGTTTTACGGTATCGCCGTGTTGTGCGTCGACGATCCGAATGTGAAGGAAATTCTGCCGTTCGTGTCGAAGCCGATCATCCGTTATGGCTTCGCGCCGGATGCGCAGGTGCGCGCGGTCAATGTCCAAGCGCGCGACGGCAAGATGCATTTCACGGCGATGCGCGAAGATGCTGCGCCGCTCGACATCACGCTGAACCTGCCGGGCGAGCACAACGTGCAGAACGCGCTGGCCGCGATCGCCATTGCGACTGAACTTGAAGTGAAAGATGCCGATATCCAGCGAGCGCTGGCGGATTTCAACGGCGTCGGCCGGCGCTTTCAGCGTTACGGCGAAGTGTCCGTGATCGCCGACGGCCAGGCGGCGGGCACCTATACGCTGGTCGACGACTACGGTCATCACCCGGTGGAAATGGCGGCCACGGTCGCGGCGGCGCGCGGGGCGTTTCCGGGGCGGCGCCTCGTGCTTGCGTTCCAGCCGCACCGCTTCACGCGCACGCGAGATTGTTTCGAAGACTTCGTGAAGGTGCTCTCGACGGTGGACGCGCTCGTGCTGACCGAAGTGTATTCGGCGGGGGAAGCGCCGATCGTCGCGGCGGACGGCCGTGCGCTCGCGCGCGCATTGCGCGTTGCGGGCAAGGTCGAGCCGGTGTTTGTCGATACGGTGGACGAAGTGCCGGGCGCGCTCGCAGCAGTGGTGCGCGACGGCGATGTGGTGATCACGATGGGCGCGGGTTCGATCGGCGGTGTGCCGGGTCGTCTCGCTCAGGAAACGAAGGTGTGAGATGAGCAGTATCGACCCTAACAAATTCGGCAAGGTGGCAGTGTTGCTCGGCGGCAATTCGGCCGAGCGTGAGGTGTCGCTCAATTCCGGGCGCCTCGTGCTGCAAGGTTTGCGCGACGCCGGCGTCGACGCGCATCCGTTCGATCCGGCCGAGCGTCCGCTAGCCGCGCTGAAGGACGAAGGCTTCGTGCGCGCGTTCAATGCGCTGCACGGCGGGTACGGCGAAAACGGCCAGATTCAGGGCGCGCTGGATTTCTACGGCATCAAATACACCGGCAGCGGCGTGCTCGGCTCGGCGCTCGGACTCGACAAATTCCGCACGAAACTCGTGTGGCAGCAACTCGGCATTCCGACGCCGCCGTTCGAAGCCATCATGCGTGGCGACGACTACGAAGCGCGCGCGAAAGACATCGTCGCGAAGCTCGGTTTGCCGCTTTTCGTGAAGCCGGCCAGCGAAGGTTCGAGCGTCGCGGTGATCAAGGTGAAGAGCGCGGACGCGTTGCCGGCGGCGCTCGTCGAAGCGGTGAAGTACGACCGGATTGTCGTGGTCGAGAAGAGCATAGAGGGCGGCGGCGAATACACCGCGTGCATCGCGGGCGATCTCGACTTGCCCGTGATCCGCATCGTGCCGGCCGGCGAGTTCTACGACTATCACGCGAAGTACATCGCGAACGACACGCAGTATCTGATTCCCTGCGGCCTGACGCCAGCCGAAGAAACGCGCATGAAAGGGCTGGCGCGCCGCGCGTTCGACGTGCTCGGCTGCACCGACTGGGGCCGCGCGGATTTCATGCTCGACGCCGACGGCAATCCGTACTTCCTGGAAGTGAATACGGCGCCCGGCATGACGGACCATTCGCTGCCGCCGAAAGCGGCGCGCGCGGTGGGCATCAGCTATCAGGAACTGGTGGTCGGCGTGTTGGCGCTGACTTTGAAGGATTAATCAGCAGCACCTGTTCGAAGCAATAAGCGGGGCACCCCGAAAGCAACACTATGTGGAATAACGTTCGCCAGCTCAATCTCGCCGCCAGCGCATTGCATGCGTTGCTGGTGCTCGTGCTGCTGGCGGCGGGCGGTTACTGGCTGATCCAGCGCCCCAATTTCGCGCTGCGCGAGATACAGATCGACGGCGATACCGAGCACATCAATTCGCCGACGGTTCGCGCGGGCGTGGTGGGTCGCCTGAAGGGCAACTTTTTTACGGTGGATCTCGACGTCGCGCGCCAGGCGTTCGAGCAGATGCCGTGGGTGCGTCACGCGAGCGTGCGCCGGGTCTGGCCGAACGCGCTGGCTGTCACGCTGGAGGAGTACAAACCGCTTGGCACGTGGGGCAGCGACCAGCTGGTGAGCGTCGACGGCGAGCTTTTCACCGCGAATCAGGGCGAGCTCGAAGAAGACTTGCCGGCGTTCGACGGTCCGGACGGCACGGCGAAGGAAGTGGTCGCGCGCTATCACGACTTCCAGAAGTGGTTCGCACCGCTGAACGCCACGCCGGAGGAAGTGACGCTGTCGCCGCGTTACGCATGGACGGTGAAGCTGTCGAACGGCATGCAGGTGGAACTCGGGCGCGAACGCAATCAGGACACGCTGCTCGATCGGAGCAAGCGTCTGACCGCGGCCTGGAGCGCGGTGACGCAACGTTGGGGAAAGGATATCGAGTATGCGGACTTGCGCTATCCGAACGGTTTCGCGATTCGTGCCGCTGGCATGCGCTTTATCAGCGAACCCGACAAGGGCAAGAAGTAAAGGGACATCACACGCAATGAGCACGCTATGAGTAAAGACTATAAAGACTTGCTGGTCGCCCTCGACATCGGGACGTCGAAGGTCGTGGCCATCGTCGCCGAGCTGAAGGGCGAAGGTCACTACGAGGTGATCGGCCTCGGCCAGAGCGAATCGAAGGGGCTCAAGAAAGGCGTGGTGGTGAACATCGAAGCCACCGTGCAGTCCATTCAACGCGCGCTCGAAGAAGCCGAGCTGATGGCCGACTGCAAGATCACGAACGTGTTCACCGGGATCGCCGGCAGTCACATTCGCAGCTTCAATTCGAGCGGCATGGTGGCGATCAAGGAGAAGGAAGTCACGC
Organism: Paraburkholderia phenoliruptrix; assembly: GCF_902859825.1. Taxonomy (GTDB): domain Bacteria; phylum Pseudomonadota; class Gammaproteobacteria; order Burkholderiales; family Burkholderiaceae; genus Paraburkholderia; species Paraburkholderia phenoliruptrix. The sequence goes on along the minus strand of NZ_CADIKB010000018.1, from coordinate 96,634 downwards.
AGGCCGACGTGGCGCGCGTGATCGAAACGGCGAAGGCGATCAACATTCCGACCGACCAGCAGGTGCTGCATATCCTCACGCAGGAATTCATCATCGACGGTCAGGAGGATGTGCGCGAGCCGATCGGCATGAGCGGCATCCGCCTCGAAGTGAAGGTGCATATCGTCACCGGCGCGGTGAGCGCGGCGCAGAACATCGTGAAGTGCGTGCGTCGCTGCGGGCTCGAAGTGAACGATCTGATTCTGCAGCCGCTTGCGTCGTCGCTCGCGGTGCTGACGGAAGACGAAAAAGAGCTCGGCGTGGTGCTTGTCGATATCGGCGGCGGCACGACGGACATTGCGATTTTCAGCGAAGGCGCGATCCGCCACACGGCCGTGATTCCGATTGCCGGCGACCAGATCACGAGCGACATCGCCATGGCCCTGCGCACGCCGACGCCGGACGCGGAAGACATCAAGGTGGATTACGGCATCGCCAAGCAGGCGCTCGCCGATCCTGACGAAATGATCGAAGTGCCGGGGCTCGGCGAGCGCGGTCCGCGCACGCTGTCGCGCCAGGCGCTCGCCGCGGTGATCGAGCCGCGCGTGGAAGAACTGTTTTCGCTCGTGCAGCAGGTGGTGCGCGAGTCGGGTTACGAAGAACTGCTGAGCTCCGGCGTCGTGCTGACGGGCGGCGCGTCGATGATGCTCGGCATGGTCGAGCTGGGTGAGGACATTTTCCTGAAGCCGGTGCGGATCGGGGTGCCCGAATACGCGGGCGGTCTCGCGGACGTGGTGCGCAACCCGCGCTATTCGACGGCGATGGGTCTGCTCGTCGAAGGACGCTCGCAACGCATGCGCGGCCGCAAGGTGGCGGTGCAGTCCGGGTCGATGGGACAAGTCTTCACGCGAATGAAGGACTGGTTCCTCGGCAACTTCTAACGAATTCGCGTGACCGAACAGGTTTAGAAATACGCGCTGGTGCCGGCGGCTGGCGCGCGACAGAAGGTTGCCCGATCTTCTGCCGAATAACGGCCGAGTGGCTGCAATTTTTTATCTTGACGGAGGCAACATGGAATTCCAGATGCTGGAAACCGAAACGAACGGCACCATCATCAAGGTGGTCGGAGTAGGTGGCGCTGGCGGCAATGCCGTTCAGCACATGATCAACAAGGGCGTGCAAGGCGTCGACTTCATCGTGATGAACACGGACGCGCAGGCTCTGTCGCGTTCGCGCGCCACCGCGGTGATCCAGTTGGGCAACACGGGCTTGGGCGCCGGCGCCAAGCCGGAAATGGGCCGCGCCGCAGCGGAAGAAGCACGTGAGCGCATCGCCGACGCACTGCGCGGCGCGCACATGGTCTTCATCACGGCCGGCATGGGCGGCGGCACGGGCACGGGCGCAGCGCCGGTGGTCGCGCAAATCGCCAAGGAAATGGGTATCTTGACTGTTGGCGTGGTGAGCAAGCCGTTCGAATTCGAAGGCGGCAAGCGCATGCGTGTGGCAGAAGCCGGTTCGCAGCAACTGGAGGATCACGTCGACTCGCTGATCGTCGTTCTGAACGACAAGCTGTTCGAGGTGATGGGCGACGACGCCGAGATGGACAAGTGCTTCCAGTGCGCTGACGACGTTCTGAACAACGCAGTGGCCGGCATCGCGGAAATCATCAACGTCGACGGTCTGGTGAACGTCGACTTCGAAGACGTGAAAACGGTGATGGGCGAGCAGGGCAAGGCCATGATGGGCACGGCCACGGTGGCCGGCGTCGATCGCGCGCGTCTCGCGGCCGAGCAGGCTGTTGCCAGCCCGCTGTTGGAAGGCGTGGACCTGTCGGGCGCGCGCGGCGTGCTGGTCAACATCACGTCGAGCCGTTCGCTGCGTCTGTCGGAAACGCGCGAAGTGATGAACACGATCAAGAGCTACGCAGCGGAAGACGCCACGGTGATCTTCGGCGCGGTGTACGACGACGCAATGGGCGACGCGCTGCGCGTGACGGTCGTGGCAACGGGTCTCGGCCGCGCGGCGAAGAAGCAGCAATCGGCACCGATGACGCTCCTGCGCACCGGCACCGACAATCAGCCGATCGCCGCACAGCACGCTTCGTACGCCACGCCGTCGCACGCGAGCACCGCGGACTACGGCGCGCTCGACACGCCGGCTGTGTGGCGCACGTCGCGCGACACCGCGGCTTCGCACGTGCAGGCGCTGCAGGAAAAGGGCGTCGACACGTACGACATTCCGGCTTTCCTGCGCAAGCAGGCGGACTGAGCGCACGGGGCAGGCTTTCGCTGCCGCGCCGCCGGGTTTTTTCCGGATTTCAGGCGTTGGCGGACGAATGCACGAGCGTGGCGGGTGAACGGCAGACAAGCCGCGTATCGTCGGATTCGCGGCAAGGACAAGTGCCCTCTTCGCAATCGCGAAGCGGATCGGGCAACTGTCGCCGATTCACTGCGACACGATGACGTGCGAACGATGCTTCGCATCGATGCAAAGGACTGAGCATGATTCAAGCTGGTGACAAGCTGCCCGACGCAACGCTCTTCGAATATGTCGAAGACGAGCGGGCGGGCTGCACGATCGGGCCTAACAGCTTCCACGTGCGCGAGCAGACGGCGGGTAAGCGCGTGGTGATCTTCGGATTGCCCGGCGCCTTCACGCCGACCTGTTCGGCCAAACATGTACCGGGTTATGTCGAGCACGCCGCGCAGTTGCGCGCGGCCGGCGTCGACGAAATCTGGTGTGTGTCCGTGAACGACGCGTTCGTGATGGGCGCGTGGGGACGCGATCTGCACGCCTCGGGCAAGGTGCGCATGATGGCGGACGGCAGTGCGGCTTTCACCCGAGCGCTCGGTCTCGAGCAGGATTTGTCGGCGCGCGGCATGGGGATTCGTTCCCAGCGCTACGCGATGGTTGTCGACGACGGCGTGGTCAAGACGTTGAACGTCGAGGCTGCCGGCAAATTCGAAGTAAGCGATGCAGGGAGTATCCTCGCCACGTTAAGCTAGTTATGGAAGCGTCGGCGCCTTCGCCCGACACGCGGTCCGCCGCGTGGCGCAATGGCAACGGCGAGCATGACGCTTTGTGACAGGCCGTTACGCGGGCCGACGACCGGAAACGCCTCCGTTCCGGACGCCGGCCCGTCACGCTTTCCCTCACGGGTGCCCGTTGGAAAATGCGGGTAATGCAGCGAAACAGATTGATACTTTCCGCGCGAAGACGCTTCTTAGGGTTATGGAGTATAATTCGTGCTATGGAATAAAAAGTCCCGATTGGGATTTTCAATCGAACAAAAGATCACCATGTTGAAGCAGCGCACCATCAAATCAATCGTCAAGACGGTCGGCATCGGCTTGCATTCCGGCCGCAAGGTTGACCTGACGCTCCGCCCCGCAGCGCCGGATACGGGCATTGTGTTTTCGCGCGTGGATTTGCCCACGCCGGTGGACATTCCTGCGTCGGCCATGGCGATTGGCGACACGCGCCTCGCTTCCGTGTTGCAGAAAGACGGCGCGCGCGTCTCGACCATCGAGCATCTGATGTCCGCCTGCGCCGGTCTCGGCATCGACAATCTGTATGTCGATGTCACCGCGGAAGAAATTCCGATCATGGACGGCAGCGCCGGCTCGTTCGTGTTTCTGATTCAATCGGCGGGAATCGAAGAGCAGAACGCCGCGAAGAAGTTCATCAAGGTCACGAAGCCCGTCGAGATTCGCGACGGCGACAAATTCGCCCGCCTCGATCCGTATTTCGGTTTCAAGCTCAAATTCACGATTGATTTCCGCCACCCGGCTGTCGATAAAACCGGCCAGGCGCTGGAAGTCGATTTCGCCAACACGTCGTACGTGCGCGAAATCGCACGCGCCCGCACGTTCGGCTTCGCTCACGAAGTGGAAATGATGCGCGAACTGGGCCTCGCGCGCGGCGGCAGCATGGACAACGCGATCGTGCTCGACGAATATCGCATTCTGAACAACGACGGGCTGCGTTACGACGACGAGTTCGTGAAGCACAAGATGCTCGACGCAATCGGCGACCTGTATGTGGTCGGGCATCCGCTGCTGGCTTCGTACAACGCCTACAAGTCGGGTCACGGCCTGAACAACGCGCTGCTGCGCGAGTTGCTCGCGCACGAAGATTCGTACGAAATCGTCACGTTCGACGACACACAGAAGGCGCCGCGCGGCTTTGCTTATGAGACGCAGACGGCTTTTGCATAAAGAATCGGCATCGCGTCTTCGGTGAAATTTCCGAAGCGAGTGGACGAAAAGAAAGCGGCTCAGACGAGCCGCTTTTTTTTGTTCAGCGATTTCGCCGATGCCGCGCCGCCATTTTCGCCAGCGCCTCCCGCAGCGGCGACGGCGCGAGCGATTCGCTGAGCGCGTGCAGCGCGTCGGCTCCGGCCGGCGTCATGCGCGCCTGCTTGACGGGCGGCGGCTCTTTGGCGGGCTGCGGCCGCACGCGGATGCGCAGCGCATTGACCGGCCAGCCGCGCTGCTGCAAATCCGCCAGGAGCCGCGGCTCCAGATGCCGCAGACGCGCCGCGAGCGCGTTGTGCGCAGCAAAGAGCGAGAGCACGCCTTCTTTGATAAAACCGGGTTCGACGCTCGTCGCCAGGTAGTCGGGCAGCAGGTCGCGCAGGTCCTTTTCCAGCGCCGCAATCTGCTCGACGCCCGCGCGCAGCGCGGCGAACGCGTCCGTGCGATTGAGCACGTCGGCGACCGGCTGCGGGCGGCGCGCCTCGAACTGCCTGGGCGGCCTTGAAAACGAGGGAAAACGGCTCATGTTTGACTGTGACGGCGTGTCCGCGCCCGACGCGCGAACCTGCCGCAATTGTACCGCGCAGCATGCACCGCGGGCCGGCCGCATCGGCAGCCGCGAAGCGCGGCGGGGCGGGGTTTGCTGCGTTCCCGGCCTCGCGCCGCTGACATCAGCGCGGGCGGGGGCGCGTGCTAAAATGCCCGATTCGAATTCACTCTTGGACTAAGCCGCCGAGGCCATTCCGACCCCGGAGCGCGCGTGCATGAACCGCACGCCGCGACCAGCCGAAGCCGCGACGCAGACACCGATCCGATGACCACCGGTTTTCTACAGAAGATTTTTGGCAGCCGTAACCAGCGGCTAGTCAAGCAATATCAAAAGACCGTCGCGGCGATCAATGCGCTCGAACCGCAGATCGAGCAATTGACGGACGAGCAACTGCGCGCGAAGACGGACGAATTCCGCCAGCGCGTCGCGAGCGGCGAGTCGCTCGACAAGATCCTGCCGGAAGCGTTTGCCGTCTGCCGCGAGGCGAGCAAGCGGGTGCTGAAAATGCGCCACTTCGACGTGCAGCTGATCGGCGGGATGGTCCTGCACTACGGCAAGATCGGCGAAATGCGCACCGGCGAAGGTAAAACGCTCGTCGCCACGCTGCCGGTCTATCTGAACGCGCTGTCGGGCCGCGGCGTTCACGTCGTGACGGTGAACGACTACCTCGCCCAGCGCGACGCCGAGTGGATGGCGCGTCTTTACAACTTCCTCGGCTTGTCGGTCGGCATCAATCTGTCGCAAATGGACCACGCGGCCAAGCAGCAGGCCTACGCCGCGGACATCACGTACGGTACGAACAACGAGTTCGGCTTCGACTACCTGCGCGACAACATGGTGTACGAGCCCGAAGCGCGCGTGCAGCGCGGGCTCAACTTCGCCGTGGTCGACGAAGTGGACTCGATCCTGATCGACGAAGCGCGTACGCCGCTCATCATCTCCGGCCAGGCCGAAGACCACACCGAACTCTACGTGCGCATGAACGCGCTGCCGCCGCTGCTCGAGCGCCAGATCGGCGAAGAGAAGGCGGACGGCACGGGCGTCGAAAAGCCGGGCGACTACACGCTCGACGAAAAGGGCCGTCAGGTGTTCCTCACGGAATCGGGCCACGAAAAGGCCGAGCGCCTGCTCGCCGAATGGGGCCTGATTGGCGAGGGCGAGAGCCTCTACGCGCCGCAGAACATCACGCTGATGCATCACGTGTACGCGGCGCTGCGTGCCCACACGCTGTTCCACCGCGACCAGCACTATGTGGTGCAGAACGGCGAAGTGATCATCGTCGACGAATTCACCGGCCGTCTGATGGCGGGCCGCCGCTGGTCCGACGGGCTGCATCAGGCTGTCGAGGCAAAGGAGCACGTGAAGATTCAGAGCGAGAACCAGACGCTCGCTTCCATCACGTTCCAGAACTACTTCCGCATGTACGCGAAGCTGGCCGGCATGACCGGCACGGCGGACACGGAAGCGTACGAATTCAACGAGATCTACGGTCTCGAAACGGTCGTGATCCCGACCAACCGTCCGCCCAAGCGGATCGACAAGCAGGATCAGATCTACAAGACGGCCAAGGAACGCTACGACGCGGTGATCCGCGACATCCGCGATTGCTATGAGCGCGGGCAGCCGGTGCTGGTCGGCACCACGTCGATCGAAAACTCGGAGCTGCTGTCGCATCTGCTGAAGCAGGCCGGTTTGCCGCACGAGGTGCTCAACGCCAAGCAGCACGCGCGCGAAGCGGAGATCGTCGCGGAAGCGGGCCGGCCGAAGCGCATCACGATCGCCACCAACATGGCCGGTCGCGGTACCGACATCGTGCTCGGCGGCAATGCCGAGAAGCAGGCGTCGTTCATCGAACAGGACGAGACGATTCCCGACGACGAAAAGCAGCGCCGCATCCAGAAGCTGCACGACGAATGGCAGGCGCTGCACGATCAGGTGAAGGCGGCGGGCGGTTTGCACATTATCGGCACCGAACGTCACGAATCGCGCCGGATCGACAACCAGCTGCGCGGCCGCGCGGGCCGTCAGGGCGACCCGGGTTCGTCGCGCTTCTATCTGTCGCTGGAAGATCCGCTGCTGCGCATTTTCGCGGGCGACCGCGTGCGCGCGATCATGGACCGCCTGAAAATGCCGGAAGGCGAGGCGATCGAAGCGGGCATCGTGTCGCGTTCCATCGAATCCGCGCAGCGCAAGGTCGAGGCGCGCAACTTCGATATTCGTAAACAACTGCTCGAATACGACGACGTCTCCAACGATCAGCGCAAGGTGATCTACCAGCAGCGCAATGAGCTGCTGGAGGCGAACGACATCACCGAAACCATCGGCGCAATGCGTCATGGCGTGATTGCGGACATCGTTCACCAGTTCGTGCCGCCGGGCAGCATCGAAGAACAGTGGGACGTGCCGGAACTCGAAGAAGTGCTGCGCAACGAATGGCAGCTCGACCTCGCGATCCAGGAAATGATCAACGAGTCGAACTCGATCACGTCGGACGAGATTCTGGAGGCCGTGCAGGCCGCCGCGGACGAAGCCTACGAGGCGAAGGTCGAACTGGTCGGCCGGGAGTCGTTCAGCGCGTTCGAACGCTCGATCATGCTCCAAACGCTCGACCGGAGCTGGCGCGAGCATCTGGCGGCGCTGGACCATCTGCGCCAGGGTATCCATCTGCGCGGCTATGCGCAAAAGAACCCGAAGCAGGAATACAAGCGCGAGGCGTTCGAACTGTTTGCCGCCATGCTCGACGCGGTCAAGCTCGAAGTCACCCGTATCGTGATGAACGTGCAGATCCAGTCGCCCGAGCAGCTCGAGCAGGCCGCCGAGCAGATGGAAGAGCAGGGCGGCCACCTCGAGAATGTGGAGTTCCGCCACGCGGAGTTTGCCGAAGCGTCGGCTGCGGCGCCCGCCGCCGCGGAAGCCGCCACCGCCGCCATGATCGGCGACGCAATGAGCCACGCGGCGTCGGCGCAAACCGCGTCGCCTGTCGGTGCGGACAGCGTGCCGAAGGTCGGCCGCAACGACCCATGCCCGTGCGGCAGCGGCAAGAAGTACAAGCAGTGTCACGGCAAGATCGCATAATGCCGAAGGCGGCGCGCTCTGAGGCGCGCCGCGTCGCTTTACAGCGTCTCTTTTGCACCGTGTGGTGTTGTTGATTGCGCGGTGGTGCGGCACCCTCCCCGAGCCACCAGTTCCGTTTTCCTTTATGCCGGCGCCCGCCGGCATTTTCTTCGACAGGTCGCGACCATGGCTGTCAATTTCCCCTCGATCGATCCCGCTCAACTGCATCCCGTGGCCGGCGTCACGCTCGGCTGGGCGGAGGCGAACATTCGCAAGCCGAACCGCAAGGACGTGCTGGTGATTTCCGTCGACGAAAGCGCGACGGTCGGCGGCGTCTTCACGCAGAACCGGTTCTGCGCGGCGCCCGTCACCGTCTGCCGCGAGAATCTCGCGCGCGTGCGCGGCGGCGGCAAGCCGATTCGCGCGCTGGTGATCAACACCGGGAATGCAAACGCGGGCACCGGCGACCCGGGCCTCGCGCATGCGCGGGAAACCTGCGCTGAACTCGCGCGTCTGGCGGATATTGCGCCCGAGCAGGTGCTGCCGTTTTCGACGGGCGTGATTCTCGAGCCCCTGCCGGTCGATCGCCTGAAAGCCGGCCTGCCGGCCGCGCTCGCGAACCGCAAGGAAGCCAACTGGTACGACGCCGCGCAGGCGATCATGACCACCGACACGCTGCCGAAAGCGGCCTCGCGTCAGGTCACGATCGAGGGGCACACGGTTACGCTCACGGGCATCAGCAAGGGCGCCGGCATGATCAAGCCGAACATGGCCACCATGCTCGGCTTCCTTGCATTCGACGCAGCCGTCGCACAGCCGGTGCTCGACGCGCTCGTCAAACACGTGGCAGACCGCTCGTTCAACTGCATCACGATCGACGGCGACACGTCGACCAACGACTCCTTCATTCTGATCGCGTCGGGCAAATCGAGCCTGCCGGCCATCACCTCCACCGACTCGCCCGCCTACGCCGCGTTGCGCGATGCGGTGACTGAAGTCGCGCAAACGCTCGCGCAACTGATCGTGCGCGACGGCGAAGGCGCGACCAAATTCATGACGGTTCATGTGGAAGGCGGTTCGAGCGTCGGCGAATGCCGCCAGATCGCCTATGCGATCGGCCACTCTCCGCTCGTGAAGACGGCCTTCTACGCATCGGACCCGAACCTCGGCCGCATTCTGGCGGCCATCGGCTATGCCGGCATCGACGATCTCGACGTCGGCAAAATCGATCTGTATCTGGACGACGTGCTGGTCGCGACGGCCGGCGGCCGCAACCCGGCGTACCGCGAAGAAGACGGCCAGCGCGTCATGAAGAAGAGCGAGATCGGCATTCGCGTCGTGCTCGGTCGCGGCAATGCGCAAGCCACGATCTGGACTTGCGACCTGTCGCACGACTACGTGAGCATCAACGCCGACTACCGCTCGTAACCCGGTTCATCACGCGGCCTTTCGGCCGCTCATCATGGTCATGGACAAACTCGAACAGTTTCTGACGCGAGCCGAAGCCGTGCTCGTCCGCCTGGAGGCGATGCTTCCGCCCGCCGCGCCTGACATCGACTGGTCGGCGGCGGTCGCATTCCGCTGGCGCAAGCGCCAGGGGCGCGGCTACCTTCAGGCAGTGCCGGCCATTTCTGAGATCAAGCTCGACGACCTGCAAAACATCGACCGCCAAAAAGCGCTGATCGAGCAGAACACGCGCCAATTCGTCCACAAGCTGCCGGCGAACAATGTGCTGCTGACGGGCGCGCGCGGCACCGGCAAGTCGTCGCTGATCAAGGCCTGCCTGAACGCCTACGCGAAAGACGGGCTGCGTCTCATCGAAGTGGACAAGGACGATTTGCACGACCTCGGCGACATCGTCGAGCTGATCGCGCAGCGTCCGGAGCGCTTCGTGGTGTTCTGCGACGACCTCTCGTTCGAAGACGGCGAGTCGGGCTACAAGGCGCTGAAAGTCGCGCTGGACGGCTCGGTCGCCGCGCAGTCAGACAACGTGCTCATTTACGCGACCTCCAACCGGCGCCATCTGCTGCCTGAGTATATGAGCGATAACGAGACGTACAAGCACACGTCCGACGGTGAGATTCATCCCGGTGAGTTGGTGGAAGAGAAGATCTCGCTGTCAGAACGTTTCGGGCTGTGGGTCAGCTTTTATCCGTTTAAGCAGGACGACTACCTGTCGATCATCGCGCACTGGTTGCGCCATTTCGGCTGCACCGACGCGGAAGTCGAGGCGGCGCGCGGCGAGGCGCTCGTCTGGGCGCTGGAGCGCGGGTCGCGTTCGGGACGTGTCGCGTGGCAGTTCGCGCGCGATTGGTCCGGCAGGAAATCACAGGCATGAGCGACGCTCAGAAGAACGCGGCGGGCCGGCCCGTCACCGAGGTTGCCGTTGGCGTGCTCGTGCAGCCCGATGGCCGCTATCTGCTCGCGCAACGTCCCGCAGGTAAGCCGTACGAGGGCTACTGGGAGTTTCCCGGCGGCAAGCTGGAAGCGGGCGAATCGGTCGAGGCGGCGCTCGCGCGCGAGTTGCACGAGGAACTCGGTATCGACGTCAAAGCGTGCCACTTGTGGCACACGCTCGAACACGACTATCCGCACGCTTATGTGCGGCTTTATTTCTGCAAGGTGACGCAGTGGACCGGCAAGCCGCACGGCCGCGAAGGCCAGGCGTTTGTCTGGCAGGCGTTGCCCGCCGACGTTTCGCCGCTGCTGCCGGCCACGATTCCCGTGCTCGAATGGCTCGCGGCGGAACAGGCTGCATAGGGAAAGTGCACGGACGTCGGAGGGTCGATTGACCCCCGCTGAGAGAGTCACCACGCGACGCCGTTTTTCGCGCGGTTATTCCGAGGCGCTTCGACGCAGGTGGAACAGCGCGCGCCGTCGATCAATGCGGGTTGTAATCCCCGCCAGGCGTCTCGTCCGACGGTGCGTCCTGATCGGTCCCGCCGATCTTGTACTTCTCGGCGGCCCAGGCGCCGAGATCGATCTGTTTGCAGCGTTCTGAGCAGAACGGGCGGAATCGATTTTCAGGTGTCCAGCGGACGTCCTTTCCGCAAGTGGGGCATTTGACGACGGTTGGCATACGGTCAGGCAGACATGGCAGATGGAACAAGTAACGAATATAAGGCCATTTCTCGCCGCTTCAAAGGCGCGGCAGAGTAAAGCCGCCGGATCTGTTCGAATCTATCTGACAGTCGGGACGGGCCTGGCCTACAGGCTGCAGAGCGTAAGCTGAAAGGGCACGTCGACATCCACCGCGCGCGGACGCAGATCGCCGTCCTGCACCGTGAAGCGCACCCACAGCATGTACTTGTTGGCGCTGGCCTCGGGAATCACGCGCAATTCGGGCGCGACCCGTACCTGCATCAATTGATAGGAGCGGCCCGACAGCATTTGCTGATAGCTGCCCGCCATGGCCATGACTTTCGACGCCTGACCCGACTCGCGTGCGAGCCTCAGTACGATAGTTGCGGCGTCGCGCAGCGGAAGCAGCGGCGTGACCCATTTGGCGATGTCCTGACGGCGCTGGTCGGGATGAAGTTGCTGCCACGCATAATAGGACGGCAGGTCGAACTTGCAGGTGCCGCCCGGAATGATGGCGCGGCTGCGGATGCTGGCAAGCCATTCGTTTTCTGCGAGATGCTGGCCGGTTTTGCCTTGCATTTGCGAGAGGCCCGCGAGGGTCTGCTCGATTTCGCCGAGCACGACTTCGAGCGCGTTCTGCTCGATGCCCGGATTGCCCCGAAACGGCGCGAGCGTTTGCCGCTGCCGCTCGAGTTCCTTCATCAGATCCGACTTGAGATCCGCGCGACCCGCTACCTCTGAAATCTCGAACAGCGTGGTCAGTGCGACGTGGTGTTCCCTGGCGTCTTCCTGCGTCAGGAAGAACGTGAAGCGCTCGAACAGATCTTCGAGGCGCAATAGCGTCCGGATTCGCTCGTTGAAGGGGTACTCGTAAAGGATCAAGCGGGCTCGCCTCGGGCGTGGTCGGTGACGGGAATGCAGGACATTCTAATGCCGTGGGACTACCCTAGCAATCGCGCGCGTTTTGCGCGTGCTTTGGCAAAGTTTTTCGCGTGTTTTCGGCGGTTTTCAGCCGGTTCGGCATGCGGAAAGTGCCGAAGTTCAACGATTCGCGCCAACCGGTGACGCACCGCAAGCGCTGTTTTTGTCTAACGGCCTGCGCACGGCGTTCCCCGCGCGCTTGCAGTGTGTGGCCGACTGTTTCCGATGCCGCCGATCAGGCCGCCGCCAGCGCCAGGTACGTGCGATGCTGCGCGTCGACCTGCGCCGTCAGCGCCGCAAGCGGCGCGTCGTCGTTCACGATAACGTCGTCCGCGGCGGCAAGGCGCGCTTCGCGAGTCGCCTGACGCGCGATGATCGCAAGCACCTGGTCGCGGCTGAAACCGTTGCGGATCATTACACGGGAGATTTGCGTTTCCACACTGCAATCCACGGCAAGCACGCGATTTACCCTGTTTTTCCAACTGCCCGACTCGACGAGCAGCGGCACCACGACGATCACATAGGGTCCCTCCGCCTCGCGCTGCTCGCGCTCGGTTTCCACGCGAATCAACGGATGCGTGATGTTTTCGAGGCGCTTGCGCGCGGCGTCGTCGCTGAAGACGAGGGCGCGCATGCGGGCGCGGTCGAGCGAGCCGTCGGCGGCGACGAAAGCATGGCCGAATTCGGCGGCGATCTGCGGCATCGCCATTCCTTGCGGAGCCGTGATGCGATGCGCGATCAGGTCTGTGTCGACGATCGGCACGCCGTGCGCCGCGAACAGGTCCGCCACCGTCGATTTGCCGCTGCCGATGCCGCCGGTCAATCCCACAACGAACATGCTTCAGCCTCCGAGAGCCAGGTAGAGCGGTGTGCCGAGAAACAGGGTGAGGGCGCCGCCCGCTGCCAGAAACGGCCCGAAGGGCAGCGGCTCTTCAAAGCGCATCCGGCCACGCCAGGTTGCTGCGAGCCCGACGACCGCGCCTGCCACGGCGGCGACCAGCACGATCTGCGGCAGCGCCGCCCAGCCAAGCCACGCGCCCAGCGCGGCCAGCAGCTTGAAGTCGCCGTAACCCATTCCGTCGATACCTCGTACCAGCCGGAACAGCCAATGCACGGCCCATAGCACCAGATAGCCGAAGATAGCGCCGAGCACCGCGTCGTGCAGGCTCGCGAAGACCCCGTTGAAGTTGACGACGATGCCGGCCCACAAGAGCGGCAGCGTCATGGAGTCGGGAAGCAGATGCGTGTCCATGTCGATGATGCTCATCGCCAACAATGCCGCGCACAGCCCGAACGCGGCAAGCGCGGCGAGTGTCGGGCCAAAGAGCGCGAGCGCGGCCGCCGCGAGTGCCGCACTCGCGACCTCGACCACCGGGTAACGCAGGCTCACGTGCGCCTTGCATTCGGAGCAGCGCCCGCGCAGCAGCAGGTAGCTCAGCACCGGCACGTTCTCCCACGCGCGCAGCACGTGCCCGCAGTGAGGACAGGCGCTGCGCGGCACCCACAGGTTGTAGCGCGTAGGCAGGCTGTCTTCTTCGAAAGGTTCGTCGGTCGCCTCGCTGACTTCCAGACGCCATGCGCGTTCGAGCATGATCGGCAGCCTGTGGACGACCACGTTCAGGAAGCTGCCGATTGCGAGCCCGAACACGATTGCAAAGGCGAACTGCCAACCGGCGGGCAGGCTGCCGAATGCCTCGCCGGGAACGGCTGCGAAATGCGCCGGAAGCAGGTTCGAAAATGCGCCCGAAAGCAGGCTGGATGAAGTGTCTGACACGAGTGAATAAGCTGCCTGCATGGATAAACGATGGGTTCGGCTGCGATGCTACACCACGTTGCCGAGTTGAATAATGGGAAGATACATGGCGACGACGAGACCGCCGACGAGCGCTCCCAACACAATGATGACGAGCGGTTCACCGAGGCTCGCCAGCGCGCCGATCTTTTCGTCGACCTGACGATCGGCCAATGAGGCCACGTCGAGCAGCATCGAGTCGATTGCTCCGGACTCCTCGGCAACCGCGATCGGCTGCACCACCTCGGGCGGAAAGCAGCGCGCCGCCCGCATAGCCGCAGCGAGCCGTTCTCCGCGGCGCAGCCGGGCCGCGATGTCGACGGTGGCATGGTCGAAAAACGCATTGCCGGTGGCGTGAGTGAGCGAGTCGAAGGCATCGGCGAGCGGCGTGCCGGCCGACAGCAAGGTGCCGAGCGCGCGGCTCCAGCGCGCAGAGCACAGCGTGGCGAGCAGCGTTCCGGCGACGGGTATTTTCAGCGATAGGCGGGCGAAGCGGATGCGTGCCGCTTCGGAGCGCCGCAGGAGAAACGTCACTATCGAGGTCGTCGCGACGATGACCGCAATGGCCGGAACGCTCCATCGCGCCACGCCGGACGACAGCGCGAGGACGAACTGCGTGGGCGCGGGCAGGCGGGCGCCGAAGCCGTCGAAGATCTGTTTGAAAGTCGGTACGACCCAGACCAGCAACGCAGCGGTAATCGCGAGAGCCAGCAGCAAAATCGCGAGCGGATAGGTCAACGCCGCGCGCACTTTCGAACGCTGGGCGGCGGCGCGTTCGCGGTCGTCGGCGATTCGGGCGAGAACTCCGGCGAGGGCGCCCGCCGCCTCGCCGACCTCGACGAGCTGGCAATACAGCGCATTGAACTGCGCCGGATGCCGCTGCAACGCAGCCGAAAACCGCAGGCCGGCCGTGATGTCGCGCGCCAGCGTGCCGACGATGCGCGGCATGCCCATGCGACGCGAGCCTGGCGCCTGCGCCAGCAGATCGAGCGCGGGCGCGAGCGGCAAGCCGGCGCGCAGAAGACTGGCGAGCTGGCGTGTGAACAACGTGACCTCGGCGGCATTGGCGCTTGGGCGCGGGGCGGGACCTTCGGCCTTCAGATCGACCACGAACAGCTTGTCGCGCTGGAGGAGCGCCCGAGCCGTGCCTGCATCCGGCGCAATGAGTGCGCCGGTTTTGCGGCCGCCGTCCGCATCGACACCGCGCCATCGGAAGCGAATATCTGCAGGCCTTAGCGGGCTTGCGGTCGGCGTGTTCACGCGACCTCCGTCGCCGCGAGTGCCTCGGCGAGACTCGTTGTGCCGTCGCGCACGCGGGCCAACGCGGCATCGCGCAGCGTGCGGACGCCTTCGCTCTGCGCCTGTCGCGCGAGCTCATGCGTGCTTGCGCGGGCGACGATCAGCTCACGCATGGCGTCAGATACCGGCATCACCTGATGGATGCCGACGCGGCCTCGATAACCGATGCCGTGGCATGCCGCGCAGCCCTTCGCCGCATACGGCTGCCAGCCGTCGAGCCGATGGTCGGCGAACCCCGCGGCTTCTAACGCTGCCGCCGAATGCGGCGCGGGCGCCCGGCACGCCTCGCACAGCCGCCGCACCAGCCGCTGCGCGGTCACCATGCGCAACGCGGCAGCAAGGTTGTACGGTTCGACGCCGATGTCGATCAGACGCGCGACGGCGGCCGGGGCGTCGTTCGTATGCAAAGTCGAGAGAACCAGGTGGCCGGTTTGCGCGGCTTTCACGGCGACGTCGGCGGTCTCGTCGTCGCGGATTTCGCCGACCATGACGACATCCGGGTCTTGGCGCAAGAACGCGCGCAACGCGACCGCAAAGGTCAGCCCGGCCTTCTCGCGCACGCTGACCTGATTGATGCCGGCCAGCTGGATTTCCGCCGGATCTTCCACCGAACAGAGATTGCGCGATTCGCTGTTGAGCAGATTCAGAAAGCAGTACAGTGAGAGAGTCTTGCCGCTGCCAGTCGGCCCTGTGACAAGCACGAGGCCATGCGGCGCGCGGATGGCCGCATCGACGGTTTGCCGTTGGCGGGCGTCGAGGCCGAGCGAGTCGAGCGAAAGGTCGGTTGGCAGAGCGTCGAGCCGGCGCAGCACCAGCTTTTCGCCGAACAGCGTGGGCAGGGAATTGACGCGGTAGTCCTCGATCCGTCCCGGCGAGGTCGCGATCCGCAGCCGGCCGTCTTGCGGTATGCGGCGCTCCGCGATGTCCATCCGCGCCAGCACCTTTACACGGGTGATGAAGGCGTCCCGCAGGTGAGCCGGCGGCGGCGCCAATTCGTGCAACACGCCGTCGATGCGCAGCCGCACCCGCCAGCTGTTTTCTGACGGCTCGATGTGAAGATCCGACGCGCTGCGGCGAGTCGCCTCACGCAGCGTGTCGGTCAGCAGACGCACGGCGGGGGCGTTATCAGGATCGTTGAGTGTGGCCGCGCCTGAATCGGCGGCGAACGCGCTGGGCTTGCCGCGGGAGGTGCTGTCGCCGTCGGCCGCGAGCGGCCGCAGCGGCGCCGCAGATTGAAAAGAAGCTTGCATGAAAAGCCGGCGATGCGCCGCCTGTAGAACACGACGGCTCCAGTTTCCGCCAAGGCGCGTCTGAATGACATTCGGCCATTCGGCTAATGGCGCGTGCCGCAGACTTATGCGATGCTGGGCGTGCCCGTCGGGGAAGCGAACGGCACGCCGGGTTGGATGGCGGCGAAGATCTGAACGAGACGTGAAGGGGTAGCGGCTCGACAGCGCGCGAGCCCGCTAACCGAGCAGCGCCTTGGCGCTCTTCGCACGCGCCGGCGGTCTGAACAGCTTCACCGTGCGGATTGCCTGGTCGTCGCTGCGCATCACCTCGATCTTGACGTCGCGGATCTGCACGCACACGTCGCCGTCGGGAATGTCTTCGAGAATTTCGAGGATTAGGCCGTTGAGTGTTTTGGGCCCGTCTGTCGGGAGCGTGAGCTGAAGCCAGCGGTTCAATTCGCGCAGCGGCATGCTGCCCGCGACGATGCATTCGCCCTGCTCGTTCCAGCCGCCGCGCGAACTGGCGCCGCGCGGAATGGACGTGGTGAATTCGCCGATCAGTTCCTCGATGATGTCTTCCGGCGTGACGAGCCCCTGCAATTCGCCGTATTCGTTGACGACGAGCGCGATGCGATGGCGGCTTTCCTGGAAGTACTGCAGTTGCTGGAACACCGGCGTGCCGGTCGGCACGAAGTAGGGCTCGGTGAGCAGCTCGCGCAGCGTCTCGCGCTCCAGTTCCTGGTTGTGCAGCGCCGCCAGCGTCTTACGAACGTGGAGCACGCCCAGCACGCGGTCGATGTCGCCCTGGTAGACGATCAGCTTGTTGTGATAACAGGTTTCGAGCTGATGAAGGATCTGTTCGAACGGCGCGTCGAAGTCGAGCGCCTCGATACGGCGGCGCGGGATCATCACGTCGTCCACGGAAATGTTTTCCAGGTCGAACAGATTCAGCAGGATGCTGCGGTGCTTGGTCGGCATGAAGCTGCCGGACTCGAGCACGATGGTGCGCAGCTCCTCGGTGGAAAGGCGCTGGTCGCGCGCGCCCTGGGTGTTGATGTGCAGGACGCGCAAGATGCCGGTGGCAAAGAGATTGACGAACCAGACGAGCGGTCGGGCGGCGCGCATCATCGGCGCGATCAGCAGGCTCGCGGGCAGCGCGATCTTCTCGGGGAAGGTGGCGCCCACGATTTTCGGCGTGATTTCGGCAAACACGATGATCAGGAACGCGACGATACCCGTCGCGATAGACAGCACCACGTTGTTGCGTCCAAAGGTGTGCAACGCGATGGACGTGGTCAGCACCGGAATGATGGTGTTGAACAGGTTGTTGCCGATCAGCACGACGCTCAGCAGCTGGTCTGTGTGCGCGAGCAGGCCCTGCGTGGTCTTGGCGCCGAGCGCGTTCTTGCTGGCAAGGTGCTTCAGGCGATGGCGGTTGAGCGCCATCATCGCCGTTTCGGAAATCGAGAAGAAGCTCGAGCAGACAAGCAGCAGGAAGACGGCGCCAATCTGCGCCCATAAGGGAAGTTGTTCCACGCGTCGTGAAGAATAGAGGGAGGAAGGATGGAGAGAATATAGCAGAGGGGGCAGTGCAAGCCGCCAGCGGCGCCGCGCCCGGCTTCCCTCTTGACGCGCACCGCGTTCGGCGCGCTGACGACAATGCGCCGCAAAAAACAAAAAACCGCCGAGCAAGCTGGGCGGTTTTTCGAGCCTTGCGCTAACAAGGCAAATCTGGTCGGGGTGAGAGGATTCGAACCTCCGGCCTCTACGTCCCGAACGTAGCGCTCTACCAGGCTAAGCTACACCCCGAAATGTACTGCGGACCCGTTTCAGACTAAACCGGCGCTTCCGTCTCGTCTAAGACTGTCTCGCCGTCGAGTAAGAACATAATTCTAGCAGGCTTTCTTTGTAAATGGAATCAGGAAACGAAGAAATTGCTGCGGCCGCTGCCTGAGCCTCCTGTTTCGCGCATTCGAGCGTGTGGTCGAGCGCGCCCGAGCGCGTGATGGCCTCGAAAATCGTGTCGAAACGATCTGTGCCGCCTTGTTCGATAGCCTCGCGAGCGAGTGCCGACTGCTCGGGCGTGCCGCGCTCGATCAGATAGATGAGCGGCAGCGTGGGCTTGCCCTCGCGCAGGTCGTCGCCGGCATTTTTACCCATGGACTCTGCCGTGCCCGTGTAGTCGAGCCAGTCGTCCATGATCTGGAAGGCCGTGCCGATGCGCCGCCCGAACTCCGCGGCGGCCGCTTCGGTGCGGGCGTCTGCGCCGGCCAGCACCGCACCCAGCTGGGCGGCGGCCTCGAACAGCTTGGCCGTCTTGTAGCGGATCACCTGCATGTAGCGCGCTTCGTCCACGTCCGCGTCGTGCATGTTCAGCAACTGCAGGACTTCGCCTTCGGAGATGATGTTGGTGGCTTCCGACAGAATCTCCATCACGCGCATCTTGCCGACACCCACCATCATCTGGAACGAGCGCGAATAGAGGAAGTCGCCGACGAGCACGCTCGCCGCGTTGCCGAACAGCGCGTTGGCCGTCTGGCGGCCGCGCCGCAGGTCGGATTCGTCGACCACGTCGTCGTGCAGCAGCGTGGCGGTGTGGATGAATTCGACGACCGCCGCCAGTTCGTGCCGGTGCCCCGTGGTTTCTCCGAGCGCGCCGGCCACCAGCAGAAGCAGCGCGGGCCGCAGCCGCTTGCCGCCGGCACTGATGATGTACTCGGAGATCTGATTGATCAGCATCACCTCGGACGCAAGACGGTGCCGGATGACGCGATTCACCTGCTGCATGTCTTCGGCGATCGGAGCAAGCAGGCTGGCGGCGTTGGAGGAGGGGGTGGCAGTCGACGACATGATGGCTGAATTGGGTAGTGCCGCGAATTATAAGGCGAATCGCGGTGATTCCGGGTCGCGGACTGCCGCGCGGCGCACGCGGGACGCCGTCAGGCGGCGCTCAATGAGTTTTGACCGAGCAGCTAACTCTATGTATAATCACGGGTTTCCGCGCGCGGTGCGCGGGAAAAATGAACACAGAGTGAGGTTCTCAATGTACGCGGTCATAAAAACCGGTGGCAAGCAGTATAAAGTTGCCGTCGGCGAAAAACTTAAAGTAGAACAGATACCGGCAGACATTGACGCTGAAATCACGCTCGACCAGGTTCTCGCAGTGGGCGAAGGCGAATCGATTAAGTTCGGTACGCCGCTGGTCAGTGGGGCTTCCGTCAAGGCTACCGTCGTGTCGCAAGGTCGTCACGCGAAAGTGACCATCTTCAAGATGCGTCGCCGGAAGCACTACCAGAAGCATGGCGGCCACCGCCAGAACTATACCGAACTGCGCATCGACGCGATCAACGCGTAAGCGCACCGGTTAAGGAGCAAATCAAATGGCACACAAAAAGGCAGGCGGATCGTCCCGGAACGGCCGCGACTCCGAATCGAAGCGACTTGGCGTGAAAGTGTACGGCGGTCAGGCTATCAACGCTGGCGGCATCATTGTTCGTCAACGTGGCACGCGCATGCACGCGGGTGAAAACGTCGGTATCGGCAAGGATCACACCCTGTTCGCGCTGACGGACGGCCACGTCCAGTTCTCGACGAAAGGCGCCGCGAAGAAGCACACGGTCAGCGTTGTCCCGGCAGCAGCCTGAGTTTAATCAGGCACGGGCTTCAGGACCGGAAAAGGCCCCGCGAAGTTAGCGGGGCTTTTTTTATTGCAGCAAGCGCCGGTCGCGCCGCGCATTCGGACATCGTCCTATGCCGTTCGGTCGATTGATCATCGCGCGGCGGGCGCGGCAAAATAGCAGTTTGAAGCAGGATCCAGCAACACCAGATCTGGCAGCACCATCTGGCGGTACACCACGGGACGGAGTTACGCATGAAGTTCATTGACGAAGCGAGGATTGAAGTCATCGCCGGCGACGGAGGGGATGGCAGCGCGTCGATGCGCCGCGAGAAATTCGTTCCGTTCGGCGGGCCGGATGGCGGGGACGGCGGGCGGGGCGGCAGCGTGATCGCGGTAGCAGACCGCAACATCAACACGCTGATCGACTACCGGTACGCGAAAAAGCATCAGGCGCGCAACGGCGAGAACGGCCGCGGCTCGGATTGCTACGGCAAGGGCGGCGACGACATCACGCTGCGCATGCCGGTCGGCACCACGATCACCGACATGGAAACCGGCGAGCTCATTGCCGATCTGACCGAGCACAACCAGAGCGTGCAGATCGCGCAGGGCGGCGCGGGGGGGCTCGGCAACCTCCATTTCAAATCCAGCACCAACCGCGCGCCGCGCCAGAAGACGGACGGCAAGCCGGGGGAGCGCCGCATGGTGCGCCTCGAGCTGAAGGTGCTGGCTGACGTGGGCCTGCTCGGCATGCCGAACGCGGGCAAATCGACATTCATTTCGTCGGTATCGAATGCCAGGCCGAAAATCGCCGACTACCCGTTTACCACGCTGGCGCCGAATCTCGGCGTGGTGCGCGTGGGGCCGAGCCGCAGCTTCGTGATCGCCGACATTCCGGGCCTGATCGAAGGCGCAGCCGAAGGCGCGGGGCTCGGTCACCAGTTCCTGCGCCACCTGCAGCGCACGGGGCTGCTGCTGCATATCGTCGACCTGGCCCCGTTCGACGAATCGGTCGATCCGGTCGCGGAGGCCAAGGCGATTGTCAACGAGCTGCGCAAGTACGACGAGCAGTTGTATCAGAAGCCGCGCTGGCTCGTGCTCAACAAGCTGGACATGGTGCCTGAGGACGAGCGCGAAGCGCGCGTCTCGGCCTTTCTCGAAGGCTTCGGGTGGGACGGTCCTGTTTTCGAGATATCGGCGCTGACCGGTCAGGGTTGCGAGAGCCTTTGCTATGCGGTGTATGACCACATCGCGGCGCATTCGGACGCGCAGCGCGCAGCCGAGGCGGAAGATCTCGCCGCTGACGTGCGCTTTCGCGACAAGCCCGATGCGAAGGCCGCCGCGGGCGAGTCCAGCGTCGATCCGCAGGACTAAACAACCGGAGCGTCGGCGCTCGAGCGGCGCCGGCGCGCGTCAGGCGTCATCTTGGGAGACAGCGCACAATGCGTTCCGTCATCGCAGATTCACGGCGATTGGTAGTCAAAGTCGGCTCGAGCCTCGTCACTAACGACGGTCGCGGCCTCGATCATGCGGCCATTGGTCGCTGGGCTGCGCAGATTGCCGCTTTGCGCGCGCAAGGCAAGGAAGTGGTGCTGGTGAGTTCGGGCGCCATCGCGGAAGGCATGCAGCGGCTCGGCTGGACCAAGCGGCCGCGAGAGATCGACGAATTGCAGGCCGCCGCGGCTGTCGGTCAAATGGGCCTCGCGCAGGTCTACGAGAGCCGCTTCGCCGAGCATTCCATTCAGACCGCGCAAATCCTGCTGACTCATGCCGACCTCGCGGACCGGGAGCGCTATCTGAATGCGCGCTCCACGTTGCTGACGCTGCTGCGGCTCGGCGTGGTGCCCATCATCAATGAGAACGACACCGTCGTGACCGACGAGATCAAGTTCGGCGACAACGACACGTTGGGCGCGCTGGTGGCGAACCTGATTGAGGGCGACGCGCTCATCATCCTCACCGATCAGCAAGGCCTTTTCACCGCCGATCCGCGGAAAGATCCGAATGCAACGCTGGTCCAGCAGGCGGATGCCGGCGCGCCGGATCTCGAAGCCATGGCCGGCGGCGCGGGCTCCAGCCTGGGCCGCGGCGGCATGCTGACGAAGATTCTGGCGGCCAAACGCGCCGCGCACAGCGGGGCTAATACGGTGATCGCGAGCGGCCGCGAAGCAGACGTGCTATCGCGCCTTGCGTCCGGGGAGGCGATCGGCACGCAGCTGATCGCACGCACCGCGCGCATGGCCGCGCGCAAGCAGTGGATGGCCGATCACCTGCAGGTGCGCGGCCACGTGGTAATCGACGACGGCGCCGTCGAGAAACTGACCGCCGGCGGCAAGAGTTTGCTGCCAATCGGCATTGTGGGCGTGCAGGGCGCGTTTGCCCGCGGCGAGGTCATTGCCTGCCTCGACGCGACCGGCCGCGAGGTGGCGCGCGGCCTCACCAACTACAGTAGTGCGGAAACCAAGCTGATCCAGCGGCGTCCGAGCGGCGAGATCGAAACGGTGCTCGGCTATATGCTGGAGCCCGAGCTGATTCATCGCGACAATCTGGTGCTGGTTTGATCTGCTCACCGGTTTCCGGTCGGCACGTCTGGTTAGCACGCTGAGCCGAGCCTCGAGCCGAGCCTCCAGATGCACATAAAAAAGCCGTTCCGGTTGGTACCGGAACGGCTTTTTGCTGGGAGAACCGTCAGCAGTTCAATGTGATCAATGAACCAGAGACGTTGCCGTGCGCTTATAGCGGATGTTCTCGATAATCGACTTCGCGCTGCCCGTAGGGAGCTTGTTGGCGCATAGGTAATCCTGATACAGCGCCGCGTGATAAGCGTTCAGCGTGCCGTTTTCAATGCGGGTGAAGTCGTTGGCGACCGTTCTGTCCCACCCGTCGTGATCCGAATTCAGGCCGGCATAGAGGCGCCATTCGTAGGTGTCGCAGCGAATGCCTTCATAGTTCACATTGCGCGCGCCGCTCGGACTCGTGACCACCACGGTGTAGCGCACCACGCCGTCGGAACCCACGCTCAACGAGTTGCGATCTATCGCGAAATGCAACGGCGTATTGCCCGACACCTCGAACGGAAGCAGGTTGGATTCCTGCGGCAACGGCGGCAACGTGTCGACTTTGTTTTCCACCCAGTTCGTGGGTCGGTCGAGCAGGTAGGTGAACGCGCTGTCGTCCTTGTTGGTGGGTTTGCCGGCGCTCGAACAGCCAGCCAGCAGGGCGCCGGTGGCGACGCACGCCACGACGAGAGCAAGTGCTTTCAATATGATTTCCTCAAAAAACGGGCGCGGCTCCCGGATTCCGGGGGCCGCGCCCGCATGGACGGCACGAGACGCCGCTCAGAACAATCAACTGCGCGCGCCGTGGCGAAGGAGCGAGCCCCCAGCCTCGCGAGCCGATTCGTTTTCGAGCTCGGACGCGGTGCCGGTCTGATCCGCTGAACCGACACGCTCGCCGCAGTCGGCCGCGCCCGTTGTGTGAACCGACGTTTCGAGTCTGACCGACGTGACCGACGTGACCGAGGTCACCGTCATCACCGTGGAATCCGGCGGACTTTCCATTGACGACGCTATCCGCGGATAGCGCGGGCCATGGTGACCGCCCGTTTTTTCCGTACGCGGCGCAGTCCGGCGCATGAAACGGGATAGCTCCGTCAGCGCCAACTGATACACATCCCGCTTGAACTCGATCACACAGTCGAGCGGCACCCAATATTCGTTCCAGCGCCAGGCATCGAACTCCGGGTGGTCGGTGGCGCGCAAGCAGATGTCGCAATCGCGCCCCACCATTCGGAGCAAAAACCAGATTTGCTTCTGGCCGCGGTAATGACCGCGTACCTCGCGCTTGATGAACTTGTCAGGCACCTCGTAACGCAACCAGTCGCGCGTGCGACCAATCACCTTGACGTGCTCAGGAAGCAGACCGGTTTCTTCGTGTAACTCCCGATACATCGCTTGCACGGGGGTCTCACCGTACTTGATGCCCCCTTGCGGAAACTGCCAGGAATGTTCACGGAGCCGTTTGCCCCAAAACACCTCGTTGTGCGCGTTCAAGAGGATGATGCCGACGTTCGGGCGAAAGCCTTCACGATCCAGCATACAACCACCTTCGAATCCTTTAAAATTGCTTTGATTATAAACAGATAACGGCCCTCACGCACCGATTCGCACCAGAATGGAACGATTCGCCGCAAATGGCCTGCATTTGGGGTAGCCTGTCAAGTTTCCCGTGCGTCATCCCTTGCGTGCAAGGCCTTGCGCGGCGGCGACGGCTCCGTAATGGCGGCGCCGCGCAGTGCGGCGCGGGGCAGGGCTTTGGCGCCCAAGCCGTGTCGATTTCCTGTTTTCACCCTTTCGGGCGGTCCCTCCGGAGCCGCCGCTTTTGGAAAATCTGAATGAAAGCTTCCCGTTTCTTTATCGGCACCCTGAAAGAAGCTCCGGCGGACGCCGAGATCGTCAGCCATAAACTGATGGTGCGCGCCGGCATGATCCGCCGCGTCGCCGGCGGCATCTACAACTATCTGCCGATCGGCCTGCGCTCTATCCGCAAGGTGGAAGCCATCGTGCGCGAGGAAATGAACCGGGCAGGCGCGATCGAATTGCTGATGCCGGCCGTGCAGCCGGCCGAGCTGTGGCAGGAGTCGGGCCGTTGGGAGAAATACGGCCCCGAATTGCTGCGCTTTAAGGACCGCAAACAATCCGACTTCGTGATCGGACCCACGCACGAAGAAGTGGTGACGGACATCGCGCGCGGTCAGATCAAGAGCTACCGTCAGTTGCCGGTCAACTTCTATCAGATCCAGACCAAGTTCCGCGACGAAATCCGCCCGCGTTTCGGCGTGATGCGCGGCCGCGAGTTCATCATGAAAGACGCCTACTCGTTCGACAAGGACGCGGCGGGCCTGCGCGAGTCGTATCGCAAGATGTACGACGCGTATGTGCGCATTTTCACCCGCCTCGGTCTCGATTTTCGCGCGGTGGCGGCGGACAACGGCTCGATCGGCGGCAGCGGCTCGCATGAGTTCCACGTGATCGCCGAAACGGGCGAGGACGCCATCGCCTATTGCCCGACCTCCGATTTCGCGGCAAACGTGGAAGCAGCCGAAGCGCTGCCGCTCTACGCCGAGCGCGCGGCCCCGGCCGAGGAACTGAAAAAGACGCCCACGCCGGGCAAGGCAAAGTGCGAGGCCGTCGCCGAATATCTGAACATTCCGCTCGAGCGCACCATCAAGTCGATCGTGCTCGCCACCGAAAACGAAGGCGCCGAACCGACCATCTGGTTGCTGATGCTGCGCGGCGATCACGATCTAAACGAGATCAAGGCGAGCAAGCTGCCGGGCCTCGCCGAATTCCGCATGGCGACCGAGGCCGAGATTATCGAAACTTTCGGCACGCCGCCGGGCTATCTCGGGCCGCTCAACACGAAGAAGCCGGTCAAGGTGGTCGCGGACCGCACCGTCGCGAACATGAGCGACTTCGTGGTGGGCTCGAACGAAGTGGATTATCACACCACCGGCGTCAACTGGGGCCGCGATCTGCCGGAGCCGGTCGTGGCGGATATCCGCAACGTGAAGAAGGGCGATCCGTCGCCGGACGGCAAGGGCGTGCTCGACATCTGCCGGGGCATTGAAGTGGGCCAC
This sequence comes from Paraburkholderia phenoliruptrix, assembly GCF_902859825.1. GTDB lineage: Bacteria > Pseudomonadota > Gammaproteobacteria > Burkholderiales > Burkholderiaceae > Paraburkholderia > Paraburkholderia phenoliruptrix. The sequence continues at coordinate 71,216 of NZ_CADIKB010000018.1, read as the reverse complement.
GTGTTCCAGCTCGGCACCAAGTATTCGGAAGCGATGAACGCGACCTGCCTCGACGAAAACGGCAAGCCGCAGCCTATGGAAATGGGCTGCTACGGCGTCGGCATCACGCGCATTCTGGGCGCGGCGATCGAACAGAATTTCGACGAGAAGGGCATCATCTGGCCGGAATCGATTGCGCCTTTCGAAGTCGTGCTGTGCCCGATGGGCTACGACCGCAGCGAAGCCGTCCGCGAGCAGGCCGACAAGCTGTACGCGGAACTGGTGGATGCGGGCATCGACGTGATTCTGGACGATCGAGGCGAGCGCCCGGGCGTCATGTTCGCCGACTGGGAACTGATCGGCGTGCCGCATCGTCTCGTGATCGGCGACCGCGGCCTGAAGGAAGGCAAGCTCGAATATCAGGGCCGCCGCGACGCCGAAGCCACCCTGCTGCCGGTCGACGAAGCCGCGCAAGCGGTCATCGCGAAGGTTCGCGCGGCGCTCGCGCGCTAAGCGGAGCGGACGGTGGAGTACACCTTCCTGTCCGCGACCGTCCTGCTGATTCTGATCACCGACCCGCTCGGCAACATTCCGCTCTTCATCAGCTGTCTGCGCGGTGTGTCGCCGAAGCGGCGCACCGCCGTGATTCTGCGCGAGGTCGCGATCGCGTTTGCGATCCTGCTGCTGTTCATGGTGCTCGGCGACGGCTTTCTGCGCATGATGAGCCTCACGGACCAGTCATTGCGCATCGGCGGCGGCATCGTGCTGTTTCTGATCGCGTTGCGTATGGTGTTTCCGCATCCCGACGGCCCGTTCGGCGGAGACACGCGCGGCGGCGAGCCGCTCATCGTGCCGCTCGCCATTCCGGCGCTCGCCGGGCCGTCGGCGCTCGCAACGGTGATGCTGCTGACGTCGCAGGCGCCCGGCAAGATGTTCGAGTGGATCGGCGCGCTGACGGTCACGATGATCGTCTGCGCCGTGGTCCTGATGCTGGCCGAGCGCATTCAGGCGTGGCTTGGCGAGCGCACCATGATGGCGTTCGAGCGCCTGATGGGGCTCGTGCTGGTCGCGATTTCGGTGGAGATGATGCTAGGCGGTATTCGCGCGTTCGTGCATCAACTGTGAAGCGGGCACGCTGTTGCTTCGGCGCCGCTTCGCGCCATTCGCGGCGCAAATGAAAAAGCGGCCCGGCGGGCCGCTTTTTTTCTGCTTCGCTTGCTACAGGCTACCGGCCCACGCCGGGACTCATCAAGCGCCTTCAGTCAGCGCCCGAATAGTCGGCAGGTTGCGCCAGTAACCCTTGGCGTCCATACCGCAGCCGAACACGTAGCGGTCCGGCACTTCGAAGCCGCAGAAGTCGGGGCGCAGCGGCTTCGCCTTCGGAATGATCTTCTCGCACAGCACAGCGCTCAGGAAGCGCTTGGCGCCCATTGCGAGAATGCGGTCGCGGATCGCGGCCATCGTCTCGCCTTCGTCGAGAATGTCGTCGAGCACGAGCACCACGCGATCCTTCACCGACTCCGCCGGCGCCACGCGCCATTGCATCTCGTTGCCGCCCTTGGTGGTGTTGCGGTAGCGGGTCAGGTGGATGTAGTCGAACTCGAGCGGGAAGTCGAGATGCGGCAGCAGCATGCCGGTAAACACCGCCGCGCCGCCCATGACCGAAAGCACGAGCGGGAAGTCCTCGCTCATTTCGGCACGGATGGCGGCCGCCATGCCGCTGATCGACGCGTTCACCTCGTCGGCCGAAACGATTTCTTCGGAGTGGCTGAAAATATGGAGAGCTTCTTCGCGGTTCATGACATGTGACGGGCGGTAACTGTATACATAGTGTGAGCGGGAGTGCTCACAACCCATTCTTCTTTCGAGACGGCCGCTGGCGTTTGCGTAAACACCTTGCGCGCCGCCGTCTTGCTAAAGCTTAGCGCATGCCGGGCAACATGCCCTTCATGCCGCGCATCATCTTTTGCAGATTGCCGCCCTTCAGCTTTTTCATCATGGTGCGCATCTGGTCGTACTGGTTGAGCATGCGGTTGACTTCCTGCACCTGCACGCCCGCGCCCGCGGCGATGCGGCGCTTGCGCGTCGCCTTGATGAGATCCGGCTTGGCGCGCTCGAGCGGCGTCATGGAGTTGATGATGCCTTCCATGCGGCGCATCTGCTTTTCGGCCTGGCTCATGTCGGCGCCGGCCGCCGCCTGCTGGAACTGCGCGGGCAGCTTGTCCATCAGCGACGACAGGCCGCCCATGCCCTTCATTTGCGTGAGCTGCGCGCGGAAATCGTTCAGGTCGAAGTCGCCGCCTTTCTTGACCTTGTCGGCGAGTTTTTGCGCGGCCTGGACGTCCACGCCGCGTTGCGCTTCTTCGACGAGGGCGAGAATGTCGCCCATGCCCAGAATCCGGTTGGCCATCCGGTCCGGATAGAAAACCTCCAGCCCGTCCAGCTTTTCGGCGACGCCGACGAACTTGATTGGCTTGCCCGTCACGTGGCGCACGGAAAGCGCGGCGCCGCCGCGCGAGTCGCCGTCGAGCTTGGTGAGCACGACGCCGGTGAGCGGCAGCGCGTCGCTAAATGCCTTCGCCGTGTTGACCGCGTCCTGGCCGAGCATCGCGTCCACGACAAAGAGCGTTTCGGCCGGCTTCAGCGTGCTGTGCAGCGCGGCGATTTCCTGCATCATCGCCTCGTCGATACCGAGACGGCCGGCCGTGTCGACGAGCAGCACGTCGTGATAATGGCGCTTCGCCCAATCCACGGCGGCACGCGCGATGTCAACGGGTTTCTGATCCGGCTCAGACGGGAAGAAGTCCCCGCCGACCTGCTCGGTCACCGTCTTCAACTGCGCGATAGCAGCGGGGCGGTAGACGTCGCACGAAACGGTCAGCACCTTCTTCTTGTACTTCTCGCGCAGCAGCTTGGCGAGCTTGCCGACCGTGGTCGTTTTACCCGCGCCTTGCAGACCCGCCATCAGAATCACGGCCGGCGGCGTGACGGCGAGATTCAGCTCCGAGGCCTTGCCCTCATAGTCACCGCCGATGACCGCCGTCAGCTCGCGCTGCACGACGCCGACGAGCGCCTGGCCCGGCGACAGGCTGCTGATGACTTCCTCGCCGAGCGCCTTCTCCTTGACCTTTGCGATGAACTCGCGCACGACGGGCAACGCCACGTCCGCTTCGAGCAGCGCGAGACGCACTTCGCGCAGCATTTCCTGGGTGTTCGCCTCAGTGAGCCGGGCTTCGCCGCGCAGCGTCTTGACGACGCGCGCCATCCGTTGAGTCAGATTGTCGAGCATGGGGAGCGATGAACAGTGCGGCCCGGGCGGGCGCGAAGCGGAAGACGTCGCGGAGCAGGGGCCTAGTGTAAACTTCGAATATGGATATTGTACTGTATGCCCTCACCGCGCTCCTCTATGGCGGACTCGCCGTGGCCGGCTGGCGCTCGCACCGGCACGCCGGATCGCGCCCCATGCTGGAGAGCATGCCGCCGCTGCCGGCCGCCGCCATGACGGCCGGCCATGCGCAGCCGGGGCTGGCCGGCGCCGCGGCTTCCGGCATGGGCTCGTCGGGCCGCGCGCTGTTGTTCGTGGCGCTCCTCGCGCACGGCGTGCTGCTGCACACCACGATCTTTCCGCAGAATGCGATGGTGTTCGGTTTCGCCTTCGCGCTCTCGGCCATGTTCTGGCTCGGCGCCGGCATCTACTGGATAGAAAGCTTTTTCTTTCCGCTCGACGGGCTGCGGCTACTCGTATTGCCGCTCGCCTGCGTCGCCTCGCTTTTGCCGCTTGCGTTCAACGGCGTGCGCGTGCTGCCGTATTCGGCCGCCCCCTTGTTCAAGCTGCACTTTCTGATCGCCAACATTGCCTATGGACTGTTCGCTATCGCGGCGCTGCATGCCGTCCTGATGCTGCTCGTCGAGCGACGTCTGCATGCCATGCGCGGCGGCCTCGCACAGCGTCACGTCGCCGCAGCCGGCAATGGCTGGCTTTCCAGTTGGCTCGACACGCTGCCGCCGCTGCTCACGCTGGAGAAGCTGCTGTTCCGTCTGATCGGCGCGGGCTTCGTGCTGCTTACGCTCACGCTCGTGTCGGGCATTCTGTTCAGCGAGCAACTGGTCGACCGGGCGCTTAGCCTCGACCACAAGACCGTGTTCGCCATTCTTTCGTGGGTGATGTTCGGCGCGCTGCTGACCGCGCGCAAGATCTCAGGCTGGCGCGGCCGTGCCGCATTGCGCTGGGTGCTGGCGTCGTTCGTCGCGCTGCTGCTGGCTTATGTCGGCAGCCGTTTTGTTTTCGAGGTGCTGCTGCACCGTGCCGTAGTGTGAGCGTGTTCCATGCGACAAATCTTTTTGCTGATCCTGCTGTTCATCGTCGGCCAATGGCTTGTGAAGGCGCTGCGCCGTCATGACGCGCACACGGCGCAACGTACCGGCGCGGATGGCGCACGCGGGGCGGCCGACAAGGCCGATTACCGCAACGGCGGCAACGGCGCGGCACGTCCCGCCACGCCGCAACTCGCCGAGCCGATGATCCGCTGCGTCGAGTGCGGCGTGCATGCGCCGAAGAGCGATTCCATCGTCGTCGCTGGAGAGGCGTTCTGCAGCGCCGCGCATGCGCAGCGCCACGGCGCACGACCCACGGGCCGCGAGGCCCGATGAGCGTCGCATTCACCGTCGACGCAGACGGTTGGGTCCCGCAAGCACGCAAACTGCCCTCGCCGAATGTCGAGGCACGGCCGCAAGGCGCGGTGCCCACGCTGATTGTCGTGCACAACATCAGCTTGCCGCCTGACGAATTCGGCGGCACGGCCATCGCCGAACTCTTCCTCAATACGCTCGACTGCAACGCTCACCCGTACTACGACGCGCATCTGCGCGGCGTGCGCGTGTCGGCGCATTTCGTGATTCACCGCAACGGCGCGCTCGAACAGTTCGTGTCGTGCAACGAGCGTGCGTGGCACGCCGGGCCGTCCAATTTTTTCGGACGCGAGCGCTGCAATGATTTCTCCATCGGCATCGAGCTTGAGGGTAGCGACACGACCGCGTTCGAGGCGGCGCAATACGACACGCTGAGCGCGCTCGTCACCGCGCTCCTCTCGCGCTATCCGATCGAGGCACTCGCGGGGCACGCCGATATTGCGCCCGGCCGCAAGACCGATCCAGGACCTCACTTCGAGTGGGCGCGCCTGCAATCCGACACCGCGCTCGCGGATCGGTATTTCCCCTATCTCAAGTTTTCTAAAACGCCGTAAAGCCCCTTCGCGCGAACTTGCGTGATGCGAGGAGAACGAGGCGCAGCCTTGTTCTCCGGGGAGGCGGCTTCGCGTCGCGCGAGCCAAAAGTCAAGACGTCGGAAGCAAATAAAACGATTTGATCTGTCTTGAAAGTCCACTATACTTGGTGCCACACATTCAGTTACGCACTAGATATTGTGTGTCCTGTGTATAACTGTGTGAATAACCGAGTGCATAACTGCGTGCACAAGTCTGCGGCGCCCCGCTCCCGGAGCATGGCGCCGCAAGCATTCCAGGCAGCGAAAAAATTCCTGCGGCGCGCCGGTCAAGACCAACCGGCGGCAACCAGAATGCATCAGGAAAGGGGCTGAGAGTGATCGCGACCACTACGAAGAAGACCGTTACGAATTCGAATCAGGCTTCATCGCAGTCGCATCCCGCCAGCCGCCAAGGCCGGTCTTTTTCCTGCACCTCATCGCTTGCGCACGCGGCGGCGCAGCGTTCGTTTTAATCCGCGGCACTCGCCGCAACATTTCCAGGACCAGGAGCTTTGCACATGCAAACCACCGACAATGTGACGACCCGGTATGAGGGATCGCCGACTGGCCAGGCTTTCGGCCAGGCACAAGGCGCTCAGGCGCTCGCGCCGCAAGCGACCTATGCCGACTACAAGGTGATCCGCCGTAATGGCAGCGTCGTGTCGTTCGAGCCGTCGAAGATTGCCATCGCCGTGACGAAGGCCTTCCTCGCCGTCAACGGTGGTCAAGGCGCGGCGTCGGCACGCGTGCGCGAACTGGTCGAGCAACTCACGCAGAACGTGGTGCGCGCGCTGTTGCGCAGCCGTCCGAACGGCGGCACGTTCCATATCGAAGACATTCAGGATCAGGTCGAACTCGCGCTCATGCGCGGCGGCGAGCACAACGTCGCGCGTGCCTACGTGCTGTATCGCGAGAAGCGCACCCAGGCGCGCGGTCACGACGAGCAGGCGGCGGCGAGCACGCCGGGCCTGAGCGTCACCGACAACGGCGTCACGCGTCCGCTCGACATGGCGGCGCTGCGTGGCATCATCGAGTCGGCTTGCGCGAATCTGGGCGACGCCGTCAGCGCCGAGCCGATCGTCGCCGAAACGGTGAAGAACCTGTACGACGGCGTGCCGATGAGCCAGGTCTACGACTCGGCCATTCTCGCCGCGCGCACGATGATCGAAAAAGATCCGGCCTACAGCCAGGTCACCGCGCGCATTCTGCTGCACACCATCCGCCGCGAGATTCTCGAAGAAGAAGTGACGCAAGCCGAAATGGGCGAGCGTTACGCCGAATACTTCCCGCAGTTCATCAAGCGCGGCGTGCAAGCGGAACTGCTCGACGACAAGCTCCTGCAGTTCGACCTGAAGCGTCTCGGCGCCGCGCTCGACGCGAACCGCGACCTGCAGTTCGGCTACCTCGGTCTGCAAACGCTGTATGACCGTTACTTCCTGCATCACGACGGCGTGCGTATCGAAATGCCTCAGGCATTCTTTATGCGTGTTGCGATGGGTTTGTCGCTGAACGAGATCGACCGTGAAGCGCGCGCCATCGAGTTTTACAACGTGCTGTCGAGCTTCGACTTCATGTCGTCCACGCCGACGCTGTTCAACTCGGGCACGCGCCGCTCGCAACTGTCGTCGTGCTATCTGACGACGGTCGACGACGACCTCGACGGCATCTACGAAGCACTGAAGGAAAACGCGCTGCTCTCGAAGTTCGCCGGCGGCCTCGGCAACGACTGGACGCGCGTGCGCGCGCTCGGCTCGCACATCAAGGGCACCAACGGCAAGTCGCAAGGCGTCGTGCCGTTCCTGAAGGTCGTCAACGACACGGCCGTGGCCGTGAACCAGGGCGGCAAGCGCAAGGGCGCGGTGTGCGCGTACCTGGAGACGTGGCACCTCGACATCGAAGAATTCCTCGAGCTGCGCAAGAACACGGGCGACGACCGTCGCCGCACGCACGACATGAACACGGCGAACTGGATTCCCGACCTGTTCATGAAGCGCGTGATGGAAGGCGGCGACTGGACGCTGTTCTCGCCGTCCACCTGCCCGGATCTGCACGACAAGTTCGGCGCCGAATTCGAAGCGGCTTACACGGCTTACGAAGACAAGGTCGCGCGCGGCGAAATCAAGCTGTTCAAGAAGATTCCGGCGGCCCAGCTGTGGCGCAAGATGCTCGGCATGCTGTTCGAAACCGGCCACCCGTGGATCACGTTCAAGGATCCGTGCAATGTGCGCTCGCCGCAACAGCACGTGGGCGTCGTGCACTCGTCGAACCTGTGCACCGAAATCACGCTGAACACGAGCGACGCCGAAATCGCCGTCTGCAACCTGGGCTCGGTGAACCTCGTCGCGCATCTGAAGGAACAGGCCGACGGCACGCTCGCGCTCGACCACGACAAGCTGAAGCGCACGGTCAGCGTCGCGATGCGCATGCTCGACAACGTGATCGACATCAACTACTACGCGGTGGCGAAGGCGCGTAACTCGAACCTGAAGCACCGTCCGGTCGGCATGGGCATCATGGGCTTCCAGGACTGCCTGCATCTGCTGCGCACGCCGTACGCGTCGGAAGAAGCGGTCAAGTTCGCGGACACGTCCATGGAAGCGGTCTGCTACTACGCGTACTACGCGTCGACGGAACTCGCGCAGGAGCGCGGCCGCTACTCGAGCTACCGCGGCTCGCTGTGGGATCGCGGCATCCTCCCCCAAGACTCGGTCAAGCTGCTCGCCGAAGCGCGCGGCGGCTATGTCGAAGTGGATTCGAGCGAGTCGATGGACTGGACGGAGCTGCGTTCGCGCATCGCCACCTACGGCATGCGCAACTCGAACTGCATCGCGATCGCGCCGACGGCGACCATCTCGAACATCATCGGCGTGTCGGCCTGCATCGAGCCGACGTTCCAGAACCTGTATGTGAAGTCGAACCTGTCGGGCGAATTCACGGTCGTCAACGACTACCTGGTTCGCGACCTGAAGGCACGCGGCCTGTGGGACGAGGTGATGGTCGCCGACCTGAAGTACTTCGACGGCACGCTCTCGCGCATCGACCGCATTCCGGCCGACCTCCGCGCGATCTACGCGACCGCGTTCGAAGTCGATCCGAAGTGGCTCGTCGAAGCGGCTTCGCGCCGTCAGAAGTGGATCGACCAGGCGCAGTCGCTGAACATTTACATGGCGGGTGCATCGGGTAAGAAGCTCGACGAGATCTACAAACTTGCGTGGGTGCGCGGCCTGAAGACCACGTACTACCTCCGCACAATGGCGGCCACGCACGTCGAGAAATCGACGGTGGCTCACGGCGCGCTCAACGCGGTGAGCTCGGGCGGCGGCGAAGGTGCCGGTGGCGCCGGCGGTATCAGCGGCGGCGCGGCAGGTGGCTTCGGCGTGAGCGGTGGTGCTGGCGGCCTGCAGGCAGCAGCGGCAGCAGTGCCGGCTGTTGCAGTCGAAGCAGCGCCTGAAGCGGACGGTCCCGTGTGCATGATGCGTCCGGGCGACCCCGGCTTCGACGAGTGCGAGGCTTGCCAGTAAGCGGCGAGCAGCAGGCAGGTTCGTTGTTTGCTGACGGGTTCTAGGTAATCACCCGCATGCAGCAGCAACGAACCTCGCAGAGATGACGCAGAAGTCATTCGACGAGCGGCGCGGCAAGCGCGATGCTGAAGTCAGCAGGAAGTGAAAGCCGCACCGCTCATCGTCGGACAGTGCAGTAGCGAAGCAACGAGTCGGCGTGTGATGAAGCGCGCAAGCCGACAGCAGACTGCAACACCCCGGCGCTTCGGCAACGCGTCGTCAACGCTTCGGTGAACGGAGCAGGGAACCGGGCAAGCCCGCCAAGCAAGCGGAGCAGGCAAGCTTGCCGGCCACATGCCTCGCCCGACGCTGCGTTGAACTTCAACTCACTCACGCGGACGAACCGGCAACGTGCAGCACACGCGGCAAGAGCACTCGCGCAATACAGATAGATAGAGCAGCGAAACGACGCTTGAACACGTTGCTCTCCGAGCTCGCGAAGTACCTCGACGACACACGTTCAACACGCCTCACATGAGGTGATGCGCACACTACGTTGAACAAAGTGTTGTATGAACGTAGCAACGCGAATCGAAAACAGGATTTTTCGCAAGCGGACTCTTTTATCGCTCGTGAAAAGATGGTACAAACCGTTCTAAATTGATGGTGACATTTATGCTCAACTGGGATGACGAGATCACTGCCGTAACTCCCTCGAGCGCTACGCAACAGAACGTGTTGCGCAACGCTGCGGGACCGGCTGTCGGTTCGCAAGTCGGAACGCGTTCCGCTCCTCATGCTCCCTCGGCTCAAGACATCTTCGCGAACGACATCGCTGTCGCTCCCGTTGCCACCGCGGCGCGTGCTGCCGGAACCGCTGCTGTTTCCGAAGCGCGGGTCAATGTCGCCGACAAGCGCATCATCAACGGCCAGACCGACGTCAATCAATTGGTGCCGTTCAAGTACAAGTGGGCGTGGGAAAAGTATCTGGCTGGTTGCGCCAACCACTGGATGCCGCAAGAAGTGAACATGTCGCGCGACATCGCCCTCTGGAAAGACCCGAACGGTCTGACCGAAGACGAGCGCCGCATCGTCAAGCGCAACCTGGGCTTCTTCGTGACGGCCGACTCCCTCGCCGCCAACAACATCGTGCTGGGCACCTACCGCCACATCACGGCGCCCGAATGCCGCCAGTTCCTGCTGCGCCAGGCGTTCGAAGAGGCGATCCACACGCACGCATACCAGTACATCGTCGAATCGCTCGGTCTCGACGAAGGCGAGATCTTCAACGCGTATCACGAGGTTCCCTCGATCCGCGCGAAAGACGAATTCCTCATTCCGTACATCCACGTCCTGACCGATCCGGCCTTCAAGACCGGCACGCTCGAAGCAGACCAGACGCTGCTGCGCTCGCTGATCGTGTTCGCCTGTGTGATGGAAGGCCTGTTCTTCTACGTCGGCTTTACGCAAATCCTGGCGCTGGGCCGCCAGAACAAGATGACCGGCGCGGCGGAGCAGTACCAGTACATCCTGCGCGACGAGTCGATGCACTGCAACTTCGGCATCGACCTGATCAACCAGATCAAGCTCGAAAACCCGCAACTCTGGACGGCTGAATTCCGCGCGGAGATCCGCGAGATCTTCCAGCAGGCGGTCGAACTCGAATATCGTTACGCAGAAGACACGATGCCGCGCGGGGTGCTCGGCCTCAATGCGTCGATGTTCAAGAGCTATCTGCGCTTCATCTGCAACCGCCGTTGCCAGCAGATCGGTCTCGATCCGCTGTACCCGAACGAGGAAAACCCGTTCCCGTGGATGAGCGAGATGATCGACCTGAAGAAGGAGCGCAACTTCTTCGAGACGCGTGTTATCGAATATCAGACTGGCGGCGCGCTGACCTGGGAGTAAACCGGGTCCGTGCTGTGATGCATTCATCGATGGGGATGCCGTCGGCCTCCGGCTGCGGCAATTATGTTTAGGAGCTGAACCGCCTGATGCAAAGCGTGCCCCGTGCGCCGCGTGCCTTCGCGGCCCACAAACATGACCGGCACTTTGCGAACCCTTCAGTGGGATGGGCAAACTTCCCCCCGGAAAAAGCCGTCGGCGTGATCGCCGTCGGCTCGATCAAGCAATTGCCGGCGTTGAAACCCAACGCCGATGACATTTGGCGCGCGGTGCCTTCGGGCACGGCGCGCCTTACCGCATTCATTAGCGTAAGCGCGCAGCACCTGCGTACGCCGATGAATAGCCCGCTTCGTAGCGCGCGCCCTGAGAAGCGTCCGCGGGAAGCGGGTTTTGACGAAGGGTGTAGTTTGAACTGACTCTCATCTGAAAACCTGAAGGAGAAAATGATGGCAACTGCAAAGAAAGCCGCCGCTAAGAAGCCTGCAGCGAAGAAGGTCGCAGCCAAGAAGGCAGCTCCGGCGAAGAAGGCCGCACCGGCCAAGAAAGTAGCAGCGAAGAAGGCAGCGCCGGCCAAGAAGGTCGCAGCGAAGAAGGCAGCGCCGGCGAAGAAGGTTGCAGCGAAGAAGGCTGCACCGGCTAAGAAGGCCGCAGCGAAGAAGGCAGCACCGGCCAAGAAGGTAGCCGCGAAGAAGGCAGCACCGGCCAAGAAGGCTGCAGCGAAGAAGGCAGCACCGGCCAAGAAGGCGACTGCGAAGAAGGCCGCGCCCGCGAAGAAGGCTGCTGCGAAGAAGGCCGCGCCCGCGAAGAAGGCTGCTGCGAAGAAAGCCGCGCCTGCGAAGAAGGCCGCTGCCAAGAAGGCCGCGCCTGCGAAAAAGGCTGCTGCTAAAAAAGCTGCGCCTGCCAAGAAGGCTGCTCCTGCGAAGAAGGCCGCCGCTCCTGCGAAGAAGGCTGCCCCTGCGAAGAAGGCTGTCGCCAAGAAGGCAGCGCCTGCACCCGCTGCGACTTCTGTTTCGAGCGCGCCGGCGGCGACGGTGAAGACCGCGCTGAACCCGGCAGCGGCATGGCCGTTCCCGACGGGCAGCCGTCCGTAATCGGACGACAGGCAGTAGCAGCACTTCGGCACATCGTTAGGTGTGCCGGATGACCGAGTGGCGCTTGATGCAGTCTTGCGAGCGCCACGCGGTCAGAATCCCGTTGCCGGTTTCCGGCCGCGGGATTTTTTTTCGCCACTCGAACACGTCGAGCGTGGAGCGCCGCGTGACGCGAAAAGCGTCGGCGAAAAAAAACGCATGCACAGGGGAGGGCATGCGTGTGAGGTCGATGCGGCCGCGTCAGGCTGGCCGCTCGAGAGGGGAAAACTTAGTGCGTCACGCGCGTGACGCCGCCGCTGGAGAGCAGCCGGACGCGGTCGCCGGCGCGGAAAATTTCGCCCGTGGCGCTTTGCGTGATGGCGCGAATATCGCCGTTGTCGAGCCGCACGGTGATTTCCAGACCGTCGCGCACGGCGACGCTGTTCTCGACCGAATTGCCGGCCACCGCGCCCGCCAGACCGCCGATGATGCCGGTCACGATCGAGCCGCGTCCGCCGCCGATCGCGCTGCCGGCCACCGCGCCCAGGGCGCCGCCGCCGATCGCACCGAGGCCGCTCGGCTGACCGTTGTTCGAACTGATCTTGACTGCGCGCACACTGTCGACCGTGCCCATGCGGACCGTTTCCTCGCGCTGCGCCTGCGACGCCGTGTAGACGTCGGCAGAGCTGCTGTTATACGCACACCCCGACATGGCCAGCGAACCGGCAATCAAGGCGGCCACTATCAGGCGACTCGTTGTTCTCATTCCCTAACTCCAATAGCTTGCGGTATTACGGCAGGTCGTACCCGAACGCCTGCTTGAACCGTTCGTTGATCCGCGCCCGGGTGGGCGCATAATTTTGCGGACCCTGGTGTTCGATCTTCAGCGCGCCCATCAGGCTCCCGAGACGGCCGGTGGTCGCCCAGCCGAGCTTCTTTTCGATGCCGTACAGCAAACCGCCGCGGAACGCGTCGCCGCATCCGGTCGGATCGAGCACCTGTTGCGCCTTGACGGCCGGAATCTGCTCGACGCCGCCCGCGTGATGAATCTGCGCACCGTGTTCGCCGAGCGTGACGATGAGCGCCTCCACTTTGCCGGCGATCTCCTCGATCGACCAACCGGTCTTGTTGCTCACGAGCTTGGCTTCGTAATCGTTGACAGCTACGTAAGTCGCAAGTTCAATCATGCGCCGCAGTGCAGCACCGTCGAAGAGCGGCAGGCCCTGGCCCGGATCGAAAATGAACGGCACGCCGGCGGCGGCCAGATGTTCCGAATGTTGGACCATGCCGTCGTAGCCGTCCGGCGCGACGATGCCGAGCGTGATGCCCTTCGCTTCGTCAGCGCGGTTCAGATGCGACTGCATCATCGCGCCCGGATGGAACGCGGTGATCTGATTGTTCTCCAGATCGGTGGTGATCATGGCCTGCGCGGAGTAGGTGCCCGGCACGACCAGCACGTTTTCCGTGGACAGCCCCAACTGCGTGAAGCGGTCCATGTAGAGCTGCGCGTCCACCTCGCCGAGCGTGCCCATGATGCGCGCGTCGCCGCCCAGCAGATTCAGCGAATAGGCGATGTTGCCCGCGCAGCCGCCGAACTCGCGGCGCATGGTCGGCACGAGAAAGCTCACGTTCAGGATGTGAACCTGCTCCGGCAGGATGTGCTCCCGGAACCGGCCTTCGAAGGTCATGATGTTGTCGTAGGCGAGCGAGCCGCAAATCAGCGTAGCCAAGGCGAGCGTTCCTGTAAAAAACTGTGGAGAAATGGAAGTGACGATGTGACAGCGCCGCGCGTTGAGCGCGGCGCCGGGTCGTCCTACGCTGAAGTTTTACTTCAGCGCGGCAAGTGCAGCGTCGTAGTTCGGTTCGTTCTTGATTTCGCCGACCAGTTCCGCGTGCACGACTTTGTCGTTTTCGTCGATCACGACGACGGCGCGCGCCGTCAGACCCGTCAACGGGCCGCTCGTCACGTCGACGCCGTACGCCTGGGCGAATTCGTGGCCGCGGAAGGTCGAGGCCGTCACGACGTTTTCAATGCCTTCGGTCGTGCAGAAGCGCGAGGCGGCGAACGGCAGGTCGCCCGACACGACGATCACGGCCGTGTTGCTGAGCTTCGCGGCAGCTTCGTTGAACTTGCGGGTGGAGGTCGCGCAGGTCGGCGTGTCGAGGCTCGGGACAATGTTGAGCACCTTGCGCTTGCCGGCGAAATCGGCGAGCGACAGCGGCTTCAGGTCCTTGCCGACCAGCGAGAAAGCAGGAGCGGTCTGTCCGACCGACGGGAACGTGCCGGCTACTTCGATCGGGTTACCACCCAGCGTGACTTGACTCATGTTGTTGTGCTCCGAAAGTTCGTCAGTGATGACGGTGAACGCGCCCGGTTCGAGCCGGGCACGCGGGGATGCGTTACGGATAGAAAATCTGTACGCGGAAATTCGAGGCGACCGCGTTGCCGGTGTCGAGGCGCACGATCATGGTTTGCGTCATGTGCGGCGGCAGGCCGGCCGCGATCGGCGTGCCAGGCGGCACGTAGTCTTGCGGAAAGAGCACGCGGCGCAGCGCAATGTTGTTCTGGTCGTCAAGCAGCGTGAGTTCGATTGCCGGATAGGCGAGCGCGACGTTGAAGCGGTTGCGCAGCGGCATGCGCAACTCGAGCTTGTGCGGCCCGTCGACCTGGCGCAGATCGGACGGCTCGACCTGGAGACCGTCGATGTCGTGCGGCGCCGTGATCTGGCAGCCGAGCTGCGCGCATGCCTTCGCGTACAACGCCTGCGTGCTCGGCAGATAGACGAGCACGGTTTCGCGCTGCCACCACGCGAGCTGCGCAAGCAGGGCGATCACGAGCAGTCCCGCCGCCACCGATCCGCCGATGATCCACGCAAGACGCTGCGGCTCGGCCGGACGCGTTTCGCGCACCACCGGAAACGGATCGGCGTCGTCGTTCACGGGGTTCACCGAGAACGGCTCGCCGCCCGGCGTCGCAGCCGCACGTGCCGGCCCGCGCAGGTCCGGATCGTCCAGATGCGGATGCGGATGCGTCGTGCCGAGGCCGGCCGCACCTACGCCGGTGGTGCCGAAATGCGGTTCGTTGTCGGGAAATCCGTGGAAGCTCGTCGGTTCATTGAACACCGGTTCGTCGGCCGGAGAGCCAGCGAGGCGCTCCGTTTTATGCCAGACGCGCGGAGCTTCGTCGGCGGACGGCTTGCTGGTTGGTTCGCTTGTTGGCTCATTCGCCGGCTCGTCCTCGTACGCGAAGGGTTCGAGCGGCGCGTCCGCAAGCACGGGCTCGTGGTCGGGCCGAGCTGCGGCACCTGAAGCGCCTGACGCACCTGACGCCCCGGCGGACAACTCCGGACCGGCTGCCGCGCGGCCCGGCGCAGCGGGCGTGGGGGCGTCCGCGCGGGCGCCGGTGTAGCGCGGCCCGGCTGAAACGTTCTCCGCGTTATGACGGAAGCGTTCCTCGAAAAGCGGCGTGGGCCGGGGCGCCCAGGGATCCCACGCGGCGGGGCTGAAGTCGGCGCCGCTCGGCCGCGTGCCGGAAAGCGCCTCCATGGCCGCCGCGGCGGACACGTGTCTGGCAGTGGAAAAGTCGCCGCCTTCGCTGATGTCGTAGAGGCTGCCGGATGCGTCGAATACTTCGTGGCATTGCCCGCAACGCACGAGGCCGCGACGCAGCGCGAGCTGCGTGGGTTGCAGGCGGAAAACGGTTTCGCAGAAGGGGCAGCGCGTCGCCAGAAGCATATTGAGCCGGTTAGCCGCGAGGCTGTTGGTTGGACAATACGCCTTATTCTAATGGCTTTCGCGGCGCGTTCCCGTTAAGCATACCCAGCCTTCGTGTTCGCGCCATACGCCGATGTCGATCCAGCGCGCGTACACCTGCGCGACCTCGTCGGCTTGTCGCGCCAGGATGCCCGACAGTGCGATGCGACCGCCCGGCTTGACCTTCGACGACAGCATCGAGGCCATCAGCTTGAGCGGATTGGACAGGATATTGGCGACCACGATCTCGAATTCGCCGGCCGGACACGCGTCGGGCAAGCCATAGGTGACTTCCGCGCGGTTGCGCTCGCTGTTGTGACGCGCGGACTCGACAGCCTGCGGGTCGATGTCGACGCCGAACACCGGATCGGCGCCGCATTTTTTCGCGAGAATCGCGAGGATGCCCGAGCCGCAGCCGTAGTCGAGCACCGATTGTCCCGGCTGCACGGCTTGCTCCAGCCATTCCATGCAAAGACGCGTGGTCGGATGGCTGCCCGTGCCGAAGGCGAGGCCGGGATCGAGTTCGAGCACCAGCGCGTTCGGGTCCGGCGCGTCATGCCACGACGGCACCACCCAGATGCGCTCGCCAATCGGAATCGGATCGAATTGCGACTGCGTGAGCCGCACCCAGTCCTGTTCCTCGACTTCGCGCACGCTGAAGGGCGGCGCCTCGGCGAGGCCGATTTCGTTCGACGCGGCGGCAAGCAACACCGCCGGCTCGTGCTCCGGCGCGAGCAAGGCGATCACGCGCGAGCGCTGCCACGCGGTGCGTTCGGGCGTGAGACCGGGCTCGCCGAAGAGCGGTTGCTCGTCGGGCGTGTCGGCGTCCGCATCTTCGACGGACACGGACAGCGCGCCCAACTCGAGCAGCGCGTCGGACAGTTCCTCCGCGTGCTCGCGTGCCAGTTCGGCGACCAGTTCCCGGTAACTCATGACTTACGCTTCTTCCGGCGCGGCCTGCTGCTTCGCGGCCAACCGGTTTTCGAGGTAGTGAATGCTCGTGCCGCCTTCGACGAACTTCGCATCCAGCATCAATTCGCGATGCAGCGGGATGTTCGTCTGAATGCCTTCCACAACCATTTCGGAGAGCGCAATGCGCATCCGCTTGATCGCCTGCTCGCGCGTCGCGCCGTAAGCGATCAGCTTGCCGATCATCGAATCATAGTTCGGCGGCACGAAATAGCCATTGTAGGCATGCGAATCGACGCGAATGCCGGGGCCGCCCGGCATGTGCCACGACGTCAAACGTCCCGGCGACGGAATGAACTTGAACGGATCTTCAGCGTTGATCCGGCATTCGATGGCATGGCCCTTGAACACGATGTCGCGCTGACGGAAGGCGAGCTTTTCGCCGGCCGCGATGCGGATCTGTTCCTGGACGATGTCGACGCCCGTGATGAGTTCCGTCACCGGATGCTCGACCTGCACGCGCGTGTTCATCTCGATGAAGTAAAACTCGCCGTTTTCGTACAGGAACTCGAACGTACCGGCGCCAAGATAGCCCATCTTCTTGCAGGCGTCCGCGCAACGATCGCCGATGCGGTCGATCAGACGGCGCGCGATACCCGGCGCCGGCGCTTCTTCGATCACCTTCTGATGACGGCGTTGCATCGAGCAGTCGCGCTCGCCGAGCCAGATTGCGTTCTTGAACGAATCGGACAACACCTGAATTTCGATGTGCCGCGGGTTCTCCAGGAATTTCTCCATGTAAACCTGCGGATTGCCGAATGCACGGCCCGCTTCTTCGCGCGTCATGTTGACCGCATTCACGAGCGCCGCTTCCGTGTGGACGACGCGCATGCCGCGGCCGCCGCCGCCGCCCGCTGCCTTGATGATCACCGGGTAGCCGATCTGGCGGGCAATTTTCACGACTTCCTTCGGATCGTCGGGCAATGCGCCTTCCGAACCGGGCACGCAGGGCACGCCGGTCTTGATCATGGTCTGCTTCGCCGTGACCTTGTCGCCCATCATGCGGATGGTTTCCGGACGCGGGCCGATGAAGGTGAAGCCGGACTGCTCGACACGCTCGGCAAAGTCGGCGTTTTCGGACAGAAAGCCGTAGCCGGGGTGAATCGCTTCGGCGTCCGTGACTTCCGCCGCGCTGATCAGCGCCGGCATGTTCAGGTAGCTCAGATTGGAGGGCGCCGGGCCGATGCAGACCGCCTCGTCGGCGAGCTTCACGTACTTGGCTTCCTTGTCGGCTTCCGAATAGACGACGACCGTCTTGACGCCGAGTTCGCGGCAGGCGCGCTGGATGCGAAGCGCGATCTCGCCACGATTGGCAATAAGGATTTTTTCAAACATAGCGGGTTTTCGACTCATCAGTGGGCGCCGGGTCGTTCACAACACCGGCTGCCTCAGAGGATCGGGCGCGCGCTCCGTGCAACAGAGAGGGCTCGTGCACGGGCGCGCGGGCGGCATGCGCGCGAAAGGCGATGCGCGCCGCGTTTAACCGACCACGAACAGCGGCTGGCCGTATTCCACTGCCTGGCCGTTTTCGACGAGGATTTCCTTCACGACGCCGGACTTGTCCGACTCGATTTCGTTCAGCAGTTTCATTGCTTCGATAATGCAGATCGTCTGGCCTTCCTTGACCGTGTCGCCGACCTGCACGAACGGATCGGCACCCGGCGACGGCGCACGGTAGAACGTGCCGACCATCGGCGACGTCACCACGTGGCCTTGCGGAGCCGCGGCGGCCGGGGTGGCGGGTGCGCCTGCTGCGGCGGCTGCGGGCAGTGCTTCGCCGCCGTTGGCGGGCGCGGCTTGCGCGAACTGCTGCGGCGCGTACGAGGCGGACGGTTGCACGTAAACCGGCGGCGCATTCTTGACGATGCGGACCTTGCCTTCCCCCTCAGTCACTTCGAGTTCGGAGATACCCGACTCCGAGACGAGGTCGATCAGAGTTTTCAGTTTACGTAGATCCATCAGGAAGCCCCTTTCAATGCGTGGATGCCGGCGCGCGTGCGGCCGGCGCAATTAGACGTGTTGTTGATTCAGGCCCGCGACGAGCCGGCGGCGAGCCGGTCGAGCGCGAACTCCAGTGCGTACAGATAGCCCTTCCAGCCGAGGCCGCAGATCACGCCCTCCGCCTGGTCGGAGAAATACGAGTGATGCCGGAACGGTTCGCGACGATGCACGTTCGACAGATGAATCTCCACGAACGGAATGCCGACGCCCGCCAGTGCGTCCCGGATCGCCACGCTCGTGTGCGTGTACGCGGCCGGGTTGATCAGAATGAAATCGGTCTTTTCAGTTCGCGCGGATTGAATGCGATCGACGAGTGCGCCTTCGTGATTGCTCTGGAACGACGCGAGCTCGACGCCGGCGTCGGCCGCGCGGTCGGCGAGCGCCTGATCGATCTGCGGCAGAGTCACGCGGCCGTAGACCTCGGGTTCCCGGGTGCCGAGAAGATTGAGGTTGGGGCCGTGGAGTACCAGCAGTCGCGTCATGGTCGCTTCTTTTTCCGTGGAATTGGGCGCACTTTAGCGCTGATTAGAGAAACTTGTCTAGTTTCATGCACGGACGAAGCACCGCAAGCCGTTTTTTGGCATCTTGGCGGCGGTCCAACTTCTACGAATTGCCAGCGATTTGCGCTCAATTTTGCGCGTTTCCGCAGCAAACCAACGTGAAAAGATTGTGAAATCTAGAGCGCGTCGAGGGTTTGTTTCAGTATTTTTGGATCGATCTGGCCCAATTTTGTCGAACGAATATCGCCCTTTGCGTCGATCACGACGGTGAACGGCAGGCCGCCCGCCGTGTTGCCGAAGGCTCGCGCGAGATCGGCGCCGCCAAAACCGGTTACGTACACTGGATAGGCCACTTTCACCTTCTGCAGGAAAGTCTGGACGTTTTTCTCCGAATCCACGCCAAGTCCAACGAACTGGATGCCTTTGTTCGCATAGTCGCGCTGAAGCTGCGACAGCGCCGGCATTTCCTCGACACATGGGCCGCACCAGGAGGCCCAGAAGTTGACGACGATTGGGCGTCCTTTGAACACAGTCAGCGATTCGGGCTTGCCGCCGGCCGTCGTTACGGGCGCCGCCCAGAGCTGCGCGACGGCGCTTTCCCTGTAGGCCGGCTGGCCGCCGTGCGCGACTTTGCTGACGCCGTCGTTGTCGCTCCGGCTGGGGGCATTGCCGTTCAGCCAGTGGTAAGCCAGCATGCCACTCGCGGCAGCAATCACGGCGACGACCGCGCCGAACAGAATCCGTCTCAAGTTCATGATGCGAATTTAATTAGTGGAAGGAGCGACGCCGCTGCTGTCGAGAAGCGACTGGACCGCCTGCAGGTTCGCCCGCGCCGTGCGTCCGCGCGCGTCGGCCTTCACCGCGCCGCGGAGGTCGTCCGATTCGTACAGCGCGACGTGCACCCCGACGGGTTCTGAGTCGCGCCCTTCGCTCGGCGGGCGCCACAGGAAACTGAGCGTTTCGACGTAGCCGCGCCCAGCAAAATGGCGCGTTTCCGACACGTCGTACTGAATATTCGCGTTCAGAAAGTAGATGGCGACTTCTTTCGGGTTGTCGCAGAACACCTGAAGGTGAATGTCGGAGTGTTCCCCTGCCGTGCCGCCGAGCACGGCGCCCGTCAGATAGGGATTGAACGGCGCGAGCCGCTCCATCCATTCCACTGCGATACGGCGCAGACGCCGCAGCAACGCCGGTTGACTGTCGCCTTGAAAGATCGACTGATATTCGCGGATTTCTTCCTCGATCTGGTCGTTATCGGGCAGCCATTCCCCCGCGACGCGGCTTTCCCCCACGACCTGCCTGGCCGCCTTGCGCTTGGCCGTGGCATAGTCGAGACCGTCTTCCGCGATGAGCCGCGCAGCCGCGATGGCGATTTCTTCACGCACGCGCTGCGGATCAAAATGTGATTTGCGAACCATCCGTCCATCATACTAGAGATTGATGACAGCCCTTTCTGGCGGCTCGGAGCGGCTGCCCGCGGCGCTCCCGGCGGCCGAGAGCGCTTAGGCGTTCGGGAGGCGTCGGTTACAATAGCGTGCTTTGCGGGAAGCCGTTCCGGCTGCCCGCTCATCTCACATCCCTCACAGGAAAGCGCCGGCCAGCCGGGTTTTTCTGGCCCTCCCGGGTCTGGCGAAACGCCGGAGAAGGGGCTCTTCCAGGAATAACGCCCGCGCGGCACGACAGGCTTATGCACATCCACATCCTCGGTATCTGCGGCACGTTCATGGGCGGTCTCGCGGTCCTCGCGCGCGGCGCGGGCCACACGGTGACGGGCTGCGACGCCGGCGTCTATCCGCCCATGAGCACGCAGCTCGAGGCGCAAGGCATCCGGCTCATCGAGGGCTACGACGCGCAACAGCTGAACGGTCTGAACGCCGACCTGTTCGTGGTCGGCAACGTGGTGTCGCGCGGCAATCCGCTCATGGAAGCGATTCTCGACCGCGGCCTGCCGTACGTGTCCGGTCCGCAATGGCTCGGGGAACACGTGCTAAACGGCAAATGGGTGCTGGCGGTGGCCGGCACGCACGGCAAGACGACCACGAGCTCCATGCTGACGTGGCTGCTGGAAGACGCCGGTCTGAACCCAGGCTTCCTGATTGGCGGTGTGCCGCTGAACTTCGGCGTGTCGGCGCGGCTCACGGATTCGAGCTTCTTCGTGATCGAGGCGGACGAGTACGACACCGCCTTCTTCGACAAGCGCTCGAAGTTCGTCCACTACCGGCCGAAAACCGCCGTCCTGAACAACCTGGAGTTCGATCACGCCGATATCTTCCCGGATCTCGCCGCGATCGAGACGCAGTTTCATCATCTGATTCGCACTGTGCCGCGGATTGGCCGGGTGGTGACCAATGGCCGCGAAGATGCGCTCGAGCGCGTGCTGACGCGCGGTTGCTGGAGCGAAGTGGAACGCTTCGGCGTGCAGGGCGGCTGGGAAACCCAACCTGCGGAAGACGGTGTGCCCGTCGACGAACGCTTTGCCGTGTACCACAACGCCGAGCGCGTGGGCGTGGTGGAGTGGCAAGTGCAGGGCGAACATAACCGCATGAACGCGCTCGCCGCCATTGCCGCCGCGCGCCATGTGGGCGTGCCGCCGGCGCAGGCGGCCCGGTCGCTGGCGAGCTTTCGCAACGTGAAGCGGCGCATGGAAGTGCGCGGCAGCGTGGACGGCGTGACTGTATACGACGACTTCGCCCATCATCCGACTGCGATCGACACCACCGTGGCCGGTCTGCGCGCGCGCGTGGGCCGCGACAACACGCGCATTCTCGCCGTGCTGGAGCCGCGCTCGAACACCATGAAGCTCGGCGTCATGAAGGCGCAATTGCCGGGCAGTCTCGCCGACGCCGACCTCGTGTTCGGCTACGGCGCGCCGAGCGGCCGCGACGCGCTCGGCTGGAACCTGGGCGAAGCGCTCGCGCCCTTGGGCGCCAAGGCGCAAGCCTTCGACAATCTGGACGCGCTCGTCAAGGCCGTGGTTCACGCCGCGCGCCCCGGCGACCAGATTCTCGTGATGAGCAACGGCGGCTTTGGCGGCGTGCATCAGAAGCTGCTCGACGCCCTCTCCGCGCGAGGCGCCACGTGATTCTCTATTTGCACGGTTTTCGGTCTTCGCCCAATTCGTTCAAGGCGCGCCTCCTGGCGGCGCGGCTCGCCGAGCTGGGCCGCGCCGACGAATGGTGCTGCCCAATGCTGCCGGTTTCGCCGTTCGAGACGGTTGCGCTTGTGGAGTCGCTGGTGGCCGCCGCCGGGGCCGGGCACGACACAACGCGCGACACAAAGCACGACCCCAGCGGCGTGACGGTGATAGGCAGTTCGCTTGGCGGCTACTTCGCCACTTATCTGGCGGAAAAGCACGGCTGGCCGGCGGTGCTGCTGAACCCAGCCGTGGTGCCGCAGCGCGACCTGAGCGCCTATCTCGGTGAGCAGCCGCTGTGGCATGGCGGCGGCAGCATCGTCGTCGAGCCGCATCATCTTGACGAATTGCGGGCGCTCAGTGTGACAGCGATCACGCGTCCCGAACGTTATTATTTGCTGGCCGCAACCGGCGACGAAGTGCTCGACTACCGCGAAATGCTCGCGCACTATCCCGGCGCGCGGACTACGCTGATCGAAGGCAGCGACCATGCGATCAGCGAATTCGCCGACTACCTCGACGACGTGCTGGCCTTCTGCGACGCCGGGCACGAAGAGCCGCCGGCGCCGCGCGAAGCGGCCTGAACACAAGGAAGCACCCGCAGCGCACCTAACCGGCGCGGTGCTGAAAGCCGGCCGTCCGACAGCGGAAACGCCGCCGGTCATCAGAATTCATGCCGCCTGCGCGCCGTGGCGCGCGGCGGATTCATCATCACGAACACGTTGCCGTGCCGCCCGCGCCGGCGCATGCAAGTCAGACGAGAGTATTGAGTGAACGTTTTCTTCGAGGAATCGGGCAGTTTCAAGGCCGGCAGCGTGCTGTCGCGCCAGGGCGATGCGTTTCAGGTCGAGTTGCCGGGCGGCCGGCGCGCGAAGGTGCGCGCGAAAGACGTGCTGATCGAGTTCGAAAAACCGGGCGCGGCCGAACTGATGCAGGAGGCGGACGCCGTCGCGCAGGACATCGATCTCGACTTCCTGTGGGAATGCGCGCCCGACGAGGAGTTTCCGTTCGCCACCCTGGGCGCGGAATATTTCGGCGAGCGCTTCGGCCCGACCGAGCGCGCGGCGCTGGTGCTGCGCATGCATGGCGCGCCGGTCTATTTCCGTCGTAAGGGCCGCGGCATGTATCAGCGCGCTCCGCAGGAGCAGCTGAAAATGGCGCTCGCCGGTCTGGAGCGCAAGCGCCAACAGGCGCTCGTGCAGCAAGGCTACGAGGAAGAGCTGAAGGCCGGCCGCCTGCCCGAGGCCTTCAGCGGCAAGACGGCGCTCGCCTTGCTCACGAAGCCCGACAAGAACACCATCGAATACAAGGCGCTGGAAGCCGCGGCGGCCGCGCGCGGCATTTCGCAGGCGCGTCTGATGCTGGAATGCGGCGCGATTCCGTCGGCGCGCGCGCTGCACGAGGCGAAATTCCTCGCGGAGTTTTTCCCGCACGGCACCGGCTTTCCGCCGGTTACGCTCGGCGGCTTGCCGGACGATCTGCCGAAGGCGGAGGTCCAGGCGTTTTCGATCGACGACATTACGACCACTGAAATCGACGACGCGTTTTCCGTCGAACATCTCGCGGACGGCCGCGTGCGGATCGGCGTGCACATCGCCGCGCCGGCGCTCGGCATTCAGCGCGGCGACGAGATCGACGCGATCGCACGCGCGCGTCTGTCGACGGTCTACATGCCGGGCGACAAGATCACGATGCTGCCCGACAGCGTCGTCGACGCGTTCACGCTCGCGGAGGGCGGCTTGCGCCCCGCGCTGTCGCTGTATGTGATCGTCAACCGCGAGACGCAGGAAATCGTTGCGAGCGAAACACGCGCCGAACGCGTGTTCGTGAAGAACAATCTGCGGCACAACACGCTCGACGAACTCGTCACCGAAGAAGCGCTCGCCGCCGGCACGGGCGACTATCCGCACAAGGACGACATTGCCGTGCTGTGGCCGTTCGCGCAGGCACTGTTCGAAAAGCGCCAGGCCGCGCGCGCGGGCTACGGCCTGCGCCGCGAAGTGCAGCGCAATACCGACTTCAACTTCTACGTGGACGGCGAGCACATCACGATCACCCCGCGCCGGCGCGGGTCGCCGCTCGACACGATCGTCGCGGAACTGGCGATTCTCGCGAACTCCTCGTGGGGCGCGTTTCTGCACGATCATGGCGTGCCGGGCATTTATCGCACGCAGCGGGCGTTCGGCGCGCCGACCGGCCCCAAGCGCACGCGCATGCAGACCAATGCCGCGCCGCACGAAGGGCTCGGCGTCACGCAATACGCGTGGAGCACGTCGCCGCTGCGCCGTTATGTCGATCTGGTGAATCAGTGGCAGCTGCTCGCGTGCGTGCAGCACGGCGTGACCGCGAAGCTGGCCGCGCCGTTCAAGCCGAAAGACGCCGACCTGTTCGCCGTCGTGCAAGGTTTCGACGATACCTACAGTGCCTACGCCGATCACCAGCGCCGCATGGAATATTTCTGGTGCCTGCGCTGGCTCAAGCAGGAGAACAGGAAGCAGGTGGTGGCGTCGGTCGTGAAGGGCGATCTCGTGCGGCTCGAAGAGATTCCGCTGCTGCTGCATGTGCCGGGCCTCGGCGTGCATGCGCGCGGCACGCGCCTGCAAATGGAAGTGATGTCGATTGACGAGTTGACGGTCGAGGCATCCGTGCGTCTTCTGCATGTGCTGGATGCGCCGACTGTCACGAGCGGCAGCGAAGCGGACGAGGCCGACGAAGGTGAAGAGGACGAGATCGTCGACGCATCGGACGAAAGTGCCGAGAGCGAAGCTGAGGCACAGGCCGAAGCCGCTGTCGAGTCCGACAGCGACGAGAATGGCGAAGCGAAAGACGACAGCGACGCCGACAGCGCGCCCGGCGGCGAGGGCACGAATGCCGCCGCTGGGCAACACATCACGGAACCGGGGCGATGAGCGGTACTAAGACGAAAGACCGTTATGCGGTGATCGGCAATCCGGTCGGCCATAGCAAATCGCCGTTCATTCACAGCCGCTTTGCCGCGCAGACGGGCGAGCCGGTCGAGTACGGCGCGTTGCTCGCGCCGGTGGACGCGTTCGTGCCGCACGTGCGCGCGTTCATCGAAGCGGGTGGCCGCGGCCTGAACGTGACGGTGCCGTTCAAGCTCGACGCGCACGCTTTCGCCGATACGCTGTCGCCGCGCGCGGCCGCGGCCGGCGCCGTCAATACGCTGCGCGTCGATTCGAACGGCGTCTACGGCGACAACACGGACGGCTTCGGGCTCGTGCGCGACATCGAGGTCAATCTCGGCGTGCCGCTGAAGGGCGCGCGCATTCTGCTGCTCGGTGCCGGCGGCGCGGCGCGCGGCGTGGTGCTGCCGATGCTCGAGCGCGTGCCGCATTCGCTCACCATCGTCAACCGCACGGGCGCGAAGGCCGAAGCGCTGGTCGACCAGTTCGCGCAGGCTGCGCGCGACGCCGGCTGCCGCCTCACCGGCGGCAACGCACGCGCAATCGAGCCGGGGGCGTACGGCGTGATCGTCAATGCAACGGCGGGCAGTCTGGAGGCGTCGGTGCCGGAATGCGACGACGGCGCGTTCGGCACCGGCACGCTTGCGTACGACATGATGTACGGCGCGCATCCGACCGTGTTCATGGAGCACGCGCAGAAGCTCGGCGCGCGAGGCGCCGACGGCCTCGGCATGCTCGTCGAGCAGGCGGCCGAATCGTTTTATGTGTGGCGCGGCGTGCGGCCCGACGGCGCGCCGGTGCTCGCGGAACTGCGCGCGCTGTTGAGCGCGCCGTCGCACGCCTGACGCGCGAAGTTCGCGACATCACCGCATTCCCACGAGGCCTGAGACCACGATGACAGCAACGCGGCGCGCGAGCCGGCCCGGTCCGGCGCGATGGATCGGTTATGGGGTCGCCGTGCTGGTGTTCGCGTGGCTCGCGACACAGGTGTATTACTTCGCGCAGATCGCGGTGTGGAACTACGTGAATCCACGTTCGACGGCTTACATGCGCTCGGACGCGTGGCGCCTGTCGCGCGAGCGGCCCGATCTCGCGATCCGGCGCACGTGGGTGCCGTATGAGCAGATCTCGCGCAATCTGAAGCGGGCGATCATTGCCTCGGAAGACGCGAATTTTGTCAACAACAACGGCTACGAAACCGACGCGATTCTGCAGGCGTGGGAGCGCAACAAGACGAAGGGCAAGATTGTGCGAGGCGGCTCGACGATCACGCAGCAACTCGCGCGCAACCTCTTTTTGTCGCGCGAAAAAAGCTATATCCGCAAGGGGCAGGAGCTGATCATTACGTGGATGCTGGAGACCTTGATGGACAAGGAGCGCATCTTCGAGATCTACCTGAATTCCGTCGAGTGGGGCAATGGCGTGTATGGCGCCGAGGCGGCGGCGCGGTATTACTACAGGACGTCGGCGAGCGCGCTGACGGCGGCGCAGTCGGCGCGGCTCGCGGTGATGCTGCCGCAGCCGAGGTATTTCGATGAGCATCGCGGGTCGAGGTATCTGGCGGCGAGGTCGCGGGTAATTGCCGGGAGGATGGGGGCGGCGGAATTGCCCGAGTGAGCCTGCGGCGCGCTTTTGGTTTTTTCTTGTTTTAAAAGCCTTGGCCTTTCCTTGAATTCACGGTGGTCTATCGGTGTTGCCCCTGTGCGGGGCGGCACCTACTTTCTTTGCCGCCGCAAAGAAAGTAGGCAAAGAAAGCGGGCTCAAACCGCCAGCTCATAAGTGGGGCCCCTGGCTCGGAGGGGGCAGTGGTGCATCTGGAATCCGTGCCCTCGCACATCCGGACTTAGTGACAAGGCCGTCATTCTTCCGGCGACGCTGCGCGCGCCGCAGCGGTCGTTCTCAACACCACCCTCCGTTGAACGGCTCCCCGTTCTGTTTGGTTTCCTGATCATTTTGTATGTCAGTTGCGCCGGTCCCTAGCCAGGACGCGCGCCGATTGCGCTTCCACAAAACCCGGCGCTGCCCTCCCTAAGACCCATCAGCACCTCGCCGAGGCGCAGCCGACGGCCCCACCGCGTGTAATCGCGAGCGACTGGGTCGGGCCCGACCCTTCCGGCGAGCACGCAGTGCGAGGCGGGAAGCATGACTGCCTTGTCACTGAGTCCGAATGTGCGAGGGCACCGATTCCAGATGCACCACTGCCCCCTCCAAGCGAGGGGCCCCACTTATAAGCTGGCGGTGTAAAGCCGCTTTCTTTGCCTACTTTCTTTGCGGCATGCAAAGAAAGTAGGTGCCGCCCCGCACAGGGGCAACGCTAATAGACCACCGTGAACTCAAGGAAAGGCCAAGGGAGTCCAAAGAACCCCACGGCAGCAAAAAAATCCCATTATCTGACCACACCCATCACATATTGGAGCTTTCTCAAAAACCGCCCTACAATCCACTGCAACAAGCAGACACCGCTCTGCAAGAGCAAAAAACAACACGGAGACAAAGCCAAATGCCGACCCGAACCGCCAGGCAGCACGTCCGCGCCCGCACCGTCGCGCGCACCCAAGGCCCGCTCTCCGGCCCCGCGCTGTAAGCGCAGAAACCACCGAAAAGCGAATCGCCATGAACAAAGCGATGCCCCATCACGCCGAAAGCCCGGCGCAAGCCGATCTGGCGCCGCGTGCCGATCATGCGTCGAGCGCCGCGCCGCGTACCACGGCCGCAGCGAGCGCGAGAGCGCCCCGCGCCGCGGCGCAGCCCGCCGTCGTCAACGAAATCGCGCTGCCGAGCACGTTGCTCGACATCACGCCGCAACAGGCCGGCACCCAGACGCTCCTGCGCGGTCTCGCGATTCTGGAGGCGGCCGCTGCCGGCGTGCGCGATCTGCGCACCTTCGGCGCAGCGCTCGGCACGACGCGCAGCACGACGCATCGGCTGGTGAGCAGCCTCGTGCAGGCGCGCTACCTGCGCCAGGTGCAAGGCGGCTATCTGCTGGGTCCCAAGCTGATCGAACTCGGCACGATCGCGCTCGAGCAGATGCCGCTGACCGCGGTCGCGCGTCCGCATCTCGAATCGCTCGCTGAACAGACGCTCGACACCATTCACCTCGGCGTGCGCGACGGCGACGACGTGCTCTATATCGACAAGATTCCCGGCACGCGCGGCCTCGAAATGCGCTCGCGCGTCGGTCACCGCATGCCGCTCGCGTCGACCGGCATCGGCAAGGCCATGATGCTCGACCTCAAGCCCGAGCTGTGGCAGTCGCTTTTCGACGCCTCGCGCCGCGCGCTCGCGAGCGTCACGTTCAAACCCGACAACCGCCCGGACGCACAGACCTTCATGCAGCGCATGACGAATTACGCTGCCGGCGGCTACACGTTCGACCTGGAGGAGAACGAAGCGTCGATCCGCTGCGTCGCGGCTCCGGTGCGCGATGCGTCGGGCGCGATCGTCGCGGCGCTGTCAGTGGCGAGCACGATTCCCTACATGTCGCTGGAACGCATGGACGAGCTCATTCCGGTGGTGCAGCGCGAAGCGCGCGCGATCTCCGAAGAACTCGGCTGGCGCGCCCCGCAACCCACAACCCGCAGGATCAAGCGATGAAACAGGCGGGTTCTCCCACTCCGTCGAACGCAGAGGTCGCAGCCGGCGCCGCCGGAGTCAACGCAAAACCGGGCGCCGACGCAGAACGCAGCGGTCAGGCGGCCCTGATTGGGCTCGACTGGGGCACGACGTCGCTGCGCGCGTATCTCTACGACGCGTCCGGCAACGTGCTGGCGACGCGCGCATCGACGGCCGGCATCATGAATCTGCCGCGCAGCGCCGAACAGGGCGGTTTCGACGCGGCTTTCCAGGACGCCTGCGGCGCCTGGCTCGACGCCGCGCCCGGCACCCCGGTGATTGCGGCCGGCATGGTCGGCAGCGCGCAAGGCTGGCTCGAAGCGCCCTATGTGGAAACACCCGCGAGCGCCGACGCGCTCGCGGCCGGCATCGTGCGTGTGCAGGCGGCGTGCGGCGCGACGCTGCACATCGTGCCCGGCGTACTGCAACGCAGCGAATTGCCCAACGTGATGCGCGGCGAAGAAACGCAAATCTTCGGCGCATTGGGTCAGGACCTCGACCGCACGGACGACGGCAAACGCGCACTGATCGGCTTGCCCGGCACGCACGCCAAATGGGCCGTGGTGCAGGGCGGCCGCATCGAACGTTTTCATACTTTCATGACCGGCGAAGTGTTCGGCGCACTGCGCGAACACACGATTCTCGGACGCACGATGGTCACGCCGGATCGTCCGGACTCCGAAGCGTTTTTGCGCGGCGTCGCCATCGCTCGTGAAAAGGGACAGGCGGGCGTGCTCGCCACGGTCTTCAGTTCGCGCACGCTCGGTCTGACGGGGCAGCTTTCGCGCGAGCAGCAGCCCGATTATCTGTCCGGCCTGCTGATCGGGCACGAGCTGGCCGGTCTCGAGGCCGTGCTGGCGCAGCAGCACAGTTCGCTCGCGGGCCAGAGCCTGCGCCTCATCGGCAACGAGGCGCTGTGCGAGCGCTATCGCGTCGCGCTCGCACAGTTCGGCTGCACCCAGGCCGAGCTCGTCAGACATGCGACCGAGCGCGGCTTGTGGCGCGTCGCCTCAGAGGCGGGGCTCGTCGAGCCGGTCGCCCACGCGGCGCGCGCCGGCGAGGCTGCCGCGCCGTCATCCACGAAATAGGGAACCGACATGCAACCTCACATCAATCTGCCCGCTCCGTACATGCCGCATGCGGGTTTGATCGCGGCGTTCGAGGCATGTCCGCTGATCGCGATCATGCGAGGCGTGACGCCCGCCGATGCGGCCGAGCACGGTCAGGCGCTGTACGAGGCCGGCTTTCGCATCGTCGAGGTGCCGTTGAATTCGCCGCAGCCGTTCGACAGCATCGCCGCGATCCGCAAGGCGCTGCCCGCCGATGCGATCGTCGGTGCCGGGACGGTGCTGCATCCGAGTTTCGTCAAGGACGTGAAGTCCGCGGGCGGCGAACTGATCGTCATGCCGCATAGCGACCCGGAAGTGGTCGGCGCGGCCAAAGCGCAAGGCATGGCGTGCGCGCCGGGCGTGGCGACGCCGACCGAGGCGTTCATCGCGCTGAAGAACGGCGCCGACGTGCTGAAGATGTTCCCCGCCGAGCAGCTCGGCTGCCAGGTCCTGAAGGCGTGGCGCGCGGTGATCGCGGCGCAGGTGCCGCTCGTGCCGGTCGGCGGCATCACGCCGGACAACATGGGGCCGTTTCTGAGCGCGGGCGCCAACGGCTTCGGGCTCGGTTCGGCGCTGTACAAGCCCGGCCAGAGCGCGGCCGTGACGGCCTCGCACGCGAAGGCGTTCATCAACGGATTGCGCGTTGCCCGCGCGGGTGCAAAGAAATGACACGGCTTGCCGGCAAAGTCGCCTTGGTCACCGGCGCCGGCCGCGGCATCGGCGCGGCGATCGCGCTTGCGTTTGCTCGCGAAGGCGCGGCGGTGGCGCTTGCCGAACTCGACTTCGACACCGCGCGGCAGACGGCCGAGCAGATCCGCTCGGAAACCGGTGCACGCGTGCTCGCCGTGCAGACCGACGTGACGCAATCGGCGTCGGTTCAGCACGCCGTGAGCGAAGCGGAGAGCGCGCTCGGCCCCGTCGACGTGCTGGTGAACAACGCGGGCATCAACGTCTTTTGCGACCCGCTCACGATGACCGACGACGACTGGCGCCGCTGCTTCGCGGTCGATCTCGACGGCGTCTGGAACGGTTGCCGCGCGGTGCTGCCGGGCATGGTCGAGCGCGGCGCGGGCAGCATTGTGAATATCGCGTCGACGCATGCGTTCAAGATCATTCCGGGCTGCTTTCCGTATCCGGTCGCGAAGCACGGCGTGATCGGCCTCACGCGCGCGCTCGGCATTGAATACGCGCCGCGCAACGTCCGCGTGAATGCCATTGCGCCTGGCTATATCGAGACGCAATTGACGCACGACTGGTGGAACGAGCAGCCCGATCCGGCTGCGGCAAGACAGGCCACGATCGATTTGCAGCCGATGAAGCGCATTGGCCGCCCGGAAGAAGTGGCGATGACAGCGGTGTTCCTCGCATCGGACGAGGCGCCCTTCATCAACGCGACCTGCATCACCGTGGACGGCGGACGCTCGGTTCTGTACCACGACTGAAGAAGACAACGCAGCACCGTTTCACCGGACGACGCGCTGGCCGCGTGTGTCACAACCGGTACAAGAAGACGCGGCCGATACCTTCTCGTTATCAATTAGTCAGGAGACACACAACATGAAACGCAGAATTTTCCTCACGCTGGCAGCAGCGGCGGCGGGTGTGCTTTTCAACGCACCGGTCGCGCAAGCCGCCGACCCGGTCAAGATCGGTTTCCTCGTGAAGCAGCCGGAAGAACCGTGGTTCCAGGACGAATGGAAGTTCGCCGAAATCGCCGCCAAGGAAAAGGGCTTCACGCTCGTGAAGATCGGCGCGCCGTCGGGCGAAAAAGTGATGAGCGCTATCGACAACCTGTCGGCGCAAAAGGCGCAGGGCTTCGTGATCTGCACGCCTGACGTGAAGCTCGGACCGGGCATCGTCGCCAAGGCGAAGGCCGACGGCCTGAAGATGATGACCGTCGACGACCGTCTCGTGGACGGCGCGGGCAAGCCGATCGCGTCGGTGCCGCATATGGGCATCTCCGCGTACAACATCGGCAAGCAGGTCGGCGACGGCCTCGCCGCCGAAATCAAGAAGCGCGGCTGGGACATGAAGGACGTCGGCGCGATCGACGTGACGTACGAACAGCTGCCGACCGCGCATGACCGTACGAGCGGCGCCACCGACGCACTGCTCGCCGCCGGCTTCCCGAAGGCCAACGTGATCGCCGCGCCGCAAGCGAAGACCGACACGGAAAACGCGTTCAACGCCGCCAACATCGCGCTCACGAAGAACCCGCAGTTCAAGCACTGGGTGGCGTACGGCCTGAACGACGAAGCCGTGCTCGGCGCGGTGCGCGCAGCGGAAGGCCGCGGCTTCAAGGCCGACAACATGATCGGCATCGGCATCGGCGGTTCGGATTCGGCGCTGAACGAGTTCAAGAAGCCGAACCCGACGGGCTTCTTCGGCACGGTCATCATCAGCCCGAAGCGTCACGGCGAGGAAACCTCCACGCTGATGTACGACTGGATCACGCAAGGCAAGGCACCGCCCCCGCTTACGCTGACGACCGGCATGCTGGCCACGCGTGAGAACGTCGGCGAAGTGCGCGAGAAGATGGGTCTGGCTTCGAAATAAGCGCAACGCGACGAAGTGAACTGCCGGCGCGCCGCTTTTTTCGCGCGGCTGCGCCGGCAACAGCGAAGATCGACAGAGGAGGCGAAGTGTCAGCGACGCTACGTTTTGACAATATCGGCAAAGTCTTTCCAGGCGTGCGTGCGCTCGACGGTGTGTCTTTCGACGTCAACGTCGGCCAGGTGCACGGCCTGATGGGCGAAAACGGCGCAGGGAAGTCGACCCTGCTGAAAATTCTCGGCGGTGAATATCAGCCCGACTCGGGCCGCGTGATGATCGACGGAAAAGAAGTGCGCTTTACGAGCGCCGCTTCGTCGATTGCGGCCGGGATCGCGGTCATTCACCAGGAACTGCAATACGTGCCCGATCTCACGGTCGCGGAAAATCTGCTGCTCGGCCAGTTGCCGAATTCGTTCGGCTGGGTCAACAAGCGCGACGCCAAGCGCTTCGTGCGTGAGCGTCTGGAAGCAATGGGCGTCGCGCTCGATCCCGACGCGAAGTTGCGCAAGCTGTCCATCGCGCAGCGGCAGATGGTGGAAATCTGCAAGGCGCTTTTGCGCAATGCGCGCGTGATTGCGCTCGACGAACCGACGAGCTCGCTGTCGCATCGCGAGACGGAGGTGCTGTTCAAGCTGGTGCGCGATCTGCGTGCCGACAACCGCGCGATGATCTACATCTCGCATCGCATGGATGAGATCTACGAGCTATGCGACGCCTGCACGATTTTCCGCGACGGACGCAAGGTCGCCTCGCACGCGACGCTCGAAGGCGTCTCGCGCGACACCATCGTCAGCGAAATGGTGGGGCGGGAAATTTCGGACATCTACAATTATTCGCCGCGGCCGCTCGGTGAAGTGCGCTTTGCGGCGAAGGCGATCGAAGGTCACGCGCTGTCCCAGCCGGCCAGCTTCGAAGTGCGGCGCGGCGAGATCGTTGGCTTTTTCGGACTCGTGGGCGCGGGCCGCAGCGAACTGATGCATCTCGTGTACGGCACCGAGCACAAGAAGGGCGGCGAACTGCTGCTCGACGGCAAGCCGATTCGCGTGAAGAGTGCGGGCGAAGCGATTCGCCACGGCATCGTGCTGTGTCCGGAAGACCGCAAGGAAGAAGGCATTGTCGCCATGGCGACCGTGTCGGAGAACATCAACATCAGTTGCCGGCGCCACTATCTGCGCGCGGGCGTGTTCCTCGACCGCAAGAAAGAAGCGGAAACCGCGGACCGTTTCATCAAGCTGCTGAAGATCAAGACGCCGAGCCGCCGCCAGAAAATCCGCTTTCTGTCGGGCGGCAACCAGCAGAAAGCGATTTTGTCGCGCTGGCTCGCCGAACCGGATCTGAAAGTGGTGATTCTCGACGAGCCGACGCGCGGCATCGACGTCGGCGCGAAGCATGAAATCTATAACGTGATTTATCAGCTCGCCGAACGCGGCTGCGCGATCGTGATGATTTCGTCGGAACTGCCGGAAGTGCTGGGCGTGTCCGACCGCATTGTCGTGATGCGCCAGGGCCGGATTTCCGGCGAGCTCGCCCGCAAGGATGCGACGGAACAAGCGGTGTTGAGCCTCGCGTTGCCGCAAAGCTCGACCGCACTGCCAGGAACTGCCGCTCAACAGGCGGCCTGAACATTATTGGACGAAAGTCCGGCAACCCGTGGGGAACGGGAGGAGTCTTCAAATGCAAGCTAGAGAAAACCTCGCGCAACAGGCCGCCAAGAGCGCCGCCGACGCGCTGATTCCGCAGACGAGCGACAAGGCGAAGTGGTGGCAGCAGATCACCGAGTACAGCCTGATCCTCATCTTCCTCGTGATGTTCGTGACGATGTCGCTGACCGTCGACCACTTTTTCTCGATCGAGAACATGCTCGGCCTCGCGCTGTCCATTTCGCAGATCGGCATGGTCGCGTGCACGATGATGTTCTGCCTCGCGTCGCGCGACTTCGATCTTTCCATCGGTTCCACCGTCGCATTTGCCGGCGTGCTGTGCGCGATGGTGCTCAACGCGACCGACAACACCTTCATCGCGATCGTTGCGGCAGTGGCGGCCGGCGCGGTGATCGGCTTCGTCAACGGCGCCGTGATCGCCTATCTGCGCATCAACGCGCTGATCACCACGCTCGCGACCATGGAAATCGTGCGCGGCCTTGGCTTTATCGTGTCGCACGGCCAGGCTGTGGGCGTGTCGTCGGATACCTTCATTGCGTTGGGCGGCCTCAGCTTCTTCGGCGTCTCGCTGCCGATCTGGGTCACGCTGCTGTGCTTTATCGTGTTCGGCGTGATGCTCAATCAGACTGTGTATGGCCGCAACACGCTTGCCATCGGCGGCAATCCGGAAGCCTCGCGCCTCGCCGGTATCAACGTGGAGCGCACGCGCGTCTACATCTTCCTGATCCAGGGCGCGGTGACCGCGCTCGCCGGTGTGATTCTGGCCTCGCGCATTACGTCGGGTCAGCCGAATGCCGCGCAAGGCTTCGAGCTGAACGTGATCTCCGCGTGCGTGCTGGGCGGCGTGTCGCTGCTCGGCGGCCGCGCGACGATTTCGGGCGTGGTGATCGGCGTGCTGATCATGGGTACCGTCGAGAACGTGATGAATCTGATGAACATCGACGCGTTCTATCAGTACCTCGTGCGCGGTGCCATCCTGCTCGCCGCCGTGCTGCTCGACCAGCTGAAAAACCGCGGGTCGCGCGACTGATTTCGTGACTCAACCCTTCATCCCGCTTTAATAAAGGAATCGAACGATGTCGTCTCCGGCCAATGCAAACGAGCGCCTCGCGAACAACGCCTTCGCGCGCTACCCGAGTCTTGTCGACCGCACCGTGCTGGTCACGGGAGGTGCGACCGGCATCGGCGCATCGTTCGTCGAGCATTTCGCGGCGCAAGGGGCACGCGTTGCGTTCTTCGATATCGACGCGACGGCGGGCGAAGCGCTCGCCGACGAACTCGGCGACTCGAAACACAAGCCGCTTTTCCTGCCGTGCGATCTGACGGACGTCGACGCGCTGCAAAAAGCGATTGCCGACGTGAAAGCGGTGATCGGCCCGATCCAGGTGCTCGTGAACAATGCCGCGAACGATAAGCGTCACAGCATCGGCGAAGTCACGCGCGAATCTTTCGACGCCGGCATCGCGGTGAACATCCGTCATCAGTTCTTCGCGGCGCAGGCGGTCATGGAGGACATGAAGGCGGCGAAAAGCGGCTCGATCATCAACCTCGGCTCGATCAGCTGGATGCTGAAGAACGGCGGCTATCCCGTCTACGTGATGTCGAAGTCCGCGGTGCAAGGTTTGACGCGCGGTCTCGCACGCGACCTCGGCCACTTCGACATTCGTGTGAACACGCTCGTGCCGGGCTGGGTGATGACGGAGAAGCAGAAGCGCCTGTGGCTCGACGACGCAGGCCGCCGCGCGATCAAGGAAGGCCAGTGCATCGACGCGGAACTGCAGCCCGCCGACCTCGCGCGCATGGCGCTGTTCCTCGCCGCCGACGACAGCCGCATGATCACCGCGCAGGATATCGTCGTGGACGGAGGCTGGGCGTGACGGCCGCCGTCGCTGCGGGCGCCGCCACGCGCACGTCGCGCGCCGCGCTCGTCGTCGACAGCAAGTGCACGTTGGGCGAAGGCGCGACATGGTGCGCGCAGACCGGCCGCTTCTACTGGACGGATATCGAAGGCGCGCGTTTGTGGCGCTACGATCCCGCGGACGGCCGCAGCACCTCATGGGCGATGCCCGAGCGCCTCGCCACCTTCGCACTGTGCGCGGATCCGCATTACCTGTTGCTCGGCCTCGCGTCGCGGCTCGCGTTTTTCGATCTGGCGACGGGCGAAACGCGTCATATCGTCGACGTCGAGCCAGGTCTGAACACGCGCGTGAACGACGGTCGCTGCGACCGGCAAGGGCGTTTCGTGTTCGGCACCAAAGACGAAGGCTCGCCGTTGCAGGCCATCGGCGGGTTTTACCGGCTCAATCGGGACCTCACGCTCGAGCGTTTGCCGCTGCCCGCGCCCGCCATCTCGAACAGCATCGCGTTCAGCCCGGACGGCGCGACGATGTATTACTGCGATTCGCCGACGCGTGAAATCCGCGCCTGCGACTACGGCGCAGACGGCAGTGTCGCCAACGATCGCCTCTTCACGCGCCTTGCCGATGCCACCGGCGAGCCGGACGGCTCGACCGTCGATCGCGACGGCGGCCTGTGGAACGCGCAATGGGGCGGTGCGCGCGTCGTGCGTTATGGCGCGGGCGGCGTCGAAACCGAGCGCGTGGAGGTGCCGACGGTGCAGCCGAGTTGCGTCGCGCTGGGCGGCGCGCAGTTGGGCACGCTGTACATCACGAGCGCGCGTGTCGGTCTCGACGCAGCCGCGCTTGCCGCGGATTCGCGGGCGGGCGGCGTGTTTATCGCGACGCCGGCGCGGCGCGGTTTGCCCGAGCCGGTTTTTCTCGGCGCGCCGGTGTAGCGCGAGCGGTGCATGAACGCTGCGTGGCTTCCACGGCAGCGTGAAGGAGCCGGGCCGCAGCGGCGAGTCCGGTGAAGCGTCGAGGTTTGCCATATCGAGCAGCAAGACCGGCAGTCAAGCCGGCGACAAGTTGGCAGCGAAGCCGGCAATGAAGATGCAATTCAGTTGGCCATGCCGTTGACGACAAAGGTGTCGGTAGCGGCGGCCATCAGCCGGCGCAGCAACCCGAGTTCGGACCAGAGGCGACCGGTTCAGGACAATCGCCCGACAAGTATCCGCCATCCATGACGGCAATGTGCCAAGCCTCTCGAAGGAGCCAGATATGAGTGTTGCGAATCCTGTTTCCGCCTTTCCTCAGAGTGCACAGACCCCACCGGGCGCCCAAAGCCGGCGCGCCCGACTCGCGGCGGCCGCCAATCCGGTGATGCCGGGGCCAAGCACCTCGGCGGTCGCCGTGGGTGACAGCCCGGCCGGCGACGTCGCGTGCGTCACGCTGGCCAATGCGCAGTTGCGGCTCGACGTCGCGCCGACGCTCGGCGGCGGTATCACGCGCTTCGACTGGCGCGACGACGGCGCGCTCACGCCGATTTTCCGGCGCTGCCGCCATGTCACGGCCGACACGCATCCGAACGAACTCGCCTGTTATCCGCTGCTGCCGTATTCGAACCGGATTGGCGGCGGCCACTTCAATTTTGCCGGGCGACGCGTCGACGTGGCGCGCAATCGCCCGGACGAGCCCTTGCCCATTCACGGCGACGGCTGGCAGTCCGCCTGGCAGGTCGCCGACTCGGACCGCGAGTATGTGCGCCTGACGCTCGATCGGCGCGACGGCAAGCCGTACTCGTTTCGCGCGGCGCAAACCTACAAGCTCGACGGGCCGTCGCTCGTCATTACGCTCGAAATCGAGAACACGGGCCGCGATGCTTTGCCTTTCGGACTCGGCGTGCATCCGTTTTTCGTGCGCGACGCGGACACTGAACTGTCGGCGGCGGCCGGCGGCTTGTGGCTCACCGGCGACGACTGGCTGCCGGTCCGTCACGTGCAGGCGCCGCCCGCGTGGCAGTTCGGCGTGGCGTATCCATTGCCGGAGACCATCGTCAATCATGCGTTCACCGGCTGGAGCGGGCAGGCAGCCGTGGTGTGGCCGAAGCGCCGGCTGTCGTTGAACATTGCCGCCGACACCGACTACTACGTGCTGTACACGCCGCCGGGGCAGGACTTTTTCTGCTTCGAGCCCGTGGATCATCCGATCAACGCGATGAATCTGGCGGGCGGCGCGTGCGAAAACGGAATGACGCAGCTCGGGCGGGGCGAGCGGCTGACGCGCACATTCCGCTTTACGGTCGAGCGCACCGGTTTGCGGTCGATGCCCGGCGCGCGCGGAACGCGGCGCCGGCAGTAGGAAGTGGGCGCTCCCGCGGCGGGCCGTCGCGCCGGGCAGGTAAAATACGCGCCTCACCCGATTACCGGCTCGCCGCGAGACCCACCATGTCCAATTTCATCCAGACACTCAACGACGCCTGGCAGCGCACGAACTCGCTGTTGTGCGTCGGCCTCGATCCCGAGCCCAGCAAGTTTCCCGGCGCGCTCGCGGGCCGGCCCGACGCGATCTTCGACTTCTGCCGCGAGATCGTCGACGCGACCGCGCCTTACGCCTCCTCGTTCAAACCGCAGATCGCCTACTTCGCCGCCCATCGCGCGGAAGATCAGCTCGAGCAACTGGTCGCGCATATCCATGCGCGTCATCCCGGCTTGCCGGTGATTCTGGACGCAAAGCGCGGCGACATCGGCAGCACCGCCGAGCAATACGCGCGCGAGGCGTTCGAGCGCTACCGGGCGGACGCGGTGACCGTCAATCCGTACATGGGTTTCGATTCCATCGAGCCGTATTTGCAGCACCCGGGCAAAGGGGTGATCGTGTTGTGCCGCACGTCGAACGCGGGCGGTTCCGACCTGCAATTCCTGGAGACGGGCGGCCGGCCGCTTTACCAGGTGGTCGCGCAACTCGCCGCAGACAAGTGGAACGCGAGCGGCCAGCTGGGTCTCGTCGTCGGTGCGACTTTTCCGAAAGAGATTGAGGTGGTGCGCGGCATCGTCGGCGATATGCCGCTGCTCATTCCGGGCATCGGCGCGCAGGGCGGCGACGTGCAGGCGACCGTCAGCGCCGGCCGCACCGCGAACGGCACGGGCATGCTGATCAACTCGTCGCGCGCAATTATCTATGCGGGCAAGGGCGAGGATTTTGCTCAAGCGGCGGCGAAGGCCGCGATGGAGACGCGCGACAGGATCAACGCGTTTCGCTGATCGCGCTGTCGGGCGGCGAAGTGAGGTGGCGAACTGAGGCCGCGAACTGAGCCGCGTGACGGCAGATGCAATTCGCCCGCCGCAGTCTGAAGTCAGAGCCGAAGCCGCCTCAAACCGCGGCCGGTCCTAACCGCCCGATTAACCCGGCATGCTCAGGGTAGTCCGCCTGGAGCGTTTGCACATCGGCGATTTCGAACTCGCTGAACTCGAAACCCGGCGCGACTGTGCAGCCCACGAGCGCGAAGCTCGCCGGGTCGGCGCATTCCGCCGCGAACCACAAACCGGCGCGCACCACAGCCTGGAACACCGCGTCGCGATGAATCAGCGCGTTGCCGAGCTTATGCGTGACCAGCTTGCCGGCGCCGTCGAGCACGTGCACGTTGAGCGGCGCGCCCGCATAGAAATGCCAGACCTCGTCGGATTTGATCCGATGCCAGGCCGAATGCGCGCCGTCGCACAGCAGGTAGTAGATCGCGGTGGAGGCCGAGCGCGACGGCACCTCGCCATGCGCGCGGCTCACGCGCTCCGCGGACCGATACGTCTCGCTGAAATATCCGCCTTCCGGATGCGGCTTCAGATCGAAGCGGCGAATCAACTCGTCTTTCGCTGCACGGGAATCCGGCATGCGTTTTTCCCTCTTGCCGACCCAACGGTCAATGTTCGCGCTCGTCGAGCAGCGCAAGCACGCCGCGCAGCGCGTGCGCCGCGGCCTGCACGCGAATCTGCTCGCGGTCGCCCTTGAAAATCTTCGTTTCGACGGATGTGTGCAGCCGGTTGCTCCAGCCAAACGACACCATGCCGACCGGCTTCGTCTCAGTGCCGCCGCCCGGACCCGCGACGCCCGTGATCGACAGCGAGACCTGCGCGCGGCTGTTGCGCAGCGCGCCTTCGGCCATGGCGCGCGCCACCTGCTCGCTGACCGCGCCGAATTTTTCGATCATGTCCGCCGGCACGCCGATCATTTCGCTCTTCGCCTGATTCGAATAGGTGACGAAGCCGCGCTCGAACCAGCCGCTGCTGCCGGAGATGTCGGTAATCGCGGTCGCGACCATGCCGCCCGTGCACGACTCGGCCGTGACGAGCATCAGGCGCTCGTCGCGCAGACGGTTGCTCACGCGGATCGCGAGCTGGTGAACGACAGAATCGGTAGGCATGACGTCAATCCGGAACGGGGCGCGGCGGTTAAACGGACATGCGCCAGAGCGCAATGACGAGCAAGGTGAAGAAGGCGGCGACAAGATCGTCGAACATGATGCCAAATCCACCTTTCAGCCGGCGATCGAAATAGCCGATGGGCGGCGGTTTCACCATGTCGAAGAAGCGGAACAGGATGAACGCCCACAACTGGCCGGTCAGCGTGACCGGCGTGACCATCAGCAACACGAGCCAGAACGCGACGATTTCGTCCCACACGACGGGCGACGGGTCGTCGATACCGAGCTTTTTCGCGGTGAAGCCGCAAATCGCAATACCGCCGACAAAACCGGCGCCGATCAGCACGCCCCATTCGATCACGGTCAGATAGCGGCTGAACACGGCGAACGACGCCCACGCGAACAGCGTGCCGATCGTGCCCGGCGCAAACGGCGACAGGCCGCTGCCGAAACCGAGCGACAGAATATGCAGCGGATGCGACAGCATGAAGCGCGCGCTTGCGCGGCGCGGCTGCGGGCGTTGCGGCTTGGGAGGCGGGCCGCCGACGAGCTCGTCGGCGGGCCTGAGCGGAGGATCAGTCTGCATGAAAGTGGTCGAAGCCTTGCAACGTCAGGGTGAGCGGCGCGCCGGCGGCGTCGCGCCAGTCGATCGCCGGGCGGTCGGCCGCCGTTTGAAGAGCGCTTATTGTACCGATGCGGGTGACCGGCACGCCCGCCGTGCGGCCGGCATTGTCCACCGCGCCGCGCGCCGCGGGCGGGGCGGTGAAGCACAGTTCGTAGTCGTCGCCGCCGGCGAGTGTGCAGCGCCGCTGCGTGTCGAGCGGCAGCCGGCGCAGGGTGGCGGAGCGCGGCACGGCGTCGGCGTCGACGGTGGCGCATACATTCGAGCGGTCGAGGATGTGCTTGAGGTCGCCCGCGAGCCCGTCCGACACGTCCAATGCCGCGTGTGCAACGCCGCGCAGCGCGAGACCGAGCGCAATGCGCGGCTCGGGGCGTTCGAGCGCGCGGCGAAAGAAGGCGGCGTCGGCGGAATCGGCGCTCCATTCGCCGCGCTGGATGCCGAGGCCGGCGCGCGCGTCGCCGAGCGTGCCGGACACCCAGATGTCGTCGCCGGGTTGGGCGGCGTCGCGGCGCAGCGCCATGTGCGGCGGCACGCTGCCGAACACGGTGATGCACAGATTCAGCGGCCCGCCGGTCGTATCTCCGCCGATCAGCGCGCAACCGTGCCGTTCGGCCAGCGCAAAGAGGCCCTCGCTGAAGGCGGCGAGCCAGGCTTCGTTGGCTTTCGGCAGCGCGAACGCGAGCGTGAAGGCCTGCGGCTGTGCGCCCATCGCCGCGAGGTCCGACAGATTGACGGCGAGGGCCTTGTGGCCGAGCGCCTCGGGATCGACATCGGGGAAGAAATGGCGGCCTTCCACCAGCATGTCCGTCGATATCGCCAGCATCTGGCCCGCACGCGGCGCGATGAGCGCGCAGTCGTCGCCGATGCCGAGCGAGCCGTTCGCGGCAGGCGACGGCTGACCCGCCGCGCGGCGGGCAAAGAAGCGTTCGATCAGCGAAAACTCTGAGAGCATTGTGAGGAAAAGTGCGGGGGCAACGGCCTTTTGCTACGTTTCAGTCTTGGCAGTTGTACCCGTATTGAAGGGATTGGGCCGGCAATTGGGGCTACAATGCCGTCGAACATCTATTCTAATCCGCACTTCGAAGCCCGCCTTATGTCGACTCCCGTCAATAGCAAACTCCGCGAAGCCGCCCTCGATTACCACGAGTTTCCCACCCCCGGGAAACTGGCGATCACCCCGACCAAGCAGATGATCAATCAGCGCGACCTCGCGCTGGCCTACTCGCCGGGCGTCGCATTCGCATGCGAGGAAATCGTCGAAAACCCGATGAATGCCGCGCGCTTCACGGCGCGCAGCAACCTGGTCGGCGTCGTCACGAACGGTACCGCGGTGCTCGGGCTCGGCAATATCGGGCCGCTCGCCTCCAAGCCGGTCATGGAAGGCAAGGCCGTGCTGTTCAAGAAGTTCGCCGGCATCGACGTGTTCGACATCGAGCTGAACGAGTCCGACCCGCACAAGCTCGTCGACGTGATCGCGGCGCTGGAGCCGACCTTCGGCGGCATCAATCTCGAGGACATCAAGGCGCCGGACTGCTTTATCGTCGAGCGCGAGTGCCGCAAGCGCATGAAAATTCCGGTCTTCCACGACGACCAGCACGGCACGGCAATCGTCGTCGCGGCGGCGATCACCAATGGTCTGAAGGTGGTCGGCAAGGACATCAGGGAAGTCAAGCTGGTCGCCTCCGGGGCGGGCGCGGCGGCGCTGGCGTGTCTGGACCTGCTGGTGGACATCGGCCTGCCGCTCGAAAATATTCTCGTCACCGACCTCGCGGGCGTGGTGTACAAGGGCCGCGTCGAGCTGATGGACCCGGACAAGGAGCGCTTTGCGCGCGAAACCGACGCCCGCACGCTCGCCGAGGCGATCGGCGGCGCGGACGTGTTCCTCGGCCTGTCGGCGGGCGGCGTGCTCAAGCAGGACATGGTCAAGCAGATGGCCGACAAGCCGCTGATCCTCGCGCTCGCCAACCCGACGCCGGAAATCCTGCCGGAACTGGCGCTGGAAGTGCGTCCGGACGCCGTGCTGTGCACGGGCCGCACCGACTATCCGAACCAGGTGAACAACGTGCTGGTGTTCCCGTTCCTGTTCCGCGGCGCGCTCGACGCCGGCGCGACCACGGTCACGCGGGAAATGGAGATCGCGGCGGTCAATGCAATCGCGGAACTGGCGCGCCAGGAGCAGAGCGATATCGTCGCGACGGCGTATGGCATTCAGGACCTGTCGTTCGGGCCGGCCTATCTGATTCCGAAACCGTTCGACCCGCGCCTCATCGTCAAGGTCGCGCCGGCCGTGGCGAAGGCCGCGATGGATTCCGGCGTCGCGACCCGTCCGATCGAGGACATGGAAGCGTACGAGCAGCACCTGCAGCAGTTCGTGTATCACAGCGGCACGACAATGAAGCCGATTTTCCAGCTCGCGCGAGGCGTGGAGCCGGAGAAGAAGCGCATCGTGTTCGCCGAAGGCGAAGAGGAGCGCGTGCTGCGCGCGATGCAGATCATCGTCGACGAAAAGCTGGCCAAGCCGATCCTGATCGGCCGCCCGGCGGTGATCGAGCAGCGCATTGCGCGCTACGGGCTGCGGCTCATCGCGGGTCAGGACTACACGGTCGTCAACACGGATCATGACGAGCGTTACCGCGATTTCTGGCAGGAATACTACAAGATGATGTCGCGCAAGGGCATCACGCAGCAAATGGCGAAGCTCGAAATGCGCCGCCGCACCACGCTGATCGGCGCGATGCTGGTGAAAAAGGGTGAAGCGGACGGCATGATCTGCGGCATGGTCAGCACGACGCATCGCCATCTGCACTTCATAGACCAGGTGATCGGCAAGCGCGAAGGCTGCGCGGTCTACGCCGCGATGAACGCGCTGGTGCTGCCGGGCCGACAGATTTTCCTCGTGGATACGCACGTAAACGTCGATCCGACGCCGGAACA
The DNA here is from genome assembly GCF_902859825.1 of Paraburkholderia phenoliruptrix. Classification (GTDB taxonomy): domain Bacteria; phylum Pseudomonadota; class Gammaproteobacteria; order Burkholderiales; family Burkholderiaceae; genus Paraburkholderia; species Paraburkholderia phenoliruptrix. The sequence goes on along the minus strand of NZ_CADIKB010000018.1, from coordinate 27,476 downwards.
GCTGGCCGAAATCACGATCATGGCCGCCGAGGAAGTGCGCCGTTTCGGTATCGAGCCGAAGGTCGCGCTGGTTTCGCATTCGAACTTCGGCTCCAGCCACGCGCCGACCGCGCAGAAAATGCGCGATACGCTCGCGATCCTGCGTGAACGCGCGCCCGAGCTGCAGGTGGACGGCGAAATGCACGGCGACGTCGCGCTCGACGCGAACCTGCGCCGCGAAATCCTGCCGGACTCGACGCTCGAAGGCGACGCGAACCTGCTGGTGCTGCCGAACATCGACGCGGCCAACATCTCGTACAACCTGCTGAAGACGGCGGCCGGCAACAACATCGCTATTGGCCCGATGCTGCTGGGCGCCGACAAGCCGGTGCACGTGTTGACGGCCTCGGCGACGGTTCGGCGCATCGTCAACATGACGGCGCTGCTGGTGGCGGATGTGATCGCCGCGCGCTGATCGCGCTGAAAACGGCCGGCTCGCGCGGCGGCCGGCTTTGCCCGGAGAAAAAGAAGGCGTGCCCGCAATGGGCACGCCTTAGGGCGAACAGGGGATAGCCGCCCCAAAACGGCAAACAACAGACCGGGAAACAACAGACCGGGAAACAACAGACTTCGTCGCAAAAAGTGCGGCGCCAGGCTTTGCTTTCTGCAAGCTCGGCAAACGCCCGTCGGGTGCTGCATTTACTTCGTTGGGCTCATCTTAGCCCGCTCCAGCTAAATTTTCTGTCAAAAGTCGTCAAATCGCGACCGGCGGGGCTTTCGCGCGAAATCGGGCGATTTTACCGGCCTGCCGAACGTTGATTCCGGGGACCATTAGCGATACCCTTACGACTTTCATGGTCGTCAATTTCGTGATCTAACAGCCGGGAATCCTGTAAATGGCACGCAGGTGGCAGCGCATCAAGGGCGTGCTGATCGGTGCTGTTGCGCTGTGCGCTTGGTGCGGCCCCCTGCCTCAAGCGTTCGCGCGCAACTACAACGCACCCGCCGGCACGCAGGCACAGGCAGAGGGCACCGTCACGGTGGCGCAACTGCCCCGCGAGGCCGTCAATACATTGAACTTGATTGCCGCGGGCGGGCCTTACCCGTATGAAAAGGACGGCGTCGTGTTCGGCAACCGCGAACGGTTGCTGCCGCCCAACCGGCGCGGCTACTACCACGAATACACCGTTCCCACGCCTCGCTCACGTAATCGCGGGGCGCGTCGCATCGTCTGCGGAGGTCCGCTGAAGCGAACCGACAATTGTTATTACTCGGACGACCACTACACCAGTTTTAATCGTATTGTTGAATGACATCGGGATGAACGGCATGAGCGACAACGTCTACGCGCACGACACCGGAGTCGCGACGGATCTTTTCGCGGCCGGCGAGGGCAACCTGTTCCAGCGCGTCATGCAAATGCGCGCCGGCGACCAGGGCCGTGAGAACCGGAGCGAGCCTGACAGTGTGGTTTCATCGAACGAGGAGCCCATGAGTCTTTTCAGGACCGTACGACCGAACATCGTACAGTCGATCCGCGCCTTCCGCGTTCAGGACCTCGCGGACGAGGCGAATCAACTCGGACAGCATTTTCTCTATGCGTACTGCGCGAACGCACAGTCCAAGCAGGAAGTGCTGGAGACCATTGCCACGTCGTTCCTGTTTCCGAAACATTTCGGCAAGAATTATGACGCGCTGTACGATTGCCTCACCGACCTGGTCCACAAGGCGGGCGCGCAGCCGGGCTTTGTGATCGTGCTCGAGCAGTTGCCTGTCGCGCAGAAGTTCGACAAGGAAGGGCGCGAAACCCTGCTGGACGTATTCCGGGAGGCGGCTGAATTCTGGGCCGAGCGCAAGGTTGCGTTCCGCGTTTTTTATTCGTTCGCCTGAATGCGCTGAACGGCGGCTCCGGGCTCTTGACTCGAGCGCCGCCGGGAGTGTTGACAGAATGTGAAGGGCCCGCCGATTTGGCGGGCCTTTGTTTTTGGCGGTTCAGAGCGACGGACGGCAAGCCATGGCGCGTGGCCAGGACGGCTTTTTGACCGCTTTTGACTGATTTTTGACCGCTTTTGGCCCGGGCTTTGGGTCCGAGCTTCTGGAACTGCGCTTTCGGATCGCGCTTGCGGGACCGCTTCTGGAACCGCGCTTTCGGGCCGCGCTTGCCGAACCGCGCTTTTGGACCCCGCTTTGCACCGCTTTTGCCGCAGCCTTAGCCTTAGCCCGTGACCGACGCGCGGTCTCCCGCGCAACGAAAGCCCGTTCAGCCGCCTACCACCCGCCCCACGTAGCGGCCAGCGCCGACAGCACTGCGATGCCCGCGGTTTCCGTGCGCAGCACGCGCGGCCCGAGGCCCACGGCCTGAAAGCCGTGATCCATCGCGGCGGCTTCCTCGGCGGCGGAAAATCCGCCTTCCGGGCCGACCAGCACGGTGACGGGCCCCTTCGGCGGGCTCGCCGGCAATGCGGAAAAATGGATGCTGGCGCGCGGCGACAGCAGAATGCGCAATTCGTCGCCGGCGGGCACGCGGGGCATCGCGCCGAGCCAGGTGGCGATTTCGCGCACCGGCATGACCTCCGGCAGACGGTTGCGCCCGCATTGCTCACACGACGCCCGCACGATCCCTTCCCAATGCGCGTGCCGCCGCAGCGCGCGCTCGCCGGACAGCCGCACGACGCTGCGCGTGGTCGTGAGCGGCACGAAGCTCGACGCCCCCAGTTCCACCGCTTTCTCGATCAGCCAGTCCATCTTGTCGCCGCTCGCAATGCCCTGCGCGAGCGTGAGCCGGTACGGCGGCTCGACTTCGATATCGCGAAACTCGCGGATCTTGACCGTGACCGCGCGCCGCTCGATCGCGACGAGTTCAGCGCTGTATTCGCCGCCTTCTCCGTTGAAAAGCACAATAGAGTCGCCCGTCTGCAAACGCAGTACGAGAACGTGCCGGACGACGTCATCGGGAAGTTGCACGATGTCGTCGGGCGAAAGGGGCGTACCGACGAAGAAGCGAGGCATCAGAAAAATACTCATTAGTTCACGGAAGGTGGCGAGCGAGCGCCCAACGGTAGCCGTCCAGATCCTCGACCTGGGCGAAGCGGTCGCCCCAGAACTGGTCCTGCGGCTCGCTCAACGATTTGGCGCCGGCGGCCAGCGCGCGGGCGTAAACCGCGTCGACATCGTCGACGTAGACATAAAACGATTGCGGGGCAATGGCACCCGCGCTTCGCGGCGTTTTGGCGGTCGAGCCGAACGCGCCTTCCGGCGCGAACATCACGATCAACTGGCCCTGGTAGGTCATCTCGACATGCATGACGACGCCGTCGTCCTGCACGCTGTCCCGCAAGTCGAAGCCGAACGCGGCCGTGTAAAAGGCGGTCGCGGCGCGTGCGTCGCGCACCGTCAGATAGGGGGTCAACCAAGGCACACCGGCTGGGCGGGAGGCGGTCATGGAGTTCTCCGGATCTATAGGATTGTTGGACGCATGCTGTAAGGCGGGCAGCGAGTCCGTATCGGCTATCGGATAGCGCGCACGGGCCAGGTCGTGCATTTTGCCCGCGCGTCAGCTTGTCGGCTTTAAGAATTGACTTAGTTTATCGCGCACTGACGGCGACACTGAAAAGAGTCCGGCGTGCGTGGCGGCGCCGTAGTGCTTCAGTGCGTCGATTCGACGCGCGGCGAGCCGTTCGGCCACGAGCTGGCCGCTCAGCGCGGCCGGGTCGAGCGTGTCGCTGGCTGTAGCCATCATCCATAACGAGCCGTACAGCGGGATAAAGGTGTTCATCGTGCGGACCACGGTAAACGCGCGGCGCAGGTCGTCGAGCAGCCCGGCAATGCGCGCGGCGTGGAAATACGGCGAGCCGAGGTGGACGGACAGCGCGGCCTCCGGGCTCATCACGCGTTTGAGCTGGCGGTAGAAGTCCGTCGTGTACAAGCCCGCGGCCGGCGAGTCGGGCGGCGTCAGGTCGAAGACGATCAGATCGAATGGCGCGGAGTGGGCGTCGGCGGCAGCGGCCACGTAATGCGCGGCGTCGCCGATCGCAAGTTCGACGCGCGGGTCGTCGAACGCTCCGCCGTGCACCTCGGGCAGATGTTCGCGCGTCAGCCGAACCACCTGCTCGTCGAGCTCCGCAACGACAATGCTTTCGATGCCCGGATGCGCGAGCAGTTGCCGCGCGGCGCCGCCGTCGCCGCCGCCCAGTACCAGCGCCGCCTTCGGCGCGGGATGCGCCAGCGCCGCCGGATGCACCATGCACTCGTGATAGATGAATTCGTCGCCGGTGGAGGTCATGGGGCGGCCGTCAAGCGTGAAAAGGCGGCCGAGCTGGGGCGTCTCCCACACCTCGATGCGCTGAAACGCCGAGTCGACGCGCGCAATCAGCGAGGCCTGCGGAAATCCGTAGACGGCGTCTGCACAAGGGTGAAACAGCAACGGAGCGCTCAAGGGGCCTGCCTGCACGAAAACACGTTGAATCGGGTGGCTCGATTGTAAAGGCCGACGGCCCTGGCGGTCCGCGGCATCGTCCGGATCGGGACGGGTTGGCCTGCCGAGGGCCGCGCCGCCATGCGGCTTGGCGCACAGGGGGCCGTGCCGCGTTCTGTTAGAATGTCACGCTTTCAGCCTTGTCCGTTTGCTCTGCCCGTTTCGCGTCTCCCGGCGCCGCACCGTGCGCCGAAGCGGACTGGCCGCCGAGCTCCCGGACCTCAAGCGCGCACCGCCTTCTGACTCTGTCTCCGGACTCGACATGACGACCCCGTCTCCCGCACCCACTTCCTTGATGGCCAACGCGATCCGCGCGCTGTCCATGGACGCCGTTCAACAAGCGAACTCGGGCCATCCCGGCATGCCGATGGGCATGGCCGAAATCGGCGTGGCCCTGTGGTCGCGCCATCTGCGCCACAATCCGAAGAACCCGCAATGGGCGGACCGCGACCGTTTCGTGCTGTCGAACGGCCATGGCTCCATGCTGCTGTATTCGCTGCTGCACCTCACCGGCTACGACCTGCCGATCGGCGAGCTGAAGAATTTCCGCCAGATGCATTCGAAGACGCCGGGTCACCCCGAATACGGCATCACGCCGGGCGTCGAAACGACCACGGGCCCGCTCGGCCAGGGACTGGCGAACGCGGTCGGCATGGCGCTCGCGGAGTCGCTGCTCGCCACGGAATTCAACAAGCCTGACGCGAAGATCGTCGATCACCACACGTATGTGTTCGTCGGCGACGGCTGCCTGATGGAAGGCATCTCGCACGAAGCCTGCTCGCTCGCCGGCGTGCTGAAGCTGAACAAGCTGATCGCGTTCTACGACGACAACGGCATCTCCATCGACGGCGAGGTGGTGCACTGGTTCCACGACGACACGCCGAAGCGCTTTGAAGCCTACGGCTGGAACGTGATTCCGGGCGTGAACGGTCACGACGTCGACGCGGTGGACGCCGCCATCAAACAGGCCAAGCAGTCGGACAAGCCGACGCTGATCTGCTGCAAGACGGTGATCGGCGAAGGTGCGCCGACCAAGGCCGGCAGCCACGATTCGCACGGCGCGCCGCTCGGCGACAAGGAAATCGCGGCCACGCGCGAGGCGATCGGCTGGAAGTGGGAGCCATTTGTGATTCCGCAGGAAGTTTATGCGGCGTGGGACGCGAAGGAAGCCGGCGCGCGCTTCGAATCTGACTGGGACAAGGCTTTCGCCGCCTACGCGGCGAAATATCCGCAAGAAGCAGCCGAATTCAAGCGCCGTAGCGCGAAGCAATTGCCTGCCGACTGGAAGGAAAAGGCGAAGGCGATCATCGCCGGCGCGAACGAGCGCGCGGAAACGGTCGCGACCCGTAAGGCGTCGCAGCAGGCCATTGAAGGTTTGTCGGCTGTGCTGCCGGAACTGCTCGGCGGTTCGGCGGACCTGACCGGCTCCAACCTGACCAACTGGAAGGCCGCAAAGCCGGTGCGCGTGAACGCCGAAGGCCGGGCGGCGGGCAACTACGTCAACTACGGCGTGCGCGAATTCGGCATGAGCGCGGCCATCAACGGTATCGCGCTGCACGGCGGCTTCAAGGCGTTCGGCGGCACCTTCCTCACGTTCTCCGACTACAGCCGCAACGCGCTGCGCGTCGCCGCGCTGATGAAGGCGCCGTCCATTTTCGTGTTCACGCACGACTCGATCGGTCTCGGCGAAGACGGCCCCACGCACCAGTCCATCGAACATGTGGCGAGCCTGCGCCTGATTCCGCATCTGCACGTGTGGCGTCCGTCGGACACCGTCGAAACGGCGGTGGCGTGGACTCAGGCAGTGGAACATCACGGCCCGTCGTGCCTGATCTTCAGCCGTCAAAACCTGCCGTTCTCCGAACGCACCGACGCGCAGATCGCCAATATCGAGAAGGGCGGTTATGTGCTGCGCGACTGGAACGACGAAATCGTCGCGCGCAAGATCATCCTGATCGCCACGGGTTCCGAAGTCGAACTCGCGCTGAAGGCGGTCGAGCCGCTGGCGCGCGAGGGCATCGCGGCACGCGTCGTCTCCATGCCGGCCACCACGGTGTTCGACAAGCAGGACGCCGAGTACCGCGAGCGCGTGCTGCCGCAAGGCGTGCGGCGCGTCGCGATCGAAGCGGGCGTGACGGATTTCTGGCGCAAGTACGTGGGTCTGGAAGGCGGCGTGGTGGGCATCGACACGTTCGGCGAATCGGCCCCGGCTGGCGTGCTGTTCAAGCATTTCGGCTTCACCGTCGAGCATGTGGTGGAGACGGCTAAAGCCGCACTCGGCTGATCCCGCGCACAGCGTTGCCGCATGGGTGACAGCGCCGGCAGGAAGGCGCTGAACGCGCGGCAGCGCGGCCGGTCAGACGAAACATCGACGTATTTTTTCAGCCATCAGGAGATAGACCATGACGATTCGCGTCGCAATCAACGGCTACGGCCGGATCGGCCGCAACACGCTGCGCGCCTTCTATGAAAACGGCAAGAAGCACGATATCGAAATCGTCGCCATCAACGATCTGGGCGATGCAAAAACGAACGCCCACCTCACGCAATATGACACCGCGCACGGCAAGTTCCCGGGCGACGTGTCGGTGGACGGCGACTACCTGGTTGTGAACGGCGACAAGATCCGCGTGCTGGCCAACCGCAACCCGGCCGAACTGCCGTGGGGCGAGTTGAACGTCGACGTCGTGATGGAATGCACGGGCTTTTTCACGACCAAGGAAAAGGCGAGCGCGCACATCAAGGGCGGCGCGAAGAAGGTCATCATCTCGGCGCCGGGCGGCAAGGACGTCGACGCGACCATCGTCTACGGCGTGAACCACAACGTGCTGAAGGCATCGGACACGGTCATCTCGAACGCATCGTGCACGACGAACTGCCTCGCGCCGCTCGTCAAGCCGCTGAACGACAAGATCGGCCTCGTGAACGGCCTGATGACCACCATCCACGCGTACACGAACGACCAGGTGCTGACGGACGTGTATCACGAAGACCTGCGCCGCGCGCGCTCGGCCACGCACAGCCAGATCCCGACCAAGACCGGCGCGGCTTCCGCTGTCGGCCTCGTGCTGCCGGAACTGAACGGCAAGCTGGACGGCTACGCAATTCGGGTTCCGACCATCAACGTGTCGGTGGTGGATCTGTCGTTCATCGCCGCACGCGACACGACGGTCGAAGAAGTCAACGCGATCATGAAGGAAGCGTCGCAAGGCGCGCTGAAGGGCATTCTCGGCTATAACGACGCGCCGCTGGTGTCGGTCGACTTCAACCACAACCCGGCTTCGTCGACGTTCGACGCGACGCTCACCAAGGTCTCGGGCCGTCTTGTGAAGGTGTCGAGCTGGTACGACAACGAGTGGGGCTTCTCGAACCGCATGCTCGACACGGCTGTGGCGCTCGCGAACGCGAAGTAAGCTGCCGGCGTGAGCTGAAACTCACGCTTTGCCAGGTGTTTCGGGCCGCCGCGTTGCAATAGTCGGCGGTTCCTTCGGCACACAGAAGCCGCTCTTCGGAGCGGCTTTTTTACGCCTGCGGAGTGGGGAAGTACACGCCGGCGCGCTGCGCGGCGTTCGAAATATGTGTCTCGATGGCTTTGCCCGCTGCAGCCGAATCGCGTGCCCTGAGCGCGTCCAGAATGGCGCGATGTTCGGTGTAGGTGGAAAGCACGAGTTCGCGCCGGTAAAACGGCATGCGCTGGCTTTCCTTCATGATGTCCGCGCTGCTGCTGAGGATCGACTCGATGGCGGCATTGCCCGCAATGCTCACGATCCGCATGTGGAAGTCGTAGTCGAGGCGCGCGGCTTCGTCGAGCTCGTCGCACGCGAGCGCGGTTTGCATGGCCGCGATGTTTTCTTCGAACCACGCGAGGTCGGAGTCGCTGACGGCGAGCGCCGCCATGCGCGCGATAAAGCCCTCGAGCGCGTAGCGCATCTGATAGGTGTCGGGCAGCGACGACTGCGCGGCAAAGCGCCAGGACTGCGCCGCCGCGGCCTGCGCCTGTTCCACGTAGACACCCTTGCCGGGCCGGATGACGAGCAGACCGAGCGCCTCTAGCGTGGACAGCGCCTCGCGCAGCGACGCGCGGCTGATCGCGAGTTCCTCCGAAAGCTGGCGTTGTGCCGGCAGCCGGCTGCCCACCGGATAAACACCCGCTTCAATCCGTTCGCGGATGGTCGCGATGGCGGCATCGGTGACGGTGTGCGGGACATTTTTCATCGGAACTCACTAGAAAGCGCGGTCTGACCGGCATTGTAGTACGGGCTTCACGGCAGTGCGTTTGAGGCCCCGGCTCACCCCCAGAAAAAGGCGTTGGACCGCCCGACAAATGCGGGTAAACACCGTTTTATGATTTCTTGACGCCAGTATATCGGCTTCCTACTATCCACCATAACAGTGCTGGTCGGACCAGTCTGAACAGATGGACATCCACCCCAGGAGGAAGCCGTGTTGAAGTTTCTTAACTCGCTGTTTGGCCGGGTCGTGATTGCGCTGGTGATCGGCGTCGCGATCGGCGCGCTTTATCCGCAGTTCGCCCAATCGCTGCGTCCGCTCGGCGACGGCTTCCTGAAGCTGATCAAGATGGTGATCGGTCCGATCGTGTTTTGCGTGGTTGTGAGCGGCATGGCTCACGCGGGCGATCTGCGCAAGGTCGGCCGCGTCGGCCTGAAGGCGGTGATCTACTTCGAAGCGATGACGACGATCGCGCTCGTGATCGGCGCGGTGCTCGCCTACGCGACGCGGCCCGGCGTCGGCATGAACATCGACGTGCATTCGCTCGATCCGGCCTCGCTCTCCACCTACACCGAGCACGCGAAAAGTCTGAAGGACACCGCCGGCTTTCTGCTGAAGATCATTCCCGACACGGCATTCAACGCGTTCGCCACCGGCGACATTCTGCAGATTCTGGTGTTTTCTGTGCTGTTCGGCTCGGCGCTTTCGTTGCTCGGCAGCAAGGGGCAGCGCGTGAGCGGCATGATCGACGATCTCGCGCAGGTGTTCTTCCGCGTGATGGGCTTCATCATCAAGCTCGCGCCGCTCGGCGTGCTCGGTGCGATCGCGTTCACGACCGGCAAGTACGGCGTCGAATCGCTGAAGCAGCTCGGCATGCTCGTGCTCGTGTTTTACGCGAGCTGCGTCGTGTTCGTCTTGGTCGTGCTCGGCGCCGTCATGCGGCTCGCGGGCTTCAGCATCTTCAAGCTGATGCGCTATCTGCGCGAAGAACTGTCGATCGTGCTCGGCACCGCTTCGTCGGATGCCGTGCTGCCGCAAGTCATGCGCAAGCTCGAATGGATGGGCGTGAAGGATTCCACAGTCGGTCTCGTGATTCCGACCGGCTATTCGTTCAATCTTGACGGCTTCTCCATTTATCTGACGCTCGCGGTGCTGTTCATCGCGCAGGCGACCAACACGCCGCTTTCCACGCATGACCTGATCGTGGTCGTGCTGGTGTCGCTCGTCACGTCGAAGGGCGCGCACGGCATTCCCGGCTCGGCCATCGTCATTCTGGCCGCGACGCTGTCCGCGATTCCGGCGATTCCCGTGCTCGGCCTCGTGCTGATTCTTCCCGTCGACTGGTTTGTCGGCATTGCTCGCGCGCTGACCAACCTGATCGGCAACTGCGTGGCGACGGTCGTCGTCGCCGTGTGGGAGAAGGACATCGACCGGGCGCGCGCGCACCGCGTGCTGAACGGCGACGCCGATTTTCGCTACGTCGCGACCGGCGCCGAACCGGCTATGGAGCCGGCTATCGAACCGGTCACCGGCAACGGCGCACCGGCCGTCTAAGGACGGCGTGAGTGGGCGGGTGTTTGAACGCGCGTCCGCCTGACGCGTCCGCCTCGCACGTTTCCCGCGCCGGGCGCGGCCCATGCGATCCCCGCCCCGCACGGCTGACGCGACCCGCCCCGACGCATCTCCAACCCTTTCGTCGCTCGACTCCAAACCATGGCCAATCCGATCCTCGACCCGAACGCTCCCGCTTTCACCCGTCGCTACATGAATCTCGCCGATCCGCGGCTCGGCGCAAAGGCGCTCTTTGCGAGCGACGAATTCTTCGCGCCGAAAGAGCGCATGCTCGATCCGCAGCCGGCGGTGTTCATCGCCGGCAAATACGACGACCACGGCAAATGGATGGACGGCTGGGAAACCCGCCGCAAGCGCACGAGCGGCCACGATCACTGCGTGATCCGCCTCGCGCGGCCGGGCGTGGTGCATGGCGTCGATCTCGACACGAGCCACTTCACCGGCAACTTCCCGCCGGCCGCGTCGATCGACGCCTGTCACGTGGAGGGCGACGTGCCGCCCGCTGACGCCGACTGGCAAACGCTCGTCCCGGCGACGACGCTGCAGGGCAACCAGCACCATTACGTCGAGGTGAACGACGCGCGCGCCTTCACGCACCTGCGCGTGAATCTGTATCCGGACGGCGGCCTCGCGCGTCTGCGTGTGTATGGACAGCCGAAGCGCGACTGGGAGCGCGTCGAGCGCGGCACGCTGCTCGACCTCGCGGCGATTGAAAACGGCGCCTATCTGGTCGCCACCAACAACCAGCATTTCGGCCCCGCTTCGCAGATGCTGATGCCCGGCCGCGGCGTCAACATGGGCGACGGCTGGGAAACGCGGCGCCGCCGCGAGCCGGGCAACGACTGGGCGATCGTCGCGCTCGCACGGCCAGGCGTGATCCGCAAGATCGAAGTGGATACGGCCCATTTCAAGGGCAATTTCCCGGATCGCTGCTCGCTGCAGGCGGCGCGCGTCACCGGCGGCACGGACGACTCGCTCGTCACGCAGGCCATGTTCTGGCCCGTGCTGCTCGACGAGCAGAAGCTGCAGATGGACCACGTCCACACGTTCGCGGACGCGCTCGCGTCGCTCGGCGCCGTCACGCACGTGCGTTTCAATATCTTCCCCGATGGCGGCGTGTCGCGGCTGCGCCTGTGGGGCGAGCTCGCCTAACGGAGCGTCGCATGAAGACATCAGAAGCGACATGGCCGGGCACATTGCCGCTGCAGCGTCTCACGCGCGAGGCGTTCGCTCCGTTCGGGGACGTGATCGAGCTCGACGGCGCGCGTCATTTCCCGATCAACGGCGGCACGACCGAGCGCTATCACGACCTCGCGCGCGTCGACGTGACGGACGACGGCGGCCGGCCGCTCATCAACCTGTTCCGCGCGCAGCCGCACGCGCTTCCGGTCGACATCGCGATGATGGAGCGGCACCCGCTCGGCAGTCAGGCTTTCATTCCCTTGATGCCGTGCCGGTATCTGATCGTCGTGGCGCCCGCTGGCGAGCTGGACGCCACGCAGTTGCGCGGCTTCTGGACCGACGCCTGGCAGGGCGTCAATTACGCGAAGGGCGTCTGGCATCATCCGCTCCTTGCGCTCGATCGCGTGAGCGATTTTCTGGTCGTGGACCGCGGCGGAGAACAGCGCAACTGCGACGAACAGGACTTGCCGCAGCGGTTGCGGCTCGCGCTGCCGGAGACGTTTCCGGAGCGCGTGGGAAGCACGGAGATCGTGGCGTAAGCGCGGCAGCAGGCGAGCCGAACCAAGCGCAAAGAAGCGGGATAAAGCGCAGGGGAAGTGGCGCTCCGGCAAGCTTCGCTGCGGTGCCGCTGTTGTTGAACCAGAAGCTGCCCAACACGCGCTGCCCAACAAAAAAATGGCCCGGCCGATTTCACCCGGCCGGGCCATTTTCTGCTCATTGCTCACCTTGCGACCGCGCCCCCCGACACGGCCGCCGCCGCGTCAATGCTTGCGATGCGGGCAATTTTCCTTCGTGCAGACGCCGTACAGCGCCAACGCGTGCTCCTGCAGCTTGAAGCCGCGTTCCTTCGCAATGGACTGCTGGCGGTTCTCGATTTCGGAGTCGAAAAATTCCTCGACGAGCCCGCAGTCGAGGCACACCAGATGGTCGTGATGCGACCCTTCGTTCAGTTCGAACACCGCCTTGCCCGATTCGAAGTTGCTGCGCGACAGCAGGCCGGCCTGCTCGAACTGCGTGAGCACGCGATAAACGGTGGCGAGACCGATATCGAGCTCCTCATGCAGGAGGTTGCGGTACACGTCTTCGGCCGTCAGGTGACGGACCGGGCTGTGCTGGAAAATCTCAAGGATTTTGAGGCGCGGAAGGGTCGCCTTGAGCCCGATATTCTTGAGATCGGTTGGATTGGTCATGACAAGGGATCCCTAGAGTACAATGCTGGGCTCTCATAGTAATGTGTTTTTGCCGTTCTGGTCATCTTCGATGGAATGAAACTCGCGCGGCTCGTCAGCGGGCCCGCACGGTGAGTGAAATGATTTCAAAATCTCAACTGATCTACCGGGGGAGCCGCATGCGGGGTACCTTGATCGCTGTTGCGGCTGTCGCGATTCTTGCAGGATGTTCCACGTACGACAGCGTTACGCAGCGGATTGCTCAAAGCATCACGCCGTACCGGATTACCGTTGTGCAAGGCAATTTCGTTTCGAAAGAAGCCGCTGCGCAAATGCAGGTGGGTATGTCGCGCGCCCAGGTGCGTCAGTTGCTCGGCACGCCGCTTCTCACCGACATGTTCCACGCGGACCGCTGGGATTATGTGTTCTATTTCAAGCGCGGCTCGACCAACGTCGTGCAGCAGCGCGATTTCGTCGTGATGTTCGCGGGCGACCGTGTCGCGAGCTGGAGCGGCGGGGAAGATCTGCCGTCCAACCTCGAACTGCTGGCCGAGATCGACGGCGACAAGCGCGGCAAGAAGGCCGCGGCGCCGGTTGCGGCGAGCGCCGCTAGCGCCGCAGCTACGAGCGCGCCGGCCGCGGCGGCGCCGGTCACCGTGGACACCACGCGTTCGCCGTCCGTCGAGGGTGCGGCCGCCGTCGCCGCGCCGTCCACCGACCCGAACGCGGAAGCCGCGCAGGCCGCCAATCGTGCGACGAATGCAGTGCAGGCGCCTTCGCGCAACACGCCTTCGTCGGTGCGCTCCACGGCGCCCACGGCCAATGCCGGCGGCGTGCCGTCGCAAGGCCCGACGTCCGCGGGGCAGCCGCAGTTCCAGTTCCACCGTCCGCCGCCGCCGCCGTCGCCGTCGGCGCAAGACAATCCGGTTGGGCCCACGGGTTCGTCGCAAGGCGGCAACGGCCCGACGTACAACGCGCCGCTCACCGCGCCGTCCACGTCGGGAACGAGCCAGTAATCTCGCTGTCCTTGTTTTAAGACGGTCGCTGTGCAATCCACCGCTGTGATGCAGCGCCTGGGTTGCGCGGCGCCGTCCGGTTCTCTGCTGTTCCAGTCATGCGCGGCGCGAGGGCGTGCTGCCCGCCGCCGCTTTTGCCCGCCCTTGCCGGGCTGTTCTTCCGAACCCTCGTAGCCATGAAAATTGCGATTGCTGGCGCATCGGGCCGTATGGGCCGCATGCTCATCGAAACCGTTCTCAACGATTCCGACGCCACGCTGTCCGGCGCGCTCGACCGCGCGGGCTCCCCGCAGCTGGGCCAGGACGCCGGCGCTTTTCTCGGCAAACAGACGGGCGTCGTGCTGACGGACGACATCGAACGGGTGTTCGCCGAGTCCGACTACCTGATCGACTTCACGCGCCCCGAAGGCACGCTGATGCACCTCGAAGCGGCGCAGCGCCACAACGTCAAAATGGTGATCGGCACGACTGGCTTCGACAACGCGCAGAAAGCGCAATTGCGGGCCGCGGCGGACAAGATCGCGATCATGTTCGCGTCGAATATGAGCGTGGGCGTCAACGTCACGCTGAAGCTGCTGGAATTCGCGGCAAAGCATTTCGCGACCGGCTACGACATTGAGATTATCGAGGCGCATCACCGTCACAAGGTCGACGCGCCGTCGGGCACGGCGCTCACCATGGGCGAGGTCATCGCCAACGCGCTCGGCCGCAATCTCGACGACTGCGCGGTCTACAGCCGCGAAGGCGTGACGGGCGAACGGGATCCGTCCACCATCGGCTTTTCGGCGATTCGCGGCGGCGATATCGTCGGCGACCATACGGTGCTGTTCGCGGGCATCGGCGAGCGCATCGAAATCACGCACAAATCGGCGAGCCGTCTGTCGTACGCGCAGGGCGCGCTTCGTGCGGTGCGTTTCCTCGAAGGCCACGAAACCGGTTTCTTCGACATGCAGGACGTGCTGGGTCTGCGCTAAATAAAGCAGGCCAAGGCGAATTTTCTTCAGGCGAGGTCAGATGGCAGGCGGCAGCGGCATCATCCATTACCTGCAAACGAGCGACGCAATCACGCATGGCGTCGCTTATGTGCTGCTGGCGATGTCCATTGCGAGCTGGTGCTTTCTGATCGTCAAGAGCTGGGTGCTGCTGCGCGCGAAGCGCCAGGGCGCACGCGCGGTCGCACGCTTCTGGCAGGCGCCGACGCTTGCGGAAGGCGTCGCCGCGTTGAAGCGCGCCGACCGCGAGCGCGTCTTCGCGCCGCTCGCCGAAGCGGCGCTCCATGCGTCCGAGGTGGACATTCCCGGCGCATTGCTCGCACGCGTGGAGCGCGGCGAGCGCGTGCTCAGAGCGCTGCGCCAGGCGCTCAATGCGTCGCAACGACGGCTGGAATTCGGTCAGGTGCTGCTCGCTTCAGTCGGCAGCACGGCGCCTTTCGTCGGGCTGCTCGGCACCGTTTGGGGCATTTACCACGCGCTCGGCAGCATCGCGGCAAGCGGTCAGGCGCAGATCGAAAACGTCGCCGGACCCGTCGGCGAGGCGCTCATCATGACCGCCTTCGGCCTCGTCGTCGCGATTCCTGCCGTGCTCGCGTACAACGTGCTGGGGCGTCTCGTGCGGCAGTTATCGGAAGAGCTCGACGGCTTCGCGCACGACCTGCACGCCTATGTCTGTGCGCCCGCCGGGCAACCGCAGGCGGCGCCGCGCGGCCAGCCGGCCGCGGCTCAACAGGGTCGCTGAGCCGCTGTATGCTGCGCTGAGCAATGAAGCACGGGCCGATGAATTCGACAGCCCAACCGTTCCATCCGGCACGCTAACGCGATAACGCAACAGGCCAACCGGGCACGCGACGAAGGAGATCGACATGGCATTCGGCGGACTCGAGAAAAAGCAGACGGCCGCGCCCATGGCGGAGATCAACATGACGCCGTTGATCGACGTCATGCTGGTGCTGCTGGTCATTTTCATCATTACCGCGCCGTTGTTCACGCACGCCATCCGTCTCGATCTGCCGAAAGTCGCGGCCGCGCCCGCGCGTGAGACGCCGCAAACCATTTCGCTTTCCATCGACGCCGCGGGCAAGCTCTACTGGAACGGCGCGCCGATCACGCTCGAGCAGATGCGCGCGCGCTTCGCGCAAGCCGCCCAGGCCGGCACAGCCAGCACGGCATCCACAGCGACCGACGAAACCACCACCGCGCAGCCCGAAATCCACCTGCACGCCGAGCGCAATACCCGCTACGAGGTGATCGCGCAGGTCATGGGCGCCGCGCAGCAGGCCGGTCTCGAGCGCATCGGCTTCGTGACCGACCCGCCGCCGGCCCCGAAGCAGTAGGCAGCGGCGTTCGGAGCGCGGCGCCGCGGTCTGCGAACGGTATAATCAGCCCTTTCCCCCGCAGAAGGGGAAACGACGCCATTTCATCCAGCAAAAGCACCAAAGCAGCATAGCGGCCGGTGCGGAAGCACCGAACCCAGCGATCCCATCACACCATGCACGAAAAATACGTTCCCTCCGACGTCGAATCCGCCGCGCAAGGGCAATGGCGCGCCGTCGACGCGTACAAGACGTCGGAAACCACCGACAAGCCCAAGTTCTATTGCGTCTCGATGCTGCCGTACCCGTCGGGCAAGCTGCACATGGGGCACGTGCGCAATTACACGATCAACGACGTGATGTACCGCTATCTGCGGATGAACGGCTACAACGTGCTGATGCCGATGGGTTGGGACGCGTTCGGCATGCCCGCGGAAAACGCGGCGATGGCGAACAACGTGCCGCCGGCCAAATGGACGTACGACAACATCGCTTACATGAAGAAGCAGATGCAGTCCATGGGCCTCGCCATCGACTGGTCGCGCGAAGTCGCCACCTGCAGCCCGGACTACTACAAGTGGAACCAGTGGCTGTTCCTGAAGATGCTGGAAAAAGGCATCGCGTACAAGAAAACCGGCACCGTCAACTGGGACCCGGTCGACCAGACCGTGCTCGCGAACGAGCAGGTGATCGAAGGCCGCGGCTGGCGGTCGGGCGCGCTTGTCGAAAAGCGCGAAATCCCGATGTACTACATGCGCATCACGCAGTACGCGGACGAGCTGCTGAACGATCTGGAAGGCCTCGGCTGGCCCGAGCGCGTCAAGATCATGCAGCAGAACTGGATCGGCAAGAGCTTCGGCGTGAATTTCGGTTTCCCGTATGAGATCGACGGCGAGCAGAAGCTGTTGCGCGTGTTCACCACGCGCGCCGACACGATCATGGGCGTGACTTTCTGCGCGATTGCCGCCGAGCACCCGCTCGCCACGCGCCTCGCGAAAGACAAGCCGGAGCTGCAGGCTTTCATCGACGAATGCAAGCGCGGCGGCGTGGCCGAAGCCGACGTCGCGACCATGGAAAAGAAGGGCATGGCGACGGGCTTCTACGTCACGCATCCGCTCACGCAGGAACAGGTCGAGGTGTGGATCGGCAACTACGTGCTGATGAGCTACGGCGAAGGCGCGGTGATGGGCGTGCCGGCGCACGACGAGCGTGACTTCGCCTTCGTGAAGAAATACGGTCTGCCGATCAGGCAGGTGGTCGCAGTGGAAGGCAAGGCGTTTTCGACCGACGCCTGGCAGGAATGGTACGGCGAGAAGACGGGCACGCTCGTCAACAGCGGCAAATACGACGGCCTCAACTACGAACAGGCCGTGGACGCCATTGCCGCCGACCTGAAGGCGCTCGGTCTCGGCGACAAGCAGATCACGTGGCGTCTGCGCGACTGGGGCGTGTCGCGCCAGCGCTACTGGGGCACGCCGATTCCGATCATCCACTGCCCGAAGTGCGGCGACGTGCCGGTGCCGGAAAAAGACCTGCCGGTCGTGCTGCCTGAAGACCTCGTGCCGGACGGCACGGGCAACCCGCTCGCAAAGTCGGAAGCGTTCCTGAACTGCAACTGCCCGACCTGCGGCGGCGCGGCCAAACGCGAAACCGACACGATGGACACGTTCGTCGATTCGTCGTGGTACTTCTACCGCTATGCGTCGCCGGACGCCAAGACCATGGTCGACGAGCGCACCGACTACTGGGCGCCGATGGACCAGTACATCGGCGGTATCGAGCACGCCATTCTGCACCTGTTGTACTCGCGCTTCTGGGCGAAGGTGATGCGCGACCTGGGTCTCGTCAAGTTCGGCGAGCCGGCCAAGAACCTGCTCACGCAGGGCATGGTGCTCAACGAAACGTATTACCGCGAAGACGCGGCGGGCAAGAAGACCTGGTACAACCCGGCGGACGTCACGGTTTCGTTCGACGACAAGGGCCGCCCGGTCGGCGCCGTGCTCAACGCGGACGGCCAGCCGGTCGTGCTCGGCGGCGTCGAAAAGATGTCGAAGTCGAAGAACAACGGTGTCGACCCGCAATCGTTGATCGACCAGCACGGCGCGGACACCGCGCGTCTGTTCGTCATGTTCGCCGCGCCGCCCGAGCAGCAGCTCGAATGGTCGGGCTCGGGCGTGGAAGGCGCGAGCCGCTTCCTGCGCCGCGTCTGGAGTTTCGCTCACGCGAACGAAGCCGCGCTGCGCGCAGGCGGGCAGTTCGACGCCGCGCAACTCGGCGACGCCGACAAGCTGCTGCGTCGCGAAATCTATAGCGTGCTGAAGCAGGCAGACTTCGACTATCAGCGTCTGCAGTACAACACGGTCGTGTCGGCGGCCATGAAGATGCTCAACGCGCTCGACGGCGCGAAGGGCGCGCTGCCGGCCGTGCTGCGCGAAACCTACGGCGTGATGTTGCGCGTGCTGTATCCGGTCGTGCCGCACCTTACGTTCCAGTTGTGGCAGGAACTCGGTTACGCCGACGAATTCGGCTCGCTGCTCGACGCGCCGTGGCCCAAGGTCGATGAAAAAGCGCTCGAGCAGTCCGAAATCGAACTCGTGCTGCAGGTGAACGGCAAGGTGCGCGGCGCGCTGACGGTGGCGAAAGACGCGTCGCGCGAATCGATCGAACAGCTTGCGGCCGCGCACGAAATGGTCGCGAAGTTCAGCGAAGGCAAGGCGCCGAAGAAGATTATCGTGGTGCCGGGCCGTCTCGTGAACGTGGTCGTTTGACCGCATGGCCATACCTGCCGGCAGGCATCGCGCCGCCCCGCGCGGCGGCGCATGCCGCGCGCCGGGAATTCACTGCGAACCAGGAGCCAATGTGACTCGCAGATCGCTTTTTGTAACGCTGGCTTGCAGCGTACTGATGTTGTCCGCGTGCGGCTTCCAGCTGCGCGGCCAGCAGGACTATGCCTTCAAGCGCCTCTTCATCGCGGGCGGCTCGCCGGCGGCGAGCGCGCGGCTCGCGCGCATCGTGCAAGGCGGCAGCGACACGGTGGTGGTGACGTCGGTGGCGAACGCGGACGCGACCTTGCAGATCACCGAAGCGCGCGGCACGAGCACGCTCACGCTGAATTCGCTGGGCGTCGTCGCCGAATATCAATTGAATCTGAACATGAATTACACGCTCGTCGGCAAGGACGGCACGGTGCTGATCCCGCCGAGCGTGATCGCGCTGAATCGGGCGATGACCTACAGCGACCGGTACTCGCAGGCGAAAACGGCGGAGTCGGACATTCTCTTCGCCGACATGGAAAACGACGCCATCGACCAGCTCACGCGGCGTCTGTCGAGCGTGCGTTCGCTGCATCCGGCGCCGGGCGAGCAGGTGCCGGGCGTCGCGCCGCGCGCGCCGTTGCCGCCGCCGCCGCTGTGAGCGTCGCGCGCCGATCAGATCAGAGATACACGTAGCCATGCAACTGCGACTTGACGCGCTCGAAGCGCATCTCGCCAAGGGACTCGCCGGACTGTACGTCGTGTACGGCGACGAGCACCTGCTCGCGCAGGAAGCGTGCGACCGCATTCGCGCGGCGGCGCGCGCGGCGGGCTTTACCGACCGCTCGGTATTCACCGTGGAGCGCAGTTTCGACTGGAGTTCGCTTCTGGGCGCGAGTCAGTCGATGTCGCTCTTCGGCGACCGGCAACTCGTCGAATTGCGCATTCCGTCGGGCAAGCCCGGCAAGGAAGGCGCGGACGCGCTCAAGACGCTCGCGGGCTCCGTCAACGACGACGTGGTCACCATGATCACGCTGCCGCGCCTCGACGCGGCCACGCAGAAATCGGCGTGGTTCACGGCGCTCGCCGACGCGGGCGTCGCGTTGAAAATCGATCCGGTCGAGCGCGCGCAGCTGCCGAACTGGGTCGGCCAGCGGCTCGCGGCGCAAGGCCAGCGCGTGGCCGCGGGCGAGGAAGGGCGGCGCGCGCTCGCGTTCGTCGCGGAGCGTGTGGAGGGCAATCTGCTCGCCGCGCATCAGGAAATTCAGAAGCTCGGGCTGCTGTATCCGGCCGGCGCGTTGAGCTTCGAACAGATTCACGACGCCGTGCTGAACGTCGCGCGTTACGACGTGTTCAAGCTCAATGAAGCGATGCTGGCGGGCGACGTCGGCCGCCTGTCGCGCATGATCGACGGTCTGAAGGGCGAAGGCGAAGCGGCGGTGCTGGTGCTGTGGGCCGTCGTCGAGGAATTACGCACGCTGTTGCGCATCAAGCGTGGTGTGGCGGCCGGCAAGCCGCTTGCCATGCTGGTGCGCGAAAACCGCGTGTGGGGTCCGCGCGAGCGGCTGATCGGGCCGGCTTTGTCGCGTGTCACCGAAGCGGCGCTGGAAAAGGCGCTGGCGCTGGCGGCGCGGCTGGATCGGCAGGTGAAGGGATTGTCGGGCGGCACGCCGGGCAATCATCGCAACGATCCGCCGCCTGATCCGTGGGATGGGCTCTTCGAGCTCGCAATGGCGGTGGCGTCGCCGAAGACGTCTGCTGTGCCGCCGGCGCGACCTCGCAGCGGGACGGCTGCGGCGGCGCGTAGGCCGGCGTGAGGTTCAGGGCTGCGCCCGGCGTCGGCGAGTTTTGAGGCGGCGAGGCCGCACGGCAGGAAGTCGAGCGAAGCTGCGGCACAAAACCGCCAGCCCGCGCAGCGCGGCCACGAAGCGCCACAGCATCCGGCTATAACAAGCAGCGCGCGAACGTGAAGCACGCAGCACGAACCACGCAGCAAGACGCCCACGCCCACGCCAGCGAAGCGCCCGGGCCCGACTTACAATCGTTGCATCTTTTGCTAATCAGTTAATCAGCCTGTTCGCCGCCCGTCCGCGGATGCGGCATGACGAGAATCACCATGGATATCGACCAGTACATGACCGACCTCGGCCGCCGCGCCCGCCAGGCATCGCGTGCGATGGCGCGGGCGTCGACGGCTGCCAAAAACGCCGCGCTGGCGGCGGTCGCAGCGGGCATCGAGCGCGACGCCGCGCTGCTCAAGGAAGCCAACGCGCGCGACGTCGCGCGGGCGCGCGAAAAGGGCCACGACGCGGCTTTTATCGACCGCCTGACCTTGTCGGACAAGGCGCTCAACACGATGGTCGAAGGCTTGCGCCAGGTCGCGGCGCTCGCTGATCCGATCGGCGAAATCAGCAATCTGAAGTTCCGGCCCAGTGGCATCCAGGTCGGCCAGATGCGCGTGCCGCTCGGCGTGATCGGCATCATCTACGAATCGCGTCCTAATGTGACGATCGACGCCGCTGCGCTGTGCCTCAAATCAGGCAACGCGACCATTTTGCGCGGCGGTTCGGAAGCGCTCGAATGCAACACGGCGCTCGCGAGACTGATCGGCGAGGGACTGCAGGCAGCCGGGTTGCCGCAGGACGCGGTGCAGGTGGTCACCACGTCGGACCGCGCCGCGGTCGGCAAGCTCATCACGATGACCGAATATGTCGACGTGATCGTGCCGCGCGGCGGCAAGAGCCTGATCGAGCGGCTCATGAACGAAGCGCGCGTGCCGATGATCAAGCATCTCGACGGCATCTGCCACGTGTACGTGGACGACCGCGCGGATCTCGCGAAGGCGCTGACCGTTTGCGACAACGCCAAAACGCACCGTTACGGCACCTGCAACACGATGGAAACGCTGCTGGTCGCGCGCGGCATGGCGGCTGCTGTGTTGCCGCCGCTCGGCAAGCTGTACCGCGAGAAGAATGTGGAGCTGCGCGTGGACGCGACGGCGCGCGCAGTGCTGACGGACGCAGGCGTGGGCCCGCTCGTCGACGCCACCGAAGAAGACTGGCGCACCGAATACCTCGCGCCCGTGCTCGCGATCAAGGTGGTGGACGATCTGGACGCGGCTATCGAGCACATCAACACCTACAGCTCGCAACATACCGACGCGATCGTGACGGAAGACCACGACCGCGCCATGCGCTTCCTGCGCGAAGTGGATTCGGCAAGCGTGATGGTGAACGCCTCGACCCGTTTCGCGGATGGCTTCGAGTTCGGCCTCGGCGCGGAAATCGGCATCTCCAACGACAAGCTTCACGCGCGCGGTCCAGTCGGCCTGGAGGGCTTGACGTCGCTCAAGTATGTCGTGCTCGGGCATGGCGAAGGGCGCCAGTAAGCGCCTGCCGATTCAACGCGTGGCCGTGCAACGCGGCCGCGCTTTACATCTTTTTCCGACCGCGACGCCGCGTCACTTCACGCCGCGATGCCGGGCCGGCAACATCGCCGGCGCTCTCTTGAACAACTCACCCATCACCCAAGGACACCCGATGCTCTGGATCAAGACGTTCCACATCGTTCTGATCGCTTCCTGGTTTGCCGGCCTGTTCTATTTGCCGCGCATTTTCGTCAATCTGGCGATGGAAACCGAACCCGCCGCGGTCAAGCGTCTCCTGATCATGTCGCGCAAGCTGTTCCGTTTCATGTCGTTTATCGCGGTGCCGGCGCTTGCTTGCGGACTGTGGCTTTGGCTCGTCGCCGGAATCGGCCAGGGTCAGGGTTGGATTCACGCGAAGGTCGGCGTGGTCGTGCTGCTTATCGTCTATCACGCATACTGCGGCGTGCTGCTGCGGACTTTTGAGCGTGGCGAGAACCGTCGCTCGCACAAGTGGTATCGCATGTTCAACGAACTGCCCGTGCTGGGCATGCTGGCGGCGGTGGCGTTGGTCGTTATTAAGCCTTTCTAAGCAGTTTTCTTTGCGGCGGCCACGGTTTCGCGGTCGCGTCTAAGACTTTTCCGAAACGTCGCGCGGAATCTTCGCTGCGTTTGTCGGGCGCGGTGCTGCGCTCGTTGCCGACGTTTCGCAATTCCTCCTCGTCTTTTCTTTGCCGCCCGCGCTTTTCGCGCTGGCGCGTCACGACATTTCTCGTCTTCAGCCGCGTGGCGGCGCTCTCTCAAGCCCTTCTCAATGCGCTCAACGCGCGGTCCTGGTTTCCGCATTTGTCTGCACAGGCTTCGCTTGATCCGAGCCGCTTTTAGTCCTTGTCTGATTCAGTCTGTATAGCGCGACTCATATTCTCGAAGGCGAACATTGGCGCAGTACGACGGCCCGTCGCCCCGCTTCGCGCAATGTCGAGCCGCAGTGTGCGGCGGTCGCGTTCCCTACAAATTTGTGAGTCTTCATGAACAAGAATAGATTTCGCCGAGTATTTAGCAAACGTCTCGGCATGCTCGTCGCGGTTGCAGAAAATGTGACGAGCCAAGGCAAAACGGCAGGCGAAAGTTCCGGCGTCAGCGCCTCGGGCCGCGAGATCGGCGTCATCTCGACGATGACTGCCACGGCGCTCGCGCTGATTGCGTTTCATCCGTCGCTCAGTCGCGCGCAGTCGCTGCCGACCAACGGCCAGGTGGTCGCAGGTCAGGCCAGCATCTCGCAGAACACCAACACGATGACCATCAATCAAGGTACGCAGCGTACCGTGATCGACTGGAACTCGTTCAACGTCGGTCAGGGCAACACGGTCCAGTTCAATCAGCCCAATGCGCAGGCGCAGGCGCTGAACCGCGTGACGGGCGCCGGTGCATCGAACATTCAGGGCTCCTTGCTGGCGAACGGCCAGGTGCTGATCCAGAACGCGAACGGCGTGCTGTTCAGCAAGGGCGCGGTGGTGAACGTCGGCTCGCTGCTGGCGACCACCAAGTCGATCGATTCCAACGCGTTCATGGCGGGCAACCCGCTCGCGCTGAGCTCGACGGGCACGAACGCAAGCGTGGTCAACGACGGCGCGATCAACGCGCAAGGCTACGTCGTCCTGATGGGCGACCAGGTGCGCAACAGCGGCACGATCACGACCGCGCAAGGCGGCCAGGTGGCGCTCGCCGCGGGCGACAGCGCGATGGTCGCGCTGCCGAACGGCCAGGGCATCCAGTTGACGCTGACGAACGCGTCGGCGAATGCGCTGGTGGAAAACAGCGGCAACATCCAGGCCGAAAACGGCACGGTCCTGCTGACCGCGCGCGGCAGCAACACGCTGCTGAACACGGTGGTGAACCTCTCGGGCGTGGTGCGCGCGGGCACGGTGGTGGCTGATGCGGGCAACACGGGCGATGTCGCGGTTACGGGCAGGATCGATGCGTCGAGCGCGACGGACGCGGGCGGCACGGTGGTGCTGTCGGGCGACCGCGTGGGTGTGTTCGGCAATGCATCCATCGATGCAAGCGGCGCGAGGCAGGGCGGCAAGGTGATTATCGGCGGCGACAGTCTGCACAAGCTGGACGGCACGCAAGCCGCGAGCATGCTGCAGAACGGCGTGCAGTTCGCGAACTACACGCAGGTCGATGCGCCCGCAACGATCAAGGCAGGTTCCACGCACGGGAACGGCGGCTTTGTCGAAACGTCGGGTCATAGCCTCGACGTGCAAGGTCAGGTGAGCGCTGCGGCGCCTGAGGGCCAGGCGGGTCAGTGGCTGATCGACCCGACGGATGTGACAATTAGCACGGGAACGGATGCCGGGTATAGCGGCAATGTGTCCGGCGGCACGTTCAGCGGTGGCACGAACACCACGGCCACGGTCAAGAACACGACCATCAGCAACGCGCTGAACGCGGGAACTGATGTCACGATTACGACGGCGAGCTCGGGCACGGCGACGGGTAATATCGTGCAGCAGGCGGGCGCGGATATTGTCAAGACGGCGGGTGGTAACGCGAACCTGACGATGCTTGCCAACGGCAGCATCCAGCTGAACGGCAATATCACGACGACCAGCAACAAGCTCAACCTGAATCTGACTGCCGACATGAGCGGCAATCACAATGGTTCGGTGACCGTGCAAGGCGCCAATACGGATCTGGGCGGCGGCACGCTGACGATCTCGGGTAACACGGTGAATGGCAATGGCCTTGCAGGCGCGGCTGCCGTCTATCTCAATGGCAATCAGACGAATATTGGCGGCGGCTCGATTACTGGTTTTGCCAACGCAGGCGACGGCGTTGTTGTTGCAGGCAACGTCACCAAGGTCGGTAGCGGTGCGCTAGCCATCCATGGGTCGTCGAATACAGGTGTCGGGGTTCATTTCGCTCACGATTCTCACTTCGCCGAAACAGGCGGCGCGGTCAATGCCGTTGGCACATCGAATACGGGCATCGGGATTCAATTCGGAGAGGCCGGGTATTCCGGCAACGCCACTGTGGACGTACTCAATAACGCTACATTGAACCTGTCCGGTTCGAGTTCCGCGGGCGCGGGCGTTTCGCTAGGTGCTGCTGCATATTCCATTTCGCAAACGACTTTCAACATCTCTAACACCGCGCATATCAATGTTGTAGGTACCAGTTCTGAGAGCTACGGCGTTCTTGGGTATGCGACCCATGTGAATGTTTGGGACGACGGCCAATTCAATGTTAACGGGACCAGCTCGAATGCGGCTGGTGTTGCGTTTTATTCATGGAACAGTCCCGTCTATTTCAATATGGCCGGAAATGCGGCCATTAACATCACTGGCTCGAGCACGAATGGCGTCGGGAGTTCGGTAGCGGTGAACGGCGACATCTCGGGCAACAGTTCGCTCACTGTGAGCGGCAATAGCACGAACGGCACGGGTGCGTCGCTGTCGTTGACGGGCAATGTGTCGGATAACAGCGCGTTGAGCGTTGAGGGCAATAGCACCAACGGCACGGGTGCGTCGCTGTCGTTGACGGGCAATGTGTCGGGCAATAGCGCGTTGAGCGTTGAGGGCAATAGCACGAACGGCACGGGTGCGTCGCTGTCGGTGACGGGCAATGTGTCAGGTAACAGCGCGTTGAGCGTTGAGGGCAATAGCACGAACGGCACGGGTGCGTATATTGACGGGAACCTCAGTCTGTCGGACGACACATCCCTCAAAGTAGCAGGTACGTCGCAGACTGGCGTCGGGACACGCGCTCGTGGCAGCCTATCGGAGAGCGGCAACGCCAGTGTTTCCTACGACGGCACCAGTCGGTCCAGCATGGGCACCTGGTTTGAAGCCGCCTCTGCTAATGTGACTGACGACGCCAGGCTGGTCATCAACGGCAGTTCAAATACCAGTTGGGGTGTCTGGGATCAAGTGACCGGACCGGGCGGCCTCAATGTCTCAGGCAACGGCACTGTCGACATCAACGGGTGGTCGAACACGGCTGCGGGCGTCGGCCTCCGCTACATGAATACCGTGACGGACAACGGAACACTGAACGTAAATGGTGGCTCCGCAACCGGCATGGGCATCTACGGTTCTCCCACCGGTGGCGCCAATGTTACCGGCAATGGTACGGTCAACCTGAACGGCTCTTCATCGGACGGCGTGGCGGTCAATCTCTATGCCGGCGACAACATGAGCGTGGCCGGAAACGGCGCGCTGAATATCGTGGGTAACTCGACCAATGGCACGGGTGTTGTCGCCAACGGCAGCCTCAATGCGACGGACAACGCTACTGTCAACATTTCCGGGCAGTCCGCAAATGGCTCGGGCGTCGTGGAAGGCAACAACGGCACCATCAATATCTCTGGCAACAGCACCACTGACATTTCCGGGACGTCGGCTAATGGCGCGGGCGTGGTGCAGAACGGCTCGATCAACGTGTCCGGCAACGGCGCCTCGAGCATCGCCGGTAACTCGACCGACGGCAACGGTGTCGCAATGGACGGCAGCGTCAACGTGATGGACAACGGCACGCTCAACGTCTCCGGCAACGCAGCTGGCAACGGCACCGGCGTGATCGAAGGCCAGAACGGCTCCATCGACATTTCCGGCAACGGCGCAGCCAATATCTCGGGCGGTTCGAAGAACGGCAACGGCACGGTCATCGACGGCGGTGTGAACGTCACCGACAACGGCACGGCCGACATCAGCGGCAATTCGACCAACGGCACGGGCTTCACCGAAGGCGATACGGGCACGATCGACATTTCCGGCAACGGCGCAGCGAACGTCTCGGGCGACTCGACCAACGGCAATGGCGCGGTGATCGACGGCGCCGTGAATGTGACCGACTACGGCACGGCCAACTTCAGCGGCAACTCGACGAACGGCACGGGCGTCATCGACGGCGGCACCATCGACATCTCGGGCAACGGCACGGCGAACTTCTCGGGCGGCTCGAAGAATGGCGACGGCACGGCTATCGACGGCGACGTGAATGTGAGTGGCAACGGCGCGCTGAACGTCAGCGGCAACACGACCAACGGCACGGGTGTGATCGACAACGGTTCGACCAACATCTCGGGCAATGGCTCGGCCAACATTTCCGGCGATTCGAAGAACGGCAATGGCGCGGTGATCAACGGCGACGTGAACGTGACGGATAACGGCACGCTCAACGTTTCCGGTAATGCGGCTGGCAACGGCAGCGGCGTGATCGATAACGGTGCAATCAACATTTCCGGCGACGGCTCGGCCAACATTTCGGGGGACTCGAAGAACGGCAATGGCGCGGTGATCAATGGCGATGTGAACGTGACGGATAACGGCACGATCAATGTCAGCGGCAACACGACCAACGGCACGGGCGTCATCGACACGGGTTCGACCAACATCTCGGGCAATGGCTCGGCTGATATTTCGGGC
>NZ_CADIKB010000017.1 GCF_902859825.1 Paraburkholderia phenoliruptrix | reverse complement strand
TTCTCCGAATTGGCTGGGGGAGCCTCCATCATCTTCCACTTCGGACCGGCGCATTGTTCTGAGCCGCCTTCCTTGGTGTCGACGCTGGGTGGGAGGCGCTCATTCCATTGGATACGAGCCCTACAACGGCATCGCTGAACAGTATCAGCTCGTGCATCTCGGATGCTGGGCTCACGCGAGACGGTATCTGGTCAAGGCCGAAGATAACGTGCCGAAGGCCGCACGCTCGTCCAACCTGCTCGCGACGCGCTTCATCAAACTGATCGGCAAGCTGTTCGCGGCGGAGGCGCACAGTGAAACGTGGGCGGCTGAACGACGACAGCGATTGCGACGACGATACAGTGCACGCGTGCTCGATGCCATCGAAACGCTGATGCTTGAACAGTTACCCGGCGTCGTGCCTCAAAGTTTGCTCGGTAAGGCCCTGACCTATCTGCATGGGCAGTGGCCCAAGCTGATCCGATACATCGAGAACGGCAACTGGCCCATATCGAACAATCCCTGCGAAAATTCCATTCGCCCGTTTGTCGTCGCGCGCAAAAGCTTCCTGTTTGCCGATACAGTTGCTGGCGCACATGCGAGTGCGAATCTTTATTCGCTGGTCGAGTCAGCAAAAGCCAACGGCATCGATCCGTATCGCTATCTCACCTGGCTGTTCCAGCGGTTGCCTCTGGCAAAGACGGTCGACGACTACGACGCGCTGCTTCCCTGGAAGCTGCCGGCCAACCTACGCTGATCCGCGTTCCCACCACATGTCACACGCTCCGTCACCTGAATTGAGGGGCGTCGCTGATGGACCGCATACGCATATCAGGCCAATACAAGCGTTGAAATCACTGAAGTGACCGTTCAGCGCGAACTTCGCGGAACGCGAAGTCTTCACAGAATCGCTTGAATACCTGTGTGAACGCTACGTAAGACGAGATGTATTTTTACTTTTTTCTTACGCAATTGCGTGGGTTGACCCACGCGACATGAGCTACAGAGGAAATATAGAACGGCCGTGGAAAAGAGCAAGGGGTTTTGCGGATATTCCGCTCAGGTCGCGGAAGCGCCGGCTAATGCAGCCTCGTTCAGGTCGAACTGGTCAAGAAAAAGGTGAACGCCTGCAAAACGACAGACAGTCGCGCATTGGAGGAACAGTGCGGTCGAGAAAGAACCGTCTTCAATCTGCACACGTAATGTCTCGGGTTCCACACAAACGCCTATCTCTTCGAGACGGTTCGAGAGTTTCACCCAGTCTAGCCAAGGTTGAAGGGACAACTCCCCGCGCAATATTGCCGCGGCACGTTCCTCCCAACTCATATCGGTCTGGAGTGCACGGGCCCACCGGTCGGGGTACAAAGAACTCGAAGCCGTCAGAACTTGCAGGAAGAACGTGTGCCGGAACGTTCCACGATGGACTTTGCCCTCTATCGACCGCTCCGACTCCGCAACCCCAATCTGCGTCAATGCCTTCGCAAGTTGTGAGTAGCTCACGTCTCGACGGGTCAGCATGACGCGTAGGGCGCGGGAAGACAGCCTCTCCCACGGCCCATCGATAAGTTCGCTAACTTTCGCTTGATTTCGCGTTGACATGAACTATGGTTTGTGTGTGGTAACCCACGTGAGTCGTCGAAAAGTCAAAGACCAAATTCCGACGAACCGTTCGCATCGACCGCTGCCCCATGCTCACCATTTGACGTTGCTCAGGAGCATGAGTCGAGTTCGGTCCTCTGCCGTCGGATTTCACCATGAACTCTATTCTGTACTTGGGTGCCGAGCGCCTTCTGTTTCCCAGGCTACTTCGTTCCTCGCTATCCCGTCAACCAGCCCGAGAGTCTTCATCGCAAAGCATCCTACTTGCATGCCTGGGGGATACCGTCCGTGACCGGGCCGACCTTGCGATTGTGCTCAATAGCTGGCTGGTTGCGGACTATGGATACTGTACGCTCCGCCGCCTCATGCCGCTCGAATTAGCGCAGAAGACCATCGGCGCGACCATGCGAGGCAACCGAGCGCATCGACGGTCGTATAGCACGCAACGCAAGGTTGACCTGTTGCGGTCGGACATAGCCCGTCGGAATCCCCAGCGCCTGACCATCATTGACGGAGACCCAATGACCATCCCGTTCGAGTACATCGAGAGGTCGATTACCGTCGGCATGGCTTCATCCAGCAACCTCGTCAACTTCCAATCCGCGCTCCAGCAACTCCTGGACTTCGATTAGTTTGCCGACACTTTCGAACCTCGCAAAGGGGATGACAATGGATTTGTATCTCAACTTTGACGGTGTCCTGCACCCTGACCAAGTGCTCTACGTGGAAGGATGCGTTCCTTCGTTGACAGCGGTCGGAAGCAAGACACTGGAACATGTAAATATCCTCGTGAAGATTCTAGGTGAGCGCGAAAACATAAACATCGTGCTCAACACGTGGTGGACCTTCTCCATCGGGGTTGCCGCTTGCATGGAGCTCCTCCCGAGCGCGCTGGCGTCCCGGGTCACCGGAAGTGTCCTGGAAGGCGCGCCCAGCTATCCCACGAGACCGGCGAGGCTCAACGAAGCGGCGCGGCACATCCTTAGTCGCCGAGAGCGAGCGAGCGTCATCCTCGACCACGCCAACGCTGTGTATTCGAGTGAATTTTTACCCAAGTTGCTGCTCATCCATCCACATGAGGGACTGGGCAATCGAGCCGCGCAGAGGAGCCTCGAAAGGCGAATAAAGTTGCTGCAGCATATCGAATCCCAATGCGTGGATTGATAAGTATTGCAGATTACTTTCGACACCATCCGAGCTCGACGGCGTTCGCTTCTGCGCTCCTTTTACATATACCTTAAAAACGCGAAAGTGCCTTGGTATACGATGTAAAACGCAGAATCGCAAGTAATTCCTCATCTCGTGGTTAGCGTGAGGAGACCTGACACCGGCCCGATGAAACTTGGCAAAAAACCGCTTCTCTTGTAGCCACCATCGACATACAATTTCGCTGTCGACCCACCGAATTTAAGGAGCGCACATCACGGCAAAACTGTCCCCCTGACCAACCTTCGATGGGACTAGGGCCACGCCCGCTTTCTTGTGTGATGACTGCGCAAAAAAGAAGGGGGCCGCTAAGCCCAAGCGAACTTGAACCGCAGCCCCCGGTGGCTCCCGTGAGGAAGACCACGTCTGACATCGTGATTTTCTCACGGGGGTCACTGAGCGTCAAAGCATTCTCACGCCCGTAACAAACGTGGAGTCTTTCGCCAAATGACACCGAAAATCGCGCTTCTCCGGTCAAACCCCCATCAAAATGACCGATTTAAATCGCCGCCACCGTACTGGCAAGGTCCCAACCGGCGGCAAACATGTGGCCCCAATTCTCTCCAGAGCTCTACGCGTCAAAATATCTTCGCCTCCCCTCCTCCGTTCGACCCCTTTTTCAGCCCTCCTGTCCCCCTGAGTGCCCCTGGCAAGTCTCCTTATTCCAGGGTCTGGAGCTCTCGCATTACGCCGCTCCTCCATTAGGTCGAGTCGAGCGACCAGGCACTCGCGGAGCCAGCGTCTCCGCCGGAGTTCACTGAACTCCGGCGTGTGAAGCTTCTTCTATCGCACCGTCGCGTGGAGCGCGGAGCGAGGGGCCCGGTCGCGACTTCACATTTCACAAAGCGGAGAAATGTATGAATACGCGCCCCACTTGCACTACGTTCACAGACGAGTTAACTGACCTGGTAGCCCGCCTTAGCAGCTTTGGTAACTTGGCCGACGCAAACCGCAAATCACCGCCGTGTCGTGGGTCCTCACCTAAGAAATCGCATGGCTTGTTCACCATGGCGAAGACAGGCCCAGTGGCCATGATGCACGACCGAGGCTCACCGGCTCAGTGTCCGCTTAGCATCCGCAGACTCTGTGCTCCCGTTGCTGGCGGCCAGCCGGAGACGGAAATTGAAAGTCCCAGTAACCCAAGTCGGCGTGTAGATGGCGAGGTCAATCTGGAGCAGGAAACCACAGTCATTGTTTCCCGCCATGGTCGGCTACATGAAGTGAACGTCCTCACTCCCGCGCTTCTTTTGGAGCGGGACTGGAAACAACCAGGTGATTGCATATGTAGCTGGTCTACCGTATTCACTCTCAAATACGTGTTCCAAACTGTCTCAACGAGACAAGCATTCGAACATGCAGAACACTCCCTCGCATCCCTACCCGCGTCGGTCATCAAGAGCTACAACGACGCCTACCTTGATTACCTACTCACACCATGTATCAAGCACGACCGCGCGAAAGAAGCGAAGAGGCTGCGCGAAGCGCTGAAAATCCCAACCATCTGGACGGAGTTGCGCGTGAGAGTGCGTCCCGTATCGCATGTCCGTGAGTCCCTGTCGACGCCCCTAGACCGACACCTCTCAGGACATACGAGCCGAGTGCAAATCCTGGACATGGCGGTTCCGCACCACGCAGAAAATCCTTGCTCGGAGGATGTGCTCATTGAACATCGTCCACTTTTCCGTCCGAGACCGACACCGCAAAACACACACGACCGCGAGGCGCAGTCACCAGCGCCAGCAAGCGCTCTTGGCGCGTGACCGGAGACAATCATGAGCATCGAACATGTGCACTGTGTAACCACCGTCTACCCGTTGCCCGCACCTGAAGCGGCCGACATGTTGGTAGTGACTTCAGAGGGCATATTCATCGAAAAATGGAAAGACCAAGCGGAGCTTGAAGAACTCGTTGACCGACATGCGGGTCGTCCACCGGCAAGGCCAGACGCGATGTCATCCACGCCCATCAGGAGTCGCCCATGACTATCAACCTTCCTACTACCATCCCTCAGAAATCCCAGTGGCAATTGCTGGAAAGTCGTTGGTCCTGCGACAGCCCCATTGGAACCGCACTGTCTCCGTACTCCGACGCGGAATTGCGGACCGAACTCGAACGGTTGGGTACGCCGTTTGAAGGTCAACGATACATCTGGGAGGCCCGTGCCAAGTCACCGTCTCGAAAAGTCCAGTCGCGAAAGGGCAACGTCATCTCTCGTTACACGTCCCGCAAGATGGGGTGCAGGATGGCAACGGAGAGTCGAAAGGCCGAGTTCGGTGCAGTCGTCAGATACGATTGTGATGGCACAACGCGTGAGTTCTATTGTCAGCCACCCCAGGTCAGAATGAGCGTGGAGCTTGAGCGAAAGCGGTCAGACGGCACAGTCACGGTCTATCAGGCACCCACGCCCTATACACCAGACATTCTTAGACTGACGCCTTATGGCATCTACGTCGATGAATGGAAAACCGAACAGGACCTTGAAAAGCTTGCCGAAGAGTATCCACGCCGATTCTTCAAAGACGACGAAGGAACATGGAGATGCCCAGAGCGCGAACGGCACTTCGCTGCTCTGGGCATCACGTTTTGCCTACGCTCGGGGAACGAGAACGGCGCGATATTTGTTGCGAATCTCGAATTTCTCGACGACTTTCTTTGCGACAAGAGCGCACCACTAACTGACAGTGCCTGGCGGGCGATTGAAAGGATAACAAGCGCCTCCTGTCCGATGACCTTAGGCCTGCTTTTAACGCACGCCTATCCGGATAAAACACCGTGGAACGAGTCTCTCCTCGTCGAAACGCCACCCGACGCATTCCTCGTCGACGATGTCTATAAGGCGATAGCTGACCAGCGCATTTTCGTCGACCTCGATTACGATGACCTGAGCGAGCCTGAAGACGTCGTACTGTGTAATTCGCGCGCGCAGCTCGATGAACTTCAGTTCAATCGACCGGTTCCGAAGGCTGTCAGCGACGAGGTCAGCTTCGGCGTCGATATGGGCACCGAGTTCGTGTTTAAAGGTCGCCTCGAGGTGTTTGAGGTTTCGTTCGTCAGCTCGGAATCGGTTCACTACTTCGAACAGCAGAGCCACAACAGCGGCCTCATGCAAGTGTCTGACTTCGAGCGGGCGCTGTTCAACCGACAAATACTTCTTCTTTCGTCTCAACCGTCAACCGATAAGCGGCTCTCTCAAATCGACGGTCTCACTGACTATCAGATTGTTGAGGGAAAAAAGCGGTTTCTCATTGTTCGCGACCTCGAAGCAGGCAAGAAGGTCCGGTGCAACCTGGGCCCGAGGCAGATACAGCGAATACGAAGGGAAGTGCGGGCGGCAGGCGGGTCCTTGCCAGCCCAGCGACGGGCCGCGACACCAAAGCGTCGGAGCGGCGGACGATGCCAGATAATCCCTCAGCAGTTGGACCTGATTCGAGAGACCACCGAGCGGGGTAACAATTCAACAAATCCAAGCGGCGCTGCGTCATATCGAACCTACGTGGAACTCAGCGAAGCTGCGGGCGTAGAAGTCGTTTCGAGGAAGACGTATTACCTCCACCGACAGAAATTCATCGACGTCAAGGCCAGGCAAGGCAGCAGAGTCGCCTACAACGAAGAGCCCGCAATATGGTACCTGCACGTTGAAGACAAGATACATGGCGGGCGTCCATTCCATCGGGTCCATATCGACCATACCAAGCTGGATGTCTTCATAAAAATCCGAGGCAAAGGCGGAAGGGTTTTTCGAAAACGCCCATGGCTCACCGTCGTGATGGATGCCGAGACGCGCATGGTGCTGGCCTTCTATCTCTCAATGCACGCGCCGAGCACCATAAGTTGCATGATGGCTATTCGAGCGATGGTCAGAGTGTTCCGACGTACACCCGCAATCATCATCGTCGACAATGGAAAGGAGTTTCACTCCGACGCATTCGATAATCTCTGTGACCTCCTTCGCATCACGTTGCAATTCCGTCCGGCGCACAAGTCCCGTTTTGGTGGCGTGATGGAACGGTTGTTTGGAACAACCAACACCAAGCTTATCCACTACTTGGTAGGCAACGCGAAAGCGTTACGCAACGTCCGAACGGTCACGCGGTCCGTCGACCCGATAAGGGCTGACCTCATGAGTTTCGCGGAATTGCATGGGCTTCTCGATGAATACTTCTTCCGGGAATACAACCTCCAGGTGCACCCAGCCCACGACCATTCTCCCATTGAATACATGCATCTCCGGTTTGCCCTTACAGGGCGCCGCCTGAAAAGGCTGACTCCCTACGACTCCTACTTCTACATCCTGACATGTGTGCCCCCGTCAAAAGGCGCAACCCGAAGGCTCGACAAGCAGATGGGTGTCAAAGTCGGCCATGTTTGGTATTGGGCAGATGAGTTCGCCGACAAGATGGTGCGTCCACAGAATCTGCCGGTGCTCGTGGACATGTGGGACGTAAGCATCGTCTATGCATTGCTCAATGGCAAATGGGTTCGTTGCCAATCGCGGCTGTTGATGAAGTACCGGAAGCTGACATACGTGGAGTGGGGCTACGTCATGTACGAGGTCCGAATGCGCATGCACGGCGAGCCCGATGAAGCTCTGGAAAACACACTGTACGCCGTACTCAACGGTCATGTCCTCCCAGATGTGGCTTCCATGACCGAAGCTACGCGCCAAGTTTATGGCGATGCTCGCCTCATTGAAGACCATACGGCAACTCAGAAGGAAGCAATCATCGAGTTGCCGGTCACCACACCTGCAGAGCTTGGTCCACCTGAGGACGACAGCATTATGCGCATCCCTCTGCCCAAGGCGCAGAAGGGCCGATTCAAGCTGAACTACAACTCCCTGCCCACGTCCCGCCCGGTCTAGTCGAGGAAACGTCATGAGTTCAATCACTTTTCAACAAGCGTTACACGGAAGTCCCAACGAAAAGGGTGAGTACATCGCCTCACTTCGATTCATGCACCCAAATCTTGAGAAAGTCCTGAGTGAAGTCGAACGGCATATGATTCCGAGCGCCGGTCTCTCCCTTACCGTTGTCGTTGGTCCCGCAGGCGTTGGCAAGTCAACGTTTGCTGGGCTCGAGACTGAAATGCTGCTCAAGCTCTATGACGCGGAGATACGCGAAAACCCCGGCGTGATTCCAGTCGTACTGAGTAGTATTGACGCCGCGGATGGGAAGGAAATCAACTGGCAATTGTTTTACCAGCATCTCCTTGATGACCTTCATACATTGAGTCCGGACGTCCCCGCCCAACGAGACGGAGAACCTGTTGACGTAGTGAAGAGCTATCGGGTGACGTTTCAAAAAGCGCTCTTTAATCGGAAGGTTCGTCACGTGTTGCTCGACGAAGCGGTGCACTTGACCGATTCGAGAACGGAACCTTTGCAGTACGGAAACCTTCTGAAATCTCTGGCGAACCGTGGCTCCATGAATTTGCTGCTCGTGGGTGCCTACGGCTCTGAAAGGCTGGTTCGCGCTAGCGGACAATTGGCTCGGCGAACCAGTGTGGTCCACTTCCCGCGGTATCTGGCGAATCAGGACGATTTCGACGCGTTTACGCAGTTCATCAAAGACTTGGCAAAGGAGCTTCCGCTGCCGTTCGAGGTTGACCTCGGGAAGTACGTGGAAACGCTCTTTGACGCTCACCTCGGCATCCCGGGATATGCGGTCAAGACCTTAGTCAGGTCGGTCATTGCGTGCGCGTACGAAGGATGCAACTCGTGGAAAGACGAATACGTATGGAACGCGCTACCGTCCAGAGCAGAATACGAGACGATTGCGACTGAGACGTTGGAGGGAGAAGAAAACATCAAGCCTTATCTCTCGTCTGCAACACCGATTACATATCCGAGCGAAGCTGAATTGCTTGCCGGCATTTCAGCGAGGCAGGCACGAGCGCTCGGTGACGCTGCGCGAGGGTTCCGTCGATGAAGAGTCCGTTTCGAACGCGGTTGCCTGGCGGCTGGCCCGACGACGCGCCGCCGCGGTCAATTCTGCCCAGCCTTCCACCCTACGGGTGCTCGGGCGAAGACCGCGAGAGTCTGGGCAGCTACGTTTCTCGATTGAGCGATGCTCAGGACATTCCGCGCGGCGCGTTGGCGTATCGAATCGTGGGTCCAACCGCGCACGAGCTGTTTGGCACTGACCCGCTCCGGTTGGCTCAAGACATTGGACGTTCCGATTACGCTGCCAATGTCTCTAGCCTTACAGAAGAAGCGAAGCATTGGGCGTACGCGCTTAACAGCCTCACGCTGCGCAATAACCTGCAGCTTTGTACGCTGCTGCCAATGAAAGGCCTCGTCTCACCATTGAAGTTGATGTCAAGCGGCAGGCGATTTTGTCCCGTTTGTTTCAAGGAGGACGAGAAGTTGGGGCGCCAGCGTTACGACAGGTTGCTTTGGAGCATCAAGGCTGTCGTTGCATGCCCTCTACACCGAACACGGCTCGTCACGCGCTTGGAGCAAAACCGGGACGCCAGCTCATGCAACGATGCAAACGTTCGTCCGGCCCGAGGCGGGTTGCCCGAATCACCCCCAACAGTTCCGGCGTCAGAATACGAAATCGAGAGCGCACGTCTAATCGCGGAACTTCTGGACGATGCAATCTTTTTTCCGGGTCTTAGCTACGTGCCATCTGCTCAGTCCGCCTTTCTAGTCCACGCCATTGATGCTCTGTTCGCAGGAAAGTCCGCTCATTTCGCGGCGCATCTTCGCGTCGGCAAATCGCAAGTGCATGCATGGGTTAAGGGAAAGGTGCGCATGAGCCTCCCCCGGCTCGCGCTGACCGCTTACTGTTGCGGGTGTGCAATCGCGGACATATTGCTCGGCAACCGGGTGATGCTTTCACGGCGAGCAGCACCAGAGTGTCAAGACCGTCGATTGCTACAAATGGGCGGCACTGGAGCCAAGCGACCGAAGAGTGAGCTTCGGTCGATACTCGGAGAACTGATTTGCGGAGGCACCGTTAACAGTGCGGCGGAGGCGGCGAAGGCCGTTGGAATATCTGAAAAGTTTTTTCGAAGGGAATTTCCGCTAGAACATGCGGCCGTGAAACAGCAGGGGCGCGACCTTGTGACGACTCTCCGGGACGAGAACAGAGACTCGTATGACCAACTTTACCTGACGGAACACATCGCACTCTGGGAAATGGGAACCTATCCTTCCAGAAGGCGGGTCATCAAGCGCATGCGTGGGAAGACAGAGAGCTTGGGACGACACCAAGACGCGCACAGGGCTCAAATGAAAGCTCACGCGCTCACGGGAGTACCAATCGCTCGATGTGGAGGCAGAATGCCGGGGCGTCCGGTCAGCGGATAACCGGAAAAAAGGATGTGATGCGGGACTTTTTAAGGCTGCCCGTACTACCTACAGATGTCGTTTACGACATCTGTAGAGTAACGACACAACGTGGCCTAAACCCTTGATGATCCGCAAAGTTGGCGCGCCCGGCTGGGATCGAACCAGCAACCCCTGCCTTCGGAGGGCAGTACTCTATCCATTGAGCTACGGGCGCTTAGACAGCAACAAACACAAAATCGGACACACTCGGCGCGGCATTCAGAACAAAAGCGGCGCCCAAGCGAGACCGAAAGCATACCCGGTTTCGGCCCCAGCGTCCACCGGACGGCCCCCAAAGCCTTTCTCCGGGCTTTGCCGGCAGCTCGCCCCCGCTTTCCCCGCCAGCCCGCGCCACTTCGCACGATGCGGGTAAACGCCTGCTGAACAGCTCGCCGCGCCTCTCGCCGCCGTCGAAAGCTTGCGTCTATAATCGTCCGTGGCTGATCAAGAACAAGAAGTTGCCGTCGCGCTGTACCGCTCACATACCCACGGAGACGAGACAAGCATGAGCGAAGCACCACACGGAGCCCCGATCAAAACCCCAGGACAGCTCATCGCCGCGGTCATCGCCGGGTTTGCTGTGCCAATCGTCATCATCGTTCTGCTGGCTTACTACGTCGACAATTCGACACGCACCGGCGCCGGCACCGACAGTCTCTCCGAAGCCGAAGTCACTTCCCGCATCAAGCCCATCGCCCAGGTCGAGATTCGCGATGCCAACGCGCCGCGCGTCTACAAGACGGGCGAGGAAGTCTACAAGGCGGTGTGCTCGGCCTGTCACGCGTCGGGCGCAGCAGGCGCGCCGAAATTCACCAATACCGCCGACTGGGCGCCGCGCATCTCGCAAGGCTTCGACACCTTGCTGCATACTGCGCTGACCGGCAAAGGCGCCATGCCCCCGCGCGGCGGCACGAGCCCCGACGACTACAGCGACTTCGAAATCGGCCGCGCGGTGGCCTACATGGCCAACAACTCGGGCGCGAGCTTCCCTGAACCGGCGCAACCGGCAGCGGGCGCGGCGGCGGCGTCCGGCGCGGCTGCCGCATCGGCGGCAACCGCAACGGCAACGGCAGGCGGCGCGTCCGATGCGGGCGCGGCTCAAGCCGCCGCAGCGATGGCCGCCATGGCAAGCGTGCCGCAAGCCGCTGCGCCGGCGTCGGGTGCGACGCAAAGCGCCGATGCATCGCAAGCAGGCAAGGCCTTGTATCAGCAGGTTTGCCAGGCGTGTCACGCAGCCGGCGTGCTGAACGCGCCCAAGTTCGGCGACAAGGAAGCCTGGGCGCCGCGCCTGAAGGAGCCCATGGACACCGTCTACAACTACGCGCTGCACGGCAAGGGCGCGATGCCGCCCAAAGGCGGCTCGAACGCGTCGGATGCGGACGTGAAGGCCGCCGTCGATTACATGGTGAGCGCGGTTAAGTAACGTACGCTTGCTTCACCCGGCGCAGCGCGAGGATTCGTGGCCTTGCGCCACACGACACCGGAATCCCTGCACCGCGGCCACGCGGGCAGGGATTTTTTTCGTGCGCCATCCACGGCCCCACCCTCAAGCCTTCTGCAACAACGCCTTCAAACTCGCAAGCCGGTCTTTGGGCGACATCGGCGCCTCATCAGCCGTGGGCGGCGGCGCATCGTCGAGCAGCATTTCGGGGATGAACCGCGACGGCTCGCACACCACCGTCTCCCGTGCGCGCTTGCGCTTCTTGCACCAGTTCAGATGAAGGCTGCGTTGCGCCCGCGTGATCGCCACATACATCAAACGGCGCTCCTCCTCGATGCGCGCGTCGTCGATCGGTTCGTCGTCCGCGCCGCCGCGATGCGGCATGATGCCTTCCTCGACGCCGACCAGAAACACATGCGGATATTCGAGACCCTTCGACGCGTGCACGGTCGAAAGCCGCACCGCGTCCGGGTCTTCTTCACGGCCTTCAAGCATCGACATCAGCGCGACCGTCTGGATCAAGCCGAGCAGGTTCTTGCCGGTATCGGTCAAACCGTCCGCCGTGT
This sequence comes from Paraburkholderia phenoliruptrix, assembly GCF_902859825.1. GTDB lineage: Bacteria > Pseudomonadota > Gammaproteobacteria > Burkholderiales > Burkholderiaceae > Paraburkholderia > Paraburkholderia phenoliruptrix. The sequence continues at coordinate 108,971 of NZ_CADIKB010000017.1, read as the reverse complement.
CGTAACCCGTTGCCTCGCCGCCCGCGGCCAGAGCCGCATCGTCCGGTTCCGCCTTCGTGCCCTTGCGCTTGAGCCATTCGACGAACTCCAGCACGTTCTGCCACTTCGCCTGCGCCTGACGTTCGTCGAATGCATCGTAGAGATACGCTTCGTAGTGGATCGCGTCCATCAACTCGTCGAGCAGCGTGCCGGCCGCGTCTTTTTCGGCGCGGTCGGTGAGGCGCTGCATGAAGTCGCAGAACGCACGCATGGGTTCGATCTGGCGCGGCGACAGGCGCGCCTCGATGCCGCCCATATACACGGCCTCGAAGAGCGACACCTTCGCCTGGCCCGCGAATGAACCGAGCGCCTCGAGCGTCGTATTGCCCACGCCGCGCCGCGGCGTCGTGATCGCGCGGATGAACGCGGGGTCGTCGTTCGCGTTGGCGATCAGGCGCAAATACGCGCAAATGTCCTTGATCTCGGCTTTGTCGAAAAACGACTGGCCGCCTGACAGCACATACGGAATCCGCTCGCGGCGCAGCACCTGCTCGAAAATGCGCGCCTGGAAGTTGCCGCGATAGAGAATCGCGTAATCGCGGAAGTTCGCGCGCCGCTCGAATTTGTGCGCCGACAGCCTGAACACGACGGATTCCGCCTCGTGCTCTTCGTCGTTGCAAGCGGTCACGGTGATCGAATCGCCCATGCCGTGCTCGGACCACAGCTTCTTTTCAAAGAGCTTCGGGTTGTTGGCGATCACGTTGTTCGCGGCCGTGAGAATGCGCACCGTCGAACGATAATTCTGCTCGAGCTTGATCACGTGCAGCTTCGGGAAATCCTTGCCGAGCTGCGCAAGATTTTCGAGCGTCGCGCCGCGCCAGCCGTAAATAGCCTGGTCGTCGTCGCCCACCGCCGTGAACGCGGCGCGCGGGCCGGCCAGTTGCTTCAACAATTCATACTGGCACGCGTTGGTGTCCTGATACTCGTCGATCAGGAGATAACGCAGCTTGTTCTGCCAGCGGTCGCGCACCTGCTCGTTCTTCGCGAAGAGTTCGGCGGGCAGACGGATCAGATCGTCGAAATCCACCGCCTGGTAGGCGTGCAGCGTCGCCACATAGTTGCGATAGACAATCGCGGCCTGGTGCTCGTCCTCGTTCGCGGCAATCGCAATCGCCTCTTCCGGCATGATGAGGCCGTTCTTCCACAGCGAAATGATCGACTGTATCTTGCGGATGAACCCCTTATCCGTCGATCCGACCTGCTCCTGGATCATGCCGAAGCAGTCGTCGGAATCCATGATCGAGAACTGCGGCTTCAGCCCGACGTGCTCCGCTTCCTGCCGCAAAATCTGCACGCCGAGCGAGTGGAAAGTACACACCGTCAACTGATTGACGGGCACTTTGCGGCCTTCCTTGCCGGGCGTCGTCAGCGTTTTGCCTTCGAGCAGCTTGCCGACGCGCTCGCGCATTTCGGCCGCGGCCTTGTTGGTGAACGTGACAGCCGCGATATGGCGCGGCTCGAAGCCCTTCGCCTCGATCAGGTGCGCGATTTTCTGCGTGATCACGCGCGTCTTGCCGCTGCCCGCGCCGGCGAGCACGAGGCACGGCCCGTCAAGATAACGGACCGCTTCACTTTGAGCGGGATTCAGGCCTGCGGACATCGTCTGTGGATGGGTGTTGCGGTTGAAATGCGGCGGCGACGAGGAAAGAAAGAGGGTCTGGCGCGTCCCGTCCCGCGCGAGAGGAGCGATGTTAACACGGATGAAATCGGCGGATAAATTCAGCCGGCGCTTCTCGCAGCTCACGCGTCCAACCAGCAGCTCATGCACAAAACCCGCCGCGCGCCGCCGAGGCACGCCAGCTTCGCCCCATGCCACAATGACGGCGTTGCGCGCCGCCGCCGCGGTGGCCAGGCGGCGCGCCGTTTTTCCGGGAAGACACGCATGTCCGCATCGCTGAAGATTGGATTGATGGGTTACGGATTTGCCGGCGCGACCTTTCATGCGCCGGTGATCGAGCACTGCGGCCGCGCGAGCGTCGCAGCTATCGCAACGGGCAAGCCCGAGGCCGCGCGCGCCGACTATCCGCACGCCAAGGTCGTCGCCGACCTGGACGCGCTGCTCGCGCTCGACGAGATCGACTGCGTCGTAATCGCCACGCCGAACGACACGCACTTCGACCTCGCGCGCCGCACGCTAGAAGCGGGCAAGCACGTCGTGGTCGACAAGCCGGTGACGCTCACCGCCGCCGACGCCCGCACGCTCTCCAACATCGCGCTCGCACGGGGCAAGCTCTTCGTGCCGTTTCACAACCGCCGCTGGGACGGCGACTTTCTGACCGTGCGCGATCTGCTGGCAAGCGGCGAGCTGGGGCGCGTCACGCAGTATGAATCGCATTTCGATCGCTTCCGGCCCGAGGTGCGTCAGCGTTGGCGCGAAGAAGCCTCGCGCGGCGGCGGTTTGCTGTTCGACCTCGGACCGCATCTGATCGACCAGGCGCTCGCGCTCTTCGGCGCGCCGCAAACGGTCTCGGCGACGGTGCGCACACATCGCGATCAGGCGAGCGCGCCCGACTACGTGCACATCCAGCTGGGCTACGGCGAATTCGAGGTGCTGCTGCACGCGAGCGCGCTGACCGCGATCGTCGCGCCGCGCTTCACCATTCACGGCACGCGCGGCAGCTACGTGAAGTACGGACTGGACACGCAGGAAGACCAGTTGAAAGCCGGCCTGCGTCCCGGCGACGACGGCTTTGCCGCGGGCAACGCGGCGGGCATGCTGCGCGTGCTGGACGGCGACCGCGAAGTCGAACGGGAAGTGCCCACGCGCAACGGCGAGTATGTGAACTTCTACATTGCTCTGGCCGACGCGATCCAGCACGGCGCGAAATTCCCCGTGACGCCGCAAGACGCCGTCGACGTCATGACGATCATCGAACTCGCCGCGCGCAGCTCCGACGAAGGCGTGCGCCTGCCGTTCGAGCGCATCCGTTAAGTTGCCACAGGCGCCGGCGCGCGAGGAACCGTCGCGCTCGCCGGCCAAACCGCCCGATAGCTGACAAAGCCGAAAGCAATATAACGTTACAAATCAGCGCCCTTCAGCGGTCAGCGCGATTGCGCCGTGAGCCGTTGCTACGTCTGCAGCATCCAAAAACGACAACGACTTGACGGAGAGTCCATGCCACGTACCATTCGCGCGCTCGCCGCATGCGCCTTGCTCAGTTCCCTCGCCGCCTGCGTGGTCGCGCCGCAGCAGGAGCCGGCGCCGCGCCCGAACCCGCAGCAGATCGCCGACAAACGGCTGCATCAGGTCGACGGCCGCATCGACAACCTGAGCCGCCGTATCGACAATCGCGTGAATCTGGGCTATTACCCGCCCCCGCAAGGCGGCGAGCTGCATCATCGGCTGGAGGTAATCCGGCGGGAAGCGCACGACATGGCCGCGCAGCACGGCGGCGGCTTGTCCGCGGACGAACAGCGCGTGCTGAACGAGGAACTGGACGGCGCGGCACACGCAATCGGCGAATAACGACGAGCCGAGGGTCAAAAAAGGACAGACCAAGGCCCACATCAACGGCAGATTCCCAGCGAATCCGCCCTTGATTTGACAAGCCCTCGGGCCTCGCGTACATTCGCCGCACGCGTCGGGAGAGCGCGCTGGCCGCTGGATTCGCAGGCCGCGCCGCCGAAGGGGCACACCCGCAAACTCTCAGGCAAAAGGACCGAACGCGTCGAAAAACCCGCGCCACGCAAGATCCACGCACCACCCCGGCGCCGTTTTTCGCACTCTGGAGAGCGGCAGTAGCCGTCTGGACCGCATACGCTGCGCAGACCCGGCAAGCTGCCCACCGAAGGGGCGCGCGTTCAACCGCGACGAGTCAACCTCGCCGCGGCAGCGCAATCTCTCAGGTATCGAGGACAGAGGGGCCATGCAGCACCACGCTCGCAGCCACACGGCGCGAGGCGCGGCGGCGCATGGCCTTTTTTGTTTCGCGAGACGCCCGAGGCCCCATGACCGAACTCCAACACACTCCGCTCAACGCCACCCATCGTGCGCTCAATGCCCGCATGGTCGATTTCGGCGGCTGGGACATGCCCGTCAACTACGGCTCGCAAATCGACGAACACCGCGCGGTGCGCACCGACGCGGGCATGTTCGACGTCTCGCACATGTGCGTCGTCGATTTCACCGGCGCGCGCGTGCGCGCTTTCTTCGAATACGCACTGGCGAACAACGTCGGCAAGCTGCAGACGCCGGGCCGCGCGCTCTATTCGTGCCTGCTGAACCCGGAAGGCGGCGTGATCGACGATCTGATCGTCTATTACTTCGGCGAAGAGCATTTCCGCGTGGTGGTCAACGCGGGCACCGCCGAGAAAGACATCGCGTGGTTCAAGCAGTTGAATGAAGGCGGCTTCGACCTGACCATCACGCCGCGCCGCGATCTCGCGATCGTCGCCGTACAGGGGCCGAACGCCCGCGAGAAGTTCTGGCAAACGGTGCCGGCCACGCGTGCCGCCACCGAAGCACTCAAGCCTTTCAACGCGGCGCGCGTCGACGGCACGCCGTTCGGCGAACTCACGGTTGCACGCACCGGCTACACGGGCGAAGACGGCTTCGAGATCATCGTGCCGGCCGATCATGTGGTCGCGCTGTGGAACGCGCTGCAGGCGCAAGGCGTGCGCCCGGCCGGTCTCGGCGCGCGCGACACGCTGCGCCTCGAGGCCGGCATGAACCTGTACGGCCAGGACATGGACGACAACGTCTCGCCCCTTGACGCCGGCCTCGCGTGGACCGTCGATCTGGCTTCGCCGCGCGAATTCGTCGGCAAGAGCAAGCTGGAGCTCGAAGGTTCGAAGGCGGCGTTCGTCGGCCTGATTCTGCTGAAGGAAAACGGCAAGGCCGCGGGCGTGCTGCGCGCGCATCAGAAGGTTGTCACGCCGCACGGCGAAGGCGAAATCACGAGCGGCACCTTTTCCCCGACGATGCAGGAATCCATCGCCTTCGCGCGCGTGCCGACAGGCGTGCAGCCGGGCGACACCGTCCACGTGCAGATTCGCGACAAATCCGTTCCTGCAAGCGTGGTAAAACTGCCGTTCGTGCGCAACGGCAAAGTGCTCGCGGCGGGCTAAGCCGCCGCCGGCAACCGGCGCGCGCGTCACCTTATCCAGACATTACCGAATCACACCGCATAGGAGCATCCAATGAGCATCCCGGCCGACCTGAAATACACCGAATCGCACGAATGGGTCCGTACCGAAGCGGACGGCACGCTGACGGTCGGCATTACCGACCACGCGCAGGAAGCGCTCGGCGACATCGTCTTCTTCGAAGTCCAGGAACTGGGCAAGACCGTCACCGCGGGCGACACCGTCGCCGTGATCGAATCGGTGAAAGCCGCGTCGGACATTTACGCGCCGGTTTCGGGCGAAGTCATCGAGGCGAACAGCGCCGTGGGCGACTCGCCGGATTCCGTGAACAGCGCGCCGTACGAAAGCTGGCTCTTCAAGATCAAGCCCGCGTCGGACGCCACGCTCGACCGCCTGATCGACGCCGACGCTTACTCGAAGTCCATCGGCGCCTGATTCACCTCTCGTCTAACCGTCAGGTGCGGCGCACCCTTCGCATAAGGCCGGCCGCACCGCCAGGAACACCATGAAGCTCGAACACCCGGATCGTCTGATGAACCGCACTCCTCTCTCGCTTGCCGCGCTCGAAGTGCATGACGCCTTCGCCGAACGGCACATCGGCCCGGATTCGGCCGACCAGCAGGCCATGCTCGAAGCGCTCGGCTTTGCGTCGCGCGCGGCGCTGATCGACGCCGTCATTCCGAAGACGATCCGCCGCGCCGAGCCGCTGCCGCTCGGCCCGTTCGCGCAGCCGAAAAGCGAGGCCGAAGCGCTCGCCGCCCTGCGCGAGCTGGCGGACAAGAACCAGGTGTTCCGCTCGTACATCGGGCAGGGCTATTACAACGCACACACGCCGACGGTGATCCTGCGCAACGTGCTGGAAAATCCGGCTTGGTACACGGCCTACACGCCGTATCAGCCGGAAATTTCGCAGGGCCGTCTGGAAGCGCTGCTGAACTTTCAGCAGATGGTGGTCGATCTGACCGGCCTCGCCATTTCCAATGCGTCCTTGCTCGACGAAGCCACCGCTGCGGCCGAAGCCATGACGCTGCTGCAGCGCATCGGCAAACCGAAGTCGAATGTGTTCTACGTCGCCGACGACGTGCTGCCGCAAACCATCGAAGTGGTGAAAACGCGCGCCACGCCGGTCGGCATCGAAGTCAAGGTCGGTCCCGCAGGTGAAGCCGCGAACGCGAACGCATTCGGCGTGCTGCTGCAATATCCGGGCGTGAACGGCGACGTGCGCGACTACCGCGCGCTCACCGAAGCCATCCACGCAGCGGGCGGCCACGTGGTCGTCGCCGCCGACCTGCTCGCGCTCACCGTGCTCACGCCGCCGGGCGAATGGGGCGCGGATGTGGCGGTCGGCAATACGCAGCGTTTCGGCGTGCCGGTCGGCTTCGGCGGTCCGCACGCGGCTTACCTCGCGGTGCGCGACGAATTCAAGCGTCAGATGCCGGGCCGTCTCGTCGGCGTGACGGTCGACGCGCAAGGCAATCCCGCGCTGCGTCTCGCGCTGCAAACGCGCGAACAGCACATTCGCCGCGAGAAGGCCACGTCGAACGTGTGTACCGCGCAGGCGCTCCTCGCCATCATGGCCAGCATGTACGCGGTCTATCACGGCCCGCGCGGCCTGAAGACCATCGCGCTGCGCGTGAACCGCATCGCCGCGTTGCTCGCGCAAGGCGCGAAGCAGCTCGGCTACTCGCTCGTCAACGAAACTTTCTTCGACACGCTCACGTTCGACACCGGTGCGCGCACGCAGGCGCTGCACGACGCAGCGAACGCAAAGCGCATCAACCTGCGCCGTGTGAGCGAGACGCAAGTCGGCGTGTCGATCGACGAAACGACCACGCGCGGCGATCTCGCCGATCTGCTCGCCGTCTTTGCACAAGCCGCGGGCGCAAGCGACGTGCCGCAAGTCGACGCGCTGGACTCAGCAGTGGCGGCTTCGGACACGGCGTCGGTTCCGGCATCGCTCGAACGCACCAGCGCCTACCTCACGCATCACGTGTTCAACCGTCATCATTCGGAAACGGAAATGCTGCGTTATCTGCGCAGCCTGTCGGACAAAGACCTCGCGCTCGACCGTTCGATGATTCCGCTCGGCTCGTGCACGATGAAACTGAACGCCACCTCGGAGATGCTGCCGGTCACGTGGCCCGAATTTGGCCAGATCCATCCGTTCGCGCCGGCTGAGCAAACCGTCGGCTACCGCGAAATGATCGATCAGTTGGAGGCCATGCTGGTCGCGGCCACCGGCTACGCGGCCGTGTCGTTGCAGCCGAATGCGGGCTCGCAGGGCGAATATGCGGGCCTCCTGATCATCCACGCGTACCACGCGTCGCGCGGCGAGGCGCATCGCAACGTCTGCCTGATTCCCGCTTCGGCGCACGGCACGAACCCGGCTTCGGCGCAAATGGCCGGCATGCAGGTCGTGGTCGTCGCCTGCGACGCGCAAGGCAACGTCGACATCGAAGACCTGAAGAAGAAGGCCGATCAGCACGCCGACAAACTCGCGGCGATCATGATCACGTATCCGTCCACGCACGGCGTGTTCGAACAGAATGTGCGCGAAATCTGCGAGATCGTGCATGCGCGCGGCGGCCAGGTCTATGTGGACGGCGCGAACATGAACGCCATGGTCGGTTTGACGGCGCCGGGCCAGTTCGGCGGCGACGTCTCGCATCTGAACCTGCACAAGACCTTCTGCATTCCGCACGGCGGCGGCGGACCGGGCGTCGGTCCGGTCGCGGTCGGCGCGCATCTCGCGCAATTTCTGCCGAACCAGATTTCGTCGGGCTACGAGCGCGCGCCGAGCGGCATCGGCGCTGTGTCCGGCGCGCCGTACGGTTCGGCGTCGATCCTGCCGATCTCGTGGATGTACATCGCAATGATGGGCGCGAAGAACCTCACGGCAGCGACGGAAACCGCGATCCTCAATGCGAACTACGTCGCGAAGAAGTTGGCGCCGCATTATCCGGTGCTGTACTCGGGCCCGGGCGGCCTCGTCGCGCACGAATGCATTCTGGATCTGCGTCCGATCAAGGAAACGAGCGGCATTACCGTCGACGACGTCGCCAAGCGCCTCGCCGATTACGGCTTCCACGCGCCGACTATGAGCTTCCCGGTGCCGGGCACGCTGATGGTGGAGCCGACGGAATCGGAATCGAAGGAAGAGCTCGACCGTTTTATCGAAGCGATGATTGCGATCCGCGAAGAAATCCGCGCGGTCGAAGAAGGCCGCGCCGACCGCGAGGACAATCCGCTGAAGCACGCGCCGCACACGGCCGCGGTCGTGATCGCCGACGCGTGGAAGCACGCGTACTCGCGTGAAACGGCGGCTTATCCGCTGCCCACGCTGATCGCGAAAAAGTACTGGCCGTCGGTCGGCCGCGCGGACAACGTATACGGCGATCGCAATCTGTTCTGCTCCTGCGTGCCGGTCGCGGATTACGAGTAAGACTGGCTTTAAACGTGCGCCGTCCGCCGGTGGCAGGCGGGCGGTGCGCGGTTCTGTCGCTTCACGCCGCAAACGGCTAACATCTCACACCGAATCAGCCCAACGAGGAGTTTCGCATGGTGCGAAAGGTGCGATTGATGCAAAGCCCGGCCGAAGCAATGCGAGTTCACATGCGGCGGCAAGCGTGCGGCTGGCTCTTTGCCGGCGCCGCCGTGCTGCTGCCGCTGCGGTATGCGCAAGCCGCGATGAATTTCTGCGCGGCCCCCGCGTGGCAAACCAGCGAGCGCACCAACGCCGACCCTGGCGTGAAGGCTTTGGTGAGCAATGTGCAGGCGCATCTGAGCGACCCGCCGCATGCGCAGGCAAGGCTGCACACCGAAGGCACGCTGCCGCACGAGGGCATCTACGATCAGAGCGTGGAAGCGGAAAAAGATCTCGCGTTGCTGCGCGACGCCGCGCTCGCGTGGCGCGCCACCAGCGACGACCGCTATCTGAAGCTCGTCGACCGCTTGCTGTACGCGTGGGTCACGACCTATCAGCCGAGCTTCAATCCCATCGACGAAACGCATTTCGAAGGCCTGATTCTCGCGTATGACATGACCGCGAGCGCGCTGCCGGTAAAAACCCGCAATGCGTCGATGGCGTTTCTCACGAAACTCGCCAACGGCTATATCGCGCAAATCGACGCGCAGCCGCGTCCGCTGAAAGGCAATTACCGGAACAACTGGCAAAGCCACCGGATCAAACTGATAGCAATGGCCGCCTTCACGCTCGACAACCGCAAGATGATCAACGCGGCGCAGCGTCTCTTTGTCGAGCATGTGGGCGACAACATCGAGCCGGATGGATCGACCATCGATTTCGCCGAACGTGACGCGCTGCACTACGTCACGTACGATCTGCAGCCGCTCGTGACCGCCGCGCTCGCCGCCCGCCGCCACAACCGCAACTGGCTGCCGGAAAAGGGCGCGAACGGCGCGTCGCTGCAAGCCGCGCTCAACTGGCTCGCGCCGTATGCGAACGGCAGCAAGACGCATGAGGAGTTCGTGCATTCAAGCGTCGCGTTCGACGCAAAACGTCGCGAAGCCGGCTTGCCCGGCTATTCGGGCCAGTGGGATCCGAAGAACGCGGCGGAACTGTTTCACCTGGCGGCGCGTCTCGACGGACGCTATACGCCGATCGCGCTGCAACTCGCAGCAACGCCGCCGGCATGGCTCGCCGTGTGTTTGCCGATGCCGGCGCGCTAAACCAACACTTCATCAGCAGGAGCAGTCAATGGCAGTCAGTGTGTTCGATCTCTTCAAAATCGGCATCGGTCCGTCAAGCTCGCATACGGTCGGGCCGATGCGCGCGGCGCTGATGTTCGCGCAAGGGCTCGAACGCGACGGGCTGCTTGTGAACACCGCGTCGGTAAAGGTGGATCTGTACGGCTCGCTCGGCGCAACGGGCAAAGGGCACGGTACGGACCGCGGCGTGATGCTCGGCCTGATGGGCGACGCGCCCGACACCGTAAATCCCGACACGATTGCGCAGCGGCTCGAAGCGGTCCGCACCACGCGCAAGCTCGCGTTGCTCGGCACGCACGAGGTGCCGTTCGTGCAGAAGGAGCACATCTCGTTCTATCGGCAGGCGCTGCCCGAACACCCGAACGGCCTGAAGCTGCGCGCGTTCGACGCGCAAGGCGACACGTTGCGCGAGTCGACGTATTTGTCCGTGGGCGGCGGCTTCGTTGTCACGGCCGGCGCGCCGAACACCAAAGTGCTCAGCGCCGTGGATCAACTGCCGCATTCGTTTCGCACCGGCAACGAGTTGCTCGCGCTGTGCGAATCGACCGGTAAAAGCATCGCGCAATTGATGTGGGACAACGAGCGCGCTTGGCACACCGAAGAGGAAACGCGCGCGGGCCTGCTGAAGATCTGGGAGGTCATGCAGTCGTGTGTGTCGCGCGGCTGCGGCATCAACAATCCGGATGCGGACGGCAATCTGCCCGGTCCGTTCCAGGTGAAGCGCCGCGCGCCGCAGCTGTATCGCGCGCTGTCGGGCAATCCGGAACTGGCTTTGCGCGATCCGCTTTCCATGGTCGACTGGATCAATCTGTACGCGATCGCCGTCAATGAGGAAAACGCTGCGGGCGGGCGCGTCGTCACCGCGCCGACCAACGGCGCGGCCGGCATCATTCCAGCCGTGCTGCATTACTACACGCGCTTCATGCCCGGCGCGAACGAGCAGGGCGTGATCGACTTTCTGATGACGGCTGCGGCCATCGGCATTCTGTACAAGCTAAATGCCTCGATTTCCGGCGCGGAAGTGGGGTGTCAGGGCGAGGTGGGCGTGGCATGCTCGATGGCGGCAGGCGCGCTGGCTGCAGTCATGGGCGGCACGCCCAAGCAGGTCGAAAACGCAGCCGAGATCGGCATGGAGCACAACCTCGGGCTCACGTGCGATCCGGTCGGCGGCATGGTGCAGATTCCGTGCATCGAGCGCAATGCGATGGCGTCGGTGAAGGCGGTCAACGCGGCGCGCATGGCGCTGCGCGGCGACGGCAGCCACTACGTGTCGCTCGATTCCGTCATCAAGACAATGCGCGAAACGGGCGCGGACATGAAGACGAAGTACAAGGAAACGTCGCGCGGCGGCCTGGCGGTGAATATCGTCGAGTGCTGACGATTCGCTGTTCGTCTGGCGATGGCTGGACGGCGGCTGGACGGCGCCCGGATGATTGTGCGGCGCATGCGAACGCGGGCTCTCGGGCCCGCGTTGCTTTTTTTTGGGCCCGCGCTTTCAGGTACGCGAGCGCCGACCGGCGTCTCCCGCGTGATCATGCATTGCGCTGCGCCGTGACACTGCACGCCCTGTCGGCGTAAGCTGTCAAAGCGCCGGTCGGCCTACTTCGCAGTCGATCCGGCATCCGACCGCACTCATGCACTCACAGCCTGGAGGCTTCATCACGATGTCGCAGCCGAATGCTCCCGTTTCCGATTCTGCCGCCGCTCGAACCACGGGCGCGCGCCTCGTCGTCGATGCCTTGCTCACGCACGGCGTCGAACGTGTTTTCTGCGTACCCGGCGAGAGCTTTCTCGCGGTGCTCGATTCGCTGCACGACGAAACCGGACGCATTCAGACGATTGTCTGCCGTCACGAAGCCGCGGCCGCCAACATGGCCGAAGCGGTGGGCAAGCTGACCGGCCGTCCGGGCGTCGCGCTCGTTACGCGAGGACCCGGCGCGACGCATGCGTCCATCGGCGTGCATACCGCGTTTCAGGACTCCACGCCGATGATTCTGCTGATCGGCCAATGCGCGCGCGAGCATCTCGACCGCGAGGCGTTTCAGGAGATTGACTATCGGCGCATGTTCGGTCAGATGGCGAAGTGGGTTGCGCAGATCGACGATCCGAAACGCATTCCCGAGTATCTGAGCCACGCGTTTCATACGGCGACTTCGGGGCGGCCCGGGCCGGTGGTGCTGTCCTTGCCCGAAGATGTGCTGAGCGACGCGTGCGACGCCGTGCCCGGCGCGCCCGCTTATCAACGCGTGGCCGCGTCGCCGTCGGCGGCGCAGATGGACAGGCTGCGTGACCTGCTCGTGCACGCGCAACGGCCCATGGTGATCGCGGGCGGCAGCGGCTGGACGGCCGCCGCGTGTGCGGATCTGCAACGCTTCGTCGAAAACTGGGAATTGCCGATTGGCCTTGCGTTCCGCTATCAGGACACGCTGAATAACGAGCACCCGAATTATGCGGGCGATGTCGGCCTCGGCATCAATCCGGCGCTGGCGCAGCGTATTCGCGACGCCGATCTGTTGCTCGCGCTGGGACCGCGTCTTGGCGAGGCCACGACGAACGGCTACACGCTGCTCGACATTCCGAAGACGAAGCAGACGCTCGTTCACGTGCATCAAGGTGCGGAAGAGCTCGGACGCGTGTATGCCGCCGATTTGCCGATTGTCTCCGGCATGCCGGAACTCGCGGCGGCGCTTGCGGCGCTGAAGCCGTCAGCCGATCGACTGCCGTGGGCGGGCGCGGCGCAAGAGGCGCATCGCGCGTATCTGGCGTGGCGCGAGCCGCGCCCCATTCCCGGCGATGTGCAGATGGGCGAAGTCATTCAACAGTTGCGCGCGCAACTTCCTGACGACGCAATTCTCACGAACGGCGCGGGCAATTACGCGACGTGGCTGCATCGGCACTTTTCGTATCGTCAGTACCGCTCGCAGCTGGCGCCGACTAGCGGCGCGATGGGCTACGGCGTGCCGGCCGCGATTTCCGCGAAGTCGCTGTATCCGCAGCGAGCGGTTGTGGCGCTCGCCGGCGACGGCTGCTTCATGATGGCCGCACAGGAACTGGCGACGGCGATGCAATACGATCTGCATGTGCTTTTCATCGTCGTGAACAATAGTCAGTTCGGCACGATCCGCATGCATCAGGAACGGCATTATCCGCATCGCGTGCATGGCACAGGGCTCACCAATCCCGACTTCGCGGCGTTCGCGCGGTCGTTCGGCGCGCATGGTGAGACGGTTGAGCGCACCGAAGAATTTCTGCCGGCGTTGCGGCGTTCACTGGAGGCGAAGCGCGCCGCGGTGATCGAGATCCGCATGCCGCAGGAGGCGAGTACGCCCGGCGCGACACTAGAACAGGTTCGGGAGCAGGGGAGGAAGTCGAGAGGGGAGTGAGGCGACTGAAAAGCAGCAACTCTGCAAAAGCCCATAAAAAAACCCCGCCGAAGCGGGGTCCGTGACGACGTCAAACAAGCTGCAAAATCAGCTTACTTGCCGCCCACGCTTTGCAGCGTCGTCCACTTGCCGTCGACAACCTTGTACAGCGTGATGCCGCCGTTCTTCAGGTCGCCCTTGGCGTCGTACGACAGATTCGACGACGTCACCGCCGGCATCGACGTCTTCGCGAGCAGCGGCAGGTACTTGGCCGGGTCCGTCGAGTTCGCCTTCTTCATGGCGGCAAACATGGCCATCGCGCCGTCGTAGGCGTACGGCGAGTACGTTTGCACGTCTTCGTTGAAGCGCTTCTTGTACTTCGCGACGTAGTCCTTACCACCCGGCATTTCTTCCAGCGGCAGGCCGGCGAGCGATGCCACCGTGCCGTTCGCCGCGTCGCCCGCAATCTGGATGAAGGTCGGCGTGTGGACCATTTCGCCGCCCATCAGCGGCGCCTTGATGCCGAGCGCCTTCATCTGCTTGACCATCGGCGCTGCCTGCGAATCGGCGCCGCCGTAGTAGATCAGGTCCGGATTGACCGACTTCACCTTGGTCAGAATCGACTTGAAGTCCACGGCCTTGTCGTTCGTGTATTCACGATCGACGATCGAGCCGCCCGCCGCCTTCGCCGCCTTCTCGAACTGATCGGCAAGACCCTGGCCGTATGCCGTGCGGTCGTCGATGATCACGATCTTCTTCACGCCTAGCGACTTCACCGCGAACGCGCCGGCGACCGAACCTTGCTGCGTGTCGGACGTCATCATGCGGAACGTGGTCTTGAAACCTTGTTGCGTGTATTCAGGCGCCGTCGCCATGGCGATTTCGGGAATGCCCGCGTTCGCGTAGATGCGCGATGCCGGGATCGTCGTGCCCGAGTTGAAGTGGCCGAGCATGCCTTTGATGCCGTCGTCCACCAGCTTCTGCGCAACGGTCGTGCCGGTGCGCGGGTCGGCCTGGTCGTCGGCCGCGTCGAGCACGAAGCGCACCGGCTTGCCGCCGATCACCGGCTTCGTCGCGTTCATGTCTTCCACCGCCAACGTGATGCCGTTCTGGAAGTCCTTGCCGTAGTGAGCCTGTGCGCCCGTCATCGGACCGGCAAAGCCGATCTTCACGTCTTCCGTGGATTGAGCGTTGGCCGTCCCCGCCACCGACATCGCCGCAACCAGCGCTGCGCCTGCCAGCTGTTTCATCTTGTGTTGCATATCTTCTCCTTGGTACCAGGTGTGGATGGAGCGGCGTCCGGGATCGCCGTTACCGCTTCCGTTTTAATGACCGCTTGAATCGGTGAGGTTCGCTCAGCCGATCGTCATCAAATTCGCATTACCGCCGGCCGCGGCCGTGTTCACGCTGACTGAGCGTTCCGTCAGCAGACGCTCGAGCGCGTAGTCTTCGTCGCCGTTCTCCAGCGCGCGCGACGCGGCGCCTTGCACCGACACGATCGGCCCCGGGCGCTTCGCCACTTCCTTCACGAGGGTCAGCAGTTCGTCGCTGTCGCCTTCGAAGAGCACGGCGTCGAACGGCGTGTCGGCATTCTTGCGCACGCTCGCATACGACTTGAGCGACGCGGGCAACTGCGTCACCAATTGTTCACCGGCAGCGCCTTCGAACAGCGCACGATTTCCCGTAGCCAGCGCGGCCGCCAACTGCATGCGCGCGCCGCTTGCCGTCGACGCAATGCAGAGCACCGTGCCGCGTGCGCCGAGCGTGTAGGTGTTGCGCTCGCCCGTCGGTCCGGACAGCACCGCCGTCGCGCCCGCCGGCATGTGCGACAGATAACCGTCGCAGCGCGCGGCCAGGTGCGGCTCGCGTTCGGCGATCAGCCAGTCGCGCAGCGCCGTCAGCGCGGCGGACGGATTGTCGCCCTTTTCCGCAGTTTTCGGGAGATCGGCGACGAGCGCCTCTGCAAGCGACTTCGGCAAGCCCGCCGGACGCGTGGCGAGCAGACGCTGCAGATACAGCGCGCCGCCGGCCTTCGGACCCGTGCCCGACAGGCCTTCGCCGCCGAACGGCTGCACGCCGACCACCGCGCCGATCACATTGCGGTTCACATAGATGTTGCCGACATGCGCGCGGCTGATCACGTGCGCAATGGTTTCGTCGATTCGCGTATGGATGCCGAGCGTCAGGCCGTAACCCGTGGCGCGGATCTGTTCGAGCAGCGTGTCGAGCTGGCTGCGGCGATAGCGCACCACGTGCAGCACCGGGCCGAACACTTCGCGCTTCAATTCGTCGATGCTGTCGAGTTCGATCAGCGTCGGCGGCACGAACGTGCCTTGTGCGCAGCTTTCCGGCAGCGGCAGTTGCTCGACCTTGCGGCCTTTTTCGCGCATCGCGGCGATATGCGCGTCGATGCCGCGCTTCGCTTCCACGTCGATCACCGGGCCGACGTCGGTGGACAACCGGTCCGGATTGCCGACGCTCAGCTCACGCATTGCGCCCGTCAGCATTTCGAGCGTGCGGTCCGCGACGTCGTCCTGCAGGCACAGCACACGCAACGCCGAACACCGTTGACCGGCCGAATCGAACGACGACTGCAGCACGTCCGCCACCACCTGCTCCGCGAGCGCCGAAGAGTCGACGATCATCGCGTTCTGACCGCCGGTTTCGGCGATCAGCGGAATCGGCTTGCCTTCAGGGTCGAGACGGCTCGAGAGCGTCTTGTTGATCAGGCGCGCGACCTCCGTCGAACCGGTGAACATCACGGCACGCGTGCGCGGGTCGGCCACCAGCGCGGCGCCGACCGTTTCGCCGTCGCCCGGCAGCAGTTGCACGGCGCCCGCCGGCACGCCGGCCTCGCGCAGAATGCGCACCGCTTGCGCGGCGATCAGCGGCGTTTGCTCAGCGGGCTTCGCAAGCACCGTGTTGCCGGCTGCGAGCGCAGCGGCCACCTGGCCCATGAAAATCGCGAGCGGGAAGTTCCACGGGCTGATACACACGACCGGCCCGAGCGGACGATGCGTGTCGTTCGAAAACTCGCTGCGGATCTGCGCGGAGTAATAGCGCAGAAAGTCGATCGCTTCGCGGATTTCCGACACCGCGTTCGCGAGCGACTTGCCCGCTTCGCGCACAACGAGACCCATGAGCGTATGCATTTGCGCTTCGAGCAGATCGGCGGCGCGCGCGAGGCAATCGGCGCGCGCTTCGACCGGCGTCGCCTGCCAGATGGGCGCGGCGGCCACGGCGTGCGCGAGAGCGGCGCTCACATGTTCCGCGCTCGCTTCCACCACCGTACCGACGAGGTCGCGATGATCCGCCGGGTTGCGCACGTCGCGCGCGTTGCCGAGCGCGATCTGATCGTCGGCGAGCATGGGCGCGGCGCGCCACGGATGGTTCGCGCTCGCGAGCAACGCCGACGACAGCGACGCGAGACGATGCTCGTTCGACAGATCGAGGCCCATCGAATTAAGGCGCTCGGCGCCATACAGATTGCGCGGCAGCGGAATCTTGGCGTGCGGCGCGCCGAGCGGCACGATCTTCGACGCCTCATCGACCGGATCGGCGATCAGGTCCTTGATCGCGACGTTTTCATCGGCGATGCGATTCACGAACGACGTGTTCGCGCCGTTTTCCAGCAGACGCCGCACGAGGTACGCGAGCAGCGTTTCATGCGTGCCGACGGGTGCATACACGCGGCACGGACGGTTCATCTTGTCGCGGCCCGTCACCTCTTCGTACAGCGGTTCGCCCATGCCGTGCAGGCATTGGAACTCGTACTGGCCGGGATAGTAGTTGTTGCCGGCGAGGTGATAGATCGCCGAGAGCGTGTGCGCGTTGTGCGTGGCGAACTGCGGATACACCGCGTCGGGCGCGCCGAGCAGCTTCTTCGCGCAGGCGAGGTACGACACGTCGGTGTAGACCTTGCGCGTGTAGACCGGGTAGCCTTCCAGGCCGTCCACTTGCGCGCGTTTGATTTCGGTGTCCCAGTACGCGCCCTTCACGAGTCGCACCATGATGCGGTGACGGCTGCGGCGTGCGAGGTCGACAATGTATTCGATCACGAACGGGCAGCGCTTCTGATAAGCCTGCACCACGAAGCCGATGCCGTTCCAGCCGGCCAGTTCCGGGTCGAAGCACAGTGCTTCGAGCAGATCAAGCGACAGTTCGAGGCGGTCGGCTTCTTCGGCGTCGATATTCAGGCCGATGTCGTAGCGGCGCGCGAGGATGGCAAGCGAACGCACACGCGGCAGCAGCTCGCTCATCGTGCGTTCCTGCTGCGAGCGCGAGTAACGCGGATGCAGCGCCGACAGCTTGATCGAGATGCCCGGGCCTTCGTAGATGCCGCGGCCGCCGGCCGCCTTGCCGATCGCGTGAATGGCCTGTTCGTACGACGCGTAGTAGCGCTGCGCGTCGGCCTCGGTGGTGGCCGCTTCGCCGAGCATGTCGTACGAGTAGCGGAAGCCGCGCGCTTCGTATTTGCGGCTGTTCGCGAGCGCTTCGGAGATGTTCTCGCCCGTGACGAACTGCTCGCCCATCAGCCGCATGGCCATGTCCACGCCTTTGCGGATGAGCGGCTCGCCGCCCTTGCCGATCAGACGCGTAAGCGCCGACGACAGGCTCGTCTCGCTATTGGTCGTGACCAGCTTGCCGGTGATCATCAAGCCCCAGGTCGCCGCATTGACGAACAGGGAAGGCGCCTGGCCGACGTGCGATTTCCAGTCGCCCTTGCTGATCTTGTCGCGGATCAGCGCGTCGCGCGTGGCGCGGTCGGGAATGCGCAGCAGCGCTTCGGCGAGACACATCAGCGCGACGCCTTCCTGGCTCGACAGCGAGAATTCGTGGATCAGACCTTCCACGCCGCCGCCGCGGCTCTTGCCGCGCAGCGTCTCGACGAGCTTGCCGGCGAGCGCCTCGACGTCGCCCGCGAGCTTCGCCGGCAGTCGCGCCTGCTCGAGCAGGAACGGCACGCATTCCGGCTCCGGCCGCCGGTAGGCCGCCGTGATCGCCGCGCGCAACACCGATTGCGGTTGCACGTTCTGCGCAAAGTCGAGGAACGGATGCGCTGCGCCGTCCTCGTCGTGTTCGACCGCTGCGCCGTCTGCCATATCGGCCGAGCCCACCGCGCCGGACAGCTCCGGCGGCAATTGGCCCTGCTCGATCTTTTCGAGGTACGCGAAAATCGCCTGCTTGATGAGCCAGTGCGGAGTGCGTTCGAGGCGGGTAGCGGCATCTTTCAGCCGTGAACGCAGGAGGTCGTCGACCTTGACGCCAAGGGTGGTGCTAGCCATGTTTCCTTCTTCGGAGACCCAACGCAATGCTGGTGAAAGACTAAAAGTTGGCCGAATCGTACGCCTCTCAATAAAAAGGTGCAACCGATGCGGAGAATCGGTTGCACCTGCGTTCAGCCCTTGTGTGGCGCGGGTTTGCGCCGGGTGGCGCCGCCGCCGCGGGCCGCGGTAAGGATCGGTATTTTCCCTGGCCTCATTTCTTTTGCCCCGAGCCCTTATCAAACCGGACGGCGCGCCGTTATAGAAGTCATAGCGGGCGCGGCGTGAAGGCGCACACAACAACAGTACGGGGTTGAGGACAGCGAAATGGAAAAGTGGCTTGTCGTAGTGGGCATCTGGGTGATGTGCGCAGCGTGCGCGGTGCTGTTTATCCGCGGCGCAACGGCCCGGTCGGACAAGCGGGAGGCGTCCGAGGGACATGCATCGGCGAGGAAAGCGCAGGCTGCGTTGAACGATTGAGCAACGCGGCGGTTCGGTGAAGCGGGGCGAGCTTTTTGGAGCTTTTCAGAGCTTCGGGTGAGCTTCATGTGCGCGCCATGCGCGCTCGTCGACGGCCGCCTTCGGGAACGTGAACAGGCGAATATCGTGAGATCCACCATGCTTTGCTCCAGCGACTATCGGTCTTCCGCGCGCTACCGGCAGCTTGCGGTGCGCGGCGTTCATGTGGCCTCGCGTGCGTCGGCCGTGCTGGGAACGCGCACCGCCACGCGCGTGGCGGCCCCCGCCGCAAGCTATTCGAATACTGTGCGAGCACGCGCCCGGACTGCCCGCAGCCGGTGCCGGTACTGACCCGATACTGACGGGCTGCATACGCCGGGCGGGACCTAGATGTCGAGCGGATCGACTTCGAGGCTCCAGCGCAGCACGCCCTTCAAGCCGCGCAAGAGCGGCTGCCACCCGCGCAGCGTAGCCTGCAGCGCGGCGCGCGATGCGCTTTCGATCAGCAATTGCGCGCGGTGCACATGCATCACCTTGACGATGGTGAGCGGCACCGCGTCGTACACGGTCACGCGTTCGGCGGCCGGAACGGCTGCGAGCTCGGCTGCCGCCTGCTGCAGGAAGGCAAGCGCGGCTTCAAGCGTGCGGCCCTCGGCGCGCAGCAGCGCCTGATAGACGAAGGGCGGCAGATGAGCGTCGCGCCGCTCGGCGAGCGTGGAGTTGGCGAAGCCGACGTAATCGTGACGCCCCAGCGCGTGATAAAGCGCATGGCGCGGATAGCGCGTCTGCACCAGCACTTCGCCGGGCAGGCCGGCGCGGCCCGCGCGGCCGCTGACCTGCATCAGTTGAGCGAAGAGGCGCTCGCTCGCGCGGAAGTCGTGGGAAAAGAGCGCGGTGTCCGCGTTCAGCACGCCGACCAGCGACACGCGCTGGAAATCGTGTCCCTTCGCGATCATCTGGGTACCGACGAGAATGTCAACTTCGCCGGCGTGCACGTCTGAAAAGAGCGCCTCTGCGCTGCCCTTGCGGCGCGTGCTGTCTGCGTCGATCCGTAGCACGCGCGCGCCAGGCACCGCGCTCGCCAGCGTTTCCTCCACACGTTGCGTGCCGCGGCCGAGCGGCGCGATGTCCACGTTGCCGCAGTCGGGACACGAGCGCGGAATGCGCGACTCCCAGCCGCAGTGATGACAGCGCAACGCGCGCTCGGGCTTGTGAAGCACCACATAGGCGCTGCAACGCGGGCAACCGGCGACCCAGCCGCAGGCATCGCAAGCAAGCTGAGGCGCGTAGCCGCGCCGGTTCAGAAACACGAGACTCTGTTCGCCCCGCTCGAGGCGTGTCTTCAGCGCCGCGATCAGCGGACCCGACAATCCTTCGACTGACGCGCGGCCGCGCCGGCGCTCGTCCTCGAGATCGATCAGGCGCACGGTGGGCAGCGCTGCGTCCGCGACGGCGCGGCGCGACAGCGTGAGCCGTCTGTAGCGCCCCTGCTCGGCCTGCCACCAGCTTTCCAGCGACGGCGTGGCCGACCCCAGCACAACCGGCAAGCCAAGCTGCTTCGCGCGATAGATGGCGAGGTCGCGCGCCGAATAGCGCAGGCCTTCCTGCTGCTTGTAAGCCGGGTCGTGTTCCTCGTCGACCACAATGACAGCGAGCCGCGGCAGCGACGCGAGCACTGCGAGACGCGTGCCGAGCACGATTCGAGCGCGGCCCGCGTGCGCCGCGAACCAGTTGCGCGCGCGCTCGCCCTCGGCGAGACCGCTGTGCAGCGTGACGATCGCCGTATCGGCGAGCGCCGCGAAGCGGGCGCGAAATGCCGCTTCGAACTGCGGCGTCAGATTGATCTCGGGCACCAGCACGAGCGCCTGCGCGGTGGCGTCGGCCGCGAGAATGGCGGCGAGCGCGCGCAAATACACTTCCGTTTTGCCGCTGCCCGTCACGCCATGCAGCAGGAACGGCGCGAAGCCGCGGGCGTCGCGAATGGCTTCGACGGCGGCCGACTGCTCGCCGGTGAGCGTGGGCAGCGTCTGCGGCTCTGCCAGGCCGGACGTCGTGGCGGGCAGGGCTGCGGCAGCATCGACGAGATCGAGCGCGACCCAGCCCTCCGCTTGCCATGCGGCGAGTGTCGCAATGGCTTTGGGGTGCAACGCGCGGGCGTCGGCGGCAAGGAGAAAGTCTGCCGCGGCGAGCGCCTCGGCGAGGTTTCGCAGCGCCGTGGCGCGCGCGGGCAAAGCGTCCGGCAACGCAACGCGGCCTTGCGGCGTCAAGCTGTAGCGTTCTTCCGGGGCCAGCAGACGCGGCCAGCGCGCGGCGTCGCGCAGCGCCTGCGGCAACGCGGGCAACGCCACTTCCCCAAGGCCACGCTGATAGTAGTCGGCGGCAAACGCAGCCAGCGCGAGCCACTCGGACGACAGCGGCGGACAGGCCGTGCACACTGCATTCACGGCCCGCAGGCGATCGGTGGGCACGTCGCTGTGAGCGGCCACTTCACACACGAGGCCGACCACGTCGCGCTTGCCGAACGGCACGCTGACGAGCGTCCCCGGCGCCGCCGGCTCGGGCGCATTCCAGCGGTAATCGAACAGCGTCGGCAGGGGGTGATCCAATGCGACGCGGACAAACGTCCCGGTCATGCCGCCGCTTCGGTCATCGCGGGGGCGCGGCGCGTCATGGCGCCGCATCTGACGCACCGAGTCGCCCGCCTATGACCCGCCCCACCGAAGTTAAAGTAAAACTTCAATTTCGACGCTAAGTTTTGGATTCGGCTGAACAATTGCTGTCGACCCCATACGCCTGTGGATAACTTTGTTGAGAACTTCGCTCCGACGGCCCGGAAACCGCGGCGCAGCGGCCTTCTGTGGGGTTCCGCACATTGCTTGCAGGCGCCGTCAAAGCCTTGCCAGACAAGGCTGAGATCAAATGCGCGCGCACTGTGCAAGGGTCCAGACACGACTAAACGTTCTACCGCGCCGCAACGTGATGAATGTGTATAAGTCAAGTCTTGACAACTGCAAGAGTGCCTATGGACGGCCCGCGTACCGCGAAGTTTCCCTTAGGTGAAGAGCCCAGTTCGCTGCGGCGCAACAATAAGCGGTAGAAGTTGCAACATCACTTCGCTGCATGCCCGCCGCTGCGAATGGCGCGACTGTGGCGATGCACTTCGTCGACGAGTTCCGCCACGTTCTCCGGCGGCGTGAATTGCGAGATACCGTGGCCGAGGTTGAACACATGCCCGGGGTGATTACCGAAGGCGTCGAGCACCGCACGCGCCTCCATGCGGATCGACGCGGGCGGCGCGAACAGGACGGACGGGTCGATATTGCCTTGCAAAGCGACCTTCCCGCCGACTCGCTCGCGCGCCTTCCGCAGGTTGACGGTCCAGTCGAGGCCTACTGCGTCGACACCGGTCTCGGCAATTTCATCGAGCCAGAGACCGCCGCCCTTCGTGAAGGTGATGACGGGCACCTTCTCGCCGTCATGCTCTCGCTTCAACTGGTTCACGACCTGCTGAATGTAGTGCAGCGAGAAGCGCTGATAGGCGCCGTCCGCGAGCGCACCGCCCCACGTGTCGAAGATCATCACGGCCTGGGCGCCGGCTTCGATCTGTGCATTGAGATACGCGGCGACCGAACTCGCGTTGACTTCGAGGATGCGATGCATCAGGTCCGGGCGCGCATACAGCATGGATTTAACCGTGCGGAAGTCCGCGGAGCCGCCGCCTTCCACTATGTAGCAGGCTAACGTCCACGGGCTGCCGGAAAAGCCGATGAGCGGCACGCGTTGCCGGCCTTGCGCGTCGGTCAGCGCGCGGCGGATCTCGCGCACGGCGTCAGTCACATAGCCCAGCGTGGCCTCGATGTCCGGCACGGCGAGGCGCGCGACGTCGTCTTCAGTGCGCACCGGCCGCGCGAACGTCGGGCCCTCGCCTGCCACGAACTCCAGCCCGAGGCCCATGGCGTCCGGCACGGTCAGGATGTCGGAAAACAGGATGGCGGCGTCGAGCGGATAGCGCTCGAGCGGCTGCAGCGTGACCTCCGTTGCGAACGCCGGATTCTTCGCGAGGCCGAGAAAGCTTCCCGCGCGCGCACGCGTGGCGTTGTATTCCGGCAAATAGCGGCCGGCTTGCCGCATCAACCAGACGGGCGTGTAGTCGGTCGGCTGGCGCAGCAGCGCGCGCAGGAAAGTGTCGTTCAGGAGGTTATGGGCCACGTTGCGTGCGACTGAGAGCAAAGGGGCATTTTACCGGACGGCGCCCGCCTCATTCCGCTGATGCCAGCAATAAGGTAAGTGCGTGAGGTCAGGCTCATTGTCCGCAGGCCCGCGCCTTAAGGCAACCTGGCCGAATGGCCGATGTTCAACGGTGAATTGCCGGGCTATCATCCGACGAACTTACACAACAACGCATACCAAGGAGACTTATGAAGAAGGTTGCACTTGCACTGCTCGGCGCGCTGACGGGCATTCTGATCCACAGCGGCGCGGCACAGGCGCAGGCGTCCGGAACAGCAGCAACGGCGTCGCGGCTCGACGAGATTCTCGCTCGCGGCACGTTGCGCGCCTGCACCACAGGGGACTACAAGCCGTATTCGTTTTACAAGGCGGATGGGCAATTCGAAGGCATCGATATCGACATGACGGAGTCGCTCGCCAAGTCGCTCGGCGTCAAGGCGGAGTACATCAAGACTTCGTGGCCGAATCTGATGAACGATTTCGTCGCCAAGTGCGACATCGGAGTCGGCGGGGTGTCACCCACGCTCGAGCGGCAAAAGCGCGCATTCTTCACGCAGGCGTATATGGTCGACGGCAAGACGCCGATTGTCCGCTGTGACGACGTCAACAAATACCAGACGGTGGCGCAGATCGACCAGCCCGCCACGCGCGTCATTGTGAATCCCGGCGGCACCAACGAACGGTTCGCGAAGCAATTCTTCACGCACGCGAACGTGACCGTCTATCCTGATAACGTGACGATCTTCAAGCAGATCCTCGCCGGCAAGGCGGATGTGATGGTGACCGACGCGTCGGAAACCCTGCTGCAGCAAAAGCTTAATCCAGGCCTTTGCTCGGTCCACCCCGACAAGCCGTTCCAGTACGGCGAGAAAGCCTGGCTGCTGCCGCGCGGCGATGTGGTGTTCCAGCAATACGTCGACCAGTGGCTTCACCTGGCCCGAGCCACCGGCGAATATCAGGCAGTGTCGGATAAGTGGTTGAAGTGAACCGAGCCTTGGGGCCGCGGGCATTCCTGAAGCGTTGAGGGGCTCAGGCAGACTCGCGGCTGCGCGGAGGGACTCCGTCGGCTGCATTGTGTAACGCAGGCAGGCGCGTTCAGGCATCGGCTCAGCGGAGATGAATTTTTTCGCCGAGCGGTGAACGGGCCCTCTTCGGAGCGCGATTCGCACGGTAGTTGTTGCACCGCATTCGGGCTTCTGCACCCGCACGGGGAAAAGCCGGCAGCGCTCGAAGCAGTTGTAACAGCAGCGCTCTATTGTCAGAAAGATGACGACGCAACCATTTCATGCGGAATCGACTTAACAGTTTATGCGGCGCTATGCTTCGCGAATATCATTAAACGGGCGTATTAAATTGCCAAGCAGTCATAGGTAAAACTTGCGGATTTAACGTTTCCTTTCCGCAATAAATCCCGCAGCGCCTTATCCGGCGGGCGTTACAACCTGAAACACTTTGTTACGGCGCTCCTGAGTTAATTCGCCCACAATGCCCTCAACGGTTTCAACACGGATGTGGCTGGGTGCGTGGTGTGAGCGGATACGATGCACTTGCCGGTCGGCGTATGCCGAAGCCCTGTGAAGGGGCATCCCTGCTGGGGCCGTAGTCGACGGCGGGTCGTCGTCTCAGTCGGTTCCTACTTTGGTCTCCTCGCGCTAACCCCGTAGCGTGTGGTTTTTAGCGGGCTCCAGGCCCGCTTTTTTTTCGTCTTGCCAAACGTTTGCGCAGTGCAAAATGGCATCTTTTAGGTGCAATTAGGCGTGTTTTGACGTTTGGCCGTGTGTGAATTTCGTCCCGGAATGAGACGAGTGAATAACAAGGGCTGCCTGAGGGCAGCCCTTTGTTTGTCGATTATTGAACCGCCCTGGCTTTCTCGCGCCGCGTGGGTCAGGCGGTCTTGCCTTCCTGTAGCCGGAGTTCGTTGATCATGCGCTCGCGCATGACGAACTTCTGCACTTTGCCGGTTACCGTCATCGGCAGTTCGTCGACGAAGCGGATGTACCTTGGCACTTTGTAGTGGGCGATCTGCCCTTGGCAGAACTGCTGGATTTCCTCCGCTGTCGCCTGTTCGCCCGAGCGCAGCACCACCCAGGCGCACACTTCTTCGCCGTACTTTGCGTCGGGCACGCCGAACACCTGCACGCTCTGAATCTTCGGGTGGCGAAACAGGAATTCCTCGATCTCGCGCGGATAGATGTTCTCGCCACCGCGAATCAGCATGTCCTTCAGACGGCCGACGATGTTGCAATAGCCTTCGGCGTCGATTGTCGCGAGATCGCCGGTGTGCATCCAGCCGTCTACTATGCTCTCGCGCGTTTTTTCCTCGTCGCCCCAATAGCCCTGCATCACCGAATAGCCGCGCGTGCAAAGCTCGCCTGTTTCGCCCACCGGCACGATATTGCCGAGCGGATCAATGATCTTGACCTCCAGATGCGGCTGGATCCGGCCGACCGTCGTGGTGCGCTTGTCGAGCGGATCGGTGGTCGAACTCTGAAACGACACCGGGCTTGTCTCGGTCATGCCGTAGGCAATCGTGATCTCGCTAAGATGCATTGTGGAGACGACCTTTTTCATCGTCTCGATAGGACAGGGCGATCCTGCCATGATGCCCGTGCGCAAACGCGACAGATCGTATGAAGCGAAGTTCGGATGGTCGAGCTCCGCGATGAACATAGTGGGCACGCCGTGCAAGGCCGTGCACTGCTCCTCGGCGACGGCAGCGAGCGTCGCCGCGGGGTCAAAGGCCTCACCCGGAAACACCATGTTGGCGCCCACCGAAACGCAGGCCAAAACGGCGAGCACCATCCCAAAGCAGTGATAAAGCGGCACCGGAATGCACAGCGCGTCGTGCTCGCTCAGATTCATGGCCATCGCGATATAGCGCGCGTTGTTTACCACGTTGCTATGGGTGAGCGTCGCGCCCTTCGGATTGCCGGTCGTGCCGCTGGTGAACTGAATGTTGATCGCCTCGTGGCAGGACAGCGTGTTGCCGATTTCATCGAGCCTGGCCACGTCGAGCGTGGCGCGCCCTTGCTCGATCACGTCGGAGAAGCTGAGCATTCCCGGCGTGTCGGTGTCGCACATGCGGATCACATAGCGCAAGGCCGGCAAGCGTGCGGCGCGCAGTTGGCCGGGCGCTTGTGTAGCGAGCTCAGGCGCGAGTTGCTGCAGCATTTCCAGATACATCGACGTCTTGAAACGCTCCGCCGCGACAATCGCCTTGCAGCCGACCTTATTCAGCGCGTACTCGAGCTCGGCCAGCCGATATGCCGGATTGATGTTCACGAGCACGGCGCCGATGCGGGCGGTCGCAAACTGCGTCAGCAGCCATTCGATGCGATTGGGCGACCAAATCCCGACGCGGTCGCCCTTCGCGATGCCCAGCGCCAGAAACCCGGCCGCCAGCACATCGACTTCTTCGGCGAACTCCTTCCATGTCCAGCGAATTTGCTGCTCGCGGAACACCACCGCGGGCCGGTCCGGGAAACGTCCAGCCGTCTCTCGCAGAAATTCGCCGATCGTCGCCTGGCTCAGCGGAATGTCTGTCGATCCGCGGACATACGAGAGCCCGTTTTTTGGCTCGATGATTGCGCCTTCGCCTGACACTTGCGTTGCCATGGTGTTGTCTCCGTGAGCAGATCGCCCTATTGAAATGAGTTTGAAACCGATTGTGCCACCGGCGCGCGCCCACCCGGCATCAAGTCTTACCCGCAGCGGATCGGCGCCCGCGGGCGGCTGGGTGTGGCCGCGATTGAGGCGCCGCGGGTGCTGCCGTGAAGGCCTCCCCCGAAGCCGCCAATGACGGACATCCAATGTCGCTGACCTTTCCGTAAACGTCAACACGAGGTCAAAAAAAAGCAGCCACGCGGGCTGCTTTCTCTCTAATACCGGCTGCTTAATTCTGACTGCGCAGCTTACGCAGACGCTGGATTGCAGCGAGCTGAGCCGTCGCGTACGCCAGTTCCGCCTGCGCGGTCGCGTATTCGAGGTTCGAGCCCGTGTTTTGCAGCGCTTCTTCAGCACGCTTGCGCGCGTCTTCAGCCTTGGCTTCGTCGAGATCCTTGCCGCGGATGGCCGTGTCGGCGAGAACCGTCACTGCGCCCGGCTGGATTTCGAGGATGCCGCCGGCGACGAACACAAACTCTTCTTCGCCGTTTTCAGCTTCAATACGCACCGCGCCCGGCCGGATCCGCGTGATGAGCGGCGTGTGGCCCGGCAGAATGCCGAGTTCACCTGCTTCGCCCGGCAGCGCGACGAACTTCGCCTGGCCCGAGAAGATCTGCTCTTCCGCGCTGACGACGTCTACTTTAATGGTTGCCATATGTGTCGACTCCTGTGGCGACCAGAGTTAGGGCTTGCGCCTGGCTCTCGTCGCATGCAAGGCTGGGTTTAGCGTAATGAAGACGCCAGCCAGGGAAAACCACCGTTGAGGCAGCTCTCACGCGCGCCAGCGCCTTCTTCGTTACACCCGACCTTTACTGGATCTTCTTGGCCTTTTCGAAGGCTTCGTCGATCGTGCCGACCATGTAGAACGCTTGTTCCGGCAGGTGGTCGCACTCGCCTTCAACGATCATCTTGAAGCCGCGGATCGTTTCCTTCAGCGGAACGTACTTGCCCGGCGAGCCCGTGAACACTTCAGCAACGTGGAACGGCTGCGACAGGAAACGCTGGATCTTACGAGCGCGCGCCACGGCGAGCTTGTCTTCCGGCGCCAGTTCGTCCATGCCCAGAATCGCGATAATGTCGCGCAGTTCCTTGTAGCGCTGCAGCGTTTGCTGCACGCCGCGCGTGATCGAGTAGTGCTCTTCGCCGATCACGTTCGGGTCGATCTGACGCGAGGTCGAGTCGAGCGGGTCCACTGCCGGGTAGATACCCAGCGAAGCGATGTCACGCGACAACACGACGGTTGCGTCCAGGTGGCCGAACGTCGTAGCCGGCGACGGGTCGGTCAAGTCGTCCGCAGGGACGTACACGGCCTGAACCGACGTGATCGAGCCGGTCTTGGTCGACGTAATACGCTCTTGCAGCTTGCCCATTTCTTCAGCCAGCGTCGGCTGATAGCCCACTGCCGACGGCATACGGCCGAGCAGTGCCGACACTTCGGTACCGGCCAGCGTGAAACGGTAGATGTTGTCGACGAAGAACAGCACGTCGAGGCCTTCGTCACGGAAATGCTCGGCCATCGTGAGGCCGGTCAGCGCGACGCGCAGACGGTTGCCCGGCGGCTCGTTCATCTGGCCGTACACCAGCGCGACCTTGTCGAGAACGTTCGAGTCCTTCATTTCGTGATAGAAGTCGTTCCCTTCGCGGGTACGCTCGCCAACACCGGCGAACACGGAGTAACCACCGTGTTCCTTCGCGATGTTGTTGATCAGTTCCATCATGTTCACGGTCTTGCCCACGCCGGCGCCACCGAACAGACCCACCTTGCCGCCCTTTGCGAACGGGCAGATCAGGTCGATAACCTTGATGCCGGTTTCGAGCAGTTCCGTCGACGGCGACAGTTCGTCGAACGCCGGCGCCTTCTGGTGGATCGAGCGCATGTTGTCGCTTGCGATCGGGCCAGCTTCGTCGATCGGACGACCGAGCACGTCCATGATACGGCCGAGCGTCGGCTTGCCGACCGGCACGCTGATCGGCTTGCCGGTGTTCTTCACGACCGTGCCGCGGCGCAGGCCGTCCGATGCACCCAGACAGATGGTACGGACGACGCCGTCGCCCAGCTGTTGCTGGACTTCGAGGGTCAGTTCCGAACCTTCCAGAATGAGCGCGTCGTAAACTTTCGGCATGTCCGAACGCGGGAATTCCACGTCGATCACCGCGCCGATGCACTGTACGATCTTGCCTTCTACCAAAGCAGTAGTACTCATCGCTTTTCCTTTAGATACTCAATTCTTCACTCGCGCAAAGGCGCTGTTTCGATGGGATCGCCCAGACCGTTGCCCAGACGGTGCGCCACCCGGGCGCACACGAAGCGGCGTGCCTGACCTGAAGGTCAGACTGCCGCCGCGCCACCGACGATTTCCGACAGTTCTTTCGTAATCGCGGCCTGACGGCTCTTGTTGTACACAAGCTGCAGTTCGTTGATGACCGACTTCGCATTGTCCGAAGCGGCCTTCATTGCGACCATGCGGGCCGATTGCTCCGATGCCATGTTTTCCGCGACGGCCTGATAGACCAGCGCTTCGACATAACGCACCAGCAGTTCGTCCACCACTGCCTGAGCGTCCGGCTCGTAGATGTAGTCCCACTGGGTGCTCGGCGTCGCGCCCTGCTCTTCCTTGCGCTCGAACTGATCTGCCGCGAGCGGCAGCAGTTGCTCGATCACCGGCTCCTGCTTCATCGTATTGACGAAGCGCGTGTATGCGAGATACACCGCCGAAACCTTGCCTTCCGAGTACAGGTCGAGCTGCACCTTCACCGCGCCGATCAGCTTTTCAAGATGCGGCGTATCGCCCAGATGCACGACATTCGACACCACCTTGGCGCGCAAGCGGTTCAGGAAACCCAGACCCTTGGTGCCGATCGCGGTTGCCTCGATCGTCTTGCCCTGGCCTTCCAGTTCCTTGAACTTCTGCAGCGCCGCACGCAGCACGTTGGTGTTCATGCCACCGCACAGACCTTTGTCGGTCGTGACGAGGATGATGCCCGCCGTCTTCGCGCCTTCGTTCGACACCATGAACGGGTGACGATACTCGGGGTTCGCACGGCTCATGTGTGCAGCGATATCGCGGACCTTGTCGGCATACGGGCGAGCAGCGCGCATGCGCTCCTGAGCGCGGCGCATCTTCGATGCGGCCACCATCTCCATCGCTTTCGTGATCTTTCGCGTGTTTTGCACGCTCTTGATCTTGCCGCGAATTTCCTTCATTCCAGCCATTGCTTGCTCCTTGTCGGCCCGGATTTGCGCTGGCGCTCACCCGGGACCCATGCAAAGCGACCGAAGCCGCGCGGGAGCATTCGCATGCAGCCCGCGCCGCTTCAAGGTCCGTTTATGCCTTGCGGATCACTCGCGGATCAGTAAGCGCCGGACTTCTTGAAGTCTTTGAGAGCCGTGTGCAGCAGGCCTTCGTCGTCCTTCGAGAGTTCCTTGTTGTCTTCGATGCGCTTGACCAGGTCAGCGTGGCTCGACTTCAGATATTCGCGCAAGCCCTTTTCGAACGGCAGCACTTGCGACACTTCCAGATCGTCGAGGTAACCGTTGTTCGCAGCGAACAGCGAGATAGCCAGCTCCCACACTTGCAGCGGCTGATATTGCGGCTGCTTCAGCAGTTCCGTCACGCGGCGGCCGCGCTCCAGCTGCTTGCGGGTTGCTTCGTCGAGGTCCGATGCGAACTGGGCGAACGCTGCCAGCTCACGATACTGCGCGAGGTCGGTACGGATACCGCCCGACAGCTTCTTCACGACCTTCGTCTGAGCCGCACCACCGACGCGCGACACCGACACGCCGGCGTTAATTGCCGGGCGGATACCTGCGTTGAAGAGGTCGGTTTCCAGGAAGATCTGGCCGTCCGTAATCGAGATCACGTTCGTCGGAACGAATGCGGTCACGTCGCCTGCCTGCGTTTCAATGACCGGCAGCGCCGTCAGCGAACCGCTCTTGCCCTTCACTTCACCGTTGGTGAACTTCTCGACGTACTCTTCCGAGACGCGAGCAGCACGTTCCAACAGACGCGAGTGCAGATAGAACACGTCGCCCGGATAGGCTTCACGGCCCGGCGGGCGGCGCAGCAGCAGCGAGATCTGACGGTATGCCCAAGCCTGCTTGGTCAAGTCGTCATAAACGATCAGCGCGTCCTGGCCGCGGTCGCGGAAGTATTCGCCCATCGTGCAGCCGGCGTACGGTGCCAGGTATTGCATGGCAGCCGATTCCGAAGCCGAAGCCGCGACGACGATCGTGTATTCCAGCGCGCCCGTTTCTTCGAGCTTGCGGACCACGTTCATGATCGACGAAGCCTTCTGGCCGATCGCAACGTAGATACAGAAGAGGTTCTTGCCCTTCTGGTTGATGATCGCGTCGACTGCGACTGCCGTCTTGCCGCACTGACGGTCGCCGATGATCAGCTCACGCTGGCCACGGCCGACCGGCACCATCGCATCAATCGACTTCAGACCGGTCTGGACCGGTTCCGAAACCGACTTACGCCAGATCACGCCCGGAGCGATCTTTTCGATTGCGTCGGTCTTCTTGGCATTGATCGGGCCCTTGCCGTCGATCGGGTTGCCCAGTGCATCGACCACGCGGCCGAGCAGTTCCGGTCCCACCGGCACTTCCAGAATGCGGCCCGTCGTCTTGACGATGTCGCCTTCCGAAATGTGCTCGTACTCACCCAGAATCACGGCGCCGACCGAGTCGCGCTCGAGGTTCAGTGCGAGGCCGAACGTGTTGCCCGGGAATTCGAGCATTTCGCCCTGCATCACTTCCGACAGACCGTGAATACGCACGATGCCGTCGGTCACGGAGATCACGGTGCCCTGGTTGCGAACGTCTGCGCTCGCTTCAAGGCCCTGGATCCGGCTCTTGATCAGCTCGCTGATCTCAGAGGGATTGAGTTGCATTATTCGCTCCTGATAGTCAATTCTGTTGCGTGCCAGCCGCCTGGCGCGAGGCGCTTCAGGCCGTCAGAGCCGTTTGCATGCTGGCAAGCCGCGCGCGGACCGAGGTATCGAGCACTTCGTCGCCGACCGTCACGCGCACGCCGCCGATCAGCGACGAGTCGACCTCGACCGTCGGCTTCAGCTTGCGTTTGAACTTGCGTTCGAGACTTGCGACGAGGTCGTTCAACTGCGCGCCTTCGAGCGGGAATGCGCTGACAATCAGCACATCGGCCGCCCCTTCGCGGGCGTTCTTCAACTCTTCGAACTGCGCGGCGATTTCCGGCAGCAATTGCAGGCGATGGTTGTCCACCAGCATTTGCACCAGATTCTTCGCTTGCGCGTTGTCCTTGAGCGGCGACTTGACCGCAGCCAGCAGCAGTTCGCTGATCTGGGCGCGGCTTACTTTCGGGCTCGAGGCGATCGACAGCACTTCGGGCAGACGCGCAACCTGTGCCAGCTCCTGCACGAGCGTGGACCAGGCGGCGATGTCACCAGCTTCGGCCACGCCAAACAGCGCTTCTGCGTACGGACGGGCGATGGTTGCAAGTTCGGCCATGATCAGAGCTCGGCTTTCAGTTGATTCAGCAGGTCAGCGTGTGCTGCCTGGTCGACTTCGCGCTTCAGGATCTGTTCAGCGCCCTTCACTGCCAGTGCAGCGACTTCGCCGCGCAGCGTTTCGCGCGCCTTCACGACTTGCTGCTCTGCGTCAGCCTTCGCTTGCGCGATGATGCGGGCGGCTTCGGCTTGCGCCTGAGCCTTGATTTCGTCAGCGACGGCGACAGCGCGCTTTTCTGCGTCAGCAATACGTTGCTGACCGTCATTGCGTGCCTGGGCGAGTTCCTGGTCGACGCGCTTGTGAGCGGCTTCCAGTTCAGCCTTGCCCTTTTCAGCGGCAGACAAACCGTCAGCGATCTTCTTCGAGCGCTCGTCGAGGGCGTTGATCAGCGGCGGCCACACGAACTTCATCGTGAACCACGCGAGGATCAGGAACACGACCATTTGCGCAAACAGGGTTGCGTTGAGATTCACGGTGTTTCCTTAAACGTTGCTAGTTCGGAAAGTGAAACGGCAAGGCGCTCATCGATTCAGTGCTCGATCAGCGCCCAAGTGCCCGTTCCGCCCTGCGCCTTTAGTTATAGCTCAGGCGCAAACTTCCGAGGAACCTCAGCCTGCCAGCTTCGACAGCAGCGGGTTCGCGAACGCAAACAGCATTGCCACACCAACGCCAATCAGGAACGCCGCATCGATCAGACCAGCCAGCAGGAACATCTTGGTTTGCAGCGGGTTCATCAGTTCCGGCTGACGAGCACATGCTTCGATGTACTTGCCGCCCATCAGGCCGATACCGATACAGGCGCCGATTGCACCCAGGCCGATGATGATGCCGATACCGATGGCGGTCAGACCCTGGATGTTGGCGATGAAAGCTTGCATGATCACTCCTTTGTGAAAAGTCTTTTAGAACTGGTTGGAACTGAGATTTAAAAAACTACGATTCTTTCTACGACAGCGCGGGTTAGTGCGTGTCGTGTGCCTGGCCGATGTACACCAGCGTCAGCATCATGAAAATGAACGCCTGCAGCAGAACGATCAGGATGTGGAAGATTGCCCACACGCTGCCGGCGATCACGTGGCCGATGAAGCCAAGCACCGTCGTGTCCGCGCCGAAGCTCCAGATGCTGCCGAGCAGGGCAATCAGCAGGAACAACAGTTCGCCCGCGTACATGTTGCCGAACAGCCGCATGCCGAGCGAGACCGTCTTCGCGACGAACTCGATGATGTTCAGTGCAAGGTTCGGGATCCACAGCAGCGGATGCGCGCCGAACGGAGCGGACAGCAGTTCGTGCACGAAGCCGCCGGCGCCCTTGATCTTGAAGTTGTAGTAAATCATCAGCGCGAACACACCGAGCGCGATGCCGATCGTGCCGTTCAGGTCGGCAGTCGGGACGATACGGTGGTGCGGGATGGCTTCGGACAGGCCCAGCCAGCCAATGACATGGCCCGGCAGGTCGACGGGGATAAAGTCGAGCGAGTTCATGAGCGCCACCCAGACGAAGACCGTCAGGGCCAGCGGTGCGATGAAAGTGCGCGTGCCGTGGATCATCGACTTCGATTGATCCTCGACCATTTCGACCAGCATTTCGATCGCGCACTGGAAACGGCCGGGCACGCCGGACGTTGCCTTGCGGGCAGCGAGATGCAGGATGATGATGGTGGCCAGACCGCAAACGATCGACCAGAAAAGGGTGTCCAGATTCCACACGTGGATGTCGAAAATCGACGTCTGGTGCGCGGTGGAAAAGTTCTGCAAGTGGTGCGCGATGTACTCGGACGGATCCATTGCGCGCGTGCCTTCGCTAGCTGCCATATCGTTAAAGCCACCCAAATTGTCGAAAATCGTCTTAGGCCGCTCCCGCTGCAATGCTCTATTGCGGGAACGCGCCGGGTGCGGACCGTGTCATATCCGCACACTTTCACCGGCGCTATGCGCCGGCTTTAAATCTTGGTGTTACCTGCTGCATCCTCAGCGCCAGGCCAAGGCAATCCAGTACGTCTTGAGCGCGACGAGATAGGTCACGAGCAGCGGAACCCAGCGTACGTCGTGATACCAGAAGGCGATGGCTACAAACATCGCAATCGTGGCGCCCATCTTCAGCGCTTCGCCGAGCACCCAGCTCATTACTGTTTCGGCGCCGCTCAGCGTTCTCAGCCGTGCCGCGAACAATGCGCCCGGCAACCAGCAGATCGCTCCCCCCAGGAACGCGGACAGCGCAGCAGCGCCCGGCGGCTTATAGAACAGCCACCACACCAACGTTGCAACCAGGGACAAAACCATTTGCGCTGCCACAACCTTGAACGGCGTAACGCGCGATGGACGACTCACATTCGGACCAAACAGCTTTTCGGCCTCGGCCCGGGTGAGCGGAACGATATTGTTATCTTGCTCGGCGTCCCAGGATTCTTCGCGCGCGGCTGACTGAGCGGTGGAGGCATCCGGAACGGTGCGCTCATCGCGGTGTTCGTCGCGCCCATTTTTTGGCGCTTGATTCGACGCTTTGACCGCCATCGCAGTGTTCCGAAAGTCTCGTTCCGATCAGCGGGCTTTCGCTGCGCTTACGGGGTTGCCGTGCAATTAAATCCGGGCGATTGTAAGCGATAGTTGCAGGCAATTCAAGACTTTAGGCCGTTCAATAAACAGTGCGAAACGACGCTTCGCGATGCGGAAAAGGCTTCATCGTCGACGGCAAGACGTCAACTGTAAGGCTGTCGGGGAGAGGCAAAACATGTGCGCAAACTGACAAGTTTTTGTCTCGCGGCCAGGCGCGACAATCGTTGCAACGGACGTCTCGAAAATGCAACAAACGCCGGTTGGGCATTTACTTCCGCGCTGCCGGCCGCCTCTTTTGCGGCGCACACTCACACGCAGACACGCCCTGCCCTTCGTTCGAGCTGAAAGCGTGTCATGTGGCCATAACAGATAGTTAGGATTCCGTGGCAATCTCGACAGGCAGACGATTTTTCCTGCACCGCCTGGTCGATGAGTCTGCAACGATCTGCGTGCTAGGCAGTAGCATTCCCGCGCAAGCGCACCAGAATGCCTTCCAGCGCATCCAGATCGCCGAAGTCGACGAGGACCTGGCCGCGGCCGCGCCGGCCGAGCTTGATCTTCACGGTCGCCGCAAGCAGGTCGGACAACTCCTCCTCGAGGCGCCGCGTGTCCCGCCCGCCGTCCGGATTGGCACGCGCCTTCACGGCCGGTGCGGCCTTCGTGGTCGCCGTCACCAGTTTCTCGGTTTCGCGCACCGACATCCGCTTGTTGACGACCTGATTCGCCAGCGTGATCTGCGTCGCGGCATCGACGGCGAGCAATGCTCGCGCGTGGCCCATATCGAGGTCGCCGGCGAGCAGCATCGTCTGAACCGGCGTAGCGAGGTTCAGGAGACGCAGTAGATTCGACACCGCACTGCGCGAGCGGCCGACCGACTCCGCCGCCTGCTCGTGCGTGAAATTGAACTCGTCGAGCAAACGCTGGATGCCCTGCGCCTCTTCCAGCGGATTCAGATCTTCGCGCTGAATGTTCTCGATCAGCGCCATCGCGGCTGCAGCCTGGTCGGGCACGTCCTTCACCAGTACAGGCACCTCTTCGAGGCCGGCGAGGCGCGCCGCGCGAAAACGCCGCTCGCCCGCGATGATTTCATATTTATCCGCCGAGACCGGCCGCACGAGGATCGGTTGCATCAGTCCTTGAGCGCGGATGCTGGCTGCCAGCTCCTGCAAGGCGCCCTCGTCCATCCGCGTGCGCGGCTGATACTTGCCGGCCTGCATCTTTGATAGAGGCAACACGTTCGGGGCGCCTTCTATCGCCACCGCTTCCGTGATGTCGGCGCTGCCGCCGAGCAATGCTTCCAGGCCGCGTCCCAATCCCTTCTTTCGTGCTACTGCATTCATCGTGCTTCCTCGATCCGCTTAGGATGCCTGGGGCGCGTCGCTCAGCGCGCGCACCCGTTCAATCATTTCCGCGCCGAACTGGACATAGGCCTGCGCGCCGCGCGACGCCCTGTCGAAGACCACGCCCGGCAATCCATAACTCGGCGCTTCGGCGAGCCGCACATTGCGCGGAATAACCGCGTCGAACACCTTGTCGCCGAAATGCTCTTTCAATTGATCCGAGACTTGCTGCTGCAAAGTGATGCGCGGGTCGAACATGACGCGCAACAAACCAATCACCTTCAGGTCGCGATTCAGATTCGCGTGCACCTGTTTGATCGTATTGACGAGATCGGACAACCCCTCGAGCGCGAAGTACTCGCACTGCATCGGGATGACGACGCCGTGCGCGGCGCAAAGGCCGTTGAGCGTCAGCAGCGACAGAGCCGGCGGGCAGTCGATCAGCACAAAGTCGTACTCGCTTTCGACCGCGGCAAGGGCGGCCTTCAGCTGACGCTCACGGTTTTGCACGCTGACCAGTTCCACTTCGGCGCCGGCAAGTTCACGGTTGGCCGGCAGTACGTCGTAGCCAACCGCTTCGGGACGCATCCGTGCCTCGGCTACCGAGACGCCGTCCACCAGCACCTCATAGACGGTGTTGGTGCACGCGGCCTTGTCGATGCCGCTGCCCATGGTGGCGTTGCCCTGGGGGTCCAGATCGATGAGAAGGACCCGCTGTCCCTGCGCTGCCAGGCTGGCCGCCAGATTGACTGTCGTCGTCGTCTTGCCGACGCCGCCTTTCTGGTTCGCAACGCAGAAGATTTTTGCCATCGTTGGAATGTCCCTTTTGCTGCTTGAAGATGTAATTACGTGGTCAACCGTGAAGCGGTGAATGTGACTGCGCCGCCTGGCGGGCCTCGTCCACAAGAACCGTGACAAGATGGCGCTCGGCGTCAAGGAACGGCACATCGAGCCGCACCGTCTGCTCCACGTGGGCGCCCGCCGGCAGACGCTCGATTTCGCCGTCCGGACGCACGCCCTTCATGGCGAGAATTGCGCCGCGCTCCGCAACGAGATGACGGGCCAGTGTAACGAAATCGGCGAGTTCTGCGAATGCTCGCGAGACGATTACGTCGAACTTTGCCGACACTTCGGCGCCCGGTTGCAAAGTCTCCACGCGCCCGGTCACCACCGACAGATTGCCGAGCCCCAACTCGGCTTTGGCCTGAGCCTGAAAGGCCGTTTTCTTGTGAACGATGTCGTTCACGGTGACGGCCCAATCCGGCCGCACGATCGCCAGCACGATGCCGGGCAAACCGCCGCCCGAGCCCACGTCAAGCACGGAGCGCGGATTACGCTCGGCCAGATGCGGCACGATCGAGAGCGAGTCGAGGATGTGCTGAATCAACATTTGCCGCGGATCGCGAATGGCCGTCAGGTTGTAGACCGCGTTCCATTTGCTCAGCAAGGCGACGTAGTCGAGCAGCTTCGCCAACTGCGTATCGCTCAGCTCGAGGCCGAGCTCGCGCACGCCCTCTGCGAGAAGTTGCGCCAACGCTTCGCGGTCGCTTCCCTTCTGCTTCGTGGTCATTGGGCCGCCGGCGTTGTGTCAGCGCCCGGCTCGCCCGGCTTCGCAGGACGGCGCCCAAGCCCCCGCTTTAGGTGCACCATCAGCAACGAGATGGCTGCCGGCGTGATCCCCGAAATGCGCGAAGCCTGCCCGATCGTTTCAGGACGGTACTGCGTCAGCTTCTGACGCGCCTCGAACGACAGACCCCTCACTTCCGCATAGTCCAGACCTTCGGGCAAACGCGTACTTTCGTGCGCCTCGTTACGCTCGATCTCGCCCGCCTGGCGGTCGATATAGCCCTGATATTTGATACCGATCTCAATCTGTTCCTTGATCTGAGCCAGCAGCACTTCGTCTTCCGCCAAAATCTCGGGCGCACCACAAGCTCCACCGCGCAGCGCGCAAACGCCGTCATAGCTGACGCCCGGGCGACGCAGCAGGTCCGCCAAGCTGTACTCGTGATCGATTGGCTTGCCGAGCAAGGCGGTGGCTTCGTCGGCGGACAGGGTCTTGGGATTGACCCACGTCGTTCGCAGGCGCTCGGTTTCACGTGAAACAGCGTCGCGCTTGCGGCTGAACGCCTCCCACCGAACGTCGTCGACAACGCCGAGCTCGCGACCAATCTCCGTCAGCCGCATATCGGCGTTGTCCTCGCGCAGGCTCAATCGATACTCGGCCCGGCTCGTGAACATGCGATACGGCTCGGAGACGCCGCGTGTTACCAGATCGTCGACGAGCACCCCGAGGTACGCCTGATCACGACGCGGACACCACACCTCTTTCCCCTGAACAAACAAGCCCGCGTTGATACCGGCCAGCAACCCTTGCGCGGCAGCTTCCTCATACCCGGTCGTGCCGTTGATCTGACCTGCAAAGAACAAACCACTGATTACCTTGGTTTCCAGCGATGCCTTCAGGCCACGCGGATCGAAGTAGTCGTACTCAATTGCATAGCCGGGACGGAGGATGTGCGCGTGCTCCAGACCACGCATCGACCGCACGAGTTCGAGCTGCACGTCGAACGGCAGGCTCGTCGAGATCCCGTTCGGGTAGAACTCGTTGGTGGTCAGACCTTCCGGCTCCAGAAAGATCTGGTGCGATTCCTTCGATGCAAACCGGTGAATCTTGTCCTCGATGGAGGGACAGTAGCGCGGCCCCACCCCTTCGATCACGCCCGTATACATCGGCGAACGATCCAGTCCACCGCGGATGATGTCGTGCGTACGCTCGTTGGTGTGCGTGACCCAGCATGGCATTTGCCGCGGATGCTGCTCCGCCCGACCGAGAAACGAAAACACCGGCACCGGATCGAGATCGCCCGGCTGCTCTTCAAGCTGCGAGAAATCGATCGTGCGCCCATCAATACGCGGCGGCGTTCCGGTCTTCAAACGCCCCTGCGGAAGCTTCAACTCCTTGAGGCGCGCCGACAACGACACGGCCGCCGGATCGCCCGCGCGACCGCCCGTGTAATTGTTCAGACCTACGTGAATCTTGCCGTCCAGGAAAGTGCCCGCCGTCAGCACCACCGCACGTGCGCGGAAGCGGATTCCCACTTGGGTGACCGCGCCGACAACCCGGTCGCCTTCGACCATCAGGTCATCCACGGCCTGCTGAAACAGCCACAAGTTCGGCTGGTTCTCAAGCCGGTGACGGATAGCCTGTTTGTAAAGCAGCCGGTCGGCTTGGGCGCGCGTCGCGCGCACCGCCGGCCCTTTCGACGAATTAAGAATGCGAAACTGGATACCGCCCTCGTCCGTCGCGGCCGCCATGGCGCCGCCGAGCGCGTCGACTTCCTTAACGAGATGGCCTTTGCCAATACCGCCGATCGACGGATTGCAGCTCATCTGACCGAGCGTTTCAATGTTATGTGTCAGCAAGAGCGTTTTATTGCCCATGCGCGCGGCGGCCAAAGCGGCCTCCGTTCCGGCATGACCGCCGCCGACGACGATTACGTCAAATTCTGTGGGAAAAAGCATCGCGGACCTCACGCCAGATCATCGCGTGAGCCTTCAAAGGAAAATGTATGGGCGAATTATAACGGGTTCAGTTTTGGCACGAATTCGGCCGAATGGACTATGAACAAAAAAACGGCGTGTTTCACGTGAAACACGCCGCTTCGAACCGCCGTTCAGATCAGCTTCAGGCCGCTTTTTTCGCCAACCCGAGATATGTTTCGATCACCCGAGGATTCTGTGCCAGATCAGCCGCCTCACCTTCCAGCGCCAGCTCTCCCGTTTCCAGCACGTAGCCATAGTCCGAAATCTGCAGCGCGGCGCGGGCATTCTGCTCGATCAGGAGCGTAGCCACCCCCGTTTGACGCAGCGCGCTGATGATGTGAAAGATCTCCTTCACGATTAGCGGGGCAAGGCCCAAACTCGGCTCGTCCAGCATCAACAGATCGGGCTTGCCCATTAACGCGCGTCCGACGGCAAGCATCTGCCGTTCGCCACCCGACAAGGTGCCCGCCGCCTGCTTGCGGCGCTCCTTCAGGCGCGGAAAAAGCTCGAACACGGGCTCCATCTGATCCAGAAAATTGCGCTCGCCCGCGCGCTTGCGCCGATACGCGCCCAAGACCAGGTTGTCTTCGACGGTCATCGACGCGAACAGCTCGCGCTTCTCGGGCACCAAGCACATACCGCGGGCGACGCGTTTTTCGACGGGCACGGCGCTGACATCCTCGCCCCGATAGACGACCGCGCCCTTCGCGTGCCCCGTGGGCGGCAACGCACCCATGATCGCGTTGAGCAGCGTGGACTTGCCCGCGCCGTTCGGGCCGATCACCGACACAATTTGCCCAGCCCGTACTTTGATCGCCGCGTGATGCAGGGCTTCGACCTTGCCGTAGCGGACGGAAAGCCCGTTCACATCGAGAATCGGTGCTGTTGCATTCATGGTCTTCTCCATTACTCCACCCCGCCGAGGTACGCCTCGAGCACCGCCGGATCCTGTTGCACTTCCTGCGGCAAGCCTTCTGCGATACGTGTGCCGAACTCCATGACCACGAGCCGGTCGGTCAGATTCATCACAAAGTCCATGTCGTGCTCGACCAGCAGCACGCTCATCCCTTCCGCCTTCAGCCGGCGCAATAGGTCGGCCAGTTGCAGCTTTTCCTGATATCGCAGGCCGGCCGCAGGCTCGTCGAGCAGCAGCAAAGTGGGATCACAGCACAGCGCACGCGCGATTTCGAGGATCCGTTGCTGGCCGAGCGCAAGGCTGCCGGCTTCGTCGTACATATGCTGTTCGAGTCCGACGCGGCGAATCTGGCGAGCTGCCTCGGCCATCAGGCGCGCTTCCTCGACGCTGTTCAAGCGCATAATGCTCCGCCAGACGCCCGCATGCCCCCGCAAATGCGCACCGATTGCAACGTTCTCGAGGACCGTCATGCCGGGCAGCAACTTGACGTGCTGGAACGTGCGGCCGATTCCCCGCTTGACGATTTCACGTGAACTCAGCGCGTCGATCCGCTCGCCGCGGAAGGTGATTTCACCGCTCGTCGCCTGCAACACGCCGGTCACCAGATTGAACGTGGTGGATTTACCCGCGCCGTTCGGACCGATCAAGCCGATGATCTGCCCTGCTTTGACTTCGAAGCTGACGTCGTTGACCGCGACAAGACCACCGAACTGCTTGCGCGCCTTGTTCACCGTCAGCAGATTTTCACCGGCCGCCGGCTTGGTGCGCTGCGGCAGCGCATCCGCATGGTCCGGCAGATGCGCGCGCGGGCCACGCGGAAAGAAACGTGCGACGAACGGCCAGACACCCTGTCGCGCGTATTGCAGCAACAGCACCATGAGAATGCCGAAAACGATCACCTCGAAGTTACCGTTCTCGCCCAGCAACTTCGGCAGCAGCGTTTGCAGATAGTCCTGCAACACCGTGAGAATTGCCGCCCCCAGCACGGCGCCCCAGACGTGCGATACACCGCCCACCACGGCCATGAACAGGAACTCAATGCCGTGATTGAGGCCGAACGGCGTTGGGTTCACCGCCCGTTGCAGATGCGCGTACAGAAAACCCGACACCGAAGCCAGCACGGCTGCGTACACGAAGATTACGACGCGCATCCACGCGGTATTGACGCCCATCGCTTCCGCCATCATGCCGCCGCCGCGCAGCGCGCGAATCGCTCGCCCCGGCCTGCTGTTAAGCAGATTCTGAACAGACACGACCGCGCCCATCACCACGAGCCAGATCAGGTAATAAATATGGCGCCCCGACTCCAGGTCGATGCCGAACACGTTCAGCACCGGAATACCGTTGATGCCGTCGTACTTGCCGAGCATTTCCAGGTTGCCGAACAGATAGAACAGCGAGAGCCCCCACGCGATCGTGCCGAGCGGCAAAAAGTGGCCGGACAGACGCATCGTCACAAGGCCGAGAATCAGCGCGATCAACGCCGTGACCAGCACGCCCGCGATCAGCGCGAGCCACGGCGAGACGCCAAACCGCGTGGTGAGGTATGCCGTCGCATAAGCGCCGATGCCCACAAACGCTGCCTGCCCGAAGCTGGTCATGCCGCCGATCCCCGTCAGCAGCACCAGTCCGATTGCAACGATCGAATACAGCCCGATGTAGTTGAGCAGCGTGACCCAGTACTCGGGCACGTGAATCGGCTGCGGCAACACAGGCAGCGCAAACAGCACCACAAGGAACAACCAGAAGAACCTGTTTTTCATGATCCGTTTCATCGCGTCACTCCTCTTCCTCTTCGGCGTGCGGGCTGGCAAGACTGCGCCAGAGCAGCACCGGGATAATCAGCGTGAACACGATTACTTCCTTATAGGCGCTCGCCCAGAACGACGAATACGACTCCAGCAGGCCGACGAGAATCGAGCCGGCGGCCGCCAACGGATAACTGACGAGCCCGCCGATAATTGCCCCCACAAAGCCCTTCAGGCCGATCAGGAAGCCGGAGTCGTAATAGATGGTGGTCAGCGGGGCCACGAGGATCCCGCACAGCGCGCCGAGGCCCGCCGCCAACGTAAACGCGAGACGCCCCGCTTGCGTCGTGCCGATACCGACGAGCCGCGCGCCCAGCCGGTTCACCGAGGTCGCGCGCAACGCCTTGCCCGAAATCGAGCGGTCGAAGTACAGATACAGCGCGCCGATCAGCACGACCGCCGTGCCGACCACCCAGAGGCTTTGCCCCGAGATCGACAGACTGCCCAGGCTGAAGGTCGCGTCCGAAAACGCCGTGGTGCGCGAGCCTTCCGCGCCGAACATCACGAGACCGAGGCCGACCATCGCGAAGTGCACCGCCACCGCGACGATCAGGAGCAGCAGCGTGGTCGCCTCCGCGATCGGCTCATACGCGAGCCGGTAGACGAACGGACCCATCGGAATCACGATCAGCAGCGTCAAGGCGATCTGCACGATCATCGGCAAAGGCTGCAGGAAAACGCCCTTTGTCAGCGCATAGACGGCGACCGGAAACAGCAGGTATTTGCCGGTCAGCACGGCCAGGGTGCGGGCCGCATGCCGGCGCCGCTCGGCGTGCCGCGCGAGCCCCGCCACTTCGATCACGAAGCACGCCGCGCCCATCGCCATCAGCAGCCAGCACGTGGCTGGAAATTTTTGGGTTTGCAA
Organism: Paraburkholderia phenoliruptrix; assembly: GCF_902859825.1. Lineage (GTDB taxonomy): Bacteria > Pseudomonadota > Gammaproteobacteria > Burkholderiales > Burkholderiaceae > Paraburkholderia > Paraburkholderia phenoliruptrix. The sequence continues at coordinate 65,625 of NZ_CADIKB010000017.1, read as the reverse complement.
CGCGGCGAGCGTGAGCGCGCCATACGAAACAAACTCGCCCTGCGGGATGAAGATCACCCGCGTGACGGAAAACACCAGCACTAACGCGAGCGCGAGCAACGCGTAGATCGCGCCCGTGGTGATGCCGTCCTGCGCGAGGATCGCCGCAATTGATAGATCCATACTTCCTCGTCCTGAAGCGTCGAAATCGAAACTGGAAACAGTCATGGCGGCGCAACCCGTGGCCGTCCATCAAACTGCAATGCCTGAAAGACGACCGCCGCGCCGGAGCACGGCGCGGCGGTCGGTGCCATTGTCCGCGAACAGAATGGCAGTGCGGCGTCATGTACCGCACTTCACGAGAGGCGCGTACCGCTTTGTATTAGTCGTTCTGCAGCTTCCACTTGCCGTCGACGATCTCCACGATCACGCGTGCGCGCTTGTCGAGGCCGTTGTGGTCGGTCGTGGTCGTGTTCATGATGCCGTGCGAGACCGGCAGCTCCTTGATGTTTTCCAGCGCGCCGCGCAGTGCCACGCGGAATGCCTCCGTGCCCGGCTGAGCGGTCTTGAGCGCCTCCGGAATCGCACGCTGCAGCATCTGGCCGGCGTCCCATGCGTGGCCGCCGAAGGTCGCCACGGAGCCCGCGCCATAGGCTTTCTCGTAGGCCGCCTTATAAGCCAGCGACGACTTCTTCACCGGGTTCGAATCCGGCAATTGATCGGCGACGAGGATCGGGCCGGCGGGCAGGATCTCGCCTTCGCAGTCCTTGCCGCACACGCGCAGGAAGTCGTTGTTGGCGACGCCGTGCGTCTGATAGATCTTGCCCTTGTAGCCGCGCTCCTTGAGCGTCTTGGCCGGCAGCGCGGACGGCGTGCCCGAGCCGGCGATCAGAACCGCGTCGGGATTCGCACCCATCGTCTTCAACACCTGCCCCGTCACCGAAGCGTCCGTGCGGTTGAATCTCTCGTTCGACACGATCTTCAGCTTGTGTGCAGCGGCGGCGGCGGTGAACACGTTGTTCCAGCTATCGCCGTAGGCGTCCGCGAAACCGATGAAGCCGACGGTCTTCACGCCGTGATGCTCCATGTAGTCGGCAATGGCGTCGGCCATCAGACTGTCGTTTTGCGGCGGTTTGAAGGCCCAGGCGCGCTTCGCGTCCATCGGCGAAATGATCGCGGCCGACGCAGCGAGCGAAATGACCGGCGTCTTGCCCTCCGACGCAGGATCGAGCATGGCGAGCGAGTTGGGCGTCACAGTGGAGCCGATAATCGCGTCGACATGGTCTTCGTCGATGAGCTTGCGCGTGTTCTGCACGGCCTTGCCCGTGTCCGACGCGTCATCGAGAACAATGTACTGCACCGTCTTGCCGCCGATCTCCTTCGGCAGCAACGCAATCGTGTTCTTTTCAGGAATCCCGAGCGATGCAGCCGGCCCCGTGGTGGACAGCGTCACACCGATCTTCACCTGAGCGAGTGCGGCGCCCGCGCCGCACATCAATGCCATCGCGATGCCCGTCCGTACCCATTGCTTCGTCTTTTTCATTGCAAGTCTCCAACGCTTCGAAGTGCGTATTTGTAATCCGACTCGTGGGTCGGGTGTCTGAATCTAGTTATAGGGTCCGGGCGTGCCAAGCATGGTTTTCCCTGCTCGACGCGCGTGCCTTCGCCGCTTGTACGTTGCTCCCTACTGCTGCAATTCCTGCGATGCCTTCCTGGACTGGCGTGAGCAAAACACTAACATGTTAGTAGTATTACGTCGTGCCGCGCCGACGGTCAATAGACTGCAACCCAAATGCGGGTTTCTCCTGAAGCCGTACAACCCCGCTTTCCCACGGCGCGCGCAATAAAAAAGACGCGTCAACTGCACGCGTCTTTTTGTATTGGGTCACCTATCGCTTCGCCTTCGCTCAGTCGCCGGACAACTTCCACTTGCCGCCGACAATCTGCACCATCACGCGCGCCCGCTGGTCGAGACCGGCGTGGTCGTTCGCGCTCATGTTGAAGATGCCGTGCGACGCGGGCAGGTCTTTCGTGGCTTCGAGCGCCGCGCGCAGCGCCTCGCGGAATGCCGGTGTGCCGGGCTGCCCCTTCTTCAGCGCGACAGGAATCGCGCGTTGCAGCAGCAGGCCCGCGTCCCATGCGTGGCCGCCGAAAGTCGACACCGAACCTGCGCCATACGCGGCTTCGTAGGCACGCTTGTAGGCGAGCGCGCTCTTCTTCACCGGATTGGAATCGGGCAACTGCTCGGCGACGAGCAACGGACCCGCCGGCAGATACGTGCCCTCGCAGTCCTTGCCGCACACGCGCAGGAAGTCGTTATTCGCGACGCCGTGCGTCTGATAGTACTTGCCCTTGTAGCCGCGCTCCTTCAGCGTTTTCTGCGGCAACGCGGCGGGCGTGCCTGCGCCGGCGACCAACACCGCATCCGGATTCTGCGACATGATCTTCAGCACCTGCCCGGTGACCGACGCGTCGTTACGCGCAAAACGCTCGTTTGCCACGACCTTGATCTTCGCGAGGTCGGCGGCCTTGCTGAATTCCTTGAACCAGCTTTCGCCATAGCCGTCCGAGAAGCCGATGAACGCGACCGTCTTCACGCCGTGATTGGACATGTGCTGCGCGATGGCCGTGGCCATGAGAATGTCGTTCTGCGGCGTCTTGAAGACCCACGCGCGTTTGGCGTCCATGGGCTCGACGATGCTGGCAGCTGCGGCAAGCGAGATGACCGGCGTGGTGTTTTCCACGGCGACGTCCATCATGGCAAGAGAATTCGGCACGACGGTCGACCCGATCAGCGCGTCGACGCGGTCCTCGCTCGTGAGCTTGCGGGCGTTCTTGACGGCCTGGGTGGAGTCGGTGGCGTCGTCAAGCACGATGTAATCGACCTTCTGGCCGGCCACTTCTTTCGGCAACAGCGCGATGGTGTTCTTTTCCGGAATGCCGAGCGATGCGGCCGGACCGGTTGCCGAGACAGTGACGCCGATTTTCACATCCGCGAATGCATGCGTGCTCCATGCAGCCGAAACTCCGGCGGCGACTAATGCCGCGCTGATCCAACGCAATGCCGACTTCATCCCACTCCTCTACGCCCCGTTAAAACAATTCGGATTAAATTCGTGAATTAAATCCCGACCCAGCGGTCGGTGAATAAGGAGTGTAGCGGACGGAAGCCGCACGCCGCAAGCGTTTTGAAGGGGTGCGACGCGGGAAAAGGCTAATTACCGGCGACATAAAAACCGTCCCCGCGTTAGCAAAAGATTGAATGACGTCAATCGAAAATCGACAAATAAAAAGCGCTGTTGGATATTAATCCAACAGCGCTTTCGTGTGGGCACTTAGTGCCTCATGTCTCCTCGTTCTCCACCTGCAAATTCGTGGTGCATCAGAACTGCATGAAGATTAAATGAGCACGCGGCATGCCACAACTAGCAATTACCCTAGTGGTGCACTGCGGCACTGAATTGGGGCGCATAGAGCCGGCGTTGCCTCAGGGCACACAAATAAGGGCCTAAGCGCGCCTCGGTGCCTATACTGCACAGCAGCGAGAATTGGATCGGACGCCGAAGCATTTCAGTTCGCCTGTGCTCACGCGCGTAGCGGCCGCACGCGCGCGATGATTTCGCCGACAATGCCGCGCCGGAAAGCGAGCACGCATGCAATAAAGATGATGCCCGTCACAATGGTGACCGATTCGCCCAATGAGCGGAACCATTCCACGCCTGTCGTGGAAGCCAGCGCGCCTCCGATATCGCCGAGGCGATCCTCGAGCGCCACGATCAATGCGGCACCGAGCAGCGGCCCGAACAACGTGCCCATTCCGCCGACGAGCGTCATCAGCACGACGAGGCCTGACATGGTCCAATAGGCGTCGCTCAGAGTCTCGAAGCCCTGCACCACCACCTTGAGCGAGCCCGCGAGTCCCGCCAGCCCCGCCGACAGGATGAAGGCGAGCAACTTGAAGCGGTCGGTATCGTAACCGAGCGACACGGCGCGCGGCTCGTTCTCCTTGATCGCCACCAGCACCTGCCCGAACGGCGAATGCACGATCCGCACGATCAGCAGGAACGCGAGCACCATGATCGTCAGCACGACGAAGTACAGCGCCACATCGGACGTCAAATCCAGCAGGCCGAAGAGCTTGCCGCGCGGCACGCCTTGCAGGCCATCTTCGCCATGCGTGAAGGGGGCCTGCAGGAACACGAAGTAGACCATTTGCGCGAGCGCGAGCGTCACCATCGCGAAGTAAATGCCCTGGCGGCGAATCGCGAAGATGCCGACGACAAGACCAAGCAGCGTCGCGCAGGCCGTGCCTGCGAGCACGCCCAGTTCAGGCGAGAAGCCGAGCGTCTGCATCGCGTAACCGGTGATATAGCCCGCCGACGCGAGAAACATGGCATGCCCGAACGACAGCAGCCCCGTGTAGCCGATCAACAGGTTGAAGGCGGCGGCGAAGAGCGCGAAGCACATCACCTTCATCACGAAGAGCGGATAGATGCCGAGCACGGGCACCGCGAGGAGCGCGAGCAGCAGCAGACCGTAGAGCACTTTTCTCTGCATCATTTTTCCTTGCCGAAGAGACCCGCCGGGCGCACCAGCAGCACGAGCGCCATGATGACGAACACGACGGTCGCCGACGCTTCCGGATAGAACACGCGAGTCAGTCCTTCGATCACGCCCAGCATCAGGCCGGTCAGAATCGAGCCCATGATCGACCCCATCCCGCCGATCACGACCACCGCGAATACGGTGATGATCATCGGCTGGCCCATCAGCGGCGAGACCTGGATCACGGGTGCGGCGAGTACGCCGGCGAACGCAGCGAGTGCGACGCCGAAACCGTAGGTGAGCGTGATCATCAGCGGCACGTTGATGCCGAAAGCCTCGACGAGTTTCGGGTTCTCCGTGCCGGCGCGCAGATAGGCGCCGAGCCGCGTTTTTTCGATGACGAACCACGTCGCGAAGCACACAATCAGCGAGGCCACCACGACCCACGCTCGATAGTTCGGCAGGAACATGAAGCCAAGGTTGGTCGCGCCCGACAGTGCCGACGGCACGTCGTACGGCTGTCCGGACGAGCCGTAGATCGAGCGGAATACGCCCTCGACGACGAGCGTGAGCCCGAACGTGAGCAGCAGTCCGTACAGATGATCGAGCTTGTACAGCCAGCGCAGCATCGAGCGTTCAATCAGGACCCCGAACAGACCGACGACGAGCGGCGCGATGATGAGCATCGGCCAGTACGGCACGCCGAAGTAAGAGAAGCCCATCCACGCGAGCATCGCGCCGAGCATGAACAACGCGCCGTGCGCGAAATTGATCACGTTCAGCAAGCCGAAGATCACCGCAAGTCCCAGACTCAGAATTGCGTAGAACGAGCCGTTCACGAGTCCGAGCAGCAGCTGGCTCAGCATCGCGGGAAGCGGAATGCCAAAGATGTCCATTGAAGCCTTCACCCATCGTCAAGGTGAGATCGGTCGCGCACGATCGGGCCGGCACGCGAACAGCACGCGCATAACGCCGGGCGCGCGCCATATGAAACAAACGGAACAACGCAAACGAACGGCTGTCTGCCCGCGGACAGCCAGCCGTCGCTCAGGCCATCACGCGTCGTTTATTTCCACAGCGCGCAGCGCGTTTCGGCCTTTGTCGTGAACGCCTGCTCGCCGGGGATTGTCGCGGTGATCTTGTAGTAGTCCCAAGGTTCTTTCGATTCTGCCGGCGTCTTCACCTGCATCAGATACATGTCGTGGATCATGCTGCCGTCCTGACGGATGTAGCCCTTCGCATAGAAGTCGTCGATCTTCGTCTTCTTGAGTTGCACCATCACCTTGTCGGCATCGGTCGAACCGACCGCCTGCACCGCCTTCAGGTAATTCATCGTCGCGGAATAGTCGGCGGCCTGCAGGCTCGACGGCATCTTGCGCATCTTGTCGAAGTAGCGCTGCGCCCACTTGCGCGTGTTCGCGTCCTTGTTCCAGTACCAGCTGTCGGTCAGCACGAGGCCCTGCGTCGTTTCGAGGCCAAGGCTATGCACGTCGTTGATGAACATCAGCAACGCAGCAAGCTTCATGGTCTTCGTAATGCCGAATTCCTTCGCTGCCTTGATCGAGTTGATGGTATCGCCGCCTGCATTCGCGAGACCGAGAACCTGCGCTTTCGACGACTGCGCCTGCAACAGGAACGACGAGAAGTCCGACGCCGACAGCGGATGACGCACCGAGCCCAGCACCTGGCCGCCGCTCGCCTTCACCACGTCTGCCGTGTTCTTTTCGAGCGCCTTGCCGAACGCGTAGTCGGCGGTCAGGAAGTACCACGTCTTGCCGCCCTGCTTCACCACTGCCGAGCCCGTGCCCTTTGCGAGCGCGGTCGTGTCGTACGCATAGTGGATCGTGTACGGCGTGCATTGCTCGTTGGTCAGCGTGTCGGCACCCGCGCCGATGCTGATGTACACCTTGTGCTTTTCACCGGCGACGGTGTTCATCGAAAGACCCGTTGCCGAGTTCGTGCCGCCGATCAGCAGATCGAGACCCTCGCGATCCATCCATTCGCGCGCGCGCGACGCTGCAATGTCCGCCTTGTTCTGGTGATCCGCATACAGCACCGTGATCGGCTTGCCGTTGACCTTGCCGCCGAAATCGGCCACGGCCATGCGGATCGCTTCGAGACCGCCCTGGCCATCGATGTCCGCGTAAAGCCCCGACATGTCGGTGATAAAGCCGATCTTCACTGCGTCATCTGCCGCTTGCGCGCTGCTCATGGTGATGGCGGCGCCGGCTGCGACCGCGAAACAGACTGAAGCAATTCGCGCGAGTGGGTTCTTTTTCATTCGTGTCTCCTGGTTCTTCGCTTGTGGTTATCAGAGGCAATGGGGCGTGCTCTCTACACGCCCAGCAGATCATGCAGGACCGGCATCTTGCTTTCGAGTTCACTAGCCCCGAAGTGTTCGACGATCGTTCCGTGCTCCATCACGTAAAAACGATCGGCAAGCGGCGCGGCAAAGCGGAAGTTCTGTTCGACCATCACAATCGTGTAGCCGCGCGCCTTGAGCGTGACGATCATGCGCGCGAGCGCCTGCACGATGACAGGCGCGAGCCCTTCGGATATCTCGTCGAGCAGCAGCAGATTGGCGCCCGTGCGCAGAATACGCGCGACCGCGAGCATCTGCTGCTCGCCGCCCGAGAGCCGTGTGCCCTGGCTCATGCGGCGTTCCTGCAGATTCGGGAACATCGCGTAGATTTCCTCGAGCGACATCATGTGCGCCTTGTCGCCGACGGGCGGCGGCAGCAACAGATTTTCCTCGCACGAGAGGCTCGAAAAAATGCCGCGCTCTTCAGGGCAATAGCCAATGCCGTGATGCGCAATGCGATGCGTGGGCAGATTGATCGTTTCGCGGCCGCCAATGCGGATGGACCCTGTGCGCCGGCCCGTGAGGCCCATGATCGCGCGCAAGGTGGTGGTGCGCCCCGCGCCATTGCGGCCGAGCAGCGTGACGACCTCCCCGCGGTCCACGGTCAGATCGACGCCATGCAGGATGTGCGATTCCCCGTACCAGGCTTGCAGTCCCGCTATCTGGAGTGCGGGCGCGCCCGCGGCCTTGCCGCTCACCTCGAGGCTTTCGCGCTCGGCAATTGTGTTCATGCGTGGGCTCCGGCGAGCGCCGCGTCGGCGCTGCCCATGTAGGCTTGCATCACGAGCGGATTCTTCGACACGTCGGCATACGTGCCCTCGGCGAGCACTTCGCCCCGTTGCAGCACGGTGATCGTGTCGGAGATGCCGGCAATCACGTTCATATTGTGTTCGACCATCAGGATCGTGCGCCCGCTCGATACTTTCTTGATCAGCGCCGTGACGCGGTCGACGTCTTCGTGGCCCATGCCTTGCGTCGGTTCGTCGAGCAGCATCAGCTCGGGCTCCATGGCGAGCGTCGTCGCGATTTCCAACGCGCGCTTGCGGCCATAGGAGAGTTCGACCGTCAACACATCGGCGAAATCGGTCAGGCCGACCTGCGTGAGCAGATCCATCGCGCGGTCGTCGAGCCGGCGCAGCGTGCGCTCGCTCTTCCAGAAATGAAAGGCGGTACCGAGCGAGCGCTGCAAACCGACGCGCACATTCTGCAATGCCGTCAGATGCGGAAACACAGCGGAAATCTGGAATGAACGGATGATGCCGCGCCGCGCGATCTGCGCCGGCCGCTCATGCGTGATGTCGACGCCGTTGAAAACGATCTGACCGGCCGTCGGTTCGAGAAACTTGGTGAGCAGGTTGAAGCAGGTGGTCTTGCCCGCTCCATTGGGCCCGATCAGCGCATGGATCGAGCCGCGGCGCACGCGCAGGTTCACGCCGTTCACGGCAATGAAGCCTTTGAACTCACGGGTGAGGCCGCGCGTTTCGAGAATCGTATCGCCGAGAATCATGTTCCCTTCCATACGGAGTGAGGCGAAGCACTACGATCTTTCGCGCGAAGCTCTGCGCGACTATTTGGACGGCGGCACCCCGTGCACGCTCGTTGGCGTGCTGCACCAATCCGGACGGTAATCCTTGGGGCAACACGCGGCATGGCTGCCATTGTCGCGCCAATGATGCAGCGCATTCATTGGGATTTGCACTTAGTGGATGGTGTATGTATGTAATCGCGCGCCGCAGTCTCTTATCGGAGACATGCGTGGGGCAGCCCCCATGCAAAGGCGGCACGCGCCACCCGTGCCGCGGTGCGACGTGTGTCACACAGCGGACATCGATACCGCATTGGCCGCGCGTGCGGCCACGCTGCCCGTCACGCGCGCGCGACGGTCCTCGCGAATCATGGCGCTGCCTCGTTCGGCAATCATCAACGTGGGCGAGTTCGTGTTGCCGGACGTGATGGTCGGCATGACAGATGCATCGACCACACGCAGACCGTCAACCCCGATAACTCGTAGCCGGTTGTCCACCACTGTTGCGGGATCGTCGGTCGTGCCCATGCGGCATGTGCCTACCGGATGGAAAATCGTGGTGCCGACGAGACCTGCCGCACGCTGTAGTTCTTCCTCGGTCTGATACTCGATGCCCGGCAAGATTTCCCGAGGCTGGTAACGCGCGAGCGCGGGCGCGGCTGCAATGCGGCGCGTGAGACGCAGCGCGTTCGCGGCCACGTGCCGGTCATAGTCGGTGGAGAGATAGTTGGGCGCGATGAGCGGAGGCGCCGCAGCGTCCGCCGATTCGATATGAATGCTGCCGCGCGATGTGGGCCGCAACTGGCACACAGATGCGGTGAATGCATTGAAGCGGTGCAGCGGCTCGCCGAAGCGATCCAGCGAAAGCGGCTGCACGTGATATTCGAGGTCGGGGCGCGTGAGCGAGCGATCGTCCGGATCGGACTTCGCGAAAGCGCCCAGTTGCGACGGCGACATCGACATAGGACCGCTTTGGAAAAGCGCATACTGCACGCCGATCATCAGCTTGCCCCACCAATGCGCGGACGCAGTATTCAGCGTGCGAACGCCGTCCACGCGATAGGCCATGCGCAGTTGCAAATGATCCTGCAAATTTTCGCCGACGCCGCGCAGATCGTTGACCACGCCGATACCCAGGTTCTGCAGACGCGCACCATTCCCGATGCCGGACAACTCAAGCAATTGCGGCGAGTTGACCGCGCCCGAACTCAATATCACTTCGCAGCGCGCCTTCGCCACATAGTCGATACCGTCGCCGCGATATTCGACGCCGGTACAGCGGCGTCCTTCGAATGTGACGCGCTGAGTGTGCGCGCCGGTAATGACAGTGAGATTCGGCCGCCGCATTGCCGGACGCAAGAATGCCTTCGACGCATTCCAGCGAATGCCGCGCTTCTGATTGACGTCGAAATAGCCGACGCCGGTGTTATCGCCGCGGTTGAAGTCGTCGGTAGCGGGAATGCCTGTCTGTTGCGCCGCCTTCGCAAACTCCTCGAGTATCTTCCACTTGAGGCGCTGTTTTTCGACGCGCCACGGCCCACCCGCGCCGTGCGATTCGCTCGCGCCCGCGTAGTGATCTTCGCTGCGTTTGAAGACCGGCAGCACCGCGTCCCACGACCACGACGGATCATTCGTCACGCGCGCCCACTCGTCGTAGTCCTCGCGTTGCCCGCGCATGTAGATCATGCCGTTGATCGACGAACAACCGCCGAGCACGCGGCCGCGCGGATACGAAAGCGCGCGCCCGTCGAGGCCCGGCTCCGCCTGCGTTTTATAGAGCCAGTCAGTGCGAGGATTGCCGATGCAGTACAGATAGCCGACCGGCACATGAATCCAGTGATAGTCGTCCTTGCCGCCTGCTTCGAGCAGGAGCACCTGCACGTCGGGATCTTCGGTCAGACGATTGGCGAGCACGCAGCCCGCCGTCCCCGCGCCGACAATGATGTAGTCGAACTCGCCTTCGAGACGCCGCCCCGAAGACGCGGCTTGCACGTGGCTCATCGTTCAGTCTCCTAATCATTTTTACCGGCAGCGCCGTGGGCGGCGACCGGTTTTATCGATGCCTTCGGCGCGCCGCGCGAAGCACTGCGCGAGCGCCGCCAAAGGCCAACATCATGAGCACTACTTGGCGACCGGCATGGTGAACTCGGCGCCCTTCGCGATGCTGTCAGGCCAGCGCTGCATGATGCTCTTGTAGCGTGTGTAGAACCGCACGCCTTCCTCGCCGTACGCATGATGATCGCCGAACAGCGACTTCTTCCAGCCACCGAACGAGTGCCACGCCATCGGCACCGGAATCGGCACGTTAATGCCGACCATGCCGATCTGGATCTGCCGCGAGAAAGCGCGCGCGATCCCGCCGTCCGACGTGAACAACGACACGCCGTTCGCAAACTCGTTGGCGTTGATGAGCTCCACCGCCGACGCGAAATCCGGCACGCGCACCACGCACAGCACCGGCCCGAAAATTTCCTCGCGGTAAATCTTCATATCGGTCGACACATTGTCGAACAACGTACCGCCGAGAAAGAACCCCTTCTCGTGTCCGTCGACCCGATGAGCGCGGCCGTCCACGACGAGCTTCGCGCCTGCGGCGATGCCGGCTTCGATATAGCCCAGCACTTTGTCGCGATGCGCGGCGGTTACCAACGGTCCCATTTCGGCAGCCGATTCCATGCCGTTCAGAATCTTCAGGCTCTTCACGCGAGGCGTGAGCCGTTCGATCAACTCATCGGCGATATGCCCGACCGCGACCGCCACGGAAATCGCCATGCAACGCTCGCCGGCGGAACCGTATGCGGCGCCGATCAGCGCATCGACGGCCTGGTCGAGGTCGGCATCCGGCATCACGACGAGGTGGTTCTTGGCGCCGCCCAGCGCCTGCACGCGCTTGCCGTGCCTGGTGCCTTCCGTGTGGATGTATTCGGCAATCGGCGTGGAGCCGACAAACGAGACCGCGCTCACGTCGGGATGCACGAGGAGCGCGTCGACGGCGACCTTGTCGCCGTGCACGACATTGAACACGCCGTCGGGCAAGCCCGCTTCCTTCAACAATTCCGCGAGACGGTTCGCCGCCGACGGGTCGCGCTCCGACGGCTTCAACACGAACGTGTTGCCGCAGGCGATGGCGACGGGGAACATCCAGCACGGCACCATCATGGGAAAATTGAACGGCGTAATGCCGGCGACCACGCCGAGCGGCTGGCGCAGATTCCAGTTGTCGATGCCGCCGCCGATCTGGTCGGTAAAGTCGGTCTTCAGCAGATTGGGAATGCCGCACGCGAACTCGACCACTTCGATGCCGCGCATCACCTCGCCCTTCGCGTCGGAAAACACCTTGCCGTGCTCGCGTGTGATCAGTTCGGCCAGCTCGTCGTGGTGGCGGTCGAGCAACTCCTTGAACTTGAACAGCACGCGCGCCCGCTTGATGGGCGCCGTTTCGCTCCACGCGGGAAACGCGGCATAGGCGGCGGCAACCGCGGCGTCCACTTCGGCCACACTGCCGAGCGGCACCCGCGCGCTCACCTCCCCGAGTGCGGGATTGAAGACGTCGCCGTGACGGCCGCTGGTTCCGTCGATAGCCTTGCCGTTGATGAAATGCGCCAGCGTGCGCACGCCGGCACCCGCGCGGACGGTTTCGTCCTGATATGTCTCGCTCATGTTGTTCCTCTCGGTGGTGGACCATCATCCGGGATGGCTGCCGCGATCTTCCGCCACAAGAATGGCGTGCCGAAACACGAGCGTACGGCGCTTCGCCGAGCGAAATCCAATGAGTAATGCTCAACTGGGCTATAAGCAGCGTTAATATCAGCGCATGGATCTCATTCTGTTACGCGCGTTCGTCACCGTCGCACGCGAGGGCAACCTCACGCGTGCGGCGGTGCAACTGCATCTGACGCAGCCGGCCGTCAGCCTGCAAATCAAGCATTTGCAGGAGACGCTCGGCGTGACGCTGTTCACGCGGGCATCGCATGGACTCTCGCTCACGCGCGACGGCCAGGCGCTGCTGCCGCACGCCGAACGCGCGCTGGCCGCGGCGAGCGACGTGCAGCGCGCGGCGCAGTCGCTGCGTCAGGAGGTGCGCGGGCGGCTGCGCATCGGCACCATTCTCGACCCTGAGTTTCTGCGGCTGGGCGGCTTTCTCAAGCAGCTGGTGGAGACGTGGCCGCATATCGAAACGGCCTTGCGGCACGGCATGTCGGGCTGGGTGCTGGAGCAGGTCCGCGCGGGCGAACTCGACGTCGGCTACTACATCGGCGTGCCTTCCGACGACGAGAGCCGCGACGCGCCCGCGTTCCACACGCTGACGCTCACGCATTTCCAGTACCGCGTGCTGGCGCCGGCCGGCTGGAAAGACCGCGTCAAAGGCGCGCGCGACTGGCGCTCGCTCGCCGCGTTTCCGTGGATCTGGACGCCGCCAGCCTCCGCACACAACCGGCTCTTGTCGCGCGCATTCGGCGAGGCGGGCGTGAAGCCGGTGAAGGTCGCGGAAGTGGATCAGGAGCCGTCCATGCTCGATCTCGTCAAATCCGGCGTGGGTCTCACGCTGGCGCGCGACGCGATTGCCCTTGCCGAGGCGCACGCGCATGCGCTGACGATCGTGGAAGGCATTACGGTGCCGACGCAACTGAGCTTCATCGCGCTTGCCGAACGCAAAGACGAGCCCGCGATAGCCGCCGCGCTCAAGCTGATCGAACTGCAATGGGCCAGCTGACGGACGCCCCGAGCACGCCTTGACGATCGTCTGGGCATGCCGCGTTGCGATATGAGCGGTTCTCATGACAGCACGCGCGAAGCTGCGTCCCACGCTTCGCTGCGGGATGAAACCGCGGCGTCACGCAGTTTTTGTTAGATTGGCGGTTCGCTCACGCGCCCGTCTCGCCGCTTTTCCGTTCCAACCGACTCTGTCTTTCCCGGCAGCTTCGCCGCACATGACGCAAGCCGCCGGCCATTCCATTCCCGACAGGAGCCCGACATGGCACGCAACATCGAAATAAAAGCCCGCGCCCAGCATTTCGAGCAGCTGCGCGAACGCGCGGCGCAGCTCGCGCCGGACGCGCCGCTGATCTTCCGCCAGCAGGACTTTTTCTACGACGTCCCGCGCGGGCGCCTGAAGCTGCGCCAGTTCGACGACGGCACGCCCGCCGAACTGATCTTCTACCAGCGCGACGACCGCGACGGGCCGAAGGCCTCGTACTACACGCGCAGCCCGGTGACGAATCCCGAAGCCATGCACGCGCTGCTTGCGACGGCGCTGACCACGCGCGGCATTGTGACCAAGGAACGGCACGTGTATCTCGCGGGACGCACACGCATTCATCTGGACCGCGTCGACGGCCTTGGCGATTTCGTCGAACTCGAAGTGGTGCTCGGACAGGACGACGACGAGGAGCACGGCCACGCGGAAGCGCATGCGATGTTCGCGAGCCTCGGCGTGCCCGAAACGGATCTCGTGGCGGTGGCCTATGTCGATCTGCTGAGCAGCCCGAACGGCGAGCCGAAGCAGGCTGCATGAAAGCGCCAAAATGCGCGCTAGGGCCTGCGCGCCAGGGCCGCCCGAGCCGCTTCAGCCCGCGGCCGTTCCCGGCGACAGATGCGCAAGCGGCAGCGGCCCGTTGCGCTTGAACGTGGTGAGCACGATGTTCGAGCGCACGCTATCCACCCCCGGCACGCGCATCAGCTTCTTCATGACGAAGGTGGACAGGTAGTTGAGGTCGGGCGCGACGATGCGCAGCAGATAGTCGGCGTCGCCCACCACCGCGTGGCATTCCAGCACTTCGGGCAACACGTCGATCTGCTGCTGGAACTGCTCGATGATCGAGTCGCCGTGATGTTTCAGCTTGAGGCTCGTAAAGGCGGTGACGCCCAAGCCGAGCTTTTCCGGCCGCAGCACGACGCGATAGCCGTCCACCACACCGACCTGCTCGAGCCGCTGCAAGCGCCGCCCAATCTGCGACGGCGACAGCGGCACCTGTTCGGCAAGCTGCTGATGCGTGGCGCGGCCAAAACGCTGCAGTACGTCGAGCAGCGCGAGGTCGAAGTGGTCGAGATCCAGCATGTAGAAAATCTGCATCGAATTCAAGTTTGATGCACGATTATTGCATGGCGTAGGCACCACGCGTCGGATCACCCGGAGCGATTCAACGCGTAGGACAAGGTGGAGATCACTCTGTCGAAGCACGAAGCGAATGGCCTCATGACGCGCGACATTAAACCGGCGCGGTGTATCGACCGTGTGCCAGCCCACGCAGCCACCGCTCAGAATTCGTCGTATTGAAAGGGCTTTGCAGGCAATGCCGTAGACAAACCTTCAGTTCTACAGGCCATTCTTAAGGCGCACGTAAGAATCCCATGCCTGCTGTGCATTCGCGTCCAAACGATCCCGCGATAGCGTGTTCCGACGCTGTACAATCAGGAGCGCATACGGCTTGGAGAGCGCGCTTGCCTCCTTGCACAGAACGAGTTCGTCCCCGCTCGCGGGTGGGCGGGCGCGCCAGAAGTTGATCGCGGCTTCGAGTTCCTGAATGCTGATCTCGGACATGGCTTCGATTATCCGGAGGGCGCGAGCAAGCTGCTCGATGCAGCAGACGGGCGAACCAGTCTGTGAAGCAGGCGCCCCGGCGAACCGCTTGCCCGAACGCCTAAACCCATTGTACTTGAGCGAAATCCATGCGACTCCTTCTGATCGAAGATGACCGTCCCATCGCACGCGGCATCCAAAGCAGTCTCGAACAAGCCGGCTTCACTGTCGACATGGTCCACGACGGCATTTTCGCCGAACAGGCCCTCACGCAAAACCGCCACGAACTGGTGATTCTCGACCTCGGCTTGCCGGGCATCGACGGCATGACGCTGCTCTCGCGCTTCCGTCAGAGCAATCGCCATACGCCGGTGATCATCCTCACCGCGCGCGACGAACTGAACGACCGCGTGCAAGGCCTCAATTCTGGCGCGGACGACTACATGCTCAAGCCGTTCGAGCCGACCGAACTCGAAGCGCGCATTCGTGCCGTGATGCGCCGCAGCGGTCCGCACGGCGACATGCCGCGTCCGGAAGTGTCGCTCGGCGGCGTGCGCCTGTCGGGCGTGGATCGCCGCATTTTCAACGACGACAAGCCGCTCGAACTCTCGCCGCGCGAATTCGCCGTGCTCGAAATGCTGCTGCTGCGCCATGGCCGCGTGGTCAGCAAGGCGCAACTGCAGGACCATCTGACGCATTTCGGCGGCGATCTCGGCGACACAGCCATCGAGGTCTATGTGCACCGCGTGCGCAAGAAGCTCGAAAACTGCCGCGTTGAAATCGTCACCGTGCGCGGTTTCGGTTATCTGTTGCAGGAAATCCGCCAGGCCGCATAATCGTCGTGAAGGCCGCCATCCGCCGGCGGCCCGACGGCGCCGGGCCGGCGCAGCGCACCGCGTGTGCGAGTTGCCGGCATCCGGTGAAACTTCAGGGCGCCTCGCGCCTGCTCTTTCCCCGCGCGCTCGATCATGCCCCAGCCGGCCGCCAATAGTCTGCGCCGCACGCTGCTGCGGCGCCTCGCTGCTCCCCTTTCGCTGCTCGCGCTGATGAGCGGCCTGATCGCCTACTGGCTCGCGTGGCAGTACACGCAGCACGTGGTCGACCGCTCGCTCGCCGATCTCGCCACCGCCATCTCCAAGCAAATTCAGATTGCGGGTCCGGAAGCGCCCATTACCGTGCCGCCGCTCGCGCAAGCCATGTTTTCCGATCCGATCGAGCATCTGGTTTATCGGATCAGCAACGGCGAAACCGAAATTGCCGGCGATAAAACGCTGCCGCTGCAAGGCACGAGTGTTCGGCGTATGCACTATGCGTACGTGTTCGAAACGCAGCACCAGGGCGTGACGGTGCGCGTCGCGCAAGTGCGCGTCGATCAGCCGGTCGGCAACCCGATCGTCGTCGAGGTCGGGCAGCCGGTCCATCACCGCTTTCGCATCGCCGCCGAGTTTCTCGTGGCGATCATGATGCCGCTGCTGTTGCTGCTGCTCGCGGGCTGGGTGATCGTGTGGCGAGTGGTGAATCAGCAGCTCAACCCGCTGACCGATCTCGCCGATTCGCTGAACCGCCAAACGCACACTTCGCTCGAGCCGGTCGACGAAACCTATGTGCCCGTCGAGATCCGCCCGTTGACCGGCGCCGTCAACGCGCTGCTCGGCCGTCTCAAGACCGCGCTTGACGGTCAGCGCAAATTTATCGCCGATGCCGCGCATCAGCTGCGCACGCCGCTCACGGCCGTCAAGCTGCACGCGGAGCAGGCCGCCGTCGCGCGCGATCCGCAGCAGACGCTTGCCGCGGTGCGGGAGCTGCGCGCGGCCGCCGATCGCGCGGTGCGCCTGTCGAATCAGCTGCTGTCGCTCGCGCGGGCGGAACCGGCCGAGCAGGCCGCGCGCTTCGTCAATGTCGACATGGCCGCGCTCGCCTTCGACACCGGCGCGGAATGGGTACCGCGCGCGCTGGCCTCGCACATCGACCTGGGTTTTCAGCGGCTCGACGATCCCGCCAACGATCAGCCGTTGATCGCGCGCGGCAATCCCGTGCTGCTGCATGAAGTGATTGCGAATCTGCTGGATAACGCGCTGAAGTATGTGCCGCCTTCGCGCTTCGACGGCGGGCGCATCACGGTCACCGTGTCGCAAACCGTGGTGGACGACGTGCGCATGGCCGAGATCGTGGTCGAAGACAATGGCGCGGGCGTGCCTCATACGCAGCAGGCCGATCTGTTCAAGCGGTTCTTTCGCGGCGACGGTCAAAGCGACGCCGGCGTGGACGGCGGCGCCGGGCTCGGCCTCGCCATCGTGCACGACATCATGGCGCTGCATCACGGCACCGTGCATTACGAAGATGCGCCGGAAGGCGGAGCGCGCTTTATCGTGCGCATTCCGCTCGTGAAAGCCGCTTTGCCGAAAGACGCGAACGACCTCAACAAAAAACCGGCGCACTCGGCGCCGGTCGATCTGTAGCGATAACTTATTGGAACGCGCTGCGCGGGCGTCATTCGCACGACGAACCACGCAGCTCGTCGCGTGTTACTTCTTTTTGGCTTTCTTTGCCGCTTTAGCGGATTTCTCAGACTTCGCGGACCTGGACGCTTTGGTCGCTTTAGTCGCCTTAGCCGCTTTATCCGCGCCCTTCTCCTTCTCCGGCGGCGCCAGCATGGTGCCGCGGCATTTGCGCGAGCCGCAGCGGCATTCGTATTCCTTCTTCAGCTTCTTGGTCTGGCGCGCGTCGATCACAAGGCCGTAGTCATAGAAGAGCTCCTCGCCCTCGGCGATGTCGCGCAGCGCGTGCACATACACGTGACCGTCGATCTCTTCCGCTTCGCAGTTCGGCGCACACGAGTGGTTGATCCAGCGCGCGCTGTTGCCGTTCACCTTGCCGTCGATCACCTTGCCGCTGTCGAGCGCAAAGTAGAACGTGTGATTCGGTTCGTCAGGATTATGCGGATGACGGCGCAACGCTTCTTTCCAGGAAATCCGCTCGCCCTTGTATTCGATTAGCCGCTCGCCGGCCGCAATCGGTTCGAGCGCAAACACGCCTTTGCCGTGCACACCGGAACGACGCACGGCGATCCTGCGTGAACTCATTGAATGAATCCTTGTGAAGAACTGGGGATGAAGTCCGGCAGCCGTCGGAAACGCCCGCGTCTGACGCGCTGATTTTTCTGGCGCTGATAGCAAACGCGGCGCCCTGCGAGCGCCGCGTCGACACTGCGACGCACATGCGCCACATCCGGCATCCTACACGGTCAAGACGGCTTCGTTCAACCGTCAAAACCATATGCCGCGTGAGCATGTGCGATGCGCGCGTGCTGCTTCAACGTTGCCCGAATGAAATCTCGCCGAACAGCGCCTTCTGGTCGCGCGGCTGCGAGCGCCAGTACTGCGGCGGCGCCTCGACTGTCGCGCCGAGTTGCGCGGCCGCATGCCACGGCCAGCGCGGGTTGTACAGCAACGCACGAGCCAGCGCGATGAGATCGGCGTCGCCCTCTACGATCAGCTGCTCAGCGTGAACCGGGTCGGTGATGAGTCCGACGCCGATGGTGGTGAGGCCCGTCGCTTTCTTGACAGCCTTCGCGAACGGAATCTGATAGCCCGGCTCGAGCGGAATCTTCTGCAACGGCGAGACGCCGCCGGACGATACGTCGATCCAGTCGCACCCGCGCTTTTTCAACTCATGCGCGAACGCAATGGTGTCGTCGAGCGACCAGCCGCCTTCGACCCAATCCGTGGCGGACACACGCACGCCGACGGGTTTGTCGGCGGGAAAAGACGCGCGCACGATGTCGAAGATTTCAAGCGGAAAGCGCATGCGATTTTCGAGCGACCCGCCGTAGTCGTCGTCCCGTTGATTGGCGAGCGGCGAGAGGAACTGGTGCAACAGATAGCCGTGCGCGGCATGCACTTCCAGTGCGTCTATGCCGAGGCGCGCTGCGCGCCGCGCGGACGCTGCAAAGGCTTCGCGGATGCGATTGAGCCCCGGCGTGTCGAGCGCGAGCGGCGGTTCTTCGCCGGCCTTGTGCGGCAAGGCCGAGGGCGCGTGCGGCAACCAGCCGCCTTGCGACACCGGAATCAGCTGGCCGCCTTCCCAAGGCGCATGACTCGACGCCTTGCGCCCCGCGTGCGACAGCTGCATCGTCACGTTGATATGCGAATGCTTGCGGATCGCGGCAAGCACTGGCCTGAGCGCGGCCTCGGTCGCATCGTCCCACAAGCCGAGATCGCCGGGCGTGATGCGGCCGTCCGGTTCGACCGCCGTCGCCTCGATGCACAGCATGCCCGCGCCGGACAAGGCGAGGCTGCCAAGGTGAATCATGTGCCACGCGGTGGCCTCGCCGCGTTCGGCGGAATACTGGCACATCGGCGAAACGACGATACGGTTCGGAAGCGTCACGCTGCGCAGCGTGAGTGGAGAAAATAGCGCGCTCATGGATCACCGCCCAGTAGAAACCCGAGAGCGATCGAGCATAGCACCGTGAGTCGTTTGCTGCAGGCAGCCCACGCTCATGATCAACGTGATGCCGCTCAGGGTTTCGCTTCGACCTGATCCAGCCATTCGCCGAACATGCGGCAAGCCGCGGCCTCCAGAGCCGGACCGAATTGCGCGGTCTCGGCGCGCAGTTGACGCGCGTCGATTCCATGACCGACGAGCTCGCCCGCATTGCCGATCAGCCATGGCTCGAAGCGATCTGTGCGGATCTCCGGATGACATTGCAGCGCGAGCACATGGCGGCCCCATGTGAAAGCCTGGTTCTCGCATGCACGCGTGGAGGCGAGGCGCGTCGCGTTGGCGGGAAGATCGAAGGTGTCGCCATGCCAATGCAGCATGGACGTATGCGCGCCATCCAGATGACGCACCGGCGACGAACGACCGGCATCGGTGAGCCTGAGCGGCTCCCAGCCGAGTTCCGTCTGGCCCGCCGGATACACCCGCGCGCCGAGCGCCCGCGCGATCAGTTGCGCGCCGAGACAGATGCCGAGTGTAGGAAGCCCTGCTTCGATGCGCTTTTCGATCATCGAAAGCAGCGGCACGAGCGTGGGATAAAGCGCGTCGTCGGTCGCGCTGATCGGGCCGCCGAGCACGACCATCAACGACGGCGTGACGGGGTTTGGCGCCTCGATGCGGGCAAAGCCGACGTCGAGATAACGGACTGGGCGCCCGCGTTCGCCGAGCACCAGCTCGAGACTGCCCAGATCCTCGAAGTGCACGTGGCGAATGGCCAGAACTTCCTGATTCATCAGCCGGTCACCTTCAGGTTGACTGCAGACTGCCGCTACGCGGCGCCGGAAAGGCCGGCAGACGGCGTGTGCCGTCTGCCGCTGCCGGTTGCAGTGTAGCGGATTGCCCGGTGAGCAGCCGCCTTACTGGGCGAAGATCTTCCAGGTCTTCTTCTGGTTGGCGACATCCGCGGTTTCATGCACCGCGCAATCCAGACGCAGGTCGGTATCTGCCATATTCAGATCGAGCAGCTTGCAGTGATGCGGCGCCTTCTTCGGATTCTTGCTCGGCTCGAAATGCGTGCAGCTCAGGCACATGCGGTGCGGCGGAATCGTGCCCTGCGCTTCCAGTTGATAAACCGTCTTGAGCAGCGTTCGGTAGAACATGGCCTGCTCGTCGTCGCGCAAGGTGCCAACTGCCTTCGCAAGGAAGTCCGGCCATTGCGCGGCGCGCTTCGCAGCTGTACGGCCACGAGCGGTGAGGCGCACGGCGAGCGCGCGGCCGTCATCGAGCGCGCGGCGTTTTTCGACCAGCCCCTTGGTTTCCAGCGTGCTGACAGCGTCGCTGGTGGTCGCCGCGGTCAGTGCCGTTTCGCGCGCGATTTCCCCAAGCCGCATCGGGCCCTTTCGCTGCATCAACAGAACCAGGATTTCGCCCTGCGTGGGCGTGAGCCCCGCGCCTTCGGCCCATTCCCAAGCCTGGCTTCGCATTGCCGTGCTGAGTCGCAAGAGGCTGTGGGTGACTCGCCCGGTTGCCTGTTCTCCGTATACGCCTTCGCTCATAATCTTCGATTGGTTTATTTACAGCTTTTGTGCGGTGCCGGCCGATTGCTCGCCGGGAACGCCCGTAGCCTGTGTGGGGTAGCCCCGCCCAAAACAGGACGAGACGGTCTCAACTATCTCAAAAATTCACCGCCTTGCAAGCCAAAGCAGTTAAGACGACATTCTATGCGAGAGCGGCGAATCGTACAGCTAAGTTATCCAATGTAATCTGTGGATAACCGTGGGACAACATCGGGGAAGACATGTGCGCCGATTCTTGATAAGCATCCGTACCACACTTACCAGTCCTTAAGTTGTCCTCGCCGAGCGCCGCCCGCCCACTGCTCACCGGTCCACTTATGGTTTACGCAGCGCCTTGACTTTGCAGGGAATTATTCAGTTGTCCGCAGCCTGCGGCGCTGCTTGTTAACTACTACTACGTTTGTATACGTACATATTTGAAAAACCTTAAGGGCACCGAACTGGAAATTTTAATGACGAAAAAAAACCCGCGCGTGGCGGGTTTGTTACGGTTGAACACAAGCAAAGACGCCCGATCGGTCAGGCTCGCCACTTCAGGCACTGCTGCCGCACCACTTCGTGCAGCGATTTTTCCTTTTCGACGACGCCTCTTAGCCACGTTGCATCGTTGATCTGGCCGCGTGCAATCGCGCCGATTTCGGCAAGCGCATGGCCCGAACCCAGCGCGTCGCCGTGCGGCGCGATCCGGTCGAGCGTTTCGAGGATATCTTCCGAAATGGTCTTGCGTTCGCCCGTCTGCGGATTGATGCAGGTGCCGGCAAGACCGAAGCGGCAGGCCTCGAAGCGGTTGAACGTGTAGACGAGGTAATCGTCTTCATGCGGCGTGACCGGCTTGTCGAGCAGCAGATGCCGCGCGAGCGTCTGGATGTAGCACGCAATGGCCGCGGCGCGATCCACGGAAAGCGGCGTGTCCATGACGCGGACTTCGATGGTGCCGAAACCCGGCTTCGGCCGGATGTCCCAGTAGAAGTCTTTCATGCTGTTGACCACGCCCGTGTGGACCATTTTCGAGAAATATTCCTCGAAACTGTCCCACGTCAGCACGAACGGCGCGCGGCCCGACAACGGAAAGGCAAACACGGAATTCAGGCGTGCCGAATGAAAACCGGTGTCCACGCCCTGCACGAACGGAGACGATGCGGACAACGCAATGAAATGCGGGATAAAGCGCGACATCGAATGCAAAAGGAATAGCGCGCTGTCAGCATCCGGGCAGCCGATGTGCACGTGTTGGCCGAACACCGTGAACTGCTTGGCGAGATAGCCGTATAGCTCGGAAAGATACTGGAAACGCGGCGTATCCACGATCTGCCGCTCGCTCCATTGCTGGAACGCGTGCGTGCCGCCGCCGCACAAGCCGACATTCAGATGATCCGCTGCCGAAACGAGCGTGTCGCGAATCTTGCGTAGATCGGCAAGCGCCTGCTCGTGATTCGTGCAGATGCCCGTAGAGAGTTCGATCATGCTCTCGGTAATTTCCGGCGTGATATTGCCGGGGATCTTCTGATCCTTGACGAGGCGCAGCAGATCCGAGCCGGCTTTGGTCAGATCATAGTCATGCGTATTGACGATCTGCATCTCGAGTTCGACACCGAAAGTGAACGGCTTCGAATCGATGAAGGGTTCGAGTGACATGGCGTCCCCTTGAGTGAGGTCGGCCGGGCGGTTGTCGGAAGCCCGGCCGTTATGTGAAGCGAATAACCTGAATAACGCGCGATTTGAATCGCCAAGCGCCTACTCTTCGCGCCGTTCGGCAACCAGCGCGAGGCTGCGATAAACGAGCCACGGCCCGAGAATCTGCAGCACGACGATCGAACACATGACGATGGCCCGCAGTTGCGGATCGAAATTCGGATACAGGTTGTAGGTGTCGTCGACGAGCAGATAAGCCAGCGCCGACATGGGCGAGAGCGACAAACCGAGCGCCATGCCCTGCTTCCAGTTCAGCCCGCTCGGCTTCGCAAACGCGAGCACGCCGACGAGCTTTGCGACCAGACGCGCAACAATCAGGCCCAGCGCCGCGACGCCGCCGAGCGCAATGTCTTTCCATTCGAACGATGTCAGCGTGAGCACGAACAGAATCACGGTGAGCAGCCAGCCGGCGGTGCCGAAGTGCTGAGGCCACAGCTGCGGCCGCGCTTCGTGATTCTTCACGATGATGCCGGCCGCCAGCAGCGCGAGAATCGTCGACAGCTTGAACAGATGCGCCACCGCAATGGCCAGCAAAACGAGGCCGAAGAGGGCGACGAACGAATGCTCGTCCTGCATGTTGAGCCGCCGGTAAAAGAAGGTGCAGGTGCGCGCGAGCAGATACGCGAGCACGAGCGAGCCGACCAGCAGATAAAGCGGCTGGAGAATCGTTGCGAACACGTTGCCGTACGCTTCCTGATGCAGCCAGCTCGACACGAGCTTTTCGATCACGACCGCATACATGCTGTTCAAGGCGGTAAGCGTCAAAAGACGCTGCGTGACCTGCCCTTCCGCGCGAAGCTCGGTCTTGAGCTGGATCACCATGGCCGGCGAAGTCGCCATGGCAATGGCGGCGAGCACCGTTGCGACCATCAGCGGCACGTTCAGGAACAGCAGCACCGGCAAGACCAGCGCGAAAGTGAGTGTGGCTTCGGCGACGCTCGACATTACAAGCCAGGGATTACGACGGATCCAGCGCAGATCGAGCCGGCTACCGAGTTCGAACAGCAGCAGGCCGAGCGCCACGTCGAGCAACGGCCGCGCTGCCTTGGCCGAATCGGCGTCGATCACGCCCGAACCGGCGGCGCCGGCAATCAGACCGATGACCGCGTAGCCGGAAATACGCGGCAAACGCCACGCGCGATAGCACAGCTCGCCGCACAAGCCCGCGGCGAGCAAGGCGAGACCAGCCCAAAAGATGGCGTCGGGTGCGAGCGGCCAGGCTGGAAAAAATGAAAACGCCGAATTCATCGTTATGGGTTCTCCTTTGCAGCAACGGCAGATGACACGAACCAGCGTGAGCCGGCGCGAACACCGGCGAGCGGGTGGACGCACGAGACGTTCCACCGGCGTACATCGCTTCGCGTGATCCGCGTTGCGAATTTTCAACGATCGGATGATTCGAACGCGCCGCAGTCGCAAGGATTCCGGCGCATTCAGGGGTGCGGCCGTCGCAGTCGGCACGGCACGGTGAAAGAACGCCGTCGACGTTGAATCAGAGTCTGATTGAACGGCACCGTTCCGTAGCAGCGGGTACCGCTAGAGGCGAGGCACCACGCGGAAAAAGAACGGCGATTGTGCCATAGCTTTTTCGGCTTCGACCGAAAACACACGAACATGCAGGCAAAACGGTAAAAAAGTGCTTTATCTTCGTGAGATGCGGAAAAAGCGCCCGCTTTCCCGGCCGAGCGCACAGGCATTGCCCGGCTGTTGCGCGAGTGCAGCCGGTGATCTCGAAGCAGTGTGCACTGCTCGCGTGTGCTTTTCAGGACAGCACTTAGCACGAGGGTTTCAGGCGTCGCGCGATCTGTGCGGTGGCGCACAGTCCGGCTCAGGCCTTGGTGTTTACGCGTTTACTGTATGTATACGTAGTAGCAGTTAACAAGCTGCCCGCTTTTCTGTGGATAACCGTTGTTTACTGAAGCGAATCAGCATGTTGCAGACTTCATAACCGCGCGCACAGCGTGTGCGGCGACGACTCGTATACGCGGGTAACTTTTGGCGAAATTTTGCGGCGTTCGAGTTACCCCGTTTACGTCCACAACGGTTCCACACGAGTTGCAGCGGTAAACAGCGCGGTTATCCACAATTTGCGGTGGATAACCGTGGCGCACGCTGCGGTGAGTTAACCGACGACGCTTCCCTGCCGCAACGCGCGCAGCAGAAACCGCGCAGGGTCGATGCCTTCGGCGAGATCCCGTTCGAGCGGCCACGGCTCGCCTTCGATCTGCGAAGCGATCAGCTCCGCGCCGAGCGCAGCCCATACGAGACCGCGCGAACCGTAGGCGAATGCGCTGTAGAGGCCCGGCGCACGCGGCAGATCCAGTGGCCATGCCCCGCGCAACCGTTCGGCGTCGCGCGCGGCGAGTGTTTCGTCGGCGATGTTGCCGATCATCGGCATGCGGTCGCTCGTCACACAGCGGAACGCGACGCGGCCCGTGACGGCCGCGGCATCGGCGTGATTCGTGGGATAGAGGTGAGCGGCCGAGCGCGCAAACGCAGGCAGCATGTGCGCAACGCGCTCAATATTTTCCAGATGACCCGCTGGACGAAGCGACGTCTCTGCGTCGTCGAGCTCATAAGTGGCGCCCGTCAGCGTGACGCCGTCGGGCAGCGGTATCGCATAACCTTCGCCGATCACAGGCAACGCGAGCGACGGCGCGGCGCCCGGTGGCAGCGAAGTAAGCTGGCCGCGGATGCTGCGCGTCGGCGCGTGACGCAAGCCGGCAAGGCGCGCGGCCTCGTGAGCGCTCGCGACAATCACGACCGGCGCGCGCGCGAGCGGCTCGCCCGCCGTGTCGAACACGGTCCACTGATCGCCGGAATGCTCGATGCGCGCGACGTCCACGCCGAAGCGCCGCTCGAGCAGATCACCGGCGGCGGCGCACTGGGCGGCGCAGAGCGACGCCGGGTCGATCCAGCCGCCGTGCGGGAAAAACCAGCCGCCGCGCGCGAGCGGCGTACCGGCGAGTTTTTGCGCCTCGTCGGCGGAAACGGGCGTGACGAACTCGGGCGGATAGCGCAGCGCCGCGATGGCTTCGCTCATCGCGCGCGCTTCGTCTTCGTTTTCGGCGATCTGCAAAAGACCAGGGCCGCCGCGCTTCGGCGCGTGGCCGCGCCGTTCCAATGCGGCCCAGCGCCTGAGCGCGTACAGAAAACCCGCGCGCGTGACGCGCGAGGCGACGCTGTCGTCGCGCGAGATCATCGGGTGGAAGACGCCGGCCGGATTGCCTGATGCATCCTGGGCAACCGACGCATGCCGCTCCAGCAACGTCACCCGCCAGCCGCGCGCCGCGAGCCGCTCGGTGAGCGCGCATCCCGCAAGGCCGGCGCCGATCACCACCGCGTGCCGTTCGCCGGGCGCGAGCGGTCCGAGCGCCACGGGCGGCTCATGGCGGCGCACGCGCCAGCGCGGCGCAAAGTGGCCGACCAGCATCGCGCGTTTCCAGCCGAAGCCGTCCACCTTTCTGTACTCGAAGCCGGCCTGCGTCAGGGCGCGCTTGATGTCGCCGGCGCTGCTGTAAGTGGCGAAAGTCGCGCCCTCGCCGGCCAGCCGCGCGAGCGACTTGAAGACGGCGGGCGTCCACAGTTCGGGATTTTTGGCGGGCGCGAAACCATCCAGATAAAACGCGTCCGCGCGCAGCCTCAGGTTCGGCAGGCTCTGCTGCGCGTCGCCGAAAACCAGCGTGAGCACGACGCGCCCATCGTCGAATTCCAGCCGATGTGTGCCCGGCACGAGCATCGGCCATTCGCTCGCCAGCGTGTCAGCGAGTGCCGCGATCGCCGGATCCGACAGGATCGCGGCGTAGGCCCGCCGCAGATCGGCGAGCGCGAACGGATGCTTTTCCGTCGATACGAAATGAAGCCGCTCGCAACGCGCCGGGTCCGCCCGCCATGCGGCCCACGTCACGAGAAAGTTAATGCCCATGCCGAAGCCCGTCTCGAGCACGGTGAAGACGCGCCGGCCGTGCCAGCGTTCGGGCAGCGCGTTGCCGCTCAGGAAAACATAATGAGCCTGGTCGAGCGCGCCGACGGCGCTGTGATAGATGTCGTCGTAGAGCGGCGAAAAAGGCGTGCCGTTGTCCCGGAACGAGAGCACGGCTGGGATCAGCGGATCGGTCATGCGCGACGCAAAGTGACGCCCCGTAATGCGGGTGCAACGTTACCGCCAGCGCGCGCGGCTCGCCGGGCGGCGAAAAAGACGCGCCGAGCGTTGGCAAAAACCAACGTCAAAGCCCCGTCCACACTGGGTTTCGGGCTAATCAGCGAGGCCGGATCAGCAAAAAGTGCCGTTTCCTTGCTGTATCTGTTCCAAAACCGCGTAATTCTTCGAAACCCTTGTCCTGATTGGGTTTGCGCTGCGCTATCATAGCAAGCGCCGCGAAGGGAGCGGCAGCACGGCCGACGGACACTCGCTGTCCGGCGCTTTCGATCCGGAGGGGCTCCGGAGCCGCAGCTGCTCGACGGCGCGGCGCGCGCACGTATAATCGGCGCGTTCGCGCTGTTCGTGTCAACCTAAACTCAGAAAGGAACCTTAATGAACAAACAGGAACTGATCGACGCCGTCGCAGGACAGACGGGCGCCAGCAAGGCTCAAACCGGTGAAACGCTGGACACGTTGCTTGAAGTGATCAAGAAGTCTGTGTCGAAGGGTGACGCGGTCCAGTTGATCGGCTTCGGCAGCTTTGGTTCGGGCAAGCGCGCAGCGCGTACGGGTCGCAACCCGAAGACGGGCGAAACCATCAAGATTCCGGCCGCGAAGACCGTCAAGTTCACGGCAGGCAAGGCGTTTAAGGACGCAGTCAACAAGCGCTAAGCAGACTACTGCCAGGCAGTTGACACCCGCCAACGGCGGGTTTTTTTTCGCCCGTTTTTTCGTCTCTTTGCTGGGATCGAGCGAATGCGCCGCGTGGGGACCTGGCCCCGGGCGCTTTGCGGTTGCCGCCGCCGATGCCGGCCGACGGCGCTACCGCCTAGTCGTGGCGATGCGGCGTGTCGCCGTGAGTGTGGCTGTGTTCGTGGCCGTTGTGATCATGGTGGCTATGCCCATGTCCATGGTGCTCGTGATCATGATCGTCTTCGTCGAAATCCCATGCGGGGAATGGATCGGCGAATTCTTGCCAGCCTTGCGGTCCCAGCGCGTATTCGTCGTCGGTCAGGAGGCACGCGTCGAATTTCGCCGCCCACAGCGCCGGGTCGATGCCGACGCCGATCATCACCAGCTCCTGCCGGCGGTCGCCGATGCTCGAGTCGTCCGGCGCGCCGTACCAGTCGGCGGCGATTTCGGCGGCCAGTTCGTCGTCGTCGTCCGGCCATTCGCTGCGGTCCTGGGCGGCCCACCACATGCCCGCCGGACCGTGCCGGCAAGCGCCGCCCGCCTGTGACAGCGAACCGGCGATGTCGTTGCGCGTCGCAAGCCAGAAAAAGCCTTTGCTGCGCAACACGCCCTTCCATTCCTCATGCAGCAGCGCCCACAGGCGCTCCGGATGAAACGGACGGCGCGCGCGATACACGAAGTTGCCGATGCCGAACTCGTCCGCGTCGCTGCAATGGCCGTGGCCATGCTCGTCTTCACTTCGATTCTGCGGATCGAGCGACGCCAGCCAGCCCGGCGCATCGGCGGTTTCGTCGAAGTGAAAGCGCTGGGTATTCACGATCTGCTCGATCGGCACGGCGCCGAAGCGGCTCACCACTTGCACGGCGCGCGGGTTGATCCGCGCGAGCAGGCGTTGCAGGCGCATGAGTTCGTCGGTACTGACGAGGTCGGCCTTGTTCACGACGAGCACGTCGCAGAATTCGATCTGCTCGATCAGCAGTTCCACCACCGTGCGGTCGTCATTTTCCGTCGCGGCGATGCCCCGCTCGGCGAGCGCTTCTGCTGAGCCGCAGTCGCGCAGGACATTGAGCGCGTCGATCACAGTGACCATGGTGTCGAGTCGCACCGCTTCCCAAAGCGAGTCGCCATCAAGCTCGGCGGCCGCAAAAGTCTCGGCGATCTGCATGGGCTCGGCCACAGCCGCCGACTCGATCAGAATCGCGTCGAAGCGTTTTTCAGCGGCCAACCGTTGCACCTGCGCGAGCAGATCGTCGCGCAACGTGCAGCAGATGCAGCCGTTCGCGAGCTCGATCAGCTCGGCGTCCGGACGCGAGCCCGCCGCCGGATTGCGTGCGAGCGTCGCCTCCGCGTTGACGGCGGCCAGATCGTTGACGATCGCCGCCACTCGCAGGCCGGCGCCATTCGCGAGAAGGTGGTTCAGGAGCGTGGTCTTGCCGGCGCCCAGAAAACCGGAGAGCACGGTGACGGGCAATGGCGGCTGGTTCATCGCAGTACGGGAGATCGGGAGAATTGGAAGGCGTGCCGGGCGCCGTATCGCGGCGTGAGTTCAATCACGGTCGAGCGCGGGCAGCAGCACGAAGCCGCATTGTGCATCAAATCGGCAAGTCGAAGCGGACGGGGGTTGCAACCGGCAAATTCACGCACTGCTTCAGCGTGCCGCCGGCATCAGATTCCATTTGCGCAGAATCGCGGCAATCTGTTGAGCGTACTTGTCGCGCAACGCGGGCGTCTCCGAGTGATACGCGCCTACCGCCTGCCAGGTATTGCCGTACTTGTTCATCTGCCGGCGCAGATGCCATGCGGCGATGTAGACGTTCTTGCACGGCTCCATGAGCGTGCCTTGCGAGATCCCGTACTGAGCCAGCGTGGGCAGATGAACGGAGTTGATCTGCATGACGCCGTAATCGGTCGAACCGTTGGCGTTCTTGTGCTGGGCGTCGGGACGGTTATGCGATTCCTGCCACGCGATCGCGCGCAGAATCAGCGGGTTCACTTTCTGATATTTCGCGGCTTCGTCGAAGCAATCGGCGTGTGCCGGCCCGGCTGCGGCCAACACGGTAATTCCTGCCAGAAAGGTCACGAAGGTTCGTTTCATCGGTCAAGACGACTTGGCAAACCGCAAGGGTAAGGGATAGTAAGGCCTGCTATCAGTCATTGTTCAGCCGATTCAAGCCGGCACGCGCAATCTGGCCGGGACATTGGCGGGGTCTACGGGAAAACCCGTGCTCGCGAGGGCGAACCGGCGGCTCGAACGGCTCGTATGATACCGGCAGGTCGAGACCCGTCAAGTTGGCTAACAGACATAAGCGAGACAATAGGCGAGACATAAGCGGGAACGGAGCGAGACCTAAGCGCGCGAAAACATAGGGTTTTCTTGCGGCTTTCAACCAGTGAGGCTTTGCCTTTCAAGGGTCCTCGAGCGGGCGTGATCCCTCGCGAAAACTCACTCGGCCTTTCCATTTGTGACAAATCCGACATGAAAAACTGTTACTGTTCCTTCTTTTCGGACATCGGATGGCCAGCATTTTAGGGCGGGTTCGCCCACCTGGCCCGCCGGCAGACCGACAGACTGGCGGTCTGCTTCCCTGTCCGTGCTGCATGACCGCCGGCGGCTCGCGCTGCCGGCATCGACATTACATTCCATGAGAAGAAATCGTATGGCTTTGCGTCGCGTCGCAACGGCGTTGCTGCTGGCTGGACTGATCACCGCGCAGACCGCACACGCACAGGTGACACTCAACTTCGTCAACGCCGATATCGACCAGGTCGCGAAGGCGATCGGCGCGGCGACCGGCAAGACAATCATTGTCGACCCGCGGGTCAAAGGTCAGTTGAATCTGGTGTCGGAAAACGCGGTGCCCGAGGACCAGGCGCTGAAGACGTTGCAATCGGCGCTGCGCATGCAGGGCTTCGCCCTCGTCCAGGATCACGGCGTACTGAAAGTCGTGCCCGAGGCGGACGCCAAACTGCAGGGCGTGCCCACCTACGTCGGCAATGCGCCGACCGCGCGCGGCGACCAGGTGGTCACGCAGGTGTTCGTGCTGAAGAACGAATCGGCGAATAACCTGTTGCCGGTGCTGCGTCCGCTCATTTCGCCGAACAACACCGTGGCCGCTTATCCGGCCAACAATACGATCGTCGTGACGGACTACGCGGACAACGTGCGGCGCATCGCGCAGATCATCGCCGGGGTGGACACGGCGGCGGGTCAGTCGGTGTCGGTCGTACAACTGAAGAATGCCAACGCGCTCGACATTGCCGCGCAGCTGAACAAGATGCTCGACCCCGGCGCGATCGGCAGCACGGATGCGACGCTCAAAGTGTCGATCACCGCCGATCCGCGCACCAATTCGCTGCTGATTCGCGCCTCGAACGCCGCGCGTCTTGCCGCGGCAAAAACGCTCGCGCGCGAACTCGACGCGCCGACCACCATGCCGGGCAACATGCACGTCGTGCCGCTGCGCAATGCCGAGGCGACCAAGCTCGCGAAGACCTTGCGCGGCATGCTCGGCAAAGGCGGCGAAAGCGGCTCCGCGACCGGCGGCAACGAGGCCAACTCGTTCAACCAGAACAGCGGCGGCGGGATCGGCGGCAACAATTCGACAGGCACGGCCGGCACGCCGCCGCTGCCGTCGGGCGGCCTGAACACGAGTTCCATGTCCTCGCCGATGGGCGGGTCCGGCGGCGGTGGCTACGGCGCGAACAATGCCAGTCAGTCCGGCGGTTTCCTCGGCAACGACAAGGACAAGAACGACGAGAATCAGCCGGGCGGCATGATCCAGGCGGACGCCGCGACCAACTCGTTGATCATCACCGCGTCCGAGCCGGTGTACCGCAATCTGCGCGCGGTAATCGACCAGCTCGACGCGCGTCGTGCTCAGGTCTATATCGAGGCGTTGATCGTCGAGCTGAATTCGAACACGAGCGGCAATCTCGGCATTCAATGGCAGGTGGCGAACAATTCGGTTTTTGCCGGCACCAACCTCGCGACCGGTTCGAGCAACAGCATCATCAACCTGACGGCAGCGGCCGCGGCGGCGGGCACGACGGGCGGTCTTGCCACGGCGCTCGGCACGCAGGGTATCCAGCAGGGCCTGAACATCGGCTGGATTCACAATATTTTCGGCGTGCAAGGTCTCGGCGCGCTGCTGCAGGCACTCTCGCAGACGGCGGACGCCAACGTGCTGTCCACGCCTAACCTGATTACGCTCGACAACGAGGAAGCGAAGATCGTTGTCGGTACAAACGTGCCTATCCAGACCGGTTCGTACTCGAACCTGACGAGCGGTAACGCCAGCTCGGCATTCAATACGTATGACCGCGTCGACGTGGGCCTCACGCTGCACGTCAAACCGCAGATCACCGACGGCGGCATTCTCAAGCTGCAGCTGTACACGGAAGACTCGGCCATCGTGAACGGCACCACCAACGCGGCGACCAACCCGGCCGGCCCGCAGTTCACGAAGCGCTCGATCCAGTCGACGGTGCTCGCCGACAACGGCGAAATCATCGTGCTCGGCGGCCTGATGCAGGACAACTATCAGGTCAGCAACAGCAAGGTGCCGCTGCTTGGCGACATCCCGTGGATCGGCCAGCTGTTCCGCTCGGAGCAAAAGAATCGCAACAAGACGAATCTGATGGTGTTCCTGCGTCCGGTGATCATCAGCGATCGCGATACGGCGCAGGCTGTCACGTCGAATCGCTACGACTATATTCAAGGTGTGCAGGGCGCGTACCGTCAGGACAACAACCTGATGAAGGACAACGACGACCCGGTGGTTCCGCCGAAGCCGGTGGGCCCGAGCCAGGGCGGTTCGACGCTCAATCTGTTCGATCTCGATCAGATGCGCCGTCAGCAGATGCAGCCGCCGCAGGTCCAGCCGCGTCTGTCCACGCCGCAGTCCAGCGCGGCGCCGAGCACCGCGCCGGCCACCGTGCAGCCGGCGCCTGCCGTGAACGGCGGCGCCGTGCAAAGCAATCCGGTGCCGGTCGCGCCGTCCACCGCATCACCAGGAGTGAAGCCGTGAATACGCCGTCCATGCCGCCGTCAGCGTCAACGTCGCCGGCATCGTCGCGGGCCGGAGCGCCGGCCGCCGGTCTTTCATCCGCGGACGTGATCGGGCAGGCGGAACGCGCGGCGCCGTCGGCCGTCGCCGCGCGGCTCGTGCCGTACGGCTTCGCGCGCAGCGGCCAGATTCTCGTCGCGCATCAGCACGCGGACAGCCTCGAGGTGTGGATCAGCGAGCGCACGAGCGAAGCCGCGCTCGCGGAAGTCGCGCGCAATTTCGGCGCGGTCTCGGTGGTGCGCCTGCCCGCGGACGAACTCGCGCAGGCGATCAACCAGGCCTACGCGCGCCAGGACGGCAGCGCGGCGCAGGTGGTCGGCGAGGTGGAAGGTGAAGTCGATCTGTCGCGCCTGATGCAGGACATTCCCGAAGTGGAAGACCTGCTGGAATCGGAAGACGACGCGCCGATCATCCGCATGATCAATGCGCTTCTCACGCAGGCCGCGCGCGAACAGGCATCGGACATTCATATCGAACCGTTCGAGAACGCGTCGGTGGTGCGCTTTCGCGTCGACGGCACGCTGCGCGACGTCGTGCGCCCGAAAAAAGCGCTGCACGGCGCGCTGATTTCGCGGATCAAGATCATGGCGCAGCTGGATATCGCCGAAAAACGCCTGCCGCAGGACGGCCGCATCACGCTGCGCGTGGGCGGGCGTCCGGTCGACGTGCGGGTCTCGACGCTGCCCACCGGCCACGGCGAGCGCGCGGTGCTGCGTCTGCTGGAAAAAGACGCCACGCGCCTGAACCTCGAGGCGCTCGGCATGGGCCCGGACACGCTCGGCAAGTTCGACAAGCTGATCGGCCGGCCGCACGGCATCGTACTCGTGACCGGCCCGACCGGCTCGGGCAAGACCACCACGCTGTATGCGTCGATGTCGCGGCTCGAGACGGCGACCACCAACATCATGACGGTGGAAGATCCGATCGAATACGACCTGTCGGGCATCGGCCAGACGCAGGTCAACGAGCGGATCGGCATGACCTTCGCGCGTGCGCTGCGCTCCATTCTGCGGCAGGACCCCGACGTCATCATGATCGGCGAAATCCGCGATCTGGAAACCGCGCAGATCGCCGTGCAGGCTTCGCTGACCGGCCACCTCGTGCTGGCCACGCTGCATACCAACGACGCCGCCTCCGCCGTCACGCGTCTGACCGACATGGGCGTCGAGCCGTATCTGCTGGCGTCGTCGTTATTGGGCGTGCTGGCGCAGCGGCTCGTGCGGCGCTTGTGTCCGGTGTGCCGCGAACAGCGCGTCGAGGAAGACGGTCGCGTCCATTGGCATCCGGTCGGCTGCGACAAGTGCGGCCAGTCGGGCTATGCGGGCCGGCGCGGCGTTTACGAACTGCTTCTCATCGACGACGACATCCGCTCGCTGATTCACCGCAATGCATCGGACGCCGACATTCTCGCCGCCGGCCGCGCACAAGGCATGCACACGCTGCGCGAGGACGCGGAGCGCTGGCTCGCCTCGGGACTCACGTCGCTCGAAGAAGTGATTCGCGTGACGGGCGGAGCGTAAGCGTATGCCGGCATTCCGTTTTGAGGCGATCGACGCGGCGGGCAAGGCGCAAAAAGGCGTGCTCGACGCGGACAGCGCGCGCGGCGCGCGGACCAATCTGCGTTCGCAAGGGCTCACGCCGCTCGTCGTCGAACCGGCGGCCACTCGCACGCGCGGTGAGCGCAATCAGCGGCTTTCGTTGGGGCGGCGGCTGTCGCAGCGCGAGCAGGCCATTCTCACGCGGCAACTCGCGAGTCTGCTGATTGCCGGCCTGCCGCTCGACGAAGCGCTCGCCGTGCTCACCGAGCAATCGGAGCGCGACTACATCCGCGAATTGATGGCGGCGATCCGCGCCGAAGTGCTCGGCGGCCATTCGCTCGCGAATGCGCTCTCGCAGCATCCGAAAGATTTCCCCGAGATTTACCGCGCGCTGGTTGCGGCGGGCGAACACACCGGCAAACTCGGCCTCGTGCTCTCGCGGCTCGCTGACTATATCGAGCAACGCAACGCGCTCAAGCAGAAGATCGTGCTTGCGTTCACCTACCCGACCATCGTCACGATCATTGCGTTCGGTATCGTCACGTTTCTGCTCAGCTACGTGGTGCCGCAGGTGGTCAACGTGTTCGCGAGCACGAAGCAGCAACTACCCTTTCTCACCATCATGATGATGGCGCTCTCGGGCTTCGTGCGGAACTGGTGGTGGGCCGTGCTGATCGCCGTCGCGGTGCTGTTCTATGTGGTGCGCTCCACGCTGCGGCAAGCCGGTCCGCGCCTCGCGTTCGACCGGTGGCTGCTCACCGCGCCGCTTCTCGGCAAGCTCGTGCGCGGCTACAACACCGTGCGGTTCGCGAGCACGCTCGGCATTCTGACGGCGGCCGGCGTGCCGATTCTGCGCGCGCTGCAAGCCGCCGCCGAAACGCTCAGCAACACGGCGATGCGCGGCAATATCGATGACGCCATCGTGCGCGTGCGCGAAGGCACGTCGCTGTCACGCGCGCTTGGCAATACGAAGACGTTTCCGCCGGTGCTGGTTCACCTGATCCGTTCGGGCGAAGCGACGGGCGACGTCACCACGATGCTCGACCGTGCCGCCGAAGGCGAAGCGCGCGAGCTCGAGCGCCGCACGATGTTCCTGACGAGTCTGCTGGAGCCGCTTCTGATTCTGGCAATGGGCGGCGTGGTGCTGGTGATCGTGCTGGCGGTGATGCTGCCGATCATCGAGTTGAACAACCTGGTGCAGTGACCTGCAGGGTGCGGCCGGGCCGGCCGCGCTTTAGCGAACGTAGATGGTCGGGCCCGCTGCGTTGGCCGGCAGAAATATTTCGGAATGCGCGCCGTTGCGGTCGATCACGATAGAGCGGGCGCGTACTTCGGAGAGCTTCGCGCCTTGCATCAGCGTGCTGCCGAGCGACACGGCATGCGGCGGCTCGCCGCCCACGCTGACAATGGCCGCGGCGCCTTCGCGCAGCGCGAGAATGCCGAACAGATGTACGTCCTGGTTGACCGTGCGCGTGAGCTGCCCGCCGAACAGCGTGGCCGCCTGCTCGGTCGAGACCTGCGGGTGCGCGGCGGCTGCCGGCAGAGGCGCGCCGGACATCGTGGTGAGCGTGATGACCCAGTAGGTCAGCGTCGCGCAAAAAACGGCGAACAGCGCGAGCGACAAAAGGCGGATTTGGAGGGCGTTCATGCGCATCATTGTACGGACTATTGTGAAAATTGCGTTGCGTTGAAACCCTTCAACTGCATGACATTAAAATGACCGGCCGGGCGTGTTCAATGGCATCGAAACTGCTGGACGCTAACGCCCGCAGTCAAAAATTTATCTGAAAGAGGTAGCAAGCTATGCAACTGTCGACCACTCGCCGCACAGCAATCGCGGGTCTGCGCAGCCGTCGTCAACGCGGCTTCACGCTGATCGAAATCATGGTCGTGATCGCGATTCTCGGCATTCTGGCCGCGTTGATCGTGCCGAAAATCATGAGTCGTCCCGACGAAGCGCGGCGCGTGGCCGCCAAGCAGGACATCGGCACGGTGATGCAGGCGCTCAAGCTTTATCGTCTGGACAACGGCCGTTATCCGACGCAGGAGCAAGGCCTGCGCGCATTGATCGAAAAGCCCGCGACAGATCCCGTGCCGAACAACTGGAAGGACGGCGGCTATCTGGAGCGTCTGCCGAACGATCCGTGGGGCAACAGCTATCAGTATCTGAACCCGGGCGTGCACGGCGAGATCGACGTGTTCAGCTACGGCGCGGACGGCAAGGCGGGCGGCGAAGGTAATGACGCCGATGTGGGCTCGTGGCAATAGACGCCGGCAACACGCGTGTCGTGATTCATTCGCCGCTGCGCGCGGCGCAGGCGCTTGTGCGCGTGGCTGACGGAGGCCGCGGCAAGGCCGGCGACATGGCAAGCCCGAACGCAAGCCCGATTGCAAGCCCGAGTGCAGGCGCGAGACGCCAGCATCAGACGGGCTTCACACTGCTCGAAATGATGGTGGTGCTGGTGATTGCCGGCCTGCTGGTTTCCCTCACGGCGTTGACGATGACGCGCAATCCGCGCACCGACCTGAACGAAGAGGCGCAGCGTCTTGCGCTGCTGTTCGAATCGGCCGGCGACGAGGCGCAGGTGCGCGCGCACCCCATCGCGTGGCAGCCGCTCGACGGCGGCTTTCGTTTCGACATGCGCACGGAAGACGGCTGGCGTCCGCTGCGCGACGACCTGCTCAAGCCGCGCCAGTGGGAAGGCGGCGTGACCGGCGTGACGATCGACTATCCGGGTTCGAGCTCGCAGGCGAGCCGTGTGGTGTTCGGCACCGAGGCCATCGACGTGCCCGTGCGCGTCACGCTCTTTTCCGCCGTGGGCCGCGCGACGATCGTCGGCACCGGCAATGGCCGCTACGAGGTGCATTGACATGCGTCGTCGCAGCAGCACGGCGGCGCGCGGCGCCGCGCACCGCGAACGCGGTTTCACGATGATCGAAGTGCTGGTCGCGCTTGCCATCATCGCGGTCGCGCTGGCCGCGTCGCTGCGCGCGGTCGGCGGGCTCGCGAGCGGCGAGGCCGACCTTCACCGGCGGCTGTTAGCCGGCTGGAGCGCCGACAACACGCTTGCGCAGTTGCGTCTCACGCATGCGTGGCCGAATGTCGGCTCGATCAGCTTCGACTGTTCGCAGGGCAATTTGCAGCTGATCTGTACCGAGCAGGTGACGGCGACGCCCAATCCGGTGTTCCGTCGCGTGGAAGTGAAGGTGACGATGCCCGGACGCTCCGGCAATCTCGCCCAGATGGTCACGGTGGTCGCGAATGAAACAAACCGTTCGCTCTGAGCGCGGCCTCAGCCACGTCGGCCACGCAAGCCGCCGGAGTCGCTTGAGCCGCTTGAGCCGCCGTGGCGCCCGCGGCTTCACGCTCATCGAGCTGCTGGTCGCGATTGCGATCATGGCGGTGATTGCCGTGCTGTCGTGGCGTGGGCTTGACCAGATCATCCGCGGGCGGCAGACCATCACGAACGCGATGGAAGACGAGCGTGTCTTCGCCCAGCTGTTCGACCAGATGCGCATCGACGCGCGTCAGGCTGCCTCCGACGACGAATCCGGCCAGCCCGCCGTCTCGCTCGCGGGGGACGCCTTGCAGATCGTACGGCAGATGCACCTGCCGGGTTCGGCGCCGCGATTGCAGGTGGTGCGCTACCGCGTTACCGAGGGCCGCGTGGTCCGCTATGCGTCGCCGCCGCTGGCCAATATCGGCGATCTGCGCGCGGCCTCGCGCGGCGGAGAAGGCGAAGGCTGGTCGGCCGTCCCGCTGATGGGCGGCGTCGGCGCGATTTCGGCGCGCCTGTACGTGCCACGCGTCGGCTGGACCACGCAGATGAAGGACGTGCAAGGCGCGATCACCGAGGCCGACAACAACCTGAAGGTGCCGCAGCTCGGCAACTCGCCCCTGCCGCGTTCGGTGACCGGGCTGGAAGTGAGCGTGGGTGCGAAGTCGCTCGCGCGGCCCATCACGCGCGTTTTTCTGATTGGAGAATGAGATGAGGTTCTCCTTCCATGCTGGCTATGCGGCTTCGGCTCAGGCTGCGGCTCCCGCTCCGGCTCCGGCGCTGCGCGCGCAACGCGGCCCGCGCGGCGCGGCGCGCAGTTGCGGGAAGCGAGCGCGACAGCCGCAACGGCCAGGACCGGCGCAACGGCCGCAGCCGGCGCAACCGCTGCAACAGCGGTCACGGCAGCGCGGCGCGGCCATCATCAGCGCATTGCTCGTGGTCGCGCTGTCGGCGATCCTCGTCTCCGGCATGCTGTGGCGTCAGCAAGTCCAGGTTCGCCGGATCGAGAACCAGCGTCTGCTCGCGCAGGCGCAATGGGTCGCGCGCGGTGCGCTCGACTGGACGCGCCTGATTCTTCGCTCGGAAGGCGATACGTCGGCGGGCATCACGTATCTCGGCGGCGTGTGGGGCGTGCCGATCGCGAAGACGCGGCTCTCCGACTTCCTCGGCCAGATCGGCGAGGTGCGCGCGCAGCAAGGCGCGGCGACCTACCTGTCGGGGTCGATCGAGGACGCCCAGGCGAAGTTCAATTTGCGCAACCTGGTGGCGAGCCCGGCGCCCGGCGTCATGCAGCTCGACGCGGAGCAGATCGGCGCGTATCAGCGACTCCTCGTCTCGCTCGGCGTGAACAGCCAGCTCGCGAAGAACACGGCGGTGCAGGTGCGCGCGAGCCTGATGCAATCGGCCACGCGGTTTCAGACGGTGACGTCCACGTCCGGCACGACCTCCACGCCGGCTATCCAGAGTGGTGCGATGGGTGGCGCAACGGGCGGCGGCTTCACCGACAAACCCGGCATAGAAGACAGCGAGGACAGCGCCGCCCACGCGCCGCTGCAAATGACGAGCGTGGATTCGCTGCTCGACATTCCCGGCTACACGCCGGAGATGGTCGCGCGCCTGCGGCCCTTTGTTACCGTGCTGCCCACGGTGACGGCGGTCAACATGAACACGGCCTCCGCCGAGGTGATTGCGGCGGTCGTGCCGGGCATGAGCCTGTCTTCGGCGCAGGCGTTCGTCGCGCGCCGGCAGACGGTGTTTTTTCATAACGTCGGCGACGTGCAGCTCGCGTTGCGCGGCGCGGGCGTGCAGCAGGTGTCGATCGATCCCAACCAGTTCGACGTCAACACCAATTACTTCCTGATTCACGGCCGCGTGCAGCACGAGCGCGCCGAGGTGGATCGCACGACTCTCGTCTATCGCGACGCTTTGACTCACACTACGCGTATCGTGCGGGTGCAAGACCAACTATGAACAACGCCTTTCCCAGAGAGAGTGGCCTTTGAGCACGCTGATCGTCTTATTGCCGCCGCGTGATCCGGCGGTGCCGTCGCAGGAATGGCAACTGCCGGACTTGCCGTTCGTGCTGCTCGACAAGTCGGGACGCACGCAGCGGGCCGGGCGCTCGGCGCTCGCGCTGCTGCCGCGCGCCACGTCGACGGTGCTGATGGTCGCCGCGCGCGACCTGCTGATGATGCCCGCCACGCTGCCGCCGCTGCGCGGGCCGAAGCTGCGCCAGGCGTTGCCGAACATCGTCGAGGATCAGCTCATCCAGGACCCGCAAACCTGCCACATCGCCGTCGATCCGCAACCGGCCGCGGGCGGACGGCAGATCCTCGCGATCATCGACCGGGGATGGTTCCGTTTCATCTGCGAGGCGTTTTCCGCAGCGGGTCACCGCAGCCTGCGCGCGGTGCCGGTCACGCGCTGCCTGCCGGAGGCGCCGCTGTCCGCGCCGGTCCAGGTGGCCGAAGAAGCGACACAGACGGCGAACGCGCCCGAGCCGGCGCTGGCGGGCGCGGGCGCTTCCCTGCGCGAGGCGCCGCCGAAGCCAGGCGCGCCCAGTGCATCTGCCGACGCCGCATCGGAAGTCGTGCCGATGGTGGCGGCCGTGCTCGGCGCGGTCGTGCAAACGGCGCCGGCCATGCTGCTGGAAGGCGCGGCGCAAAGCGGCCCGCCGCGCGTCGAACTGGCGATTGCGCGCGGCGCGCAAGGCGAAGGGCTGGCCGTGCCCGCGAGCGCGGTGAACGCGACGCTCGCTGCCCTCGCCGGCGCCGCGCCGGTCTCGCTCCACATGCTGACCGAGGTGCCGGGCAACGAGCCGAGCCTCGGTGCGAGCAGCCCCGCGCGGCTGGCCGCCCATGTGCACGGCGCGAGTCCCTTGCCGTTCGAGCAGCTCGCGCGCCGCGCGCTCGCGTGCCGCTTCGATCTGTGCCAGTTCGAGTTCGCGTCGCAGCCGTGGCGGCTCGATCGCGCGACGCTGCGCCGCCTGCGCCTGCCGGTGCTGCTCGCGGTCGGCGCGCTGCTGGTCGCGATTGTCGGTGCCAATGTGCAGTGGCTGATGCTTTCGCGCCAGCGCGACGCCATCAACACGCAGATGACCGAGCTGCTGCTCAACGCCTTCCCGAAGACGACCGTCGTGCTCGATGCGCCCGATCAGATGTCGCGTCAATTGCAGCAGTTGCGCGTGGCTGCCGGCGAGCTGTCGCCCGACGACTTCCTCTCACTCGCCGATGGCCTCGCGCGGTCACTGCCGCCCGTGCCCGTCAACGGCATCGCCGCGCTTGACTATCACGACCGGCGGCTCGACGTCACCTTCAAGCCCGAGGTCAAGCTCGATCCGGATTTCGGCAAGCGCCTCGCGCGCAACGGACTCAATGGCGCGGTCGACAGCAATACCGGCAAGTGGACCATCAGGAACGGACAATGAAAGCTCAACTCGCTCAAACCTGGGCCGGCTTCTGGGAGCAGCGGACGGACCGCGAAAAAATGCTGCTGACGTGGGGCGGCGCACTGCTCGCGGTCGTGATCGCGTGGTCGGTGCTGTGGGCGCCCGCGCAGGAGGGGCGCGCGCGGCTGCGTGAGTCGCTGCCCACCTTGCAGCGCCAGCTCGCGCAGATGACGGCGCAAGCCAACGAAGCGCGCCAGCTTGCCGCGGCGGCTCAGGGCGTGGCGCCGACGGGCGGCGCGCTGAAGGACGCGCTCTCCGCGTCGCTGGCCGACCACGGTCTCGCGGCCACGCAGGTCCAGGTGATCGGCAACGCGGTGCAGGTGCAGATGAAAAACGCGTCGTTTCCCGCGTGGACGGCCTGGGTCGACGACGTGCGCCGCCAGTTCAAGGTGCAGGTCGCGGAAGCGCATGTGACCGCGCTGAAGGAAGACGGCCAGGTGGATCTGACGGCATCGCTGCAGCCATCCACGGCCAAATGAGCGCGCTGCCACGGGATCTCGCATGACTTACTGGATGCGGCGCCTGCGCGCCGCGCTGCCCTGGCTGCTGGTCGCCGTTTTCTCCAGCCTGGCCGTGATGCTCGCGATGTTGCCGGCCGCGTGGATCACGCCGCAATTCGCCCGGCAAAGCGGCGGACACGTGAACCTCGTCAACCCGGCAGGGTCGCTCTGGCACGGTTCCGCCACGCTGATGCTGGCCGCCGGTTCGGACATGAGCGCCGCGACGCTGCTGCCCGGGCGGATCGAATGGCACACGGCGTTCTGGCCGCTCTTCACGGGCCGCGTGCGCATGACCATGCGTCATAGCGAGGCGATGCCCGACCCGATTACCATCGACGCGACGCCGCGCAGTGCGAATGTGACGCCCGGCACGATTGCGGTGCCGGCTTCGCTGCTGAGTGGGCTCGGCGCGCCTTTTAACACGCTGGATCTGCAAGGCGATGTGCGGCTTTCGTGGTCCGACTGGCGCAGCTTCAATCGCGAGGCGTTCGGCCAGTTGACTGTCGCGCTGACCGACGTGAGTTCGCGTGTCTCGCCCGTGAAGCCGCTCGGTTCATATCAGCTCGTGTTTCAGGCGGAAGGCGCGTCGTCGACAGTCGAGTTGCGGACCGTCAAAGGACCGCTGATGCTGAGCGGGCGCGGCGTCGTCTCATCGGCTTCCACGTCGTTTCACGGAACGGCGAGCTCCGCGCCCGAGGCGCGCGACAATCTGGCGGGACTGCTGAATCTGCTCGGACGGCCGAGCGGGCCGAACGCGGTGATGTTGTCGTTCGTGCATTGAAGGCCGCGGCCACGCTTCGGCGCGGGCCGCATGCGACGCCCCGCGAGTTACCGGCTTTGCGCCTCCATCTGCGGCGAGGCTTCGCCGGATTGTGCAACCGGAGTCGCCGCTGGCGCCGAAGCGGATGACGGCAAAGGCGCGGGCGCCGCGACGTCGCCGGTTTCGCGGTTCATCTGCGAGACGTCCCAGCCGCCGCCGAGCGCCTTCACCAGCCCGACCGACGACACCATCCGCTGCCCCGCAATGGTCTGCAGCTTCTGCTCGGCCGTGAACGCAGTGGTTTGCGCGGTCAGCACGTTGAGAAAGCCGACTGTGCCCGCCTTGTATTCGTTCGTCACGATGGCGAGCGCCTGGCGCGCCGACTCCACGGCCTGCTGCTGCACCACGATTTCCCGTTCGAGGATGCGTTGGGACGCGAGGTTGTCCTCGACGTCCTGGAACGCCGTGAGCACCGTTTGACGATACGTGGCGACGCTCTCGTCATAAGCCGCGCGAGCCGCTTCGGTTTTCGCGCGGCGCAGCCCGGCGTCGAACAGGGTCGCCGCGAGTTGCGGCCCGACGGTCCAGAAGCGCGACGGCACGGTCAGCAACTGCGAGAAAACCGAACTCTGGAAGCCGCCGGTCGCCGACAAGGTCAGCGACGGAAAAAACGCGGCAATGGCGATGCCGATCTGCTCGTTCGCCGCTGCCGCCTTGCGTTCCGCCGACGCGATGTCGGGCCGCCGTTCGAGCAGCGCCGACGGCATCTGCGCGGGCACGGCGGGCGGCGTCGCGGTGAGCGGCATGGGCGGAAGGGAAAAGCTGGAGGCCGGTTCGCCGACGAGCACCGCAATGGCATGCTCGTCCTGGGCGCGCTGCACGCCGTTGTCGATCGCGGACGCCTGCGCCGATTGCAGCTGCGTCTGCGCCTGGATCACGTCCGAGCGCGCGGCCACGCCCGCGGCGTACTGGTTCTGCGTGAGTTGCAGCGAGCGCTGATAGGCGGCGACGGTCTCGTCGAGCAGTTTCTGGTTGGCGTCGAGCGCGCGCAGCGAGAAGTAGGTTTGCGCGAGCGTGGCCTGCGCCGACAGACGCGCGTTGGCGAGATCGGCGGCGGCGCTTTGCTGGCCGGCCTTCTGCGCGTTGACCGAGCGGCCGACCGAGCCCCACAGGTCGGGTTCCCAGGTGGCGTCGAGTTGCAGGTTGTAGCTGTTGTAGACGCCCGAGCGGCTGGCCGTGGTGGAACTTGCGCTCGACGAAGCACCGTTGCCCGAGCGCGTGGCGCCCGCCGACGCGCCGACAGTCGGAAAGTAGGCCGCGCGCGCCTCGCCCACCAGCGCGCGCGCCTGCCGGTAGGCGGCGGCATATTGCGCGATGGTCTGGTTGGCGGCGTTCAGCTTCTGTTCCAGTGCGTCGAGCTGCGGGTCCTGGTAGAGGGTCCACCACGCGCCGCGGTCCTGCTGGTCCGCCGGTTGCGCGACTTTCCAGCCGGGGGCGGCTTCCTTGTAGGACGCGGGAATCCCGGCGTCCGGGCGCTTGTAGTCGGGGCCGACCGCGCATGCGGCGACGAGACCGGCAACGGCCACTGCTACCGCGAGAGTCAGGACGCGAGGCGCACATGTCCGCGCGGACGGGATTCGGTCAGACTGCATGCATTGTTTCCTTCTGGACGCCACGTGCCGCCAGTGACGGCGCCGGCCTGTACGTGTGCCGGCATGTTAGCGTATGAGCCGGCTGGGCGCGGGAAACAGAAAGGTTAATGCGGGCAGCGAAGAAGGTGTGTTACCGACGACGTCGCGAAGGTTACGTGCTGTTACCGGGCGGTGGTTCAAAACCGCCCTGGCCGCTCATGCCTGCCGCCAATTCAGCCGCGCGATTCCGCGGAAGTCGCCTTGCGCGCCAGTTTG
Organism: Paraburkholderia phenoliruptrix; assembly: GCF_902859825.1. Lineage (GTDB taxonomy): Bacteria > Pseudomonadota > Gammaproteobacteria > Burkholderiales > Burkholderiaceae > Paraburkholderia > Paraburkholderia phenoliruptrix. The sequence goes on along the minus strand of NZ_CADIKB010000017.1, from coordinate 21,654 downwards.
CCGGCCGCGGCCCGGCACGGTGCTTCACCGCGCGACTGGCAGGCGTTCGCTGCACCGTGCGCCGGAGCAGCAGCAGCGCTTGCCGCGCGCACGGGCGCGGCAGCGATTTCCAAGGATGCCCCCTTCGCGCCCTTGCGCCCCCGGCGATGCTCGAACCACGCCAGTACCGCGACCCCCACCGATCCGCCGGGCAGCACGAACAGCACGGCAAACAACGCGAGCTTCCACCAGCGATGCGGACCCTGGAAGCTGTGCAAAGCGGAATCGGTCAGAGAGCGGCTGAGGCCGCCGAGGGTGTTTTTCAGGTACAGCATGGGCGGAACATCCTTAGGTCGCGCCGACTTGGCGGCGCGATAAAAAAGCGGTCAGAACATAGTCTCGGGTGGCGCGGATCGCGTAACTCGTTGCTTAATATAATATTGACTATGCAAGTAAATTTCAAGATACTGTGCGCGATGCACGGCCGCGGTGTTGTTTTTCGGCGGATCGCGCGCCTGCCACTCCGGCCTGCTGCCCTGTCCATGAATTCAAGATGACTGACGGTCCTTACAAAGCCGACGAAATCCGGCTCGATACGAGTCTCGGCTATTACCTGTCGAAAGCGCGCAACGTGCTGGTCGAGCGTACTGACCGGGCCGTTAAACCGCTCGGGCTGACGGCGCAGCAGATCGGCGTGATCCTGATGCTCGCCGCCGGGCGCGCGAACACGCCGTTCGAGCTGTCGCGCGTCATGTCATACGACAGCGGGTCGATGACCCGTCTGCTGGATCGCCTTGAAAAGAAAGGCTTTTTGCTGCGCACGCGCAGCGATGCGGACCGCCGGATGGTGAAACTGGAGCTGACCCAGCAAGGGCAGGACGCGGCGCGGCAGTTGCCCGGCATCGGCGCCGCCGTGCTGAACGAGCAGTTGCGCGGCTTTTCGGCCGCCGACCTCGCGACGCTGATCGATCTGCTTGGCCGTTTCATTGCCAACGGGATCGACGCCGGCTCCAACGCAGGCTGCGGTTTGTGCGCCGGGGCCGGACCGTCCGATGCCGGACTTGACGATTCATCGCCGGAAAACGGCAAGCATTAACTGACTGATGCCTCTTGAAGGCGTAGTTGCAATCCGGTCTCTGTCTGGGCAGAGTGTGATGGGGCATGTAACCGGCCCTACGGATTAAGCGATCCACCTAGCGACAATCTTTCCGCGCTGAGGAGAACAACCATGGCCGCTACGGCTACCAACGCTGCCGAACCCGCGGCACAACCAGCCGCTCCATCCGCCACGCCGCCTGCGGCCGAGCCCGCACCGCTGACGGGCGGCGCGCTCGCGCTGCTGACCGTCGGACTGGCGCTCGGCACCTTCATGGAGGTGCTGGACACGTCGATTGCGAATGTTGCCGTGCCGACCATCTCCGGCAGTCTCGGCGTCGCCACGAGCCAGGGCACGTGGGTGATCTCGTCGTATTCGGTGGCTTCGGCGATCGCCGTGCCGCTCACCGGCTGGCTTGCGCGGCGCGTCGGCGAAGTGCGCCTCTTCACACTGTCCGTGCTGCTCTTCACGATCGCCTCGGCGCTGTGCGGTTTTGCGCAGAACTTCGAGTCGCTGATCGTCTTCCGGCTCGCGCAAGGGCTCGTGTCCGGGCCGATGGTGCCGCTCTCGCAGACTATTCTGATGCGCTCCTATCCGCCGGAGAAGCGCGGGCTCGCACTGGGACTGTGGGCGATGACCGTGATCTGCGCGCCGATCTTCGGGCCTGTGATGGGCGGCTACATCACGGACAACTACACGTGGCCGTGGATCTTCTACATCAACGTGCCGATCGGCCTCTTTTCCGCGGGCTGCGCGTTCGTGCTGCTGCGCGGGCGCGAAACGAAGACCACGCAGCAGCGCATCGACGCGGTCGGCCTTTCCTTGCTCGTGATCGGCGTGGCGTGCCTGCAGATGGTGCTGGACCTCGGCAAGGATCGCGACTGGTTCAACTCCACGTTCATCGTGACGCTCGCGGTCATCGCGGTGATCTCGATTGCATTCATGCTGGTGTGGGAGATGACCGAGAAAGAGCCCGTCGTCGATCTGTCGCTCTTCAAGGACCGCAACTTCGCGCTTGGCGTGGTCATTATCTCGTTCGGCTTTATGGCTTTCTTCGGCTCGGTGGTGATTTTTCCGCTGTGGCTGCAGACCGTGATGGGCTACACCGCCGGCCTCGCGGGTCTTGCCACCGCGCCGGTCGGCATACTCGCGCTGTTCCTTTCGCCGCTGATCGGCAAGAACATGCACCGGCTGAACCTGCGCGTCATTGCGAGCTTCGCGTTCATCGTGTTTGCATTCGTGTCGCTGTGGAATTCCACCTTCACGCTCGATGTGCCGTTCAACCACGTGATCTGGCCGCGCCTCGTGCAAGGCATCGGCGTGGCCTGCTTCTTCGTGCCGATGACGACCATTACGTTATCGAGCGTGCCGGACGAACGGCTCGCGAGCGCATCCGGCCTGTCGAACTTTTTCCGGACGCTGTCCGGCGCGATCGGCACCGCGATCAGCACGACTTACTGGGAAAACGACACCATTCGCCATCACGCGCTGCTGGTCGATAACGTCAACGTGTACACCGCGAACACCAACGCGTACACGAATGCGCTGGCCGGCGTGGGTCTTTCCGGCGACAGCATCACCGCGCAGCTGAACCAGGTGGTGACCGCGCAGGCTTATATGCTGGCCACCAACGACTTTTTCCGCATTTCGTGCGCGGCCTTCCTCGTGCTCGCCGTGCTCGTGTGGATCACGAAACCGCGCAAGGGCGTGGGTCCTTCAATGGGGCACTGAGCGCGCGCCGGGCGCTGCTTACTGACTGGCTGCCGCGCCAGCCGACGGCGCGGCCGACTGTCCTTGCCGCGCCTCCGGGTGCATGGCGGCGGACGCCGGCTGCGACGGTTTCGCGTCGTTTCCTTGTGTGCCGGCCGCTGTGCCGCGCACGTACTGCTTGAAGTCGGCGCCCGCTTCCCACGGGTTCGGCTTGCAGCCGAGCGATCCGTCGCAATGCGCAGCAAAGCCGATTGTCGCCGTGCCGTCGGGATTGGGCGTGCGGGTGATCTGATACGCGAGCGCGCGCTTGCCGCCGTCGGGGCCGGCGGTTTGGATGAGCGTGTCGGTGGCGGCTTCGACCTTGTATTTCGAATGGCTGGTCACCCACGTTTGCGCGCGCTGCCACCAGAGGTCGCACTCGGCCTTGTTCGAGCACGTGAGCGGCGTGGTTGCAATCTGCATGACGTCGGGATCGACCTGTCCCTGCGTCGAGCATCCGGCCGCGGCCATGGCCGCAATGGCCGCGATGGCGACGCTCGCGTCGCGCAATGTGGGCAACAGACCTTTATTCATCACGTTGATCTCCCTCTCGCTAGCGTGTCATAAAAGTTTGGACCGTCTTGCGCGGAGCGTGTTTCGTCTGGATCAGAGAAACGTGGAAAGGCGCGAATAATTTGCCGACGAGGCCGCGGTTCGCCGACGTTTTGCGTAGTCGTTACCGCGAGGTGAAGCAGGCAATAAAAAAGCGGCTCGGGGAGCCGCTTTGCTGTCTTGCCGCGAATGGGCGGCAAATGAGCCGCAAGTGGTCCGCAACTGAGCCCGAGCTGCTGTACTCACACGCTGAACCGGTTCAACGTATACGCCCGATAAGCCGCGACGAACGCATCGAACGAGCCGATCTCCTCGCGCTCCAACTTCGCCTGTTCCTCGAGCGACTGCGCGGCAAGATCCGCGAACGCTTTCGCCGTGCCCGCGTCGAGCGGATGCGCGCGGAAATACGCCGCGTGCGCCTCGCTCTGTTCAAGACCGAATTCGAGGAAGCTTTGCTGCTTGTCGCGCATCGTCTGCAGCACGCGTGCGGACGGCGTCAGCGACGGATCGGCCAGCTTCGCCCGCTGCACGGCAACGGAGCGCGCGTGCGCGTCGCCGCCGTGCAGCGCGTCGAGCGCGGCTGCCGCGGCGTCGATCTTTGCGAACAGTTCGTCGGCCCATTCGGTCATCGCCACAGCCTGGCCGTCGCGGACGAGTTCCAAGCCGGGCTTGCGCCCTTCCGTCGTGACGCGCGCGAAATTCTGGTTGGCTTCGCAATACGTGGGCGGCGGCAGCGGCGCGCTGTCGTCGAGCGCGCACACGAGCAGGTAGGCGTCGAGAAAGCGCGACGTCTCCAGCGAAATGCCGACCGGCTCGAACGGATCGATGTCCATGCAGCGCACTTCGACGTATTGCACGCCGCGCGCGGCGAGCGCATGCAGCGGACGCTCGCCGGGATAAGTCACGCGCTTCGGACGGATCGTCGAGTAAAACTCGTTTTCGATCTGCAGCACATTCGTGTTGATCTGCACCCACTCGCCGTCGCGCTGTGTGCCGATCGCCTCATACGCGGGATACGGCTGGCTCACGGCTTTGGCGAGCGCGTCGAGATAGCCGGGCAGCGTGTCGTAGTCGGCGTGCAGCGCGGCTTGCGCGGTGGTGTTCGAGTAGCCGAGGTCGCTCATGCGCAGGCTCGTCGCATAGGGGCGGTACAAGGTGTCGGCGTCGAAAGTGTCGAGCGTGTGTTTGCGGTCGCGCAAAAAGCGGCAGTCGAGCGCGGGCGACGCGCCGAACAGATACATCAGCAGCCAGTTGGTGCGGCGGAAATTACGGATCAGCGCGAGATAACGGTCGGACTGAAAATCGACGGCGCTCGCGGTGGATTGCTGGTCCGCGTGCAGGAACCGCCACACTTCTTCGTTCAGCGAATAGTTGTAGTGAATGCCCGCGATGCATTGCATCGTGCGGCCATAGCGCAGCGCGAGGCCGACGCGGTACACGTACTTCAGCTTGCCGATATTCGACGTGCCGTAGTTCGCAATCGGAATGCCTTCGTCGGTGTCGGGCAACAGCCCCGGCATGGAGTTGTTCCAGAGAATCTCGTCGCCGAGTTCCGCATAGACGAAACGATGCAGCGTATCCAGTTTCTCGAGCGTCAGCGCGACGTCGTGCTCAGCGGGCGTGATCAGTTCGAGCAGCGCTTCCGAATAGTCGGTGGTCAGCGACGGATGCGTCAGCGCCGAACCCAGCGCGCGTGGGTGAGGCGTCAACGCGAGCTGGCCCGCATGCGTGACGCGCAGGCTTTCTCTTTCTATGCCGCGCAGGCCGCGCAGCAGCGCGTCGCGCTGCGGCCCGGAAGTCAGCACGGACAGGCGGTGCGAAAACGCGTCGGTCGTGCGGGATGAGGTCGTGTTTGGCATTGATGCGGGTCGGGCGTTGTCGGCCGCCATGTGCCGCGCGGCTGCCGGCTGGCAGTCTCGTGCGGTCGACAACGTTCGGCAAGATTTTCAGTAGCGGGCACTTTAACATCTCGCCACCGCGCCTGCTTGAGGCCGCTTCAGCGGGCGTTTGCGGGCCGCCGGCACGTGTGTTTGCCCGCCGCAAGTGCGGATTTGGCCACACGGTTTCCAGGTTATTCCGGGCATTTATTCTGGACGTTTCGCCAGCCGGAGTTTCAGTAGCGTGCCGGGCTTCGCGCTTCGGCCTTCAGGCTTCAGGCTTCAGGCCTCGGCACGGCGTCGCTTTTCGTCAAAGGGCTCGATATCAGCCGCCGGTGCGCCTAACCGCCGCGTGCGGCCCCGGCCCGGTCCGCCACCTCGTTCCACAGATGCATGGCCGCATAAGCGCGCCACGGGCGCCACGCGTCGGTGCGGGTGCGCTGCTGCGTGGGCCGCACGAGCGACGGGTCGCGCGCGCAGATCGACTGCATCAGCACGAGGTCCCACGCGGGCCACGCGTCGGGATCGCGCCACGCGCGCATCGCCACATATTCGACGGTCCAGGGGCCGATGCCGGGCAGCGCGAGCAATGCGGCGCGCAGGGTGTTGGCGTCGGCGGCGGCGCTGTCGAGCGGCACGTCGCCGCTCGCGACAGCGTGCGCAAATCCTTGCAGCGCGGCGACGCGTTTGCCAGGCATGCCGATCTGCGCAAGGTCGGCGCGTGCCAACGCTTCAGGCGTGGGAAAGCGCCACGCGGTGTTCTCATGCGCATGCCCTTCGATACGCTCGCCCGTCCGCTGGACCAATCGTCCGATGATGGTGGTCGCGCCCTTCACACTGATCTGCTGGCCGACGATCGCGCGCACCACCAGTTCGAAGCCGGACCACGCGCCGGGCACGCGCAGTCCGGGCGCCGCCTCGACGAGCGGCGCGAGCCAGGGGTCCTCGGCGAGAGCCGTGCCGATCTTTTTTGGGTCGGCCTTCAGGTCGAACATCTTCGCAATCGGCGCGGCTAGCGCATCGGCGTGACGGCTGACCGGGCCTTCGAGGCTCGCCACCAGACAACGCTTGCGCGGGTGCGGGCGCACGCTCAGCGTGCCGCTCTCGCCGGCCCATTCGATCGCGCGGCGGTACGCGCCGTCTTCCACGGCTTCCACGCCGGGCGTTGCGCGTCCGCCGAAGAAGCGCAACAGGCGCGGCCAGTCGAACGGCGGTTTATAGGGGAGTTCAAGGGTGGTGACGTCGTCGAGCGTGCTCACGCAGCGTGATCCAGTTTGGTGGCGAGGGTTGAGATGGAAGCGGTGCCGGCATCGTCGGCGCAAACGTGCTGGGCGTGCTGCGCCTCGTTCTCGAGCAGCGCGGCTTTGCGCGGCAAGCCCCAACGATAGCCGGCGAGCGCCCCGCCCTTTTGCACCACGCGATGACACGGAATGGCCAGCGCAACCGGATTGTTCGCGCACGCGCTGGCCACGGCACGCACAGCGCGCGGCGCACCGACGGCTTCGGCAATCTCCGAATAGCTGCGCGTTTCGCCGTAGGGAATGCGCCGCAGCGCGTCCCATACCCGCTGGCGAAAGGCCGTCGCCGCGATGTCCAGCGGCAGCTCGACCTGCTGACGCGTGCCGCGCAGATAGGCGTCGATCTGCGCAATGAACGGCGCGAGCCGCTCGCCATCCTCGAGCAGTTCTGCATTGGCCAGTTCGCCGCGCAATTCGTCCATCAGACAAGCGGTGTCGTCGGCGAAACCGATCTTGCAGATGCCTTTGTCGGTCGCGGCCACCAGCACGAAGCCGAGCGAGGTCGGCGCGCTCGCGTAGCGCACGGTCAGCCCCGCGCCCTTGCGGCGGTATTCGGAGGGCGCCATGCCCAATTCCGCCGACGCGCTGTCGTACATCCGCGAAGGCGAATTAAAGCCGGCGTCCAGCGTGGCGCGCGTGACGTCCGCGCCGCTCCTGAGCGCATCGCGCAACGCGGCGCCGCGCCGCGCCGCCTGATATTGACGCGGCGACACGCCCACCACCCGCTTGAACAGCCGCTGCAGGTGGAACGGGCTGACATGCACGGCGTCGCTCAATTGCGCGAGCGTAAGGCGCTGCTGCGGATCGGCGTCGAGCGCGGCGCACGCCCGGTTGACGATGTCGAGTTCGCGCGGCAAGCCGCCCGGCTGACAGCGCTTGCAGTCGCGAAAGCCGGCGGCGCGGGCCGCGGCGGCATCGGCGAAAAAGGCGACGTTTTCACGACGCGGCTGGCGCGATGCGCACGACGGGCGGCAAAACACGCCCGTGGTCGTCACGCCGTAGAAGAAAGCGCCGTCCGCGAGCGGATCGCGGCGCGTGACGGCTTCCCAGCGTTCGTCGTCGGAATGCCAGGCGGCGCTGCGGCGGGTCGTGTCGGTTTCTGTGGGATGAGGCGTGCGGTTCATGATGATGTCCCGATAGTGCTGTCGATGAGCTTATTCCATGCTCACCAATGTAGGCCGCATCCCGACACGGTACGCTCCGGATCTTGCCGTGTCATTGCGCTTCCTCGTAGGCAGCGGGTGTCCTTGGGCCACTGCGCGCCCGCCAACTGGTCGTTTTGCCCCAACCTGCGACAAATTTCCACGATGTCGGGTTTTCCCCTAAAAAGTTATTGCGTCGCACCAAGCGCGTGTGTATATTAGTACCTGTCTCCTCCATGTCTCCTCCTGATATGGATTCAGCCCGCTCCACATAGAGCGGGCTTTTTTTCGTCTGTACATTTTGTTCGCACGGCCGATTCCGGCTCCGTGAACGTCGGCCCCGCTTTCTCCTAAACTGGCTGTTCACCGTCAGAACGCCAGCCTCAGGAGGCCTTCCAATATGAAGATTCATATCCGCGAGATCGATCATGTGGTGATCCGGGCGACTAATGTCGACGCCATGGCGCGCTTTTACTGCGACGTGCTCGGTTGCAGTCTCGAGAAGGAGCAGCGCGAGCTTGGTCTCACGCAATTGCGCGCGGGGCGGTCGCTGATCGACCTGCTGCAGGTGGGCGCGAAGATCGACCGGCCGGAGAACGGGGCGCCCGGCGCGGCGCGCAACATGGATCACGTGTGTCTGCGCGTCGAACCATTCGACGCCGAAGCGCTCAAGGCGCACCTCGCCACACACGGCGCGCGTCTTGGCGAAGAAGGAGTGCGTTATGGCGCGGACGGCTATGGGCCGTCGCTGTATCTGTTCGACCCGGAGGGAAACATGGTCGAATTGAAGGGGCCGCCGGAGGCCGCGCGCGTGACGTCGCTGTGACGGGCTCGCGCGGTCCGGGTAAGGCTCGCGCGAGCGAAGCTCAGGCTTCCGCGGCTCAGGCTCGGGCGCCGCAGCCCAGACGCCGCAACTCAGGCGTTGGCGGGCGCCTTCAACACCGTCCAGTCGATCTTGACCGCGTCGGCCTCGGCACTGCCGAGCCACGCTTCGCCGTCCTGCACCGTGCATTGCAGGCGCATCGTGCGTTCCGCGAGCGAGCCGAGCTCCGCCGCCACATTTTCGCCGAGCGACCACACCGTCACATTGCGCATGCGCTCGACCTTGTTGCGCACGCCCTGCCACCAGATGTCCGAAGCCCGGCCGCCGTAGGCGATCACGACCACGTCGTTGGAGCGGCCGCTCGCCTTGGCGATGCGCCGCTCGTCCGGCTGGCCGACCTCGATCCAGGTTTCGATGGCGCCCGTCAGGTCCTTTTGCCAGAGATCCGGCTCGTCCACGTCCGACAAGCCCTTGCAGAATTCGAGCCGTTCCTGCGCGAAGAGCGCGAACGCGGCGACGCGCACCATCATCCGCTCGTCCGTTTCCGACGGATGACGCGCGATGGTGAGCGAATGATCGGCGTAATAGTGCCGGTCCATGTTGGCGATCTGCAGTTCCGCCTTGTAAATCGTCGATTTGAGAGCCATGCCGTTGCTGAACCAGACGCTCGCTCCACCGGAGCGAACGGAAAATGAGTCGTCGACGGCGCGCTGCCGTTTTCCGTGTTTGTTATACATATCGCGTCCCTCCCGCGCTCCGAGGCGTCTGCCTTATACAGGGGAAGGAGCATTTATCGAGCCACGGCCGCCTCCGACGGCGCGCCGTAGACCTCGCTGGCCGCCTCCCGCAGCGCTTCCAGTACGACGGAAGCCGCCGGCGACAAGAGGTGCGACTGGCGCGTGATGATACCGAAAGTATCCATCCTGCACGGTAAATCGATCGGCAGACGCTTCAATACACCGTACTGTTGGTACTGACCCGCCACTTCGTTCGGCAAAACCGCCAACATGTCGCTCTGCAGCAGCAGGCTGGAAATCGCGAGGAAGTTGTTGGTATTCACCACGTTTTGCGGCGGATTCAGGCCGATTTGCGAAAACATCAGATCGAACCGGTGCCGCAGCACGCTGCCGGGCGGATGCAGCACCCAGCTCGCGTTGACGATGCCGCGCAAGGTCAGCCCCGTCTCGTTTTCGAGCGGATGGCCCGGCCGCGCGACGACGCACAGCGGCTCGTCCGCGAGCGGTTCATAGCGGACTTCGGTCTTGAACTGGTTCTGCCGCTCCAACACCCGGCCGATCATGATGTCGAGCTCACCCTCGGCGAGCCGCGGCAGCATCACGTCGGAGGTTTCGACTTCCGCCCACATTTGCAATTGCGGATAGCGCTCCTTCACGCTCGCGATCGCGCGCGGCACCATGGTCGCCGCCGCCGCCGCAATCACGCCGATCCGCACCTGCCCGGCGAGCCCCGCGCGTAGCGCCGAGATTTCGTCGTGCGCGTGGCTCAGGTTAGAGAGCACCATGCGTGCATGGCGGATCATCACCTCGCCGTACAGCGTTGCGTGCATGCCGTGCGGCGTGCGATCGAAAAGGCTCACGCCCAGCATGTCTTCCAGCTCCTTGAGGAGCCGTGAGGCGGCCGGCTGCGTCATGCCGAGCACGTCGGCGGCGCGCCGCACGTTGCCCTCTTCTTCCATGGCGGCGAGCAGCAGCAATTGCCGCGTCTTCAGCCGCGCCCGGACGAACCAGTTCGAGTAGCTACGCGTCATGGCCTGTCTCCAGCGTCTCTTGTCGTTGGCTGAATGATGCCATACCGGAATTGTTATCGGGATAGCTCAAAAAGGGATTGGAAAGTTATTGCCCCCGCTCATACCATTCGTGGACTTTCATGCATCTCACGTGGCGCCCTTCCGTCGATGAACCGCGATCCGCTCGTCCCGCTCGTTGCCAGCCCGCTGCGCCATTACATCAATGGCGGCTGGGAGACGGGCGCGACCACGGGCGTTTCGCTGAATCCGTCGGATCTGGACGACCCGGTCGGCGAATACGTGCGCGCCGACGTGCGCCAGACCGACAGTGCGATTGAAGCCGCCAACGCGGCCTTCGGCGAATGGTCGCTGAGCTCCGGTCAGCGCCGCGCAGACGCGCTGGACGCGATCGGCAGCGAAATGCTCGCGCGCCGCGACGAGCTCGGCCGTCTGCTTGCGCGCGAAGTCGGCAAGACCTTGCCCGAGGCGCTCGCGGAAGCCACCCGCGCGGGCCAGACGTTCAAGCTGCTCGCCGCCGATGCTCAGCGCGCGTACTCGGAGCCGGTCGCCTCGGCGCGCGCGGGCGTCGAAATCGACATGACGCGCGAGCCCCTCGGCGTGGTCGGCATCATCGCGCCGTGGAGCGCGCCGCTCGCGATTGCCGCAGCCAGGATCGGCGCCGCGCTGGCGCATGGGAATTGCGTCGTCTTCAAGCCGGCCGAGTCGACGCCGGCTTGCGCGGCGGCGCTTGCGTCCATTGTGAGCCGCGCGGGTCTGCCGGCGGGCGTGTTCAATCTCGTGATGGGCAGCGGCCGCCAGGTCGGCGCGCGGATCGTCGCGCATCCGCTTGTCGCGGGTATCAGTTTCAGCGGCTCGGCGGAAACCGGCACGCGTGTGCTGCAGGCCGCCGCGGCCCGGCAGGCGCGCGTGCAGCTGGAGATGGGCGGCAAGAATCCGTTCGTCGTGCTGGCCGACGCGGACCTCGACATTGCCGTCGATGCGGCGTTGACCGGCGCCTACGGCTCGACCGGCCAGCGCAGCACGGCGGCGGCGCGGTTGATCGTCGAACGCGCGATGCATGAGCCGTTTGTCGATGCGCTGCGGGCAAGGCTCGCCCAGCTCACCGTCGACCACGCGCTCAAGCACGGCACCGACATGGGCCCGGTGGCGAACGCCGCGCAGCTCGAGCGCAATCTCGACTATGTGCGCATCGCCGCGCAGGAAGGCGCGCAGCTGCTGCACGGCGGCCGGCGCCTCGAACGCGCGACGCGTGGCTACTTCTTCGAGCCCGCGTTGTTCGCGGGCGAAGCCGAACAGCGGATTGCGCGCGACGAAATCTTCGGGCCGCTCGCGGTCGTGCTGCGCGCCGACGATTACGAGCACGCGCTGCACCTGGCGAACGACAGCGCCTATGGCCTGTGCGCCGGCATCTGCACGCGCTCGCTGTCTCGCGCGCGGCATTTCCGCCGTCATGTGCACAGCGGCCTCGTCACGATCAATCTGCCGACGACGGCAGTCGAGCATCACGCGCCGGGCGGCGGGCGCAAGGCGTCCGCGTACGGCTCGACCGACGCTGCGTTCTGGACGGCCGTGAAAACGGCTTATGTCGCGAGTTGAGCCGGTGACGCACATGCACATCGCCACCGGCATCGATCCACTCATCCGCTTTTCAAGTCCCGGCTAACGCCGTGTATCGCCTCGCTGCACATAAATGAAATTAATGCAGCTTTTCAACCTCAGGAGACAGACATGACCAGCAAGCTTCGCCGTTTGACGCTGACCGCGATTGCCGCGGCCACCCTTGCCGCGCCCTTCGCGATGCAGCTTTCCGCCCATGCGGACCAGCCGCTCAAAGTCGGCTTCCTTGTGAAGATGCCGGAACAGGCGTGGTTCATCAACGAACAGAAAGCCGCGACCGCGCTCGGTCAGAAGGACGGCTTTTCGGTGGTGAACATCGGCACGCCGGACGGTGAAAAAGTACTGTCCGCCATCGACAATCTCGGCGCGCAAGGCGCAAAGGGCTTCGTGATCTGCGCGCCCGACGTGCGCCTCGGACCGGCAATTCAGGCGCGCGCCAAGCGCTACAACATGAAGTTCGTGACGGTGGACGACCAACTGGTCGATTCCAGCGGCAAGCCGCTTGCCAACGTGCCGCACCTCGGCATGTCCGCGTTCAAGATTGGCAACCAGGTCGGCCAGGCGATCAGCGACGAAATGAAGCGCCGCGGCTGGAAGCCGGAAGAAGTCGGCGCGCTGCGCATCACGAACTACGAGCTGCCGACCGCGAAGCTGCGCACCGACGGCGCGACGCAAACGCTGCTCGCCGGCGGCTTCAAGAAAGAGAACATTTTCGACGCGCCGCAAAAGACGACCGACGACGAAGGCGGCTTCAACGCATCGTCGCCGGTGCTCGCGCAGCATCCGAACATCAAGAAGTGGGTGATCTTCGCGCTGAACGAGGAAAGCGTGCTGGGCGGCGTGCGCGCGACCGAGCAGCTGCATATTCCGGCGGCGGACGTGATCGGCGTCGGCATCAACGGCGCGGGCGAAGCCTTTGCCGAATTCCAGAAGAAGGAGCCGACCGGCTTCTACGGCACGATCGCCGTCAGCTCGACGATGCATGGCCGCGAGAGCACGGAAAACCTCGTCGAATGGATCAAGAACGGCAAGCAGCCGCCGGCCGACACGCAAACCACCGGCAAGCTGATGGTGCGCAGCAACTGGCAGGACGTGCGCAAGGAACTCGGTATTTAAGCCGCGTTTCGCTTTCGCACGCGGCGGGCCGCGCCGCAGTTCGCCAAATCGCCCATTCGCAACTCGCGTGAAGCGGGAGCGGCCCGCACAGCCTGTTCACCACTGAGGTTTTTTTGATGATGTCCTCACACACTGCGTCTTCCGCCGGCACTGCTGAGCCGGTGCAAGCGCTCTCGCCTGCGCTTGCGTCCACCGAGCCGTATCTGCAACTCGACGGCATTACCGTGCGTTTTCCCGGCGTGCTCGCACTCGACCAGGTGTCGCTCGAAGTGCGGCCCGGCGAAGTGCATGGCCTGATGGGCGAAAACGGCGCCGGCAAATCGACGCTGCTGAAAGTGCTCTCCGGCGTCAATCAGCCGGCTGCGGGCACGCTGTCGCTCGGCGGCGTCGAGCAGCAGTTCACGACGACGAAAGCGGCCATTGCGGCGGGCGTCGCGATCATCTATCAGGAACTGCATCTCGTGCCCGAGCTGACGGTCGCGGAAAACCTGATGCTCGGCGCGCTGCCCAATCGCTTCGGTGTGCTGGACGAAAAGACGCTGGCGGCGCGCGCGCTGCACGAGCTCGAACGGCTCGGCGAAAAAATCGACCCGTCGCAGCAGGTGAAGAATCTGTCCATCGGTCAGCGGCAGATGATCGAGATCGGCAAGGCGCTGATGCGCGACGCGCGCGTGATCGCGTTCGACGAACCGACCAGTTCGCTGTCGTCGCGCGAGACCACGCAACTGTTCCGGATCATTCGCGCGTTGCGGGCTGAGGGCCGCGCGATCATCTACGTCACGCATCGCATGGACGAGGTCTACGAGTTGTGCGACCGCGTGACCGTGTTCCGCGACGGCCGCCGCATCGATACGTTCGACGCAGGCGCCGGGCTCGACCGCGATCGTTTGATCAGCTGCATGGTGGGCCGTTCTATCGCGGACGTGTACGGCTATCGCACGCGCGAACTCGGCGACGTGCAGCTCGACGTGAAAGGCGTCCTGGGTCCGGGCCTGCGCGAGCCCGCCACTTTTTCCGCGCGCAAGGGCGAAATTGTCGGCTTCTTCGGACTCGTGGGCGCGGGGCGCTCGGAGTTGATGAAGCTCATCTACGGCGCGGTGAAGCCGACCGCCGGCGAAATCACGCTCAAAGGCAAGCCGGTGCGCTTTGCCACGCCGCGCGACGCGGTGCGCGCGGGCGTCGCGCTCTGTCCGGAAGATCGCAAGCAGGAAGGCATTGTCTCGATCGCTTCGGTATCCGACAACCTCAATATCAGCTGCCGCCGGCATTTCAGCCGTTTCAACGTGCTCAACGGCCGCAAGGAAGCGCAGACCGCGAAGGAGTTCATCGGCAAGCTCGCCATCAAGACACGCAATGGCGAGACGCCGATCGGCACGCTCTCGGGCGGCAATCAGCAGAAGGTGATCTTGTCGCGCTGGCTCGCCGAAGAGATCGACGTGTTTCTGATGGACGAACCCACGCGCGGCATTGACGTCGGCGCGCGCAGTGAAATTTACGGACTGCTGTATGGACTCGCCGAAGCGGGCCGCACGGTGATCGTGGTGTCGAGCGACCTGGCGGAAGTGATCGGCGTGACGGATCGCGTGATCGTGATGAAGGAAGGACGCCTCGTCGGTGATCTGCCGAAAGCGCAGGCCACGCCCGACGCGCTCATCAAGCTCGCCCTGCCCCGCTAGACATGCCGGCTCCATCTTCGCCCATCGCCGGCCGAACCGAACGCAACTGAATGGCGCCGCTGAACCGAAACTGCGGCATTGAAACGGAACACACATCATGAATACACCTTCAACCGAATCCTCCACGCCGGCCGTCGCCTCGGCAGGCTTGAGTGCGCGCGCCGCGCGCACGTGGGATCTGATCAACAAGTCCGGCATCGTGATGGTGTTCGTCATCCTGTTCGCGGTGTTGTCGTTCACCGTGCCCGACTTCCTCAGCTCGCGAAATATTCAGGGCCTGCTGCTTTCCGTCACGCTGATCGGTTCGATCTCCGTGACGATGATGTTCGTGCTCGCGCTCGGCGAAGTGGATCTGTCGGTCGCCTCGATCGTAGCGTTTGCCGGCGTGGTGGCGTCGACGCTCATCACGGCGACGCATAGCGTGCTGCTCGGCGTGGCCGCGGGTGTGGTCGCGGGCGGCGTGGTCGGGCTCGTGAACGGCGTGCTCGTGGCACGCTACAAGATCAACTCGCTGATCGTCACGCTTGCGATGATGGAAGTCGTGCGCGGCCTCGCGTACATCACGTCGAGCGGCGACGCGGTGATGATTTCCGAAGAACGATTCTTCGACCTGGGCGGCGGCTCGTTCCTCGGCATTTCGTATCCGATCTGGAGCAACATCATCGGCTTCGTGCTGTTCGGTTTTCTGCTGAAGAAAACCGTGTTCGGCAAGAACGTGCTGGCTGTCGGCGGCAATAGCGAGGCGGCGCTGCTCGCAGGCCTGCCCGTCACCCGCATCAAGATCACGGTGTTCGTGCTGCAGGGTCTCGTTACCGGTTTTGCGGGCGTGATGCTTGCGTCGCGTATGAGTCTCGGCGATCCGAAAACGTCGGTCGGCCTGGAGCTCGGCGTGATTTCCGCGTGCGTGCTCGGCGGCGTGTCGCTGACTGGCGGCGTTGCGACGATTTCCGGCGTGCTGGTGGGCGTGCTCATCATGGGCTCGGTGCAGGACGCGATGAGCCTGATGAATGTGCCGACTTTCTATCAATACCTGATTCGCGGCGGGATTCTGCTGCTCGCGGTGCTGTTCGACCAGTTCCGCCGCAGCAAGCGCGTGCACTGAAACATTCCGATTGCGCGCCCCGCTCTACACGTTTGCCAACAGGAGATTTCATGGCTGATTCCAACCAGACTAAAAAGCCGCTGCGCAGCCAGGCGTGGTTTGGCCTCAAGGACCGCGACGGGTTTCTGCATCGCTCGTGGATGAAAAACCAGGGCATTCCGCACGACGAATTCGACGGACGTCCGGTGATCGGCATCTGCAATACGTGGTCGGAACTCACGCCTTGCAACGCGCATTTCCGCGAACTCGCCGAGTATGTGAAAAAAGGCGTGCACGAGGCCGGCGGCCTGCCGCTCGAATTTCCGGTGATGTCGCTTGGCGAAACGAATCTGCGGCCGACGGCCATGCTGTTTCGCAACCTCGCTTCGATGGATGTCGAGGAATCGATCCGCGGCAATCCGATGGACGGCGTGATTCTGCTCGTCGGCTGCGATAAAACGACGCCCGCGCTGCTGATGGGCGCGGCGTCCTGCAATCTGCCGGCGCTCGCCGTGTCGGGCGGACCGATGCTGAACGGCCGCTTTCGCGGTAAGCATATCGGCTCGGGCACGGGCGTCTGGCAGATGTCGGAGGAAGTGCGCGCCGGCACGATGACGCAGGAAGAATTCACCGAGGCCGAGTCGTGCATGAACCGCTCGCGCGGCCACTGCATGACAATGGGCACGGCTTCCACGATGGCTTCGATGGTCGAATCGCTCGGCATGGGTTTGCCGCACAACGCGGCCATTCCGGCGGTCGACGCGCGCCGTCAGGTGCTCGCGCATATGGCCGGCCGACGCATTGTCGACATGGTCCGCGAGGATCTGACGATGGACAAGATCCTGACGCGCCAGGCGTTCGAAAACGCGATTCGCACGAACGCGGCGATTGGCGGCTCGACCAATGCGGTCGTGCACCTGATCGCGCTGGCCAAGCGCATCGGCGTGGAGCTCTCGCTGGAAGACTGGGAGCTCGGCTCCAACGTGCCGTGTCTCGTGAACCTGCAGCCGTCGGGCGAATACCTGATGGAAGATTTCTACTACGCGGGCGGGTTGCCGGCGGTGCTCAAGCAACTCGGCGAACAGGGTCTGTTGCATCGCGAAGCGTTGACGGTCAACGGCAAGACGATCTGGGACAACGTGCGCAACGCCCAGAATTACGACGAGAAAGTCATCACCACGTTCGCCGAGCCGTTCAAGGCGAAGGCGGGCATTGCCGTGCTAAAGGGCAATCTCGCGCCGAACGGCGCGGTGATCAAGCCGTCGGCGGCCACTGCGGAACTGCTGAAACACCGCGGCCGTGCGGTGGTGTTCGAGAACATCGAGGAACTGCACGCGAAGATCGACGACGAGTCGCTCGACATCGACGAGAACTGCATCATGGTGTTGAAGGGTGCCGGGCCGAAGGGCTATCCGGGCTTCGCCGAAGTGGGCAACATGCCGTTGCCGAAAAAGGTGCTGCAAAAAGGCATTACGGACATGGTGCGCATTTCCGACGGACGCATGAGCGGTACCGCGTACGGCGCGGTGGTGCTGCACGTGTCGCCGGAAGCGGCCGCGGGCGGCCCGCTTGCCCTCGTGCGAACCGGCGACATGATCGAACTCGACGTGGAGGCGCGGCGCCTGCACCTCGAAGTCAGCGACGAGGAGCTCGAGCGCCGGCGCGCAGCGTGGCAGGCGCCCGAGTCACCCAAGCGCGGCTACTACAAGCTCTACGTCGAGCACGTGCTGCAGGCGGATCAGGGTGCGGACCTCGACTTCCTGGTCGGTTCGAGCGGCGCGCCGGTGCCGCGCGATTCTCACTGACAGACGCGAGCGGGTCGACCAGATAAAACGTGTTTCTGCGCTTTGCGAGAAGGCGTACTGCCGATGCGGATGATATGCCGCATCGGTTTTTTTTCGCTTCGTGTGTTATCTCGCTGCGCAAAATAAAAATCGGCGGGACACCTAACCGTGTCTCGCCGATTTTTTAATCGCAAGCTTGCCGTCTCCGGTATTTAAAGCCGGAGAATGCGCATGTTCGCACTGCGCTCCCGCGTATTATCGGGGCGCGTGCGTGACGACGCGCTAAAAGCCGAAGCGCGAAAAGCTTATTGCTTGATGAATCGGTCGTTTGCCCAGAGGCCTTGCGTGTCGCTATTGCCGGCATTCACGAACTCGAAGTCGTGACCGACCACGCGCACCACGCGGAAGCTCGAATTCTCCGGCGTGGAAACGCATTGGTATCCAGAGAAGAACTCCTGCATTTTCTGCTGTTCACCGGCTTGCGCGTGCTGGTCGACGGCGTCGAGCTTGTCTTTCGACAGGCAGCCATACGAGTTGGCCTTGAACTGAATGGTCTGCTGCGGCTTGATCACGACGTCTTGCGCCTGAACGGTTGCGGCAGCCAGACTTGCAATGGCGAAAACAAGGGCGAGTCGAGTTTTCATAGTTCCTCCGGTGCGGGCCAAATGCTCAGGTTAGCTATGTATTTAACTCCATCGTCTAACCCGCACCTTGCACTTTAGGAGAACGCCGCAGAACAACAAGCACATCTTGTGTGCGGTTGCAACAGCGGCGAATTGTCGCACCGCGCGGCGCAGGTGCCTAAACCTTAGGCAGCCGGAAAAAGCGGCGAAACTGCAATGGATAACTAAACGACCCGGCATGCGCACCGCTTTCACCAGTAATGGTTTGCGGCCCGCATTAGCGTAAACGCGAGAGTCGATTTAAGCGATTTACTACAAACGGAAATGCGCTTGGTGCATTGCACACAAAGTCGTTCATATCGTCGCACGCAGGACGCGAATTAAAGCGGCAGATGCAGAAGATAAACAATGCCAGCTCACGTTCTATGTGGTGCGCACAGGTTAATGCGCGGTGGTCGGCAGTGCGGGTACGTGCGGTGCTCTAGAATGGATTCCATGCTCGAGCAAACGGAGGCCACCGTGATCGAGAACGTGATATTGGGCGTTTTTCTTGTCCTTCCGCTGCTGATCGTCGCGTTTCTTTTCTCCGACGAATTGTGGCAGGAACACCGGCATTTGCACGACATGCGTCCGCTGCATGCAAAGCCGCGGCGGCTGGACTGGCGCCATCCGCTGCGTCGTTCGCGGCATCGGCTGTAAGCGGCGCGTGTGTGCTTGACGCGATACACCGGCGCGCCGCATGCGAGTGCCTGAGCGCAGTCCGTCAATCCGCGCGCCAGTGCGCTCGGATGCGTTTGGCCAGCGCTTCGAGCGTGTCCGCGTCGGCGACCTCGCGGGCGTGCAGGCGCAGCGGCTGGCCTTCCCAACGCGGAATCACGTGAAAGTGCACGTGCGGCACCGTCTGGCCCGCCGCCGCGCCGTTGAACTGGCCGATGAATATGCCGTCCGGTTGCAACGCCGCGCGCACCGCAATGGCGAGCTTTTGCGTCATGCGCATGCAGGCCACCGTCGCCGCGTCCGACAAATCGAAAATCTCCGCGGCGGCTTCCTTCGGCACGACCAGCACGTGGCCCTCGGCCTGCGGCATCAGATCCATGAAGGCGAGCGCTGCATCGTTTTCCGCGACCTTGATGCACGGTAGCTCGCCGCGCAGAATCTTCGCGAACGGATTGCTGTCGTCGTAGCTCATCGTTTTCTTCTCCTGATTAGTGGTCGTGCGTTTGCGCGAAGCGAGGGCCGCGTGCAGGACGCGTCAGCGCCAGTCGGTCGCGACGTCGTCTGGGTCCGTCAGCGTCAATCCGGACGCGGGCAGCGGCAGCGCCGTCTTGTAGCGCACCTGTTTCAGCGCAAAGCTCGAACGGATGTTGGAAATGCCGGGAATCTTCGTCAAATGATCGACGATAAAACGCTCGAGTGTCTGCATGTCCGGCATCACCACGCGCAACAGATAGTCGGCGTCGCCCGTCATCAGATAGCACTCCATCACCTCGGGGCGCTCCGCAATGGCCTGCTCGAAGCGCTGCAGCGCATCTTCCACCTGCTTTTCCAGACTCACCTGAATGAACACGTTGATGCGCAGCCCAAGCGGTTCCGGATTCAGCAGCGTGACCTGCTGCTTGAAGAGACCGAGCTTTTCGAGCGCGCGCACGCGGTTAAAACACGGCGTGGGCGACAGATTCACCGAGCGCGCCAGGTCGGCATTGGTGATGCGCGCGTTCTGCTGCAACTGGCTCAGGATGCCGATGTCGATGCGGTCAAGCCGCCGGGTTGGCGTGGTCATAGTTGAAATCTTCTGTGAGCGGTGGGAAATCCGGAACAAATAGCCTATCGCAGCCTAACATCTCAAGCAAATGAGACGCTCATTTTGCCGACTCGCAAGTACCATTGACTCACTCGATTGTGAACCGAACGCGTCGACACGGAGTGATGTCATGACGGATTTGTCCGGCGGTAGCGAGCAGTGGCGGACCCTCGGTGCAGCCCGTGCCGAGCCGGCGGACGCCGATCCGCAGGAAACCGCCGAGTGGCTGGAGGCGCTGGACGCCGTTGTCGAACACGTGGGCCGCGAGCGCGCGCAGTTTCTCTTCGACAGGCTGGCGAGCCATGCCGTCTCGCTCGGCGTCGAAGCGGCGCGCAACAATGTGACGCCGTACCGGAACACGATCGCGCCGGAGGACGAGCCGCGCTATCCGGGCAATCTGGAGCTGGAAGAGCGGCTTGCGGCCGCGCTCCGCTGGAATGCGCTGGCGATGGTGGTGCGCGCGAACAAGGCGTACGGCGAACTCGGCGGGCATATTGCGAGCTACGCGTCGGCGGCGGATCTGTTCGAGGTCGGCTTCAACCATTTCTTTCGCGCGTCGGCTTCGGAAAAAGGCGCGGGAGCAGGCGAGGGCGCGGGCGACCTCGTGTACTTCCAGCCGCACTCGTCGCCGGGCGTGTATGCGCGAGCGTATCTGGAAGGCTTTCTGTCGCAGGAGAACCTGCGGCATTACCGTCGCGAGATCGGCGGGCCCGGGCTGTGTTCGTATCCGCATCCGTGGCTGATGCCGGATTTCTGGCAGTTTCCGACCGGCTCCATGGGCATTGGCCCGATCAACGCGATTTATCAGGCGCGCTTCATGCGCTACCTCGCGAATCGCGGGCTCGCGCACACGCAAGGCCGCAAGGTGTGGGGCTTTTTCGGCGACGGCGAGATGGACGAACCCGAGTCGACCGGCGCGTTGTCGCTCGCCGCGCGCGAAGGGCTCGACAACCTGGTGTTCGTGATCAACTGCAATTTGCAGCGTCTGGACGGCCCGGTGCGCAGCAACGGCCGCATCACCGACGAACTCGAGGCGCATTTCACCGGGGCCGGCTGGAACGTGATCAAGGTGATCTGGGGTTCGGACTGGGACGCGCTGTTTGCGCGCGACCGCAGCGGCGCCTTGCTGCGCGCGTTTGCGCAGACCGTCGACGGCCAGTTCCAGACCTTCTCGGCTAACGACGGCGCCTACAACCGCGAGCGCTTCTTCGGCCAGAATCCGGAGCTCGCCGCGCTCGCCGGGCAATTGAGCGACGAAGATATCGACCGCTTGCGGCGCGGCGGCCACGACGCGCGCAAACTGCACGCCGCTTACGCAAAGGCACTTGCGCATCGCGGCCAGCCGACCGTGATTCTCGCGAAAACGATGAAGGGCTTCGGCATGGGTGCGGCGGGCCAGGGGCGCATGACGACGCATCAACAGAAGAAGCTCGATTACGACGACCTCAAGGCGTTTCGCGACCGCTTCCGCCTGCCGCTCACGGACGCGGACGTCGAACAGCTGAAGTTTTACAAACCCGCGGAAGACAGCCCGGAAATGCACTACCTGCATGCTCGCCGGGGGCAATGTCCCAGGCGTAGTTGAAGGTTGAAGGCGGCGGTTCGCCAGTGGAATCCGAGAGAATCGGGTTTCCAGGACCAACCTCCCGAACAGGGAACCAAGGAGAACCGC
>NZ_CADIKB010000016.1 GCF_902859825.1 Paraburkholderia phenoliruptrix | reverse complement strand
GGCGGTTCTCCTTGGTTCCCTGTTCGGGAGGTTGGTCCTGGAAACCCGATTCTCTCGGATTCCACTGGCGAACCGCCGCCTTCAACCTTCAACTACGCCTGGGACATTGCCGGCAGCACGCCTTGCAACGTATAGCACTGCACCGCGTACTCATGCATGGAGACAAGCGTGTCGTACAGCGCCATGTCGATATGCTGGCCGCGTCCGCTCTTCACGCGACCCAGCAGCGCCGCGTTGATGGCGGCCACCGCGTGAATGCCGGTGTACATGTCGCCGAGGGAAATGCGCAGCAGCGGGGGCGGCTCGCCAGGCGTGCCGACCATCTGCATGATGCCGCTTTTTGCCTCGGCGATCAGGCCGAAACCGGCGCGGTGCGCATCGGGGCCGGTATGGCCGTATGCCGAGATCGAACAGTAGACGAGGCCCGGATTGCGAGCGGACAACTCGGCATAGCCGAGCCCCAGCTTGTCGAGCGCGCCGGGACGATAATTCTCGACGAATACATCCGCCGAGTCGCACAGGCGGCGCATGAACTCCTTGCCGCGTGCGTCTTTCATATTGACGCTCACGCCGCGCTTGCCCATATTGAGTTGCAGAAAGTAGCCGCTTTGCTGATCGTCCAGCACGGTGGCGTGCTGGCGTCCCGCATCGCCGCTGCCGGGACGCTCGACCTTGATGACTTCGGCGCCGAGCGCCGCAAGGCAGCGGCCCACATAGGGGCCGGCGAGAAAGTGGCTATAGTCGACAACGCGTATACCTTCGAGGGGACGTGCCTGCATCACAGTGCTCCCGGCCGGCGCGGCACCATCAGACGATGTTCGCCGCGTTGAACTGTTTCGCCATCCTGATTGATCAGTTCTGATGGAAGAACGACGATGCCCCAGCCAGGCCGGCTCCTGCTGGGCCGCATAGCGCCGACGCGAAACTTCACGTGCAGCACGTCGTTGACCTTGATGG
The DNA here is from genome assembly GCF_902859825.1 of Paraburkholderia phenoliruptrix. Lineage (GTDB taxonomy): Bacteria > Pseudomonadota > Gammaproteobacteria > Burkholderiales > Burkholderiaceae > Paraburkholderia > Paraburkholderia phenoliruptrix. The sequence goes on along the minus strand of NZ_CADIKB010000016.1, from coordinate 126,397 downwards.
GCAGCACGAAGTCCCAGGTCCATCCGAGCGACATGCCGGGCAGGAAACGATAGTCGCTCTGGGTCTTGAGGCCGTCGGCAACCGAGAGTCCGAACAACCCATGCGCGACGAGGCAGCCGAAGTGGCTCGCGTTGGCATAGGCCTCATCCACGTGCACAGGCGTGTGATCGCCCGTGAGATCGGCGTAGGCGAGGATGCGCTCCTTCGTCACGGTGTAGCTCGGGCTCACGCACTCGTCGCCTTCACGGGCGTCGTCCCAGTATTTCTCGATGATTGTCATGCTCAAGTCTCCGCACGCGGGTTGATGCTCAGCGCCTCTGCGACACAGGAGGCGGGTCTCGCCTGAATCAGTTCGACAGCGAGGCCGTCGGGCAAACGCAGCCAGTTGCGCCCTTGCGGCATGTCGCTCACACCATAGGCCTGAGCAGCCACCAACGCCGCTTCCAGGTCTTCGCACATGACGCCCAGGTGGGCCAGGCGCCCTTCGTGGCCGTCGTAATGCGGCGCATGAATGAACTGCAGGCCGCCGAGTGTCCAGTACTGGCGCGGTGCATCGGCGGTGCCGTCGACTTCACGCATGGTCATGCCGAGCACGTCCTCGAAAAAGCGGATGTGCCACTGAATGTCCTTCACCCAGATCGCCACGTGCTCGAGATAAGCCTTTGAGCCGCTCATGCCGTCGTCTCCTTGCGGTTCTTATCGTGCATGTCAGCGTGCTTCGCATCGTCCCGCTCATCGGCCAGCGCGCGCTCAATGCCCTTGATGCATGCCACCAGCGTTGCGTTGACCGGCGTCGGCACGCCGAGCCGTTGCCCCCAGCGCACCACCGAGCCGTTGATGAAATCGATCTCCGTGACCGAGCCCTTTTCGAGGCTTTGCAGCATCGATGTCTTGAACGTGGGAGAGAGGCCTTCGGCCGCCAACGTCCATGCTTCGTCGGGCTCCTTGATCGACAACGCAATGCCCGCTGCCCGCGCAGCCGCCATGGCTTCGCTGATGGCCGCGAGCGCCGTTGCCTTCAGGAGCGGCTCCGTGTAGAGCTGGCCGTAGGTCAGACGCGTGATGCCCGTCAGCGCGCCGGTGGCGACGTTGATGAGCAATTTGTCCCACATGGTGCCGACGATGTTGTCGCTGACCGTAGTCAGCAGGCCGGCGGCGTTGAATGCGTCGGCGATGGCCCGCACCCGTGGCGTGAGCCGGCCATCCAGCTCGCCGATATAAGTGGCTTTGCCGGTGACCCCCGCCTCGATATGGCCCGGCCCGCGCAGCACGCCGCCCACATACGTCTTGCCCGCGAGCACGCGCTCGCGGCCCACAATGTCGGCGAGCACGTCTTCATGCCCCAGGCCGTTCTGGAGCGAAAGCACCAGCGTGTCAGGACCGATCAGCGCGAGCGCGCCGCGCATCGCCGAGTCGGTGTGAAAGGACTTCACCAGCACGATGACGAGGTCGGCCGCGCCGACTTCGCTCGCTTGCGTCGCCGCGCGAACCGCGATGCGCCGCGCACCTTTATCGTCGTCGACCAGCAGGCCGTCACGGCGCATTGTGTCCACATGGAGGGGCGAACGATCGATCAGCCAGGTTTCCTGGCCGCCTTCCGTGAGGGTGGCGCCGATCGCACAGCCTAGTGCGCCGGCCCCGAGAATCGCAATCTTCACTGAGCTTCTCCTTGACGTGTGGATACACGATAGGAGTTGTCACCCATAACGGCAATGCAATGACTACAATGACATCATTGCGAAACACAATAATGCGGCGCCCATGACCCAGCCCGATTTCCCCGATATCAAACTGCTGCAGCTCTTCGACCTGCTTTACGACACGCGCAGCGTCACGCGCGTGGCGGAGCAACTGGGGCAGAGCCAGCCGACTATCAGCATCTGGCTCGGGCGGTTGCGCGAGTCCTTGCAAGATCCGCTTTTCATCCGCACGCCCGGCGGCATGGCGCCGACGCCGCAAGCCGACGCGCTTATCGGTCCCTGCCGCGAGATACTCGAATCGCTCAGGCGGTTCCTCGCATGGGAGATCGCCTTCGATCCCGCCACCGCACAGCGGCGCTTTCGCATCTGCATGACGGACGCGAGTCACATCACACTGCTGCCGAGACTGCTCGCGCATGTGCGCGCCCAGGCGCCGGGCATCCGGCTCGAGGCGGCGAGGATCGACGGCAATACGGAGCGCGCGCTGGAATCGGGCGAAGCGGATCTCGCCATCGGCTATGTGCCGTGGTTAAGCGGCGGCATCTACCAGCAGCAGCTTTATCAGCAGGACTGGGTGTGCCTCAGCAACCGGCATCATCCTCGCATTCGAGGGCGGCTCGCGTTGAAGCGGTACCGCGCGGAGGGACATGTCAGCATCGAATCCGGCACCGGGGCGCAACTGCTCGAACAGGCACTGGCGCGCGAGCGGATAGAGCGGGACGTCGTGCTGCAGCTGCCGGGCTTTCTCGGGCTCGGCACGATCGTGCAGACTACCGATCTGCTTGCCACGCTGCCGCGCCATATCGGCGAGACGCTCGCGCAGGCCAACGATCTGGCCGTCCACCCGTGTCCTGTCCCCGTGGATGGCTTTGCCGTCCGGCAACACTGGCATGCGCGGTATCACCACGAGGCGGGCAATCGCTGGTTGCGTGGCGTCGTCTTTCAGCTATTCGGTGTTTCGCGGTGAGACAGTGCTTCGCGGCCGGGGCGCGATCACATCAGGGCGTCCCAGAGGCCGTGAGCTGCGCGACTCGTTGAACTCCGAGGCAGGCTGTTTGTCGGACGGAACGGGCGCATGTCGATGCGGTGCGCGTCAGTTGCCGGCTAAACCGCCTGAAGCGCGGCCACCCGCCGGCGCCCCGTGAAAAACCCCGTCAACCTACAAGCGAATGAAAAAAAACGACCCCAAACTGCCCTCAGCCGCGCGCGCCGAACTGCTGTGCTTTCTCGTGGCCATCGCTGCGGCGTCCTATGCGCTCAGCGCGGAGTGGCGTGTGGATCACGTCGTCCAGTGCTGCCGCCAGTGGCTCGCCAGAAACAGCATGCCCATGCATTGGCTGGAACGCGTGCAAATCGGTCAGCTTGCGTTGAAGATCGCCAGCCAGGATCTGATGAATGCGGGCGTGGCTGTGCGCCTGTCGAACGTGCAGGCGCTCTTTACGAGCGAAATGGAGCTGAACGAAGCCAGCACGATGGTTCAGCGCATGAAGGCTCTGTGTCAGGACGCGCTTTGAGCTCGCGTCGCGCAAGCGCGGCCGCGTCCGGCCTCGCCCTGCATAACGGCTAGTGAGTCACACCCTCGCCGCGAGCGGTAATCCCTCTGTTTTCCTGCCATCCGATGTCTCCCCGCGCTCCACGTCGCGCGATCCGCTTTTGTTATCGACCTTTCCGATTCTCGGATTGTTGCGGCATCGCGCGGCCCGTATATTGGCGTGAAGCCCAGATACGACAACACCGACGCTGGAGACACGAATGAACCGAATCGACCTGGAAGGACGCGTGGTCGCCATTACCGGCGGCGCGCGCGGCATCGGCTACGCAGTCGCTCAGCGGGCGCTCAGCTCGGGCGCGTCGGTCGCGCTCTGGGACATCGACGCGGAGCGCCTCGCCCGCAGCCAGCGCGAGCTTGCCGAACTCGGCAAAGTGACGGCGGTCACCGTCGAACTCACGCAGGAAGCGGCCGTCGCCCATGCCGTCTCGCAGACTGTGCTCGACCACGGTGCAATCGACGTGCTGATTAACTCCGCGGGCATCACCGGCGGCAACGGCACCACGTGGGAGCTGGGGCCGGAGGTCTGGCGCCGCGTCATCGACGTCAATCTGATCGGACCGTATCTCACGTGCCGCGCGGTCGTCCCGCAGATGCTGAAGCAGGGCTATGGGCGCATCGTCAATATCGCGTCGGTGGCCGGCAAGGAGGGCAATCCGAACGCCTCGCACTACAGCGCGTCGAAGGCCGGGCTCATCGGCCTCACGAAATCGCTAGGCAAGGAACTCGCGACGAAGAACATTCTCGTCAACGCGGTCACGCCCGCGGCCGCCAAAACGGAAATCTTCGATTCGATGTCGCAGCAGCACATCGACTACATGCTCTCGAAGATTCCGATGAACCGCTTCCTGCTGCCGGAAGAAGCGGCCTCGCTGATTCTCTGGCTCGCCTCCGAGGACTGCGCATTCAGTACCGGTTCGGTATTCGACTTGTCGGGCGGCCGCGCCACTTATTGAGCCAGGCCGCGCGCGAGTCAAGACGCGTAGCGGCGTGACAAGGCACGCCGCTACGCGAAGCCGGCAAGCCGCACTTCACACGAGAACCGCGAAGCCGCCCAGCGGACTGCGCGAAGGAGACGACATGGACCCGCATGCGAGTGCTTCGCTCGAAGCGATCAACAGCAAGGTAATGCGCCGGCTGTTGCCATTCCTGCTTTTGATGTATGTGCTGGCATTTCTCGACCGCGCGAACATCGGCTTCGCGCAGAAAGCGCTGCAGCACGACACGGGTCTGTCGACCGCGGCATTTGCGTTCGGCGCGGGCGTTTTCTTCGTCGGCTATGCATTGTTCGAGGTGCCAAGCAATTTGCTGTTGCATCGCGTCGGCGCGCGAGCGTGGATGTGCCGCATCATGGTGACGTGGGGGCTCGTGTCGGCGGCGATGAGTCTCGCGCACACGGCAACGACGTTCTACACGCTGCGCTTTTTGCTCGGTGTCGCCGAAGCCGGATTTTTTCCCGGCGTTATCTATTACCTCACGCACTGGTTCCCTCAGCGTGCGCGTGCCCGCGCCGTCGGCATGTTCTATTTCGGCGCGCCGCTGGCGTTCATTTTCGGCAGTCCGCTGTCGGGCTCGCTCCTTGAGTTGAATGGTGCGCTGGGATTGGCCGGCTGGCAGTGGCTCTTTCTGGTCGAAGGCGTGCTCGCCTCCCTCGTCGGCGTATGGGCGTTCTGGTATCTCGACAATCGTCCCGAAGACGCGCGCTGGCTCGCGGCGCAGGAACGAACGACGCTGCGCGCCGCACTCGACGACGACGCGCGCGCCGCCTCGGCGCATGGACCGCATCGCATTCTCGCCGCGCTGGTGGACCGGCGCGTGCTGTTGCTCTCGTTGATCTATCTGCTGATCCAGATGAGCGTGTATGGCGTGATCTTCTATCTGCCGCAACAGGTCGCCGCCTTGCTTGGTACGACGGTGGGCTTTCACGTCGGGCTCGTCGCCGCCTTGCCGTGGATCTGCGCGCTCGCGGTCACCTGGTATGTGCCGCGCCGCGCCGACCGAACGGGCGCGCACCGCCGCTGGGCGTCCGCGCTGCTGGTCGTCGCGGGGCTCGGCATTGCTGTGTCGGGACTCGCGCACAGTCCGGCCATCGGGCTCATCGCGCTGTGTTGCGCCGCAAGCGGTTTCATTGCTGCACAGCCGCTTTTCTGGACCTTCCCGACGCGTTTGCTGACCGGTGCGGCCGCTGCGGGCGGCATCGCGCTGATCAATTCGCTCGGCAGTCTGGGCGGTTTCATCGCGCCGAGTTTGCGCACTGCTGCGGAGCGCGCGTTTTCTTCGACATCGGCGGGACTGATCGTGCTCGGCGCCTCCAGTCTGCTCGCCGCGCTGTTGATCGGCACGCTGTTGCGCGGCGACGGCGCGAAAGCCCCCGGCTCAATTCACGATTTGCTGCATCGCGCCCGCTAGGCGCACTGCCGGCGACACGTTCGACGTCCATCACGGAGCCTCTCTCATGGCCATGCCCACTATCCGGCACGTGCGTGCCTTCATCGTCCGCGGCGGCGGAGCGGACTATCACGACCAACCCGGCGGACACTGGATCGACGATCACATCTCGACGCCGATGGCGCGTTACCCCGAGTATCGCCAGAGCCGGCAGTCGTTCGGCATCAATGTGCTGGGCACGCTCGTCGTCGAAATCGAGGCGAGCGACGGCACCGTCGGCTTCGCGGTGACGACGGGCGGCGAGATCGGCGCGTTCATCGTCGAAAAACATCTGGCGCGTTTTCTCGAAGGCCAGCTCGTGACCGACATCGAAAAGATGTGGGATCAGATGTACTACTCCACGCTTTATTACGGGCGCAAGGGCGTGGTGCTCAATACGATTTCGGGCGTCGACCTCGCTTTGTGGGATCTGCTCGCGAAGGTGCGCAAGGAGCCGGTGTATCAGCTATTGGGCGGCCCCGTGCGCGACGAGCTCGTGTTCTACGCGACCGGCGCGCGTCCGGACCTCGCGAAGGAGATGGGCTTTATCGGCGGAAAATTGCCTTTGCAGCATGGTCCGGCAGAAGGCGAAGCGGGACTCAAGCTCAACCTCGAGAAACTGGCCGACATGCGCAGCCGCGTCGGCGACGATTTCTGGCTGATGTACGACTGCTGGATGAGTCTCGACGTGCCGTATGCAACACGCCTCGCGCAAGCCGCGCACCAATACGGGCTCAAATGGATCGAAGAGTGCCTGCCGCCCGACGACTACTGGGGTTACGCCGAACTGCGCCGCAACGTGCCGCGCGGCATGATGGTGTCCACGGGCGAACATGAGGCGACGCGTTGGGGTTTTCGCATGCTGCTCGAGATGCAGTGCTGCGATCTGATTCAACCGGATGTGGGCTGGTGCGGCGGCATCACGGAGCTCATCAAGATTTCGGCGCTCGCGGATGCGCATAACGTGATGGTCGTGCCGCACGGCTCCTCGGTGTACAGCTATCACTTCGTCGTCACGCGTCATAACTCGCCGTTCTCCGAGTTCCTCATGATGGCGCCCAAAGCCGACGAGGTCGTGCCGATGTTCACGCCGCTGCTGCTCGACGAACCGGTACCTGTGAATGGACGCATGAAGGTGCCGGACACGCCGGGCTTCGGCGTGCGGCTCAATCCGGAATGCGCGCTGGTGCGGCCTTATCCGCGTTGACCCATGCCGCACATGCGGCTGTGTTGCGGGTCTACTGAAAGGAGAATTTTCGTGCTGCTCAAGGACAAGGTGGTGATCGTCACCGGCGGCTCGCGCGGCATCGGGCGCGCCATAGCCGTTGCGTGCGCAACGGAAGGCGCCGACGTCGCAATCAACTACTGGGGCGATAACGACGCATCGTATGGGCGCCGTTCCGCCGTCGCCGAAGTGGTCGAAGAGATCGAGGCACTCGGGCGGCGCGTCATTTCGATAGAAGGCAACGTGGCCGCGCGCGAAACCGGGCAACAGCTGGTGCAGCGGACCGTTGAAGCATTCGGCAAGGTCGACGTGCTGGCAAGCAACGCCGGCATCTGTCCGTTCCACGCGTTTCTCGACATGCCTGCGGACGTGCTCGAATCGACAGTCGCAGTGAATCTGAACGGCGCGTTCTACGTCACGCAAGCCGCTGCGCAGCAAATGAAAGCGCAAGGCACGGGCGGCGCCATTGTCGCGACGAGTTCGATCAGCGCTTTGGTGGGCGGCGGCATGCAGACGCACTACACGCCGACCAAAGCGGGCGTTCATTCGCTGATGCAATCGTGCGCGGTCGCATTGGGGCCGTACGGCATCCGCTGCAATTCGGTCATGCCGGGCACGATCGCGACGGACCTGAACGCCGAAGATCTCGCCGACGAAGCGAAGAAAGCCTACTTCGAAAAGCGCATTCCGCTCGGGCGCCTCGGCCGCGCTGAGGACGTTGCCGAATGCGTGGTGTTTCTCGCGTCCGACCGTGCGCGCTATGTGACGGGCGCGGCGTTGCTCGTCGACGGTGGCCTGTTCGTCAATCTGCAATGACGCGCGATGCCGACTTCAGCTAACCGGCGCGGAAGTGTTCGCGACTTCGCGGGACGCGGCATCGTCGCGCGCGAGACGCCGCGAGAAACCGCGCAGCAGTTCGATGAAGCGCAGCGCCGGCTCCCCGAGGGGTTCTTCCTTGCGCGTGAGAATGCCGAAACCCGCGAGGCTCTTGCCGATTTCGAGGGGCAGGGCGACGAGCAGCTTGCCGCGCACGTGATCGCGCACCACCGACTCCGGCAGCATCGCCACCGCGTCATAGTTTTCGAGCAACTGCAGCGTCGCGAAGATCGACGCGCATTCGGTGAGATTGACCGGCGTGGCGAGCCCCGCACGCGCGAGCTCTTCCTCGAACAGCACACGCGCCGGGCTGGTCACGGGCTGCGCCACCCATGGCCAGTCGATCAGTTCGCGCAACGTGATGCGCGCGCGGCTCGCGAGCGGATGCACCGAGCGCACCACGAGCAGCAAGGTCTCGCGCGCGAGCGGCTCGAAACTGAAATCGTTGTGCTGCAAGGGGCTGGTCAGGCGCCCAAGCGCGAGATCGACTTCGCGGCGATGCAGCAACTGCACCACCTGGTCGCTGGTTTCGCCGAGTATGCGCACGTTCAGCAGCGGACTATCGGTCTTCAGCGCCGCGACGGCCATGGCCAGCAGATCGGGCGCGGCACCCATGATCGCGCCGACCGTCAATTGACCGTGACCGCCGCGGCGCTTGACCTCCAGGTCTTCGGCGAAACGCGTGAGTTCGGCGAGTGCTCGCCGTGCATAGGCCAGCGTGACGACGCCAAGCGGCGTGGGCGTCATGCCGCGCGCGTTGCGCTCGAACAGCAGAAAGCCGAACGCTTCCTCGATGTCGCCGAGCATGCGGCTCGCGCTCGGCTGCGCGACGTTGACGGCTTCGGCGGCCTGATGGAGATTGCGTGCGTCGTCGAGCGCGACGAGCAGCGCGAGGTGTTTGAACTTGAGCCGATTGACGAGTGCGACGGTTGCTGAGAGTGGGCTCATGGTGCCGGTGCGATTCGGTTTGTGGATCGCCCAATCCCAAACACGGATTGAGATGCTATCGACGCAGGAATTATAGTCTTTGCAGGCGCTTCGCCGCGAAAGCGCCATAACGACGAGACAGCCGCAATGGAGACAATCGCTTTCCGGATGGTGCTCAACCCCGGCATGCGCGAGGAATACGAGCGCCGTCATGCGCAAATCTGGCCGGAACTGGTTGATGCATTGCACAACGCCGGCGTGCGCGAGTACCGCATCTTCTTCGATGCCGGCACCGACCACCTGTTCGCCGTGCTCACGCGCACTACACATCACACGATGGACGCGCTCCCTGAACTCGACGTCATGCGCAAATGGTGGGATTACATGGCCGACATCATGCACACCGCCGCGGATCACACGCCGCTTCAACAACCGCTCGAACAGGTGTTCCGGCTAAGTTCGCTTAACTAACCGATTGTCACGCTTCGCACGCTTGAAACGACGGAGGCACTGCATGCAGGTTGTCGATTCGCATATCCACTTGTGGGATTTGAAAACGCATTGCTATCCGTGGCTCGACAACCCGGGCGTGTCGTTCGTCGGCGACGCGCGCGATCTCAAGCACGACTATCTGCTCGATGACCTGCTCGGCGAAGCGGGCGGCATCGACGTGAAGAAACTCGTGCACGTGGAGGCGAATCACGATCCCGCGGATCCCGTCGAGGAAACGCGCTGGCTGCAGTCCATTGCGGATCGCGCCGAATCGCGCGGCATGCCGAACGCCATTGTCGCCGCGGTCGATCTGTCTGCGCCGAACGCGCCTGCATGGCTCGAAGCGCATGCGGCGTTTCCGAACACACGTGGCATCCGCCAGATTCTCAATGTGCACGTGAACAAGCTGTTCGATTATGTGGGCCGACACTACATGCGCGAGCCGCAGTGGCGCGAAAATTTCGCATTGCTGCGCCGTCACGACCTGTCGTTCGATCTGCAGATCTATCCGTCACAAATGGAAGAGGCGGCGGCGCTTGCACGCGCGCATGCGGACACGCTCTTCGCACTCAATCATGCGGGCATGTTCGTGGACCGCGACAGCGTGGCCGGTTATCGCGCATGGCGCGACGGGCTGCGCATGCTCGCCGCTTGCAAGAACGTGTACGTGAAAATCAGCGGACTTGCGATGTTCGATCATCACTGGACGGTGGAGAGCTTGCGGCCCTATGTGCTCGAAACGATCGACGCGTTCGGTGTCGAGCGCGCGATGTTCGCCTCGAACTTTCCCGTGGACCGTTTGTTCGGCTCCTACGCGGATTTGTGGCATGCGTATGCGGCGATTATCGAAGGCGCGAGCGTTGCGGAAAAAGAGGCGCTCTTTTGCCGCAACGCGGAGCGCTTCTATCGCATCTGACGCAGACCGTGAGCACGAGGCAAACCGAAAAACGCTGACGCCCACCACGCATGAGAAGGAGACACGCAGTGCAGCCACCCTCAACCGCTCAGCCGAGGCTTGAATTGCGGCATGCGAGCAAATCGTTCGGGCGCGTGCGCGCACTGTCCGATGGCGATCTCGCGCTGTGGCCCGGCGAAGTGCACGCGCTGCTCGGCGAGAACGGCGCGGGCAAATCGACGCTCGTCAAGATTCTCGCGGGCGTGCATCAGCCGGATAGCGGCGAACTCGTGGTCGACGGCATGGCGCGCCGCTTTGCGACGCCGGCCGAAGCGCGCGATGCCGGGCTCGCGGTCATCTACCAGGAACCGACGCTGTTCTTCGACCTCTCGATTGCGGAGAACATCTTCATGGGCAGGCAGCCCGTGGACCGCATCGGCTGCATTCAATACGACGCGATGCGCCGCGAGGTGGACGGCCTGCTCGCCTCGCTCGGCGTGGATCTGCGCGCGGACCAACTGGTGCGCGGTTTGTCGATTGCGGATCAGCAGGTGATCGAAATCGCGAAGGCGCTCTCGCTGAATGCGAACGTGCTGATCATGGACGAACCGACCGCCGCGTTGTCGCTGCCGGAAGTCGAGCGGCTCTTCGCGATCGTGCGCAAGCTGCGCGAGCGCGACGTGGCGATTCTCTTCATCACGCACCGGCTCGACGAAGTCTTTGCACTGACGCAGCGCGTCACGATCATGCGCGACGGCGCGAAAGTGTTCGACGGCCTGACCGCCGATCTGACCACCGACGCCATCGTGGCAAAAATGGTCGGCCGCGATCTGGAGACGTTCTATCCGAAAGCGGAGCGGCCGCCCGGCGAAGTGCGGCTCTCCGTTCGCGGCCTCACGCGCGTCGGCGTGTTCAAGGACATTTCGTTCGATGTCCGCGAGGGGGAAATCGTCGCCCTCGCGGGTCTCGTGGGCGCGGGCCGCAGCGAAGTGGCGCGTGCGATCTTCGGTATCGACCCGCTCGATGCCGGCGAAATCATGATCGGCGGCCAGCGTCTGTCCGCGGGCAGTTCCGCCGCCGCGGTACGCGCGGGACTCGCGCTCGTGCCCGAAGACAGGCGCCAGCAGGGACTCGCGCTGGAGCTCAGCATCGCGCGCAATGCGTCGATGACGGTGCTCGGCCGGCTCGTCAAGCATGGCCTCATCACCGCGCGCAGCGAGACCGCGCTCGCGAACAGGTGGGGCACGCGGCTGCGTCTGAAAGCAGGCGACCCGAATGCGCCGGTGGGTACACTCTCCGGCGGCAATCAGCAGAAGGTCGTGCTGGGCAAATGGCTGGCGACGGGCCCCAAAGTGCTGATCATCGACGAACCCACGCGTGGCATCGACGTCGGCGCCAAAGCCGAGGTGTACAGCGCGCTCGCCGAACTGGTGCGCGACGGCATGGCGGTGCTGATGATATCGAGCGAACTGCCCGAAGTGCTCGGCATGGCTGACCGCGTGCTCGTGATGCACGAAGGCCGCATCAGTGCCGACATTGCGCGCGCCGAGGCCGACGAGGAACGCATCATGGCCGCCGCGCTCGGACAACCCATTCCACCGTTGGGACGTGCAGCATGATGCGTCATTCTTCGACCCACCCCGCGCCCGTGCAGGCGCCGCCGCCGGCAAAGCGCGCTGCGAGTTCGCCGGCCGGCTTCGCCGCGACTCTCGCGAAGAGCCGCGAGACGACGCTTTTCATTGTGCTGATTCTGCTGATTTCAGGCACCGCGCTCGCGAGGCCGCAGTTCCTGAATCTGCAGAATCTGCGCGACGTGCTGCTGAATGTATCGATCATCAGTCTGCTCACCGCAGGCATGACCGTGGTGATCCTGATGCGTCATATCGACCTGTCGGTCGGCTCCACGGTCGGCATCAGCGCCTACGCGGTAGGCAGCCTGTACGTCGCGTTTCCTCAGATGCCGGTGATCGTCGCGCTGGCAGCGGGGCTCGCTATCGGCCTCGTGGCGGGCGGCATCAACGCGCTGCTGGTGGCGGTCGGCCGCGTGCCCTCGCTGGTCGCGACACTTTCGACCCTCTACATTTTCCGCGGTGCGGATTACGCGTGGGTGCACGGCGGACAGATCAACGCAACCAGTTTGCCCGATGCATTTTCGCGCCTTGCCACCGGCACATTCTTCGGCATCCCGACACTCGCGCTGATCGCCGTCGTCGTGCTGCTCGCGCTCGCCATCTATCTGAAGCAGTTTCGCGGCGGCCGCGAGCACTATGCGATCGGCTCGAATCCCGAGGCCGCGCGTCTGGCAGGCCTGAATGTCGAGCGGCGCGTGATGGCGGGCTTTCTGCTGTCCGGCGCGATTGCCGGCTTTGCGGGCGCATTGTGGCTCGCGCGCTTCGGCACCGTGGACGCGAGCACCGCGAAGGGCATCGAACTGCAGGTCGTCGCGGCGGCCGTGGTGGGCAGCGTCGCCATCACGGGCGGCGTGGGAACGATACTCGGCGCCACGCTCGGCGCGCTGGTGCTCGGCGTGATCAGCATTGCGCTCGTGGTGCTGCACGTTTCACCGTTCTGGGAGCAGGCGATCGAGGGCGCGTTGATCGTCGCCGCCATTACCGCCGACACTTTGCTCGCCCGCTCCGTCGCCAAACGCATGATGAGGAAACGCGATCATGGCTAAACCCGATTCCGCGCTGCTCGCGCGCAAACGCGAAACGCCGCTGCAATGGGAAGCGCTGCTGGTACTCGTGCTGTTCGTCTCACTTGCACTCGGCCGCGTGCTCTCGCCGGTGTTTCTCACGGGCGCGAATCTGAGCAACGTGTTGGCGGATCTCACCGAGATCGCCTTGATGGCCTTGCCGATGACGCTCGTCATCGTCGCGGCCGAGATCGACTTGTCGGTGGCTTCGGTGCTCGGCGCATCCAGTGCGTTGATGGGCGTGCTGTGGCATATGGGCTTGCCGATGCCGGTCGTGATCGCGCTCGTGCTGATCGCGGGCGCGGCGGCGGGGCTTCTCAACGGTCTCGTGATCGTCAAGCTGAATCTGCCGTCGCTCGCGGTTACGATCGGCACGCTCGCGCTCTTTCGCGGCCTCGCCTATGTGCTGCTCGGCGATCAGGCCGTCGCCGATTTTCCGCCCGCGTACACCGCATTCGGCATGGAGACGCTCGGCGCGACCTTTATTCCGCTGCCCTTCGCGATCGTCATAGCCGGCGCGGTGCTGTTCACCGTGCTGCTGCAATCCACCGCGTTTGGCCGCAGCCTCTACGCGATCGGCGCGAATCCGACCGCCGCCGCGTTTTCCGGCATCGAGGTCGCGAAGATCAGGCTGCGTCTGTTCGTGCTGTCGGGTTTGATGAGCGCGCTGGCCGGCGTCATCCACACGCTACGCTTCACGAGCGCGCGCGGCGATAACGGCGAGGGTTTCGAGTTGTCGGTGATTGCGGCGGTGCTGTTCGGCGGCGTGAGCATTTTCGGCGGACGCGGCTCGATGATCGGCGTGTTGCTGTCGCTGCTCATTATCGGCGTGCTGAAAAACGCCTTGACGCTCGACGACGTATCGAGCGAAACGCTCACCATCGTCACCGGCGTGCTGCTGCTTGCATCCGTGCTGATACCGAACCTGGTTGCCCGTTGGCGCGCGGCGCGCGACCGGCGTTTCATCGCGAAGTCGGCTGCATCTTCATGACGTGATTTAGCGTGACTACAAACCCGGACCTCATCCGTCCAACAACAAGCAGGAGACACTTCATGTTCAAACCCCTACGTCACACCGGCGCGGCGGCGCTTTGCATTGCGTTGCTCGCGATCAGTTGCGCGGCGCCCGCTGCGGGCCTGAAAAACGGCCTGAAGATCGCATTCGTGCCGAAGCAAATCAACAATCCGTATGAAGTGATCGCCGACGACGGCGGCCTCGCCGCGATCAAGGAATTCGGCGGCACGGGCAAGGTGGTGGGGCCGTCGGACGCAGGCGCGTCGTCGCAGGTGCAATACATCAACACGCTGATCACGCAGCGGCAGGACGCCATTGTGATCGCGGCCAACGACGCCAATGCGGTCGTGCCGTATCTGAAGAAAGCGATGTCGCAAGGCATCAAGGTCGTCACGTTCGATTCGGACACGGCGCCCGAGGGCCGGCAGCTATTCGTCAATCAGGCGAACGCGGAGGGCATCGGCCGCGGCCAGATTCAGCTGGTTTCGAAGCTGATGGGCGGCGAAGGCGAATTCGCGGTGCTGTCCGCCACGCCGAACGCGACCAACCAGAACACCTGGATCAAATGGATGCAGGAGGAATTGAAGAAGCCCGAGTATTCGAAAATCAAGCTCGTCAAGATTGCCTACGGCAACGACGACGACCAGAAATCGTTCGTCGAGACGCAGGGCCTGCTACAGGCGTATCCGAACCTGAAGGCGATCGTCGCGCCGACCACGGTCGGCATTGCGGCGGCGGCGCGTTATATCTCGACGTCGTCGAGCAAGGGCAAGGTGGCCGTGACCGGTCTCGGCACGCCGAACCAGATGCGCGCATTCGTCAAGAACGGCACGGTGAAGGCATTCCAGTTGTGGGATCCGAATCAGTTGGGCTATCTCGCCGGCTACGCAGCGGCGGCGCTCGCGTCGGGCACGATCAGCGGTAAGGAGGGCGAATCGTTCGATGCCGGCAAGCTCGGCAAGCGCACCATCGGCGCGCAAGGCGAGATCATTCTCGGACCGCCGACCACCTTCGACGCCAGCAATATCGACAACTTCAACTTCTGATCGCCACCGGGCGCGCATTCACGCGCGGCGCCGACGAAAGAGCACGCGAGGCGCGCTGGGCCATGCACCGCCCGCGCGCCTCGCGCTTTTTTGCCTACGTGACGGCCTTCACGCGGCACACACGAAGCGCGTTCAGAAGCGGTGCTGAATGCCGGCGGTCACGCCCGTCTGCGTGTCGGCCGCGCCGGTCAGATCGCGCGACAGGCTGACGGCATTGCCGTGCTGCGCCATCGCATAGCCGCCCGCCAGGTACAGCACGGTGCGCTTGGAGAGCGCGTACTGGCCGCGCAGCGAAATGAGCGTTGGGTCGGCGTCGCTCGCGTCCTTGATGTCCTGGTGATAGACAGCGCCGAACAGCGAGATGAACGGCGTCACGTCGTATTGGCCGCCGATCCAGTACATGTCGCTGCGCAGCGTCGGCGTGGCGGTGTGGAAGGTGCGCCGGTAGTTGCGGTAACCGGCCATCGCCTTCACCGCGCCGAAGTCGTAGCTGAGGCCCGCATGAATGCCCTGGATGTAGTTGGTCGTGTCGGCGGGCGTGACGCTGTCGTTCGCGCCGTTCTGCCGGTCGAAGGTCACCACGGCGGCGAACGGGCCGGCTTCGTAGCCGAGGCCGAAATCGTACTTCGAGCTGGATTTCATGCTGCCGGGCACGTTGCCGAAGCCGTACGTCGCGCCGAATTTAAAGCCGGAGAAGGTACCGTCGTAGCGCACGGCATTGGCGGAACGCGAGAACAGTCCGTCCTTGCGGCCGCCCGTCGCGGTGGACGAGGTCGCCCACGAGTAGTTCGGCGCGTATCCCATCGGATCGAACGGCAGCATGTAATCGTAGGTGGTCGTGAAATTGCGGCCCAGCGTGATTTGCCCGAAGCGGTTTTTCAGGCCGAGGGTCGCGCGCCGGTCGAAAATCGCACCAGGGCCGTCGTCGAACTGGCCGTTTGCGATATTGATGCCGCTTTCCAGCTGGAACACGGCCTTCAATCCGCCGCCCAGATCCTCGACGCCGCGCAGACCCCAGCGCGACGTGTTCTTGCCGCCGGACACAAGACGCGTGGCGCTGCCGCCCGCGCCTGCATGGTTCACATATTCGACGCCCGCATCGACGATGCCGTACAAGGTCACGCTCGACTGCGCATGTGCGCCTGTCGTGAAACCGGCGAAACCGGCGAGGCCGGCGCAGGTCACGCCGAGGGTCGTTTTCTTGATGCTCAACTTCATCAACAGTCTCCTGTAGCTGCTTTTTTTACTTCGGTGGGTGAGGGTGCAAAGCGCTGCGGCGGCGCTGCGCAGTGCGGAACTGTCAGCTCGCCTGAGCGAACGCCCAGCAGTCGTTCGCCGGAAACTCGATCCAGTGGCGCCCGGCTGCGCGCGGCACATTGCCGAATGCGCGCAGACGCAGCTCGCCGCAATGAAACAGGTACTCCCAGCGGTCGCCGAGATACATCGACGTAATCAGATCCGCTTCGAGGCGGTTCGCGCCCGGACCGTCGGCCACCTGCACGCGCTCGAGGCGGATCACGGCTTGCGCCTGCTGACCGGCCGTGAGCGCCTCGCGCGCTTGCGCCTGCAATTGCCAGCCGTCGCCGGCGAGCGTCACCCGCTCGCCGTCCACGGCGGCCACCCGCGCGTCGATACGGTTATTGCTGCCCATGAACTCGGCGGTGTAGAGCGAGCGCGGCGCGCCGTACAGTTCCGCGGGCGTGCCTTCCTGTTCGATGCGGCCGTTGCGCAGCAGCAGGATGCGGTCGGACATCGCCATCGCCTCGGTCTGGTCGTGCGTCACGCAAAGCGCCGACAGCCCGAGCGACACAATCAGTTCGCGCAGCCACGCGCGTGCTTCCTCGCGCAGCTTGGCATCGAGATTCGAAAGCGGTTCGTCGAGCAGAATCACCGGCGGGTTGTAGACGAGCGCGCGTGCAATCGCCACACGTTGCTGCTGGCCGCCCGAAAGTTGATACGGATAGCGCGCGGCCAGGTGGCCAAGTCCCAACTGATCGAGCGCGCTTTGCACGCGCTTTTTCTGCTCCGCCGCCGACACGCGCCGCAGCTTCAACCCATAGCCGACGTTATCCGCCACGGTGCGATGCGGCCACAGCGCGTATGACTGGAACACGAGCCCGAGCGAGCGCTGCTCGACCGGCAGATCGACGTGCGCCGTGCCGTCGAAGAATGCCTTGCCGTCCAGTTCGATGCGGCCCGACGAAGGCTGTTCGAGACCGGCCACCGCCCGCAGCAGCGTGGTCTTGCCGCTGCCCGAGGCGCCGAGCAGGCACACCACCTCGCCGGGGTTCAGTTCGAACGACACGCCCTTGAGAATCGGGTTGTCGCCATAGCTCAGAAAGAGGTTGTCGACCGAGAGCTTATCCATGCAGTTTCACTCCGAAGCGCAGGGCCACGCCTAGTCCGGCGCCGACCATCGCGATGTTGATGACAGAAAGCGCCGCGACCTGATCGACCGCGCCCGTCGCCCACAGCGACACGAGCAGCGCGCCGATCACCTCAGTGCCGGGCGAGAGCAGATAGACGGCGGTCGAATATTCGCGCTCGAAAATCATGAAAATCAGCAGCCACGCCGCAAGCAGTCCGAAGCGCACGAGCGGCAGCG
The DNA here is from genome assembly GCF_902859825.1 of Paraburkholderia phenoliruptrix. Taxonomy (GTDB): domain Bacteria; phylum Pseudomonadota; class Gammaproteobacteria; order Burkholderiales; family Burkholderiaceae; genus Paraburkholderia; species Paraburkholderia phenoliruptrix. Next base: position 108,945 of record NZ_CADIKB010000016.1, on the reverse strand, counting down.
TCACGTCGAAACTCACGCGCGCCCGCGTGCCGCCCACGCTGCGCCCGGCTTCTTCGAGTTCGGGGCCGACTTGCAGCAGCGCGCTTTGAATCAGACGCATGCCGTAGGCGAGCCACACGACGGTGTAGGCGATCCAGATGCTCCACATCGAGTTCTTGAGTTCCTTCACGCCCGGCACGAATAGAAAGATCCACAGGAACGCGAGACCCGCGAGCAGGCCCGGCACCGCGCGCGGCAGCAGCACGAGGTAGTCGAGCAGACGCGTCGCCCAGTCGTTGCGGCGATGGCCGGCGAACGCCACGAGCGAATAGAAGCCCACCGCGAGCGCGCCGCCGATCACGCCGATGCCGAGCGTGTTGAGCATCGCGCGCACGAGGTTGTCCTGCTCGAACAGCTCGGTGAAGTTGGCGAGCGTGAGCACGTCGGCAAGACGCACGCCTTCGCCCCAGTTGGTGACAAACGCGCGCAGCGTGATGCCGGAAAGCGGCACGAACACAGTCAACAGCAGCCACACGGCGACGATCGCGAGCGCGACCCAGCGCCATGCACCGAGCGGCAGCACGGTCTGACGTCCCGCCTTGCCCTTGACGGTGACGAAGCGGTTTGCGCGCTTGAGCAGCCGGCGCTGCAGCAGCACGAGCGGAAACGTAATCGCCACGATGCACACGGCGACCGCGGCCATCAGGTGATACGACGGCACGCCGAGCTTGTTGGTGAGCTTGTACAGATAGGTGGCGAGCACGAGATGCCCTTCGGGGTCGCCGAGTACGAGCGGCAGCCCGAACACCTCGAAGCCGAGGAAGAACACCAGCACGCCTGCGAAAAGCAGCGCGGGCAGGGTCATCGGCAGGCTCACGTCGAGTGCCACGCGAAACGGGCGCGCGCCCGCGACGCGCGCGGCTTCCTCGACATCGGAGCCGAGATTGCGCAGCGCCGCCGACGAATACAGATACACGTGCGGCACATGCGTGAGGCCGACGATCACCGTGATCGCGAGAATCGAGTACACGGTCCACGGCGCTTCGGCGCTGCCGAACAGCGCCTTCCACCAGACCGAATAGAAGCCGACCGGGCCGGCCGCGACGACGTAGCCGAATGCGAGCACCATCGGCGAAACAAACACGGGCGTGAGCAGCAGCGGCTCCAGCCAGCGGCGCCCGGGCAGGTCGGTGCGCACCATCAGGAACGCGAGAATGCCGCCGAGCGGAATGGAAATGAACAGCATGCCGCCCGCGATCACGAACGAGTTTTTCAGCGCGGACCAGAAGTCCGGGTCGCTGAAAATGAATTCGAAGCCGGCGAGGCCGAGCGTGCGGTTGGCGTCGAAGAACGGCGCATTGAGCACGCTCTGGAACAGGATGAAGCCGAGCGGCAGCGCCACCGCGACGGTCAGCACCGCGACGACGAGCCAGCGCAGCAGCCCCGCCAGCGGTTGCAGACGGCCGTGCGGCAACGCGCCGATGGAGCCGCTGTCTGCCGCGAGCGGCGCGGCGTCGCGAGGCCCGGTTGCGCTAGTGAAAAGCATGAGTGTCCCCCTGCGGCGCTGAAAGCCGCATATCGACAGGTGTGTTCAACGGAAAGCGGAGACGTTCGCGCGCGGGCGGCGCGAACGCGTGAGTCAGGCGCGAGCCGCTATCTCAGACGAGACGCGTCTAGCGCTTGATCGACTGTTGCCATTGCTTGAGGAATTCGAGGCGCTTTGACTGGTCGAGATAAACCAGCAGGCCCGAGCCGATCGGAATGGGCTTCAACGAATCGCCGAGCTGCTTCGTGAGACCGGCCATCGACGTTTCGCCTTCCACGTCCGAGCGGATCGAGAAGAGGCTCGCCTGATTCGCGAGCAAGGTCTGGCCGCGCTGCGACAGCAGGTAGTCGACCCACAGCTTCGCGGCGTTCGGGCTCTTTGCCTTCTTCGAAATGGTGACGAGGCGGCTCACCACCAGTGTGTAGTCCTTAGGATAGACATAGCCGATGGACGGATCTTTCCTCGCCTTGGTGAGCGCGTACGAGCCGAGAATGTTGTAGCCGATCAGGTTCTCGCCCGACGAAATGCGCTCCATCATCGCGCCGGTGCTCGACTGCAGTTTCGGGCCGGTGGCGCCCATCGCCTTGACGAGATCCCACGTGACCTGCGGGTTCACGCGCGCGTCCTGGGTCAGATAGTTGAAGCCGACGCCGGACTTCTCGATGTCGTAAGTCGTGACCTTGCCTTTGAACTGATCCGGCTTGGCCTGCAGCAGCTTGATGAGGTCGGCGCGCGTTTGCGGCACTTCGCCCGCGGGCACGAGACGCTTGTTGTAGACGATGGCGAGCGGTTCATAGGTGGTGCCGTAGGCCTGCTTCTGGTACTGCGCCCACTGCGGCAACTGTTTGGCTTCCGGCGACTCGTAGCTCGCCATCAGGCCGTCGTTGACGAGCTTCACCTGCAGGTCCATGGCCGAGCTCCACAAGACGTCGGCGCTCGTGCTGCTCGCTGCGTTTTCGCTGATATAGCGGTTGTACAGCTCGGTGCTGTTCATGTCGTTGTACTCGACCTTGATGCCGTACAGGCTTTCAAAGTCCTTGATGAGCGGGCGCACGAGGGCGGTGTCCGTGACCGAGTAGACGATCAGCTTGCCTTCCTTTTTCGCCCCGTCGACGGTGGCCTGGTAGTCGCCCGGATAGCCGGCCGGAAAGGCCGCCCATGCTGCATTTGCGGCGACCGCGACAGCGCCGGCGAGAAGCTTCAGAGAGATGTGCACGTCTTCCTCCAGAAAACATCATGTTGGTTTTGTGAAGGCGAATAGTAAGAGAGTCGTGCTTTCTGAATGCTTTCAATTTGCGAGGGAAATGCGTCACAATGGACGAATTCGCCTCATGGATTTCCCTGGGACTCTGTTCATGCGTGTGCTGCTCGTCGAAGACAATCCGATTCTTTCCCGCTCGCTGACCGACGCGCTGACAAGTGCAAAACTCACCGTCGATTGCATGCATGACGGCGAATCCGCCGATCACGTGCTGCGCACGCAGGACTACGCGCTCGTGATTCTCGACATCGGCTTGCCCAAGCTCGACGGGCTGGAGGTGCTGCGCCGCCTGCGCGCGCGCCGCAACGTGGTGCCCGTGCTGATGCTGACCGCGCACGGTTCGGTGGAAGAACGCGTGCGCGGCCTCGATCTCGGTGCCGACGACTATCTGGCCAAACCCTTCGCGCTCACTGAGCTGGAGGCGCGGGCGCGCGCGCTGCTGCGCCGCGGACACGGGCAGGAGGCCTCGCTTGCCCAATGCGGCACGCTGATTTACGACAGCGTGGATCGCGGCTTCACGCTCGACGGCGAGCCGCTTGCGCTCACGCCGCGCGAACGTTCGGTGCTCGAAGTGCTGATGCTGCGCAACGGCCGCGCGATCAACAAGGAGACGCTGTCGGAGAAAATCTTCGGGCTCGACGAATCGGTGAATGCGGACGCCATCGAAATTTACGTGCACCGCCTGCGCAAGAAACTGGAGCGCAGCTCGGTCGGCATTGTCACGCTGCGCGGGCTCGGCTATCTGCTCGAAGCCCGCACGCCATGACGGGCTCGAATCTGCGCGTGCGAGTCGCGCTGTGGCTGCTGCTGCCGCTTCTGTTGCTGCTCGCGCTCGATGCCTGGCTCACCTATCAACGCGCGATGAACGCGGCGCACGCGGCTTTCGACCGCACGCTCGAATTTTCATTGCGCTCGATCCGCGACGGCGTGCGTTTGCGCGAAGGGCGCATCGAGGTCGACCTGCCTTACCTCGCGCTGGAAATGTTCGAGTCGAACGGCGGCGGCAACATCTACTATCAGATTCGCGAGGAACACGGCCGCGTGGTGACGGGGTATCCCGATCTGCCCGAAACGAAGAAGGTGCCGGCCGAGCCCTACAGCGTGCAGTTTTATGACGACGTGTTCCGTGGCCGTCCGCTGCGCATTGCGACGTTGAGACTGCCGGTGCACGACGTGCCGACAGCGCAAACCCGCGTGGTGCTGGTGCGCGTGGGCGAGACGATCGAGCCGCGCCAGGCACTCGCGCGCGAGATTCTCACCGGATCGCTGCAACAGGAAGGCCTGCTCGTGCTGCTCGCGCTCGGCATTGTATGGCTCGGCGTCGCGCGCGGCTTGCGGCCGCTCAATCGCCTGTCGGCGAAAGTCGCCGCGCGCGCCGAAGACGACCCGACGCCGCTCGATACCGTCGGCTTGCCGAGCGAGGTGGCGCCGCTCGTCGATTCGATCAATCAGTACATTGGCCGTACGCGGAAAATGCAGCTATCGCGGCGGCGCTTTTTCAACGACGCCGCGCATCAGTTGAAAACGCCGCTTGCGGTGATTCAGGCGGAGTCCGAGCTGGCCCTGCGCGATCTGGACGGCGTCGAGAAGAACGGCACGGCACCCCGGCGCCAGGGCGTTCATTTGCGGCGCCTGAACCGCGCGGTGCAGCAGGCCGTGCGGATCGTGCAGCAGTTGCTGTCGCTGTCGCGGCTCGATGCGGACAGCGGTTACACCGTGAAGCATGCCGCCGTGCCCTTGCACAAGGTTGCGCGCAGCGTGACGCTCGACTGGTCGCCGGTGGCGCGCTCGCGCGGCATCGACTTGGGCTTCGAGCAGAACGCGTGCGTGGACGTAACGGGTCAGGCCGATCTGCTCGCGGAACTGGTGGGCAATCTGATCGACAACGCGATCCGCTATTCGGGCGACGGCGCGGTCATCACCGTGCGCGTGGCGTGCGAGGACGGCGAGCCCTTGCTTCAGGTGATCGACAATGGGCCGGGCATTGCCGCGAGCGAACGCGAGGCGGTGTTCGAGCGCTTCTATCGCAGCGAAGCGACGCAGGCCGTGGAAGGCAGCGGCCTCGGCTTGTCGATCGTGCGCGAGATTGCGCGGGTTCACGCGGCGCGCGTCGAACTGGGCGATGCCTTCGGCGGCGGCCTCGTGGTGAGCGTGCGCTTTCCCACGCCCGCGCCCCCGCAAGCAGCGCCGTGACGCAGGCCGCGCGTCGGGTCTTTATTTGCGAATCGAAAAGTATTGCGCGAAATCAGCGACGGACGTGGCACTCGGCCATCTCGTGCCGTCCATGAACGTTTGTGCGGGTTCTTCCGCCGGCACGGCGACCTTCACGTGGGCGGCCGCCTCGTGATAGAGCCGCGTCTGATTGATCTGTCCGGCGATCTGCGCATAATCGCCGCGCGCGTCGATCATGCCCCAGCGCTCGAATTGCGTCAGGAACCAGGCGCCCTCGAATGGCCACGGGTAATTCACAGCGCCGTCGTCGAAGAAACGCACGGGCAAACCGTGCGGCACCGTTGCGGGAATCGCGTCGCCAAAGCGCGCCGCGATCAGCGCTTCGTCTATGCCGATGTACTCGGGCCGCGCGAGCCAGCGCGCGATTTCATTGCGGTGGCCGGCGCCGTCGAGCCAGCGGCATGCTTCGAGCATCGTCTGCACGAGCGCCCGCGCGGTGTTCGGATGCGCGCTCACAAAATCGCGGCGGCACGCAAGCACTTTCTCCGGATGATCGGGCCACACTTCGCTCGTATAGGCGACCGTCCGGCCGACGCCCTTCGCCTCGGCCATCGCATTCCACGGTTCGCCGACGCAAAGGCCGTCGAGCCGGTCTTCGGCGAGCGCCGCGACCATCTGCGGCGGCGGAATCACCACGCTTTCGATCTCGCGCAAAGGGTGGACGCCTTGCGCGGCGAGCCAGTAGTACAGCCACATCGCGTGCGTGCCGGTCGGAAAAGTCTGCGCGAACACCGGCTTGCGGCCGAGCGCGGCGAGCGCTTGCCGCAACGTGCCGTGTTCGGCGAGGGCATCCGCGAGACGGTTGGACAGCGTGACCGCCTGGCCGTTGCGGTTGAGGACCATCAGCACGGCCATGTCCGTTTGCGGACCGCCGAGGCCCAATTGCACGCCGTAGACGAGGCCGTACAGCGTATGCGCCGCGTCGAGGTCGCCGGAAATCAACTTGTCGCGCACGGCCGCCCACGAAGGCTGGCGCGACAGTTCGAGCGTGAGTCCGTGCGCATGGCCGAATTCGAGCAGCTTGGCGGCGACGAGCGGCGCGGCGTCGGCGAGCGCGACGAAGCCGAGCCGCAGATGCGTTTTCTCGAGCGGCCCGGATGCAAGCGAAGCGGACGATGAAGCGGGGTGGCTGGCAGAGTTCATGGACAGGCTTCACTTGGGCTGTTCAGCCGCCGCGACGACCGCGCGCGCGACCTCGGCGAGCTTGACGCCCTGGTTCATCGCGCGTTTGCGCAGCATGGCGTAGGCGGCGTGCTCGGTGAGTTTCTGCTGATCCATCAGCAGGCGTTTGGCGCGGTCGATCAGCTTGCGCTCGGCGAGTTCGTTCTCGACCTGTGCGAGGCGCTCGCGCAGCTGCGATTCCTGCGCGAAGCGGGCGAGCGCGACTTCGAGAATCGGCGCGAGCCGTCCGGTTTCGAGTCCTTCGACGAGATAGGCGGTCACGCCCGCGCCGACGGCGTCGCGGATCAGTTGCTGATTGGCGTCGTGGCTGAACATCAGGACCGGCCGTGGCGCGGTGGCGTTCATCACCGCGAGCTGCTCCAGCGTATCGCGCGAGGGCGAATCCGTATCGATGATGATGACGTCCGGCCGCTCGCTCTGAACGGTGCTGTGCAGCGCGTGCGGCGTCGCGGTGCTCGCCAGCATCTCGTAACCGAGGCGGGCGAGCGCGTCACGCAGGTCGCCTATCGGCTTATCGGTGTCGGTGACGAGGAGAACACGCAGCATGGGCAAGTGGCAATCGACGGCTGAACACCGTTAAAGCAACTCTAGTGCCAATGGCCGCCGAGGCCCTGTGAGCAAGGAAGCCGGTCGTTTGCGCCGGATTGTCGGCGAAAGGCGGCGCACCGCAAAAGGGCATGCACGGGCCATGCACCGAAGCGGCGCATGCTGGGCGGTCCCAGGGAGAGAAGCAGAAGGGCGCGTGAGGCGCGGTTGAGAGCGCGGATCAGCGCCCGGAACGGTAGGAGAGACAGTAGGGTGAGCACCGCCACAACCGTCGTAACGCGATGTTGTCGCGGCGGCAGAAACGAAGCCGGGCCGAAGCGCGCCTTTTGGGTTCGGTCGGAACCCACGCGCAGAAGGCGCGCTCAGGGCTTCGCGTACGACATGACTGCAGGGCCGCGGCAAACGCCACGCGGAGAATCCACGAGGAAGCCCGCGCGCGAACAGCCCGCGCGGCCCGCGGGCTATCGCGCCTTAACGGCGGCGCATTTGCGAACCGGGGCGAGCGGCGCCGCCGCCTGCGCGTTCGTCCTTGTGACGGAAGTTGATCCGGCCTTTGGTCAGGTCGTAGACCGACAGTTCCAGCGTCACGCGGTCGCCCGCGAGAATACGAATGTGGTTCTTGCGCATGCGTCCGGACGCGTAAGCGCCAACCACGACGCCGTTGTCGAGCGTCACGCGGTAACGGCTGTCCGGAAGGACTTCGTCGACGATACCGTCAAGTTCAAGCAGTTCTTCTTTCGCCATGCATAACTCCTGGTCGATGGGATAGGGGGTGCGCGACGCCTGGCAGGCGGCGCGGCAGCAGATACGGTTGCGGGCGGGAGGCGCTGGTCACGCCCGCGCTATGCGGCAACGGCTCAGACGCCGTGAGCGCCGCTCAGAGGTCGGCGACCGACTGGCCGTCCACGCGGCCGTCGATCAATTGCTCGGCGTGAGCCATGCACGCAATGCGCGCCTTGCCCGTGCCGTCGAACGGAAACAGATACTGCAGGCGGAACACGCGGCCGTCGGCCGCCGGATTCGCGCCCACGCGGCAGATACGCACCGACGCGTCGTAGCCGGCGTCCGCATTGCGGCTTGTTTGGCCGTTCGTGGGACGGCGCGGATAAACGAGCGGGTGAATCTCGTAACCCTTGTAGGTCTTGACTGCTGAATTCATAAGCACATGTCCTGTATGACGTGGCCGGCGTGTCACGCGTGTCATGCGCGGCACGGCAGGCCGGGCAGCGCAGCACCACAAGGCGCGCCGCCATGGAAAAAGTTGGCACAGGCCCGAGGGAAAGGGCTTGAGCGCGCCGCGCAAAGTCGCGGATTCGATGGAGAAGAAACACGCTGATGTCGCGTGGACACCGGGCGCGTGAAAGCTGAAACTCAGCTGAACAGCTCAGCTACACAACTCGCGACGGCTAATGCAGGCGGCGCATTGCCGGAGTGACGGGATCGCCGACGGGCGGCGGTCGAACAGTCGGGGATGCTGCGGAGATGCCGGTAGAGACTGCCAGTGCTGCCAATGCGGAATACGACTATTCCAATATGATGCACTAAATAGGGCTGATTGGATAGCAAAAAGTTCCCCGGGCGCCCAGATCGCCCGTCCGGGTGGCTACAATGGCGAGTTGCCGGGCAAGGCAACGCAGGAATGCGCTGCCGGTCCTGAAGCCGGGCATCGCCCTTAAAACGCGCCCCGAACACCGTCCGCCATTCTCCCATGCGCCAGACAACCGCGTCCCCCGTGAAAGACCTGCTGCTCGAACGCTACGCTCCCGTCGCCGACGGCATTGCGGCGCTTTTCTATCCGTGCGCCGAAGTCGTGATTCACGACCTGCGCGACCAGACCATCGCGTATCTCGTGAACAATCTGTCGAAGCTCGAAGTGGGCGGCCCCTCGGTGCTCGACGAGGTGCACTACGCGGCGCGCGGGCGCACCATCGGTCCCTACGAGAAGCTCAATTGGGACGGCCGCCGCATGCGTTGCGTGAGCAACATTCTGTTCGACGACACCGGCAAGCCGGCCGGCATGCTGTGCATCAACTTCAATATCGCGGTCTTCGAAGACGTGCGCGCCACGCTCGATCTCTTCATCAAGGGCGGCAATCTGACCGATGCGCCGGCCGAGGACCTCTTCCGCGACGACTGGCAGGACCGCATCAACACGTATCTGCACACGTGGCTGCGCGAGCGGCAAATCGGCATCAACGCGCTCACGCGCGAGCACAAGCGCGAAATCGTCGAGGCGCTGCACGCGCAAGGCGCGTTTCGCGGCCGCAGCTCGGCGAACTACGTGGCCGCTGTGCTGACCATGGGCCGCGCCACCGTCTACAAGATCCTCAAACAGATGAAGGAAGGCGCGTGAGCGGCGGCACCGCCCGCGCCGGGAGAATTCGATGACGACCATCACGCGCTATCGCCACTACAAAGGCGGCATTTACGAACTGGTCTGCGAGGCGACGCTCGAGTCTGATCCGTCTGTCACGATGATCGTTTACAAGGCGAGCAACGGCACCATCTGGACGCGCCCGGCCTCGGTGTTTTTCGAGCCGATCGAGCATGAAGGCGTGACGATGCCGCGCTTCGCGCAGACCGACTGAAATCGGTTCGAGGCGCTCAGCCGGTTTCGCGCACCGGCAGTGCAATGGCGTCGGGCGCTTCGATCACCACGTCGGTTTGCGCAATGGCCACGCACGGCAGGATATAGCCTTCCTGTTTTTCCTCGCGGCTCAGGCCCGGCCACTCGATCGTGTAGCGCACCTGTCCCGCCGTCATTTTGCAGATGCACGTGCGGCAGGTGCCGTTGCGGCACGAGCGCGGCAAACGCAGATCGGCGAAACCGGCGGCTTCGAGAATGGTGAGCGAATCGGGCGCCTCGAAGCTGCGGCCAAGCGGCTCGATGCGAACGAGAGGCGGACGGTCTGAATCGGACATCGTGTGAATGCGTGACGGGCTTCGTCGCACTTTACACGGTCGCGCCGCCTCGCGCCGCCTGGCACCGGCGATTGCGCGGTGCATGCGTCAGTGAGTCGTGCCGCCGCGTCGCAAATAACGGTACACCGTGTTGCGCGCGAGTCCCAGTTCGCGTGCCGCCGCCGACACATTGCCGTCGAGCCGCGCGAGCGTCTGCGCGATCAACGTCGCCTGCCAGTCTTCCATGCGCGACGGCGTGCGCGCCTGCGGGTCCAACGCAGCACCTTTCTGGTCTTCTCCGCCGGCGAGCGTGACGGACGCGCTCCCGTTCACTGCGGCATCGGCGCAATCGTGCAGGAAATCTTCCGGCAGATCGTCGAGCTCGATCTGGTCCGCGCCCTCGGCCATGATGCTCGCGGTGCGCAGCACGTTCGCCAGTTGCCGCAGATTGCCCGGCCAGCGCGATTGCATGAAGCGCTCCAGCACCTGCGGCGACACGCGGCGCGGCAAGCCTTCGCCCTCGCGTTGAATTTCCAGTATGCGCGTGACCAGCGCGGCGAGATCCGTGCGCTCGCGCAGCGCCGGCAACGTCACCACCAATCCGTTGATGCGGTAATACAGGTCTTCGCGGAAGGTGCCCTCGTCGATCATCGCGCGCAGGTTGCGGTGCGTCGCGCAGACGATCCGCAGATCCACCGGAATCGCACGCGTGCCGCCGAGCGGCACCACGGTGCGCTCCTGCAGCACGCGCATGAGCCGCACCTGCTGCGCGAGCGGCATGTCGCCGATTTCGTCGAGGAACAGGGTGCCGCCGTCGGCCTGCACGATCTTGCCGACGCTGCCGCGTTTTTTGGCGCCGGTGAACGCGCCGTCTTCGTAACCGAACAACTCGGCCTCGATCAGCGTGTCCGGCAGCGACGCGCAATTCAACGCGACGAAAGGCGCCGCGCGCCGCGGCGAATCGTGATGGATGGCGCGCGCGAGCCATTCCTTGCCGGTGCCCGTTTTGCCGAGTATCAGGATCGGAATGTCGCGGCCGCGCACCTTGGCGACGCGCCGCAGAATCGCGGCGACCTGGGCGTCGCCGGTGTCGAGCGTTTGAAGGGTGGCAAGCGGCTCCTCGCCGCCAATACGCGGCGCCTGACGCACGGCGTTCGAGGCGGGCATGCGCGCCGTCGCGACATCGACGACCTCCGCTGCCGGCCCCACATAACGCTGCGCCGAATATTCGCCGCGCGCGACCACCCGCACGCCGCTTGGCAAGGTCAGCACGACGTTTTCGCCGGGCGCGCGCGTGATTCGCTGCAAGACATGGGCGAACGCGACGCCGAAGAGCGCCTCGAACGGCTGCGCCTGCAGCGCCGCGAGCGGCTGTCCGAACTGGAACAGCGCGCTGCGATTCGCCGACAGAAACGTGCCGTCGGCGGCGAACGCGGCGAGCCCCTCGAACAGCGTGCCGATGAACTCCGCGCGGGCGTGAAAATGCACGCGGACGGCGTCGGCGAATTGATTGGAGAACAGATGATTCTCGATCATCTGCGCCGACATCCGCACGAGCGCGAGCGTGTGCTTGTGAAAGCCGCGCGTGTCGCCGCTCACGTCGAGCGCGCCGATGGTGCGCCCGAACGGATCCGCAATCGGCGCGCACGAGCACGTGAGAATGCGGTTCGCGTGCAGGAAGTGTTCGTCGGCGTGGACGACGGTCGGCTGCCCGTCGACAAGCGCCGTGCCGATGGCATTGGTGCCGCGATCGGCCTCGGCCCACGACACGCCCGGGCACAGCGCGACGCGGTTCGCCTTCTCGACGAAGTCGCTGTCGCCGAGACTGTGCAGGATCACGCCCTGACTGTCGGTGAGCAGCACCATGCTTTGCGTGTCGACGATCTGCGCATGCAGCGTTTCCATGACCGGCAACGCGTGCGTGTAAAGCGACTGATTGCGGTCCACCAGCTCGCGCAGCGCAGGCCGTCGCAGCGGATGAAAGTCCGGCACTTCGGACGCGCGCAGCCCGAGTTCGAGCGAACGCGCGTGGGCTTGCGCGATGACATGGGTCCGACCGATGTGAGGCGGCGTGGCGGGGCGATGGCTCAAGGCATGTCTCCGAATGAGCGAGGCGGCGGGTACGTTGCCCGCCGTTTCATGCCGCAGTGCAGCAGGCACGCGTGCGGCCGAACACTGATATTACAGGAGCTAAAGCCCCGCGCGCGGCAGGGAAAACACCGCGGTATGCGGACGCACGCTGCACAGGTCGTGCCGGCTTGCGTCGGGCGCAATGCGAGAATGCGCACCCGGAGCACGCACGAGCACGCGGATGCACGATTTTCTGGCATCCACTCCTAATCCGCACCGGCGTGAGGCTCATAAAAAGGAAAACTTGCGCCGCGCCTGAACTCGTCTAAAGTGAATCAAATCATCCTCGCGAGGCGCGAACCACGCTCGCGCGCCGTGGATGACGAGCCCGCGTCGCCGGCATAGGACAAGGAGGAAGAGGCTGGAGGCGCGATCAGGTGTAACCGGCGTGCGCATTACCCATGCGAATCGTGCGCAGTGCCTAACTTCCAGGTGACTCCCATGCAGATCCTTTTCCCGAATGAAAGCCCTGAATATTCAGGTCGCGAACTCACCCTGGCGTTTCCGGCGCTGGTCGATGGGCAGAGGGTGGAGTGCATGATCACCGCGGAAGCACTCGAAGATCACTTCGGCGCCGCCTCGCCGCGCCTCGAAGACATGGTCGGCGCATTCCACACGCACCGCGAGCGCATTGAAGCCGCCACGCGGCGCCTGCTCTCCGAGACGAGCGCGCAGTGCGTGATGCTGCGCAGCGGCTATGTGCGGTTTTACGAGGCGAACTGGCGCGCCTGATGCCTGAGCACGTCGGTACGCCCGCCCGATGCAGGATTATTCGCTGCCGAGATAGAAATAGCGGAACAGGAAAACCGCCGCGATGATCCACACGACGAGCTTCACCTGGCGTGCGCGGCCCGTCAGCAGCTTGAGTCCCGCATACGAGATGAAGCCGAACGCCACGCCATTGGCGATGGAGTAGGTGAACGGCATCAGCAGGGCGGTCAGCGCGGCCGGCACGACTTCGGTTGCGTCGTCCCACGGCAGGTCCAGCATTTCGCGCAGCATCAGGCACGACACGTAGAGCAGCGCCGGTGCCGTCGCGTAGCCCGGCACGACGCCTGCGAGCGGCGCGAAGAACAACGCGGCAAGGAACAGCACGGCCACCGTGATCGCCGTCACGCCGGTGCGCCCGCCTGCCTGGACGCCCGACGCGCTCTCGATATAGGCAGTCGTCGACGAGGTGCCGAGCATCGACCCCGCCAGAATCGCGGTGCTGTCCGCGAGCAGCGCGCGGTTCAGCCGATGCATCTTGCCTTCCACCAGCAGACCCGCGCGATTGGCGACGCCCATCAGCGTGCCCGTTGCATCGAACAGCTCGACGAGGAAGAACACCAGGATCACGTTCAGCACGCCGGTGGACAGCGCGCCGCGAATGTCGAGCTGGAGCAGCGTCGGCGCGATGGACGGCGGCGCGGAGACGACGCCGTGGAACTGATTGCCGCCGAAGAAGAAGCTCAGTACCGTCACACCCACGATACCGATCAGGATCGCGCCGCGCACGCGCAGATAGTCGAGCGTCACAATGGCGAAAAAGCCGATGATCGCGAGCACCACATGCGGGTTGTGCAGGTCGCCGAGCGTGACGAGCGTGGCCGGATTACCGACCACGACGCCCGCCGTCTTCAGCGAAATGATCGCGAGAAAGAGGCCGATGCCGCCGGTAATGGCAATGCGGATGGAGTGCGGAATGCCCTTGACGATCACCTCGCGCACCCGGAACAGCGTGACGACGAGAAAGAGGCAACCGGAGATGAATACCGCGCCGAGCGCGGCCTGCCACGTGAAGCCCATGCCCTTGACCACGGTGTACGCGAAATACGCGTTCAGTCCCATGCCGGGCGCGAGCGCGATCGGGTAATTCGCGTAGAGGCCCATGATCAGGGAGGCCAGCGCCGCCACGAGGCAGGTGGCGACGAACACCGCGTCTTTCGGCATCCCCGCGTCGCCCAGAATCGCCGGGTTCACGAAGATGATGTAGGCCATCGTCAGAAAGGTGGTCAGGCCGGCGAGCACTTCCGTGCGCAGAGTGGTGCCGGCCGCGTCGAGTCCGAAATAGCGTTGCAGGGAATCCATATGGCGGGGTCTCTCGTCGTAGGGGCGAGATGATACCTTGCCAGCGCCTCGCGCGCAGCCGCAAGCGAATTTACGACGTCGTGCCAAAACCGCGGCAAAAGCGGAAAGGAAGCGATTGCCGCGTTGATCGGGAGGTCATTGCCGGCTTATTGGCCAACACCCGCGCCCGCTTGCTGCGCGTGCCTTTGCGCGACGATGCGCGCGGCGCGCTGCGCGTTGTGCGGGTAGTTCAGCCAGTCGAGCGGATCGTAGCCGGCGGCGCGCCATTCGACGAGATCAGCCTTGACCTCGGCACGCGTTTTGGGCGCGGTGGGATCGGTCGGACGGGTGGACGACTGCGCCCACGCGGCGCTCATGCTGACGGCGGCCAACAGCGCGCCGAGTCCAATTCGAAAAAGCGTTTTCATGATGGGCTCCATGGGAGCAGTTAAGGACGACCCTGGTATTCTAGGGTTGGCGACAAGTCCGGGTAAGCCTCCGTTCGGCAATGCATTGTTTCATCCCGCGAGCGCGCTGGCCTGCGCCCGTTGCACGCGCCCGCTTCAAGACACCGGCGGTTTGGCGAGCCGATCCACCACGGCATTCAGCAGATCGACGGGCAGCGGAAACACAATGGTGGAATTCTTGTCGGCGGCGATCGTCGTCAGGGTTTGCAGATAGCGCAACTGCATGGCCTGCGGCTCGCGCGCGAGCGTCTGCGCCGCCTGCAGCAGTTGCTGCGACGCCTGCAGCTCGCCCTCGGCGTGAATCACCTTGGCGCGCCGTTCGCGTTCCGCTTCCGCCTGGCGGGCAATCGCGCGGATCATGGTTTCGTTGATGTCCACATGCTTGATCTCGACGATGGCCACCTTGATGCCCCACGCATCGGTTTGCGCGTCGAGCACTTTCTGGATGTCGGCGTTCAACTGCTCGCGGTCGGCGAGCAGTTCGTCCAGCTCGTGCTTGCCGAGGACCGCGCGCAGCGTGGTCTGCGAGAGCTGGCTGGTCGCCTCGAAGTAGCGCGCGACCTGGATCACGGCCTTTTCCGGGTCGACCACCCGGAAATACACCACGGCGTTGACTTTGACCGACACGTTGTCGCGCGTGATCACGTCCTGTGGCGGCACGTCGAACACGACGGTGCGCAAATCGATGCGCACCACCTGCTGCACGACCGGAATAATCAGCACGAGCCCGGGGCCCTTCACTTTCCAGAAGCGCCCCAGCATGAACACGACGCCGCGTTCGTACTCGCGAAAAATCCGTATCGACGAAGCGATCAGCGCCGCCACCAGCAGAACGAGAAGGCTGCTGAACCCGAATGTGAAACCGATCATGAGGACTTTCCTCCCAGAGAAGGTTGCTGCTGCCGCGCCCCGGCGGCGGCGACGGGCTCCACCGTCAGCGTGAGCCCCTGCCGCGCGATCACGCGCACCGGCTCGCCCGCGGCGACCGGAACGCCGCTCGACACCTGCCAGCGCTCGCCGTTGATCTGCGCCCAGCCGGCCGGCCCGCGGGTCGCCGGACCGGCTGCCGCGGCCACCAGACCGTTGTCGAGCACCACGCCGACACTGCCGATCAGCCCCTCGGAACCGGTCACCACTGGCCGGCGCCGCGCGCGCAGCGCGAGCCTCGACACGCCGAGCACGAACAGCACGCTGAACACGACCACGGCGGCGATCATCGGCAGCGGAATGCCGTAGCCCGGCACGTCAGTGTCGATCAGCATCAACGCGCCGATCACGAACGCGACAATGCCGCCGAAGCCGAGCGAGCCGAAGGTCGGCAGAAACGCCTCGCCGATCAGAAACGCGATGCCGAGAAAGATCAGGCCGAGGCCGACATAGTTGACGGGCAGCATCTGCATGGCGAAAAGCCCCATCAGCAGGCTGATCGCGCCGACCACGCCCGGCAGCACGAAGCCGGGGTTGGCAAATTCGAAGAAGAGGCCGTACATGCCGAGCATCAGCAGCATCAGCGCGACGTTCGGGTCGGTGATGACCGCGAGAAAGCGGCTGCGCCAGTCGGCCTCGAGGGTCACGACGGGCGCATGGGCCGTGGCCAGCCTGACGTTGCCCGCGCTCGTCGCGACCGTGCGGCCGTCGAGCTGGCGCAACAGGTCGGGCACGTCGCGCGCATTCAGATCGACGACGTGCTGCGCGAGCGCGTCGGCGGCTGTCAGGCTCACCGCTTCGCGCACCGCGCGCTCGGCCCAGTCGGCGTTGCGCCCGCGCATCTGCGCGAGGCCGCGAATATACGCAGCGGCATCGTGGACCTGCTTGCGCAATTCCGTCGACTGCGTGTCGAGCGGCAGCGCGGCGGGGGCGCTCGTGGCGGGGTTGGCACTGGCGCCGGTGGCGGCGCTGCTCGCGGCACCCGCCGCCGCGCTGGCGGAGTCCGGCGCCGGTGCCTGCGGCGCGCGGTTGCCTGGGCCCGTGCCCGGCAACCCCGGCGTGCCTCCCGGCGGTTCCGCGCCGCCGATTCCCATCTGGATCGGCGTGGCCGCGCCGAGATTCGTGCCGGGCGCCATCGCCGCTATGTGGCTGGCATAAACGATGTAGGTGCCAGCGCTTGCCGCCCGCGCGCCGCTCGGGGCGATGAAGGTTGCGACGGGAACCGGCGACGCGAGAATCGCCTTGATGATCTGCCGCATCGACGTATCGAGCCCGCCGGGCGTGTCCAGTTGCAGGACCGCGAGCTGCGCGTGGCTGTCGGCGGCCCGCTGCAGGCTGCGCACGATGAAGTCGGCGCTCGCCGGACCGATCGCGCCGCTGACCGGAATCACCACGACGCTGTTGGGCGCCTGGCCGCCGGCAGCCGGAGCGGGGAGGGTCGCGGCCTGAACCGCCTGAACCAGTTGAACGGACCAAACCACACCAGATTCGCCCGATGCGAACCAGGCGGCAAACCGCGGCGCACACTGCGAGGCCAACAGCAGCGCAAACGCGAAAAGTATCCCGCACGCGGTCATGCCGCGCAGGAACCGGCGCGCGGCACCGCCGTGGATCAACGGCCGGCGCGCGCCAGACTGCCGGAACGGGCGACGTGAATACGTGCTCATCGCTAACGGGCGCCGCGCGCCGTCGACGGAAACCGGGCGGCGCGGGCCGACACTCCAGGAAGACTGGCCTGCTGCTTACAGCTTAGTCCGATTCCGCTCGCCGCGGGAAATCTGCACGCGCCGGGCGATAGTCGGTGGGCCGCATGCCGGTCCATTTGCGAAACGCGCGATGAAACGCGCTCGGCTCCGCGAAACCCACGGAAGCCGCGATATCCGCGATCGTGCGGCGCGACTTCTGCAACTCGCCGATTGCGATGTCGCGCCGCAGCTCGTCCTTGATCGACTGGTAGGTATGGCCTTCCTGTTTGAGGCGGCGCCGCATGGTCGCCTCGGCGACGTTGAGCCGCGCGGCCATCTGGTCGGCGGCGGGCCAGCTCGCCATCGGCACCGCGCGCAGCGTCTTGCGCACGCGCGCGGCAAACGAGCCGGGATTGCGGAACTTGACGATGAAACTTGCCGGCGCATCGCGCAAAAAGGCCTGCGCCGAGCGGGCGGTCTGAATCACCGGCAACTCCAGAAACGCGGGCGCAAGATCCACATACGACTCGGCCTGGTTAAACGCCATGTCGTCGCAGAACATCAGCTGGTACTCGTGCGCGGCGGGCGGCTCGGCGCAGCGAAAACGCGCCTCGAGGAGCGGAATGCGGCGCCCGACCAGCCAGCACAACAGTCCATAGACCACAATGAAATACGTCGCGTACGCAAACATGGCGGGCGGCTTCGCTCCCTCGCGTCCCTCGAAGCACAGACGCACGCGCTCCGCCTTCGTCTCGATCCGAACGTTCAGGTCGTCCAGCACGAGACGCATGAAACCGACCGCACGCGCGAGCGCCTGGGCGCCGTTGCGCGCCGTGAGCGCGGTCTGCGTCATGGCGATGAAGCTGCCGCATTTCATGCGATGCGAATCCTGGCCGAAGAATTCATCGTCGAGCGCGCGTGCGATGCCGACCCACAGCGCGCCGTATTGCGCCGCCGACACTCGGCTCTTCGGCGACGCGAGCATCGGCGCAGCGATGCCCGCGGCTTCGGCGAACTGCAATGCATCCAGCCCGCGGGCGCTCGCAAGCGCCAACGTTTCGTTGACGAGGCTCACGGAGATGGTGCCCTTTTCCGCTTTCATCGGCGCTCCGGACCGCGTCCGTTTAACGGTGTGCTCGTGATGGCAATGGCGCTCAACGTTGTCCTCATGGTGGGTTGTCTGATGCACGAAAAAAGAGTCGCGCCCGGCACCGCATGGTACCTTCTGCAACTTCAAAAGGCAGTCCATCATCGTCATGCACAATCCGATCAGCGAGAACTCCTTGATTCGCCGTCTGAAGCTGAACCAGCTGATGATCTTCGAGCGCGTGCTCGAAACGCGCTCGGTGATACGCGCGGCCAATGAGCTCAACCTCACGCAACCGGCCGTGACGAGGGTGATTCAGGAGCTCGAATCGTATTTCGACGGGCCGCTTTTTTCGCGCTCCAACCGTGGGGTCATGCCGACCGACCTCGGCGTGCTGCTTGGGCGGCGCGTCAAGTCGTTGATGGCCGAGTTCCGCTACATGACCGACGAAGTGAACGACTTTCGCCTCGGCACGAGCGGTCATGTGATTGTCGGCACCCTGATCGCCGCGTCGGCCCGCCTTCTGCCGCATGCTATCGCCGCGCTCAAGGCGCGCTCGCCGAAGGTGCTCGTCACCGTGCGCGAGGGCACCACGGCGCATCTCTTTCCGGCGCTGGCCACGGGCGACCTCGACGTGGTCGTGGGCCGCTTGCCGGAGCGCGAACTGCCCATTGCCAATGCCTTCCCGCTGACTCATGAGGTGCTGTTCGAGGAGTCGCTGTGCGTCGTGGCCGGCAAGGGCTTCAAGGACGGCCCTCTAGGTGTCGGTCATCTGTCCGAGCTGGCTGCGCTGCCGTGGATTCTGCCCACGCCCGACTCGCCGTCGCGGCTCGCGGCCGAGCAGCTGTTCCGCGCGGCCGGGTTGCCGTTGCCCGTCGATATCGTCGAATCGCTGTCTTTGCTGACCAATATCGGCTTGCTGCTCGAAACGCCGCGCGTCGCGCTGATGCCGCGCGTCGCTGCGCGCCAGTTCGAGGCGGCGGGTGTGCTGCGGATACTCGACTTGCCGGAGACGGGCGCATTCGGCGCGGTCGGTTTCTCGGTGCGCTCCAACAAGGAACAGAGCGCCGCGTGCCTGTCGTTCATCGACTGTCTGCGCGAGGTGGCGACCGATACGTCGCACGAAATCGGCTGTTCCGTCTGAGGCAACGGAAGGCCGGAAGCGCTGCAGTGCGGTCGCGGCGCTGCTATGCCTCTTTCGCATAGCTGGCGACGAAGGCCTGATTTTCGTTTCCGGCGCGCCGCTCATAGACTCCTGCACATACTTCATCTGGCAGGAGACATTGTGATTGCAGAACAGGCTGGCGCCGCGCACGGAGAGCGGCTATTGCGGCACTACATCGGCGGCGAATTCGTTGCGAGCGACATCACGTTCAACGACGTGAGTCCGGTGGACGGCTCGCTCGTGGCCCGCGTGTGCGAGGCCGACGAAGCGAGTGTGGATCGCGCCGTGCGCGCCGCGCGCGCGGCCCAGCGCGCCGGTTGGGCAGACACCACGCCGGCGCAGCGAGCCGAGTGGCTGCACCGGATCGCCGACGGCATCGAGGCGCGTTTCGAGGATTTCGTCGCGGCGGAGGTGGCCGACACGGGCCGGCCGTTCGCGCAGGCGCGCACGCTCGACGTCGCGCGCGGCGTGACCAACTTCCGCACTTTCGCCGACCTCGTGCGTTACGCGCATGGCGAGTACTTCGAAACCCGGACGGCCGACGGCGGCAGCTTGATCAACTACGTGACGCGCAAACCGCTTGGCGTGGTGGGCATCATCTCGCCGTGGAATCTGCCGCTTCTGTTGTTGACCTGGAAAGTGGCGCCGGCTTTGGCCATGGGCAATTGCGTGGTCGCCAAGCCTTCCGAAGAGACGCCCGGATCCGCGACCTTGCTGGCCGAAGTGATTCACGCCGCGGGTTTGCCGCCCGGCGTGTTCAATCTGATTCACGGCCATGGCTCGAACGCCGCGGGCGAATTTCTCACGCGACATCCGCAGATCGATGCCGTGACCTTCACGGGCGAATCCCGCACGGGCAGCGCGATCATGAAGAACGTGGCCGACGGCGTGAAGGAGATTTCATTCGAACTGGGCGGCAAGAATGCGGCGGTCGTATTCGCCGATGCCGATTTCGACGCCGCCGTCGAAGGCGTCCTCAAGTCGAGCTTCACGAACGCGGGACAGGTTTGCATGTGCAGCGAACGCGTGTATGTGGAGCGGCCGATTTTCGAACGTTTCGTCGCGGCGCTGAAAACGAAGACCGAGGCATTGCGGGTCGGCTCGCCCGAGGACCCGTCGACGACGATGGGGCCGCTCATCTCGCACGGCCATCGCGACAAGGTGCTGTCCTACTTCCGGCTTGCCGTCGAGGAGGGCGCGACCGTGGTGACGGGCGGCGACGTGCCGCGCTTTGACGACGCGCGCGACGAAGGGGCGTTCGTACTCCCAACCATCTGGACCGGCTTGCCCGACACGGCGCGCGTCGTCACCGAGGAAGTGTTCGGCCCCGTGTGTCATATCGCGCCGTTCGACAGCGAAGACGAAGTCGTCGCGCGCGTCAACGACAGCGCATATGGCCTCGCCGCCAGCGTCTGGACCACGCACCTCGCACGCGGGCATCGCGTGGCGCGGCGCATCGAGACCGGCATCGTGTGGATCAACGCGTGGTATGTGCGCGACCTGCGCACGCCGTTCGGCGGCTCGAAGCTCTCCGGCATCGGCCGCGAAGGAGGTCGCCATTCGCTCGATTTCTATTCCGAACTGACCAACGTCTGCGTGAGGGTTGCATGAGTGAACTCGATCGAAGCGCGACGAAAGCCATCGCACAGCGCTTGTGGCAGGCCGCGCAGAGCGGCGTGGCGTGTGCGCCGGTGCGCGATGCGATCGCGCAGCTCGGCGGCGATCCGCTGCGGCGCCGCGTACGAAGCGCAGCGGGTCAACACCGAACGGCGCCTGACCAGCGGCGAACGGCTCGTCGGCTGCAAGGTGGGTTTGACTTCGCGTGCAGTGCAGGGGCAATTCGGCGTCGATCAGCCGGATTTCGGCATGCTGTTCGACACCATGGCGGTTGCGGACGGCGAAGAGATCGCGATGTCGCGCACGCAGCAGCCGAAAGTCGAGGCGGAAATCGCACTCGTGCTCGAACGCGATCTGCCGCATGAGCGGCACACGCTCGCGGGGCCGATGGTCGCCGCGAGTGCGGGCGACGTGTTCACCGCGAGCATCGAGGGACACGGGACGGTGAGCGCCTCTTTTTCCACCCAATCGGAGCCCACATGAAAACGAAGGACAGGCTCGATCTGGCGATCATCGGTCCGGGCAATATCGGCGCCGATCTGATGATCAAGACGGTACGTCATGCTAAATATGTGAGGATGGCAGCGATGGTCGGCATCGATCCCGCTTCCGACGGACTCGCCCGCGCGAGGCGCCTCGGCGTCGCGACGACGCACGAAGGCGTGGAAGGCCTCGCGCGCCTGCCGATGTTCAAGGACATCGATATTGTGTTCGACGCGACCTCCGCCTCGGCGCATGTGAAGAACGACGCCTTCCTGCACGCGGCGAAGCCCGGCTTGCAGATGATCGATCTCACGCCCCCGGCGATCGGACCGTTTGTCGTGCCGGTGGTCAATGCATTCGAGCATGTCGGCGCGGCGAATCTGAACATGGTCACCTGCGGCGGACAGGCGACAATTCCCATGTTCACGCGGTGTCGCGTATCGCGCCGGTTCACTATGCCGGGATCGTCGCGTCGATTTCGAGCCGCTCGGCCGGACCCGGCACGCGTGCGAATATCGACGAAGCGGCAGGGCTTGAACCATGGTTGCAATGTCAAGCAACTGATCGACGCGGCCGACGACATCGTGCGCCCGCTGCAGGAAAGACCCGTGCGGGTGGACCGCGAAACGCTCGCACTCGGCTACGCTGGCGTGTATTCGAGCTTTCTGCGGCATACCGAAGCGGCCGCCGCGAAGTACGGGCTGTCCGCGTTCGACATCATGGTCGAGCTCGGGCGCCGCCGGATGGTGGGCGGCCAGGAAGACATGATCGTGGACGTCGCCCTGGATATGGTCCAAACGCGGCAGCAACAGCAAGCGCAAGCCGGGAGGGCAAGCGCATGATCGACTACGACGAGCTGGCCGCGCGTGGACGTGGCCGCATGCAAGGCGACGCCGATCCCCAGCTCACGGGCACCGCCGGCTTTACGCTCGACGCGGCCTGCGAGATCCAGCGGGCCGCCCACGCGCTTGCCCACGGCGTGCACGTGCAGTGCCTCGTCAACGGGCTCAGCGTGACGGAATTCACTACTTACCGACCATCATGAACGACGACACCACTTCTCACGCGCGCGTCGTAGCCGGCAAGGCGACGCCGCGCGGCCGTTTTCCTCATATCACGCGCGCCGGCGACTTCCTGTTTGTCTCCGGCACGAGCGCGCGGCGGCCCGACAATACGATCGTGGGCGCGGCCGCCGACGAGTTCGGCACGCTCACGCTCGACATTCGCGAGCAGACCCGCGCGGTGATCGAAAACATGCGCGACATTCTGCAGAGCGAGGGCGCGGACTTGTCGAACGTCGTTGAGATTTCATCGTTCCTCGTCAACATGAACGATTTCGGCGGCTATAACGAGATCTACAACGAGTATTTCGACGAGACGGGGCCGACGCGCACGACGGTGGCGGTGCATCAACTGCCGCATGCCCATCTGCTGATCGAGATTAAGGCGATTGCCTACGCGCCTCGCCGGTGAAACGCGAGGCGCCACATCCAGGAAGACAAGATGATGGAGACAAGACCATGTTGAAGTACGGCAAACCCTTCAATTTCCAGCGTTGGATCGACGAGCACGCACATCTGCTGAAGCCGCCGGTCGGCAATCAGCAGGTGTGGCCAGACAGCGATTTTCTCGTCACGGTGGTGGGCGGCCCGAATCATCGGACCGACTACCACGACGATCCTGTCGAGGAATTTTTCTTTCAGATGCGCGGCAATGCGTACCTGAATCTGTGGATCGACGGCAAGCGCGAGCGCGTCGATCTGAACGAAGGCGACATTTTCCTGCTGCCGCCGCACGTCCGCCATTCGCCGCAGCGGCCCGAGGCAGGCAGCCTGTGTCTTGTGGTCGAGCGGCAGAGGCCGGCGGGTTTGGTCGACGGATTCGAGTGGTATTGCGACGCATGCAGTCACCTCGTGCACCGCGTGGAAGTGCAATTGAAGAGCATCGTGACCGATCTGCCGCCGCTCTTCGACGCCTTCTTTGCGTCCGAGGACTTGCGCCGCTGCAAGAACTGCGGCCATCTCCACCCGGGACACGCGCGTTGACGCGAAGCAGGAAAAACAGGCACAACCATCAGGCTAAAAAAAGATGACTTTGCGAATCGACATGCACTCGCATTTTTTTCCGCCGATCACTCAGGCGGAAGCGGCGAGTCTCGATCCCGAACGCGCGCCCTGGCTCAGGATCGACGCCGACGGCGAACACGGCATGATCATGACCGGCGAGCGGCCCTTCCGCCCGGTCAAGCGGGCACTGTGGGACCCCGTCGCGCGCGTGGCGGAACTGGATGCGCTCGGCGTGGAGCGGCAGCTCATGTGCGCGACGCCCGTGATGTTCGGCTATAGCCAGGAGCCCCGCGCCGCACACGAATGGGCGATGCGCATGAACGACCGCGCGCTCGACATGTGCGCGCGGGCAAACGGCCGCTTGCTGGCGCTCGCGCAGGTGCCGCTGCAAGACGTGGAACTCGCGTGTCGCGAGGCGACGCGCGCGCGCCGCGCCGGTCACCACGGCGTGCAGATCGGCAATCATCTCGGGCCGCGCGATCTCGACGACGAACACCTCGTGGCCTTTCTCACGCATTGCGCGGACGACGGCATTCCGGTGCTCGTGCACCCGTGGGACATGATGACCGACGGTCGCATGAAGAAATGGATGCTGCCGTGGCTGGTGTCGATGCCGGCGGAAACGCAGTTGAGCATGGTTTCGCTCATTCTCTCCGGCGCTTTCGAGCGCATACCGCGCTCGCTCCAGCTCTGCTTCGCGCATGGCGGCGGCAGCTTCGCGTTTCTGCTCGGCCGCGTGCAGAACGCGTGGGAGCAGCGCGACATCGTGCGCGAGGCATGTCCGAATCCGCCGGTGTCGTACCTCGACCGCTTTCATGTGGACAGCGCAGTGTTCGATCGCGGGGCACTGCAGTTTCTGGTCGACACCATGGGAGAAGACCGCGTGATGCTGGGCTCCGATTATCCGTTTCCGCTAGGCGAGCAGCGCATCGGCGAGCTGGTCGACGGGCATCCGCATCTGAGCGAGCAGGCCAGGCAGAAAATTCTCGGCGGCAATGCACGGCGCTTCTTCAACCTACATTAGGCATTCAACAATACCTGGCTTTCAAATCAGAGGAGAAAACATGGACAGGAGATATACGTTCGTACTGATTCACGGCGCCTGGCACTATGGCGAGCTATGGGCGCCGGTGGCGGAGAATCTGCGAATGGCCGGGCACCAAGTGCACACGCCGACGGTGGCGGGGCATACGCGCGATGCGCGACCCGGCGAGCGCGACGTGGGTCACGCGCAGGGCGTGAATTCGATCGTGGAGTACATCACCAGCAAAGGTTTGAAGGACATCGTGCTGGTGGCGCACAGCTTCGGCGGGTCGGTCATTTCGCGCGTCGCGGAGGAGATTCCCGAGCGTATCAGGCGGCTCGTCTACTGGAACGCCTTTGTGCTGAAGGACGGGGAAAGCGTGAGCGACGTGTCGCCGCCCGCGTACTCCGTGATGATGGATGCCATTGCGGCGGAGCGTGGCGACAATTGCGTGGTGCTTCCGTACCCGGTCTGGCGCGACAGTTTTATCGGTGACGCGGATGAGGCCACCGCAAAGCACACCTACAGCCTGCTGTGCCCCGAACCGTACCGGATGCTCACCGACAAGGTCCCGCTGAAGACCTTCTACACGCTGCAGATTCCGAAGACCTACCTGAACGCGCAAGCCGATGTGGCGATGCCGCCAGGCGAGTATGCTTGGTTTCCGCGCTTTGCCGAGCGCCTTTTCCCTTGCCGCGTGCTGCACATGGAAGGAAGCCACCAGGTGATGTTCTCGAACCCCGCGGCGCTGGCGCAAAAGATCATCGAGGCCGGCCGCGATTAGACGGCGGGCGAACCACGTAGTTTTCGATAACAACAACGAGTTCCTATTCGGGAGAAACCGGCGCCGTGAATGCGGCGCCTGCGTTTTCTATATACATAGTCATACTAAATATCGGAGGAGACAACATGAGTCGCTTTTCCAGGTGCGTGAAGTTGCCCATTGCGTGCATCGGCGGAGCTTCTGTGATCGGCAGCGCGTGTGCGCAAAGCAGCGTGACCTTATATGGACGCGTCGACGCCGGACTGCTGTACATGAGCCGCACGCTCAATGCGAAGACGGGTCTTAACGACGGTCATCAATTGGCGGCGGTCGACGGCGGCAGTTCGCCCACGGTATTCGGGCTGACGGGCGTGGAAGACCTGGGCGGAGGTGCGAAAGTGCGCTTCACGCTCGAAAGCGGTGTGAGTGTGATGAATGGCGGCATCAACAATTCCAACGGCAATTTCTTCGGGCGCCAGGCCTTCGTTTCTCTGGCCGGCAAGCCGGGTGAGGTGAAGCTCGGCTTGCAGTACTCGCCCTTTTTTCTGTCGCTATATGAAACCGATCCGCGCGGCTTCTCGCAGATCGGCAGCGGTCTCGTCAACTACGCGAACAACGTGGCGGGTACGGGGGCCTTCAACTCGAACGGCATGTCCTACACGAGCCCAGCTTTTGCGGGCTTTCAAGGCAGCGCACTGCTTGCGTTCGGTGGAAAAGCCGGCGACTTTCAGGCGGGCCGGCAATATTCCGGCAATCTGAGGTACCAGCTCGGCAACTTCGTGATCAACGCCGCACTGTATTCCGGCAATGGCGGCGGTACCGTTTCCACGCCGATTCCGAGCACACTGGATTTTTCGGGGCGCATGGTAGGGGCTCTCTACCGGTTCGCCAACGTTACCGCCAAAGCGCAGTTCGTGAACTTCAAGGTCGCGCACTCGTTCAATTCGAACATCTACGGCTTTGGCCTCGACTGGAATGCGACCCCTGCGTTGAACGTCAACGGCGGCGTGTATTACCGGACAGATCGCAACGATTCGGTCAATTCGTCGATTCTCGGTGCGATAGGCGTGGTGTACTCGCTGTCCACCCGAACAGCGCTCTACACGCAGTTTGCCGCGGTCAACAATCGCGGCGCCATGAACAGCGGCCTCTTGATGGGCTACGCGATCAATGGTCAGCAAGGCACGACGACGGGCGTCACAGCCGGTATCCGCCACAACTTCTGAAGGAGCGGGGGAAGGGCGACGCACACGCCCGTGCCCGCGCCAGATTGAGCGGGCCGCCGCGTGCGGGGTTCGCGCGGTGTCCCGCGCGCGTGGCCGTGGCCGTGGCCGTTGGGCCGCCGTCCGTCCTGATGGTGGGCTGCGAACACGCGCTATGGCAAACGCGCTCACGCACAATGATCGGACTGAGCATCGAAGCGGCCATGAAGCTTGCCTACACTTGCTGCCAACGCAAGCACAGGACGCACGCTCATGGACAGCTTCTACACCGAAGAACAACGCATGATCCGCGACGCGGCCCGCGACTTCGCGACCGAGCGCCTCGCCCCCAACGCCGCGCAGTGGGACCGCGACGCGCAACTGCCCGCGGACGTCGTGAGGCAAATGGGCGAGCTCGGCTTTCTCGGCATGATCGTGCCGCCGCAATGGGGCGGTTCGTACACCGACTATGTGGCTTATGCGCTCGCGCTCGAAGAAATCGCGGCCGGCTGCGCCGCCTGTGCGACGCTGATGAGCGTGCATAACTCTGTCGGCTGCGGACCGATTCTCAACTTCGGCAGCGACGCGCAAAAAGACCGCTATTTGCACGACCTTGCCACCGGCCGGCGCATCGGCGCATTCTGCCTGACCGAGCCGCAAGCGGGCTCGGAAGCGAACAACCTGCGCACGCGTGCGGTGCTGCGCGACGGCAAATGGATATTGAACGGCAACAAGCAGTTCGTGACGAACGGGGCGCGTGCCGACATCGCGATCGTGTTCGCCGTCACGGATCCGGATCGCGGCAAGCGCGGTCTCTCCGCGTTTATCGTGCCGACCGATACGCCGGGCTTCAACGTCGGCAAGCCGGAGCACAAGCTCGGCATTCGCGCGTCGGACACCTGTCCTATTTCGCTCGACGACTGCACGGTCCCCGAAGCCAACCTGCTCGGCGAACCGGGCGAGGGCTTGCGCATCGCGCTGTCGAATCTGGAAGGCGGGCGCATCGGCATCGCGGCGCAGGCTGTCGGGATTGCGCGAGCCGCGTTCGACGCCGCACGCGTCTATGCGAGCGAGCGCGTGCAGTTCGGCAAGGCGCTAAAAGACCACCAGACCATCGCCAACATGCTTGCGGACATGGCCACGCGCCTGAACGCCGCGCGCCTGCTCGTGCACCACGCGGCGCGGCTGCGCTCGGCGGGCGAGCGGTGTTTGTCGGAGGCATCGCAGGCCAAGCTCTTCGCCTCGGAAACGGCCGAGCAGATCTGCTCCAACGCGATCCAGATTCACGGCGGCTACGGCTACCTCGAAGACTACGCAGTGGAGCGCCATTATCGCGACGCCCGCATTACGCAGATTTACGAAGGAACCAGCGAAGTGCAGCGCATGGTGATCGCGCGTCATGTCTGAACGCTGCGCAAGCCGAGTTTGAGCGCAAAATAGCTTGCCGACAGAGCAAAGCGAAGCCAACCCGAGCCAGAGCGGATCCCACCGCGCCCAATCAGGAGACGACCATGACTGCAGCGAAAGCCTTCTTCGACGCCCGCGACCTGTTACTGCGTCATCGAACCGACTATGACCGCGCGTACCGCGAGTTCGCCTGGCCGGTGCTGGACGAGTTCAACTGGGCGCTCGACTATTTCGACGCGATCGCGCGCGGCAACGACAACCCGGCGCTGTGGATCGTCGACGATCCGGCCGGAGAGGGCTTGCGCCTGTCGTACGCGCAGATGTCGGAACGCTCCGCGCGCATGGCCAACTTTCTGCGCGGCGTGGGCGTGAAGCGCGGCGACCGCGTGCTGCTGATGCTGCCGAACCGCGTCGAACTGTGGGACGTCATGCTCGCTGCGATGAAGCTCGGCGCCATCGTGCTGCCCGCCACTACCCAGCTTTCTGCCGACGACGTGCGCGACCGCGTGCAGATTGGCGGCGCGAACTTTGCGGTGGTGGATAGCGCGGAGCTCTCCAAATTCGATTCGCTCGACGTGCCTTTGACGCGCCTTTCCGTGGGCGCGCCGCGCGACGGCTGGATCGATCTGGCCGCGGCGTATGACGCATCGCCGCAATTCACGCCCGAGGGCGTCACGCGCGCCACCGATCCGCTGCTGCTGTATTTCACCTCCGGCACGACCTCGAAGCCGAAGCTCGTCGAGCACACGCATCAAAGCTATCCGGTCGGCCACCTGTCGACGCTGTACTGGATCGGCCTGCAGCCGAACGACATCCATTGGAATATCAGCTCGCCGGGCTGGGCGAAGCACGCGTGGAGCTGTTTCTTCGCGCCGTGGAATGCGCAGGCCTGCGTGTTCGTGTTCAACTTCGCGCGCTTCGTGCCCAAGGACACGCTCAATGTGCTGGTGCGTTTCAACGTGACCACGCTGTGCGCACCGCCCACCGTGTGGCGCATGCTCGTGCAGGAGCCTCTCGCGGAGTATCCGGTGAAGCTGCGCGAGATTGTCGGCGCGGGCGAGCCGCTGAATCCGGAGATCATCGAGCGCGTGAAGCACGCGTGGGGCATCACGATTCGCGATGGTTTCGGGCAGACCGAGACCACCTGCCAGATCGGCAACTCGCCGGGGCAGCCGGTCGTGGCGGGTTCGATGGGGCGTCCGTTGCCGGGCTATCGGATCGAATTGCTCGACGCCGACGATCAGCCTGTCACCGAAGGCGAGATCGCGTTGCCGCTCGGACCCGACGGAACGGGGCGACCGCTGGGTTTGATGACGGGCTATGCGAACAACGAGAAGGCGACCGCGCAGGCCATGCGCAACGGCTTTTACCGCACGTCCGACGTCGCCCTGCGTCGCGATGACGGCTATTACGTGTACGTGGGCCGTGCCGACGACGTTTTCAAATCGTCGGACTACCGGCTGAGTCCCTTCGAACTGGAAAGCGTGCTGATCGAGCACGAGGCCATAGGCGAAGCGGCGGTTGTGCCGAGCGCCGACGCGCTGCGCCTTTCGGTGCCCAAAGCGTTTGTCACCGTGCGCCAGGGGTACGAAGCGGGGCCGGAACTCGCGCGGGCCGTGTTCGCCTTCTCCCGCGAAAAACTCGCACCGTATAAGCGGATTCGCCGTCTGCAATTCAGCGAACTGCCGAAAACCATCTCGGGCAAGATCCGCCGCGTGGAGTTGCGGCGACGCGAAATGGAGCGGCAGGCGGAACCCGCGCGTTTGCCGGACGAGTACTGGGAAGAAGATTTCCCCGACCTGCGCTAGCGCGCGTCGCCTCGTGCATTTTTGTCCAGAATCGCTGGCCGGCCCTAGGCCCGGTACAGGTCCATTTCAGGTACAACAGGAGTTCACCGCATGAACGCAATGGCCTCGAACACCGTGAAGCTGCTGATCAACGGCGAGTTCGTCGAATCGAAAACCACCGAATGGCGTGACATTATCAATCCGGCGACGCAACAGGTGCTTGCGCGCGTGCCCTTCGCAACCGCCGACGAAGTCAACGAAGCGATCCGCTCGGCGCATGCCGCGTTCAGCACATGGAAAGACACGCCCATCGGCGCGCGCATGCGCATCATGCTCCGGTACCAGGCGCTGATTCGCGAGCACATGCCGCGCATTGCGAAGACGCTGAGCGCCGAACAGGGCAAGACGATCGCGGATGCCGAAGGCGACGTGTTTCGTGGACTCGAAGTGGTCGAGCATGCGTGCTCGATCGGCACCTTGCAGCAAGGCGAATTCGCCGAAAACGTCGCGGGCGGTGTGGATACCTACACGCTGCGTCAGCCGCTTGGCGTATGCGCGGGCATCACGCCGTTCAACTTCCCCGCCATGATCCCGCTCTGGATGTTTCCGATGGCGATTGTTTGCGGCAATACCTTCGTGCTGAAGCCTTCCGAGCAGGACCCGTTGTCGACCATGCAACTGGTCGAGCTGGCACTCGAGGCGGGCGTGCCCAAGGGCGTGCTGAACGTGGTGCACGGCGGCAAGGACGTGGTCGACGCGCTGTGCACGCATGAACTGGTGAAGGCGATTTCCTTCGTCGGCTCCACGGCGGTCGGCACGCACGTATACCGCTTAGGCGGTGAGCACGGCAAGCGCGTGCAGTCGATGATGGGCGCGAAGAATCACGCCGTCGTGCTGCCCGATGCGAATCGGGAGCAGACCTTGAATGCGCTCGCGGGCGCCGGTTTCGGCGCGGCGGGGCAGCGTTGCATGGCGACGTCGGTGGTCGTGCTGGTGGGCGCGGCGCAGCAGTGGCTGCCCGATCTGGTCGCGAAGGCGCGCACGCTCAAGGTCAACGCGGGCCACGAGCCGAACACGGATATCGGCCCGGTTGTTTCGCGCGCCGCGAAAGCGCGCATTCTCGGGCTGATCGAAGCGGGCGTGAAAGAAGGCGCCACGCTAGCACTCGACGGCCGCGACGTGAAAGTGCCGGGCTACGAGGAAGGCAATTTCATCGGTCCGACGATTTTCACGGACGTCAGCACGGAGATGGAGATCTATCGCACCGAGATTTTCGGGCCGGTGCTGCTTGTGCTCAATGCCGCGACGCTCGACGATGCTATCGCGCTCGTCAATCGCAATCCGTTCGGCAACGGCGTCGGCCTCTTCACGCAAAGCGGCGCGGCGGCGCGCAAATTCCAGAGCGAGATCGACGTCGGCCAGGTCGGCATCAACATTCCGATTCCGGTGCCCGTGCCGTTTTTCAGCTTCACGGGTTCGCGCGGTTCGAAGCTCGGCGACCTGGGCCCGTACGGCAAGCAGGTCGTGCAGTTCTACACGCAAACCAAAACGGTCACCGCGCGCTGGTTCGACGACGATACAGTCAACGACGGTGTGAACACGACCATCAGCCTGCGCTGAACGAGCCCGCAACCATGGAGGCGGCATCATGAAGATTGGCTTTATCGGACTCGGCAACATGGGCGCGCCGATGGCGCACAACCTGCTGAAAGCAGGCCATGCGGTCAACGTTTTCGACCTGAATACGCAGGCCGTGCAGGTGCTCGTCGAGGCGGGCGCGAAGGCTGCTGCGTCGCCGAAAGCGGCGGCGAGCGATGTCGAATGCGTGATCACGATGCTGCCCGCGGCGGCGCATGTGCACAGCGTGCTGACGGCCGAAGACGGCGTGCTGGCCGGCATTCCCAAAGGCGTCGTCATCGTGGATTCGAGCACGATCGATCCGGCCAGCGTCAAAGCGTTCGCCGCACTCGCCTCGCAGCGCGGCAATACGTTTGTCGATGCTCCCGTGTCTGGCGGCACGGGCGGCGCCGCAGCGGGCACGCTGACCTTCATGGTGGGCGGCAGCGCGAGCACATATGAGCAGGTGAAGCCGGTGCTGTCGGCGATGGGGAAGAACATCGTGCATTGCGGCGACACGGGCACGGGCCAGGTCGCGAAGATCTGCAACAACCTCGTGCTCGGCATCACGATGGCGGGCGTGGCCGAGGCCATGTCGCTCGGCGAAGCGCTCGGCATCGACGTGAAGGTGCTCGGCGGCATCATCAATACGTCGACGGGCCGCTGCTGGAGCTCGGACACCTATAACCCGATGCCGGGCGTGATAGACGGCGCGCCGGCCTCGCGCGGTTATACGGGCGGCTTCGGCACGGACCTCATGCTGAAGGATCTGGGACTCGCCACGGACGCCGCGAAGCTTGCGCGTCAGCCGGTGTACCTCGGAGCGCTCGCCCAGCAGCTCTATCAGACGATGAGCACAAAAGGCGCAGGACGTCTGGACTTTTCCGCAGTCATCAAGCTCTATCGTGACGACCGCGGGCAGGGCAGCGGCAACGGAGACGCGCGATGATCGAACTCGACTACGCGCACGGCGGAGCAGTGGCGCAACTCACACTGAACCGCCCGCCCGCCAATGCCTTCACGCCGGAAGGCTTGCTGCACTTGCAGCAGACGGTTGCGCGCCTGAACGGCGAGGCGCGGGTTCGCGCCATCGTCATCACCGGCGAGGGTCCGAAGTTCTTCAGCGCAGGCGCGGACCTGAATACTTTCGCCGACGGCAACCGCGAAGTCGCACGTGTCGCGGCAGCGCGCTTCGGCGCGGCCTTCGAAGCGTTGCAGAACGCGCGGCCCGTGGTGATCGCCGCGATCAACGGCTATGCGATGGGCGGCGGGCTCGAATGCGCACTGGCGTGTGATATCCGGATTGCCGAACAGCACGCGGTGATGGCGCTGCCCGAGACCGCGGTCGGGCTGCTGCCCTGCGGTTGCGGCACACAGACGTTGCCGTGGCTCGTCGGCGAAGGCTGGGCGAAGCGCATGATTCTCACGGGCGAACGGGTGGATGCGGCCACCGCGCTACGTATTCGTCTCGTCGAGGAGGTGGTGGACAAGGGCGCCGCGCGCGAGGCCGCGCTCGCCATGGCGGCGCGCGTCGCGACGCTGAGTCCGCAGGCCGTCGGCTTCAGCAAGACGTTGATACATCAGGCGCGTCACGGCGTGCCGCGCTCGGCCGCGCTTGCACTGGAACGCGAGCGTTTCGTCGATCTGTTCGACGGGGCCGATCAGCGCGAAGGCGTCAACGCGTTCCTCGAAAAACGCGCGCCGCGCTGGGAGGTCATGCAGGACGGCGAGGCCGCAGACGCTCAGAACACCACGAGCGCCCCGCGGGCCGAAAATGAGGAGACCGAACGATGAGCGCTTTACAAAGCGTCTTGCCCGAGTTTATGCCCGAAGCGCCGGTCGAAGCAGAACGCGAGATCCTGTTTCGCGTGGTCAACCGCGTCGCGATCATCACGCTGAACCGGCCGGCTGCGCTCAATGCGCTGTCCCACGCGATGATTCGCGAGCTCGCGGTACTGCTCGAGCATTGCCGACATGACGACGGCATTGTCGCGCTCGTGCTGAAAGGCGCTGGAAAGAAGGGCTTTTGTGCGGGCGGCGATGTGCGCGAGGTGCATCGCCTCGCGACGAACGGCGATAACCGCTGGCTTGCGTTTTTCGTCGACGAATACCGGCTGGATTACGCGCTGCATACTTTTCCGAAGCCGGTGGTCGCGGTGCTCGACGGCATCGCGATGGGCGGCGGCATGGGACTCGGGCAGGCGGCGCGTCTGCGCATCGTGACCGAGCGCAGCAGGATCGCGATGCCGGAGACGCGCATCGGTTTCGTGCCGGACGTCGGCGCGACCCGCTTTCTTTCGGTCATGCCCGTGGAGTTCGAGTTGTATGTCGGTCTGACGGGCGCAACATTGTCGGGCGCCGACGCGTTGCGCCTGCAGCTCGCCGATCTGTGCGTGCCGGCCGACTGGCTTGCGTCTTCGGAAGAGCGCTTGCGGCGCATGTCGCACGACGGCGATCTTATGAGCGCATTGCGCGGCGTGTTCGAGCCGCCGTGCAACATCGTGCCGCACGCCCCGTTGGCGCCGTTGACGCAACGGGTGTTGCGGCATTTCGACCGGCGTTCCGGCGTTGACAGAATCATGGCGACGTTGCGGCAGGATCTCGAGCGCGACCCGCCGCGCGAAGCGAGGCAGTGGCTGCAGTCCACGTGCGATGCACTCGCGGCCCATTCGCCCACCATGCTTTACGTGACGCGCGAGGCGCTCTTGCGCGGCCGCCAGATGACACTCGCCGAGTGCTTCAGGATGGAACTGGGCATCGTCAAACGGGCGATCGAAGAGGGCGATTTCTGCGAAGGCGTGCGGGCCCAGTTGATCGACAAGGACCGCAAGGGACGCTGGGCGCCGGCCACGCTGGCCGAAGTGCGGCCCGAGCGCGTCAGGCATTTTCTGACTTCGCCGTGGAAGCGGGAGGCGCATCCGCTGGCGGATCTCGGCGCGGAAATGAAGTAAGGGAAGTAACGGACGTAACGGAAGTAAAGCGGGGCGGGCGGGGCGGGGAAACCCGCGCCCGCTCATTGCATTTCCAGTCACCCTTCCCCGGCCACCGCATCGCCGCGCACGACAGCCGGCGCGGGCGCTTCGTTTTGCGGTACCTGCGCGCTTCGCACGTGCGAGATCCATAGAACACCGGCAAGCGCGACCGCCACCGAGACCCAGCCGACGGTTCCATATCCGAGAATCCGACCGTCAGAAGCATTACCGAGCATCAGGCCGCCGAACCACGCGCCGCAGCCTGTGCCCAGTGCCTGCAGCGCGCTGTTTGCGCTGAGGAACGCACCTCGCCGATCCGGCTGCGGCACGGTGGTCAGCAGGGCCTGCATCGGCACCATCCGTGCGGACATGAGGACCATGAAGACGGGAAAGAACAGCAGCAGCGCGTAAAACGGCAGATCCGGCAAGTGCGTCACGAAGAGTACCGGCAGGCAGGCAAGCAGCGCCGTGATCCGGAACACGCGCCGCGGGCCGAAGCGGTCCGCGAGCTTGCCGACGCGGCGCGAAGTGAAGAACGTTGCCGCGCCGCCGGCCATGTACAGCCACGACAACTGCTCAGGCGCGACGCCGTGGTTGGCTACCAGTACTGGCGAGATAAACGGAATGACGAGCATGTGCGCGACCATCATCACGAAAGTCAGCGCGAAGGCGGCCAGATGCCGTGGGTCGCAGAGAAGCCGCATCAAGTCCGGCAGCACTTCCACGAGCGGCGGCTGACGCCGGCTCAGATGCCCGGCGAGCGACGGCACGAGTCGCCAGCCGGCCAGCCAGATCGCGCCCGACAGTGCGACGAGCAGCAGAAATGGCGCGGCCCAGCCGAAATGCGCGCCCAACATGACGCCGGCCGGCACGCCCGCGATCGCGGCAAGCGAGAAGGCGGTCATGATGGTACCGGTGGCGGCCCCTCGCCGTTGCACCGGAATCACGTCCGCGACGATGGCCATGATGACTGAGGCCAGCACGCCGCCTGTAATGCCCGCGAACGCGCGCGCGGCGAGCAGCAGATGGAAGCTGTTTGCGAGCGCGCACGCGAGGTTCGACAACGCGAAGAGCGCATACATGGCGAGCAGAAGACGGCGCCGGTCGAAGCGGTCGATATAGGTGGCCGCGAACAGGCCCGACAAGCCCGAGCACCACGAATACGCCGACACGGCCGTTGCAAACTCGGCAGGCGTAATGCCGAACGAATGCATGATCTGAGGACCGAGCGGCATCATCACCATGAAGTCCATGATGATGGTGAACTGGGTTAGCGCGAGCAGCCAGAGCAGACGGCGCTCATGGTTTGCGTCGAGCGAATACATCGGCAGATTCCTTGTTGTTGTTTTGGGCGTGGCGCTCAGTCGTCGAGCGTTTCATGCACGGCCACGGCGCCCTGTTTCCAGTAGCTCGCCGCGCGAATGCGCGATTTGTCGACGCCGCGTTCCGTGCACAGGTGATAGCGAACGGCGCGAATCGTCGCTGATTCGCCCGCGGCCCACACATAGCCTTCGCCGTCTCGCGGCAGGCAGGTTGCGCGGACCGCTTGCAGCAAGGCCTCGCCGCGCGTGTCGCCTTCGCTGCGGTAACGCCACACGAGATGCAGCTCCGCCTGCGTTTTGAACTCGATGCGCGCCGGCGGATCGGCTACCTCGATCACAGCCGCTACGCGCTTGCCGGCCGGCAGCTCCTCGAGGCGGCGCGCGATGGCGGGCAACGCGGTGTCGTCGCCGATCAGCAAGTGCCAGTCGAAAGCGGTGGGGATCACGAGCGAACCGCGAGGCCCGCCGATGCCGAGATACTGGCCGGCTTGCGCCTCTGCCGCCCACGTCGCCGCGGGGCCGGCATCGTGCATGGCGAATTCGATGTCGAGCTCGCGCGCCTCGCGGTCGAAGCGGCGCGGCGTGAAATCGCGCGCGACCGGTCGGCGTCCTTCGGGAAACAAGGGACCGTCGGGGCCCGCTTGCGGCAGGACCGGCTTGTCGGCGCCGGGCTCCGGGAAGAACACCTTGATGTGGTCGTCGAACGAGGCGGACACGAAGTCGTGCAGGTCCTCGCCGGTCAAGGTCACGCGGATCAGATGCGGTGTGAGCGGCTGCACTTTTTTCACTTGCAGCAGGCGGAATTTCAGCGGATGCCGCACGCGTTGCACGGCGAGGTCGAGTCGATTTTC
Organism: Paraburkholderia phenoliruptrix; assembly: GCF_902859825.1. Classification (GTDB taxonomy): domain Bacteria; phylum Pseudomonadota; class Gammaproteobacteria; order Burkholderiales; family Burkholderiaceae; genus Paraburkholderia; species Paraburkholderia phenoliruptrix. The sequence continues at coordinate 72,677 of NZ_CADIKB010000016.1, read as the reverse complement.
CTGAGTCGGCATGAAGGCGCTACTCCTGTCGGTTCGTTGGCCGCGTGGATTCAGTGTGAGGCGCGCGAAGCGCCGGAAGCGGCCAGTTCAGGTGGCGGTTGCGTTATCGTTAGGATTCCCTGGATTCTGTTCGCCTTCGATTTCTTGCGCGGCTCGCATGAGGATCGCGGCAATGCGGCGCTGCTCTTCAGCGGGCGCGTTGTCACGGCGCAGCAGCGCATTTTTCAGCGCGCGGCGCGCCTGGTTCAGCTCGGGCAGCCAGCCGCCCTCGCTGATGTCGGCCGGCTCTTCGCCGGCGAATGCGCGGCGCACCGAATCCATCTTGCGCGCGATGTGGCTGAGTCTCGCCAGCATCAACTCGACGCGCTCGCGATTGGCCGCGAGATACTCGCGACCCGCCTGCGCGAGTTCATAGCGCTTGCGGTTGCCTTCGAGCTGCACGGTGACGTAGCCGAGTTCTTCCAGATAGGTGAGCGCCGGGTACACCATGCCGGGGCTCGGGCTGTAGAAGCCGTTCGAGCGCGTTTGCAGCGCCTTGATGAGCTCGTAGCCGTGGCTCGGTTGCGCGTCGATCAGCGAGAGCAGCAGCAGTTGCAGGTCGTCGGAACTGAATTTGCGGCCGCGGGGAAAGCCGTCGCCGTCGCCGCCGAAACCGCCCGGCCCGCCGCCGAAGGGACCGCGCCCGCCGCGATGCTCATGATGGCGGCCGATTGCGTGCCAGAGCGCATGCGCAGAGAAGCGGTGGACGCTTTCCGCGCTTTCGTCGCGAGCTGAATGGGGACGGGTCAACGCATGCCAGAGCGCGTGGAACGACGGGCGCTCGAAGGGAGAATCAAACGGGTGATCTGCGGCGTGCCGGCCGGCAAAGCGGTGGTGATGACGCATGATGCGCCCTCCGTGTGCGTCTTAAGATGTGTCGTAAGATATATATCTAAAGATAGTTTGTCAAACTGTTTTTTGGGGACAACCGCATCAACGGTACGTCCGTGCCGGCCGTGAGCAGGTGCTCGGCGTCGCTCCGGGACGCTTGTGGCAGATGACTCGAACCCGCGCACGGTGGCTTAACGCATGTACGGAAACCGCTGTACGTAACCGTACGCGCAAGCCTCATCCTTCAGGCACAGATCGCCGCGTGTTCCGAAAAAAGCGAAGGGCGACAAATGTGGACAGAATGAGAGGGGCCGTTTCCAGCTGGAAAACGACCCCCCGGTGACACGCCTGACTACCGCTGCGCCACCGCGCCGGTTTCGGTCCAGCCGCCGCCCAGCACCTTGTACAGCGTGATCAGGTTGGACTGTTTGGCGAGCATGTCCGTGACCAGTTGCTGTTGCGCGGTGTAGAGCGTGCGTTGCGCGTCCAGCAGGGTCAGGAAGCTGTCGGTGCCGCTGTGGTAGCGTGCCTGCGCGAGGTCGTAGTACTGCTGCGCGGAGTTCACATAATCACGGTCTGCGATCACTTGCGTGACGTACGTCGTGCGTCCCGCGAGCGCATTCGACACTTCCTTGAACGCCGTCTGGATGGCCTTTTCGTAGTTGGCGATGTCGATGTCCTTTTCGACTTTCGCCACGTCCAGCGTGGCGCGGTTGTAGCCGAAGTCGAAGATAGGCACAGAGATGGACGGCGCAAACGTCCACGCGCCGGTGCCCGCCTTGAACAGGTTCGAGAGGCTGCCGCTTGTGGTGCCCGCAGAAGCCGTCAGCTCGATCTTCGGAAGGAACGCGGCGCGCGCCGCGCCGATGTTGGCGTTGGCGGCCTTCAGCGTGTGCTCGGCTTCGACGATGTCGGGTCGGCGCGTGAGCAGATCCGACGGCACGCCTTCGCCGATGTCCGCGAACGTGTTTTCGCTTTCCATCAGCGAAGGGTACTGGGGCAGATCGTCGGGCAGCGGCGCGCCGATTTCGGCTACCAGGTTGTTGCGGTCCTGCGCCACCGCACGCGTGTACGAGGCGAGGCTCGAGCGCGCGCTCGCCAGCGAGCTTTCGGCCTGGCGCACGTCCTGCAGCGACGCGTTGCCCATCTTCATCATGCTCACCGTGAGGTCGTAGGTGTGCTGGTCCGCATCCACGGTGTTTTGCGCGATCTGCAACGAAGCTTCGTCGGAGAGCAGTTGCAGATAGTCGGTGGCGACCGTCGCGATCAGGCTGATCTGCGTGCTCGTGCGCGCCGCGTCCGTCGCGAGGTATTGCTCCAGTGCCTGACGCTTCAGGCTGCGCAGGCGGCCGAAGAAGTCGATCTCCCACGACGTGAGGCCTACGCTCGCGCTGCTTGAGCTGTATGCGCTCGTGGAGCCTTCCACGCGTTCGCGCGTGACCGAGCCCGATGCGCTGATGGTCGCTCCGATGTTGGCGCGCGCAATGCGGTACTGCGCTTCGTACTCCGCCACATTGAGCGCGGCCACGCGCATGTCGCGGTTGTTCGCAAGCGCGAGTTCGATCAGTTTTTGCAGGCGCGGGTCCTTGAAAAAGTCGCGCCAGCCGAGGTCGGCAGCCAGCGGCGCCGCCGCGGTGGTCTGCGCCGCCTTCGGCTGCGCCGGCGCGGGGGTGGCGGACCAGGTGCTGTCGACCGGCGCGGCCGGGCGCTGGTACGTCGGGTCGAGCGTGCAGCCTGCCAGTGCGGCCGCACAAAGAAGGGCGATCAGTGTGCGTTTCATGCGTTGCCCTCGTTGATGTCGGCAGAGTGCGTGGCGTGACCGTGTTCCTTGAACAGTCTGCGCACCACGACGAAGAAGACCGGTACGAAGAAGATGGCGAGCACCGTGGCCGCGATCATGCCGCCCGTCACACCCGTGCCGATGGCGTGGCGTGCACCGGCGCCGGCACCCGTGCTGATGACGAGCGGCAGCACGCCGAAGACAAACGCGAGCGAGGTCATGAGAATGGGGCGCAGCCGCATGTGGGCGGCTTCGAGTACGGCGTCCACGAGGCTGTACCCCTGCGCCTGCAGATCCTTCGCGAACTCGACGATCAGAATGGCGTTCTTCGTGGAAAGCCCGATGGTGGCCAGCAGTCCCACCTTGAAGTAGATGTCGTTCGAAAGTCCGCGCCCATGCGCGGCAAGCAACGCACCGAGCACGCCGAGCGGCACGACGAGCAGCACCGCGAGCGGAATCGACCAGCTTTCGTAGAGACCCGCGAGGCACAGGAAAACGACGACGAGCGAGATCGCGTAGAGTGTCGTGGCCTGGGAGCCCGCCTGCTTCTCTTGGTACGATTGTCCTGTCCATTCCAGAGCGAAGCCGGGCGGCAGTTTGTGCGCGAGCTGCTCGACCGCGTTCATGGCCTCGCCGGTGCTCACACCGGGCCGCGTGGAGGCCGAAATGCCCATGGCCAACCGCCGGTTGTAACGCTCGATCTGCGGCGGCCCGAACGTCCAGCGGCTTTTTGCGAACGACGAGAAGGGCACCATCGTGGAGTCGTAGCCTGTCGTGGTCGTGCCTGAAGACGATGAGGATGACGAACTGCTGCTCGCCTTCACATACCAGTCGCCCAGATCGGTGGGCATCATGCGATACGGCGCGTCGGACTGCACATAGACCTTCTGCACGCGTCCCGTGTCGATGTAGTTGTTCACGTAGGACGAACCGAACGCCGTCTGCAGCGTGTCGTTAACGTCGGAGACGGAAAGCCCCAGCGCGTTGGCCTTTTTGCGGTCGACGTCCACCTGGAGCTGCGGCGTGTCTTCAAGGCCGGAAGGGCGGACCATCGCGAGCGTCGGTTCCTTCGACGCCATGCCGAGAAACTGGTTGCGCACGGCGAGCAGCTTATCGTGACCCGCGCCGCCGCGGTCTTCGATCTCAAAGTCGAGACCGCTTTGCGTGCCCAGTTCTTGAATGGCGGGCGGATTCAGCACGAAGATGCGCGCATCGCGATTCCCCGCGAAATGCTGGTTGGCGCGCCCGATGATGGCCTGCGCGCTGTCACGCGCACTGCGCTGGCTCCAGTCCTTGAGGCTCACGAACGCGATGGCGTTGTTCTGCCCTTGCCCGTTGAAGCTGAAGCCGTTGATGGCGATCACCTGCTTCACGCCCGGCTCGTCGTTCAGCACATACTGCTCCACGGCCTGCACCGTCTTCAGCGTGCCCGAGGCCGGCGTGCCCGCGGGCGCGCTGATCGACACGATGAAGTAGCCCTGGTCCTCGTCGGGCAGGAACGAGGAGGGCAGCGTGACGTAGAGCAACGCCACGATGCCGGCGATGACGCCGTAGAGCAGCATGTACCGCGTAGGCCGAGCCACCACACGGGCGAGCGACGAGCTGTAGCCCGCGTTGCCTTTCCCAAACCAGCGGTTGAACCAGCCGAAGAAGCCGCGCTTCTCGTGGTGCTCGGCGTCGGCGCGCTTGAGCAGCGTGGCGCACAGGGCCGGCGTGAGCGTGAGCGCGAGCACGACCGACAGCAGCATCGCGGACACGATCGTGATGGAGAACTGCCGGTAGATCGCGCCGGTGGAGCCCGAGAAGAACGCCATCGGAATGAACACGGCGGTGAGCACCGTGGTCACGCCGATCAGCGCGCCCGTGATCTGGCCCAGCGCCTTGCGTGTGGCCGCCTTCGGTTCGAGCTTCTCCTCGCTCATGATGCGCTCGACGTTCTCCACCACCACGATCGCATCGTCCACGAGCAGGCCGATGGCGAGCACCATGGCGAACATGGAAAGCACGTTGATCGAGAAACCGATCATCGACATCACGCCGAATGTGCCCAGCAGCGCGACCGGCACCACGATGGTGGGAATCAGCGTGGCGCGTACGTTCTGCAGGAACAGGTACATCACGAGAAACACCAGCACGACCGCTTCGAACAGCGTCTTCACGACCTCTTCGATCGAAATGCGCACGAATGGCGTGGTGTCGTACGGATAACTGATCGCGACGTCCTTCGGCAGTTGCGGCTGGAGTTCGGCGAGCTTCGCGCGCACCGCTTTGGCGGCTTCGAGCGCGTTCGCGCCGGTCGCAAGCTTGACGGCGAGCGCCGCGGCGGGTTTGCCGTTGAGGCGAGACGAGGTCTCGTAGCTGTCGCCGCCCACCTCCACGCGCGCCACGTCCTTGAGCAGCACACCCGAGCCGTCGCTGTTCACGCGCAGCAGGATGTTGGCGAACTGATCAGCCGTGGTGAGCAGGCTGGACGAGCGGATGGTGGCGTTGATGGCCTGCGAATCCGTGGCAGGCGCGCCGCCCACCTGGCCCGTGGAGAGCTCGACATTCTGGTTCGTAATGGCCGAGGTCACGTCCGAAGCCGTGAGGCCGACGCTGCGCAGCTTCACCGGATTGAGCCAGATGCGCATGGCGTGCTGCGCGCCGAACAGCGTCACGTCGCCCACGCCGTTGAGCTGCGAGAGCGGGTCCTCGATCTGGCTCGCAATGATGTTGCCGAGATCCACCGAGTTCCAGGTGCCGCCCGGCGACGAGAGCGCGACGATCATCAGAAAGTTCGTCGACGCCTTCGCCACCTGAACGCCTTGCTCCTGCACCGTTTGGGGCAGCGTGGGCGTGGCCTGCGACACTTTGTTCTGAACCTGCACCTGCGCGATGTCGGGATTCGTGCCGGGGTTGAACGTCAAGGTGATGGTGGCCTGCCCTGCGGAACTGCTCGTGGACGACATGTACAGCACGTTGTCGATGCCGCTCAGCTTCTGCTCGATCACCTGGGTGACGGTGGCCGCGATGGTATCGGCCGAGGCGCCGGGGTAGGTGGCCGTGATCTGCACCGAGGGCGGCGCGATGGTGGGGTACTGCTCTACAGGAAGGCTCGTGACCGCCGCCGCACCCACCAGCATGATGACGATGGCCATGACCCACGCGAGAATCGGACGCTTGATGAAGAACTCTGCCATGCCGTTCTCCGCCTAGCGTTGTGCCGACACGGTCGAGGCCGTGTCTGTCGCGGATGTTCCTGATGCCGCATCCACCTGCCTCTGCGACGTATCGGCGGCCACCTTGACCGGCGCACCTGCATGCACGCTCTGCAGACCGCTCACGATCACGCGGTCCCCGGCGTGCAGACCCGAGGTCACGATCCATTGGTCGCGGAACGCGTTGTCGGCTGTTACCTGCACCTGCTGCGCGTTGCCGGCCGCATCTACCACGTAGACGCTCGCCTTGCCGTCGGACGCGCGCGTGACCGCCATCTGCGGCACGAGTATCGCGTTGTCGTTCTCGCCTTCTACGAGGCGGGCGCGCACGAACATGCCGGGCAGCAGTTCCCGTTCGGGGTTCGGGAACGTGCTGCGCAGCGTGACCGAACCCGTGGTGGCGTCCACCGTGACGCCGGAGAACTGTAGCGCGCCGGGGTGGGCGTATTCGGTGCCGTCTTCCATCACGAGCGTGACGGCGGCGCTGTCGTTGCCCGTCTTCTTCAGGCGCCCGGAAGCGAAGGCCTTGCGCAGCTTCAGCCATTCGCTGCTGGGCCGTGTGACGTCGAGGTACATCCGGTCGAACGCCTGGATGGTGGCGAGCGCGGTGGTCTGGTCGGAGGTCACGAGCGCACCTTCGGTCACAGTGGATGCGCCGATGCGCCCTGAAATCGGCGCCCGCACGCGTGTGTATTGGAGGTTCACGCGCGACGATTCGAGCGATGCCTCGTCGGCCGTGACACTGGCGGCGTTTTCGCGAACGGCGGCGACGGCATCGTCGTAGTCCTGCTTGCTCACGGCGTTGATCTTCACGAGTTCCGTGTAGCGGTCCGCCTTCGTCTTCGCCGAAGCCAGCGTGGCGCGGGCGTTTTCGAGCGTGCCGCGCGCCTGGTTGTAGGCGGCCTGATAGGTGGCCGGGTCGACCTGATAGAGCACCTGGCCCGCGGTGACGTCGCTGCCTTCCACGAACAGGCGCTTGAGGACGATGCCGCTCACCTGCGGGCGAACGTCCGAGACCTTCTGTGATGAGAGGCGACCGGAGAGTTCGGTGGTCTCGACGATGTGCTGCGGCGCGAGCGTGAGCACGCCCACCTGGGCCGTTTGCGCGGCCAGTCCGCCCGGCGGTCCGCCTGTTTGCCTGTTACAGCCGGCGGTGCCGACTACGGCGAGTATCGAGAGTGCAGCAAACAGCCGGCGCGGCCAGCACGTCATAGGGTGGTGCGGGTGGTTCTGGAGGATGGGCGTCTTCATCTTTGACCTGTTTGGACATCGCGACGGCGCGATGCGAGAACGGGACGGCACCGGACGCTTCAGTAGCAGCAGAGCGGAACCGGTGCTGGGCAAGGCGTAACGCTACCGAGGGCGGAGGTTTTCGTGCTTACGGAAACTTACTGTCCAGTTACGCGCCAAGACAGACGAAGGAGAAGAAAGAGAATCGGGCTTTCGGCGCACCCAACATCCCCGTGGCCGGAGCGTTGTGCCGCTTTCGTTAGCGAGCGCGACTCCCAGTAATATTCAGAAAGCCAATCGGGTTCTCCTTGGGCTACGATTACCGCGTCCTCACCTCTCCTCGAATGATGGAAGTGCAAGCACCCGCCTTGTCCGACGCCGCCCTGCAAGTCCTGCTCGTCGATGACGACGCCGAACTGCGCGACCTGTTGCGCAAGTTTTTCCAGCAGCGCGGCATCGCGTTCTCCGTTCTGCACGACGCTGTGAATCTCGCGCGGCGGCTGCAGCGCGAGCGGCCGTCCGTCATCGTGCTGGACCTCATGATGCCGGGGGTAGACGGCCTCACCGCGCTCAAGCAGCTGCGCGCGAGCGGCGACACGATTCCGGTCATCATGCTGACCGCGCGGGCCGAAGGCGTGGAGCGCGTGCTGGGGCTGGAACTCGGGGCGGACGACTATCTCGGCAAGCCGTTCATGCCGCAGGAGCTGCTCGCGCGGATTCGCGCGGTGCTGCGCCGCCAAGGTCCGCAGCAAACCACGGTGGTACAGAAGAAGCGCGCCCCTTGCCGGTTCGGTCGTTTCGAACTGGATTTTTCAACCCGCACGCTGCGATGCGAAGGCACCCCCGTGAAGCTCACGGGCGGGGAGTATGCACTGCTCGAGGTGCTGGCCTTGCACCCCAGAGAGACGCTCTCGCGCACGCGGCTGATTGAGCTGCTCCACGGCCCGGATGCCGAAGTCACCGAGCGCGGCATCGACGTGCCGGTATGGCGCCTGCGCCGCCTGATCGAGGACGATCCGTCCAATCCCCGACGGCTGCAAACCATGCGCGGCGTCGGCTATATGTTCATTCCGGACGGCGCGGCCGATGAAGAATCCGCTTGATTCGATGTTTGGCCGGCTTGTCGTCGCCACGGTAAGCCTGCTCGTGCTGGTTCACCTCACGTCGCTGCTGTTGATTGAGCAAACCCGCGCGAGCCTCGCCGCCTTCCATATTGCGCGCGTCGTGGAGGCTGGCGCCAGCATGGTCCAGCAGGACAGCGCAGGCGCGCGGTCCGTGGCGAACATCCTCGGTATTTCGTTCGTGGACCTGAAGCAACTGCCGGCGGCCGACGCCCAGCGCTTTCGCGGCGACACGGGCGGGCCCATCGAATGGCAACTGCGGCACGTGCTGCCGCCCGGCACCCACGTGGCGATGGACGACCAGGGGACACTGCGCGTGCTTCCCGCGGACAGCATGCGCGGTATCGTGCTGCCGCAGGCAGACGTGCCGCTGAGCCGCTTCACGGGAGCCCTTGCCTTGACACTGGCGTTTGCCATAGTAGTCGCCGTCGTACTCGCATGGCGATTCAACGGGACGGTGCGCGACCTCGCCGCCGCCGCGCGCGAGCACCGAACCGGGCACCACGCAAGCATCGTGCGCAAGCGGGGACCGCGTGAGGTGCGCGAGCTGATCGGCGACTTCAACGACATGACCCGCGAACTGGCCGACGCCGAGCGGGAGCGCGCCGTGATGCTCGCCAGCATCGCGCACGACCTGCGTACACCGCTCACGCGCATGCAGGTGCGCGCAGACCTGCTGACCGATCCCGAAGATCGCGACGGCTTTCTGCGCGACACGGACTCCATGTCGCGCGTCATCACGCAGTTTCTGGACTTTGCACGCGAGAGTCCGGAAAGTTCGCCCATGACGAGCGTGGATGCTTACTGTCGCCGCGATTACACCGACGCACTGAGTCCCAGCGGCGCAGCGGACACCGATGCGCTCGTGACGCTCGATCTGCGCGCCGGGGGCGATTTCATGCTGCCCATCGTGGATATAGACCGCATTCTGTCGAACCTCGTCGAGAACGCGCTGACCTACGGCGAGCCGCCCGTGGAGCTCGTCACGCGAGCGCATGACGGGCATTACGAACTCGTCGTGCGCGACCACGGGCCTGGCGTGTCCGAGCCGGACCTCGACCGGGTGCTGCGTCCGTTCGTCCGGCTCGATTCCGCGCGCGGTGGCACCATGCACAGCGGGCTGGGCCTCGCCATCGTGCGCCGCCTCGTCCGCCATCACGGCGGCGCGCTTGAGCTTTCCAACGCAGCCGACGGTGGGTTCGTCGTCGCGATGAGCTTTCCGAAGCACATTGCCGCACGGTGAAGCGTGGCACACGGAGTCATCTCAGGACGCGGTCCCGTCATCGCCAGGTAACATACTCTCCACTCCAATGCGCCGTGTGCCTGGCAGGAGACTTGCTTTACACTCCGCCGTCGCCGTTCGTTCATGATCTTCAATGCCGAGACCCTCGTTTTCCACTCAGCTTCTCACGCTCTGGATTCTCATCGCCGTGCTGTGCGGTTTGCTGAGTGTCGCCGTGTGGCTCATGTTGTCGTCGGCGCTGAGCGAGCGCGTCGTCACCGCGAGGCAGCAAGCGGCGGCCGCTTGCACCGCGATTGCCTCGCGCTACGACCTGTCGATGCAGCGCTCCGGCGAAACCAACGTCGATCTGATGCACGCGGTGCTCGATCTTGTGCTGCTCCAGACCGACGGTGTAGAAGGCGGCTTCTGGACCAGTCAACCGCCTTCGAATGCGTCGAGCGGCTTTGTTGCGTACGCATTTCCTACCTATGGAGGCAGCGGCGTTAAACGCGATATTCCTGAAGCCGAGACGCCACTTATTCTCCGTGCACTGAAGAGCGCTTTCAGTACCCGGCAGTTGCAGTCAGAGACGGTGCTGAGCGGGACGGACGCCGTGCTCGCGGTCGCCTGTCCGGTCCCGCAACACGCGGACCTGCTCGCATGGACGTTGACGCGCGCCCGACCGCCGCTTGGACCCTACGGCGAGCGCGCCGCCGCCATCCTGGCGGGTGTGCTCGCCGTCATCGTCGTGCTGGCGCTGTTTCTGGCGCTGACGCTCAAGCGATGGCGACAGAGCCTCGCACGGCTCGAACATGCGCTCGCACCTGACGGTGGGTTCGAGCGCGGCAAGCGGCTTGAGCGCTTTGGCGAACGCGATCTCGACCAGATCGTCGATGCGCTTAACCGCTACGGGGAGCGTGCCGAGCGACTCAAGCACGATGCCAACGCGCTGAACCGGCAACTCGCAGAGGCCGAGCGGTTCAGCACGTTGGGGAAGATGGCGGCGCAAATCGCGCATGAGATTCGCAATCCGGCGGGCGCGATGCGACTCAAGGCCGAGAACGCGCTGGCGGGTGACGGCGCACGCCGCGAAGCCGCGTTGAGGACCATCATCGAGCAGGTGGCGCGCATCGAGCTGCAAGTAACGAGCCTGCTGGCGCTGACCCAATCGGTGACGGTTCGCCCATGCGAGGTCGATCTGCGCGCGTGGCTCGACGATATCGTTCATACGCACGAATCGCGCGCCGAAAGTAGACATGTCACGCTCGGCGCGGAAGTTGCGCAGAATCCGACGCGGCCCGTTTTCGATCCCGCGCAGATGGCACGTGCGCTCGACAACCTTCTTGTGAACGCGCTCAGGCACGCGCCGTCAGGCGGGAACGTGACGGTCCGCGCGTATTGCGCCGTCGCGCAAGGCGGTGAACGGCTCAGGCTCGAAGTCATCGATAATGGTGCCGGCGTGAGGCCCGCCGAGCGCGAGCGGATCTTCGAGCCGTTCGTGACGGGCCGTCCCGAGGGATCGGGTCTCGGTCTCGCCGTCGTCCGCGAGATTGCGTCGGCGCATGGTGGGCGCGCCTACCTTGCGGAAGATTCGAACGTGACACGCTTTGTGATCGACTTGCCATGGCGACCATCCTGATCATCGATGACGACGACGCGTTCCGCGAAGGCCTTGCGGAAACCGTGCAGGACCTCGGCTACTCGCCGTCCGAAGCCCGGTCCGGCGATGACGCGTTCGAGCAGTTGCGCGGGCGTCCCGCGCCCGACTGCATCTTTCTCGACTTCCGCTTACCGGGCGCTGACGGCCTCGCCGTGCTGGAAACGCTGCGCAAAACGCCGGGGCTACAGAGCGTACCGGTCGTGATGCTCACTGCGCACGCGACAAGCGACAACACCATTGGGGCAATGCGGCTCGGCGCTTTCGAGCACCTCACCAAGCCGGTCGGACGGGACGAGGTCGCCGCGCTGCTCAAGCGCATTCTGTCGGCCCAGGCCGACGCGCCCGCCGCACGCGTGTTCCCCGACGAGGCACGATCCGATGAGCCGCAACTGCTCGGCGTGAGCGAGACCATGCGTGAGGTGCAGAAGCGCCTCGGCCGCGCGGCGGGTGGCGATTCGACCGTGCTGATCACCGGTGAAACGGGGACCGGTAAGGAAATCGCGGCGCGGGTGCTGCACCGTGCGTCGGCGCGCGCGAGCGGTCCCTTCGTCGCGGTGAACTGTGCGGCCATTCCCGACGATCTGCTCGAGAGCGAACTCTTCGGACACGGCAAAGGCGCATTCACGGGTGCACAGGGCGACAGGCGAGGGCGCGTCGAGGAAGCGCATGGCGGCACGCTCTTTCTCGATGAAGTCGGCGATATGTCGCTTCCCATGCAAGCGAAGCTCCTGCGCGTGCTTCAGGAGCGGCAAGTGACCCCTCTCGGCACGAACCGGATCGTGACGGTCGATGTGCGTGTCGTCGCCGCCACGCATCGCGATCTCGCTTCGATGGTCGCGGCCGGGACGTTCCGGCAAGACCTGCTGTTTCGTCTCAACGTCATTCCGCTGCATATGCCGCCGCTGCGCGAGCGCGTGGCCGATATCCTGCCGCTTGCCGAGCACTTCCTTGCGAATGCATCGGCCGATACCGCGCGCAAACATCTTTCTGCCGATGCGCAGCGCCTGCTCGCCACCTTCGCCTGGCCCGGCAACGTCCGGGAGTTGGCCAATGCGATCGAGCGGGCGAGCGCGCTTGCGCCGGCCCAGGTGCTCACGCGTGACGATTTCGCCTTTCTGTCAGCGACACGCGACAGCGCGGATGACCCGATTCCCCTGGCGCTGCTCGAGCTTCCGCTGCCGCAAGCGGTGGCGCAACTAGAGCGCGCGCTGATTGTTCATGCGCTGTCGGCATCGGGCGGCAATCGCGCCGAGGCGGCGCGGCGGCTCGGCATCAGCCGCCAGTCGCTCTACACGCGCATGGCGTCGCTGGCCATGTCCGACGCCTCCGTCTGAAGCGCACACCGTCCGGAATTGGACATGTGCTGTCCGGTACTTTGACACTTCCACACGGCGTGGTCGCGAAATGGGTCGAGCCGCCGGCGTTTCCAGATTGGCATACGCCTTGCAGATGATTCCTCGCTACGCAAAAAGGAGTGAATCATGCAATCGACCCGATATGCCAGCTTGCGAATCGCCGTGCTCGCGGCCTTGCTTACAGCGAACGCCGTCTGCGCAGCACCATCCGCTGCAACGCCGACACCGCCGCGCGTCGGCACAGATCCTCCGCTGCCTTCCCTCTCCGCAACGCCGCTGCCTGCACCGCCGCAAGGTGCAGAGCCGCGCGTGCTTGCCGACGCGGCTTCGGTCGCGATCACGCGCGGCACCGTCGCGCGCTTCCTCACGAATCCGGATGGCGACGTCGATGGCTTCATCACCGACGACGGCACCCTTGTGCGCTTTCCTCCGCATATGAGCGCGCAACTGACTTCGGCAGTTCGTCGCGGTGACCTCGTAGAAGTGAGCGGCAGACGTGAGGAAGGTGGCAGCCTGGCGGCTCAACGCATCACCGACACACAGACGGGCCGGCAGGTGATCGACGAGCCGCCTATGCGCGGCGTACAGCCGATGCCGCGCGCCGCGCGCGAAGGAGGACTCTCGCGCCTGAGCGCGCAAGGACAGGTCGCGCACATTACGACCGCACCGCGCGGCGAACCCGATGGCGTGATCCTCTCCGACGGCACGGTGATCAAACTCACCCCGCCCGTGGCTCAACAGTTTGCGGCCCTGGTGCGGACGGGGGCGACCGTATCGGCGCAAGGCTACGGCACGCGCAATCAATACGGCACCGCGCTTCAGGCGACCGCCTTCGGCTCGCCGGGCAATCTGACTCCGCTCTATGAGCGGAACGCGCCCATGCCGCCCATGCTGCCCATGCCGCAGATGCATTGAGGCAGCGCCATCACAACTTTAAGGACAACGAACATGCATTGGATCGACCCTACGAGCCTTCCGGAAACACGCGGCAAAGTCACACGTTTTCTGTTGAATCCGCATGGTGAAGTCGACGGCCTCATCGTCGGCTCGCGTCAGGTTCACTTTCCCCCGCATCTGTCGAAACAGATCGTGCGTCACGTCACGCCCGGCGATGTCGTACGCGTGCGCGGCATCAAGCCACGCGATGCCGACATGACCGCCGCCGTTTCGCTGACGACCGCAAGCGGCGTCGTGATTCTCGACGAAGGTCCCCATCTCAAAGGCGAGAAGCATCACAAGCCGGATGTAAAACGCAAACCGATGGACGCATCGGGCGAAGTGGTGCTTTCGCTCTTCGGCCCGAAAGGCGAATTGCGCGGCGCACTGCTGGACGACGGCACGTCATTGCGCATGCCGCCTCACACTGCCGCCGAACTGGCCGATTATCTGACGCCGGGCGTGCACGTTCACGCGTGGGGGCACGGCGTCAGGACGAGGCACGGCCGCACGATCGAGGTCGACGAAATCGCCGAACTCGTCGATGCGCCGGAGGCGCCCTGACAAGGCTGCGCCTCGTGCATGGCGCGTATGTCGTGGCGCGCCATGCAGACCCATCCCTCTAACGTCACCCGGCGCCAGGCACCGACGCCTATGCCGTCGAAGTCTCGCAGGAGCACAGCATCGTCGGCACGCAGCTTCGACCCAACAAGAACGGACGCCATGAGTGAGCCATGAATCCTCAGTACGCGCTCGAAGGACTCAATTTCTTCATGGCCGATGTGCAGGCCGGTATCGGGCCATTTCTCGGCGTCTTTCTTCAGGCGCATGGCTGGCATCCGGACGCAATCGGCACGGTGATGACGCTGGGTGGTATCGCGGGCGTGCTTGCGACTGCTCCGGCAGGTGCGTTGGTGGACGCGACGCATCACAAGCGCGGCATCATCGTCGTCGCGGGGGTAATGACGACGCTCGCGTCGCTCGCGCTGTGGATATCCCACAGTTACTGGATGGTGGCGGCGTCACAGATATTCACTGCCGTGACGGGGGCGGCGCTCGGTCCGGCGGTGGCCGGCGTGACGCTGGGAATCGTGCGCGAGAAAGGTTTCGACCGGCAGTTCGGCCGCAATCAGGTGGCCAATCACGCGGGCAACGTGATCGGTGCCGCGCTCTCGGGCTGGCTTGGATGGCGCTACGGATTCAGCGCGGTGTTCGTGCTGGCCGGTGTGTTCGGATTCCTGACTGTCATCGCGACGCTGCTGATCCGTCGCGACGCAATCGATCACGACAGCGCGCGCGGTCTCGGGGGCCCGACATCGGGGGAGTCGAACCTTGAGCATGAGCATGCGAGCGGTTTTCGCGTCTTGTTAACGTGCCGGCCCTTGCGGCTGCTCGCCGCATCGCTCGCGATTTTTCATCTGGGCAATGCGGCGATGCTGCCGCTTTATGGGCTTGCGGTCGTCGCGGCGCATCAAGGCGATCCTAATGCCTTCGCTGCCCAGACTGTCGTGGTCGCCCAGGTTGTGATGGTCGTCGCCGCCTGTTTTGCGAACCGCCTGATTGAGCGAATGGACTACTGGGGCGTGATTCTGATCACTTTCCTTGCGCTGCCGCTGCGTGGCCTGGTGGCCGCGATGTTGATCACCGCGTGGGGCGTATGGCCGGTTCAGGCCCTTGACGGCGTCGGCGCGGGCTTGCAGAGCGTCGCGGTGCCCGCGCTGGTGGTGCGGCTGTTGCAAGGCACGGGACGGGTCAACGTCGGACAAGGCGTGGTCATGACGGTGCAGGGAATCGGCGCGGCACTGAGTCCGGCGCTGGGCGGTGTACTCGCCCAGCATTTCGGATACGCGAGCGCGTTCCTCGTGCTGGGCGCCGTCTCTACCGGATCGCTGGCGCTGTGGCTGTTCTTCGGCACCACGCTCAAACAGGCTTGCGGCCTTCGCCGCAAAGTGGATGACGATGGTCCTCTGGCGACTTGAAATCCGAAAGCATGTGCCACTCCGCGGTGGACATCGACGCCTCTACCCAATCCGGACAGTTCGTATTTATCGAGTCGTGACAACAATGCTGACAATAAATCGTACGACCGCCTCATAGAGTATCGTTATGAAAGGACTCCGGTCGCGCGGAGCCCTTTTCGGCAGAGTCTATAGCGATGGTCAGTTAAATATGCGCATGATTCTTTCGCTTTTCGGGGTTCTCTGCGTGTGGGCCGGCACGGTTGCGGCCGCCTGGTCGACGACCATCGGTGTCGTTTTGCCCGGGTCGTCGCTCGTTTTCTATCAGACAATGATCAGGGGAATTGAACGTGCGGCGAGCGACCAGCAGGTTCAGCTTCTCATGCGGAACCCGTCCGACGGGGCGTCGCTCGAGACGCCCAATCTCCAGCTGCATATCATCGACTACCTCGTGCAGCAAGGCGTGGCTGGCATTGTCCTGGCACCCGAGCCGCTGCGGGGCGCCTCTACTGCTTCTATCTCGGTCCCAATCGTTCTGGTCGACCGGGCAAGCGCCGATTACAAGTCCCTCTCAACCGTTTCTACCGACAATTTCGAGGCAGGCAGAATAGCCGCGCAGAGCCTCTTGCCCGTCCTGCGAAAGGGTGCCAAGGTGGCCGTGCTGCGGCTCGCGCCGAACATCCGTTCCACGACCGAGCGCGAAAACGGGTTCCTTAGCGTCGCACGCAAAGAACAATGGGATGTCGTTGTCGATTCTTACGTGGGATACCGGCCGCGTGATGCGGAGGGATTGATCGCCAACGCCCTGAACAGCTACACAGGTCGTCTTGACGCTGTCTTCGCGCCGGCTGAGCCGATTGCCTATGGCGCCCTGCGAGTGGTGGAAGCCAAGGCGATCGGCGACCGGCCGCGCCTCGTCGTATTCGACTGGCGCCCGGAATTCATGGCTGGACTCAAACGCGGCGTTATTTATGCCGATGTGGTGCAGGACCCTTACCGCATGGGTTATCTCGCCGTGGAGGCATTAGTCGGTGCCTTGCACGGCCACCCCGTTCTCTCAACGGTATTCGTCGATGTGGTAACGGTGACGCCGAACAACATACATGATCCGGCGATCAGAGCGGTGTTGGCAACCTACGCACGCTAAGCGCGCCTGGCTCCGTCATGCGAAGCGGCGCAGCCAACCAGCTGCATGCTGTTTGTTGCGGCCAGGATGGGTAAATTCACTGCCGGCAACGCCTTCAACGATGCGGTCAACGCCGCCACTCATCAGCACCACTCATCACCGCAGATTCAGCGTCTTGCGGCATCGCCACAACGCAATCAGGCTGATCACGCCGAGCAGCATCAGATAATAGGCCGGGGCCAGCTTGCTGCCGGTCGCCTGAATCAGCGACGCCACAATCAACGGGGCGAAGCCGCCGAAAATAGTCACCCCAATGTTGTAGCTGATCGCCATGCCGGTAGCCCGTGTTTCGATCGGGAACGTCTCCGCCATCAAAGCGGGCAGGGCCCCGAAATAGACGGCCTTAAGCAGCCCCACCCACGCCATCGTCGCCATGAGTGCGCCAAGGCCAGCGTGCTCGCCGAGAACCGCAAAAACTGGGTAAATGGTTAAGGTGAAGACGATGCCGGCCCACGCCATCAAGCGCACCCGTCCGACACGGTCGGAGAGATGGCCAACAAACGGCGTGACAAACGTGAGAATGGCACCGGTGAGCATCGCCGCCATGAAACCGAAACTTTCGGGAAGATGCAGCTGGCGGACCGCGTAGGTTGGAATGTAAAGGATGACGTAACTGGTTCCGGTCGACACCACCAGCGTGCCGATGGCGAGGAGCATGCGGCCCTTCTGACGGGCAAACACCGTGCTGACCGGATGCTCTTCCGATCTGGCTTCCCGGAAATTTTGCCCTTCATGGACGTGCTTGCGCAAATAAAGGCCTACGGGTCCTATCAGGATGCCGAACAGAAACGGCAAGCGCCAACCCCAGGATTCGAGCGCAGACGTTTCGAGCGTATTCGTCAGGATGACTCCGAACCCTGCTGCGAGCAGGTAACTCAGGCCCTGGCTTGCGAACTGGAAGCTGGCGATAAAGCCTTTTCGCTCAGGTGCCTGTTCGACCATGAAGGCGGTGGTGCTGCCGAATTCGCCTCCCGCGGAAAATCCCTGGACCATGCGCGCGCACACGACCGCAATCGGCGCCGCGATGCCCATCGTCGCGTAGCCCGGCATCAGGGCTATCAGGGCGGTGCCTAGCATCATCATGACAATTGACACCATCATGGATGCCTTGCGGCCGCGCCGGTCCGCGTAGGAGCCGAGCACGAGTGCGCCGAGCGGTCTGACGAGGTAGGAAATACCAAACGTTCCAAGCGTTATCAGAAGCGACACAGTGGAGTTCGAGGCCGGGAAGAATGTCTTGGCGATGATGGTGGCGAAAAATCCATAGATAAGGATATCGAACCATTCCAGTGCGTTGCCGATCGAGGCGGCCAGGATAATCCGGTAAAAGCTGGAACGCCTGGTTTCAATTGAAGCGGTATCAGTCACAGTCGCGGCGGTGTGCATGTGAGAGTCCTGGAGATGGAAGGAGTATTCGCTCGAGAAAAGGGACCTATGCCAGTTGATGATTTGTTACGCGTTGGCGTCGACTTCGAACCGTCGCGCCGTTTTCACCGAGATCCCAGAAGAGGCCAGCCATGATCTGCAGCGCTTCGCGCGCCACGCTTGCGAGCAGATGCTCATTCGGCGCGTGCTGGGAGCAGCCGCTATACGAGTGGGGAATCCAGATCGTCGGCATGCCCAGGATATCCATGAAGACGTGATTGGGTATTGATCCGCCGAGATTCGGCAGCAGGTCCGGTTTCTTTCCGGTTGTCTGCCGCAGAGAGTCAAGTGCCCACTCGACCCATGGGTCATCGGGCGGCAGGCGTGTCGCGTCCATCTGTTCGCCGATCTCGACCTCGACCATGCTGAAGCCAAGCCGGTCCAGGTGGCTTCGCAGGAACGCGGCGATGTTGCCGGCGTCAGTGCCGACCACATATCGGAGCTGGCAATGCGCCCGAGCGGTGGGGGGAATGGCGCCGACCGGATTGGCCGGGTTTCCGGTCGTGAACGCCAGCACCTCCAGCGCGTTCCAGCTGTAGACGCGTTCCTGGGCGGTCAGGAACGGTTCGCCCCAGTCGGGATCGATCGCCGGATCGTGGGGGCCGCCGCCTACGGCGACGTCTTTTAATGCATGACGTATGACCTCAGGAATGTCTCGGGGGCATAACTGCTCTACCAGGATCCGGCCACGCGCATCGACGATGGACGCAATCGCGTTAGCGAGCACAGTACCGGGGTTGCGCAGCAGGCCGCCCCAATTGCCTGAGTGATGGGCGCCGTCGCGCAGGTTGAGCGAGAGGGTGAAGTTGACAAGCCCGCGTGAGCCGAGAAAAACGCAAGGGGTGGCTGCGCTGGCACGGGGGCCGTCGGAAGCGACCAGAAGATCGGCCGCGAGGGTTTCCTTGTGCTGTTCACAAAGCGCCTGAAGCCCGGGTGACCCCGCTTCTTCACCCATTTCGATGAGCAGCTTTACGTTGAAGTTCAGGCGCTGGTTTCTTGCGGCCATGACCTGTTCGAGCGCCGCCAGATTGATCGTATGTTGGCCTTTGTTGTCTGCAGTGCCCCGGCCGTACCAGCGGTCTTCGTCTATGGTGATATTCCACGGGCACATCTGGTTCTTCCATTGGCCCGCGTATCCGCGCACGACGTCGCCGTGTCCATAGATAAGGACGGTGGGCAGGGCGGGATCTTCGATGCGCGCCGCGAGCAGGAACGGGCCGTAACCTTCGACCGGGTTCGCCACGATGCGGGTCTCGAAGCCGAGTCGTTGGACCGAAGGGACCAACTCGCCGCTCAGATAATCCCAAAGTACAGGCATACCCGAAGCTTCCTGACTTTCGGTCTCCATCCGGACCCTGCGCTGCAGATCCCGCAAGAAAGCGCCCGAATCGAAATATGAAATGGCATTGTCGATCGCTTCATCGCGTGTCATCATGCTCCTCACCAGTAGGCGTGTATGCTGCGAGTGATTGCTTCGATCAACCAAGCGTACGAAGTCAAAAGCCGCACCACAATTGACTTATTTGCAGACTCTCCTTTCCAAAAGCGCAAACCAGCGCGTCCTGCATGCACAGCGTCGCTCTTCGTTACTTTCTGGCGGTTGCGAACACCGGCTCGCTAAGCGAAGCGTCTGAGCAATTGCACGTGACGATCTCGGCGATCAGCCGGCAGATTGCCAAGCTGGAAGAGGAAGTGGGGTATCCGCTATTCGAGCGGCAACCGCGCGGCATGGCGCTCTCCAAGGCCGGTGAACTTCTGGCCGCTCATGTGCGCAGAACCCTGCTCGAGGGTGAGCAGGTACTCGATGAAATCAAGGCGCTTGCCTCATTCGATCGAAGCACGATTCGTATCGCCTCATCGGAAGCATTTGCGCGGGACATGCTGCCGCACGTCATCGCCGGCTTTCTGGAAAAGTCGCCGGGTACGCGCTTCGAGCTGACGGTGGCGGCGCCTCAGGACGTGACAGTGCGCGTGCGTAACGGCGACGCGGATATCGGTCTGACCTTTAGTGTTGCGCGTGACCCGGAGATTCGCGTCGAGTACGCGCGCAGCGCGCCGATCTATGCGTTGATGAAGCGTAGCCATGAGCTGGCCGCTCGCAGCAACGTGTCACTGGCCGACCTGCAGCCCTTTCCGATTGCACTGCTCGATCGCAGCACGACGATCCGGCAAATGTTCGACGTGACATCCAGTCTTGAGGGCCTGCTGTTCGAGCCAGTCTTAACCTGTAATAACTCGAGCACGTTGTGCGTTTTCACGCAGGTGTCAGGCGCAGTCTCACTGACGAGCCGGTTTACGGTGCGGGCGCGGCTGGAGCAGGACGGTCTCGTGGCGATCCCGATTGACCATCCCGGCATGACGCTGCGCAGCGTACAGATTCAGACCTTGTCTGGGCGTGTGCTGTCGGCCGCATTGAAAGAATTCGTCCTGCGGTTGATCGCGCAACTGCAGGACGAATCGTGAGTTCGTCGCCAATCCAGCCAACTGGCACGTCTGTCACTCAGCCTACGCCACTTTCGTGCCGCGCAATCAGGTCAACGTCTGGCTCGCCGCGGACGCCCGCGCTCTTAACCAGTTGATGCTCGCAAAGAGCAACACCGCAAACACGATCAGCATGGTCGCGACCGCGAGAATGGACGGATCGATGGAGTCGCGGATACCGCTCCACATCTGGCGCGGTACGGTCTTCTGGTCGGGCCCGCCGATGAACAGGATCACGATAACTTCATCGAACGATGTCGCAAACGCAAACACGCTGCCCGTTGCGACAGCAGGCGTGATGAGCGGCAGGGTGACACGGCGGAATGCAGTCCAGGGACGGGCCCCGAGACCCGACGCGGCGCGCAACAGGCTCTGATCGAACGACAACAACGATGCGGTCACCGTGATGACGACAAACGGCGTGCCGAGCGCCGCATGGGCAAGCACGACGCCGGCGTACGAGTTCACCAGTCCGAGGGGCGCGAAGATGAGGTAGAAGCCGGCCGCTACGACGACAATGGGCACGATCATCGGTGAAATGATGATCGGCATGATCACCGAGCGCAACGGAAACTGTGAACGCGACAACCCCAGTGCGGCGAGCGTGCCGAGACAGGTTGCGATCAAGGTCGATGCCGCGCCGATGCCCACGCTGTTCAGTAACGCGCGCTGCCAGTCCGCGCTTGTGAGTGCCTGCTCGTACCATCGAAAGGAAAAGCCCTGCATCGGATACGAGAAATACGAGCCGGAATTGAACGACAGCGGAATGATCGCGAGGATGGGCGCGATCAGGAAGAACAGCACGAGCGCGGTGTGCACGCGCACGCAGCGCGCAGCGACGCGTTCCGTCAGCACCGTGTTGCGTTTGTCTTGCATGAGCGTGTCCTTCGATGCCGATAAGTCAACCGAAGCGCAGCCGGTCGATGCCGACGATGCGGTTGAACAGGAAGTAGAAGATCGCCGTAAAGATCACGAGGTACACCGACAGCGCGCCCGCGAGTCCCCAGTTGAGCTGGGTGTTGGTTTGCATGGCGATGAGCTGGCTGATCATCTCGTCGCCTGCGCCGCCGAGCAGTGCAGGCGTGATGTAGTAGCCGAGCGCCAGCACGAACACGAGGAAGCATCCGGCACCGATGCCTGGCAGCGTCTGCGGCATATAAATCCGCACGAATGCCGTGAACGGATGCGCGCCGAGCGATTTTGCCGCGCGCACATAGACGGGCGAAACACTCTTCATGACCGAATAGATCGCCAGAATCATGTAGGGCAAGAGTACATGCGTCATGCCGATCAACACGCCGGTGCGATTGAAAATCAGCGGTACAGGATGCGTGGCAAGACCGAGCCCGGACAACACGCTGTTGATGACACCGCCCGGTTGCAGCAGAACGTACCACGCGGTCGTGCGCACGAGCAGCGACGTCCAGAACGGCACGATCACGAACAGCATTAGACGGTTGCCCGTCCTCGCGGGCAGATTCGCGAGCAGCCATGCAACGGGATAACCGAGCACGAGGCAAAGCAGCGTAACGGTCGCGCTGATCGATATGGTTCGAACGAATGCTTCGCGATAGACCGACGCATTCGCGGGCATCGACGCGATGGCCCCTTGCGGCGTGACTTGCGCATCCATGGCGGCAAGCAGATAGTCGGGCGTGGGCGACTCGGCCGCGCGTTTCAGCAGGCGCCACACTTCGGGCGAGTTCCAACGTTCATCGATACCGATCAACGCAGGCTTCCACGCTTTCGGTGCATTGTCGCGAATGTTGCGTGCCGTGCGCATCAGCAGACTGCGAAACTCCGGCTGCGCGAAATTGAGCCGGCGTGCGACCGCTCCCAGCTGGCCGCTTTCCTGCGCCTGTTTCAGGCCCGACGCGAGCAACGCGAAAGTAGGCTCGCCCGGGATGTCCTGGCCGTCCCATGCATTCAAGGCTTGCGTGAGCGCGGGCATGCTGTCTGCCACTTCGTGATTTTGCACGCTGCGTGCGAGCAGCATGGCGATGGGCGCGATGAACGTCGAGAGCAGAAATACGATGAGCGGTAATGCGAGCAGAAGCGCCTGCACCGATGCGCGCCGTTGCGCCTTGTTATAGGACGCGCGGCCAGCCGTTTCCCGAGGAAGACCGGTAGTGTTTGCGTGGACCGATGCAGGCATGTTCGTCTTCCCGTCTGCTTGAATTGAGTTATTGCGTGAGCCACACCTGGAAGCGCTTGTTGATCGCATCGGCGTTGTCGGCCCAGAAGTTCGCGTTGATCTGCACGGCGCGTTTGAAGTTGTCCGGCGCGGTCGGCATGTCGGCAAGACGCTGTTTATCGACGAGCGCGACCGCGTCCTTGCGCGGCGGCGCATAAGCGATGTACTTGGCCAGATCCGACGATGCCTTCGGCTGCGCTTGCGACACAATGAACTTCGAGGCCAGATCGGCATGCTTCGCGCCGCTCGGAATGCCCCACCATTCGAAATCGTAGACCTGTGCATCCCACACGGCCTTGAAAGGCTTGTGGTCTTTCTTCACTGCATCGTCGATGCGGCCGTTATACGCCTGCACCATCACCACGGCGCCGTCGGCGAGCAGTTGCGGCGCTTGCGCGCCCGACTCCCACCACACAATGTTCTTCTTGATCGTATCGAGCTTTTTGAAGGCGCGGTCGACGCCTGCCGGCGTGCCGAGCACTTTATAAACGTCCTTGGGATCGACACCGTCGGCGATCAGCGCCCATTCCATCGCGACCTTCGGCGATTTGCGCAGACCGCGCTTGCCGGGGAATTTCTGCACGTCGAAGAAATCGTTGACGGTGGTCGGTGCATTTTTCAGCTTGCTCGAATCGTAAGCGTAGACCGTCGACCAGACCATGCTGGCCACCGCGCAATCGCTGATCGAACCGGGAATGAAGTCACTGGTCTTGCCGAGCGACTTTTTGTCGAACTTCCTGAGCAGACCTTCGTCGCAGGCGGTGATCGCATCGTTGGTTTCGAGGTCGATCAGGTCCCATGTGGTGTTCTTGGCCTGTTCCATTGCCGAAAGCTTCGCGAGTCCGCCGTCATACGATTCGAGCGAGAACTGCGTGCCGTTCGACTGCGTGAACGGGTCCATCCAGGCCTTCTTGGCCGCAGCTTCGAACGCACCGCCAAACGTCACCACGTTCAGCGTTTCGGCTGCCTGAGTGGTTACGCCGGCGAGAGCGAGTAGGGCGAGTGCGGCGCATTGTGCTTTGAGTCGGGTGCGCATGTCAGTTGGCTCCTGCGGGTGCGGTCGTGATGAGAGAAGGTGAGGGCGTGGCGAAGGTATCGATCGCGTGCGGGCGGGGCGCCGCGGCCATCGCGAGAATCTTGCAGTCGTCGTGACGCCAGGCGACCTGGATCGTGTCGCCCGCCGAAGGCAGCGCATGACGTTGCGTATTGGGCACTTTGACGACGAT
Source organism: Paraburkholderia phenoliruptrix (assembly GCF_902859825.1). GTDB lineage: Bacteria > Pseudomonadota > Gammaproteobacteria > Burkholderiales > Burkholderiaceae > Paraburkholderia > Paraburkholderia phenoliruptrix. The sequence goes on along the minus strand of NZ_CADIKB010000016.1, from coordinate 48,836 downwards.
TGAATCGCGCGAGCCGAGCGTAAGATGCACACGATGATGATCGCCGCAATAGACAAGCTCTTCCACGCGCGCCTGCACGACGTTATCGTGTTCGCCGATTTGCAGACCTTCCGCGCTCGGAATGTGCGCTCGTTCGGGGCGCAGTGCGAGCATGGCGTCATCGCCGATGCGCAAGCCTGCCTCGCATCGGCCTCGAATGATGCTGCCGTCGGACAACGCGAACGTCGCCCAGCGGTCATCGCAACTCACTACGCGTCCGGTCAGTCCATTGTTTTCGCCGACGAAGTTCGCGACGAATGCGTTCTGAGCGTTCTCGTAAAGCTCGCTTGGCGTGGCGGCCTGCTGGATGCGACCATCGGAAAATACGGCGACGCGATCCGACATGGTCAACGCTTCGGCCTGATCGTGCGTCACATACACAATCGTTAAGGACAACTCGCGATGCAGCCGCATGATCTCGTATTGCATCGTTTCACGCAGACGCTTGTCGAGTGCGCCGAGCGGTTCGTCCATCAGGACGACACTCGGTTCGAACACGAGTGCGCGCGCAAGCGCAACGCGTTGCTGTTGTCCGCCCGAGAGTTGCGCAGGGCGGCGATTCGCCAGATGCGGCAACTCGATCATGTCGAGCGCACGCTTCACGCGCGTCTTCTGTTCGGCGCGGCTCACGCGTCTGACGGACAGCGGAAACGCGACGTTTTCCGCAATGGTCAGATGCGGAAACAACGCATAGTTCTGGAACACCATGCCGATGTCGCGCTGATGCGGCGGTTTGTCGTCGAGCCGCTTGCCGTCGAGCCGGATCTCGCCTTGTGTCGGCGATTCGAATCCCGCCAGCATCATCAGCGTGGTCGTCTTGCCTGAGCCGGAAGGCCCGAGCAGCGACAGGAATTCTCCCTTGCGCACATCGAGGTTCAGATCGTCGACGACATAGTTCGCGCCGTCATACGATTTGCTCACGCCCGAGAACGAAATGAAGGAGGGATTAGACATCGTAGTTGCGTCCTGTCGTTCTTAATGCGAATTCAGCTTGCTCGCGAGATAACGCGCGAAGTCATAGTTCGGCCGTTCCAGATGGCTGAGGTGGCCCGGTTTGGCAAGCGGCGCATGCACGCCGTGAAAGACCGCTTCGACTCCGCGCCTGTCTTCGGCATTCACCTCGTCGAGCAATTTCTTGAGCGTGGCCATATGCGCATTCGCTTTCGGATCGGCGATGAATTCCGGCGACAGGCCGCCGCCAAACCGTATATGCACGCGCCCGACGCCTTGCGGTTGCAGCACGAGGTACCAGAAATAACCGGGCGTGAGCGTGATCAGATGAGTCGGATAGATGGCGAGTAAAGCGGTGGTCTTGCGCCAGTGGCCGGTCAGGCGCGTGTTGTCGGGATGCGCGTTGCCGATAGGCAGAGACGCTTCCTTGGTGATCCAGTGATAGTTGAATGCCGCATACCCCGGCGGGCACTCCATCTCTTCAAGACGCGAGTGCGGACCTACCGTCGCGCGATGAAGCATCGGCAGGTGATAACTCTCCATGAAGTTCTCGGCGAGGACCTTCCAGTTGGTGTCCCACACGTGCTCTTCATAGAAAGTTTCGATGTAGCCGGTCATACCGTAGGCGTCGATCAGCGGACTCAGTTCCGCCAGCTGCTGGTGGACCGGTTGGGCATCCTGATCGAGCGTGACATAGATCCAGCCTTGCCATTCCTCGCAGCGCACGGCGGGAAGCCTGTAGCGCTCTTTGCAGAAGCCTTCCTGACGGTCCATGAGAGGCGCGCCCTTCAGTGCGCCGTCGAGCGAGTAATTCCACGCGTGATAAGGACATACGATGCGCCGTACATTGCCGCGTCCTTCGAGCAACATCGACATGCGGTGCAGGCACACATTGGACATCGCCCGCAGTTGCATTTGTTCATCGCGCAAAACGACGACCGGTTGTGCGCCGATGCGTGCGGTCAGATAATCGCCGGCCGCTTTGAGCGCGCTTGCGCGGCCGACGCATTGCCATTCGCGCTGAAAGATGTCGCGCTCTTCGCGCTTCAGAAATTCCGCCGACGTGTAGACGCCGGGCGGCATGGCGCGAGCGTCGCTGAACGGCCGATCGCAGCCGGTGCGCAATGCGTCGATCAACTCGGTCAGTCCGGCGTTGTCCATGACTTCGTCCCTTGCGTGCGTTAAGCAGGAGCGCCCGGCGCAATGCGCTCGGCATGGACTCAATCTATCAAGCCAATATCCCAGTCAAAATATAGTTTTCGGATACAACGCAAAGCTTTTGGCTATGCAGCGCTGTTCAAGCGTCGATGTGCAAGCGCCGTATGTAGTTCTCGCAAAACGAAGCGAAGCGATGCACCACCTGACGGGGTTTCATGGTGCGAGACTGTGCGATGCCGAGCATCGTTGGATTGACACTGTCTTTAAAGCGTTTAATCACGAACTCTTCGCCATCCACGGTGCGATTGGACTTGAGCGGAAAGTTGAGCAGGCTGTAGCCGAGTCCATTTGCCACCATGCCGCGCACCACTTCCGGCTGGGACGAGCGAAACGCGGGGACGGGGCGGCTGCCCACCGCGTCGAAGAGCGCAGCGAAGTATTCGCGGCTGTGCGGCAGATCGAGCATCACATAGGGCTCGGGCAATAAATCCGCCAGCGAAATCTTGCGGGCGCGCGCCAGCCGGTGCGTGCGCGGAAGAATGGCGTAAGGCGGCAAGGACAGCAGCGGCGTGAAGGCAATGTCCTCGGTGAGATCCAGGCTGTACGTCAGCGCGATATCGAGCGAGCCGTCGTGCAAGCCGCGAAGCAGCGCATCCTGGTGTGCCTCGACGGTGCGAAAGGAAATGCCTGCGTGATCTTCGGTGAAGCGCGCAATCAGTCCCGGCATAAGCGGCGGCGCGAGCGACACGAGGCAACCCAGGGCGATGGAGCCCGTCATTCCGCCATCCATCTCTTTAGCGGCCATCTGCAATTCTTCTGCGATCTTCAGAAGATTGCGAGCCTGGCCTAATAAATCGCGCCCGGCCTGCGTCAGCGAGAGACCGCTAGCGTGGTGTCGAATGAAGAGCTGCACGCCGAAAGACACTTCCAGATCGGCTAAAGCCGTGGAGATGGACGGCTGCGAAATGTGCAGTTTCCTGGCCGCTGCGGTAAAGGAAAGTGCTTCGGCGGTGACCACGAAATAGCGCAACTGGCGCAACGAATAGCGTAGCGGGTGGCTTTCCATCGGCGTCGATCAAGAGAGCAGGATGCGTTGCATTGTGGAGCGGACAAAAAACCGTGCATAGGTTTTTCCGATGCTCTGCATTTTTTGAAAATATTTTATCGATCCTGTTTCGGCGCGTAGATTCCCACGACGACATACCGCCTCTCGGAAGGACATAGCCATGACAGTGGGAACAACGTCGATCGATACGCTCGTAGTAGGCGCGGGCCAAGCCGGCGTCGCCATGAGCGAACATTTGAGCCGCCATGGGGTGCCGCATCTGGTGCTGGAACGCGCACGCATTGCGGAGCGCTGGCGCACGGGACGGTGGGATTCGCTTGTCGCGAACGGCCCCGCCTGGCACGATCGCTTTCCGGGCCTTGAATTCGCGGAGACCCGGCCGGATGCCTTTGCGCCCAAAGAAGAAGTCGCAGATTACTTCGTCGCCTACGCGAGGAAGTTCGAAGCACCGATTCGCACCGGCGTCGAAGTGACGAAGGTGGTACGCAACACGGGGCGCGAAGGTTTTACCGTCGAGACGTCGGATGGCGTGCTGGAGGCGAGGCGCGTCGTCGTGGCGACAGGTCCATTCCAGAAGCCCGTGATTCCGCCGATCGCGCCGCGCCATGCATCGCTCACGCAGATCCATTCGGCGGACTATCGCAACCCGCAGCAGTTGCCCGCTGGTGGCGTACTGGTCGTGGGCGCCGGTTCGTCGGGCGTGCAGATTGCCGATGAACTGCAGCGCGCGGGCCGCAACGTGTATCTGTCTGTTGGTGCGCATGACCGTCCGCCGCGCGCGTATCGCGGACGCGACTTCTGCTGGTGGCTCGGCGTTCTCGGCGAGTGGGATGCCGAAGTGATGAAGCCTGGCCGCGAGCACGTGACCATCGCGGTGAGCGGTGCGCGTGGCGGGCAAACCGTGGACTTCCGCCGACTCGGGCATCAGGGCATTACGCTCGTCGGTCTGACGAAATCGTTTGACGGCAATGTCGTGCACTTCAACGCCGACCTCGCGGAAAACATTGCGCGTGGAGATGAAAACTATCTGTCTCTGCTCGATGCAGCCGACAGTTACGCAGTCCGCAACGGCCTCGACCTTCCTGCTGAACCGGAAGCACGCCTGATTCCGTCCGACCCCGCCTGTCTGACCCACCCGCTGACGGATCTCGATCTCGAACAGGCAGGCGTCACGTCGATCATCTGGGCAACGGGCTACGCGACCGACTTCAAGTGGCTGCAAGTCGATACGTTCGACGAGAAAGGCAAGCCGAAACACCAACGCGGTGTATCGAACGAGCGAGGTGTGTATTTCCTCGGCCTTCCCTGGTTGTCGCGACGCGGCTCGGCATTTATCTGGGGTGTGTGGCATGACGCGAAGCACATCGCCGATCACATCGTCACTCAGCGCGAATATGAGGCGTACTACGACACTGCGCAAAGCAACAGCCAGAAGCCGCGGCGTGAAGAGAGCGTTCAAGTCAATTAAAACATTGAAGGCAAATCGATGAGCCAACCTACGCATACCCGTATCCGCATGTTCAACACGAAGGATACGTACCCGAACCAGACGCTCGACAACGATCTTTGCCAGGCCGTGCGCGCCGGCAATACCGTGTATGTGCGTGGACAGATCGGCACGGACTTCGCGGGCAACCTCGTCGGCCTCGGCGATCCGCGCGCACAAGCCGAGCAGGCGATGAAGAACGTCAAGCAGTTGCTCGAAGAAGCGGGAAGTGACCTTTCCCACATCGTCAAGACGACCACCTACCTGACTGACGTGCGGTTTCGTGAACCGGTGTATCGCGAAGTCGGCAAGTGGCTCAAGGGTGTGTTTCCCATTTCGACAGGACTTACCGTGGTCGCGTTGGGACAGCCGGAATGGCTAATGGAAATCGATGTGATCGCCGTCATTCCGGATGGATGGACGCCGCCGCCCAAGGCATAAGGAGTACGCATGACTTTCTCTATCGTCGGTCGTTGCGAAAAGACGGGCCAACTCGGTATTGCGATCAGTTCGTCGAGCATTGCCGTGGGCGCACGCTGCCCGTGGCTGCGCGCGGGAGTGGGCGCGGTCGCAACGCAAAACATCACGTTGCCCGCACTCGGGCCGCAGATTCTCGATCTTCTCGCCGGCAAGCAGCTCGCTCCAGCAGAGGCCCTGAAACAGGCACTCGATGCAAACGAATGGAGTGAGTTTCGCCAGGTGACCGTGGTCGATGCAAAAGGCCGCACCGCATTCTTCAGCGGCAAGGAAGCGTTGGGCACGTATCATGCCGTCGCGGGCAACCAGTGTGTCGCCGCGGGGAACATGCTGTCTGGAAAGCACGTCATTGAAGCGATGCCGGCCGCGTTTGCAAACGCCGAAGGCCATCTTGCCGACAGATTGCTCGCAGCAATGAATGCTGCAATCGCGGCAGGCGGCGAAGCGGGGCCGGTGCACTCTGCGGCGCTGAAATTAGTGAGTGACCTGACGTGGCCGCTTGTTGACCTGCGCGTCGATTGGGTCGACGAAGATCCCATCGGCAAGCTCGGCGAGTTGTGGACCGCCTACGAACCGCAGATGAACGACTATGTGACGCGCGCATTGAATCCGGCCGCGGCGCCGAGCTACGGCGTACCGGGCGATGAATGAGATGTCGAGCCGTGCGTTGCTCGAGGCGCTGATCGGTTTCGCGACAGTCAGCCGCGACTCCAATCTGGCTCTTATCGAATTCATTCGAGATTATCTCGTGGCGCATGACGTCGAATGTGAGTTGTTCTATAACGACGAGTGCACCAAGGCCAATCTCTTTGCGACGATCGGGCCGCGCCACCGCGGCGGCGTTGCGCTGTCGGGTCATACGGATGTGGTGCCCGTCGATTGTCAGGCGTGGACCGTCGATCCGTTCAGGCTCGTCGAGAAAGACGGGCGTCTATACGGCCGCGGGACGGCGGACATGAAGGGCTTTCTTGCTTCCGTTCTTGCCGCAGTGCCGATCTTCGTCAAGCGCGACTTGAAGATGCCGGTGCATCTCGCATTCTCATACGACGAAGAAGTCGGTTGCCTCGGCGTTCGTCCAATGCTCGAACAACTCGCGCGTCGCGCGCATAAACCCGTGCTCTGTCTGATCGGCGAGCCGACCGAACTCAAGCCGGTGCTCGGTCATAAAGGTAAGCTTGCAATGCGTTGCTGTGTGAAGGGCGCGCCGTGTCACTCGGCCTACGCGCCCTATGGCGTCAACGCCATTCAATATGCCGCGCGTCTCATCAACCATCTTGATGAGATCGGCGAAGAACTCGCACAGGCCGAACATCGCGACGAACGTTTCGATCCGCCGTATTCCACGGTGCAAACTGGCGTCATCCAAGGCGGCCGCGCGCTCAATATCGTGCCCGTGGAGTGCGAGTTCGATTTCGAAGTGCGTGCGTTGCCGGGCTTCGATGCCACGGAGGTCGCGGACCGCTTGCAGACGTATGCACAGGCCACACTGCTGCCGAAGATGCGTGCCGTGAAGGCGGATACCGGCATCAGTTTGACGCCGCTGTCGTCGTATCCGGGTCTGGCGACGCCGCCCGACAGTGAAGCGGCACGTCTGCTTGCATTGCTTTCGGGATCGACGGAATTCGGCACGGTGGCCTTCGGTACGGAAGGCGGTCTGTTCGAACAGGCAGGCATTCCGGCCGTCGTATGCGGACCCGGCAGCATGGACCAGGGACACAAGCCCGACGAGTACATCACCGTCGAGCAATTGCGCGAGTCGGATGCCATGTTGCGTCGCTTAGCCGATCACCTCTCCACCTGAGGCTCGCCAATCGGACATGGCGTGTTAGTGCCCGTGGGGTTCCTTCGCGTCCTGTGAGGGCTCGTCGCCCGTAATGGTCGACGCCCGATGCAACTCGTCGCCGATGGTCGCGATCAGCGCCTCCGCCGCCGCGCTCAATGGCCGGCGCGGATGGCTCACGCAGAGAATGTGCCGGACGATACGCGGCGCGAGAATGGGGCACGCGCGCAAGGTGCCGTGCCGTGCGGCACGCTCCACGACGATGCGCGGCAGGATCGTCGCGAAGCGCGTGTGCTCGACGAGCTTGAGAATCGTGGAGAGCACGTCGATCTCGAAGCGCGGTGCGAGCAGCACGTCCTCGTGTTGCGCGGCGCTGTCGAGCACGCCGCGCAGGCCGTGGCGCTTCGTTGGCAGCACCAGTTCGAGTTCGGGCAATTGCGCGAGTTCGATGGCACGCGGCAAGTCGGGGCCATGCGCAGCGCTGGTCGCCAGCACCATTTCTTCGTCGAGCATCGGGTGCGAGTCGAGCGAAAGGCGCGCTCGCGGCTTGTTGATGATGGCCGCATCGAGCTGACCGCCCGCCACCCAGTCGATGAAGGTCGCGCTGTAGCCGTCGGCGATGGTGACTTCGACGTGGGGGTAACGCGCGTGAAAGCGCGACAGCGAATCCGCGAGCACGCTTTCCGTCACCGATGCGATGAGGCCAATGCCGACGTGCCCCGTCACCACTTCGTCGCGCTGCACGAGTTGCTGCCGCGCGTGAGCAAGGTCGCGCATGATCGGTAAAAACAGGCGATACATCAGCCGTCCCGCGGCGGTCGGCGCCATGCCGTCTGCGCCGCGCTCGAACAGCTGCTGATGCAGTTCGTCCTCGAGCTTCGCGATCTGCATGCTCAAGGCCGGTTGCACGATGTGCAGCCGCTTCGCGGCGCGCGTGACCGAGCCGTCTTCGAACAGCGCGATGAAGTACTGAATTTGCTTGAGGTCCATGTTCCCTCGGGGCATCAGCGATGCTAATGGGGCGGGGTGACATTATCACCCTGCGCTCGTCGACGGTGCAGGGTGCCGTATCGTGAGGGGCCCTTCCGTACAGGCGCGGGGAGCGTTCCATTGATACGTAACTGTAAGAACGCTGTCATCCGGGCTAACACTGATATAAGAACGAATGATCCATCACATCAGTAAACAGTATTAGATGTTATGGCGCGATCTCGCTACGCTTCATCCCATGCGCTTGGCATAGCAGGCGTGCATAGATGGAGACGATGATGAACACACGCGAGGCCGCAACGCACGGTATTCCCTCATTTGCCTGGGCACGCGATCACGCCGACACCGGCTCGCTGTCGCTGCGCGACTGGCTCGCGCATCTCGCGAAAACCGGCCGTGTCGCGACGATCGATACGCCCGTTGCGCTCGAGCATGAACTCGCCGCCGTCGCGAAGCGGCTAGACGGCGAACAGGCTGCTTTTTTCACGCGGCCACACGGCCATACGGTGCCCGTCGTGAGCGGCTTCATGTCGAAGCGCGCGTGGATCGCGGAAGCAATGGGCGTCGACGAATCCGCATTGCTCGCACGTTTTTCCGCTGCGGCGGCTGGCCCGCTGGCATCGAAACTGATTCAACGTGAGGACGCGCCCTGTCAGCAAGTGGTGCATACGAGCGGCATCGATCTTCACGCGCTGCTGCCCATTCCCACGCACAGCGAACACGACAGCGGCCCGTACATCACCGCCGGTCTCGTGATCGCGCGCAATCCGCGCACCGGCGTGCAGAACGTCTCGATCAACCGCATTCAGGTGCACGGCCCCGATCGCATGGCGATTCTGCTGCTGCCGCGTCATCTCCATGCATTCCAGCGCGACGCGGAAGCCGCTGGCGACGCGCTCGACGTCGCAATCGTGATTGGCGTCGATCCCCTCACAATGCTCGCGTCGCAGGCGATCACGCCGATCGATCACGACGAACTCGAAATCGCGGGCGCGCTGCACGGTGCGCCGCTGCCAGTCGCGCGATGCGTGACGAACGGCGTGCACGTGCCGGCGTTCGCGGAGATCGTCATAGAAGGGCGCATTCTGCCGAACGTGCGCGAGCCGGAAGGTCCGTTCGGCGAATTTCCGAAGTACTACAGCGCGAAGGAAGCACGCGAAGTCATCGAAGTGGCGGCCGTCACGCATCGGCGCGGCCCGATCTTTCATACGATTGTGCCCGCCGAAATGGAGCACCTGCTGCTCGGTGCGATTCCGCGCGAAGCCACGTTGCTCGCGCATCTTCAGCGCAGCCATCCCGGCGTGAAAGACGTGCATCTGTCGGTGGGCGGCGTGTGCCGCTATCACCTGTGGGTGCAATTCGACAAGAAGCGCGAAGGCGAAGCGAAGAACGTCATCCTCTGTGCGTTCGGCGCGCATTACGACATCAAGCAGGTCGTCGTCGTCGATACAGATGTGAACGTGCACGATCCCGCGGAAATCGAGTGGGCGATCGCGACGCGCTTCCAGGCAGATCGCGATCTCGTTGTGATAGCCGGCGCGCAAGGTTCGCCGCTCGATCCATCGACGACGGTCGGTCAGCCCGACGACGCGCCGTCGCATCTGCAAGGCGTCAGCGCGAAGATGGGCCTCGACGCGACACGCCCGGTCGTGTATCCCGCGCATGTGTTCACGCGCGTGCACATACCGGGTGAGGACACGGTCGACCTGCAAGCCCTCGTCGCCGCTGACAACAGCGCGTTCGACGCCTATTTGTCGCGCGATCATGGCTGAGCGAAAGAAGCGCATCGTCGTCGGCATGTCGGGCGCAAGCGGCGCGGTGATCGGCGTGCGTTTGCTCGCCGCGTTGCGCCGGCTCGGCACGCACGAGACGCATCTCGTCGTGTCGTCATCGGGCGCGGTGACCGCCGCACAGGAACTCGGCTTCGCGCGCGGCGATCTTGAAGCCGCTGCCGATGTGGTGCACAACGTGCGCGATATTGGCGCGGCCGTGGCGAGCGGATCGTTTCTCAGCGAAGGCATGGTGATCGCGCCATGTTCGATGAAAACGCTCGCGGGCGTCGCGAACGGCTTCGCGGACAACCTGCTTACGCGTGCCGCCGATGTGATGCTCAAGGAGCGCCGCCGCCTCGTGCTGGTCGCGCGCGAAACGCCGCTCAATCTCGCGCATCTGCGCAACATGACGCTCGCCACGGAGATGGGCGCGATCGTGATGCCGCCGGTGCCCGCGTTCTACGCGCATCCGCAGACTATAGAGGACGTGGTCGGCCACACGGTCGGGCGCATTCTCGATCTGTTCGGCATCGAGCACGACGAGATTGCGCGCCGCTGGAGTGGTCTCGCCGACGAATTCGGCGGCCGCGCCGCACCCGAGGAGTAACGTCATGAATCAGCGCGAAACCGCATTTGCCGACATCGACGCGCGCGTCGCCGGCAAAGAGATGCGCGAAACGGCCGCACCGCAGCGTCACGTCGGACGCTCGATGGAGCGCCTCGAAGACCCGGCGATCCTGACGGGTCGTGGCCGCTATGGCGACGACATCGCTGTCAAGGCGGGCACGCTGCACGCCGCGATTCTGCGTTCGCCGCACGCGCATGCGGACATCCTGTCGATCGATACGCAAGCCGCGTCGAAACTCGCCGGCGTGCGCGCGGTGCTCACGCGCGACGATTTGCGCCCGTGGTCGCGACCGTTCGTCGTCGGCGTGAAATCGCCGATGGAACAGTGGGCGCTCGCGATGGACCGCGTGCGCTACGTCGGCGAGCCCGTCGCGGTCGTGATGGCCGAGTCGCGTGCGCTCGCGGAAGACGCGCTCGATCTGATCAAGGTCGACTACGCGACGCTCGATCCCGTGACGTCGATTGAACAAGCCGCAAGGGACGACGCGCCGGTGCTGCACGAACGCGTCGGCAGCAACGTGATCAGCGACCGGCATTTCCGCTACGGCGAGCCGGAAGCCGCCTTCGAGCGCGCGCCGCATCGCGTCAAGCTCGTCGCGCATTATCCGCGCAACACGTGCGCGCCGATCGAGTGCGGCGTGGTCATCGCCGAATATCTTTCGGGCGACGAAGGCTACGACGTCACGTCGAATTTCATGGGGCCGTTCTCGCTGCACGCCGTCATGGCGATGGCGTTGAACGTGCCCGCCAATCGTCTGCGTCATAAGGCCCCGCGCGATTCCGGCGGCAGCTTCGGCGTGAAGCAGGCCGTGTTTCCGTATGTCGTGCTGATGTGCCTCGCCTCGCGCAAGGCGGGCGCGCCGGTGAAGTGGGTCGAGGATCGGCTCGAACACCTGAGCGCGGCGACCTCGGCGGCGGCGCGTGTTTCGACGGTAGAAGCGGCCGTCGAAGCGGATGGCCGCATCGTCGCGCTGTCTTACGATCAGCTGGAAGACGTCGGCGGCTACGTGCGCGCGCCCGAGCCCGCGACGCTCTACCGGATGCACGGCTGCCTGACGGGCGGTTACGCGATCTCGAATCTGCTGGTGCGCAATCGCGTCGTGCTGACGAACAGGACGCCGACGGGGCTCGTGCGCGGCTTCGGCGGGCCGCAGGTGTACTTCGCGCTGGAGCGGCTGATCCAGCGCATCGCGATCGAACTGAAGCTCGATGTGCTCGACGTGTATCGCCGCAACTTCGTTCCCGCCGATGCGTTTCCGTATCGTGCGGCGGCGGGCGCGCTGCTCGATTCCGGCAATTATCAGGAAGCGTTGCGCCGTTCACTCGACGAAGGCGGATACCGGGAACTGGTTGCGCGCCGCGACGCCGCGCGCAACGAAGGGCGCCTGTATGGCATCGGCTTCGCGGCGATCGTGGAGCCGTCGGTCTCGAACATGGGCTACATCACGACCGTGATGCCCGCCGACGCCCGCAGGAAAGCCGGGCCAAAAAACGGCGCGATTGCGAGCGCGACGGTCAGCGTCGATCTGCTCGGCGGCGTGGTCGTCACGATCGCATCAACGCCCGCGGGCCAGGGCCATATGACCGTGTGCGCGCAAGTCGTCGCCGATGTGCTGGGACTCGATCCGAAGGACATCGTCGTCAACGTCGAATTCGATACGCACAAGGACGCCTGGTCCGTCGCGGCGGGCAATTATTCCAGCCGCTTCGCGGGCGCGGTGGCGGGCACGGTGCATCTCGCCGCGACGCGCGTGCGCGACAAGCTCGCGCGCGTGCTCGCGAAGCAGTTCAGTTGCGCGCCCGGCGACGTGTGCTTCGAAGGCGCGCGCGTCTTTCCGCGCGACGCCGCAGACCGCGCGCTGCCGTTCGCGCGCGCCGCGAGCAATGCGCCGCACTGGGCGCCCGCGCTCCTGCCCGAGGGCGAAGAGCCGGGTCTGCGCGAAACGGTGTTCTGGTCGCCGCCGCACATGGATGCGCCCGACGAACAGGACCACATCAATACATCGGCGGCGTATGGCTTCGCGTTCGACATGTGCGGTGTCGAAGTGGATCGGATAACGGGACGCGTGCGTATCGACCGATATGTGACCGTGCACGACGCCGGCACGCTCCTCAATCCCGCACTCGCCGATGGCCAGATTCGAGGCGCGTTCGCGCAAGGCGTGGGCGCGGCGCTGATGGAAGAGTTCCGCTACGGTGCGGATGGCAGTTTCCAGTCCGGCACGCTCGCCGACTATCTGATGCCGACGACCTGCGAAGTGCCGGATCCGCTGATCGTGCATCTGGAGACGCCTTCGCCTTTCACGCCGCTTGGCGCGAAGGGGCTCGGCGAAGGCAACAACATGAGCACGCCGCCGTGCATCGCGAATGCCGTGGCGGACGCGCTCGGTGTCGAAGACATTCGCCTGCCGCTTACGCCGCCCAGCGTGATGGCGATGATCGGCATGGACGATCCCGAACCGTCGCGGCCGCAATATCGCGAGGCGCCCGCGACGAAGCCCGCGACGCCAGGCGGCGGACGCGCACTGACGGCGCAGGGCGCCGTCGAACTCCCCGCGACACCCGAAGCTGTGTTTGCCGTGCTGCTCGATCCGAAGGCGCTCGCGAACGTCATTCCCGGCTGTCACGCGCTCGAAGAGACGGCGCCGAACCAGTATCGCGCGGACGTGACCGTCGGCGTCGGCATGATCAAGGCGCGTTTCGAGGCGCGTATCGGTTTGTCGGAGATCGATGCGCCGAGCCGGCTGCGACTCGCTGGCGCGGGGATTTCCCCGCTCGGCAGCGCGCGGGGCAGCGGTCTCGTCGAACTGACGCCGCAAGGCAGCGGCACGCGGCTCACGTACGACTACGAAGCGCAGGTGTCGGGCAAGGTCGCGGCGGTCGGCGGCCGCATGCTCGAAGGCGCGGCGAAGGTCGTGCTGAAGCAGTTGTTCGAATCGCTCGGACGACAGGCGGCGGGCAAGCCTGTGCAAGCGCATGGATCGTGGATCGCAAGACTCCTTGCACGTTTCAGGAGGCACGCATGAAGCCCGCACCGTTCGATTACCTGCGCGCGATGACCGCGCAAGACGCGCTCGACGCGCTCGCGCAATACGGCGAAGACGCGCGCGTGCTGGCGGGCGGCCAGTCGCTGATGGCCGTGCTCAACATGCGGCTCGCGCAGCCGAAGGTGCTCGTCGATATCTCGCGCACCGCCGAACTCGATGCCGTGCGCCCGGACAGGCAGGCGGGGCATCTCGTCGTGAGCGCCGCGGCGACGCAAGGCAGCGTCGAATGGCGCAGCACGCTCGCCGACGAAACGCCGCTGCTCGCGATGGCCTTCCCGCATATCTCGCACTTTCAGATCCGCAATCGCGGCACCGTGTGCGGATCGATCGCGCATGCGGACCCGAGCGCGGAGTTGCCACTCGTGCTTGCGGCGCTCGGCGGCGACGTGATGCTGCGCTCGCGAAAGAGGCGCCGCACGCTCGCCGCGCAGGACTTCTTTCAGGGAATGCTGATGACCGCGCGCGAGCCCGACGAACTCGTCGAAGCGGTGCGCTTCCCGCTGCGCAAGGCAGGCGAGCGCTACGCGTTCGCGGAGTTTTCTGCGCGACACGGCGATTTTGCGATCGTCGCGTGCGCGGCTGTGGTCACCGACGAGTCGATCCGTATTGCGGTCGGCGGTGTCGCGGACCGGCCCGTGCGGGAGCAATGGCCGCGTCTGCAGGGCGACGACCTGCGCGGCGCACTGAACGATTTGAGCTGGAAACTGAACGCGCAGGACGATGCGCACATCAGCGCGAAATATCGCCGGAATCTGGTCCGGCAACTCGGATGGCGCGTGATCGAGGAGGCAAAGTGAGCAAGATGTCAGACACCCTCATGCGGCACGGCAAAGCGCAGCGCATCGCGCTGACGCTGAACGGCCGCGAACGAAGCGGCTACTGCGAGCCGCGCGAACTGCTGTCGGACTTCATCCGGCACGAACTCGGCGCGACGGGCACGCACGTCGGCTGCGAACATGGCGTGTGCGGCGCCTGTACCGTGCAGGTCGACGGCGTCGCAGTGCGCTCGTGCCTGATGCTCGCGGTGCAGGCCGATGGGCGGCATATCGATACCGTCGAAGGCCTTGCGCCCGGTCAGACGCTCGGCGACCTGCAGCAGGCGTTCCAGCGGCATCACGCGCTGCAGTGCGGCTTCTGCACGGCGGGCATCCTCATGTCCTGCGCGGATTATCTGCAACGCGTGCCCGATCCGACCGAGGCGCAAGTGCGCGAAATGCTGTCGGGCCACATCTGCCGCTGCACGGGCTACACGCCGATCGTAGCCGCCGTGCTCGATGTGGCGGCGCGCCGCCGGGCCGAGGCAAGCACGCAAGAGGTCGAACATGCTTGATCTCGGCCGCACGTTTTTGCAAAGCGTCGAGCGCAGTCCGAACGCGCTCGCGCTCGTGGATGGCGATGTGCAACTGACGTACGCGCAGTGGCATCGCATCATCCTGAATGTCGCAGATGGCCTGCGCGGGCTCGGCCTGCAACGCGGCGACCGGCTGCTCGTCGTGCTGCAAAACCGCTGGGAAATGGCGACGCTGCATTGGGCCGGGCAGTTTGCGGGCATCGTGATCGTGCCGCTCAACTGGCGCGCAAAGCCGGAAGAAGTCGACTACTGCGTGACCGACGCGGGGGCGAAGGCGATCGTCTACGAACCCGTCAGCGCCGATTCCGTCACGCAGAGCGCCGCTGCGCAAAACGTGCCGCGCGTCGGACTCGACGACGCGCCCGGCCGCACCACCCGCTTCGATGCGCTCATCGCCGAACGAACGCGTAGCGGCGACGTGAACGACGTGAGCGATGCGGCGCACGCCAGCGCCGACGACATCTCGCTAATCCTCTACACGTCCGGCACGACGGGCAAAGGCAAGGGCGTGCCGCGCCGGCATCGGCATGAACGCGCGGGAGCGCTCGCGCACGTCGCGCAGAACCTGTACAGGCGCGGCGAACGGTCGCTCGGCGTGATGCCGCTTTATCACACGATGGGGGTGCGCTCGCTGCTCGCCATGGCGCTCGTCGATGGTCTTTTCGTCTGCGTGCGGCGCTGGAACGCGAAGCTCGCGCTCGAATGCATCTCGAAGTACGCGCTTACCTGTCTCTACCTCGTGCCGACGCTCTATCACGATCTGCTTGCCGACAGCGCGTTCGCGAACACGGACACGTCGTCGGTCAGAAAGCTCGGCTTCGCGGGCGCACCGATGAACGACGGCCTGCTCAAGCGCCTCTCGGCCGCGTTCGAGCCGGAGCTCTTCGTCAATCACTACGGCTCGTCCGAGGTCTACACGTTCAGCATCGATCAGGACGCGACAAGAAAGCCCGGCAGCGCGGGCCGCGCGGGCATCAATACGCGGCTGCGCGTCGTCAGGCTCGATGCGCTCTCGCCCGATGAAATCGCCGAGGTCGGCGAAGAAGGGCAGATCATCGTGGACCTGCTCGGCGACGAAGCCTTCGAAGGCTACTGGAATCGCCCGGACGCGGATGCGAAGTGCCTGCGCGAGGGCTGGTACTTCACCGGGGACACAGGCTATCTCGACCGCGACGGCGATCTGTACGTGACGGGCCGCGTCGACGACATGATCATCAGCGGTGGAGAAAACATCTCGCCGGTGGATATCGAATCGGTGTTGTCGCTGCATCCCGCCGTCGATGAAGTCGCGGTCGCGGGTGTCAAGGACGAGCGCTGGGGCCAGCGCGTGGTTGCATTCATCAAGCGCCGCGAGCACGTCGATTCCGCTGCGCTCGATGCATGGTGCCGCCGGTCGAACCTCGTCAACTTCAAGCGCCCGCGCGACTACGTGTTCGTCGACGACATTCCGAAGTCGCCGGTCGGCAAGATTCTGCGCCGCAAGCTGCAAGCGGGCGAGTACACGCCCGATTCGAACGGGCAGGCCGCGCAGCCTTCAGAAACCACCAAGGAGTAACACAATGAGTGATCTCAACCATCGCGGCCAGACCCTGCTGCAAGACCTTGACGGCTTCTCGGTCGACATCGACGCGCAGCGCGAGCGCGCCGACATCATCCTGCATCGGCCGCCGTTCAACGTCATTTCGATGCACGCACGCGAGCAGTTGCGCGCCGTCTTCGAGGCCCTCGACGAAGACGAGCGCGTGCGCGTGATCGTCGTGCGCGCGAAAGGCGAGCACTTTTCGAGCGGCGGTGACATCAAGGGCTTTCTGGAGGCCTCGCCGGAGCACGTATCGAAGCTCGCCTGGAACATCGCAGCGCCCGCGCGGTGCTCTAAACCGGTGATCGCGGCCAATCGCGGCTTCTGCTTCGGCGTGGGCTTCGAGTTGTCGCTGGCGTGCGATTTCCGCATTGTCACCGATACGACGTTCTATGCGCTGCCGGAGCAGAAGCTCGGCCAGATTCCCGGCTCGGGCGGCTCGGCGCGTTTGCAGTCGATGGTCGGCATCGGCCGCACGAAGGACATCGTGATGCGCTCGCGCCGCATTCCGGGCAAAGAAGCGTACGAGTGGGGCATCGCGGTCGATTGCGTCGCTGACGCCGAACTGGAATCGGCAACGGATGCGCTCGTCGACGAACTGCGTGCATTCTCGCCGCTCGCGCAACGTACCGCGAAGAAGCTTCTGAACGATTCGGAAGACGCGCCCTTGTCGATCGCGATCGAGCTCGAAGGACATTGCTATAGCCGTCTGCGCGCGTCGGACGATTTCCGCGAAGGCGTCGAAGCGTTTCATGGCAAGCGCAAGCCGGTGTTTCGCGGCAGCTGAGCTGATACCTGACACGCCGCGCGGCGAACGAGACAGGAGGAGACAACGCGATGGATCGCTTCGACTACGTGATCGTAGGCGGCGGCTCGGCAGGATGCGTACTTGCGCATCGACTGTCGGCAGAGCCGTCGGTGCGCGTCGCGCTGATCGAGGCGGGCGCCGACACGCCGCCGGGCGCGGTGCCCGCGGCGATTCTCGACAGCTATCCCATGCCCGTCTTCTGCGGCGACACGTACATCTGGCCCGATCTGGAGGCGAAGGCCACGCAGCAGGCCGCGCCGCGCGTCTACGAGCAGGGCCGCGTGATGGGCGGCGGCTCGAGCATCAACGTGCAGTCGGCCAATCGCGGCCTGCCGCGCGACTACGACGAATGGGCCGCGAACGGCGCCGAAGGCTGGTCGTGGCGGGACGTGCTGCCGTATTTTCGCAAGCTCGAACGCGATGTGGACTTTCCAGGCGGCCCCTTGCACGGCACCGACGGTCCCGTGCCGATCCGCCGCATCATGCCGAGCGACTGGCCAGCGTTCTGTCATGCATTCGCGAAGGGTTTGCGCGCGAACGGCTTCGCCGAACTTCAGGACCAGAATGGCGAATTCGGCGACGGGTTCTTTCCGGGCGCGTTCTCGAATATCGACGATAAGCGCGTGTCGACGGCCATCGCCTATCTCGACGAAGCCGCGCGCAAGCGCTCGAATCTGAACATCTATTCGAATCTGCGCGTGGAGCGCATCGTGATGGAAGGCGCGACGGCGCGCGGCGTCGTCGCGATTGCGGCGAACGGCGAGCGCGTGGCTTTCGATGCGGGCGAAGTGGTGCTGAGCGCGGGCGCATTGCAGTCGCCCGCCATGCTGATGCGCGCCGGCATCGGCGATGCGCGCCCACTCGCGGCGATGGGCATTCCGTGTACGGTGGATCTGCCGGGCGTCGGGCGCAATCTGCAGGATCATCCGTCGCTCACGTTCTGTCATTTTCTCGAGCCGCGCTTTCGGATGCCGCTTGCGCGACGCCGCGCGAGCATGATGGCCGCGCGCATGAGTTCGGGCGTCGCGGGCTGCGACGAGTCGGATCTGTATTTGTCGAGCGCGACGCGCGCAGCGTGGCATGCGCTCGGCAACCGGCTCGGCCTCTTTTTCCTGTGGTGCAACCGGCCCTATTCACTGGGCCGCGTGCAACTGGCGTCGCCCGACGCGACGGTTGCGCCGCGCGTCGATCTGAATCTGCTCGACGACGAACGCGATCTGCAACGGCTCGCCGCCGGCGTGCGGATGCTGGCGCGCATCGTCGATGCGTCGGGCCTGGGACGCGATTCGCGCGACTTCTTCCCGGCCGCTTTCTCGCCGCGCGTGAAGGCGCTGAGCAAGGTCGGCGAAGGCAATGCGCTTATGACTTCGATCCTCGGCGCGTTGCTCGACACACCGCCGCCGCTGCGGCGTCTACTGGTCGAACGCTTCTTCACGCGCGGCCTGAAGATGACTTCGCTGATCCACGACGACCGCGCGCTCGCCGATTTCATCCGCGCGAACGTGTTCGGCGTGTGGCATGCGAGCGGCACCTGCCGCATGGGCGGCGCACACGAGCGCGACGCCGTGACCGACACGCAGGGCCGTGTGCGAGGCACACGAGGGCTGCGCGTGGTGGATGCCTCGCTGATGCCGCGGCTGCCATCGGCGAATACGAACATACCGACCATCATGATCGCCGAGAAAATCGCCGATGCGATGGTTGCCGAGCGACGGGCGGGCGTGGCAATGCCGTTCGCCGCGGCCCACTGACGATTTTTCAACCTCGACAAGAGCGCGCACCCAACAAAGCGTGCCTGTGACACACAAGGAGATGCAAATGTCTGTAGCAGCGCAAGACGGGGCCACCGTGCTCCCGGTTAATCAGCGGCAGATCATGGGCGCGGTGATGGCGTCGTGCATGGGCTGGGCGCTCGATCTGTTCGACCTGTTCGTGTTGTTGTACGTCGCGCCGATCGTCGGGCGTCTGTTCTTCCCGTCCGAGCACGCGATGCTTTCGCTCGCCGCTGTTTACGCGTCGTTTGCGGTGACGCTATTGATGCGGCCGCTCGGCTCCGCGCTCTTCGGCTCTTACGCGGACCGTCACGGCCGCAAGGGCGCGATGATCGTCGCGGTTGTCGGCGTCGGCGTGTCGACGGCGGCCTTCGGCGCGCTGCCGACGGTCGCGCAGGCGGGCATCGCCGCGCCGGTGTTGTTTCTGCTGCTGCGTCTCGTGCAGGGTGTGTTCGTCGGCGGCGTGGTTGCATCCACGCATACCATCGGTACCGAGTCCGTCGCACCGAAGTATCGCGGCGCGGTGTCGGGGCTGATCGGCGGCGGCGGCGCGGGACTCGGCGCGCTGCTCGCGTCGGTTACCTATCTGGCGATGTCCTCGCTGTTTCCCGGCAATGCATTCGACGTGTGGGGCTGGCGCTGCATGTTCTTCACGGGTATCGTGAGTTCGCTGCTCGGCTTCTTCGTGTTCAACAGTCTGGAAGAATCGCCGCTCTGGAAGAAGCTTGCCGCCGAGAAGGCCGCGAAGGCCGCCGCGCAATTGAAAAGCGCGACCGTCGAAGTGGCGCGCTCGCCGATCCGCACGCTGTTCTCGCGTGACTATCGCAGCGTGCTGTTCGTCAATCTGCTGCTGACTATCGGCGGCGGCAGCGGCTACTACCTCACGTCGGGCTATCTGCCGACCTTCCTCAAAGTCGTGAGTCATGCGCCGAACGGCGCGGCCGCCGCGATCCTGATGATCTGCAGCGTGGCCGTGGTGATCGCGTCGGTCGCGGCGGGGCACATCAGCACGTTCATCGGCCGCAAGGGCGCGTTCATCTGGATCGGCATGATCCGGCTCGTGGCGCTGCCCGGCCTGTTCCTGCTGCTGCCGACGGCGCAAAGCATCACGATGGTCGGCGTCTACGCGGTGCTGCTTTCCGCGCTCGGCAGCGCGGGTTATGCGCCCGTGCTGATCTTCCTGAACGAGCGCTTCCCGACCGCGATCCGCGCGACGGGTACGGGTCTTTCGTGGAATATCGGCTTCGCGATCGGCGGAATGATGCCGACATTCGTCTCGCTCGTCGCGAAGGATGCGGGCCAGTTGCCGTCGACGCTCTCCATCTTCGTCGGTGCAATCAGCGTGATCTTTCTCATCGGCGCGTTCGTGGTGCCGGAGACGCTCGGCAAGCTCGACAACGGCTCGGCGCGCACACCTTCCTGATCGACTCATTCGAGCGATCCTGCCGTCACGCGCCGGATCTCCTCGGTGATGATGGCGATCAACGCCTGGGCGGCCGGCCCGATCGGCCGCTTCGGATGCGTGACCTGAATGATGTGACGCACGATCGGCGGCGACGCGATCGTGCGTGCGCGCAAGCGTCCTTCGTCCACTTTCGCCTGCACGACGACGCGCGGCAGGATTGTTGCGACATGGCTTTGCTCAACGAACTGAACGATGGTGCTGAGCAGATCGATCTCGAACTTCGGCTTGACGACGACGTCAGCCGCCATCAGCGCGGCATCGAGCGCGCCTCGCAGGCCGTTGCGGCGTGTGGGCAGGACGAATTCGATGCCGGACTGTTGCGTGAGATCGATTTCGTCGGGCAGCGTTGGGCCGTGCGCGACGCTGGTCACCAGCACCATTTCTTCTACGAGCAAAGGCTCTACGTGGAGCGTCAGCCGTCCGCGCGGCTTGTTGATGATGGCGGCATCGAGCCGGCCGGATTCGACGGCGTCGATCAGTTGTGCGCTGAAGCCATCGGCGACGGAGACTTCCACTTGCGGGAAAAGCGCATCGAATCGGGCGAGCGATTCGGGCAACACGCTCTGCGCCTCCGACGACACCATCCCCAGCGACACGCGGCCTGTCACGATGACATCGCGACGACTCAGGTGCTCGCGTGCGTGATCGATGTCGCGCATGATCGGCGTGTAAAGGCGGTACATCAGCCGTGCGGCTTCGGTCGGCGCCATGCCGTGCGGCCCGCGCTCGAAGAGCTTCTGCCGGATCTCCGTTTCGAGCTTGGCGATCTGCATGCTGAGCGCCGGTTGCGCAATGTTGAGCCGCCTGGCGGCGCGCGTGACGGTGCCTTCTTCGAAAAGCGCGATGAAGTACTGGATCTGCTTCAGTTCCATGGGACAGGGACATCCGGGACGGGGCGACGAAGATAGTACCGTGCGCCGTCTTTCATGAGGTGGTCCGGTGAGTATCTCCCATGAAATCGTCACGTGGACGTCCTGTGCCCGCCGCGAACGCAAGCCACGCCCGGTTGGCGTCCGGCGCGACTTGCGTTTTTAACTCGACTCCCGCGCGATAATTGAACGAAAGAAGGGCGCGCACCGCAGTCAGATTTCAGGCTTCAGCCGGTAGAGTTCCGGCACGAGCGCGAGCAATAGACGTTTCGCCGAAAAGAGCCGCGGGGAAATATGCGTGGCGACGTACCAGGTTGCGGCTACGTTCATGCTGCGCAGCTTGAAATCAGGGCCGACCAGTGCGCTTGCAAAGTGCAGGTCGCCAAGCGTTTTGCCGATAATCTCCTGCTTGATCCGCGCGCGCGCCGGTGGGTCGAGCGCAATGAACGACAGCTCCGACATCTCGTGAAGCAACCGGTACATGCTGTTGTAATGGTGCAGCGTTTTAGTCGTGAACATCGTCGAGTCCATTCGCAGCCGTCTTTTGAATAGCGCCTGATTCAGCACCGCGAGCTTGATCCTTTGCTGCAGCAGCAAGGCCGCGAAGAAGTGATTGTCCTCGTACACAATGCCTTCGATGAAGCGCAGATTGCCGATGGCCGAGCGCCGCGCGATGAAACAGCACGGCGACACGAAATAGCGCCCTTGCCGCAACGACTCGACGACGAACTCTTCCGACCACAATCTCGCGGTGCCGAGCGGACGCCGGTAGCCGTTGACCTCCTGCTTGTACATGGGCGCGTCGTTCGGGAATACCGCCGCTTCGAACATGACGGCATCGATGTCGGAATGGCTGAATTCCCGATGGCACACGCTCAACGTGTCGGTGTCGATCAGGTCGTCGCTGTCCATGTAGTAGACGTAGGAGCCCGTCGTCAGCGAGGTGCCGAGATTGCGCGCCGCGGATTGCCCGCTGTTCGGCTGATACACATACCGGAATCGCGAATCGCTTTCGCAATAGCGTCGCGCAATCGCGGCGGTGCCGTCCGTGGAGCCGTCATCCACGATGATCGCCTCGAAGTCCGTGAAGGACTGTCCTGCAACGCTGGCGAGCGCTTCGTCGAGATAGTGCTCCACGTTGTAGGCCGGCACGATGATCGAAAAAACTGGCATAAGGCACCTCGATAATTAGGTAAGCAGTACTGCAATTCAACCGGCATCCGCGCCGCGTGCTTCCTGGCTCGCCGGCGACGCAACGGACATCCGCGCCGCGCTTCGTGCGCGAGGCGCGGCGCCGCGAAAATACAGCCACATGAAGGCCGCCGCGCCGACCACTTCGGTCAGGATCACCGCGGCGATCGTTCCTTTTGCGCCGCCATAGCGCGTGAGTGGAACGACATAGAGAAGATGCAGAACCGTCGCGCCGAGAAACACATTGGTCAGCGAACGCGCCCGGCCTTGAGCGAGCAGTCCGAGGTCGCCGAATACGACGGCTACGCTGATGATCGGTGGCAGCACCGCTTCGAGTCGCAAGAGGGGGATCGACGCATCGAACTGCGGGCCGACCCATGTTTCGATCCCCCATGCAGCAAGCAATTCGATGCCGATAAAGAGGCTGATCGACGTGGAGAACACGGCGAGCATCGCCATGCGCATGAGACGCTGTGCGGCTTGCCGATCGGTTGCGTGGTATTGGCTGATGCGCGGATAGAACGCCTGACTGATCACCATGAACATAGCCTGTGCGGCCACACGAATCTTGTCCGCCATCGCGAACTGACCCACTACTTCCGGTCCGTGGAAGTAATTCAGCAGGATCGAATTGAAGTTCACATAGAAGCTGATCAATACAAACGAGAAAAATAACGGAAAGCCGTCCTTCAGCGCCTCGGCAATTTTTGTCGCGGAGATGCCGACGAGTTTCACCAATCGGTTGCGATGCAGAATCCACAGCGCGCAAACCGCGAGCAGAACATTGCCGAGACTGACGCCCAGTGCAGCCAGCGCCGCATCGCCCGGTCCCTTGACGGCCAGATAGAGAAATACGAGACCGAGAAGCCGCGAAACAAAGGTCGGCAGCACCAATGCACGCATACATTCGAGGCCCTGAAAAAGCCAGATCGGTGTAACGGCGTTCGCAACGATGCCGACGAACAGCGCGGCGAGCACGTCCGCATGGTCTCGCAGATCCGGCACGTACGCGATACCTGCAACGATCAGAAGAAGCGCCGCGGCAACCAGCACGAGCCGTGCAGCGAATGTGCTCGTATAAACCTCGGCGAGCCCCTCCGGATGGTCGCGTTTCACGGACACGAGGCGCGTGGCCGTGAAGTTGAAACCGTAGTCGGTCAGCAACACCATGTACTGCGCGACAGCCTGACAATAGGCCAGCACCCCGAACTCTCTCGCACCGAGCACATGACCCAGGTACGGCAACATCAGCAGCGGTACGATGTAATTGCCGCCCTGGATCAGGATCAGATACAACAGCGTCTTGCGGATCGGAGTCGTCATAACAATGCGCCTGGTGCGAGGGTGGCTTTCTTCATGAGTAAGCCGCTCACAGGCTCACGTGCCGCTGGGCGCGGAATTCAGTAGGCGACATGCCGTACCTTTCCTTGAAAAGACGGCCGAGGCGGTTGCCGTCGCCCATTCCGCATCGTCGCGCAATTTTCCCCACCGGTATGTTGGTAGAACTCAGCATTGTGCAGACAACGTCAAAACGCGTGCGCAGCAGATACTCCAGCGGCGTCATGCCGAACTCCTGTTTGAAGCGGCGCCGGAAATTGCGTTTGCTCATTGCCGCCGATTCCGCTGCCTGTGCAACTGAAATCGGCTTGCTGTAATTCTCCTGTATCCAGCGGGCCGACTCGCGAACCTTGGTCGCCGTAGTCAGCGATTTCGCGTCGCCTTCGCGCGGCCGCGTGTGCTTCGCAGCATTGGTCTGCAGTTCGAGGGCGACCTTTCTGGCAATGAGCGGACCCAGGTCGCGCTCGATCTGCGAGAGTGCCAGCTCGGCAGGCGTCGTGCCGCTCAGGCGGGACGTCACCGGATTGTCGTCGAATAGAAAGACGGGGACTGCGAGCCGCGAGGCATTCTTGTAGACCACCGCAAGCCTCGAGCCCTGCGTAATGCGCAGCGATGCAACGGCGCCATGGCGCGTAATCCACGAGTGCAGGCGGTCGTTCGGCTCGGCGGTAGCCGTCGCGTCGCGGCATGCCACAAAGAACGCGTGAAAGTCACTGACGCTGTAGCGGTTCAATTGCTCGGTGACGATTGAAATACCGCACGAGCTGGTGACGAGTCCGCCTTCTTCTGACAATACCGTGAGCCGGTACGGCATGTCTTCGCTGCGGTGCACTTCCGCCCGGTTGGCGAGGCGGAAAGCGTCGCCTATCGCGCCGGCGCTTGCTGTAAAGAAGTTCTGCGACACGAGAAGGCCAATGTGCCTTGACGTTTCCGGACAGTCGCGCTTCTCATTGACGATCGGCCTGGAGAGTTCAACGAGATCCATCACGATTTGGGCTCCCAATATAGTTATGAAATGCACTGAAAACACGGCGACAGCTGGATTGTAGTGGCGGCGGATTCTGCAAATCCCGGCTAATCGGCGGCACAACCGCCAATTGCTTGTCGCGCATCGCCAGTGCGCGGCTCGCCTGAAACACCGTTATCCGCGCCGCTTTGCGGCCCTGATAACGCCGGCAATCGCAGAGAAAATCCGCACTGGAATCATTGCAATCGCCACCAGAAGAAAAACAATGATTACGGCAAAAACATACACAGTTCCAAAACCAATCAATATCGACGTGAACGCGAACCTTTCGGCACGCGACGCCAAGGGCAGGTCTCGCCAATGACCATGCGGCCGGCCTTCTTCCATGGTCGCGCTCGCTCAGGCAGGACCTGTGCGGGCGCGGCGCCGGAACTCCGTGGGCGAGACTCCGAACCGCTTGCGAAACAGCTTGGCGAGCTGCGATCCGTTGCCCATGCCGCTGCGTCGGGCAATCTTGTCAACCGGAAGATCCGATTCGCCGAGCAGCCTGCGAGACCGTTCCAGCCGTGCTTGCAGCAGATACTCGGACGGTGTCGTGCCGATCTGCTGACGGAACCGGCGCAGAAAAGTCCGCTCACTCATCGCCGCGGTTTGAGCGACATCGGCAATCGAAATCTCGTGCTCGCAGTTTTCGGTGAGCCATTGCGCGCAAGCGCGAATCTTGTCGTCTTCCTTTCTCGGCTGAACGGACGTTGCGGAGCTTGCGTGATCGGCTTGCCGAAGGAAGGTGATACGTATTTCAGCCGGCCGCGCCATCACATTGCCGCGATCTGTGTGGTCCAGGATCCATACCGGCGCAATCAGGTCTTGACAATCCAGGCGGGACCGTACGATGGAAGCAAGCGTGGCATCGGTTTCGGGTGCAATCAGCATCTGCAGTTTGTCGGCGCCTTCGCGAGCGCGGCGCATCGACGCGGCGCTATCGGCAGCAAGTCTTTCTCCATTCATTGGGCCTTCGTCACGACGTTCGAACTCATAGCTCGACACGATATCAATATGGGCATTCGTATTAATCAGACGAAGTACTTGTGCCGCGTTATCCGTCGGTGGGAGGCACCTGGCGGGGGCGAGTTTATTCATGCTGTCTCCTGGTGCTCAGAGCGTTGCGCGTTATTGGTCGAATGCCGGTCAGGTATGACAGTGCTTTATGTCGGGCGAAGCGAAGAGACGTCGCCGAGGACGGTGCTTACGCAATCTTCTTCGTTGGGATCTGAATGAAAGGATACGCTGTAAGGCTCGTTGCGTGCTCACCTAAATTCAGCCTTCACCGGCCAACCTTGGCTGACAACGCAGACGACCGCTATAGCGTGCTGATCAACGGATGGGCGCAAGCGCAGGGCGAGCAAAAACCTGTTTGTGTAGTGTAAAAAAGACGGTTAATGCGAGAGGAAAAGCGGCAATTAAAAGACCGCCATGTTCAGTACATGGAAAGATATACATAGGAATGCGAATTAACGTAAAGATCGTTTATTCACACTATAAAAATGCCCCCTCGATCGTGCCGTGGCCCGACAACATTGTGTCGGCAACGGTCAGCGTTTATGACACGGCAACGGCCCCCTCAGCCTGCATCCGTGTGTAATGCGATCTCGCCGCCGGCATCGGCTGTTTCGTGCAGCGCAGAGTTCTGTTGCAACGCGTTTGTCTCTTCAGTACCTGTGTATTGGCGGATTACGTTGCGAGTGATCTGCTGCACGACGAGATGGCTCTTTGCCGTGACGTCGACCAACGCGCGAGCCCAGTCGGTTGTGCCCACGTTGAACACTTCGCCTCTACTGCGGCGTCCGTCTCGAAGCAGTGGACGGAATATGCCGATCGCGCCTGCACCGCCCATTTCCCATCCCGTGAGCCGAGTCGTGACCGCGAGCGTTTCGAAGGCGTCCTTGGGCCAATCCGGAGGGACGCCGTCGGCCTCGTAGCCGACAAGGCGGTCTTCTGCGCCGAAGGTGGCGTCTTTCTGCAGATGAGTACCCGCGAAGGCCCAGTGTTCCGGTCGCTTGACCGTAAAGCCGATGGGCTCGCGCTCGCATTTGACCCAGCGCCTGCGCCAGCGTGACCACGTGCCCCAGTGGCCGCCGCCGTGCTTATACGTCAGTCCTATCAGATGGCTTTCATTGCCGCTTACACGCGGGTCGAGGTCGATCTGTTCCTTCAGCACATCCCAGTTTTCCGCGAGTTTGCGCATTTCAGTCGGCTGGCCGGGTTCCGAGCCGATAAACCTGACAGGCCGGTAACACGTATTGCCGCTGAAAACCGCGACGTTTCCGCCTTGCGTGACGAAATACGCGACATGGGCCCGCATTTCCTCGCTCCAGTACTCGTGATGCCCGACGCTCAGCATGCAGCGGTAGCGCGTGAGATCGAGCGCGGTCGCGCTGTGCAGATCGAGATCCGTGTAGAAGTCGCAGGCAATGCCTTCCTTGCGCAGCCAGCGTATGAACTTGCCGTCCCAATGAGCGAATTGCTGGCGTGTCGAGCGGGTGTCGTAAGGATCGACCGGTTCGCCGAGCCGCGCGCCGAGACCGCCGCCGGGGCGTCGCAAGCTCACGGTGTTCGCCGCGCGATAACGATGAACGCGGTCGTCGTAGAAGCTGCCGCCGCCCGTCGAGTTGTACGCGTGGTACGTTGCCGTCGGAATGATGTACGCGAGGGCAGCCGTGGGCGCACGCGGGCGGGCGATGACGAGCGCCATGCTGTCGCTTTCCGGCCGCGCCGCAAAGACCGGGCGATGTGCGGCGCAGGCACGCCCGAGTTCATGAACCGGCTTGCCCGCGCCGTCCACTTCGTAGGCAATCGCCACATACGCGCCGCTGTGCAAGCCCGACACGTTCGGGCGGAGGGTGATGGTCGGCCAGTTCCAGTCCTCGTTAAAGCGCATCGGCGCGCTATTGCCGGTCGACTGGAAGACGTACTTGCCATCCACCAGGTTGGCGCTCACGCCGCTTTTGCCTGCCACGACCACGCCACACAGGCTCGTAAGCGAGTCGTCGTTCTGTTGCTGATAAATGGCGATGCTAAAGCGCCTGTTCGGCTCCACCGCGAGGTCGAAGCTCGCTCCCGCAGTAAAGCTCGGATGAATCGGATAGATCTGCATGTTCGCTTTCCTCGCGAATAGCCGGGCATAGGCCCGCTAATGAGTTCCGATTGCATTGCGGCGCGCAATTCGGGTTGCGCAACTGTTTGCTTGTACACACATGCGCGCCGCGCGTCTGTGCGCTACACCTCATTCGACCGTAACGGACTTCGCCAGATTCCGGGGTTTGTCGACATCGGTGCCGCGCGCGCACGCGGTGTGATACGCCAGCAACTGCAGCGGCACCACGTGCAGAATGGGCGACAGGCTGCCGTAATGTTCAGGCATGCGAATCACGTGGAGCCCATCGCCGCTCGCAATTCGCGAATCGGCATCGGCGAATACATACAGTTGGCCGCTGCGGGCCCTGACTTCCTGCAGGTTCGACTTCAGTTTGTCGAGCAGTGCGTCGTTCGGTGCCACTGCCACGACCGGCATCTGGCTTGTCACCAGTGCAAGCGGTCCGTGCTTCAATTCGCCGGCAGGGTAGGCCTCGGCGTGGACATACGAGATTTCCTTCAGCTTTAATGCACCTTCCAGCGCGATTGGATAATGCAGCCCGCGGCCGAGAAAAAGAGCATGGTCGGTCCGCGCGAATGTTTCGGCCCACGCGATGATCTGCGCTTCGAGTGCCAGCACGCTGTTCAGTTTGCCCGGCAAACGGTGCAATTGATCCAGGAACGTTGCCTCCTGCGCGGCGGGAAGGCGTCCGCGCTGCTTGCTGAGCGCCAATGCCAGCAGGAACAGCGCAACGAGCTGGGTGGTAAAGGCTTTCGTCGACGCAACGCCGATTTCCGGCCCGGCGCTCGTCAGATGCTGGAATTCGGCTTGCCGCATCATGGTGCTGCTGGCAACGTTGCAGACAGCCAGTGTGTGCCGATGGCCTTGAGTTTGAGCATGCTTGAGCGCAGCGAGCGTGTCGGCCGTCTCGCCCGACTGCGACACCACCACGACCAGCGTATTTGGATTCGCCACGCTGCTGCGATAACGGTATTCGCTTGCAACCTCCACCTGCGTGGCTACTTTAGCAAGCGATTCGAGCCAGTACTTGGCTGTCATGCCGGCGTAATAGCTCGTTCCGCACGCAACGATCAATACGGAATCGATTTCGCGAAACGCGTGGCGTGCGCCCTGGCCGAATAAGTCTGCGGAAATGGTGTCGACTCTTTCGATGGCGTCGGCAATGACATTCGGCTGCTCGAAGATCTCCTTGTGCATGTAGTGCCGATACGGCCCCAGCTCCACGGAGTGCGTGCTCGCACGATGTACCTGGATCTCGCGCTCAACGGCATGGCCGCTGCGATCGACGAGCCGCACGCCGTCAAGCGTCAATTCGGCTATGTCGCCTTCTTCCAGATAAATGAAGTTCTCGACCGCGCCCGCGAGCGCCATGACGTCGGAGGCCAGATAGTTGCCTTGCTCGCCCAGTCCGACGACGAGTGGGGAGCCCGCGCGTGCGCCGATCACGCGGCCCGGGTCATTCCTCGCGAATACCGCAATGGCGTAAGCGCCATGAAGCCGCCCGAGAGCATGACGCACTGCGCAAAGCAGGTCTTTTGCGCCTTGCGCCGCTTGCTCCGTCCACATCCGATGAATCAGGTGCGCGACAACTTCGGTGTCCGTATCGGATTCGAAAACGTAACCGTGCGCTTGCAGGTCCTCTCGCAGCGATTCGTGATTTTCAATGATGCCGTTATGAACAATGGCGATTTCGCCGCTGGAAAAGATGGGATGCGCATTCTTCGCGACAGGCGCACCATGCGTCGCCCATCTTGTATGTGCGATACCGATCATTCCGGACAAGTCAGCCGCGGCAACTTCCGCGGCGAGATTCGCGACCCGCGCGACACTGCGCACGCGCCGGAGTGCCCCCTGCTGCAGGACAGCGATTCCGCACGAGTCGTAGCCGCGGTATTCGAGGCGCCGCAAGCCCTCGGTCAACAGGGAAGTGACATCGCGGCGATCCACTGCTCCTACGATTCCGCACATGGAAGGTCTCCTGATTTCGCTGCGATTCGGACAACAGGGCAGAACTATTCACTCTGTTGCATTGCAACCAAGCATAGACACGACGAGGCCGTCGCGCTCGCACGCGGCGCGAAACGTTGAACCGTTGTCCGGTAATTGAGCAAGTTGGTTTCGCATGCAACAGCCATGAAACATGCGCATGCCGTTTAGTCATTGGAGAAATGACATTGATGCTCTCGTGAAATGAGGGTCTGTGGCGGCAATTCGCCGCGAATGTCTGTGCGCCTGCGCTCGTTCGCAATCAGAAAATTGACTTTCCCGTATAAGTCGTCAGCCATTCGAGTGCGAGCACGCCGGCTAGTGAATTTCCATTGGCGTCGAGCCCAGGTGACCAGACGCACACCGCCATCTCTCCGGGCAGCACCGCGACGATGCCGCCGCCCACGCCGCTCTTCGCGGGCAAGCCGACGCGGTAAACGAAGTCGCCGGCGGCGTCGTACGTGCCGCAGGTCAGCATGAGTGCCGAGAGGCGCTTCGCGGAACTCGTATCGAGAATTCGCTCGCCAGTGGCGGGCACCACCCCGTGATTCGTGAGAAAGAGTGCGGCTTTGGCCAGCTCGACGCAACTCATGGAGATTGCGCATTGCCGGCAATACGCGTCGACTACGACTTCTGGCGGCATTTCCATGTTGCCGAAGCTCGCCATGAAATGCGCCATCGCGCGGTTGCGATGCGCGTGCTGCAATTCCGATTGAGCGACGCGCGAGTCGTAGTCGATGCTGGTCTCGCCTGTTAAGCGTCTCATGAATTCGACAAGTGCGGTTTCGGCTTGCACGAAACGCCGGCACAGCACATCGGTGACGATCAGTGCCCCTGCATTGATAAAGGGATTACGCGGCTTGCCGTGCTCCGCCTCGAGTTGCACCAGCGAATTGAAAGCATTGCCCGACGGCTCGCGGCCGACACGTTGCCACAGCGCGTCGCCGAGCAGGCGGAACGCCATGGTGCAGGCGAATAGCTTGGAAATACTCTGAATGGAAAAACGCGTGTCGGCTTCGCCGATCCGGAATACTTCGCCCGATGCCGTGACGATCGCCATGCCGAAGCTGTCGGCGGGGACTTTTGCCAGTTGCGGAATGTAATCCGCGACCTTGCCGGTGCCCAGATAAGGCCGCAAGTCGCGATGAATCTGTTCGAGAATGGATGCGTAGTTCATAAGGCTCAACCCGGTGGAGCCGCGATTCTACTGGCAAGTCCCACCGGATTGGGCATAGGGCGCCCGCGCGATGTGCAACTCACTGCGCCGTTCAGTGCGCGCCTGCTGCGCCCCCGCCACCGCCCTTGGCAGGCCGCGTGATCCAGATGAGCGGAATGATCAGAATAAAGATCACCGCCGACACGAAGAAAATGTCGTTCAGCCCCATCATCGCGGCCTGCGTATTGACGGTGAAATCGAACAGCGCGTGCGCCGACTGCGTATTCATATGCAGCAGCGACTGGGTCGAATCGATCTGTTGATTGAACAACGGGTTGTCGACCGAAGCGCGTTCGGTCAGCCGCTCATGATGCAGCACGGTACGGTTGTTCCACGCGTTGCCGGCAACCGAGGTGCCCACCGCGCCGCAAAAGACGCGCACGAAATTCGACAGGCCGGCCGCCGCCGGGATCTTGTGCGGCGGCTGTCCCGACAGGATGATGGCGGTGAGCGGCACGAAGAAGAGCGCCATGGGAATGCCCTGCAGCAGCGTGGGTATCACGAGATGCCAGGTGTCGATTTCGATCACGTACTTCGAGCGCATATAGAAGACGATCGCGAAACCGACAAACGCCATGGTCGAAATGATGCGGGCGTCCGAGCGCGGCAGCACGCGGCCCATCACCGGCGCCAGAATCACGGCGAACACGCCGAGCGGCGCGGTGACGAGACCTGCGTCGACGGAACGGTAATTCAAATACTCCTGCATCCATTGCGGCAACAGCACGAGATTGCCGAAAAACACGCCATACGCGACGGAAATCGCTACCGTGCCGCCCAGAAAGTTGCGCTCGCGAAAGAGCCGCAGATCGACAATGGGGTTCTCTTCCGTCAACTCCCACACGAGGAAGAACGCAAAGCTGATTAGCGCCGTCAGCCCGAGAATCACGATAACCGGCGAGGCGAACCAGTCGAGGTCCTTGCCTTTGTCGAGCATGATCTGCAGCGACGCGACCCATGTGATCAGCAGACCGAGCCCGACCACGTCGATAGGCGGCTTGCGGGTGGGCGACTCGCGAGTGCGATAGATCATCCACGTGACACCCGCAGCGAAGATGCCCACCGGAATGTTGATGTAGAAGATCCATGACCAGCTGTAGCTGTCCGTGATCCAGCCGCCGAGCGCGGGGCCGGCAATCGGACCGACGGTGGCGGTCATTGCCCAGAGCGAGAGGGCGGTCGAGGCTTTTTCCTTCGGATAGGAGCCGAGCAGAATGGCCTGCGACAGCGGGATCAGCGGCCCGGCCACCGCGCCCTGGAACACCCGCGCGAGCAGCAGCACCGGCAGTGTCGGCGCAATGCCGCACAGCCACGACGCGAGCACGAAGCTCAGAATCGCGCCGACGAACAGCTTCACCTGGCCGATGCGCTGCGTGAGCCAGCCGGTGAGCGGAATCGACACGGCATTGGCCGCGGCAAATACGGTGATGACCCAGGTGCCTTCGTCGACGGAAACGCCCAGGTTGCCGGAAATAGTGGGAATGGCGACGTTCGCAATGGACGTATCCAGCACGTTCATGAACGTGGCGAGCGCGACGGCGATGGTCGCGAGCACCAGCTGACCGCCTCGGAGCGGCGGCGGAGGAGCGGGCGGAGCGGAGGCGGGCGTGGGCGACGCCGCGGACGAAGGTTGGCTCAAGACGTTCTCCCGGATCGATATGCGGCGGACCTCGCGCGGTTTGCCGTGGCGCAACGCTGGCTGCACGTGCAAGTGCGTGTGCATGCGCGCCGCGCTCAAGCCGCGCCGCGGGTCCGCCAAATGCTCGCAAAAGCATACCTGCATTCATCTTTCGACGTCGCCGGCGCGGGCAGCCGAGGCTGGCTGCACGAGCCGCACCAGGCACCGCCAGCACCGCAAGCCGAGCCGACAGCGTATGCTCGCGGCTAGGACCGAACCAGCGCGCATAGCGCCGCATCGCGCGGAATGCGCGTGGCCGCCATCAACCGCAATTCAATGAAAGCGAAGGAAAAGCAATATGGCTTGGGAGCAATTCGAACATGGCTGGCGGCGCGCGCCGTTGCAAACGCCCGCCAAAGCGCTGGTGGTATTGATGCACGGCGTGGGCAGCAACGCGCGGGATCTGATGCCGCTCGCGGACATCTGGAGCGAGCGTCTGCCGGACGTGGCTTTCACTTCGCTCGACGGCACCGATCCGTTCGACGGCGGTTTTGGCGGCCGGCAGTGGTTCAGTCTGCGCGACATCAGCGAAGGCAACCGCGAGGCGCGCGCGGCGGCGGCTTACGCGGCCCTGCGCCGCATGCTCGAAGCCGAGCTCGCGCATTGGCAGCTTGCTTTCGGGCGCCTTGCGCTAGTCGGCTTTTCGCAAGGTTCCATCATGGCGCTGCATCACGTGGCGACCAGCGCGGAAGGCGCCGCCTGCGTCGTCGCCTATTCCGGGCGGCTCGCGTCGCCGGTCGTCGCCCGCAACGGGACGCCGCTCACGCTGATTCACGGCGAGGAAGACGAAGTGATTCCGGTTCAGGAACTCGAATACGCCGCGGACGCCTTCAGCGCGGCGGGCTATACCGTGGATGCCTACGCGTTGCCGGGCGTCGGCCATACGATCAGCGCGGACGGCGTTGCGCTCGGCGAGGCGGCGCTGGAACGCACGCTGGGCGCGCTGTCGCGCGATTGATACGGTCGGCGCGAAAAGCGGCCCTAAAGTTATTGATCGGCTTGCCGTTAACTGCTCATAGCACGAAAATCACGCCCGTCGCGGGACTGCGCAATGCCCGCGGCCTGGGTGACCGGGGGCGCATTTTCCACACTGTCGCGCATGAGCTGGCCTGGCAGCCGAGCGACGCTACTGAGCGACACAACAGAGCCTTCTTATGGCCAGACCGACGCCGCATCACCCGCTTTTCGATCGACTGTTCCGCCAGGCTGTGACCGTGGACCTCGGCACCGCCAACACTCTCATCTATACCGACGACGGCGGCATTGTGCTGAATCAGCCGTCGGTCGTCTGTTTCGAGAAGGACCACGCAAGCGGCCCAAAACGCGTGGCGGCGGTGGGCACCGAGGCGCGCCAGCTGCTCGGCCGCGCACCGCGCAATCTCGAAGCCGTGCGGCCCATGCGCCACGGCGTGATCGCCAACTTTTCCGCCGCCGAGCACATGATCCGGCAATTCGTCGACATGGCCCGTCCGCGGCAGATTTTCAGCCGCCGTGCCGCTTTCACGCTGTGCGTGCCGGCCGGCGCGACTCAGGTGGAGCGCCGCGCGATCAAGGAAGCGGCCGTGTCGGCGGGCGCGTGGAAGGTGAGCCTGATCGGCGAATCGCTGGCATCGGCGGTCGGCGCGGGCTTGCCGGTCGCGGAGGCGACGGGCTCGATGGTCGTCGACATCGGCGGCGGCACGACGGAAGTGGGCGTGCTGACGCTCGGCGGCACCGCCTACAGCGGCTCGATCCGCGTGGGCGGCGACGCCTTCGACATGGCTATCGTCAGTTATGTGCGCAATCTGTATGGCGTGCTGCTCGGCGAGCAGACGGCCGAACACGTGAAGAAGAACATCGGCACCGCCGTGCGCGACGTCCCCGCGGAGCACATGAACGCGACCGGCCGCAGTGTCGACGACGGGCTGCCGCGCACGGTCCAGTTGAGCAACCACGATATCGCGGATGCCATCGAAGGACCGCTGCGTCAGGTGATCGGCGCGGTCAAGCGCGGGCTCGAAATGGCGCCGGCCGAACTCGTCACCGATATCGCGCACAACGGCATCGTGCTGACGGGCGGCGGTGCGCTGCTCGGCAATCTGGAGCGGCGCCTCACCCATGAAATCGGCCTCGAAGTGCGCGTCGCAGACGAGCCGCTCACCTGTGCGGTGCGCGGCGCGGGTGCGGCGGCCGCCACGGGCCTGCTCGACGAATTGGCCTGCGAATGACGCTGCGGTAGCCTTTCACCCGCGCGATTCGATCAACTTGCGCCGCGCATCGCGCCGGCCTTCCATCGCGGCATCGACGCAATCACCCGCGCGGCGAGGTCAGCGACGAGCTCATGCCTTGCGATGCGCGTCCCTGTCGAGCGCGCGTTCCGCCGCTTCGCCCACGAGACCGTGATAGTAGAGGTGCACGCCGATCGCGAGCGAGTCGTTGCGAATTTCGTGGAAGACTTTCCACGCCTTCGCCGGCTCCTTGATGAGCAGATAGTGCGCTTCCTGCGCGATGAGGTCGGCGACTTCGTGCAGGCCATGTCCATGCAACACGTCGACGAGCGTATCGAGACTGCGATGCGTGCGCGCGTCGGTGCGCGGATACAGCATGTGGAGTACCGCTACGTCCTGCTTCTTCAAAGCCGCCGACAAAGCGACCACGATGTCCTGATGGTTCAGCGCGCTGACGGCGCTGTCTGCGGCATGCACATGATCCGGAAAAAGCGTTTCAAGCGAGGCGTTCATTCGGGTTCTTCCTGTTCTGCTGGCTGATCAAAAAGACCCGCCTCGACGGCGGGCCAAACACAGCGATGTGTTCCGCCGGGCTAGCGAAACACGAACGGAGTATCGCAGAAGGCCTCTCGCGCACTCAGTGCCGCCGGAGCAAAACATTGTTGCTGCGAGCGCGCTCATGCGCATGCCTGCAGGTCGCGTGCCATCGAAAAAAAACCGAAACTCGCCCGTGATAAGTTCGTCTGACGAGACGAGAGCTTCTACAATCGGAAGCGGCCGGCCACGCGCCGGCGGCGACCGCAAGTGAAGCATACGCAGCAGCGAACCATAGGAGCGACCCTGATGCAGCAGCCTGAAGCCCTCGGCGGCCTGTCCCACTCGGGCGGAATCGACCATCGCGAATCCGAGCCGGACGGCGTATTCATCCCGACGGAAAACCTCAACGTTGCGAGCGCCACGCAGCACGTGCTGAAGTCGGGCGATACCTTTATCGTCAACGACCCGCTCGGCGATATCACGGGCCACGACGACGGCCTCTTTGTCAACGACACCCGCGTCCTCTCGCAACTGCGCCTGACCTTCGGCGGCCGCGCGCCGTCGCTGCTCTCGGGCAGCGTCAGCAGCGACAACACGTCCTTTACCGCGCATCTGACCAACCGCCCGTTGCCGCCGCTCGGCGGCGACAGCACGCCCGAAGGCGTGATCCACGTCGAGCGCGTGCGCGTGCTGTCGGGCACGGTGCTTAACGAAGCAATCGAACTCACCAACTACGGCACGAGCGACGCTGTCGTGCCGCTGTCCATTTCGTTTGCGAGCGACTTCCGCGACATGTTCGAAGTGCGCGGCCTGAAGCGCGCGCAGCAGGGAAGTATCGAGCCGGCGCGCGTCGAGAACGACGAGGTGCTGCTCGGCTACGTCGGCCTCGACGACGTGGCGCGCAATGTGCAGATCGCCTTCGCGCCGCAGCCCGACAAGCTCTTTGCCAATCGAGCGGACTACACGGTCAAGCTGCCGGCGCAGGCCTGCGTGTCGATCTATCTCTCGGTCGCCGTGCAGGTGGTCGCGAAGAAGCCGGACGCGCCGAGTGCCGGCGTGTCGTCGCCGACTCATCCGCTGAGCGAAGCGCATATGTCGCAGATCGACACTGAGCGGCCGCGCGTCGGCCGGGCGGCGGTGCGCGCGGCGCTGGTCGACGCGCACCTCGTGATGCGCGAGCGTCGCCGCGTGACCGCGCGCGTGCGTTCGAGCAATCCGCTCTTCAATGCATGGATCGACCGCTCGCTTGCGGATCTCGGCCTCCTCACTACCGACCTCGCGACAGGCCCGTATCCGTATGCGGGCATTCCGTGGTTTTCCACGCCGTTCGGCCGCGATGCCGTGATCACCTCGCTGCAGACGCTGTGGTTGCAGCCGCAACTCGCGGCCGGCGTGCTGCGGTTTCTCGCCGAGCATCAGGCGCACGAGAACTCGCCGTTTCGCGATGCCGCGCCCGGCAAGATCATGCACGAGATGCGCAAGGGCGAAATGGCGGCCACCGGCGAGGTGCCGTTCGCGCTGTATTACGGCGGCGTCGACACTACGCCGCTCTTCATCGTGCTCGCCGGCGCCTATGCGGCTCGCACGGGCGATGTCGGCCTGATCGACGAACTCTGGCCCGCGCTCGAACGCGCGGCCGCCTGGGTCGCGGGGGTGTGCGACAAGAACCGCTTCGGCCTGCTCGACTATCAGCGCGAGTCGGACGGCGGTCTCGCCAACCAGGGCTGGAAAGACAGTCACGACTCGGTGTTCCATGCCGACGGCCGCTTCCCCGACGGCCCGATCGCGCTCGTCGAAGTGCAGGCCTATGCCAGCGCCGCCTTCGACACCATGGCCCATTACGCGAAGCTGCGCGGCATGCACGATGCAGCGGGGCAATACAAGGCACGGGCTAAAAAGCTGCGCGAATGCGTCGAAGAAAAATACTGGATGGAAGAGTCGGGCTTTTACGGCATAGCGCTCGACGGTCACGGCGAACTGTGCCGCGTCATGGCGTCGAATGCCGGGCACCTGCTGGCCTTCGGCTTGCCTTCACGCGAGCGCGGCGAATCGGTCGTGCGCGCGCTCGATTCCACGCTGTTCCACACCGGCTGGGGGGTGCGTACGCTGGCGGCGAGCCAGTCGCGTTTCAACCCGATGGCGTATCACAACGGCTCAGTATGGCCGCACGACAACGCGATCTGCGCACGCGGCCTGTCGCGCTACGGCGGCAAGGCGGCGGCGGTGCGGCTCCTGCAGGCGCTGTTCCAGGCGGCCGTCAATTTCGACATGCGTCTGCCGGAACTCTTCTGCGGATTTCCGCGCCGGCGCGGCGAGCCGCCCACCGCCTATCCGGTTGCCTGCCTGCCGCAGGCGTGGGCGGCGGGCTCGCCGTTCATGATGCTCGAAGCATGTCTGGGTATCACAATCGACGCCGAGCGCCGCGAGGTAGTGATCGAGCAGCCGATGCTGCCGGAAGGCATCGACTGGCTGGAAGTGGGCGATCTGCGCGTCGGCGACGCTTCGGTGTCGATCACCTTCAGGCGCATCGGCGAGAAGGTGGTGGCGTCGGCGGAACAGGGCGACGTGCGGGTGGTCGCGCTGCTGTGACGGCGCGGCCTATGGCTGGCGAGCCGGCGAGCCGCGAGGCTTTTGCTTGCTGCCTGTGAGTCGGGCCGTGCTCAATCGGGCTTCTTCAAGCCGCTCGGGTTGGCAGGCGTGCCCGGCGACGCTTCGGGACGCGGCGGCCGGCCTGCATCTTCGGGCGCCACGACGATGCCCGCGCCGGGCAGAAGCGGCGTGCCGGCGTTAGGCGAAGCGGTCGTCGGCGCGGGAGCTGGAGGCGAGGGCGGAACATGGGACTTCGCGCCGCCTGAGGCGCCCGCGTCCCCACGCGGGTGGCTCGTGCCCGCGGCCGCCCCGGTCCCTTGCGCGCAGACCGTTGCTGTCTGAACCACGGCCCATGCCGCAATCGCCACGAGTCTCGTCTGCATGATGGCGTCCTCCACTGACTTGGCGCTCGCGCGGCGTCGTGAACGCGCACGGCCGGATACGCCGTGCCGGTATGCATACCGGATTCTTAGCGCACGCCGGAAAGCGGGTCAATCAGGGGGAAATACTTCGTTTTGATGACTCGCCGGGAGTGGCCGCCTGGCGGGCGCGGGCGGCGTTCGGTCTCCTGAAGCGGCACGCGGATTGCGCTTTCCAATTTCCATTGCCAACGCTTTCCAATGCCAACGCGAAAGCGAAAGCCGAAGCCCGCGCCAACGCATCGCGCGCAAATGGGACAAGCGGCGTGCAATGGCAAAGAGGCGCGAAGCGCTACGCCGCGCCGACGTTTGCGTCGTAATCCGCATCCGGCGGCAGGCGGCTTTCCTCGCGGGAAATGCGATAGGTGCCCTTGCCGGCATTTTTCGCGCTGTACATGGCCTCGTCGGCGCGCCGGATCAGATCGTCGACGGGTTCATGCGCCTCGGCCAATGCAATGCCGATACTCGTGCCGATGCTGATGCTGCCGCCCGTCGCGAGCGCATAGGGCTTCGCGATTTCGCGAATCACGTGTTGTGCGATCGCGACAATCGAGTGCAGCGTCGCCTGTTCGACGATTACGGCAAACTCGTCGCCGCCAAGACGCGCGGCGAATTCGCCGTGACGAAGCGTCTGCCGCAGGCGCGCCGCGACGGTTTCCAGCACTTCGTCGCCCGCGGTATGGCCGTGCCGGTCGTTGGCCTGCTTGAAGCCGTCCAGATCGAGGTACAGGACAGCGGTGCGCATTCCGCTGACGGCATGCGCCTTCAACAGGATTCTCTCCAGACGTTCGCGCAATTCGCGCCGGTTCGCGAGTCCCGTCAGCGAGTCGTGGCGAGCCAGGTACAGCACCTTGGCTTCGCTTTGCCTGCGCTCGGTCACATCCTCGATGATCACGACAGCGCTGCCGTCCGGAACCGGATTGCGCCGCAATTCCAGTTGACGGCCGTTGCGCAGTTCCAGCGCGAGAGGCCGCCGCTTTTCGTGCAGCCAGGCGCTGCATCGCTCGATGAACTGCTGCCGCAGCGCGTCGTCGAATTGCGCGAAACCCGCATGGGCGATGAACTCGGGCAGCGGCAAGTTGAGCTGGAGCATCTCGACGTTCGCGCCGAAGAGCTGCGCAGTACGGCTATTGGCGATCACCACTTTGCCGGCCCGGTCGAGCGTGCAAAGCCCGTGCGGCATATGAGTCAGCGCGGCATCGAAGCGTGCCGCGAGTTCGGCGTGGTTCTGCTCGGCGATCATCAGCGCCACGAGGCCCCGGTAGTGGCGCCGCACAATGGACGTCATCGCGCCGATATACAGCACGAGAGGCGGCATCAGGAGCCAGGAGCCGTCGGTGGGCGAGAGCAGCGCGCCGATTCCGATAGGTATCGACACCACGCATATCTGGGCGATCGCGAGACGCGGGACGGCGGCGTTGCGCGAGGCGATGCCGCCGAGTATGCCCGACGCGACCATGATGGCGAGCGCGGCCAGCGTGGTGTCGGCGGTGCTGACGCAGCCCATCGTCCCGAGTCCGAGCATGAGGCTCGTGGCGACGCACAGCGGCGCATAGGCCGCCGCCCACGGCCCCGGATTGCTCGCGCCCTTGCGGCCATGCGTGAGATAGGCGTGGATGATGCTCAGGCGTCCTAGCAATAGCCACACGTCCGCGAACAGCCACACGATCGCCCACGGCTGATGC
Organism: Paraburkholderia phenoliruptrix; assembly: GCF_902859825.1. Classification (GTDB taxonomy): domain Bacteria; phylum Pseudomonadota; class Gammaproteobacteria; order Burkholderiales; family Burkholderiaceae; genus Paraburkholderia; species Paraburkholderia phenoliruptrix. The sequence continues at coordinate 8,632 of NZ_CADIKB010000016.1, read as the reverse complement.
AGGCGCATATAAGCAGCCACCGCGACGAAGGCACTGGCGACGATCGACATGACGAGCGGCCACCGGTTGTCGAACAGCGCGGACAACAGGCGGGCCCGGATAGCGGGCGAGACGGCCGCGCCGAGCCCGGACGGAGTTGTAAGGATCGACTCGGAAACGGAAAGATTGACTGCCATGGGGCCGCTCGGATCGGTATGGGGCGGAGCTAGGGTGCCTGTCTTAACGGCGGGGCGCGGCGGTTCTTTATGGGGAGTTGCCCGGAGTACCCGCCGCGCCGCGTTTCGGCCTCACGCCCGGTGGTAACATTTGTTGTCATCTCTCAACCCTCGGCCGGACCTTCGCATGCCAGACAGTTTCGACCAGCTCGCCGCCCTCATCCGGGCGCGCTTCTCCGAACTGAGTCCGCAATTCCAGATGGGGGCGGGTTTCCTGCTCGACCATCCGGACGAAGTCGCGGTCTCGTCGATGCGCAAGGTCGCCGAGCGCGCACAGGTACAACCGGCCTCGCTCGTGCGACTTTCGCAGCAACTCGGCTTTCCGGGCTGGAACGAACTGCGCAACCTGTTCGTTGCGCGGGTGCGCACGCGGCCCGAGCCGCTGACGAGCCGCGCGCGCTCGCTCGTCAAGTCGAAGGACGCGCTGGCCAACGACCTCCTCGTCGCCCAGCAGCACAATCTCGAAGTCACGGCCGCGCACAACAGCCGCGTGATCGTGGAGGCGGCGCGCCTGCTGCGGCGTGCGCCGCACGTCCATGTCGCCGGGTTCCGCTCCTGCTACCCGGTCGCCTTCGGGCTCGTATACGGGTACCGGCTGTTCCGTTCGTCCGTCTCGCTGCTCAACGGCGAAGCCGGCACGCTGGAGATGCAATTGCGCACCGTCGAACGTGACAGCGCCACTATCGTGATCAGTTTCGCGCCGTATTCCGTCGAGGCCGCGCGCGTCGCGGAAGCCGCGCTGGAAAAGGGCAGCAAGCTGATTGCGATTACCGACAGCGCGGTCTCGCCCGTCGCGTTGAATGCCGACAAGGTGCTGATCTTCTCGCACGAGAGCCCGTCGTTCTTTCCGTCGCTCGTGGCAGCCACCGCCATTGCCGAGTCGCTCGTCGCGCATCTGCTCGCGCTCGAGGGCGCGGACGCCGTCGAGCAGTTGGGCATCGCCGAGCAATCGCTGCACGCCAAGGGCGCCTACGTGCCCTGATTTCCCTCACGGGGTTCACGGACTGGTGTCGGTGCGCCGTGTTTGACAACAAATGTTGTTTTGACGTATAAATGTGCACCGCTTGTTGAGTCCGGGGCCGTGCAATTCATCGTGCTGCACGATTGCGCGCCTTCGGTTTGCCCATCTATCGCGACGAGAAGCGAAAGCCATGTCCACCGTATTCCATCGATCACCCAGACAATCGCTGCCCATTGCCGTTGCCGGCGACGGCATCGAGATCATCGACTCCACCGGCAAGCGCTATATCGACGCGTCGGGCGGCGCCGCCGTCTCGTGCCTCGGTCACAGCAATCAGCGCGTGATCGACGCGATCAAGCGGCAGGCGCAGCAGCTGCCGTACGCGCACACCTCGTTCTTCACCACGCAGCCGGCCGAGGAACTCGCGGACCGGCTCGTCGCCAGTGCGCCGCCGGGTCTCGCGCACGTGTATTTCGTGTCGGGCGGCTCCGAGGCCATCGAGGCCGCGCTCAAGCTCGCGCGGCAATATTTCGTGGAGAAGGGCGAAAGCGCGCGGCGTCATTTCATCGCGCGGCGGCAGAGTTATCACGGCAATACGCTCGGCGCGCTTGCCATTGGCGGCAACGCATGGCGGCGCGAGCCGTTCCTGCCGATGCTGATCGAGGCGCATCACGTGAGTCCCTGCTATGCGTATCGCGAACAGCGCGCGGGCGAAACGGAGAGCGAATTCGCGCAACGTCTTGCCGATGAACTGGAGCAGACCATCCTCGAACTGGGCCCGGATACGGTGGCGGCCTTCGTCGCGGAAACGGTGGTCGGCGCAACGGCGGGCGCGGTGCCGCCGGTGCGCGAATATTTCCGCAAGATCCGCGCGGTGTGCGATCGCTACGGCGTGCTGCTGATTCTCGACGAGATCATGTCAGGCATGGGACGCACCGGTTATCTGTACGCGTGCGAGGAAGACGGCGTCGCGCCCGACCTCCTCACCATTGCGAAAGGGCTCGGCGCGGGTTATCAGCCGATCGGCGCAACACTCGTGAGCGATCGCATCTATCAGACCATCGTCGGCGGCTCGGGCTTTTTTCAGCATGGGCACACCTATATCGGCCACGCCACCGCATGCGCCGCGGCGCTCGAAGTACAGCGCGTGATCGCCGACGAGAAACTGTTGCCCAATGTGCTCGCGCGCGGCGAACAGCTGCGCGGGCGCTTGCGCGAGCACTACGCGCAGCATCCGCATATCGGCGATGTGCGCGGGCGCGGACTGTTTGTCGGCGTCGAACTGGTGAAGGACCGCGAGACCAAGGCGCCTTTCGACGCACAGCTCAAGCTGCATGCGGCGATTCGCCGGGAAGCATTCGCGCGCGGCTTGATGGTGTACCCGATGGGCGGCACGGTTGACGGCAAGATCGGCGATCATGTGCTGCTCGCGCCGCCGTTCATCTGCACCGCGCGCGACATCGACGAGATGGTGAGCCGTCTCGCCGATGCGATCGACGGCGCACTCGCCTCAGCCTGAGCGCGCGACGGCAAAGCCGCGCTGAAAACATACCTGATTTCATCCATTTTCGACTTGCGAGGCCACGATGACCGAGCGCTTGCCCGCCTTCCAGATGTCCGACGCGTCGCCGGAACAAAAGGCTGTTCTCGACGAGATTGTGTCCGGTCCGCGCGGTAACCTGAACGGCCCCTTTCTCGGCTGGATTCATAGCCCGGAGCTCGCGCAGCACGCGCAGCGCCTCGGCGCCTTCTGCCGCTACGGCACAGGCTTGCCGCTGCGGCTCTCCGAACTCGCCATTCTCGTGACGGCGGCGCGCTGGCAGGCGCAGGCGGAGTGGTACATCCACTATCCGATTGCGCTCGAAGCCGGCGTGCGCGCGGCCGACGCCGAGGCGATCCGCGCGGGCCGGCGGCCTGCCTTCGCGGATGCCGACGACGCGCTCGTCCACGATTTCGCGAGCGAGCTGTACGACACCAAACGCGTGTCCGACGCGACGTATCAGAAGGCGCTCGGGCGTTTCGGGCATCAGGTGGTCATCAACCTCGTGGGGCTGCTCGGCTACTACGCGCTCGTCGCGATGACGCTGAACGTGTTCGACATGCGCGCCATCGGCCAGGACAGCTTGCCGTTCGCCGAGTAAGCCCGTCTGGCCGATTGGTCGGCTGGTCGGCTGGTCGCTTGATGGCCGCAGCACTGATACCGCGCGCCTGCCGCCGTCACGGCGTTGGCACACGGAAGGGCCTATCATGAAGGTCGGTCCACGTCTGCGCCCTTCAGGCAGCGCCGCACTCGCGACCGATGCAGGCGCCGCGGAACCTCCGGGCTGGACCGTTGCGGCGGGCATCACGATCATTACGCAGCGCGCGAAGCAGGGCAGAAACAGGAGAGAACGATGAAGCGCAAGGCATCAGCAGTCTGGCAAGGCGGTCTGCAAGACGGCAAGGGCTCCATTTCCACCGACAGCGGCGTCCTCAAGGAGACTCAATATTCGTTTTCCACGCGCTTCGCGGACGGCATCGGCACGAATCCGGAAGAGCTGATCGCGGCCGCGCACGCGGGCTGCTTTTCGATGGCGCTGTCCGCGGAATTGGGCAAGGCGGGCATCACGCCGGAGCGGATCGGCACGACCGCGACCGTCACGCTCGATAAAGACGGCGGCGGCTTTACCATCACCGCCGTGCATCTGGACGTGGCCGTGAAAATTCCCGGCGGGGACAAGGCCGCGTTCGACAAGGCCACTGCGGACGCGAAGGCCGGCTGTCCGGTCTCGAAAGTGCTGAACGCCACCATCACGATGGATGCCCGGCTCGAGACCTGAGTCCAAACACAGACAACCGCGGCGCGGGCGAAGCGTGGGTCTATCGCCTCTCTATCGCCTCGCCGTTCATGACAACTCCGGGCAACTCACGCCGCAGTGCCGGCCGCTAGCGCCGGCGCGGCGCTTCTCGATGACATCGCGATGACTACTCAAGCCGAAAAAGCAGCGCAATTCCAGGCGTTGCACAAAGCGCAAGACGCTTTCGTCATTCCTAATCCGTGGGACATCGGTTCGGCGCGGCTGCTTGCGCTGGCCGGCTTCAAGGCGCTAGCCACGAGCAGCGCCGGCTATGCGTTTTCGCGTGGTTTGCCGGATAACGCGGTGGGCCGCGCGCAGATGATGGTCCATCTCGCCGAGATTGCCGGCGCGACGGATCTGCCCGTCAGCGCCGATCTGGAAAACGGCTTCGGCGACGCCCCCGAAGACTGTGCCGAGACGATCCGCCAGGCGGCGCAGGCGGGCGTGGTCGGCGGCTCGATAGAAGACGCGACCGGCCGCGCCGACGAGCCCATCTACCCGTTCGAGGCCGCCGTCGAGCGGGTGCGCGCCGCGGTCGAAGCAGCTCGCGCGCAGCCGTTTCCGTTCACGCTCACCGCGCGGGCCGAGAACTATCTGGCGGGCCGTGCCGATCTGGACGACACGATCCGCCGGCTGCAGGCCTATCAGCAAGCCGGCGCCGACGTGCTGTATGCGCCGGGGCTCAAGACGCGCGAGGAAATCGCCGCCGTGGTCGGCGCGCTCGAGCGGCCTGTCAACGTGCTGATGGGCTTGCAGGGCGTGCTGCTCAGCTTTGACGAACTGCGCGCGATGGGCGTGCGGCGGGTGAGCGTCGGCGGTTCGCTCGCGCGCGCGGCGCTCGGCGCTTTTTTGCGCGCCGCGCACGAGATTCGCGATCAGGGCACCTTCACTTACACGAAGGACGCGGCGAGCGGCAACGAACTGAACGAGTTCTTCGCGACCGCCGAGCGCAAGTGGCCGACGCCGCGCTGACAAACGCCGCCCGGGTGGGCTACGAGATTCCGGGTTGATTTGTTGAACGGTTGGTCATAATATGGGTGGGATGAAGCCCTCCGGTCAACGCCGCTTTCAACCTCCCTCGCAGCCCAATTCGTCGCGAAAAAAGGCGGGGCGGATGGGCCCGCGCGGCCGTCCGCGCGAGTTCGATACAGAGGCCGTGCTGGCCAGCGCGAGCCAGGTGTTCTGGAACCACGGCTATCACGCCACCTCCATCGACGACCTGTGCAAAGCGACCGGCCTGTTGCGCGGCAGCCTGTACGGCGTTTTCGGCGACAAGCACGGCATCATGCTGGCCGCGCTGGACCATTACGCCGAAGGCTCCGTCGCCCGCCTCGCCGAGCGGCTGAATGCACCCGTGCCGCCGGAAGAGGCATTGCGCAATGCACTGCTGCATTACGCGCGGGTCGCCTGCGCGCTGTCCGGCGAGCGCAGCTGCTTCATCACCAACACCACGCTCGAGATGCAGCCCGGCGACGAGGTGTTGCGCGAGCGCGTCGCCGCCATCCAGCGCCGCATGGCGACTTTGCTGGCGGCGTCGGTCATCCGCGGGCAGGCAAGCGGCGCCTTCAACGCCACGCTGGACGAAAAAGCCGTCGGTGATTTTCTGTTGTGCGTGATGCAAGGCCTGCGCGTGCTCGGCCGGGTCGCCCACAAGGAAGACGCGCTAGTCGGTATCGTCGATGTCGCGATGCGGGCCCTCGTCTAATTTTTTTGCCGATTTATTGAACGATCAGTCATGAAATCCGACCCGATTCAATCGTCAGCCTCGGTTTTTCCCAGCGAAGCCGCAACCGAAGCCGCAACCGAAGCCGCAACCGCGACCCGCAACCACAGCGCCACCCTGCGCGCCGCCGAGCGACCCCCCGTGCGCTTCCAGCGCCAGGGGCTCGCGCTCGCCGTGCTGTTCGTCGGCGCTTTCCTCGCGCCGCTCGATTACTTCATCGTGAATCTCGCGCTGCCGTCCATTCGCACCGGCCTCTACGCGACCGACGCGCAGCTGCAGCTCGTCGTGTCGGCCTACGCCTCGGTGTACGCGGTGCTGCTCATTACCGGCGGCCGGCTCGGCGATCTGTTCGGCCGGCGCCGCATGTTCATGACCGGCATGGCTGCGTTCGTGATCGCGTCCGCGCTGTGCGGCTTCGCGACGAGCGGCCACATGCTTGTGATCTCGCGCATCGTGCAGGGCATGGCGGCGGCCGTGATGGCGCCGCAGGTGCTGGCGACGATCCGCGCGGTCGTGCCGCTGCATCAGCAGACGCGGGTGATGAGCTTTTACGGCTTCGTCTTTGGACTCTCGTCGATTGTCGGGCAGCTCGGCGGCGGCGCGCTGATTACCTATCACCCGTTCGGGCTCGACTGGCGCATCATCTTCCTGATCAATATTCCGATCGGCATTGCCGCGTTTCTCGGCACATGGAAGTTCGTGCCGGAAAACCAGCCGGCCACGCGCACCAGCCTCGACATCAAGGGCGTGGCGCTGCTCTCCGCAGTGCTGCTGCTCGTCATTTACCCGATGACGCACGGCCGCGAGGCCGGCTGGCCGGCCTGGACCTTTGCGATGTTCGCGCTCGCGGTGCCCGCATTCGCGCTCTTTGTCGCCACGGAAAAGCGGGTGGAGGGGGGCGGCGGCCACCCGCTCGTCGATCTGCAGCTGTTTCGCAACCGCGCGTTCGCGCTCGGCCTCGTGCTGGCGTTCCTGTTCTATTGCAACAGCGCGTTTTTCCTGACCTACGGCATCTTTCTGCAGACCGGCTTGCACTGGACGCCGCTCGCCTCGGGCATCGCCATCATGCCGTTCGCGATCGGCTTCGTGATCGGGCCGCTCGCTTCGCCGGCCGTCGTCAAGCGCATCGGCAGCCATGTGCTCACGCTCGGCTTTTCGATGATGACGCTCGGCTTCGCCGTGACCGGCTGGGCCGCGGGCGAGGCGGCGGCGCCCGACCTGGCGTTCTACGCGGGGCTCGTCTGCGCGGGCGTCGGCAATGGCTTGCTGCTGCCGTCCATCATGCGCATTACGTCGCAGGAAGTGGCGCCTGAAAAAGCGGGGCTCGCGTCGGGCGTGATTTCGTCGACGTTGCAGATCGGCTCGGCGTTCGGCACAGCCGCGATCAGCGGCGCATTTTTCGGCGCGCTAGGGGCGGCCGTCCCTGGCGGAGCGACCGGAGCCGCCGCCCGCGCGACACCTGCCGCGTACGCCCACGCGTTCCAGCTGAGCCTCGCGATCAACGCCGCGCTGATGTTCATCTGCATCGGCATCTCGGTCCTGCTCGTGCGGCACCAGCAACTCGCAAGGCGCCGCGCGGCACGCGCGCTTTAAAACCGCGCGGCGGTAATCGTTTTCATCGCTGTAGCAGCACAAAAATGATTAACGCGTTTCACACGGATTTCATTTTTAATTGGCGCGCCATTTACGGATGATCGGCTCATTCATAGGTAATTCAGATGCGCGGCAAATAGTAACAACCCTGATCAGGATCAAACATGTTTCAGTTTTGAAGCATTTTTGTCCATGCATTTTCTACCCGCGGGACGCCTGTGGCAGTAATTCTTGCGGTCTGTGCGCTCCCGCACCGAGGCGCCTGCAGGCCTTATGCGAGGCGCCTCCGGTGTAACCCGCAATTGCAATGCGGCAAAATGTCTTTCTCATGTTAATGAAAACCCTATCAATAAAAAGCACTTGCCGTATTTAATTTCGGTTGTTAATCTGAACGCGTTTTAGAGGTCTCTCTCAGTCGTTCGTGGTCGAGGCTGAGTCGAGTCCGAATCGACAGACGGCGCAATGACTTAAATACTGCAAACGGTTCCGTAGAGGATTGAAAATGCTGACCGCTACCATTGACGCACTCACACCGCCTCCCGCCCGCTTTTCCACCGGCGACGTCGTCACGTTGAAAGACGGCGGCCCGCGCATGACGGTCACGTATGCCGGCCCAGTGGCGCTCAATCCCGGCGACTGGCTGATCTGCGAATGGTTCGACGAGCGCGGCGAATTGCGCCGCGAAATGTTCGCGCCTTCCAGCGTGCGCGCCGAGCCGCGCTGCATTCCGGCCGGCTCCGTGCAATGGAACCGCATGAGCCGCGCGGCATAAGGCAACACTGCGTGTATTTATTTCTCCGGGTGCTCGCGCGTCGCCTCGCGACGCTGCACGCGTAGCAGCAGCGCGGACGAAAACGCGCGCATCCGCACGAGCTTGCGTTTTTCCACCACTTCGCCCGCGAGATTTTTCGGCGGGTTCGGCTGCAGCGACCAGTAGAGCGCGAGCAGCCATCCCAGCACGGTCCAGCCCAGACACGCGTTGAAGAGCGCGAGCGTCAGCACGTCGACGCGCTTGCGTCGATCGGCCAGAATCGCCGGCAGAAAATACAGCGCCAGCGCGATCACCACGGTGACGATCTGAACGGCAACGCGCTCATCCATGTGCCGCCTCCCGAAACGCGACCCGCTATACGCCGGCTAGTCAGACCATCGGCCCGCGAACCGGGCTAGTCCATGCACGCATGCGGCGCATGCGGCCGTTATGGCGATTGTCGCGCGATTGTTTGCCGCGTGCAGCTTCAATGAAAGCTCGCCATGCCGGCGGGTGTGAGCACTGCCCGGCCGACCGCAGCGCCGCGGCCGG
>NZ_CADIKB010000015.1 GCF_902859825.1 Paraburkholderia phenoliruptrix | reverse complement strand
CGATTGCCGTCGACGTCGCGGCCACCGCGCGGTGCGCCCGTGCCGCCGAACCCGCCCGCGCTCCGGCCGACGCCACGATTGCCGTAGCCGCCGCCCAGGCCCGCACCGGCACCGCCGAAGCCACCGCCCGCCGCACCGCGCCGGCCTTGACCGCGCGGCTGCTGTTCAAAACGGTGATGCGACATCAGCACCGGTTCGCGGCTGATAAAGCCCATCGACGTTTGCATCGGATCGGGTTGCTTGCGCTCAGGCGCGGCATTGCGGCCGCCGCGCTCTTCGCTCGGCGCCTTCAGGCCCACGGACGCCATCAGCGCGCGCACCTGATTGTCTTCGAGCTCTTCCCAGCGGCCGCGCTTCAGGCCCTTCGGCAGCGAAATCGGGCCGTGACGCGTACGGATGAGACGGCTGACCATCAGGCCGGCGGCTTCGAACATGCGGCGCACTTCGCGGTTGCGCCCTTCGGCGAGCGCGACGTGATACCAATGATTGGTGCCTTCGCCGCCGCCGTCGCGGATGCGCAGGAAATTCGCCGGACCGTCGTCGAGCTCGACGCCGTTCAGCAGCTTCTGACGCATGCCTTCCGCCAGTTCGCCGACCACGCGCACCGCGTACTCACGCTCGACGCTATAGCGCGGATGCATGAAACGGTTCGCGAGATCGCCGGAAGTGGTCAGCATCAGCAGACCTTCGGTATTGAAGTCCAGACGGCCGACCGCGAGCCACTTGGCGGTTTTCATCGGCGGCAGTTTGTCGAACACCGAAGGGCGGCCTTCCGGATCGGCATGGCTGACGATCTCGCCCGTCGGCTTGTGATACAGCAGCACGCGCGGCGGCTTGTTGGCGAGCTTGCGCTTGACCGGCTTGCCGTTAATGCGCACCTGATCGGTCGGCATGATGCGCTGGCCGATGTGGGCCGGTTCGCCGTTCACCGAAACGCGCCCGGCGACGATCAGCTCCTCCATGTCGCGGCGCGAGCCCATGCCGGCCTCGGCCAGCACCTTGTGAAGCTTGGGCGCGTCGTCGTCGGCGGAAAGGACGCGCTTGGCCGGGGCCGGCTTGCCCCGGCGCAGCATCGGTGCGCGCACGCCGCCCGTCGTGCTGTTGTCGGCGTCGAAGGCGGGCGATGTGACGTACGAGAACAGGTCGTCCTGAGCGGCGTCGGCCGCGGCCGCCGGCGTTTCGCCGCCACGGCGATTCTGGCGCTGGCCGCCGGCGCGCGGCTGGCGCTCGCGCTGTCCTTCGCGCGGCGCGCCGTCACGTTGACTTTCGCGCTGCCCTTCACGTTGGCCTTCGCGCTTGGCACCGCCGGCATTGCGGCGCGACCCCTGACCCTTCGCGCCGGCTTCCTTGCGCGGCGGGCGCGCCTGCGCCGTCACCTCGCCGTCAGGCGGAGCTTCGCCCACGACCGCGGCGGTCTCGAGCGGCGCGCCTTCGGCGGCCTTCGTCTTCGCGCCGGCGCGGCGCCGGGCAATCAGACTGCGCGGCCCGCGACGCAGGCCGCGACGCGGACGGTCCTCGCCGTCTGCCTCCGTGGTCTGCGCCGGCCGCTCGCCCTGGCCTGCCGACGCTTCTTGGATGCGCGTTTCGTCAGCGCGCGCCGACGGCACGGCGCGCTCGGATTCGGACGAATCGGTGTCGTGGGTATGTGTCAAAACAACCTCAAAATGTCAGGTCGCGCGCGCCCCTTGCAGGCACGGCAAAAATGTTCGGTTACGTCAGGCGCTGCGCGACTCGGCTTCGTCGTCGGTCAGAATGCCTGCGTCCTGCGCGGCATCGCGACGATCTTCCTCGTCGTGCGCCGCCTGGTTCAGGTTCGATCCGGCCGCGTGCTCCGTGCCGCGGAGGACGCCCGAACCGTGCGCGGGTGTTGCAAGACCGGCCGGATCGGCCTCGGCGAGCGTATCGCGATCCGCCTCGGTTTCGGCTTCCGCTCCCGATTTGGCCTCGGATTGCCCGGCACCCGGCAGCGATGCAACGTTTGCCGCTTCGCTGCCCGCCTCGGGGGCGTTTTCCACGGGTTCGGCCTGCGCTGCTTCTTTTACTGCTTCCGATTGCGGCTCGACGGCCGCATGGGCGGCCGTTCCGGACTCGCCGACGCTCCCGGCTGCGGCGCCCGTTTGCGCGCCGCCAGCCTGCTCGTGCGCCGAATGGTCGGCGGCCTCAGCCTCTGCTGCAGCGATTTCCGTTCCCGCCTCTACGCCGGCTGCCGCTCCCGCCGCGGTCATGTCGGCCGCTTCGGGCGCGTTCTCATCGCTTGCTTCATGCGATGCCGGCGTCTCGCCACTCTCGGCGTCGGAGAACTCGATGGCATGCTGTCCGAGCAGGTCCGCATTCAATTGCGCCGATGGGTCCGCGAGCGGCGGCAATTCGTCGAGCGCGCGCAAACCGAGGTCGTCGAGAAACTGACGCGTGGTCGCATAAAGCGCCGGACGCCCCGGCACGTCGCGATGCCCGATCACCTCGATCCAGCCGCGGTCTTCGAGTTGCTTGACGACCTGCGTGTTCACCGTGACACCGCGAATCTCTTCGATATCGCCGCGCGTGACCGGTTGCCGGTATGCAATGATCGCCAGCGTTTCGAGCACCGCGCGCGAATATTTCGGCGGTTTCTCGGGATGCAGACGATCCAGATACGAACGCATCGCGGGCTTGCTTTGAAACCGCCAGCCCGACGCCAGCCCGACCAACTCCACACCGCGCCCCGACCAATCCTGTTTCAGGTCTTCGAGCAGAGTCCTAACGGTGTCTGCCGACACGCCGTCGGCAAAGAGCTTGCGCAAATCGCCGAGCTTTAACGGCTCCTGCGCGCAGATCAAGGCTGTCTCGAGGACGATCTTCGCCTCTTGGGTATTCATGCAGCTAGGTCAGACCCTGTGGTCAAAGAACCGGATCAAACAGACGATGTGGAACTGAAGACGCGCTCGCCCGATTCTGATCGGTCATATTGATGGGAGCACGCACCGGGGGGAGGCGAAACAGACTATCGAGCCAAACCCAGCCGGACGGAGCAGCGATATTCCGGACAGGAATCGCGTGACTGAGCGCCATATTACGCAAAAACATCCGGTGCGTAAAGCGAACCGCCGGACAACATGCCCGGCGCATGGGTGCGCAATGCTCAAGCCGGCGCGCGCCCCGAGGACGCCCGCGCACCTGTCGGACGCGCGCCCGCGCGCGAGGTTCCCGCGCGCCTTGGCCGGGTCCGACTAGCGTGTCCCATGCAACGCCAGAAAACGCTTCAGGCGCTCCACGCCGACGTCGAGCCGCGCGATGTCACATGCATAGCACCAACGCAAGAACCCCTCGCCCTCGGGGCCGAACGCGCTGCCGGGCGCGAGGCCGAGACCCACTTCGCGCACCATTGCCTTGCACAGTTCGAGGCTGCGGGAGGCGCCCGTCATCGAAAAGAACAGATACATCGCGCCTTGCGGCGCCTTCACGTCGACGCCCGGCACGGCGGACAACGCCCGCACCAGATGATCGCGGGACGCCTTCAGGTCGCGCACCAGCTCTTGCGTGAAGCGCTCGCCCTGCTGGACGGCGGCGACGCCCGCCTGCTGCACGAAGGCCGGCGCGCATGAAGTGTTGTACTCAACGAGCTTGCCGAGGTCGTCCATCAGGCCCTTCGGCGCGACGATCCAGCCGAGACGCCAGCCCGTCATCAGCCACGCCTTGGAAAACGAGTTCACGCAGATCACCCGCTCGTCGCGCGAGGCGAGATCGAGAAACGACGGCGCCGCGCCATGGCTGCCGGGCGCAGCGTCGGGGTAATAGAGGCGCTCGTAGACTTCGTCGGCGACGATCCAGATGCGGTGCCGCCGGCAATGCGCGAGCACGGCATGCTGCTGCTCGCGCGTCATGACCCAGCCGGTCGGATTATTCGGCGAATTGACGAACAGCATCTTCGTGTCCGGAGTGAGCGCGGCCAGCAAGCGCTCGACATCGAGCTGCCAACCGTGCTCGCCATAGTCGAGCGAGACGGTTTCCACATGCGCACCGAGAATCTTCGGAATTTCGACGAGATTCGGCCACAGCGGCGTGACGGCCACCACGCGGTCGCCCGCTCCCACGATCAGTTGCGCGGCGAGCATCAGCGCGTTGACGCCCGCGCTCGTCACCGCGATGTGGTCCGGCGAAATGTCGCCGTGCAGGCCGCTCACGTAATCGGCGAGCGCCTCACGCAACGGCGCGATGCCCAGGTTGTGCGTGTAGAAGGTCGCGCCGGCCTGCAGCGCGGCGCTCGCCGCGTCGCGGATGAAGGCCGGCGTCACGCGGTCGGATTCGCCGAACCAGAACGGCAGCACGTCGGCCACGCCGAAGCCGGCATTGGCCACTTCGCGAATCTGCGACGCACGCAGCGTGCGCACTGCGTCGCGCGCATGGGGGATAGAGGGCACGGAGAGTTCCGGTTCGCTCATCGAGGCTTCCAGGTGAGTAAAAGGCTGAAATCTAAAGCTAACGTCGGCGAGCGCGCTGCAAAACGGCACAGATCGCCAAGGCGTGCAGGCGGCAGTTTAGCCCAGCGTCCGACCATGCAACGTCGAGCCGCGCACGGGAAAGGTGCGCCGGGGGGCCATTGATCGGCTCAGAGCAGGTCTTCCGCCCGCGCCGGCAGTTCGCGGATCAGATCCCACACAGCCTGAGCCGCCGGCGACAGCGAGCGGTCGCGCCGCCGCACCAGTTCGACCGTGCGCTCGGCTCGCGGCACCAGCGCACGCGCGGCCAGCGCGGCGCCGGCGGGCAGCGGCAAGGCGAGCCACGGCAGCACGCTCACACCAATGCCGGCTTCGACGAGGCCGAACACCGTCGCAGAATGGCCGAGCTCCTGCACCACCGTGGCGTTCACGCCGTGTTCGTGCATGACGGCGTCGATGATCGGCCGGCTGCCCGACGCGTAATCGAGCATCACGAGCCGCTCGCCCTCGAGCTCCGCCCAGCCGACCTCCTTGTGGCGCGCGAGCGGATGGTCGTCGCGCGACACAAGGCAGAACGAATCCGTCATCAGCGATTCGCTCGACAGATCCTCCGCGGCGAACGGGCCGATGATCACACCGAAATCCACCTCGCCGGACCTCACCTTGCGCAGCACGTCGCTCTGCACGTCGTCGCGCAACCCGAGCGCCACGTGCGGAAAGCGTTCCCCGCATGCCGCGAGGACGCGCGGCATCAGCCGGCATGCGACCGTCGGGCTGGCCGCGACGACCACGCGTCCGCGACGCTGCTCGCCGATCTCGCGGATTTCGCGCAAGGCGTCGTCCAGATCGCCCAAAAGACGCGACACGCTCGAAACCAGATTGCCCCCGACGTCGGTGAGCTGCACCTCGCGCGTCGTCCGGTCGATCAGCTTGAGGCCGATTTCGCCTTCCAGTTCGCGGACGCAACGGCTCACCGCCGATTGCGTCAGCCCGACTTCCTCGCCCGCGCGACTGAAGCTGGAGAGGCGCGCGACCTCGATGAAAACCCTTAGCTGGCGCAACGTCACGTTCATTTATTCAGCTCATCAATAGCCCGTTTTGATGCGCATTGTACGCGCAGACGGCGCGCGCACCGTGTCCCCGCGCGCTCGCTGCAATGCAGCAATGAGGCGCAAACGCACGCCGCGCGGGCCTTGCTGCACAAGATTGGTGATTGTCCCGATTTGCGAGATAGCTTTTTTGGATTCTCATACGGCCCTAGCTAGCGCCCGCGCTGGCCCGCTGTTACGGGGCTCTCAGGCAGTTGGACTCAACTTGGCACACATCCTGCATTGACTTGGTCACAGGGTCGGCGCCATGACTTCTGACTGCAAAACAGACCGTGGCAAACCCGACCCCCTTGGCACTCGCCTATCGAGTGCATGGAGAGTGCGCGGCGCGGGGCAGCGCACCGGAGTTAGCTTCGCTGAGGTGAAACATGATGCTGTTCGACGATTTGAGAGACAACGAGTGGGCGCTGGTCGAGGCGTTGTTCTGTGCGGAGCCAGCACGGAGCGAGCGCCGCGGCCGGCCGCGCGTCGAAGCACGGGCGGTCGTCAACGCCGTGCTGTGGGTGCTGTCGACGGGCGAAGGCTGGTCCAAGCTGCCGGGCCGCTATCCGTCGCCGCCGACTTGCCGCCGCCGTTTCGACGAGTGGCAAGCCGATGGTACGCTCGCCGAAATTGTGAAGCGACTCGGCACGAGCGGCCGCGAAATTTCGCTGCGCGGCCGCATTGGTGCGACCGCCGCGAAACCGCCGGCACCGCCCAGCCGTGATCGTCTGCGCGGCGCATTCTGGACCAACCCGGAATCGTGGCGCGCACCGGTCAAGATGGCCTGAACAGAACGTATTGTCTCCGGGCGCCTGCGGGCGCCCGAAGTTCATCTGGACCGGCCCGGCGCCTGCCGGCGGTTTGCTTTCGACGGTCTCCTGCCGATCTCTGCGTGACGGCGTCGCCTCGCGCCGGCCGGTCGCCCCTTTCCCCCTGACGTTCGCCCACGCGCGCTGCAGCTGCGCACCGCTTGACGCCTCGCCGTTCCTTTCATGCGTACCGCGTGCCGCCCTCAGACGCCCTCGCGACTCGTGAGTTGCGGGTGAAACATCCATTTACTATTACTTACAGCGTGCTTTCTTGCCCCCGCATACCTTTATACGTATGCAAACAGGCCTGATGTCGAGGGGGCCTGGACGGGAGCTCAGCATGAAACCAATGTCACTGCTTCTGTGCGGCATTGTGCTTTCATCAATGGCCGCACCGGCGCTCACCCAACAGCGCCCGCAAGGCTGGAACTGGCGGCCCGATCGCGCGGCTTCCGTCGAGGCCTGGCAGCAAAGCGCCGAGCGCAGCCGCGACTTCACGCCGCCCGCGCCGCGCGGCGACTTGCGCGGCGATATTGCGAGCAACGTGCGCACGCGGCCGGAACCGCCGCATGGCGATCCGTCGCGGCGCCGTTAGACGTGATTGGACGCGGCTAGACGTGCTGACGCCGGAGGCGGCGCCCCGCGCAGCAGTCAGGAGCACCTGCAAGGTGACGTTGCAAAAGACAGGGCGAAATCTCCGGGAACCACGGCTGCCCGCATCGGTCAGACCTAACGCCATTAGCACAGCGTGGCAGCAGTAATTCCGGTACGCCCGTATCCTCGCGATACGGGCTTTTTTTTCAGCCGTGTCGCGAAGCGAGGCGGGCGAGCCTCGTGCAGAGGCGGACAGCTCCGTGCTGTCCGGGTAGGGGATTAGGAGGTGGAATACGCCGCGCCTAGGTACGCGCTTCGAGCGACGCAGCGGAATCCGTCTCCGCCGTGGCGAGAACATAGTCGCTCATGCGCTGCGCGGTCCACGACAGGAGGCTTTCGTCGTGCGAGAGCCGCACGAATTCCGCGCGCCCGCGGTCGGTCAGGACGGCAATGTCGACAGGGGCATGAAAGCCCGGCGCCGGCGCGACGGTGCGTTGCCGAACGGTGTCCATCAGGCCGAGCGCGCGAAGATATTGGAACACGCCCGGGCGCTTCGCCCATGGCACCTGACGATATTGCGCTCGCCGCAGCGCTTCGAGTACCGCTTCGTTGGAATACGTGGTCATCTCACTTCTTTCTTAAAGTGCAGCCATGACACATTTATGCCAACACGTCACCGCGCCACCAGCGACGCGCCTGGCACCCGCCCGTGGCTGGAAGCTGGCCGTAACCCATACGGCCGAATTCCGCCAGGTGCTGCCTGGTCTAATGTTTCGGGACCCCCGTCAGAACCCATGTTAGCGTTCTGCCTGCGAGCCGACGATGCAACCGCTGCGGCGCGATAGCAGGCCCGAAGATTTAATCCCGAAAGACATACGTTACCCCATCTAAATTGATTCTATTCACTTTATTGGCGCTTTTTTTTGCAGCAATCCTGATATGGAAGCGCGCCCGACGGCCTCTCCTCTTGTGCACCGTCGCCCTTTTCTGGCTGCTTTCGACCGGCTGGCTGACCGCCCCGCTGCTGAGCCTCGCCCAGCCGCAGGCAGAAACCAGCGCGCCGACGCGCTTCGCGCCGCGCACCGCGATCATCCTGCTGGGCGGCGGGACCGTGTACAACCGCGACAAGGTGCTCGTGCCGCCGCGCGAGGTGATGGCGCGCATTGCGGTCAGCGCCGAGAACTATGCGGCGTGCAAGCGCAGCGCGACGGTATGCAGCGTGATTGTCAGCGGGGGCAATCCGCAGCGGCATCCCGCGACCGAAGCCGACACCTATCTGCCCTACCTGCTGCGCGAACAGGTGCCGCGCTCCGACATCGTGCTGGAAAACCGCAGTCTCACCACCTACGAGAACGCGCGCAACGTCTCAGCCATTGTGGGCCAATCACGTTACGATTCGTTGATACTCGTCACCTCGGCGTATCACATGCCGCGCGCGCTGCTGGATTTCAGACATTTCGGTCTCGAGCCGCAGCCGTTGATCTCAGGCGCGAGGCGGGCGCACCTTGGCCTGGTGCCGCGCTATTCGAATCTGGCCAATGCGGAGCTCGCCTTGCACGAGCTCGTGGGCATTGCCCAATACCACGTGTACAGCGCCATTGGCCTGTTCTGAAACGGACGCGTATCCATTGCCACTTTGCTTAGCGATGCGAAGGAATCTGACAGGCAATGTGACAGCCGCGCTGACCTCGACGGCGTCTTCGCCATCCGCTTAAGCGCAGTGCATCAGAGCGGCGTAACAAGATGTAACCAATGGCGCGTGCCGTTACAAAACGCCCGCTGGAGCGCGTATTGCTGGCTAGAATGCAGTCGTCTTTCCTATTGGACAGACGAGTACTCGGGTCCACAACCACTCTGCGGAGGTAGCAATGAAGAAAGTGTCCCTCGCCATTCTCATCTCTCTCGGTGCCGTGACCGGCGCGGCGTATGCGCAGGAGGGCGGCGTCACCATGAGTACCGACCCGGCCAAAGCCGCCGACGTCGAGCAACGCGCGCAAGATTTGCAAAACCGCCAGCAAACGATGGAAACCGCACCTGCCGCGCCCATGAGGCATCACAAGGCGTCGCCGCATCACCACAAGAAGGGCGCCAAGGCCGACGCATCGAGCTCGTAAACACAAGCCCCGCACTCCCGGGCCGGCCGGCCGGGCGGGTCGCCAGACATTCGCGGCGCCGCGCACCTGCGCCCAAGGCCCGCCGCGTAGCCGAAGCCGGCAGCGCCGGTTGCGGCTTTTTTTGTTGCCCGATGCGCTGTCCAGCGCGCGATGCCCGGTATGCTAAAGTCGCGCACCGACCGGCGCCCCGCCGGAACCCCTAACCCGTGCGCACCCTGGTGCGGAGGACAGCATGAGCAACATCCAGCTAGATATCGAATGGACTGAAGCAGCATCCCGCAAAATCGAAAAACTGATGCCGCGCGGCGGTCAGGAAGCGTTTCTGGCGCTGCCGCCCGTCGAGTGCCTGCCGATGGAAGGCGACGTGCTGTTTCTCGGCCCGGACGGCAAACAGCAGCCGTTCATCGTGGCGGAGCGCCAGTACCACCACGATGGCGACGCCGACTGGACCATCATCCTGATTCTGGACGTGCCGCAAGCCACGCATTGAAACTGGCCGCGCGCCGGCGGCGGCCACCGGCTTGCCAGCGGCGTGCCGACCGTGCCATCGTGCCATCGTGCCATCGCGCCGCGCGCGAGGCGCGGCGAATTCCAAGGCGCGCTTGCCGGCGCCCCGCAACTTACAGAATTTTCGACACCACGCGAATTTCAGCGTGTTCGACCCAATCGGCCACCGCCTGCTTATAGGCCGTGATGTGCGCGGATTGCGCGTGAGCGGCCAGCGCCGCCTGACTTTCCCATCGCTCGAAGAACACAAAGCGCCGTGGCTCCTGCACGTCGCGGTGCAGGTCGTACTGAAGCGCGCCCTGCTCTTTGCGCGTCGGTCCGACAATCCCTTCCAGCGCCTCGCGCAACTGCTCCTCGTAGCCGGGTTTCGCTACTGAAATGGCGACCACCGCGATTTCCGACATTCTTTTCTCTCCGTTTTGCGAAAAGCAGCAGCATACCCACTGGCCGCCGATGCTGCAGGCAGCCGCGCACGCGCGGCCCGTCGCGCGGCCCTGGGACCGTAGAGACCCGCCGCGCTAACGTCTGAGCACCGCCGCCGCCTGGAGTTTGGCGGGCATTCACGGGCCGCCCTGCTACCCTCGCCTCATGCAAGCTTACAGATAGTCCGGCCGCGGCCCGCCGCGATCGGCGCGGATCGATGGAAGCGGGCATCGCAGCGAGTCCCGGCGAGTCCACGCGAGACGGCGCGCTCCCTCGTCCGCCCGCGGCAGCGCAGTCCCATGCGTGCACCGCCGCGCTTCGCCTCTGTGACAACCCGCACATTCATGCGAATTTCAAGCTGCTAGACTCATTTTGACCACTCCGCTGGAGTCCCGCATGGCTGGCACCGCTCTGTGCGTTCCAGGGTTCAATCCGGTTCGCCGTGCGGGCGTTCCGCTTGAGTATTCCGCTGCGCATCCGCTGTGCACCGAGTTCGCGTGCGCGCCCCGTCACCCGATTGCCGCGATGCCACCATGTCCGCTCTCATGCCCGCCTTTATGCCATCCGTCAGCGAACTGAGCCTGAGCGGCCTCCTTCCGCACCTCGTCCGGGACGAGTCCGGATGGACCGCGACGTGGCGCGCGCTCACCTTGCACAGCGTGTTTCAGCCGGTGCTCTCGGTCACGCATCAGTGCGTGGTCGGCTACGAAGCCCTGTTGCGCGCCTTCGATCCGGTCGGTTTGCCGGTCTCGCCGGAGGTGCTGTTTTCGGGCACCCGCTCGGCCGCCGACGCGCGCGAACTCGATCGCATCGCGCGTTGCCTGCACGTCGCGAATTTCATGGAGCAAGGCATCGCGACCGGCTGGCTCTTTCTGAACACGCGGCCGCAGGTGTTCGAAACCGGCTGGCCGCAACGGACTTTCATCGACGAGCTTTCCGCGCATTTCGGCCTGCCGCAGGAGCGCATCGTGATCGAGGTGCTCGAGCAGCCCGCCGACGACGAATCCGCCGTCGCCAGCATGCTCGCCGCATCGCAGCCGCGCGACTTCCTGATCGCGATCGACGACTTCGGCACCGGCTTCTCGAACTTCGATCGCGTCTGGCGCTTCCGTCCGGACATCGTCAAGCTCGACCGCTCGCTCGTCGCGCGCGCGGGCAAACGCGAAGGCGACGATTCGATGATCGGCCATCTGATCGCGATGCTGCACCAATCCGGCACGCTGGTGCTCGCGGAAGGCGTGGAAACAGACGAAGAGCTGATGATCCTGATGCAGGCCGACGTCGATTTCGTGCAGGGTTTCTGGCTCGGCCAGCCGAACGGTTCGATCGAGGCCGCCGTCGCGAGCGTGCCCGCCCAAATCGAGTCGATGTGGAGCAAGTTCGCCGACTACGAGCGCGCGCACGCGCGCCACAAGCAGCTCGGCTTCGAAGGCTTCGCCGAAGCAGTCGCGGCCGCCGCGGAGACATACAAGGTAACGGGCGACCTTCAGCAGGCGGCGCAACAAGTGTGGCATCTGCGCGAAGCGCGCCGCGTGTTCATCACCGACGAGCAGGGGCAGCAGACTCAAGCCTCCGTCACGGCCGCCTCGGTGCCGGCGCTCGCGCAGCGGCTCGCGCCACTCACGAGCGCCGCGCGCAGCAACTGGTCGCGGCGCGCCTACCTGAAGCATGCGCTGGCCGCGCGCGGACGCGTCGCGATGATGGGCCCGCACTATTCATTGGCGGACGGCGACGACTGCTACACCGCGGCGCTCGCCTTCGAGCGCGACGGCAACACGCATGTGCTGTGCGTCGACTTCGTGCCCGCAGGCGCGACACCCCCCGCAGGGCCTGCGGGCGCACCGCGCGCCGGCGGACGGCCTCGCTAATCGTCCACCCGGCCGCGGCCCGACTTGATCTCGCTGCGCCGCGACTTGCTTTCGAGACGCCGCATGTTCGAAGCGCGCGTCGGCCGTGTCGCAACGCGCGGCTTGCGCGTCACGCTGACGCTCTCCACCAGTTCGTCGAGCCGCGCGAGCGCGGCTGCGCGGTTCAGCTCCTGAGTCCGATGCTCCTGAGCCTTGATGACGACCACGCCCTCACGCGTGATGCGCCGGTCGGGCAGAGCAAGCAGACGCATCTTGAGCACGTCCGGCAACGACGAAGCCCGCACGTCGAAGCGCAACTGAATGGCGCTCGACACCTTGTTGACATTCTGACCGCCGGCGCCTTGCGCGCGCACCGCGGTCAGTTCGATTTCATTCGACGGAATGGAATAGCGCGATGTCATGATGCCGCCAGTGTACACAGCCAGGCGACGGCGCCGCCGCTCGCGTGCCGCGTGCAAACCGGCCTGCGGGTTGATCCTGCGCCGGGCAATGGCCGATACTGGGCTCTTTCTCTTTCGGCGGATTTTTCCATGAAGCTTCGCCCCGGTTTTGTGGTCGAAATGGCCGTCAACTTCCTGTTGCCCTGGCTCGCGTATCGGCTCGCGCTGCCGCATCTTGGCGAGACCCGCGCTCTGCTCGCCTCCGCGGCGCCGCCGGTGGCGTGGAGCCTGATCGAGCTGGTCCGCTTTCGCCGCGTCGACGCGCTCAGCGTGATGGTGGTTGTCGGCATTGTCCTCTCGATCGGGGCGATGGCGCTCGGCGGCAGCCCTCGCATGCTGCTGTTGCGCGAGTCGCTCGTGTCCGGTGCAATCGGCATTGCCTTCCTGCTGTCGCTGGGGCTGCACCGGCCGCTCATCTTCTACCTTGCCCGCGCAACGGTCGCTCGCGAGATGGAAGGCGGCGCCGAACGCTTTGAAACGCTGTGGCGCGAGCGCCCCGCAGTAGCAAGCGGCATGCGGCTGATGACCCTGGTCTGGGGCATCGGGCTAACGGGCGAAATGGCGCTGCGCGCGTGGCTGGCGCTCAACTGGCCGATCGAGCGGTTTCTCGGGGTATCGCCTTTTATCGGCTACGGCATCTACGGGGCGCTGGCTCTCTGGACCCTGCGCTATCGCAAAACCATGCGTAGCCGCGCAGAAAAGCAGGTGGAAACGGCGCCGAGCGCAAGCTGATGTACCGCGAGCGCGGCGCCATCAAGCTGCGGGCGGCGGGAAGTCCCCGCGCAGCCGTTCACGCATGGCGTCCCGTCGCCTCACGTCGCCTCACCTCGCTTTCCGTGCGCGGGCGTCCGCGCCCCAACGGCCACGCGATGCCTCCGCGATTCTCGCGGCGAGACCCGAGTCGCGCTGTGTGGGCGTCGTGATCGCCTGAGCCAGTACAGCGCGCGCGCCGATCACCTCCACACGCTCACGAGCGCGCGTGATCGCCGTGTACACGAGTTCACGCGACAACACTCTGCTGAATGTCGACGGCAGCACCAACACCGCATGCTCGAATTCGGAGCCTTGCGACTTGTGAACCGTCAGCGCAAACGCGGTGTCGTGCGGCGGCAGCGCGGCCGGCGACACGGCGCGCAGACTGCCGTCGCCGGTACGAAAGTAGACCCGCAGCACGCCGCCCGCGCCGGGCAGTGCAATGCCGATGTCGCCGTTGAAGAGCCCCAGCGCATAGTCGTTGCGCGTGACCATGACGGGCCGCCCGGCGAACCACTGCGCGCCGACCGCGAGCGTAACGCCCGCCGCGCGCCGCACTTGCGCCGCCATCAGCGCGTTGATCTGATCGACGCCGCGCGGGCCGGAGCGGGTCGCGCACAGGACGCGGAAACGATTGAGCCCGTCGAAAAGCGGCGTGGGATCCGGCGTCGCCCCGGCCAGCGCGGCAGCCAGCGCATTCGCGTAGGGCGCGAAGCCGGCGGCGAGGCGCTCGACGGTGCGCTCGGCCAGCGTAGGGTGCGCGTCGTCGTGAAGCTCGGCGGCGTGTCGAGTGGCGTCGGCGAGCAGCACCTCGAGTGCGGCGCTCGCCGCGCCATGGCGAATCGCCAGCGAAAGGCGGCCAATTGGAGATTCGAGCCCGAATCGATAGTTGCGCTCCAGCCAGACGACGCAATCCGCGAGTGGGCTTGGCGGCTGGTGCGGCGGCGGGCTCGCGGCGGGGCTGGGGCTGGGGCTGGCGCCCGCGCTCGCGTTGACGGGGGGGTTGGCGACGTTGACGTTGACGTTGACGTTGACGTTGACGTTGACGTTGGCGTTGGCGTTGACGTTGGCGTTGGCGTTGACGTTGGCGTTGGCGTTGGCGTTGGCGTTGGCGTCGGCGTCGAAGAGGTCGGCGTTGCGTGCTGCGTCGAGCGCCTCGGCCGCGTCGGATTTGGCGAACAGGTCGTCGGACGGACTGTCGGAACGGCGCGGATCGGCGGCGTCATCTTGCCGGGAGCGCTCGGCCCATGCGTCCTGAGCGTGCCCGACACGTGGCAGCGCCTGCGTGAACCGCGCCTCGTCGATACCCAGAGCGCCTGCAATTCGCTGTACGCCCGGCATCGTGAACGCAGGCCGCGCGCTTAGTTCCGCGAACACGGCACCGGCCTCCACGGCTGCAAGCTGGTCCTTGTCACCGAGCATCACGAGCCGCGTGTGCGGCGCAATGGCATCGAGCAGGTGCGCGGCCATCGCGACGTCAATCATCGACGCCTCGTCGATCACCACGACGTCGTAAGGCAACGGGTTATCCCGATGATGCCGGAAGCGCCCGCCCGGCCCAGACCCGAGCAGACGATGCAACGTGTAGGAAGTCTGCGGCAAACGCGCGGCGAGCTCCGGCGGCAGATCGCCGGCGCGCGCGAGCAAGGCTTCCTGCATGCGCTGCGCAGCCTTGCCGGTGGGCGCGGCGAGCGCGATTCGCAGATCGGCGCGCGCATCCAGCAGGCACGCGAGCACACCGACGACGGTCGTCGTCTTACCGGTGCCCGGACCGCCGCTCACGATCGTGAGCCGGCCCCACAGCGCCACGACCGCGGCCACGCGCTGCCAGTCCACCTCGTCGTCCTTTAGTGGGCCGAAGTAGCGTAGCAGCCGCTGGTGCAGCGTTTGTGTGGCATTGGCGTCGGCTTCGGCGTTGCGTTCGGCGCTCGCGCGCGCCGCCTCCTGGCCGGCAACGCCGCCCTCCGCGCCTCCCGCGCCCGCCATCCGCTCCCGCCGCTCCCCCGCGACGTTGCCGGCACGCCCGGTCAGCCGCTCCGCCGCGACCTCCGGCCCGCCCTGAACCGCGCTCGCCCCCGCATGCGCGACCAGCGCCCGCGCGAGACGCCGTTCGTAATCGTAGTAACGCGCGAGATACAAGCGCCCTTGTCCGTCGATCACGAGCGGCCGCAACGCCGCGGCGGTGTACGCACCATCGCTCGCCATGCCGCTCGCGAACAGCGCGGCGCGAACCTCGGCGGCAGACGCGTCGAAACGATGTGCGAGCGCCCCGAGCGGCACACACACGTGCCCTTCCGCCGTCGCGCGGCTCGCCGCGAAAGCCGCGCGCGCCGCCCATTTCACCGCCTCGCCCGACGCCCCCGCGCGTCGTGCCAATGCGCCGATGCGGCGCGCGAATCCCTCCGCGAGCGCAATGCTGAAATCAGCCGGCGCGGGCAGATTGACCCCGATGTCCTCGAGTTGCAGTGGCGCGGCTGGCGCCTGATCGAACGTGCTCATACGCCACCTCCGATCATCGCCGCGTCGAGCAACGCAACCAGCTCGAATGCTGGCCGTCTGGCGTGCACGCCGGCCGCCGCGTCGGCGTCGCGCCAGTGCGGACGCACGCCGCGCACGAACAGATACAGGTATCCGCCGATATGCGTCTCGTACGAGTAGTCGCGCACGCGGGTCTTCAGATAGCGGTGCAGCGCGACGGTATAAAGCAGCGCCTGCAGGTGGTACGCGTGGCTCGCCATCGCCGCTTCGAGCGGCGCGGCGCCGTAATCTTGCGCGGTATCGCCCAGATGGTTCGACTTCCAGTCGACGATCCAGAAACGCCCGTCGTGCTCGACGATCATGTCGATGAATCCTTTGGCGAAACCGCGCAGCCCCCCCGGCTCGAGCGCGACATCGGGATAGCCGTGCTCGACGAGCAACCCACGCAGCGCGGCAAAATCGAGCGATGGAGCGGCGAACAGAAATTCCAGTTCGTTCAGACGCCGCCGCCGATCCAGCTGCCCGAGCGTCATGCCGGGCACGAGTTCGGTGCTGACGACATCCGCGAGCAGCTTGTGCATCATCGCCGGCAACCGCGGAGCCAGTTCAGGCGACGCCGGCGCGGGACGCTCGCGCAGCGCACCGCGAATCGCATCCGGCCAGCTTTGCGGATCGCTGAAATCTGCGAGTTCGAACATTCGATGCAGGCACTCGCCCGCCGCCGCTCCGCGCGGGAACGCCAGTATGTCGTCCGCGGCAAGCGACGAGATCTGCGCCGCAGGCGCTAAGAGGGGCTGCGGCGTCACGACCAGCGCATCGGCTATTTCGTCGTGATCGGGGCGCACTTCTTCCACTGCGGGCTGCGCTTCCTCGGCCTTGCTGCCTGCAGCGATCAGACCGCTGAAACTCGCCATGCGCCACTGATCCCGCAAGGGCCGGCGATGCGTCCGCGCGCGCTTTTCCGCGCCGCGGTCCTGCATGCTCTCAAGCGGCTGGCGGCGCTCCACCTTCGGCAGCGGCTGCACGGCTAGCGGACCGCCGGCCAGCGCCTGCCAGCGCGAAGACAACTCCGCTTCGCCGGGCGGCTCCGCGAGCCAGTCGTCGAAGTCATGGCCCGCGCCGGCCACGAGCCAGTTCAACACGCTGCGCCGCGACTCCTTCGTCGAGCGCGACGACTGATACGTGCCCGCGACGAGATAACAGCGGTAGACGGCGCGCGTCAGCGCCACGTAGACGAGCCGCGCCCGCTCGGCCGCCTGCTCGCGAGTGGCGTGACGCGCGGCGCGTTCCGCCTCTTCGTCGTCGCAACCGTAGTGCAGCACCGCGTCGCCGCATGGATCGTGATACTCGCGTGCGTTCGGCAAAGCCGACGAGGGCGGCTCGCGCAATCCGCCGTCGTTGAGGAACGGACAGAACACGACTGCATATTCCAGCCCCTTCGACTTGTGCACGGTAACGATCTGCACCAGATTGCGATCGGACTCGAGCCGCAGTTGCGCTTCTTCGCCGCCGCCCTGGGCACGCTGCGCGGCGAGCCAGCGCAAGGTCGGCGCGATGCCCTGATGCGTGGCCGCGCGCGCCTGCACGAGTTCCGCGAGGTGATTGACGTTGGTGAGGCGCCGCTCGCCGTCCGGCGCGGCGACAAGCCGTTGCGCGACCCGCAGTTCGCGCATCAGCGTGCGCCACATGACGGCAAAACCGCGCTCATGCCAGAGCGTGCGGTAGCGCGAAAAACGCTCGACCCAGCCCATCGCGTCGGCGGCATGTGCGGGGTCGTCGGCGACAGCGGGCGCGTCCGCGGTCTGTTCAAGACGCCAGAGCGCGGCGGCGTCGAGCCCGAGCCAGTCAGTTGCGAGGGCGGCGCGCAAGCGGCGCAAGTCGCCCGGTGTATCGACAGCGGCCAGCACGCGCTCGATCTGCTCCGCGTCGAGCGTTGCAAACACCGAGGCCTGCGCGAGCTCGACGCTGCCGACGCCCCACGCCGCCAGCACCCGTTTGATGAGACTGCCCTGCTTGTGCGTCTGTACGAGCACCGCGATATTGCCCGGCGCAAGCGGCGCGTCGCCGATCGTCACCGTGCCCTCGCGGGCGCCGCGCAGAAGCCGCACGATCTCGGCCGCGCACGCCTCGCTCGCTTCGCGCTGCGCCTCGCGCTTGGTCAGCGCGGTTTCGCCTGGCGGCAGCATCCAGATGCGGAAGTCGCCCGCGCCAGCGCCGCCGTCGGGATCGAAGAAAGGCGCTCTGCGCCGCTCGCCGGCGCGCACCGGCTGATAGTCGAGCCCGTCCAGCACGAAGGCCTGCGGATTCGCTTCGAAGATACGATTGCAAGCCTCCACGATCGGCGCCGTGGAACGCTGGTTCACGGCGAGCGTATAGCGCGCCGAAGCGGAGGCCCGCGCCGCCAGATACGTGTGCAGGTCGGCTGCGCGGAAACTGTAGATGGCCTGCTTCGGATCGCCGACCAGAAATAGCGGCCCCGCCGGCGCAAAAATGCGGCTGAAGATGGCGAACTGCAGCGGATCCGTGTCCTGGAACTCGTCGATCAACGCGGCGGGATAACGCGCGCGCAACGCGTCCGCGAGCCACGGGTGCGCGGCAAGAGCCCAGTACAGGTTCGACAGCAGATCATCGAACGACACCACGCGGCGCGTGCGCTTGCGTGCCGCCAGTTCGGCGGGTGCATAGTCGAGCCAGCTCTGCATCAGCGCGAGCCAGCGAGCGCGATGCGCCGCTTCGGCCGCGACCACGGCGGCACTCAGCGCTTCGGCGTGCTCGAAAAACGCGTGCTCCGGCGGATCGAACTTGACTTTGGTCGCCTTCTTCAGCGCCGAAGCCGTCAATTTCAGCGCGGCCCGCGGCGGCGGCGCATGGCAATCGCCTTGCGCGAAATACTCGGTCCATGCGGCAATCGCGGCGCTTACATGGTCGGGCTTGTGTGTGGTCTTGCTGAGGCGGTCCTCGGCCTCCGCGAGCAGGCTGACAATGGCATCGCGCTCTGCATGCCACAGCTCGCACGCGACGTCGAAACTGGTTTGCGGATCAGCGCCCGTCTGCGCGCCCGTGTTGCCCCAGCGCAATTGGGCGAGCGGCTTTTTCAGGCGCCGCGCGAGCTGTTCGTCGAGCGACGCGGGGCCGGCGCGTTTGCCCACCAGCCACGCGGCGAATGCGGGATGCGCATGCGCAACAGGCTCGATTTGCTCGCGCCAGAAATCGGCGGCCATTTCGAAGCGTAACGCGGCGTCGTCGGCTTCCATTTCGAAGGCAAACGGCATAGCCGCTGCGAACGGCGCCTCCTGCAGCGCGCGCTGGCAGAACGCGTGAATGGTGTGAATCGCCGCCTGATCGAACGTGCGCAGCGCCCGCCGCACCACCTTCAGCGCGGCCTCGCGGTCGATGCCGCGCTCCGGCGCGAGCGTCGTTTCGAAGAGCCGGCGGATGAAGGGGTCGCCGCCGTCGTCATCGAGTTCAATTGCGCGATGCAGCTCGGCAAGCCGTCCGCGAATGCGCTCATGCAGCTCGGCAGTCGCGGCCTTCGTAAACGTGACGACGAGAATCTGATCGGCATTCAGATTCTTTTCGAGCAGCAGCCGCACGTACAGCGCGCAGATGTTCCATGTTTTGCCGGTGCCCGCAGACGCCTCGATCTGATTGACGCCGTCGAGCGAACACGCGAAGACATCCAGTTCCGCGGCAGCCAGCGCATGACGATGCGGCGCGCTCATGACATGCTCCGCAGATGCTGCATCAACGGCTTGAACACAATCGACGCAAGGCTGCCGAACGGCTCGTCGAGCGTGAGAGGCGTGCCGCGCAGCGCAATGCGCAAGGCCGGGTCATCGGATTCGCCGCGCACGCGGTCGTTGATCCATACGCCTTGCGCCGCCGAGTCGCTCTCGCTTACCTTGGCCCACGCGCTCCTCGGGAAAAAGCGCAACGGCAGCCTGCGCCCCGCCCTGAAGAGCGCGGCCAGCGGCGCGAGTTCGTCGAGCGGCGCGGCCACCGGCGCAAACTCGAAGCGCTCGCCGCTGCCGTGCCACACGGTGCGGCGCGGTCCCCGCGGCAGCGCCGCGCAGTAGGCGAGATGCGCAAGCCACGCAGAGAGGTAGTCGCGCGCGGTGGGTTTGGCGTAGCGAAAGATCACCTGTCCGGTTTCCGTCAGCAGATTCAAGGCGCCGTGCAGTTGTAGCGGCGCTTCGGCGGCTTCACGAAGCGCCTCGTCATGAGGGCCGAAAAGTTCGCCCTCGATGTCCGCACGATCCGGCCAGCGCGGCACGACGTCGAGCACGAACGGCAGGCGCTCGACACCTGCGGCGACCTCGCCGCGCACACCGTCGGCCAGTTGCCGCAGCGCGCCCAGCTCTCGCGCGCGCCACACGGCGCCGGTCGCGCCGCCGGGCAGTTCCGGGCTTGCCTCGGCGAGGCGCCGCGCGCGCTCGAACGTAAGATCGTCTCCTTCGTTGCCGGCGTCGAGCAGCACGGGCAACAGACGTTCGGCCAGCGCATCGCGCCCCGCGTAGTCGAGCTCGAACGGCTCGGTGTCGAGCAGCTCGCCTTGCGCCTCGGACAGCACGATGCCCAGCCGGTCGCGCAGTAGCGCGCGCGCCGGATGACGCCAGAAGCGCACGAAGTCGTCGAATGCGACGGGCGCCGCATCTTCGGGCGGCAATGGCCGGTCGAAGAAAGGCGCGGCGCGGCTTTGCTGTGGCGTGGCCAGCAACGTAGCCAGCTCGGCGCGATCGGCGTCGTAGGTGAAGAGCTCGGGCTGGGCGGCGAAGTAGTCGGAGGCGAAGGCCTGCAGCGGGTGATCGACAATAAATGCACGGCGGGCGCGCTCGACCTCAGCAGGGCTCGCGCCCTCGCCCGCCGACACCTGCGCCAGATAGTCGAGCAGTTCGTCCACCAGCGCGGCCGGCGGCAACGGCGCGTTGTCGCGGATGCTGCGCCCGGTGTAAGCGATAAAGAGCCGGCTGCGGGCGGCGAGCAGCAGATCGAGAAACAGATTGCGCTCGTCGTCGCGGCGCTGACGGTCGCCCGCTTTGCCGAACGCGGCCATCAGGTCGAACTCGTCGGCCCGGGCGAGGCTCGGCAGTACGCCGTCGTCCATCCCGAGCAGACAGACAATGCGGTATGGCAAGCCGCGCAAGCTCGTCAGCGACGAGAACGTCACGCTGCCCCAAGGCACCCCGCCGCGCGCCGGATCGTCCAGCGCTTCGGTGAGAGCGCCACGCACGACCGCGGCGGGCAGGGTGACGTCATGCGCGCCGGCCTGCATGGCGTCGCCCATCTTGTCGATTGCATCGCGCACGCCGGCGAGCGACTCGGCAAACTCGACGCCGCCGTCGAAACACTGCGCCAGCGTTTCGAGCAGCAGTTGCGTCCAGTCGGCCGGCGTCTGTTCACTTGCGCAACGCGCGGCGAAGTTGTCGATATCGTCAACAAAGCGCGACAGACGGCCCAGCAGTTCGGCCTCCGAGCCGTCAGCGCCCTCGACCGGCAGCCATGCGTCCACCGGCTCGCCGCCGTCCGGCATCGCATAGCCGAGATACAGGCGAGTCAGCGCATCGGCGAACGTGTGGCGCGCCACCGGCACGTGTTCGCCGCTCGGCTCCGCAGGCGACAGCCCGCGCCGCGCACCGGCTGCGGCGAGCCACTCCTGGGCGGCTTCCAGCGAACCGGCGTCGATGCCGTAGCGCACGGCTACCGCATCGACGCGCAGCCACTCGACCAGATCGGGGGCACCGACACTGCGCTCGGGCAGAGCGAGCCAGTCGAGCAGCAGCCGCGCGACTGGATTGGCCTGCGAGGGCGGCAGGCCCGTGATCCGATACGGGATGCGGCGCGTGTCCCCAGCGGGCGTCGTGCCGAACACGGCGTCGATCAATGGACCGGCGGCGGCAAGATCCGACACGGCAACAAGAACGTCGGACGGCTGCAGATCGTCGAATTCGTCGAACCAGCCAAGCAGCCGGTCGTGCAGCACCTCGAGCTGCCGCGAGAGGCTGTGACAGACGTGAACTTCAATGCCCGGCTCCAGCGGCAACTCGTCCGCCTCCGCCTCCGAACGCAGATCGAGAATGCCGTTTTGCACGGCGGCGAGCCAGCTCGGTTCCGGATTCTCCGTGAAGTCGCCGGTCTCGGCTGAAGCCGCGCTTTCGGTGAGCTCGTGCAGCATGTGCAACTGCGCCTGCGTTTGACGCCCCCATTCCGCAAGGAGCGGGTGACCCACTTCCTGATAGTCGAGCTGACCGGCGGCGTCGAGCGCCTGCACGCGGCCTTCGCTCACCACGTCGAACCAGAACTCGCGGCACGGGTTCATGACATACAGACGCACGTCGACCCAACGCGACAGCGCGCGCAGCAGTGCAACGTGCAACGGCGGCATGGTGGGCAGCGCGAACACGCTGACCACTTCCGGCCAGTTCGCTTTCGCAATCGCGTCGAGATCCAGCGTGCCGATTTCGTCGAGAAAACGATAGGCGGGCGGCAGCGCGGCCGCGGGCGTGGGCGCGTTGCCGCCCAGCTCCGCCAATTCTGTAAGCACGGCGCGCCACAGCGCCGCCTGCCAGCGCTCGTCCTCGCGTGCTGCCTCGCTTGCGCCGACGAGGCGCGGGCCTGTGTCGTGCGCGGCACCGCTGGCGAAGATCGAACCGCCCTTTTGCCATTGCAACAGCCATTCGGGGCGATACGTCAGATAGTGGTCGAGCACGGTTGCCACGCGGCGCGCGAGCTCGTAGCGCATGGACGGATCGGCTGCGTCGAGATAGGTGCGCAGACGCGGCGATGCGTTCCACGGCACCGCGGAGTCTACGGCGCCGAGCAGCCGGTAGCAGCGCCACACGAGGCGGTCAGGCGCGAACGGCGAATGCCGCGGCACCTCGATCACGCCGCCGATTTGCGCCCACAGCCATTGCGCGAGATAGCCGAAGCTGACGTTCGCGCAAACGCCCTGACGCGCGGCGATGTCCAGCTCGAGCCGCCGCCGCACCGCGGCGCTGGGAACGATCACGGGCTGCGCGGTCCACGGGTCGGACGGCGCTTGCGCGAGGTCGTCGAGCAGCGCGCCGACAAGCGTTTCATAGCGGTTCGAGTAAAAAAGCTGGAGCATGGGTCCTGACGAGGCGGTGTGGCTTTGCCGCCTTCGCGAAGAACGCGCGAGCCGCGGCAGGGATTGAAGCGACAGCATAACAAAGCCGCTCGCCGCGCAGAACCTGGCCGAATGGACGAGGTCAGATCAGACGCAAAATCAGTTAGACTCGTCGGCAGTTTTTAGGCTGTCCGCGAGCTTGTGCCCGAGGTTCTGTCCGACCTTGTGCGCAACGTTGTGCCTTCAACCGCTTTTTGTCAGTGAATGAAATCAGGCAGTCGATGCGCTATTCGGTTGAAATAAAAAAATTCCTGTACAGCCAGTATTTTTATGGCGGCCTGCGCATCGCGGTCGGTGTGTCGTTACCGGCTGTGCTGTGCCTGATCGTCTTTCACAATCGTGAGCT
Organism: Paraburkholderia phenoliruptrix; assembly: GCF_902859825.1. Lineage (GTDB taxonomy): Bacteria > Pseudomonadota > Gammaproteobacteria > Burkholderiales > Burkholderiaceae > Paraburkholderia > Paraburkholderia phenoliruptrix. The sequence continues at coordinate 116,375 of NZ_CADIKB010000015.1, read as the reverse complement.
CGGCTTCACGATTGCGACGGGCGCGCTCGGCGCATGCGTCGTCGACATGCCGGGGCCGCTCAAATACAAGCACAACGAGATGCTGGCGTGCTCGGTGATCGGTTTCCTCTCGGCGCTCGCCACGGGTCTTGCCACTGTGAACCCGGTCGCGCTCTGGTGCACGGTGGTCCCGCTCACGTTCCTCCTTTCGTTGATCGTCGTGTACGGCAACCGCTGGCCGCAGATCAGCTTTGCCACGCTGTTCATGATGATCATGACGCTGGAGGAGCACTTCACGCCGGTGCAGGCGCTCGTGAATGCGTCGTGGATCCTCGTGGGCGGTCTCTGGTACACGTACTGGTCCACTGCCGTGAGCCGCTGGATGATGCACCGCATCGAGCAGCAGGCCCTCGCCGAAAGCGTCTTTGCCTGCGCCGACTACCTGCTCGCGCGCGCAGCCTTTTATGACCTCGATAATGATCTCGACGAGTGCTATCGCAATCTCGTCGACAAGCAGATCGCCGCGGTGGACCGGCAGGACGCGGCGCGCGACATCGTGCTGCGCAATTTGCCGAAGCTCAAAAGCGGCAAACTGGAGCCGCGTCGCGCGATGCTGTTCAACCTGTTCATCAACACCGTCGATCTGCATGAGTTGTTCGTGGGCGCGCACACCGACTACCCGCTCGTGCGCAACACGTTTGGCGGCACGGATCTGCTGGTGTTCTACCGCGACCTCATTCGCAAGGCCGCCGCCGATCTGGAGGAGATCGGGCTCGCCGTTTTGCAGAACCATGCGCCGCGGGCGCGTGTGAACGTGAAGGCGGAGCTGCGCGCCATCGAGTTCGAAATCGAACTGATGCGCAAGCACGAGTTACCGGCGAAGAATCCCGAGGCCTATTCGGCTGTCTCGTCCACCTTCCGCCGCATCTGGAGCGCCACGCGTCTGATCGACAAGATGCGCAAGAGCCTGTCGAGCGAACCGGCCACCACGGAAACGGAACTGCGCCTCGACCAGGCGCTGAACCGCTTCGTCTCGAGCCGCCGCGTGCCGTTCGGCCAGATTTTCTCGAACCTGACCATGGCGTCGCCGAGCTTTCGTCACGCGCTGCGCGTGACGATCGCGGTGGCGGTCGGGTTCTGGCTCGGCCGCCTGCTGCCGCTCACCAACGCGTACTGGATCGTGATGACCACGGTCATCATTCTGAAGCCCGGCTACTCGCTCACCAAGCAGCGCAACGGGCAGCGGATAATCGGCACGTTGATCGGCTGCGCGGCCAGCATCGCGCTCATGGTCTTCGTGAAGGAGCCGCACATCCTGCTGGTGGTGATGTTCGCGTCCATGGTGATGAGCTACAGCCTGCTGCTGTTCAACTACACGGCAAGCGTGGTGTTCACTTCGTCCTATGTGCTGCTGATGTTCCATCTGCTCGCGCCGGGCAGCATGCGCATCATCGGCGAACGCGCGATCGATACCGTGGTGGGTTGCGCGATCGCGATCGCCGCAAGCCACCTCTTCCCTTACTGGGAATATCGTCTGATGGGCAAGCTGGTCAACAACGTGATCAGCGCAACGCGGCAGTTTCTGGAAGCGAGCTGGTGGTGGAGCGGCAAACCGGCCGCAGCCGTGGTCGCCACAGTGACGGAAGCAGGCGCGCGGGCGCCGGTCGCAGCCATGGCCGATCCGGCAATCGACTTCGCGAAGCCGGCGCCGGCTGCGTCGCGCGCGCCTGTGGCCGCCGGCGCTGCGACGGGCGATCAAGCCATCTCGCAAGCCAACGCGCTTTTCGCCATCAGCCTGGGTGCCGACGTTGAGCCCGCCGCGCATACAGCAGTGAATGCGGCAAAAAGCGCGGCAACGAGCCCGGCAAAAAGCGTAGCAACAAGCGGAGCAACAAATCGAGCAACAAGCGCCGCGCCGGTGGCGCCCCTCACCACGAACGGTAACGCGACGACGAAGCCCGTCGCCGGCGCCTCCCCCGCTGCCGCGGCCGCCGCGACCGCGCTCGATCGCGATTATCGCTACCGCCTCGCGCGCAAAAATGTGCACGTCGCGTTCGCGAATCTGGGCCAGGCCTTCCAGCGGATGATGCTCGAACCGAAATCAGCGCAGAAGTTCGTGCCCGAGCTGAACGGCTTGCTCGTGCGCAGCCATGTGCTCGCGTCGCAGATCACGGCGGCCGCGCCGCTCCTGCGCACGTCCGCCCAACAGCCGGACAGCGTGTCGCTGCAGCCGCTGCAACGCGCATTGAGCCTCGTGCGCGATAACCTCACCGAGGCCGAGGCGGGCACTGCGCCGCCCGCCGACCAGCCGGAGCAGATCAAACAGCTCACGCGCGAACTCGATACGATGGTGGTCGAGGCCGAGAAGTCGCAAGACTATTCGGCGGATGCGGTGCACGACATGAAGTTGCTCGCGCATCAATGCAAGCAGATGCTGGCGGCTGCGGCGCTGATTCGCAAAGACGCGAGTGTGATTCGCCTGCCTGATGAATGACGCGGTGGCGGCGCATGGGCCCGGCCCTCCGCAGGTCCCGCGAGGTCCCTGCCATGTCCCCGCACCTGGTCGCGCAGCAGGTGTCACCCACATCGCAGGCACTCATACAACGCGACGGCTACCAGTTCACTGCGCGCTGCCGCTTGCGGGTTTCGCAGCGGTAGCAGCGGCGCTCGTCGCCGTGACCGCAGCCGCGCCCGACGAGAGGGACGTCGTCTGCGCGTTCTCGCTGTCGAATTCGCGCTTTTCCTTAATCGCGTTGTACAGCAGCGTGGCAATAACCAGCAGTACCGCGACGACGATAAATACGGCAATGCCGAAGGTCGGGTTTTTCTTGCGCGGCGGTTTGTTCATGAGACGGCTCGGATCGCGAGGCAATCGCGGAAGATAGCGGAGAAGGCGGCATTCTACGCCGGGACGCCTTGCACTCGCCTTGCAGTCGGCAGCGCCACACTACCTCGAGTGAAACGGCGCAAAAGGCCGCGCGGTCACACGAGCAGCGTGGCGACTGCCCAGGCGATCAGCACGACGCCCAGCAAGCGGCCCGCTTGCTCGCCCCGCGGCGCGAGTTTTTCCACCAGCACGACGACGGACAGCGCGGCGATCCAGGCGAGATTCATGACGCCGCCGACAAACAACAGCGTCATCAGCAGCCAGCAGCAGCCGACGCAGTAGAACCCATGACGCACGCCGAGCAGAAAGCTGCCCGCGAGGCCCGGCCGCCAATACGCGGTAAGAAAGGCGACGGGTGCGCGGCATTGCCTGAGGCAGGCGCGCTTGAGCGGCGAAAACTGGTAGAAACCGGCCACGGCGAGAAAGCAGGCGGACAACGGTGCACTCTTCGACCACAGCATCATGTCGGAAACAAGACCGGTGGGTTGCAGCACCTGCTGCAAGATGGCCGCGAGAATCGAGAATGCCAGCCATGCCGTCAGATAGCCGGCGAAGAGAAAGAGCGATGGAATCGCAGAATGGGTTGCGGCCGGCTCGTGATGCCGCAACACGCGTCGATATAGCAGAATGAGCGGCGCCGCGCCCGGCGTCATCATCGCGATCATCATGGTCCACCACATGAGGATCGCCGCGGACATCGTCGTCTCCATACCGCCGGCACCATCCTTCAGGCGATGCGGGAACAGCGTGAGCGCCGTCATATCCAGTGCGGACATGCCGGTGCCTGCGCCCGTCCATAGATACAGCCATGACCAGCCGACGACCGCGACGAGACCGAGCGCGGTGACGACGCGCTCGTTTCCGAGGACCTTCTCGATCGGGATGCCGCGCATGTTGCTCACGCGGCAGCGCGATGGCGGATCAGTCCTTTGTTATTCATGTGCAGCCGCGCAAATTGTGCGTACGTGCCCTTGAGATCCAGCGCGATGTTGCCTTGCGAGCGAGCCGTGCCGGAGCCGACCTCCGCGAGTTCGTATTCGAAGCCGTTCGGCAAATCGATCCGCACGCGGTGCTCCTCGCCGGTCACCGCATTGCGAAGCGGTTCGCCGACGACATCGAACACGCCCTCGACATGAATGCGGCCGCGTCTTGCATCGACATCCGCGTCGAAGTCGATCCTCGTGAAAATCGGCTCGAACGCAAGCTCGATCGTGGAAGCGAACACGGCAAACATGGTGGCGAACGGTTCGGTGTCCTGCCCCGTCATGACCTTCAGGAGACCTTCGCGTTGCTGCGCACCGGCGCGTTCGTCGACGATCGGCTGGCACTTGCCCTTGCCCTCGTGAATCTGCCCGGGCCATTGGAACACCACCGCGAGGTTCAGACCGTCGAGCCGCACATCGCCGTAATATCCGTTGCTGATCGAGATCGCACCCATCGCTTCGCAAAAGCCGTGGGTGGGCGGCGCGCTGAACTGACACGGGCATCCGTATGAGCAATTGCAGGTGATGAGTTCCGTGCCTTGGATTTCCCAGGGAGTCATAGCTGTCCTCCTTCTGCGCCGCGACGAGCAGGCGCTTCGAATTGAGTCTATGCGAGGGCCGAGGGAAGTCAATGCACGTGGGGAAGACGCTGAGCGGCTTCGAACGCTGCCCCCGGACAGCACCTGCGCCGATCCGCGCTCACACGCTATAGCGCACCGGCAGCGCCGTCGAATACTTGATCTGCTCCATTGCGAAGCTCGAACTCACGTCGTACAACGGCACCGCGGCGATCAACAGTTTGTACACGCGGTCATAGTCGTCGATGTCGGAGACCACCACGCGCAGCAGATAATCCGTCTCGCCGCTCATCCGGTAGACCTCGACCACCTCGGGAATGTCCTGCACCGCCTGCGTGAAGGTTTGCGCCCACGCCTGCGTATGCTGGTTCGTCCGCACGGCAACGAACACGGTGGTACCCACCCCCAGCTTGCGCGCATCGCACAGCGCCACCTGCGCGCGGATCACGCCGGCTTCCTTGAGCCGCTGCAGCCGCTTCCAGCATGGCGTTTGCGACAGATTCACGCGCTGCGCCAGTTCGGCAATCGGCATGGTCGCGTCTTCCTGCAACAGCTCGAGCAACTTACGGTCGATGATATCCATTCCCATCGTCTCACCCCTTTAGCAAATTTTTCTACTTTTCAGATTGATGAGGGAATTATATGGAAACTCTTTCTCCGGACAAAACGGTATAAATCCCAGACCGAAAAAACGCGGCACTGCCTGCCGTTCAAAGACCGTGGACCACAACGCCGATTCCTCCGCCCGCCTCCTGAACCCGAACCTGGCCGACCTGAGCCAACCTCGCGCCCAAGCTGCCGGCCAGCCCGGCGACAAACGCGACGTGGTGCCGCGGGCCGTGCAGCACGCGCCTCTAGTCCGGCTGTGCAATGCACTCGACGCGATGTTCGAAGCCTGCGGCCATTTGCCCGAGCCTTCGCATTCGGGCGTCTTCGCCCGCAGCATGCGAGTCGCGCTCCAGGAAGCCGCCGCCCACGCCGCGCTGCTCACGCCCGCGCAACGCGAAGGATCGCTGCAAACCTACCGGCGTCATCTACTCGCCGCCGACCGCCAGGGCCGCTATGCAATCGCCGCGCTGGTCTGGCTGCCGGGCCAGGCGAGCCCCGTGCATGCTCATCACACGTGGTGCGGCTACGCAGTGCTCGACGGCACGTTGAGCGAAACGGTTTTCGAGTGGAACGACCCGGAGCAATGCGCGAGCGCCGCGCGCACGCAAGCGCGCGAGCGCGGCGCGGTGTCGTTCGTGCGAAGCGGCCGCGGCAGCATTCATCGGCTGGGGAATGCCAGCGATGCACCCGCTGTTTCGTTGCACGTCTACGGGGTGCCTGGCCCGCAGATCGGCAGCCATGTGAACGACGTGGTGCCGGTCGCCCAGGCGTTCGCCTGAGCGCGGCTCAGCGCCAGGAGCGCGGGCCCGAGAGTAACGTCACCGCCCGAGAGCCTGTCCTCGCGGACTGCCTTCAACGGCGCCCTTTGCCGACCGCCTTCACCCCAATCCTCAACTTTTGCCCTCGCCTGCCGTCGGAACCTGCGGCGGAATAGGCGCGGTCTGCGCGGTCGGCGGCGGCGCCGGACGCGGTTCATGCGACACGTCGCGCGCCATCGCGACAGGCGCATGCGAACCCCGCATCGGCACGGCTTTCTCCGCATGCGGGCGCGCATGCCCGTGCTCGTGGCCATGCTCGTGTGCCGCCATCTCGGCCATGTCGTCCTGCCAGGGCTGCCCCTCGCTATCTTTCGACGACGTGTACAGGCGCATTTGCGGCACCGGAATCTCGACGCCGGCTTCGTCCATCTTGCGCTTGAGCCGCAGGTTGAACGCGCGCGCCACGCTCCATTGCTGCAGCGGCCGCGTCTTGATCTGCCCCTTCACGACCATCCAGTTCGGATCGAACCGGTCGAGGCCCCACACCTCGATCGGCCCGAGCATCTCGCGCCGGTAGCGGAAGTCGGCCATCAGCTCGGCGCCGACTTCGCGGATCATCTGCGTGATCTGGTCGACGTCGGTTGAAAACGACATGCGTACTTCGAACACGGCGTAGGCAAAGTCGCGCGACAGGTTCTTCACGATCTTGATCTGCGAGAACGGAATGGCGTGGATCGCGCCCTGACCGTCGCGCAGCCGCACGGTACGAATGGACAGATGCTCAACCGTGCCGGCATGGCCGCCGTCCACGTCGATCCAGTCGCCGACCGAAATGGTGTCTTCGATGATGATGAAAAGCCCTGTGATCAGGTCGGTCACGAGCGACTGCGCGCCGAAACCGATCGCCAGACCGATTACGCCCGCGCCCGCCAGTAGCGGCGTCACGTTGATGCCGAGATTCGCCGCCGTGACGATGCCCGCGATCGTCATGATGCTGACGAGCAGCACGTTGCGCACGAGCGGCAACATGGTGCGCGCCCGCGTGCTCGGGTTGCGCGACTTGTTGCGCGCGCTGCCGGGATTGAGCGCCTCGGTGATCGCCGTGTCGACGAGGATCCAGAGCAGCCACGCAATGAACACGGTCGCGACGATCGCCGTCACGGCATGGGCGATACCGCGCGCCGCGACGTTTTCCTCCACGACCGCGGCAAGCGACACGCCCCACAAGCGCGCCGCCAGTTCGAAGAAAAACAGCCAGATGAACAGCGTCAGCAGCGTGCCGCAAAAGCGCAACAGGCGCGTGAGATACGGCGAGCGGCGCCGCGCGCGCGGACTGCGCGGGCGCGTCATGCGCAGGACAATGGCCGACAGGAAAAACGCGAGCACGAGCAGCAGCGCGGTCACCACCGAGATCTGCAGCACGTTTTCGCTCGACCCGGAGCCGCCGAGCGTCGCGACCACCGACGCCGTCGCCAGCACCAGAACCGGCACGTGCCAGAGCGCGGCGAGCACGTCGAAGGCATCGGTCGCGGCCTTGTGGTCGTTGCGCTGCTCGTAGGGCCGGTTGCGGATCAGATGCGCGACCGGCCGGCGGAACGCAAGCGCGAAGTAGCCGGCGAGCACGGCGGCCGTCATGTTGGCCGCCGTCGAAATCAGCGCGGCCAGGTTGGTGCCGAGTTGATGCGCCACGTCGTAATTGACGGCGGCATCGCCGAGCGCGCCGAATACGCCGACCGCGAACAGGAGGCGCCGCGCGTGATCGATCAGCAGACGCACCGCGATACGCCGGTGCCCCGAGCCGAACAGCGAAAACATGATGAGGCAGATCGCCGAAAACACCGCGCCCGCGACGATCGCATACGCGACCACCATGCCGAGCGTGCGGCCGAGCGCATCCGGCATCGCGCGCACGAACAGGAGGGCGGCAACGAAGGCGATGATCCACGGTCCCACGCGCCGCAGCGCGAACACCAGCAGCTCGCGTGTGGTCGGGTTCGGATTCAGCCCCATCACGATGCCGAGGCGCCGGTAGAGCCGGTGCTGCACGTAGATCAGCGCGGCGGCGCATGCGCCCCAGCCGGCCAGCATCGCGAACATCGAAAGAAGAATGCGGCCGAGGCTCTCGTGGCCCTGGCCCGAAATGATCGTATACAGCTCGTTGCCCGCCGCGTTGAAGCGGCCGCCCCAGTAGCGCACGGGCGTGCGGCCCTCGTGCACGTCGGATTCGAACGACGCGATGCCGGAGGCGATCGCGCCCAGCAAGCCGGGGCTCGGCTGCGCGGGCGGAGGTGCGAGCGGGCCGACGGTTCGCGACACGTCGCGCAGCTTTTTCAGTTGGGCGACGAGCGCGGTGCGCTGGCGGTCGTTGTCGAGCGTGGCGATCACGCTGTCGAGCGAACGCGCAATTTCAGCCTGACTTGCCGGCGACGGCGCGGACGCCGCCTCCGCAGCGGACGCGCCGGAGGCGTCCGAAGCGGGCGCGACTGTCGCGCTGTTGATGAGGCTCTGCAACGCCGGAATGACTGGCGTGCTGGTGGGCGCGCTCGCGCCAGTGCCGGCGGCGTGCGCGCCGAGGGGCAGCCAGGCGGCACAGACGACAAGGGCAATGCAGAGGGCGACCGGCGAGGCGCTGGAACCGCGCGTGCGACGCGCACGCGCGCCGGCGCCGCGACAGAGCAGCGCTCTGAGGTTTGCCAGAAAACGAAGAAATGCAGCGTGAATCGAAGCGAACCCGCCGTTTGACGGCGCAGCCTCGGATTCACGCCGCGACGGGCATGACTGCATGGCGATCCGTGAGAAAACGGGAGACGCCAGTGTAGCCTCAGTTTGCGCGCCGGCAACCGGACATGCGTAACCGATTGTTAGGGCGCTTGCATGATTTCATGCCCGCGGCGCCCGCTCCCGCTTCAATAAGCAACCGTCGCAATTTGCCGGATGAATCGGCCCTGCTCCAGTTCGTCGACGAATGCGATTGCGTAATCTTCCGCGGAAATGCGGCTGTTGCCCTCTGCGTCGGCGATCAGCGAATTCGTGCCGGTGCGGAACTTGCCGGTGCGCTCGCCCGGCGCGATGAGCGCGGCCGGCGAAAAGAACGTCCAGTCGAGATCGGCCACGCCACGGTAGTCACCGAGCGCGTCGCGGTGCGCGAGCGCAACCGCCTTGTAGGCGTCCGGAAAGCCGTCGCTATCGACGAGCTGTTTGCCCGGCGCAACTTCGAGCGAACCCGCGCCGCCGACCACCACCAGCCGCTTCAGGCCCGCCGCCCGCACGCCCTCCACCAGCGCGTGCGTGGCCTTTGCGAGCGCACCCACGTCGCCGTGCGGCGGCGCATATGCGCTCGCGGCCACGTCGTGACCGCGCACCGCCGCGCCGACGCTTGCCGCGTCGAGCACATCGGCTTGCGCCGCCTTCAGGTTCGGCACGCCGGCCGGCACGCGCTCCGGGTTGCGCGCGAGCGCCGTGACCTGGTGTCCACGACGGGCCGCTTCCGCCGCGATCCGCGAGCCGATCATGCCGGTGGCGCCGAACAAGGCGATCTTCAACTGTTTGCTCATTTCCATGCTCCTGTCATCGTTTATATGTAACCATTTCGATTACATATTTAGGGAAAAAAGAGGGGCCGAAGCCCCGTGCGTCAATATCATCTATTCGCCGATGTTGCCTGCCGCTACGCCGTGCAAAGCCGTGCAAAGCCGACGCCCACGTCTTCGTTTCAAAGCACCCGCCTCACGCGTGCGACCGCCGCTTGCGCTCCCTCGCGCGCTCCGCGCGCTCGAGATCCGCAGTGGCGTCGGCCAGCGTGCGCCGAGCGAGCGACGCCTCCATGGCCTGCTGCGCTTCGTCGATGATGCCGCGCAAAACGACCTGGATATTGCGCCCGACCATGCACGCCGGATTCGGCTCCTCGCGATGAAGCGCGAAGAGCTGCGCGTCGTCCACGGCGCGGTACACGTCCAGCAGCGAAATCTGCTCCGGCGCGCGGGCCAGCAGCGCGCCGCCGCCCGCGCCGAGTTGCGAGGTGGTGAGGCCCGCTTCGGCCAGCATGATCAGAAGCCGCCGGATCAACGCGGGATTCGTATTCACGCTGCCCGCAATCATGTCCGACGAGAGCGGCGTGCCCTCTTGCAACGACAGCAGCGCGAGCACGTGCACCGCAAATGCAAACCGGCTACTCGTGTTCACGACAACCTGTCCTGCAACGACAATGTGTAACCATGGTAATTACATTTAATCCGGCTGTCAAACGGGAGGCGTGCACTGACCGACGCAACGCAGCGCGGCAGAGGATTCATACCCATCTCATTTGTCCATCTGCTTTTGCGCATCGCCGCCGTAGCTCGAGCCGGACGACGAAGCAGCCGCGCTCGTCGACGAAGCCGTGTTTTGCGCCGACCATTGCTGGAGCTTGCGCCCCGCGTTTTCAAGGCTCTGGCCAGTGAGCGACGCGGCTTTGCCGAGCTGTGCCTGCGCCGCGCTGGCGGCGTTCTGCAGATTGGCCTGCGCGCTGGAAGCGAGCGCATTCGGGTCGATCGTGACCGACGGCGCCGAGGCCGATTCGAGGTTCTGCTGGGCGGCGGATTGGGTCTCGTCGACCTTCTGGCCCACGTAGCTCGCGGCCTGATCGAGCTTCTGGGACGCAGCCTGCGCCGCGTCGTTGAGCTTGCCGGCAACCTGCCCAGCCGACGCGTCGTTCTTCTGGCACGCCGCAAGACCGCCGAAGACGAACAGCACCACGGCGGCACGGCGCAGCAACGGCGAACGGATGGATAAAGTCATCATGTGTGTTTGGACCGCCACGCGGCCTGACTGACGAAAACGCGCTCATCATACGCTGTTGCGGCTTGCTCCAGCTGGTTGCCGCTCTTTGCCGCGCAACGCTTTCATGCAGCATGGATCGGCACGGCCGCTGTGAGCGCCAGGTCGCGATTCCGTCAAAAGTTGTGCGGTAGACTGGCCGCGCGCAATCCAGCGTTCTGTGTTCCCTTGATCAACCCGGAGGCATACGATGGCGGCAAAAAAGATTCTGTTTCTCACCGGCGATTTCGCCGAGGATTACGAAACGATGGTGCCGTTTCAGGCGCTGCAGGCAGTCGGGCACGTGGTCGACGCGGTGTGCCCCGACCGCAAAGCCGGCGAGCGGATCAAGACGGCGATTCATGATTTCGAGGGCGATCAGACCTACACCGAAAAGCCGGGCCATCTGTTTGCGCTGAACGCGTCTTTCGACGACGCCGATCCGCGCCAGTACGATGCGCTCGCCATTGCCGGCGGGCGGGCGCCCGAGTATCTGCGGCTCAATCCGAAGGTGATCGACATCGTGCGGCAGTTCGCCGAAGCCGGCAAGCCTGTCGCCGCGATCTGTCACGCCGCGCAACTGCTGGCCGCCGCCGACGTGATCCGCGGCAAGCGCATTTCCGCCTACCCGGCCTGCGCGCCCGAAGTGAAGCTCGCGGGCGGCGACTATGCCGACATTCCCGTCGACGCCGCCATCACGGACGGCAACTTCGTGACGGCGCCCGCGTGGCCCGCCCATCCCGAATGGCTGCGTCAGTTCCTCGTTCTACTCGGCACGCGCATCGAGCTGTAAGACGGTTTTGAGCTGCTTCAAACGCCGCGCACGGCCATGCGAGGTGTGCGCGGCATTTGAGAGTCGTCCTATGGTTCGCGCCGGAGGGCGTTCCTATAGTCACAGGCTGACTTGGGGAACGCATTTCGATGGAACTGACCGACTGGATCGTCATTCTCGCCGTCACGTTGATGGCGATCGCATTTCGCTGCGCGCGCACGCCGGCCGGCTGGTCCCGCGAAAATCGCGCGCGGCGCCTCGCCGGCACGCGGCTGCTCGCGCAGGCGGCGTGCTCGGTATGGGCGGCGTCGCTGATCGTGGCGCGCTGCGTGTTCGCGCTCGACGGCCTGCTCGGCTTGCGCCCGACGCTTTACGAAGTGCTGATCGTGGTCGCCATCCTGCTCGCGTGCGGGTGCTACTGGTCGGTTCGCGGCCGGCAGCTGCTGAAATCGCGCCGCCTGTTCGTCTCCTGCTGACCGGCCTTGTCTGATCAGGTCGACCCCGCTCGATGGCGATCGACGCCGACGGCGTCATTCACGGCTCGCTGATGCAGGCCGATTGCGCTGCAGTTCAGCCCCAACCATTGCGTCGCCTCACAGCGTGGACTTGGGCGTGGACGTCGCAGGTCCTTTCACGGCCCCATCCGCAGGTTCGGCCGCTTATTCATTGCGTGGTCGTTGGCCGCCACGGGAGCCGCGCCTGCTGCCCCTGCGCCCCCTGCTGCCGACGCCGCCGCGCCGGGCGCTTCTCGCGCCCCGCCCGCCGCCGCGACGCGCGCGCCGGCCTCCGGCAGCGACAAATAGAACGTCGTCCCCACGCCTTCCGCCGACTCCGCCCACACCCGGCCGCCGTGCCGCTCCACAACGCGCCGCACGAGCGCAAGCCCGATGCCCTCGCCCGCGACCGCCGTGCCGTGCAGTCGTTGAAACGCATTGAAGAGCCGCGGCAACGCGATGGCCGGAATGCCCAGGCCGTTGTCGCGCACATAAAAAATGCGCAGCGTCTGCACGCCTGGCGGCGCCGGCGTCGTGCCGATCTCGATCCGGCCTTCCCGCGAGGGATCGAGATAATTCACCGCATTGCCGATCAGATTCGCAAACACCTGCTCGAGTGCAGTCGGATCGCCCCACACGGCCGGCAGTTCGCCGATCTCGACCTGCGCCCGCCGCGCGCGAATCGAGCCCTGCATCGCGTCGACCACACGCGGCACGATATCGCGCACCTCGACCTTCTGATGCCGGTATTCGACGCGGCCAATGCGCGAGAGCCGCAGCAACGCGTCGATGATGTGCGACGCGCGCAGCACCGCGGTCTGCAGGTAATGCAGCGCTTCGCCAATGTCCTCGTTGACGACGCGCTCGATGCGTTGCCGCGTCTCCGCGTCGATCGACGAATCGCCGACAGCGGCGCGCAGTTCCTCGCACGCACGGATGAGTTCCTTCGAAAAGCCTTGCAGATTGACGAGCGGCACGCGCAGATCGTGCGACACGCTGTAGATGAACATCTCGTTTTCCTGCGTCTGCTGCCGCAGCGTCTCGTTGATGCGCGACAGCTCGTCCGCGCGGCGCGCGAGGTCCGCCTGGAAACGCGCCTGGATGCGCTCGCTTTCGAGCAGGCGCCGGCTCGTCTCATGCAAGGTCATGTCGAGCCGCGCGATTTCATCATGACCGGGTCCGATGGGCGCGAGCGGCTCGTTGCCCGCGAGGCGCCCGGCATTGTCCGACAGCAGGGCGAGGCGGCCGCGCAAGCCGCGCGTGAACAGCCACACCGCGAGCGCGACGAACAACAGCGAACCGACCACTGCGGCGACGACGAGCATCTGCTGCCGCTCGCGGGCGGCGTCGGCGGCATTGACACGCTCGCCTTCCAGGCGCCGCTCCTCGGCCTGAAAGGCGGCCACCTGCTGGCGAAACCGGTCGAGCACGTCGGTCTGGCCGAGTTCGCCGAAGCGCGTGACGATGTCATTGCGGCGCCCCGAGCGCAGCAGGTCCTGGATGCGATCGGACCATTGGCGATAGGCCTGCACCGCCTGACGCACCTGAACGACGCGCTCGACCTGCGGCGGACTGTCCGACACCAGTTCCGCGAGCTGATCGATCCGCCGGTCGACGTCGACCCAGACCGACAGCGGCGTGACGAAGCGGTTGTCGTCGGCGAGCACCGCGCCGCGCAGCGCAACGGACTCGCCGAGCACCGGATCGAGAATCGAGGTGGTCTGGCGCAGCACCTCCTGGCCATGGACAGCCCAGCGCTGGGCCTCGGCAGCGTCGGACTGTGCCTTGACCAGTCCGGACAGAAGCGCCAGCTCGAAGATCGCCGGAATCGCGATCAGCAGCAGGCCTTTAGTGGTAAGTCGCATGCGTGCGCATTCAAAGGTGGCCGACGGTCGTGAGCCAGGACGGGACATTATGTCGGCGTTTGGCTGCGAAACATAGGGGCACGCCATAACCCAGACTCTGTCCGCCAGGGCGGCCGCCCGTAGCTGAAAGGCCCGTGCCCCGCGACGTCCTGACGCGAGCGGGACGCAGGAACCATGCCCCGGGCGTAAGCTGCACGAAAAGTTCCGACCCGCAATGGATCATAAGAACCAAAAAGGGGATATTCACGCACGTTTTTTGTGCTTTTTCATACCGACGCAGGTGCATACCGCCCGCGCGAGCTGCATCCCTTTGTCTCGAAATCCCAAGCCTGTGCGGCTCCGCACCGCTAGCGCGCCTCAAGCACCGTTTTGGCCCACTTCTTGCATTCGATGCCCGGTTTTTTGGCATAAGCGGAAATAATCGATGGAAAGCTTGAAAACCGGCACCGATACGCTCTTTCTTCTGCTCGGGGCCGCGATGGTGCTCGCCATGCACGCGGGGTTTGCGTTTCTGGAACTGGGCACCGTGCGCAAGAAGAACCAGGTGAACGCACTGGTCAAGATTCTGGTGGACTTCTCGGTCTCCACGATCGCGTATTTCTTTATCGGTTACACGATCGCGTACGGCGTGCAGTTCTTCGGCAGCGCCGAGCTGCTCGCGGCGCACAACGGCTATGCGCTCGTGCGCTTCTTCTTCCTGCTCACCTTCGCGGCCGCGATTCCGGCGATCGTCTCGGGCGGTATAGCGGAACGCTCCAAATTTAATCCGCAGCTTTTCGCGACCTTCGTGCTGGTGGGATTCATTTATCCGTTCTTCGAGGGCATGGCGTGGAACGAGCGCTTCGGCGTGCAGGCGTGGATCAGCCAGACGTTCGGGGCGCCCTTCCACGACTTCGCGGGCTCGGTCGTCGTGCACGCGTTCGGCGGCTGGGTTGCCTTGCCCGCCGTGCTGCTGCTCGGCGCCCGCCACGGGCGCTATCACCGCGACGGCGGGATCGCCGCGCATCCGCCGTCGAATATTCCGTTTCTGGCGCTCGGCGCGTGGGTGCTGGCAGTCGGCTGGTTCGGCTTTAACGTGATGAGCGCGCAGACCGTCGACAAAATCAGCGGCCTCGTCGCCGTCAATTCCCTAATGGCGATGGTCGGCGGCACGCTGACCGCGTGGCTCGCGGGGCGCAACGACCCGGGCTTCACCTACAACGGGCCGCTTGCCGGCCTCGTCGCCGTCTGCGCCGGTTCGGACCTGATGCACCCGCTCGGCGCCCTCGTGACAGGCGGCATCGCGGGCGTGCTGTTCGTCTATATGTTCACGTGCGTGCAGAACCGCTGGCGGATCGACGACGTGCTCGGCGTCTGGCCGCTGCACGGCTTGTGCGGCGCGTGGGGCGGCATCGCGGCGGGCATCTTCGGCTTGCGGGCGCTCGGCGGCATGGGCGGCGTGTCGTTCGGCGCGCAGGTGCTGGGCACGCTCGGCGGCATTGTCGTGGCGACGCTCGGCGGCACGCTCGTGTACGGCGCCATCCGCCTGACGGTGGGCTTGCGGCTCGACCAGGAAGACGAGTACAACGGCGCGGACCTGTCGATCCACCGGATTTCCGCGACGCCGGAGCGCGAAAGCCTTGGCTGAACGCGGCCGTGGCAGGCGCGCAAGGCATGCGCACGGCCGTGCGCGACCTGTCCCCATGGAGTCGCGGATGTTAGACTTGCGCGCTGGAGATGGCATTCTCCATTGAGCATCCCGGCCACGCGGTGTGTGGTTTCGGCGAATGCTCACTAACCGCCTCGTGCTGATAATGCCTGCTTCCCCGGACCCGCGCGGAGGCGGCACCGCGTCTCCCGCTCAGCCCGGCTCGTTGACTCCGGTTTCGTCAGGCCCCGTTCATGTATTGGTCCCTCTTCGCGGTCGCTATTGGCGGCGGGCTCGGCTCGCTGTTTCGCTGGTTTCTCGGGCTTCGCCTGAACGCGCTCTTTCCGTCGTTGCCCCTCGGCACTTTCGCCTCCAACGTAATTGCGGGCTACGTGATCGGCGTCGCCGTTGCAGGCTTCGCCCGCGCGCCGCACATCGCGCCGGAATGGCGGCTCTTCGTCATCACCGGCATGATGGGCGGACTGTCCACCTTTTCCACCTTTTCCGCCGAAGTCGTGCAACATCTGCAGGACGGACGCCTCGGCTGGGCGGCCGGCGAAGTCGCCATTCACGTCGGCGCCTCGCTTCTCATGACGATTCTCGGCATCGCCACGGTCGCTCTTCTTTCACGCTAAAGCGCGGCTCGCCCGGGCACGCCGTTTGCGCACCTTGAAACGCACCCTTTTCGTTCAAGGAGGTGAAAGATGGGCTCAATCAACCCGCAAGGCGCCACTCGAGGCGGAGCGAAGATTGTGGGCGGCGGTGTCGGCGAAGGTCCAGGGCCGGACGTCATGGCCGCGGCCACGCTCGACGGAACCAAGGTGATGTCTTCGGACGGTGAACATGTCGGCAAGATTTCCGACATCATGCTCGACGTCCGCAACGGACGCATCGCCTACGCGGTGCTCTCGGAGGGCGGTTTCCTTGGGATGGGAGCCAACCTGCACGCCATTCCGTGGAGTGCGCTGACTCTCGATACGGATCAGAAGTGCTTCTTCGTCGACATCACGGCGCAGCGCCTGAAAGACGACCCCGGCTTCGACAAGGACCACTGGCCGTCCATGGCCGATCCGGTCTGGGGCGAATCGACTTACAACTACTACAACCGCCAGCCGTATTGGTCCGCGACGCGCGAAGTCGTCGAGGACGATCCGGCTATCCGGCCGAGCGAACACTGAAGCAAGGTGACGCTCACGCCCTAACAGGCGTTTGACTGTCCATGCCGCCGCGTTCAATGCGGCGGCATGGACACGGATCGCATGGCGCGGAAGCAGTACCTGCGTGTTGACGAAACCCGCACTACCGCGCAGCCAGCATACCGATGATGAGCCCGCCGATCAGCGCCATCGTCACCGCCTTCCACGGACTGTCATGAACGAAGTCGTCGGTCGATTCGGACACGACGCGATATTTCGTCTTGACCACGTCTTGCGCGCCGGCAAGCCTGTCCTTCAGTTCCGACAACGTCATCGCGCTGCGAGCGCGCAGTTCTTCGCTGCCATTCGGCCTTCCCGCGAGGCTGTCATTGCCCGCGACATCGGCGGAACCGGAGCTCGTGCTTTGATAAGACTCCACCATTTCAACCTCCCTCTCTTTCCGTTGAGTGGACAAGGTCGAGCAAACACCGTGCCGCGCGAAGAGGCGCGCCAGTTAGTTAGGATACCGATTTTTTCTCACGCGCATGCGCGAGTAAAACATCTGACCATTACCCGTGACAGCACGCAATGGCGCATAGCGCGAGACTCGCCCCACAGGCACGGGCATTGCGTTTTCCCCAACGCCGGCCGCATTGGCCGGCACGAACGAGGAGCGACACATGAGCATTTTTTCAAGCATTCTCAACAAGATTTTCCCTCACGACCATCCCGCCAATACAGCCTCGGGCGCGACGGCCGGCGCGGCCGCTGGGCCCACCGCCGCGCCCGGCAGCGCGAGTGCGCCCGCGGGCACGCCCGCCACGCCCTCCACGACGGCAGCCGGCAATTCGCAGCCGCCCGTCACGCCCATGCCCACCGTCGACGTCGAAGCGGTGCTGACGAAAATGCAGGACAGCAGCGGCGAAAAGTTGAACTGGCGCACGTCCATTGTCGATCTGCTGAAACTGCTGGGTCTCGACAGCAGCCTCGCGGCGCGGAAGGAGCTCGCGTCCGAGCTGCACTACACCGGCAATACGGAAGACTCCGCGGCAATGAACATGTGGCTGCATAAAGAGGTCATGCAGAAGCTGGCGGAGAACGGGGGCAAGGTACCGGACGACCTGAAGAGTTGATGCGCGCGGGCCGATGGCGGCACTCGCGGCGAACGCGGCTTCACCGGTGTGCACTTGTTCAAGCCGCTGCAAATGGACCTGCGGCGGCTTGGCGTATCGCGGGCCGTGAAAGCGATACGATTGGCAACTGACATGCGAGCCTAGCCGTTGTCACCACCGGCCACGGGCAAAACAGCGCCGGTCACATACCCCGCTTCGTCCGACGCAAGAAAAAGAATCGGCGCGACCTGCTCGTCGAGCGTGCCGTAACGCTTGAAGAAAGTGGACTGCGTGACCTGGTTCACCGCCTCGCTCATCCACATCTTTTCCTGATCAGTATCGCCGGTGGCGTTGCGTGGCACACGCCGCGCAGGTGCCTCGGTTCCACCGGGCGCAGTGGCCACCACGCGGATGTTGTGCGCGCCATACTCCATCGCGAGCGACTGCGTCATTGCGTTGACGCCGCCCTTCGCGGCCGAGTACGGAACACGGCGAATGCCGCGTGTTGCATTCGACGATACATTGACGATGGTCCCGCGACCTTGCGCGAGCATGTGAGGCAGGACCGCGTGACAGGCGTATAACGTCGGCATGAGCGAGCGGCGAATTTCGGCATCGATCTGAGCCGGCTCGAACTCCGCATACGGCCGCATGCGGATTGCGCCGCCCACGCCATTAACGAGAATATCGATGCGGCCAAACTTCCGCACGGCAAATGCCATGGTCGAAGCGGCGCCTTCGTAGGTCTCCAGATCGGCAATGAAGCCGGCCGTGTCCGCCCCCGTCGCCTCGGCCGCTACCTCGGACACGAAGTCGGCGCGATCGACAAACAGAACTTTCGCGCCCTCGGCCGCTGCACGCAACGCGACGCCGCGGCCGATACCCTGTGCAGCGCCCGTGACAACCATGACCTTATGCTGGAATCGCTGCGCGCTCATGCTGTCACCGCGGCTGCGTTGGGCGTGAATTTCTCGTAATGGAAGCTGTGAGGCTCGACGCCGTTGTCGTCGAAATATTTGCGCACAGCGTCGACCATTGGCGGAGGACCGCATAGGTAGACATCCACGTCGCCGTCGTTCAGACACTCAGGCGCAATGTGCTGCGTCACCCACCCTTTGCGAGGATGCGTCGACGCGTCTTCCGCGACGACCGTGCTGAACGTAAAGTTCGGCAACTGCCCCGCATACGCCTCGATCGCATCGACGCAAACCAGATCGAGCTCACGCGTGACGCCATAGATAAGGTGAACTTTGTGCTGCGATTTCGCTCGGACCAATACCTCCAGCATCGACAGGAAAGGAGCGAGTCCCGTGCCGCCTGCAAGAAACAACAGCGGTCGTTCCACGGCACGCAGATAGAAGCTTCCCAGCGGCCCGGTCATTTCCACCTTGTTGCCCGGCTGTGCCGACTGGAGCCACGTGCTCATCACGCCGCCGGGAATCCTTTTAATCAGGAAGCGTATTTTTGATTCCCCAGGCGCGGACGAGA
This sequence comes from Paraburkholderia phenoliruptrix, assembly GCF_902859825.1. Classification (GTDB taxonomy): domain Bacteria; phylum Pseudomonadota; class Gammaproteobacteria; order Burkholderiales; family Burkholderiaceae; genus Paraburkholderia; species Paraburkholderia phenoliruptrix. Next base: position 97,293 of record NZ_CADIKB010000015.1, on the reverse strand, counting down.
ACGAATAGGATCGGTGCGCAGCGCTGCCTGGAACGTGGATGTTGACGTACTGGCCAGCGAGGAAAACGGGAGGCACGCTTTCTATATCCAGCTCGAGGACCACGGCGGCATCGTTGTGCTGCTCCACTTTCGAAACGGTCGCTGCAAACGCGTTTTGCCCTGTCTTGCACGCCGTCGACGACGCCGGCACCGAAATAACACAGTCGCTGTGCGGCACCATCTGGCAGGTCAGCACGAGTCCACGCTCCTTTTCGTCGTCGCTCAGGGCGTCCTCGATGTAGTCGTCCCCGAGATCATAGTCGCCGCTCTCCGCGCGGCACTTGCAGGTACCGCAAACGCCGTCGGAGCAATCCATCGGCAGGTTGATTCTTGCGCGAAAGGCCGCATCGAGGACCTTCTCGCCGTCTCTGCACTCGACAAAGCGGGTCACGCCGTCTTCAAAGTTCAGTGCGATGTTGTAGCTGGACATCTTGCCTCCTACTTCCTGGTGTCTTCCTGCAACTGGCTTCAAACGTGGTAGACGTCGAGCACCTGGCGGATATAGTCGTTCTTCAGCACGATCTTCTTGCTGGAGATCAGCAGCCGGTCATCGACCCTGCGCAAGGTCACAGTGCAGGCGCCAAAAAACTGGTCCGTCACCTTGTACCGGTGACTCAGCGTGTTGAAGTTATAGCGAACGTCCACTTCGTTTTCGCGCGCGGCCAGCACTTCCACGTTCGTGATGTTGTGGCTCGTGCGAGGCTCGGGCATTGAAGCGCCGCTTCGCTCGGTTTTGATACGAAACACGCGGTCTTCCAGGCCGCCCCTATCCGGGTAGTACATCAACGAGATCTGGCTGTGGGGATCTTCGGTGATCCGGTCGTCGTCGTCCCAGGCGGGCATCCAGTAGGTGACATCGTCCGTGTAGCAAGCGAGCCATTCGTCCCACTGGCGGTCGTCCAGAAAACGGGCTTCCTGATACAGCGCCTTGCAGATTGCGTGATAGTCGATGCTCATGCCGCCACCTTCGCCTGCTCGTTCCTGAGCGCTTCGCGCATGGCGCGCACCCAGTATTCGTGCTGGGCAACAAAAAGGCCCTCATCTTCGCTGCGTTCGCCGGAAATCACAGGATTCAGGCCCATGTTCCGGGCATTCTCATCCGGTCCGTCGATCCATAGCGGTGCACCGCGCGACAGGTCGTTCCACATGATTGCCGATCCTGCATAGCCGGTCTGGCATGCGCGGAATTCTTCCAGGTCGTCGCTGGTACCCATCCCGGAAACGTTAAAGAAGTCTTCGTATTGGCGAATTCGGGTCGCACGGTCTTCGGCGCTTTCGCCCTTGGGGGCGAAGCAGAAAATGTTGACCTCGGTCTTGTCCACGCTGATCGGGCGAATCACGCGAATTTGCGTGCTGAACTGATCCATCAGGAAGACGTTCGGATAGAGGCAGAGATTGCGAGTCTGATTGACGATAAACTCCGCCTTCACGTCGCCGACACGCGCCCTGATTTCCTCGCGATGCCGATATACCGGCCGGACTTCCGGGTTCACCGTCCTCGTCCACAGCAGAATGTGACCGTGCTCAAATCCGTATACACCGGCCACCGACTTGCTCCAGCTATTCGCATCGACTGCTTTCGTGCCCTCGACCTTGCGCCGCCCCATGGTGGCTGCGTAGTTCCAGTGCACGGTGCTCACGTGATAGCCGTCGCAGCCGTTTTCCATCTGCATCTTCCAGTTGCCGTCGTAGATATATGACGAGTTTCCGCGCAGCACCTCGATACCATCGGGGGCCTGGGACACGATCTGGTCGATGATGACTTTTGCTTCGCCGAGGTAGTCTTCGAGCGGCATGACATCGGCATTCAGGCTGCCGAACAGGAAGCCGCGATAGTTCTGAAAGCGCGCCACCTTCCTCAGGTCGTGCGAGCCGTGCTGGTTGAACTGCACCGGGTACTCGGTAGTCTTTTCGTCCTTGACCTTCAGCAGCTTGCCCGTGTTCGAGAAAGTCCAGCCGTGAAATGGGCACGTGAAGCTGCCCTTATTGCCGTGTTTGCGGCGGCATAGCATCGCGCCTTTGTGCGCACACGCATTGATGACCGCGTTCAACTCACCCGTTTTGTCCCGCGTAATCACCACGGGCTGCCGCCCGATCCAGGTGGTGTAGTAGTCGTTGTTGTTGGGAATCTGGCTTTCGTGCGCGAGGTAGACCCAGTTTCGCTCAAAAATGTGCTTTATTTCGAGTTCGAAAAGGTCGCTATTGGTGAAGATGTCGCGGCGGCAGCGGAAGACGCCGTTCTCCCTGTCTTCCTGCACCGCGTTGCTCAGCAGCTCTTCGAGTTGCCGTGCCTTGTCGAAACTTGCAGACATGTCTAGTCCCCCCATGCGGGCTCCTCGAAGGAGCGCCTGCACCGGTTCAATGGGTTAATCCGGAAGAGTCGGCAGCTATGCGTCGAGCAAGCCGCCGTTCTGAACGATCAGGCCGTCACTGATGCGCGCGGCCGGTTGACAACCTGGTTGTCCTTACCCTGCACGAGCGGCGTCAGAGCGATGTTGAACTCGATTTCCTTATACGCGTCGTCTTTCAGACCCAACGCCGTGCCACCCGTCTTCTCCACCACGTGCGGCACCAGTTCCTCGCGAGTCGCGTATGCAAAGTCGTCCCAGATCAGCGGGTCGCCTTCGATGTTGATCTGCGTCGTCAACTTGCGCATCCTGTCGCTCGTCACAAAGAAATGCACGTGCGCCGGTCGATTGCCGTGTCGGCCGAGCGAATTGAGCAACTGTTGCGTCGCGCCGTTGGGCGGGCAGCCGTACCCCACCGGCATGAGCGTGCGGAACTCGTATTCGCCGTCGGACCCGGTCTTCACTGCGCCGCGGAGATTGAACGCGCTCTGGGCGCCCGTCGGATCGAAATGCGAGTAGAACCCTTTGGAATTGGCATGCCAGCATTCGACCACCGCACCCGCGAGCGGTTTGCCGTCAGGGCCGCTCACCATGCCGCGAATAACGAGCGGAGCGGCGTCTTCATCAACGTCGACGTCGATCTTCGACACGCGCTCGCGCACCGGCGCACCGGCAACGTACAACGGCCCTTCAATGGTGCGCGGCGTGCCGCCGTGAATGTCCGCTTCGCGATCCTCGGCGTCCATGCGGATGTCGAGGTATTTTTCGAGGCCAAGTCCTGCCGCCAGCAGTGCCGCTTCGCCGTCCTGTCCGAGTTTGTTGAAGTAGGTGACGCCCGCCCAGATCTCGTCCGGCGTCATGTCGAGATCGTCGATTGCCTTGAAGAGGTCGCTCAGCAGGCGATGGGTGATCTGCGTGATACGCGCATTGCCGTTTGCGCCGTGAAGATTCGCGGCAGCCTTCAACAGGTTCTGGACTTCTCTCGTTTCGAACACTTTGACGCTCATGTCTGCTCCTGACTCTCTCTGTATTGTGCGGGGTTTACCCTTGTTTCCCACGCCCTTGGGGGTATGCTCAGAAGGTATAATCGATGGGGAAACAGAGCATGAAACGCAGAATAGTGGCGTTGAACGGCGCGGTCCAAGACTGATTTAGTATTGCGCCATATCAAGGAGGTATAGAGATGGAGTTGCGACATCTTCGCTATTTCGTGGCGGTGGCCGAGGAGCGTAACTTCACCCGCGCAGCGCAAAGGCTTCATATCGCGCAGCCTCCGTTGAGCCGGCAAATTCAGCAACTCGAAGAATCACTCGGCGTACAACTGTTCGAGCGCAACTCGCGCCCGTTGAAACTGACCGAGACCGGCAAGTTCTTCTACTCGCATGCCGTGCAGTTGCTCGCGCAGACTCACGACCTCGAGTCCATGACGAGGCGCGTCGGCAATATCGAGCGCAGCCTCTCGGTGGGCTTCGTCGGCTCGACGCTCTACGGAATGTTGCCGAAAATCATTCGGCGCTTCCGTGATGAGAACAAGACCGTCGAACTCAGCCTGCACGAAATGTCGACGATGGATCAGATTCGCGCGCTCAAGGACGGCCGCATCGACGTCGGTTTCGGTCGGATCCGCCATGAGGACGCCAACATTCGGCGCGTGATTCTGCGCGAGGAGAAGATGATTGTCGCGCTTCCCGTTGGGCATCCCCTTTCGATTGCGAAGCCTGTGCTCGCGCTTCGAGACGTCATCCAGGAAACGCTGATCATTTTCCCGAAGGCGCCGAGGCCGAGCTATGCCGATCAGGTCCTCGCGGCTTTCCAGGACCGTGCGCTCACCCCTCGCCGCATCTACGAAGTCCGGGAATTGCAGATTGCGCTGGGTCTGGTTGCGGCGGGCGAAGGGATCTCTATTGTTCCGAGCAGTGTGTACGGCCTGAAGCGCGACGATGTGAGTTACAAGGAGTTGGACGATCCCACTTTGGTGTCGCCCCTCATCATGAGCATGCGCGCGCTCGACGAGTCGAGGGACATCAAGGAAATGCTCGCACTCATCTATCGGCTCTACGAAGAGGAGCGCATACCCCATACACCGCGTACCGACGCGGCACCGTAGGTTTGTCATACCCCTGGGGTATCGCACTAGACGTCGATGGTCTTGGACAGGCGAATGTTGACCGCGCCATACTCCGCTCAACCATTCACTTCTTTCCCCCGGTATGAACGCCCACATTACCTCCGTCGAAGCGGTTCTGGTCGACCTGCCGACCATTCGCGCGCATCAGTTGTCGATGGCCACGATGCAGCAGCAAACCATGGTCATCATCCGTCTGCGCTCGAGCGATGGCATCGAAGGCATTGGTGAAGCCACCACCATTGGCGGTTTGTCTTATGGAGAAGAGAGTCCCGAAGGCATCAAGCTGACCATCGACACCTATCTCGCGCCCGCGCTAGTCGGCCAGGACGCGACCAGCATCAACGCAGCGATGGCAAGGCTCGACAAAGTCGCACGTGGCAACCGGTTCGCCAAGTCCGGCATCGAAACCGCGCTGCTGGACGCCCAGGGCAAACGCCTCGGCGTGCCGGTCTCGGCGCTTCTTGGTGGCGCCGTACGCAAGACGCTCCCGGTGCTTTGGACACTGGCGAGCGGCGACACCCAGCGCGATATTGAGGAAGCCGAAATGCTTCTCGCCGAGCGCCGCCACCACACCTTCAAGCTTAAGATCGGTCGCCGCAGCGTGCGGGACGACGTGACTCACGTGTCGAAAATCAAGGCAGCCCTGGGCGAGCGCGCGAAGGTCACGGTCGACGTGAATCAGGCGTGGAACGAAGCAGATGCCGCACGAGGTATCGAAGCGCTCGAGCAGGCCGGCATCGATCTCATCGAACAGCCCACGCCGCGGGAGCAGCGCGGAGCGCTCGCGCGGCTCGCTGCGCGCTTCGTCGTGCCGATCATGGCCGATGAAGGCGTGGCGGGCCCCGAAGACGCTCTGGAACTCGTGCGGGGCGCGTGCGCCGACGTATTCGCATTGAAGATTGCCAAGTCGGGCGGCATCTACGGGATGATGCGCACAGCGGCAGTGGCCGACGCCGCTGGCGTGTCGCTGTATGGAGGCACGATGCTCGAGGGCAGCATCGGTTCCATCGCTTCAGCCCACGGCTTTTGCACTCTTGCGCAACTGTCGTGGGGCACCGAGCTTTTCGGCCCGCTGTTGCTCAAGGATGACATTGTGACCGCTCGCCCTCAGTACCGCGACTTCGATCTCCACATCCCGGAAGGCCCAGGGCTCGGACTGCAGATCGATGAAGACAAGCTCGCTTTCTACCGGCGCGACAGGAGCGCGTGAGCGCCCGTCGTCATTCACTATCGTCACGATGCTCCTTCCAATGTGCGAGGGAGCGCCTTCTTCAGGAGCAAACATGCTGTATCTGGTCAGAATGGACGTACACCTGCCGCACGACATGCCGCAAGCGCAAGCCGAGGAAATCAAGGCTCGCGAGAAGGCCTACTCGCAAAAATTGCAACACGAAGGAAAATGGCAGCAACTGCATCGCGTCGTCGGTGAGTACGCGAACTACAGCGTATTCGATGTCGACTCGCACGACGAATTGCACACCATTCTTTCAGCGTTGCCCTTATTCCCGTATATGACCATGCAAGTGACGGCGCTTGCGCGCCACCCCTCGTCGATTTGCTGACGATAACGACTGCCTCCACGATACGCGTGCGCACCGCACGGCCCTGAATCGGACGCGGCCGTACGATGCCCATTCGATCGCCAGGTCGGAGAAGCTGCGCGGCAGCATCGACATCTGCGCGATTCGATCTGAGGAAAGTGCTCGATCGCGTCACGCGACGCCTCGCGATGCAATCGTCGACCGACGATGCGCCTGTTCGGGATGCAGATAGCGGGCGCTAAGCAGCGCCGCGACGATCAGCAGGCTCCCGCCGATGGCGAAACCGAGTTGATAGCCGTGTGCGCCCATGCCGCGATCCTGTTCCACCAGCCGCCCCACCACCACCGGTGAGATCGCTCCTGCGGTGGTCGCCACGGCAAGGTATATCCCCATCACCGAGCTACGCTGGCCCACCGGCACCAGTTCCGCGAGAATCGCGGGCACAAAGGCAAAGCAGATTGTCGGAAGGCATGTCGCGACGCCAAGGACCGCCACCTTGGCAAGCGGTGGCACGTCGATCATGGTCAGTCCGATGAGTAGCACGCCGCCCAGCAGAAATGCCGCGTTAACAATATTGACACGCGCCTTCCTGCTTGACGCGCCGCGCGCCAGCATGCGGTCGGAGATCCAACCCAGAGCAATGGTGTAAGGCGCCGTGAGAAGCAGCACGCCCGCAAATAGCCGGCCGGAAGTGACGGCGCCGAAGCCAAGTCCCATTTGCAGATACGCGGGCAGCCACGTGAGAATCAGCGCACCGGACCAATACGCCGAAAACCCGAGCAGTAGCAGGATCAGCATGGATGGCATGGTTACAATGCGACGGTATGGCAGCCGGGCCATCGCGGTATCGGAGACTGCCTGATCGCGGGCTGCGGGCGAAGCGCCGGGCACCGCGGCGAGACTGCCTTCGCGCCCGAAGCACAACCACAGGAGGCACCAGAGCGCGCCGACGACCGCAAGAAGTACAAAGTTCAACCGCCATCCCCAGTGCTTTGAGACGAGCGGAATCAGCAAGCCCGCGAGAACCAGTCCGACCGCCGCCCCTTGATTGAAGACCGCCATCGGAAGGTTTCGCTTCTCGTTCGGAAACCATTTGAAAAGCGCATGCATTGAGACTGCAATGGTCGGCCCCTCGGCAGCGCCGAGCACCACGCGGCAAACCAGAAAACTCATCACATCATGCGCGAAAACGAGTGGTATTTGCAGTACAGACCAACTGAGCGCAAGCACGAGGAGAATCCAGCGTGCGGGGTAGCGATCCGCCAGAAAGCTCAGGACCGCGCCGGATAGTGAAAACAACCAGAAGAAGCTCCCGGCTAACACGCCGAACTCCGCCGGGGACAGCTTGAGCTCGGCCATCAGGGGGACGGCCACCATGCCGAGAACGATCTTGTCGAGCAAGTTGACCAGCGCGAGGCCAGTCAGCAGAGCAGCAATACTCCACGCCCGACCGGGTCGATAGGCTGAATTGACCATTGTTGATTGCCTTATGTGCAAGTAGGTAATGGGCGCAACCGGGAGCGCCTGCTCAGGGCTCGACGACGCTGAAATGGCCGCTGAACCTATCGAGCATGCCGAGCAGCGCGATGAAGCGCTGCGCCCGTCGTGCTGCGCACGGCGGAATCGAGCGGATTCACGCTATACAGATTAGTCAGTTCCACGGGCGCGCCCATGTACCGCGCGATAGTCGGCGCATGAATGCCCGGCTTTGCGTTTTCGTCAGGCGTATTGGCGTCTTTATTCGAGGAGGCGTTGCGCATGAACAATTGAATTCCTGCGTTTGGAAGGATTCGGAAAGCGCAATGACAAAGCGGTACGCTCTGCATAAGCGCGTGCTTCCAGCAACCCGAGATTGTCGGAACTCTTGTTTGCATCGAGAGCGAACCGGCGCCCGCGAGCCCGGGCACGGTCCAGTACCGGCACGACGACTGGAATAAGAATAGGGGCCGCGCTCGTCAGCAAGGAGGCTCGGATTCAGATTGCGACAGGCGGCGTGACGCGAGGGAGCCTTGGCATTGGGGTGATCAAAAGCTCGCGCACCCGACAAATCTGCTGTCAAACCAAGTATCTCGAGACCGCTCAAAATTGCCGATGAAATGGCGCGGCGCACAACGACTTTTCCCGTTGCTGCAGACTTTGTTGTCTCTGAACTCGGTTATTCCCGTTGCTGCGGACTTTGTTGTGTCCCAATAAGCGCAAAAAAAAGGCGTCACGTTTCCGTGACGCCTTGAAAAGTTCTAGCCATTCCGAGGGCCGTGCTAGAACCTGAGAGAGGGTATTTCGAAAACAGGCGGGCGACTACACGTACTATGCGGTGCAAGGCACCGACTGCCGCCGCGGACCGGGACAACACTCACCGAACTTCCGCCCCGTCGCACAAAGGCCGGGGCGCCGGCACAAACGTGCGAACCCTGATACTTTGTTTCGAAATGAGGTTCCATTTTTTATGGTTATCCTGACTAAGTCAAGCAAAATCTGAACAGCTTCGGGCCGCCGCGGAAAATTATTCCGATACAATGAATAATAGGAGGAAATCCGGCGCTGCGCCGCGGCTGCAAGGCCGCCGCGCATGCATGAAAAGACGCCGGGGCCCCCGCGCCGACGGGAGTAATCTGAAATATCGTTCCAAAAATCCATGAACCCACGAACGCGAATCCGCACCGCCGCCGACCCCGTCAAAGAAAAAGACGGCTCCGGCGACGAGGTCACCGCGCTGGCACGTGGCCTGACGGTGCTCCGCTCCATTGCCGCGGCAGACGCGCCGCTCAGCAACCGCGAACTTACCGAAATCACGGGCATTCCGAAACCCACGGTCTCGCGCATCACCGCGACGCTCGTCGGCACCGGCTTTCTGTTCCGGCTGCCCGACAGCGAACGCTTCGTGCTGACGTCGTCGGTGCTGGAACTCAGCAACGGCTTCTTGCGCAACTTCGACATCCGCGCGCGCGCCCGGCCATTCCTGATCGAGCTCGCCGAGCGTACGCGGCTCTCGGTGCATCTCGCGGTGCGCGACCGCCTCGACATGGTGGTGATCGACGTGATCCGGCCGCGCTCGGCCGTGCTGGTGTCGCGTCTCGAAGTCGGCGCGCGCATGAGCCTCTGCCGCACCGCGATTGGCCGCGCCTATCTCGCCGCGCTCGACGAAGCAGATCGCGCCAGGCTGCTGACCGGCCTCCAGGCCGCCGAGGGCGACGACTGGGGCCACGTCGGCGGCCGCCTGGAAGCGGCGCTGCAGGAAACCATCGAGCGCGGTTTCGCCATCGCCACCGGCGAGTGGTACGACGGCCTGAACGCAATCGCGCTCGGCTTCACCGGCCCTTCCGGGGAACGCTACGCCGTCAATTGCGGCGGCTCGGCCGACCAGTGCCCGCGCGACTGGCTCATCAGCCGCGCCGGGCCCGATCTGCTCGACTGCGTCGCGCGCATCGTGCTCGAAATCGGCGGCACACCGGCGCGCCGCCTGGACAACTGACGGGCGCGGCACCCGCCCGGCTTCCCTGCCCCGCCCTGCGCAAAGGAAACGTCCCGCATCCTGTAACCGGCGTAATCAAAGGAAAAATACGCGGGTGGACTGTTACAGACCACGGGACGTAGGATCATGCATTCCTGTGGCGGAGGCGCCCGCGCGATCTGGCGCGAGGCCGTCCGGCATGCCCTGCCCGAGCCCGCGTGGCGGGCCTTGAGCGGCGCCGCGCGGGCATCCTTGTCCGCGTCTCGGGTAGCATCGCGCTGAACACGCGCCGCCCGCCGGCTGTCGAAACCGCCTGTCGTGCCGTCCGCATGGGCAAGCGCCTTGCGTCGATGCGGCACAATCGCGCGTACGCCTCACTTCCAAGCCAGTCACTGATCGAACCGATGGACGAACAACAACAGCATTCGGAAACTTCACGCCACGCCGATCCGGCTTCTCCCAGATCGCTCGACGACGCGCCAGACCGTCCGTCGCGCCCCTCCGGCCCGCATCAGCCGCAGCGGCACGATGCGCCGCCCGGAGGCCTCAGAAGCCACCGCGGCCGCAATGCGGCGCTCATCGTCCTCGCGCTGCTGATCCTCGGCTTCGTCCTGTGGCGCTGGCATCCGTGGGGGTCGCCCGGCGGCAGCGCACCCGGCGCAAGCGGCGCACATAGCGGCCGGCCGGGCCGCGGCGGCCCTGGCGCCATGGCCAACATGCCGCAGCCGGTGCATGTGGCCACCGCCGCGCAAGGCGAGATGCCGGTCGTGCTGACCGCGCTCGGCACCGTCACGCCGCTCGCCAACGTGACGGTCCTGCCGCAGTTGAGCGGCACGTTGCAGGACGTGTATTTCAAGGAAGGCCAGATGGTCAGGAAGGGCGACGTGCTCGCCCAGATCGACCCGCGTCCCTACCAGATCTCGCTCGACAATGCGCAAGGCACGCTCGCTCGCGACGAAGCGCTGCTGCAAACCGCACGCCTCGACCTGAAGCGCTATCAGACGCTGCTGTCGCAAGATTCGATTGCGAGCCAGCAAGTCGATACGCAGGCATCGCTCGTGCGTCAGTATGAAGGCACCGTGAAGGCCGACAAGGCCAACGTCGACACTTACAAGCTCGACCTCGTGTACGCGCGCATCACCGCGCCGGTGTCCGGGCGCGTCGGCCTGCGCCAGGTCGATCCCGGCAACTACGTGACGCCGAGCCTCACCAACGGCATCGTCGTGATAACGCAGTTGCAGCCGATCAGCGTGATTTTCACCACGTCGGAAGACAACCTGCAGCAGATTCTCGAACAGACGCAAACCGGCGCGAAGCTTTCCGTGACCGCCTACGACCGCAGCAATACCACGTCGCTCGAGGGCGGCACGCTGGAGACGCTCGACAATCAGATCGACACCACCACCGGCACCGTCAAACTGCGCGCGATCTTCCAGAACAGCAAGAACCTGCTGTTCCCGAATCAGTTCGTCAACACGCGCCTTCTCGTCAATACCATCAAGGACGCGGTGATCGTCCCGACCTCGGCCGTGCTCAACGGCTCCATGGGCCAGTTCGTCTACGTCGTGAAGCCGGACAATACGGTGACCGTGCGGCCCGTGAAGGTCGGTCCCCTCGACGGCGAACGCACCAGCATCAAGTCGGGCCTGCAAGTCGGCGAGCGCGTCGTGATCGACGGTTCGGACCGGCTGAAGGAAGGTGCGAAGATCACCATTCCGGCCGACAAGCCGCGGGGCGCTTCAGGCACGCGGGGCGCCCGGGCCGCCGGCGCTGCTTCGGGCGCGAGCGGCGCGGCAGCGTATGCCGCATCAGGTGCGGCGGGCGCATCGGGCGCGCGCGCCCACCACGGCAAGCACGCGGCGCAAGCTTCGCAATAAAGGCACGGCACTTACCGCATGAATCCCTCCCGCGCCTTTATTCTGCGCCCCGTCGGCACCGCGCTGCTGATGGCGGCAATCATGCTCGTCGGCCTCGTCGCACTGCGCTTTCTGCCGCTCTCCGCGCTGCCCGAAGTCGACTACCCGACCATCCAGGTGCAGACGTTCTACCCGGGCGCGAGCCCCGACGTGATGACCTCGTCGGTCACCGCGCCGCTCGAGCGGCAGTTCGGCCAGATGCCGTCGCTCAATCAGATGTCGTCGCAAAGCTCGGCCGGTTCCTCGATCATCACGCTGCAGTTCAGCCTCGATCTGCCGCTCGACATCGCCGAGCAGGAAGTCCAGGCCGCAATCAACGCGGCGGGCAACCTGCTGCCGTCCGACCTGCCCGCGCCGCCGATCTACGCCAAGGTCAATCCGGCCGACGCGCCGATCATCACGCTCGCGATCACGTCGAAAACGCTGCCGCTCACGCAAGTCCAGGATCTGGCCGACACGCGTCTCGCGCAGAAAATCTCGCAGGTCGCCGGTGTGGGTCTTGTCAGCCTGTCGGGCGGCCAGCGGCCGGCCGTGCGGATTCAGGCGAACCCGCGCGCGCTCGCCGCGTACGGTCTGAATCTCGACGACCTGCGCACTACCATCTCGAACCTGAACGTCAATACGCCGAAGGGCAACTTCGACGGCCCCACGCGCAACTACACGATCAACGCGAACGACCAGTTGACGGACGCGAACGGCTACAAGAGCGCGGTAGTCGCCTACAAGGGCGGCCGCCCGGTGATGCTCACCGACGTCGCGACCATCGTGCAAGGCGCCGAGAACACCAAGCTCGGCGCGTGGGTGGACGGCACGCCGGCCATCATCCTGAACGTGCAGCGCCAGCCGGGCGCGAACGTCATTCAGGTGGTGGACAACATCAAGAAGCTGCTGCCGCAGTTGCAGCAGGCGCTGCCCGCTGCGCTCGACGTGCAGGTCGTCACCGACCGCACCACCACGATCCGCGCGTCGGTGCGCGACGTGCAGTTCGAACTCGCGATGTCGGTCGTGCTCGTCGTGCTGGTCATGTACCTCTTTCTCGCCAACGTCTACGCGACCATCATTCCGAGTCTCTCCGTGCCGCTTTCGCTGATCGGCACGCTCGCCGTGATGTACCTGTGCGGCTTTTCGCTCGACAACCTCTCGCTGATGGCGCTGACCATCGCGACCGGGTTCGTCGTCGACGACGCGATCGTGATGATCGAGAACATCGCACGCTACGTGGAAGAAGGGGAATCGCCCCTCGAAGCCGCATTGAAGGGCTCGAAGCAGATCGGCTTCACGATCATTTCGCTGACCGTCTCGCTGATCGCCGTGCTGATTCCGCTCCTCTTCATGGGCGACGTGGTGGGCCGGCTGTTCCACGAGTTCGCAATCACGCTGGCCGTCACCATCGTGATCTCGGCGGTCGTGTCGCTCACGCTCGTGCCCATGATGTGCGCGAAGCTCTTGCGGCACACGCCGCCGCACGAGAGCCACCGCTTCGAAGCGCGCGCGCACCGTGCGATCGACTGGGTGATCGCCCGTTACGCCGTCGCGCTCACGTGGGTGCTGGACCGGCAGCGCGCCACGCTCGTCGTCGCCCTGCTGACGCTCGCGCTGACCGCGCTCCTGTATGTGTTCATTCCGAAGGGTTTCTTCCCGGTTCAGGACACGGGCGTCATCCAGGCGATCACGCAGGCGCCGCAGTCGGTCTCGTATGCGTCGATGGCCGAGCGTCAGCAGGAACTCGCCGCGCAGATTCTGAAGAATCCGGACGTGGAGAGCCTCACGTCGTTTATCGGCGTGGACGGCAGCAATATCACGCTGAACAGCGGCCGCATGCTCATCAACCTGAAGCCGCGCGACGACCGCAGCCACACCGCGAGCGAAGTGATCCGCCAGTTGCAGCAGGACGTCGCGCACATCGCCGGCGCGTCGCTGTACATGCAGCCGGTGCAGGATCTGACCATCGATTCGACGGTCAGCCCCACGCAGTATCAGTTCATGCTGACGGATCCCAACATCGGCGAATTCACGACGTGGGTGCCGAAGCTCGTCGAGCGCCTGAAACAGTCGCCCGAACTCGCCGACGTCGCAACCGACCTGCAGGACAACGGCCAGTCGGTCTATGTGGAGATCGACCGCGCCACGGCGTCGCGTTACGGCATCACGCCCGCCACCGTGGACAGCGCGCTGTACGACGCGTTCGGCCAGCGCATCGTGTCGACCATCTTTACGCAGTCGAACCAGTACCGCGTGATTCTGGAAGCGCAGCCTTCCATGCAGCATTACACCGAGTCGCTGAATTCGATCTATCTGCCCTCTTCCACGTCGTCCGGCGGGCAAGTGCCGCTTTCGGCCATTGCGCGGTTCGTCGAAAAGCCGGCGCCGCTCCTCGTCACGCACCTGAGCCAGTTTCCCGCGACCACGGTGTCGTTCAATCTCGCGCCCGGTTCGTCGCTCGGCGCGGCGGTGAAGGCCATCGAGCAGGCGGAGAAGGACATCGGCTTGCCGGCGTCGTTCCAGACGCGTTATCAGGGCGCGGCGCTCGCCTTCCAGGCGTCGCTCTCGAACGAACTGTTCCTGATTCTCGCGGCCATCGTCACCATGTATATCGTGCTCGGCGTGCTGTACGAGAGCTTCATTCACCCGATCACGATTCTGTCCACACTGCCGTCCGCGGGTGTCGGCGCATTGCTCGCGCTGCTGATTACCGGCCACGATCTCGACATCATCGGCATCATCGGCATCGTGCTGCTGATCGGCATCGTGAAGAAGAACGCGATCATGATGATCGACTTCGCACTCTACGCCGAGCGCGAGGAAGGCAAGGCGCCGCGCGAAGCCATTTACCAGGCGTGCCTGCTGCGCTTCAGGCCCATTCTGATGACCACGCTCGCGGCGCTGCTCGGCGCGCTGCCGCTCATGCTCGGCACGGGCGCGGGCTCCGAATTGCGCCGGCCGCTCGGCATCGCGATTGCGGGCGGTCTGATCGTGAGCCAGTTGCTGACGCTCTTCACCACGCCGGTGATCTACCTCGCGTTCGACTCGCTGGCACGCCGTGCGCGCGAACGCTTCAACCGCGGCGGCCCGGCGGCCGGCGCGACGGACGCAGGGAACTGATGCGATGAACCTGTCGCGTCCGTTTATCTCGCGCCCCGTCGCCACCACGCTGCTCGCCATCGGCATCGCGCTGTCAGGCATTTTCGCGTTCATGAAGCTGCCGGTCGCGCCGCTGCCGCAAGTGGACTTCCCGACCATTTCGGTCCAGGCGTCGTTGCCGGGGGCAAGCCCGGACACGGTGGCGACCAGCGTGGCGAGTCCGCTCGAACGGCACCTCGGTTCGATCGCCGACGTCACCGAAATGACGTCGATGAGCTCCGTCGGCTCCACGCGCATCACGATGCAGTTCGGCCTGAACCGCAACATCGACGGCGCCGCGCGCGACGTCCAGGCGGCCATCAACGCCGCGCGCGCCGATCTGCCGGCCAGCCTGCGCAGCAATCCGACCTATCACAAGGTCAATCCGGCCGACGCGCCCATCATGATTCTCGCGCTCACGTCGAAAACGCTCACCGCCGGGCAGTTGTACGACTCCGCGGCCACCGTGCTGCAGCAGTCGCTCTCGCAAGTGGAGGGGGTCGGCGAAGTGGACGTGAGCGGCTCGGCCAACCCGGCCGTGCGCGTCGAACTGGAACCGCAGGCGCTGTTTCACTACGGCATCGGCCTCGAAGACGTGCGCGCGGCGCTCGCCGCGGCCAACGCCAACAGTCCGAAGGGTTCCATTGAGTTCGGCCAGAACCGCGTGCAGATCTATACGAACGACCAGGCGAGCAAGGCGGCGCAGTACCGCGACCTCGTGATCGCGTATCGCAACGGCTCGGCGGTCAAACTGTCGGACGTGGCCGAAGTCGTGGATTCGGTGGAGGACCTGCGCAACCTCGGCCTCTTCAACGGCAAGCGCTCGGTGCTCGTGATTCTGTACCGGCAGCCCGGCGCGAACATCATCGAAACCATCGACCGCGTCACGGCGATGCTGCCGCAACTGCACGCGTCGCTGCCCGCGGACGTGGACATCACACCGACCGCCGACCGCTCGACCACCATCCGCGCGTCGCTGAAAGACACCGAGCACACGCTGATGATCGCGGTGGCGCTCGTCGTGATGGTGGTGTTCCTGTTCCTGCGCAACTGGCGCGCCACGCTCATTCCGAGCGTCGCGGTGCCGATTTCGATTATCGGCACGTTCGGCGCGATGTATCTGCTCGGTTTCTCGATCGACAACCTCTCGCTCATGGCCCTGACCATCGCGACCGGCTTCGTGGTGGACGACGCCATCGTCGTGCTCGAAAACATCTCGCGCCACATCGAGAACGGCGTGCCGCGCATGAAGGCCGCGTTCCTCGGCGCGCGCGAAGTCGGCTTCACGGTCATGTCGATCAGCATCTCGCTCGTCGCCGTGTTCCTGCCGATCCTGCTGATGGGCGGCATCGTCGGGCGGCTGTTCCGCGAGTTCGCGCTGACGCTGTCGCTTGCCATCGGCGTGTCGCTCATCGTCTCCCTCACGCTCACGCCGATGATGTGCTCGCGCCTTTTGCGCGAGCCGCACGAACAGCGCGAGGAAGGCCGGTTCGGCCGCTGGCTGGAGCGCGGCTTTGCCCGCATGCAGCGCGGCTACGAACGCACGCTCGGCTGGGCGCTGCTGCATCCGCGGCTCATTCTGTTCGTGCTGCTCGCCACCATCGGCCTGAATATCTGGCTCTACATCGTCGTGCCGAAGGGATTTTTCCCGCAGCAGGACACGGGGCGGCTCATCGGCGGCATTCAGGCGGACCAGAGCACGTCGTTTCAGGCCATGAAAGGCAAGTTCTCGCAGATGATGGAAATCGTCGGCAAGAACCCGGCCGTCGACAGCGTGGTCGGCTTCACAGGCGGCCGGCAGACCAATTCGGGCTTCATGTTCGTCTCGCTGAAACCGAAGAGCGAGCGCAAGATTTCCGCCGATCAGGTGATCCAGCAATTGCGTGCGCCGCTTGCCGACGTCGCGGGCGCCCGCACGTTCCTGCAGGCGGTGCAGGACATACGCGTGGGCGGGCGGCAGTCGAACGCGCAATATCAGTTCACGCTGCTCGCCGATTCGACACCCGACCTGTACCTGTGGGGGCCGAAGCTCACGGAGGCGCTGCAGGCGCGCAAGGAACTCGCGGACGTGAATTCCGACCAGCAGCAAGGCGGCCTGGAAGCCATGGTCACGATCGACCGCGCGAGCGCGGCGCGGCTAGGCATCAAGCCTGCGCAGATCGACAACACGCTCTACGACGCGTTTGGCCAGCGTCAGGTGTCGACGATCTACAACCCGCTCAACCAGTATCACGTCGTGATGGAAGTGGCGCCGAAATACTGGCAAAGCCCGGACATGCTCAAGCAGGTGTACATCAGCACGTCGGGCGGCAGCGCTAGCGGCGCGCAGACCACCAATGCACCTGCGGGCACGGTCACCGCAAGCACGGCAACCACGTCGGCGACGAAATCGTCCACCAGCGCGTCGTCGGGCGGCACGGGCGGCACGACAGCGTCGAGCGCCGCGGCGATTGCCGCCGATTCGGCGCGCAACCAGGCGATCAATTCGATTGCGTCGAGCGGCAAGTCGAGCGCGTCGTCGGGCGCGGCGGTGTCGACGTCGAAGGAAACGATGGTGCCGCTCTCCGCCATCGCGAGCTTCGGCCCGGGCAATACGCCGCTTTCGGTAAATCACCAGAGCCAGTTCGTCGCTTCGACAATCTCGTTCAACTTGCCGCCGGGCGTGTCGCTGTCCACCGCAACGCAGGCGATCTACCAGACCATGGCCGAGATCGGCATGCCGGCCACCATCCACGGCAGCTTCCAGGGCACCGCGCAGGCGTTCCAGCAGTCGATGTCGGATCAGCCCATCCTGATTCTGGCCGCGCTTGCCGCCGTCTATATCGTGCTCGGCATTCTGTACGAGAGCTATATCCACCCGCTCACCATTCTGTCGACGCTGCCGTCGGCCGGCGTCGGCGCGTTGCTCGCGCTGCTCCTCTTTCAGACCGAGTTCAGCATCATCGCGTTGATCGGCGTGATTCTGCTCATCGGCATCGTGAAGAAGAACGCGATCATGATGGTGGATTTCGCGATCGAGGCGTCGCGCCACGGCCGCTCGTCGCGCGACGCGATTCACGAGGCGTGCCTCCTGCGCTTCCGTCCGATCATGATGACCACCTTCGCCGCGATGCTCGGTGCGCTGCCGCTCGCGTTCGGACGCGGCGAAGGTGCGGAGTTGCGCGCGCCGCTCGGCATTGCGATTGTCGGCGGGCTGATCATGAGCCAGATGCTGACGCTTTACACCACGCCGGTCGTCTATCTGTACATGGACCGGATCCGCGTGCGCTGGGAGTCGCGCAAGGCGCGCAGACGCGGTATCGCGCCGTCGCCCTGATGCCATGGGATGCGACGGCACGCGATGCCGCACGAGCTGACGTAAGCTGATGCAAGCGCCAGGGCGCGGCGAGCTTTAAGCAAGCCGACAAGCAAAGCTCGTCCGCTCGACTTCATGCCGCCGGCGCAATCGGCGTTAGAGCTTCTGCTCCATCGCGAGCAGAAAAATGCGTTGCCATTGCCTTGCCTGCCGCTCGCTCTGCATCGGCAGCAGCCAGACGCCGCGCGCGGCGTCCTTGACCTTCAGCGCGAGCTGCCATTGCGTTTCCTGACGCGCCACCTCGGCGGCGAGCAGATCGGCAAAGATATAGGCGCCCTCTTCCCCGCCAAGCCGGACCTCGCAAAAGCGCTGGCCCGCGGCGAGCCGCACCGAGCCCCACGTGCCGTCCAGCCGGTGTGTCCAGTTGCCGTCGCGAACATTCGGCGCAACCTCCTTGCGGCGACGCAGCCAGTAAGCCACGGCGGCGATCAGCAGCAACGCGGCCAGCACCGCGACGCCGACGGCCACCGCCGTGCCGAAAGCCGCCTGCAACGCGTCGAACGCGCGCACCGCGCCGTACCCGAGCGCGATCAGCGCGAATAATCCAACCAGAATCGGCATCGCGAACCTTCGAGCGGAAGCGTTACGGCTTGTGCGTCGCGGCCCAATCCTTCACGGCCTTGAGCGTGTTCTCCACATGCTTCTCCGGCCAAAGGCTCGTGTACTCGTAGATGATCTTGCCGTCCGGCGCGATCACATACGACACGCGGTTGGCCATCGAGCTATGCATCGGCATGCCGGCGTCGTAGGCGCCGATCACTTTCGACTGCGCGTCCGCGGCCACCGGGAATTTGCTGCGGCACTCGCTCACCGAGAACTTCGTCAACGTGTCGATGTTGTCGTGCGACACGCCGATCACCGTCGCGCCATATTTCTTGTATTCGTCGACGGCCTCGGCGAATTCATGCGCCTCGATCGTGCAGCCCTTGGTGAAAGCGGCCGGGTAGAAGTACAGCACCACGGGGCCCTTTTTCAGCTCGTCGGCAAGCGAATAGGTGTAGGTCTTGCCGCCGAGCGACGCCTCTGCGGTGAATGGCGGCGCCGTGTCGCCCGGCTTGAGCGTCGCGTGCGCGGCCAACGAATAAGCGGCGCACGCCACCGACACTGCGGCGGCCAGCACCGCCGGCATGAGCTTTCTCTTCATCTGCGATCCTTTGTGCGTCGATGCATACCGGATTCCGGCAGGAATTCACGGCTGTGCCGTTCAGCGGCAGTGACCGATGGTCGAGCAGCATGCAAGCGTCTAACGCGCCGCACCGAAGCATGAACGGCCAGCCTTGCGCTCTATTGGACCACGTACGCGAAAAATAAGTGCGAGAAGCCGCAAACGGCATGCGGCATGCAGCAAACGGCATGCATGCCGATGCCGACGTCGTCGCGAATCGGCAGACGGGCGATCAGGCCGCCGCCTCCTCGATATGCGCGCCGAACCACGCCGCCGCGGAGAGATTCAGCTCGGCCAGTATCTCGGGCGTGAGCGCGGCGAATTCCGGCGGCGCATCGGCGCTGCGCGCGATCGACGCCGCGTCGCCGCCCTCGCCGGCCGCCTGGGCGATACGCAGGAGCGTGCCGAGCGGTCCGCTTTTCTCGACGATCGCCTCGCGAATCTGCGGCGCGAGGCCGAGCTTTTCGAGCACCGCTTTCGGCGTGCTGCCGAGCAGCACATGCACGAGCGAAAAGATGCCGGTCATGAACGCGGCGTCGGCGAATTCGTCGTCGGCGGGACGCAGCCAGCCCGCGGCCAGCTCCATGAAGCGCGAGCGGGTGCCCGCCAGCTGGACGAGCGGATCGGCTCGCCACGGCAGCTCGCCGCTGTCCGCGTAAAGCAGCAGCTGCGCCCAGCGGGCGATCTGCCGCGTGCCGGTCGCAATGATCGCCTCGCGCAGCGACGCGATATTGCGTCCAAGACCGAAGGCGCTCGAATTGACGAGGCGCAGCAACTGCACGACGACGCTCGGATTCAGCTTCAGCTCGGCTTCCAGCTCGACGATGCCCGCGTCGCGCGACAGCAGCGCGAGCAGGCGCAACAGGCCCGGACGCGGCGAGCGGTTGCGCGGCGCGGCCAGCACTTGCGGCCGCGCGAAGAAGTAGCCCTGGAAGAGGTCGAAGCCGAGATCGCGGGCGAGCGCGAAGTCTTCGCGCGTCTCGACTTTTTCGGCGATCAGCGTCTTGCCTCGGCCGCGCATGGCCGCCGCGAGTTCCGGCAGATGCGCGCGCGCCGTCTGCAGGAAGTCGATCTTGACGATGTCCGCATGCGGCAGCATCGCGAGCAGTTCGTCGGAGAGCTGCGTCACGTCGTCGAGCGCGACCTGGAAACCGCCGCGCCGCAGCTCGCCGAGCCGGCGCGCGAGTTGCGCGTCGAACTTGACCGTTTCGAGGATTTCGAGCACAAACCGCTCCGGCGGCATGACATGGACGATGTCGTCGAACAGCAGCTCGCGGTCGATATTCACGAAGCCGCGATGCCGTCCGAGCACAGCGGGCACGCCGATGCCGCCGAGCGCGCGCGCCACCACCTGCGCGGTCGCCTGCGCGTCGTTGGTGACCTGCGCATAGTTCTGGGCGCCGGCCCGGAACAGCAGTTCGTACGCATTAAGGGCGCCCGCGCGATCGAGGATCGGTTGCCGGCCGAGATAGACGAACTGCGCGGCCGTAGCCGCGTCGGGATCGTCGCCGGTCGCGTCGCGCACCTCGATGCGCCGGGCGGAGGCCCGGACCAAATGAAGTTCAGACATGGATCATCGGTGCAGCTTTCGAAGGCCTGAGCGGCAGCGGCGCGCCGCCAACGCACAGGGGTTTGCCGTATTAACGGACGTGGGGCAACCGCACTTTAACCGAATCCGCGCCGGATCAACCCTGAATCGGCCATTTCCGGCGGCCGTCGCGCGCCGATTTCCCTTACGGGATGTTTTTCTCGCGCAGCCACTAAAGATTTCGGGCGGCGGGTCGTTATCTTGTCCTGATGGGGTGGCCTGATACCGTTTTGCCGCCCCGACGAGGCGAACGGCCAGCCGCCCCGCCCGCAGACGAACACAGGTTGCCAGCGACAAACATGGAAGCGAACAGGATCACCGCGCCCCGCCGGGGCTCCTTGCGCACGGTCGTCGACCGGCTTCTGGGCCGTGGCCGGCGCGTCGAGGACACACCGCAAGCCGAGCCGCCCGCCCTGCCGCAACTCGAACAGGTGGTCGGCGCCGTGGATCTGCTCGCGCACGTGGACAACGAGCTGCGCTTCATCTACGTGTCCGACGCGAGCCTGCGCTTTATCGGCTATCACCGCGAGTATCTGGAGACCATCACGCTGCACGAACTGGTGGCTCAGACCGACACGGCGCGCCTTGACGCGCTGCTCGCGCGCGCCTCCACCACCGGCAATGTCGAAAAGGCGACGCTCGGGCTCATCAAGTCGCTGACCTATCCGATCACCGTCGAGTTGCGCGTGGTGCGCAGCAGCCACCACGGCATGGAAGGCTTCGCGATCGCCGGCTTCGACGTGTCGGCCTGGCGCGCGAGCGAGGAGCGCCTCATCCAGGCGCTCCATCTCGATCGGCTGACCAATCTCGCCAACCAGTCCGCGCTGATTCCCGCGCTGCTCGAAGCGCAACAGCGGGCCGACGCGCACGGCACGCCCGCCGCGCTGCTGCTGCTCGACATCGACGATTATCAGCGGGTGAACCGCGCGCTCGGCTACGACGCCGGCGACGAAATGCTGCGCGACACGGCGCGGCGCATTCTGAACATGACGAGCCCGAACGAGACGGTGGCCCGCATCGCCAGCGACGAGTTCGCGATTCTCGTCAAGCCCGCCGCCAACCGCACCGACGCCGCCGCGGCAGCGGAAGCGCTGGCGCGGCGCCTCTTGACCGCGATCCAGCAGCCGTATGTATTTAACGGCCAGCAGGTGCATCTGTCGGCGAGCATCGGCATTGCGCTTTATCCGGACGTGCGTCACGCGAACGACACCGCCGCGCACGACACGCACCTGCTGCGCTGGGCCGACCACGCGTTGCTGCAGGCGAAGGCGGCGGGCGGCAACACGCTCGCCTTCTACGTGCCGGACGACAATCCCGCCGACGCCGAACGCCTGAAACTGGAGGCGGACCTCTACGACGGCGTACGCAACGGCGAATTCTCGCTGCACTTCCAGCCGATCACGAGCAGCCGCACGCACGGCGTGGTCGGCGTGGAGGCCTTGATCCGCTGGATGCATCCGGTGCACGGCCTCGTGCCGCCGTCCATGTTCATTCCGCTCGCGGAATCGGTCGGGCTCATCAACTTTCTCGGCAACTGGGTGCTCAAGGTTGCCTGCATGCAGCTGATCCAGTGGGATGCAAAGGGCATCTCGCTGCAATATGTCGCGGTCAACGTGTCGCCGCAGCAGTTCCGGGATCCGCGCTTCAAGGACGCCGTGCGCGAGGCGATCAACCTGACAGGCATCGACCCGCGGCGCCTCGTGTTCGAGATCACCGAGAGTCTGCTGATGCACGACCCCGCGCACGCCAAGGTGCTGCTGGAGGACCTGACGGCCATGGGCATCCGCTTTGCCGTCGACGATTTCGGTACCGGCTATTCGAGCCTGGCTTACCTGCAACGGTTTCCCCTTGCAAAACTGAAGATCGACAGGAGTTTTGTCGAGAATCTGCTAACCTCCCGAAACGACCAGGCGATCGTCAGCGCGGTGGTCGGCCTCGCCCAGACGCTCGACCTCGAACTGGTCGCCGAGGGCGTCGAAACCGAAGCGCAGCGCAGCCTGCTCACCGAGATGGGATGTGACCACATACAGGGATGGCTCGTCTGTCAGGCGTTGCCATCCGACGAACTGGCGCAACGTTTCGAAGCGCGCTCCCTTTATCTGCACACTGCCTAGCGTGCAGATCAGGCGCTCAAAGAGCGGCATCAGCCGGCTTCGCGCCGGCATGGCATTCATTGGAACACGTATGGCTTTTGCGGGACTCACATGGTAAAGGCGGCGGTGCTCGACCGGCTCTGGACGCGAATGAGCGAGCGCGGCGATTTCCCCATGCTGTCGCAGTCGTTGCGCACCACCATGGCGGCAATGAACAACGACGACCTCGACTTCACCGGCCTCGTGCAGGTGGTGCTGTCGGACTTCGCATTGACGCAAAAAGTGCTGCGGCTCGCGAACTCGGCGATGTATATGGCATTCGGCGGCAATATCACGACGGTGTCGCGTGCGCTGATGGTGCTCGGCATGGACGCCGTCGGACATCTCGTCGTCGGCCTGAAGATCGTCGATCACTTTCATCACAGCGCGCCGCGGCGTATCGACGCGAAGCTCGAACTGAACCGCACGCTGCTCTCGGGCTGCGTCGCGCGCAAGCTGACCGAGCGCGGCGATCTGCGCGCCGGCGAGGAAGCGGTGGTCTGCACGCTGATGCGGCAGATCGGCAAACTGCTGGTGGTGTTCTACCTCGACGCGGAATGGGATCAGATCCGCCGTCACATCGAAAGCGGCACGCTCGAAAACGATGCGTGCGTGCTCGTGCTCGGCGTGACCTTCGACGAGATCGGCGAGGAAGCCGCCGTGCGCTGGCGCCTGCCCGACATGATCCGCTCGGGCATGGGCGAGTTCGATCCGCAGGACACCGAGCAGCCGCGCCAGGTGCAGTGGCTGCGCGCCATCACCAATTACTCGACGGCGGTCGCGGACGTCCTCACGCAGCAGAACGTGCCCGACTTCGAGCGCGAGGAGCGCATTGCCGAACTGGCGCAGGAATATAGCCGCGCGCTCAACACCGATCCGGAAGTGCTCCTCGAGATGAGCGTCGCGCTCGCCCGCGAAGAAGGCGGCGACGGCGTGATGCGCGAAATCGTCGAGCTGCGTGCGAACGCCGAC
This sequence comes from Paraburkholderia phenoliruptrix, assembly GCF_902859825.1. Taxonomy (GTDB): domain Bacteria; phylum Pseudomonadota; class Gammaproteobacteria; order Burkholderiales; family Burkholderiaceae; genus Paraburkholderia; species Paraburkholderia phenoliruptrix. The sequence continues at coordinate 73,538 of NZ_CADIKB010000015.1, read as the reverse complement.
GCGATTGCGCGCGAGGCGCTCAACCCGGAGGCGCGCATCGCCGCAGGCGTCGAAGACCTGCGCAATCTGCCCGATAACAGCTCGCTCGCGCCGGCGCTCGGCATGGCCTCGGAAACGGTGCTCGCCGCACTCGGCTTCGCGCGCACGGTGGTGTTCGTCAAGCACAGCAACGGTACTTTCCGGGCGCGTCTCGGCCTCGGCCCGAAAATCGACGCGGCGCTGCCCAAGCTCGCCTTCGGCTCGGCCTTCGAGCCCGACGTGTTCCATCTGGCCATCGCGAATTCGGTGGGCATTTTCATCGAAAATGCGCGCGATCCGAAAATGGTCGCGCGGCTGCCCGAGTGGTTCCGCCGTTCATTCGACGACGCCCGCGCCTTCGTGCTATTGCCGGTGGTGGACGAAACGGAGCAGACCGTCGCTCTGCTCTACGGCGACTGGTCTCATACGCAGGAGCCACGCCGCATCTCACAGAAGGAGATGAGCGTGCTGAACGAACTGGCCAAGGAGTTAGGCCGTTTTTTCGGCCTGGGGCAGATGCGGGAAATGGAGACGATGTAAAGACGTGGCGTGATCGTTGATCGCGACAGCAAGTCTCCCGATTCTGTGTTTGCCCGACGCCAGATTGTTCAGCAGGTGGTTTTTGAAGCCGGCATGGAGTGCATGCCGGCTTTTTTCCGTCTGATTCGGCTTCGATGCGGACAGCGGCCTCAGTCCTCGATTCTTTCCAGACCTTCCGCGCTGCGGTCCGCGACCCCCGCCCACGCACCGGCCGCGAGCCCCATTTGCGCAACCTCCTCCACCGTCAACGGCGCAAGCGTCGCGCACAATGCGGCGAGCCTGTCCCACGTGCCGTTTTCGAGCGCCTCGACGGCGGCGAGCAACTGGCCGAGCACGCCTTCGCGTTGCAGAATCGCCGCCTGAATCGGGCGCGACAGCGTCAGCACGTTCAGCGTGCTTTCGAGCGAGCCGCCGAACACCGCGTCGACGAATGAAAACACGCCGGTCAGGAACGCCGCGTCCGCTTCGTCGCGGCCGGCGTCGGGCAGGCGTTCGATCGCCAGTTCCATGAAACGTGCGCGCGTGGCGGCGAGTTGCAGCAGCGGATCGTCTTCGAGTGCGACCTTGCGGCCGTCGGCATACAACAGCAGCTGCGTCCAGCGCGCGATGCGGTCGGTGCCGGTTGCATTGATCGCCTCGCGCAGCGTCGTCACTTTGTGGCCGACCGCGAAGCCGCTCGAATTGGCAAGCTTCATCAGATGCATGACCAGCACCGGATTGAGCTTGAGCTCCGCTTCGAGCTGCGCGACCGTGGGGTCGCCCGCGAGCAGTTGCAACAGGTTCAGCAGCGCATGGCGCGGCGCGCTGACACGGCGCGTCAGCGAGGTTTGCGGACGCGCGAAGAAATAGCCCTGGAAACGGTCGAAGCCTAAACCGTGCGCCGTTTCGAAGTCGGCTTGCGCGTCGAGCCCCGAGGCGATCAGCAGCTTGCCCGCCGACTTCAGCACGCTCGTCAACTTGGGCAGAAGCGCCGCAGGCGCGCGCGTGATGTCGATCTTGATGGCTTCCGCGTAAGGCAGGAGCTTCGCGAAGGTCTCGTTGGGCTGCGTCACGTCGTCCAGCACGAAACGATAGCGCCGGCCATGCAGTTGCACGATCCGGGCGATCAGTTCTTCGTCGATGTGCATGTCATGCGGCAGCTCGAACAGAAAGCGCTCGGCGGGCAGCCGCTCGATGGCGTTGTCGAACAGCAGATCGCGGCTCGTGTCGATATACGCCGGGTGCCCGGTCAATGCGCTGCGCACGTTGCCCTCGACCAGCCCGCGGATGACGGCGCGCGCCGAGCGCTCTGCTGGTGTGGGCGCGCGACCGGCTCGCGCGCCGGGTTCGTCGGTGGGGTCGGCGTCGAGATCGGCGTCGAGGTCGTCGGGCGCCTCGGGCGGCAATTCCGGCGCGCGAATCTTGAGCTCGTAGCCACACAGCATGCCGTCCCGATTCAGGATGGGCTGCCGCGCGAAGCTGGCGTTCAACTGCGCATCGTCCGCGGCCCCCGTACGGCCCGGATTCTCGACTGCAATGGTGCTCATTCTGGTCCCCCGCGAGGCGCCCCCGGCGCTTACTGCTGTCTTGTGGTTATTGCAGCACGCTACGCGTGCCCTGTGTTTATCGTTTGCGACGGCGCGCAGCGTGACGCAGCGCGCCCGGCGATTTTAGCGCAGCCTGTCTTGCGCGCACATGTCCACAAAACAATATCTGGAAATATTTGGCGCGGGGCAAATGACATGATCGCGATGGGAAGCCGACACGCGCACCATGCAAAACGGCCGCATCGAGCGGCCGTTCGGTGTTTTCATGCGTCGATGCGTGGGGCGTTACTTGAGCACCACCTTGACGTCGAAGTACTTGGCCGCGAAGCGGTCGATCGTGCCGTCGGCCTTCAATTCCTTCAGCGCCTGGTTCAGCGCATCCTTCAGCGCCTTGTCGCCGCGCCGGATGCCGAAGCCGACGCCCGCGCCCAGCAGCTTTTCGTCGCTGACAGCGGGACCCGCGAACTCGAATCCGGCGCCTTGCGGCTTCTTCAGAAAGCCTTTCGACGCTGCTTCGGCGTCCTGGAACGACGCATCGAGACGACCCGACGCGAGGTCCGCGTAGATCTGGTCCTGCGTCTGATACGGCACGACGTCGACGCCCGCCGGCGCCCAGCGCGCCTTCGCGTACGTCTCCTGAATCGTGCCCTGCAGCACGCCGACATGCTTGCCCTTCAGCGACGCCGGCGTCGGCTGCAGGCCGCTGCCCTTCTTCGCGATCATCTGATTCGGGATCGTGTAGATCGGATCCGTGAAATCGATCGCCTGACGACGCTGGTCGGTGATCGTCATATCCGAGTTGATCGCGTTGAACTTGCGCGCCTGCAAGGCGGGAATCAGGCCGTCGAACGAATTCTCGACCCACACGCACTTCGCCTTCAGCTTCGCGCACACGGCGTTGCCGACGTCGATGTCGAAACCCTGCAGTTCGCCCGACGGCGACTTCGATTCGAACGGCGCATAGGACGCCTCCACGCCGAACCGCACTTCCTTGATGTCCGCCGCCATGGCCGAGCCTGCCGCGACCGTTGCCGTCGCGAAGAGCGCGAGCGCAGCCGTGTTTCGCCAATTCATCTTCATTACGGGTGTTCCTCTACGGTATTGAATAAGACGGAGCCGAATCCGGACTGGCATGATTGCCGCGCCAAAAATGCGATTCAAACTCGTGCGGCCGCTGTGGTGCAGCGCAGCAGCCGCGAGGCGGGGATTGTACAGGCTCGGGTGCCGCGTCTGCGGGGTGCTCGGACGGCTCGCACGTCGCGGCGCACGGCACGCGCGGCGTGCAAAGCTGCAACTTGATGTCGCGCTGGCGCAAACACGGCAGGTGCAGGCGCCGGGATTCCTCTACCTCGGCGCGGTCAAACCAGCGCCGTCAAACCAGCGCGGCCAGCGTGTCTTGCGTCGTCTCGATCACCATCAGGCCGGCGCGCAAGCCGGGCTTGACCGTGGCGTTCGGAAACACGAGGCGCTCCTCGTCGTGCCGGACGACGTAGCGATAGTCGCCATCGCGTGCGAGCAAGGTGTTTTTCGTGAAGGGCGTGAAGTTCGCGACGTCGGGCGCGACCAGCAGTTCGAACGCATCGCTTTGCTTCGTGATCTGGTCGATCACGGTGAAAGCGCGCGGCAAGGGGCCGTCTTCGCGCCCATTCGTTCCGGCGATCAGTTGACGCAGCGCCGCGTCCGCGCCCGCAAAGCGCGTGAGATCGTTCTGGCCGAACGGGCGCACCTTGCCGAGTTCCAGCGTGCACGCGTTCGCGCCGCACGTCTGCGCGGTGAAATGCGAATAGGTGTTGCCCTTCGTGGTGTGCAGCAGTACCGCACTGATTTGCGCTTGCCCGAGCCACTCGAACATCGCACGGCAAAACGGTCTGCCGGTATGCGGCAGCAGCGCGAAGCGCTCGAACGCGGACGCGCGGATCGCCGTGTGCATGTCGATATGCCAGCGCGCGCTGGGCTCTTCTGAAGCCGCAGCGAAAAACTGCACGGCCGCCTGCTCCAGCGCAGCGGCGCGCGGCGCCTCGTGACTCGCCGCCAACTGCAGATGCCGGCCGCTGAAGAGGCGGTTCAGATCATCGTCGCGATAACGGCAGCCGTCGCGCATCGCCTCGACGTTGCCGAGAATCACCAGCAGACGGCAGCTCAAGTCGGCCGCGCCGCGCGCGATGTCGCGTACCAGATACGAAAGCAGTTCGATGGGCGCGGTTTCGTCGCCATGCACGCCGGCCGACGCAAGCACGCTCGGCGCGTTCGCAGCGAGCGTGGCGGGCTGCATCAGCAGCACGCCGTCGCCCTGCCACGACCAGCGCACACCGCCGGTGCACGTGCCTTGCATCGCGCTCGCGGCCGGCCGCGTGCCCGCGAGCGTGTAGCCGAGGAAATCCGCGAGCATCGCGCTCGCCTCGCCGCGCTCAGCGCTGGAAGTCATAGAGCGATCCGAGTCCGAGAATCTGCGTGAGTTCGTCGAGCGCGGTGCGCGACTCGGCGAGCAATTGCGGATCGGTCAGATCGGCCGGCGCGAGACGGTCGCGATAATGCTTTTCGATCCACGTATCGAGCCGGCCGAACAGCGTGTCGTCGATCCACACGCCTCGCGTGACCGCCGCGCGCTCGGCGTCGTTCAACACCACGCGCAGACGCAGGCACGCCGGACCGCCGCCGTTTTTCATGCTCTCGCGCAAATTGAACACGAGCACCTCGTCGATGGGACCCGTATGCGACGTGAGGTCGTCGAGGTACGCCGCCACGCGCGGGTTTTCGCGGCACTCCTGCGGCACGACCAGCACCTGCTTGCCGTCGGGACGCGTCAGCAACTGGCTGTTGAACAGATACGACGAGACGGCGTCCGCGACGCTCACCTGCGCGTCCGGCACCTGGATCACGTTGAATTCGGCATTCAGGCCCGCGAGCTTCGCACGCAATTCGTCGTACACGGCGCTCTGTTCGACGAACGCGAGCTCGTGGCAGAAGAGCGTATTGCGATTGCCGACCGCGATCACGTCGTTATGAAAAACACCCGCGTCGATGACTTCGGGGCTCTGCTGCGCATACACCGTCGCCTCTTCGAGCAGACCGTGACGATGCGCAACCGCCCGGCTCGCCTCGAACGTTTGCCGCGCCGGGAAGCGTTTCGGCTCCGGCCCGCGGCGATATTCGCTGCGGCCATAGACGAAAAATTCGACACCGCGGGCACCGTATTCGGAGCAAAAACGCGTGTGATTCGCCGCGCCTTCGTCGCCGAGCGCGGGCGTGCCGGGCAAGGCTTCGTGCACCGCGAAGCGGTCGGCGTCGCTGAAAATGGCGCGCAACGTGCGGCGTGTCGATTCGTGTTCGATCGCGCGATGCAGCTTGCTGCACAGATTAGCCGGCGTGAAGTGCACGCGGCCGTCCTGCGTGTCGGCTGACGGACTCACGGTTGCCGCATTGGCGGTCCACATGGCGGAGGCCGAACTCGCCGCCGCCAGCAGCTCGGGCGCGTTCTTCGAGACGCGCGCGATCACCGTCGCGTCGTCGCCCGAAAAACCGAGCTCGCGCAACAGACGCATCGACGGACGCTCCTGCGGCGGCAGCACGCCCTGGTGAAAGCCGAGATCGGCCAGCTGCTTCATCTTGCGCAGGCCTTGCTTCGCGGCCGCCTTCGGGTTCGCAACGGACTTCTCGTTGTTCTGCGACGCGACATTGCCGAACGACAGCCCCGCGTAGTTGTGCGTCGGGCCGACCAGGCCGTCGAAATTGGCTTCAGTGGCTTGCATCGTCGATCCTTAGAATTGAAGGCCCGGCGAGACGCTCGCGGGCATTTGCAGTTGCGCGCTTTCGACAGACGCCATCGGATACGCGCAGTAATCGGCTGCGTAATAGGCGCTCGGCCGGTGATTGCCCGAACGGCCCGGGCCGCCGAACGGCGCGCCGGACGAGGCGCCGTTGGTCGGCCGGTTCCAGTTGACGATGCCCGCGCGGATGGTGCGCTGGAAATGCGTCCACAGCGCTTCGTCGTCGGCGAGAAGGCCCGCGGAGAGACCGAACTGCGTGTCGTTGGCCTGTTCGAGCGCCTCGTTGAAGCTGCCGTAGCGGATGATCTGCGCGAGCGGTCCGAAGTGCTCCTCGTCGGGCAGATCCGCAACGGCGGTCACATCGAGAATGGCCGGCGTGACGAAACCGAGCTTCGGATCGCGTTGCTCCATTTTCAGCAACGCCCGCGCGCCGCCGGCAAGCAGCCGCTCCTGCGCCTCGACAAGCCGCGACGCGGCGCGCGCCGAAATCACCGCGCCCATGAAAGGCTGCGGTTCGGCGTTGTATTCGCCGACGCGGATGCGCGACGCGACCTCCACGAAGCGCGCGAGAAAGCGCTCGCCGGCCGCGTCGTTCGACACGAAGATACGGCGCGCGCAGGTGCAGCGCTGCCCTGCCGACAGAAACGCCGACTGGATCGTGTGATGCACGGCGGCGTCAATGTCCGCGACCGGGCCGATCACGAGCGGATTGTTGCCGCCCATTTCGAGCGCGAGCACGATTTCGGGGCGTCCGCCAAACTGCTTATGCAGCAATGTTCCGGTGTCCGAACTACCAGTGAAAAAGAGTCCGTCGATCTGCCGGTGATTCGCCAGTGCAATGCCCGTGTCCTTCTCGCCTTGCACGAGATTCAGCACGCCCGCAGGCAAACCCGCGTCGCGCCAGATCCGCACGGTCAGCGCGGCAACGCCGGGCGCCAGTTCCGAGGGCTTGAACACCACCGCATTGCCTGCGATCAGCGCCGGCACGATGTGCCCGTTGGGCAGGTGTCCGGGAAAGTTATACGGCCCGAACACGGCCACCACGCCATGCGGACGATGCCGCAAGACCGCGGTGCCGTCCGCCATTGCCGAACGCTTTTCGCCGGTGCGCTCGTTGTAGGCCTGAATCGAGATCTCGACTTTCGCGGCCATCGACGCCGCCTCGGTCCGCGCTTCCCACAGCGGCTTGCCGGTCTCCCGGCCGATCGCTTCGGCAAGCGCTTCCTTGCGCTCGGTGACGAGTGCCGCGAAGCGGCGCACCACCGCGCAGCGGTCGTCGAGACCGAGCGCCGACCAGGCGGCAAATGCACGGCGCGCGCTGCGCACGGCGCGCTCCACGTCCCCGGCGGACGCGCTATTGCCTTCCCAAACCGTCGCGCCCGTACCCGGGTTGCGCGACGCGAATGCGGGTCCCGTGCCGGCGGCCCATTCGCCGTCGATAAAAAGCTCGCTCATGATCATCCCTGTTTGTGTTTCAGCGGCAGTACCCGGACCGGGTCGCCTGACTTGACGCCGAGCGCCGACGCCTCCCGCGCATTCATGTGGAACACGCCGTCTTGCGGCACGCCTGCGGCCACGCCCACGCGAAAATCGCCGAGCGACGTATTCGACACCATGGAACGCGGCGCATCCTGCGGCGCGCCCGCCGGCACCTCGGCGATCTGCACCGGCACGACCACGCTTTCGCGTACCGTGCGCAAGTCGGCGATATGGCATTCGAGCACCGGACCGGCGTCGAAAATATCGACGTGATTCTCGTAGCGCAGCCCTTCCGCTTCGAGCATGCGGCGCGCCGGAATCGTGTCGCTGTGCGTGAGGCCGACGCATTGCTGCGCCTCTTCCGGCAACAACTCGACATATACCGGATAACGCGGCATCAGCTCCGCGAGAAACGCCTTGCGCCCATGGGAGCTCAGGTAGTCCGCGGCGTTGAAGTCGATCTGATAGAAGTGCGAACCAACCGCACGCCAGAACGGCGACGTGCCCTGCTCGTCGAAATGGCCGCGCAATTCCGCGCATAAACGCTGCGGAAAGCGCTCGCGGAACTGCGCGAGAAACATGAAGCGCGAGCGCGACAGCAAGCCGCCCACGCCGCTCGTGCGATAACGCGGGCTCAGGAACAGCGAGCAGACCTCGGCGTAACCCGTCAGGTCGTGCGAGATGTTGAGCGCACGCATGCGCGTCCAGATGCCGAGGTCCTGGCTCGCGTGCACCACCGTGCTCACGCGATAGTTGTAGAACGGCTGCTGCAGGCCGACCGCCGTTTCGATTCCGCAGACGCCCGCGACATCGCCCGTTTGCGTGTCTTCCATCACGAAGAAGTAGCCTGCCTCATGCGGCGCGGCTTTGTCTTCCATCGTGCGGCGCGCCCGCTCGACGCGCGCGGCGAGTGCCTCGCGATCCGGCTTGAAGGTGGTGAGCCCGGGGCCGGTTTCCTGCGCGAGCCGCATCAAAGCGTCGACATCGCCTCGTTGCACAACGCGAACGACGATCATTGCGCGTCTCCCGTTTGTTGGTTCTGCGCGTCGCCTTGCGGCTCATGCAGCGGCACGCAACGCACCGCGTCGCCGTCCTGCACGCCGAGCGCGGCACGTGCCGCCTGCGCGAGCGGCGCGCCTTCGTTCTTACCGGCCGGCAGATCGCCGAGCACGCAGCGGAACTCACCGTCCGCGCCGTTGTGCGCGATCAGAAAAGCCGAGCCGCTCGCGGGCGCCGCACTCTCGCGCACGACGCGCGTTTCGTTGCGCGTCACGCAGGCACTGCGGTCCACCTGCGCGGTGAGCACTGGGCCGGCGTCGAAAATGTCGATGAAGCGGTCGGTCTCGAAGCCTTCTTCGAGATGGATCTCATACGCGAGCAACGCGTTCGCATCCGGCTCGCCGAGCACGCGCTGCGCCGCCTCGGGCAGCAAGGGCACATAGATCGGATAGGTGGGCATGACTTCGGCGATGAACGTTCTGCTGCGCCCGCCCGACTCGATTTCGATGTCGGCGAAATCGCGCCCGAAGAACTTGCGCCCCACCGCTTCCCAGAATGGCGACACGCCCTTGTCGTCGGTCACGCCGAGCAGCAGCGAAAACACCTCTGGCGTAAAGCGCTTGCGATTCGCGGCGATGTACATCATCCGCGCGCGCGACAGCAGGTGCGCGGCGGCGTCGCCGCGCAGCGACGGGTCGATGTAGTAGCCCGCGAGCCGGCTCTTGCCGGTCAGTTCGTGCGACATGGTGAGCGCGTGAATCTTGCGGTTCACGTGCAGTTCGCGCGACGCATGAATCAGCGCGTCGTTGCGAAACGCGTAGAACGGATCCGAGTAGCCCGCCGCCGCGACGATGCTCGCCGTGCCCATCAGCTTGCCGGTCTCGCTGTCTTCAAGCACGAACAGATAGAACTCCTCGCCCGGAAAATCGACGTCCGCGCGAAACGAGTCTTCCGACAGCGCGACGCGTGCTTCGAGCGCGCGCCGGTCGTGCGGTAGTGAATGCAGCACCGGCTGGGCGGTGCGCGCCATATGTTCGAGCGCATCGAGATCGGCGAGGCGGCCGGGGCGTACGAAGAGCATCATCGTTCCTGTTGAATGTGACGCATGGGTGGACCCAGAGTCGGTGCGGTGCGGTGATGTGCCTTGCGCGCACCGCCGGTTTCGGGGGCCCCTTATTTCGACGTCGCTTCGGCCTTTGCGCCGATCACTTCGGCGATGGCTTTGGCGAGCCGCTCGAAGCCCTCGTTCATGTCGTCGAGCGGCATGATCAGCGACGGCACGAAGCGCAGCACGTCCGGTCCCGCCATCAGCATGATCACGCCGTGCTGACCCGCGGCCGTGACGAAATCTTTTACGCGCCCCTTGTAAGCGTCCGTCAGTTCGGCGCCGATCAGCAAGCCCTTGCCGCGCACTTCCTTGAAGAGGCCGAAGCGTTCATTGAGCTTCGCCAGGTGGCCTTTCAGCACGTCGCTGCGGGTGCGCACGCCTTCCAGAAGCTTCGGATCGCTGACGAGTTCGACCACCTTCTCCGCGATGGCCGAGCCGAGCGGATTGCCGCCGTAGGTCGTGCCGTGCACACCGACCTTGAAATGCGCGGCCAGTTCGTTCGTGGTCAACATGGCGCCGATCGGGAAGCCGTTGCCGAGCGCCTTGGCGGTGGTGAGAATGTCGGGCGTGACGCCGGTGTCCTGGTACGCGTAGAAGTAGCCGCTACGGCCCACGCCTGTTTGGACTTCGTCGAAAATGAGCAGCGCGTCGTGCTGGTCGCACGCTTCGCGCAGCGCCTTGAGGAACGCCGGATCGGCCGGAATCACACCGCCCTCGCCCTGGATCGGCTCGACGATGACCGCGCAGGTTTTCGCGCCGATGGCCTGTTTCGCGGCCTCGATGTCGTTGTACGGCAAATGAACGATGCCTTGCGGCACCGGCCCGAAGCCTTCCGAATACTTCGACTGGCCGCCCACGCTGACGGTGAAGAACGTGCGGCCATGAAACGACTGCGTGAAGGAGACGATTTCGAATTTGTCGGCGCCATGGCGATCGAACGCGACGCGGCGCGCGAGTTTGAGCGCGGCTTCGTTCGCTTCGGCACCGGAGTTCGCAAAGAACGCGCGGTCGGCGAACGTGAGATCTTCCAGGCGTTTGGCCAGACGCAGCACCGGCTCGTTCGTGTAGCCATTGCCGATGTGCCACAGTTTGCCGCCCTGCTCGTGCAAAACTTTCAGCAGTTCGGGATGCGCATGACCGAGCGCGGTGACGGCGATGCCGCCGGCGAAGTCGATATAGTCGCGGCCTTGCGTATCCCAGACGCGTGAGCCGAGACCGCGGTCCGGCACGAAGGCGGCGGGCGCGAACACCGGCACCATGACTTCGTCGAAGGTTTTGCGTGTCACTGTCAGGTCGTTCATGGCAAATCCTCGTTACAGGTGAGAGGTAATACACGTAGTGTAGGAAACCGTGCGCGCGGCGTCTTGCGCATAGGCGACGTTTTCTGTGGGGTTCCATCGTCACGCGCACAACGGCGACGTGTCGCGCAATTCAATCCGCGAAATCCGGCCGTTCGATCAACGCGCCCGCGCGCGGCTCGCTCGCCGCCGCGCCGCTTGCGCCGGTCTGGCGGTCGATCCAGTTGCGGCGATCCTCGCGCGGCGTCACCCCGAAGCGCTCGCGGTAGGCATTCGAGAAATGCGCTGCCGACGAAAACCCGCAAGCGAGGCTGATCTGCACGACCGACTTGCTCGTGCGCTGCAATTGCGTGCGCGCTTTGGAAAGCCGCAGGCCCAGATAGTATTTGGACGGCATGGAGCCGAGATACTGGCGAAACAGGCGCTCCAGTTGCCGCCGCGAGACGCCGACGAGACCCGCGATTTCGTCCGTCGTGAGCGGGTCTTCGATATTCGCTTCCATCAGCAGCAATGCATCGTTCAGCCGCGGATGGCGCTCGCCCGGCGCGGTCACGAACGGAATGCGTTGACGCTCCTCGCCGGCGCGCAATACGCCCACGCCGAGCGTGTCCGCGATACGGTCCGCGAGTTCCGGGCCGTGCTCGCGGCCGATCATCGCGAGCATGAAGTCGACGGTGGCCTGACCGCCCGCGCAGGTCGCGCGATCGCGGTCGATTTCGAAAATCTGCTGGGTGACGATGGAGCGCTCGAACTGCTCGGCGAACTGCTGATACGTCTCCCAGTTGACGCTCACGCGATAGCCGGACAATTGCCCCGCCATCGCAAGCCACCACACGCCGTGGTGGATGCCGGTGACGAGCGGCGTGCGTTGCCCGACCCGCGCGAGGCTCGCGAGAAAGAGCCGGTAGTCGGCAAATTGCTGAAACCGTTCGGTGACGACAATCAGCCAGTCGCATGCAATCGCGTCACCGAACGCGGCATCGGCAGGCCATTGCGCGCCGCCCGCGAGCGGCACCGCTCGGCCGTCCCACGAGCAGACCTGCACGCGGTACAGCGCGCGGCCGTCGATTTCATTGGCCAGATTCAGCGCGTCGACAATCGGCCCGACGCCCGACATCGACACAGGCGGCAATGCGACGATTGCGACCTGCGTGGTGCGGGCGGGACTGGACGTGCGGGCCATCGGTTGACGTAGGACGCTGCGCGCGGCGCGTTATTTGAGGCTGCCGGAGAGGAACTGCTTGAGCCGCTCGCTGCGCGGTGCGCTCAATACCTCCGCGGGCAGGCCCTCTTCTTCCGTGCGGCCCTGATGCAGGAACATCACATGGTTCGACACGTTGCGCGCAAAACCCATTTCATGCGTGACGACGATCATGGTGCGCCCTTCTTCCGCGAGCTTCTGCATGACTTTCAGCACTTCGCCGACGAGTTCCGGGTCGAGCGCGGAAGTCGGTTCGTCGAACAGCATCACATCCGGGTTCATCGCGAGGGCGCGGGCAATCGCCACACGCTGCTGCTGCCCGCCCGACAGATGCGACGGATACTGCTTTTCGACGCGCGGCGCGAGGCCCACCTTCTCCAGATATTCGCGCGCCCGGTCTTCCGCTTCGCGGCGCGGCACACCGAGCACGTGAATCGGCGCCTCGACGACGTTCTCGAGCACATTCATATGCGCCCACAAATTGAAGTGCTGAAACACCATCGCGAGCTTCGTGCGAATGCGCTGCAACTGCTTGTGATCGGCGACTTCGAGATTGCCGCCGCGGTCCGTCTTCGTCTTGACCGCTTCGCCGTCGACGACGATCTGCCCCGCGTTCGGCCGCTCCAGAAAATTGATGCAGCGCAGGAAGGTGCTCTTGCCCGAGCCGCTCGCGCCGATGATGCTGATCACGTCGCCCTTGTTCGCATTCAGCGACACGCCCTTGAGCACTTCGTTATCGCCATAGCGCTTGTGGATGTCCTGCACGGCGAGCTTGCAAGCCTGGGTTTGCGTGGTATGGAGCAAGATGCTCTCCCTTTCAAAATACGGATCAACGTGCGACGGCGCGCGTTTGTGCGCCGCCTGCTGCGAACACGGGCGCGCTCAGTGCGTGCGCACCGCCAGATAACCAAGCCAGTGACGCTCTGCGCGGCGGAACAGCGCGACGAGTGCAAACGACACCACAAGGTAAATCAGCGCCGCGAGGCCGAATGCGTCGAACGACTGATAGGTGGCCGAATTCGCGTCGCGCGCCACCTTCAGGATATCCGGCACCGTGGCCGTGAACGCGACCGTGGTGGCATGCAGCATCAGGATCACTTCGTTACTGTACAACGGCAACGCGCGGCGCAGCGCGGACGGTATCACAATGCGGCGGTACATCGTGAACCAGCTCATGCCGTAGGCACGCGCCGCTTCCACTTCCCCATGCGACGTGGAGCGGATGGCGCCCGCGAAGATCTCGGTGGTGTACGCGCAGGTGTTCAGCGCGAACGCGAGAATCGCGCAGTGAAAGCCGCTGCGGAAAAACGCGTCCAGCAGTTGGTGCGAGCGCACGAATTCGAGGCTGTACATGCCGGTATAGATCAGCAGCAGTTGCACGTACAGCGGCGTGCCGCGAAACACATACGTATAAAGACGCACCGGCGTCGAGAGCCAGCGCTTTTTCGACACGCGCGCCACCGCGAGCGGAATCGCAAGACAGAAACCGATGCCGACGGAGGCGACCAGCAGCCACAGCGTCACCGCGAGTCCGGACATGCGTTGGCCGTCCCAGTAGAGAAACGCGCGCCAGAATTCGTTGAGAATCTCGATCATGGTCTTAAAGCTCCGCGTGCCGCACGCCGATCGAATAGCGGCGTTCCAGCCAGATCAGCGCAAGATTCGAAACGGTCGTCAGCGCGAGATAAATGAGCGCCGCGATCAGGATGAAGAAGAACATGTTGAAGGTGCTTTTGCCCGCGTCCTGCGCGGCCTTGACGACATCCGCGAGACCGATGATCGACACGAGCGCCGTCGCTTTCACGAGCACCTGCCAGTTGTTGCCGATGCCGGGCAGCGCGAAACGCATCATCTGCGGAAACAGAATGCGCGCGAACACGCGCGCGCCGCTCATGCCGTAGGCGCTGCCCGCTTCGAGCTGGCCGCGCGGCACGGCGAGGAATGCGCCGCGGAACGTCTCGGTGAAATAGGCGCCGTAAATGAAGCCGAGCGTCAGCACGCCGGCCACGAACGGGTCGATGTCGAACTGCGGCAGATCGAGCGCGTCGGTCAGATTATTGACCGCGATCTGGATGCTGTAGAACAGCAGCAGCATCAGCACGAGGTCAGGCACCGAGCGGATCAAGGTCGTGTAGCCGGTGGCGAGCGCGCGCAACGGCCGGTTAAGGGACAGTTTCGCCGCCGCGCCCGCCAGCCCGAGCAGCACGGCGGCCGCGAGCGACAGGACCGACAGCTCGACGGTCTGGATCGTGCCGGCCAGCAACACCGGACCAAAGCCGTATAGCACCACGCGTGTCTCCATCCAGGTTCGTTTGAGGGTGCCCGGATGCAGCCGGCTCATGCCACCCCGGCTCATCAGGCATGGCGCGGAGTCTCGCAAGCGAAAATTAAATTCTCAAAGGCGGGCGCGAAGTTTGCTGCGTTGCAACAAGCGACTCGTGAGGCGCGGTCCAGCCTGCAGCGCCTGATGTTGCGGGGCCTCCCGCCAAGCCATACCAGGCGCGCCGGGCATGCCCGGCAGCGATTTCGCAAGTTTGAGGTCGCTTTTTCGATAGACGGCGCGCGCTTCGCGCAACGTGAAGCGGCGCGCGAGAAGCGCAGCCGGACCGAGGCCCGGCGCGCCGTTGCGGCTACTCCATGCCGAGCCGCGCGCGAATGGCGGGCAGCATGTGTTCGACCGCGGCGCGCCCTTCCTCGATGGCCGGCGCCGCGCGATGAAAGTCGAAAATGCCCATGCCGCCAAGGCGCGGCTGGATCAGGATGTCCGCGGGCTCGCCCGCAAGGCGGCTACGCGTGATCCGCACCTGCATGATGTCGATGCTTTGCGCGATCGAACTCAACATGGAGGGCACGCGGGCGCTGGGCGCGGGCGGCACGCGTACGTCGTCAGTGACGCGCTCCTCGGCCGGCGCGAGCCAGCGCGGCCACGGCTTGCCGTTACGGCGCAGCGAAACGGGCGTCGGCGCGCTCGGATCGAGGGCGGGCGTGTCCACCACCGCGCCGCCGAAATCGCGTCCGTTAAGAATGTCGTTGTTCAGATCCACCGCGATCACGCAGTCCGCCCGCATGCCGCGCGCGACCGACACCGGCACCGGATTGCTCAGGCCGCCGTCGACGAGCCATACGCCGTTGTGCCACACCGGCGTGAAAATGCCGGGAATCGCAATCGACGCGCGCACGGCGTCGACGACGCTGCCGTCCTGCAGCCAGCTTTCGCGGCCCGTGTCGAGTTCGGTGGCCACCGCCGCGAACGGCATGTTCAGCTGCGCGATGGACCGGCCGTTGAATTTGTCGGCGAACAGCTGGATCACCTTGCGCCCGCCGAGCAAGCCGCCCGACAGGCGCAGATCGAGCAGGCGCACGACTGTCTGCCACGTGAGCCGCGACACCCACTCTTCCAGCCAGTCGAGATCGCCGTTCGCATAGACGGCGCCGACCAGCGCGCCGATCGAGGTCCCGCAGACCACGTCGGGCTTGATGCCCGCGTCGTGCAGCGCGCGAATCGCGCCGATATGCGCCCAGCCACGTGCCGCGCCGCCTCCCAACACCAGCCCGATACGGCTGTATCGACGTCGACGTATCATGATGCCCCCGTCTTTCTGTTTTTCGTTGCTTCTAGCGCCCGCGCACGACATCCGAACGCGACGTTGTGTACACCTGGTGATTCTGGTCGAAGTGCACGTTGAAAATGCCTTCTTCCGTCACACCGCCTTCGCGCCACTTCCAGCTCCACACCGTCTCCGGCTTGAGCGGAAAGACCGCGACCTCGCCCGGTTTGCCGAGCAGCCGCCGCACCTCGTCTTCCGTCATGCCGATGCGGATCTTGCCGAAATTCGCTGCGGTCAACACCTGCGTGATGGATTGCAGTTTACCGTCACGGTCAATATTTACCATGTACGTATTCAAACCTTGCGGACCACGTGGATATTCGAAGCGTTTGGAACCGTCGGTATAGGTACGTTCGGTTTCGGGCTTGCCCATCTGCTCGCGGATCTGCGCTTCGGTCGTGACGCCGGGCGTCATGTTCTTGAGCAGCAGTGCGTCGGGCTTCACGGCGTTGAACAGGTCCTTGATTTTTTGCACGGCGCGCTCGCTCTGTTGGTCGTCGCACGCGGTGAGCGCGATGCACGCGACCAGCATGGCGACAATAGGCAGTCTCAGGCTCACAGCGAATTTCCTGTAGCGATGCGGGCGCGAATGCCTGCATCGGTTGTGTAGTGATTCCCCACAGAACTTGCCTGGGGGCGCGCTACAGGATAACCGCGCGAGGCGAAAACCGCGAGCGCAAGCGCCGCCTGACACATCGCGGTGATACGGGCCGTGCGGGCAGAAAAAGCCGCATATAAAGGGTTTTTTCGAGGCTGACGCGCTCTGCGCCGGATTTATTGCAAACAGCAACAGACGCAACAGAAAGCAAAAAGGCGACGCTGTGCAAAGCGTCGCCATGCGAGGCGGCATTCAAGCCGCGCTAACGGCAGGTACGGTCAGTACGCCGGAAGAAGTTTGACAGGCCGGGCGGCCTGCAGGCGGGACGACGCGCAGCGGTCCCGTTCCGGCGCGGCGATGAACGACCTTGGCCGCTCACCTCATGCCATCGCTGGAAATGACGAACCGCTGCTTGTCCGGTCGCCCTGGTCCCCTCATTAAGCCTTCCAAGTGACGTTAATCTAACGGGATCGGCGGCTTTAGACGAGAGCGCGTTTACACCGAATTGGCAGAGGATTTCGCCGCGCGCCGTGCAGTGCAGTGAAAATCAGCGCGAGTCCGTGCAACTTCAGCGGGAATGTGTCGCGGCCTGCAACTCCAACGGCAACCGCCGTCAGATTACATGGAATCCATGCGTGCCGTCGCGAGCGAGCTGCGCAACCAGTCCGTATTCCCACTCGAGGTACGCGTTCATCGCCTCGCGCGCGTTGTCCGTGCCTTCATAAGGACGGTGGTACCGGTCGATGCGCGGCGACGCCAGCCGCGTCTCGCCGCTTTCCACCGGCAGCCCCGCTTCGACCCACGCCGCCGTGCCGCCTGTCAGCACCTGCACGGGCTTGCCTGTGAGCACCGCCACTTCGGGCGCGGCAAAGCGCGCGAGCAGGCTGCTGCCGCACGTGAGCACATAGCGTCGCGCGTCAGGCAGCTTATGCAACGCCGTCTCTAACTGGCTGCGGATCGCGAACCACGCGCCGGGAATGTGGCGCTTCACATAGTTCGCGCTGCTCGTGAAATCGAGTACCACCGTGCCCGGCGATTGAAGCAGCGCGGCCAGCTCGGCCGACGAGATTTCATC
Source organism: Paraburkholderia phenoliruptrix (assembly GCF_902859825.1). Classification (GTDB taxonomy): domain Bacteria; phylum Pseudomonadota; class Gammaproteobacteria; order Burkholderiales; family Burkholderiaceae; genus Paraburkholderia; species Paraburkholderia phenoliruptrix. The sequence continues at coordinate 56,321 of NZ_CADIKB010000015.1, read as the reverse complement.
CGCGTCGGGTGGCTGCGGCGCAAAGCGCGCCGCGGGCGCCGCGCCTTTTTCCGCGAAGTCGGCGGCAGTCAAGCCGTCCACCACGTACACCTCGATGTTCATTTGCGCGAGCCACGACGCCGTCATGTTCGCGCGCACGCCGTCGCTGTCCGCGAGGATCACGCGCGCGCCGCGCACCGGCGCGAACATCTCCGTTTCCTGCACGAGCTGACCGCCGGGCGCGGAGCGAAAGCCCGGCACGTGGCCCGCTTCGTATTCCTCCGGCGTGCGCACGTCGAAGCGATAGACGGTGCGCACCGCTTCGTCGGCCCAGCGGCGCGCTTCGTCGCGCGATGTGCGGCCCACTTTGGCACGGTCGGCGACGGAGCGCGCGCCGTCGGCGGCGACAAGACGCAGCGCGTCGTCGACAACCGGGTCCGGCCGGCGCGAGCTGCCGTGCGCGAGCGGCTGCCCCGCGAGCGTCCAGCCGATGGTGCCGTTGCGCAGCGCGGCAACCGGGTTCGGCACGCCTGCATTGATCAGCGACTGCGCGCCGATGATGCTGCGCGTGCGTCCCGCGCAATTGACAATGATCCGCGTCGCCGGGTCGGGCGCGAGCTCACGCGCGCGCAGCACCAGTTCCGCGCCCGGCACGCTGATGCTGCCGGGAATGTTCATGGTCTGATATTCGTCGAAACGGCGCGCGTCGAGCACGACCACGTTCTCTTCGCGATCGAGCAGCGCCTGCACCTGCTGCGCCGGCAGCGACGGCGTATGGCGCACGCTTTCCACCAGTTCGCCGAACGCCTTGCTCGGCACATTGACGTCCTGGAACAACTCGCCGCCGGCCTTGCGCCAGCCTTGCAAGCCGCCTTCGAGCAAGGCGACGTCGGTATAGCCGAGGCTCTCGAAGCGCTCGGCGGCGCGCTGCGCGAGCCCCTCGCCGTCGTCGAGCACGACGATCGGCACGTCGCGGCGCGGCAGGCGCACCGGCGCGTCCAGTTCGAGCCGCGAAAGCGGCAGATTCGCGGCAAAAAGCGGATGACTGCGCGCGTGCGGGTCTTCCTCGCGAACATCGACGAACGCGATTTCCTCGCGTTCGAGCAGTGCGCGGCGCACGTCTGCATAAGACCGGGTACGAAAATCTTTCACGAAAGTCATGAGATCGGGGACTCCTTCGACACATTCCAGATGTTCGGCAGCACGTCGTTCGGGCAGCCGGACACAAACTGTTTGCGGCCGGCGCTGCCCGGATACACCGAACGGCCGGGCGCGCCGATACTTCCACCGTACACGTGAATGCTGATCGACGTACGGTCACCAAATGCATTGCCCGCGGCATTGCCCGCGCGATGAATATCGCCGACGCGCGGCGACACGGCATCCACGGCACCGGCGACGAGGCGCTTCCGAGCGCCCGCTTCGACGACTTCGCCACCGGCCGCGACACGGTAACGCTGCGCAATTTCCGCGCCACGTGGCACGCCGATCAAGGCCCACACCAGGTGGTCGTGCACCGGCGTCGCCGGATCTCGTCCCCATACGAGGCTCACAATCGGAAAGCGCTGCCGCGAGTCCGCGTGCGACAGGTACTTTCGAAAAATCGGCGCGCGCGACGCCTCGTGCACTGTCAGCGGGCGTGCTTACGCCACAGCGGTCCACAACGGTGCAGCCTCGGAAAGGGTGCTCAAGTGCCGGCTCCGCGAGAGGCACCGTGCGGCAGAGGCGCTCACGGTAGCAGTGCAACATGCGCCTGTTAAATATCGATCAGCCATATCTATATCGAACTTGCATGGAACGGTGTGGCTCCCGCTGTCCATCCTGCACGCCAATCCCGCATAAACCTTGCCGCAAACGTGGACATGTCGGCGTCGCCAGCAGAAAGCCGGGAGCTTTGCGAGAATGCCCCATCGCGTGAAAGCGCCAGAAACAGCAAGCGAACAGCAATGATCCCCTTTTCGGTCCTCGACCTCTCGCCCGTCATCGCGGGCGCCACGCCAGCGGATGCCTTCAGGAACACGCTCGATCTCGCGCAGCACGCGGAACGCTGGAATTACCGGCGCTTCTGGCTCGCCGAGCATCACAACATGACGGGCATTGCGAGCGCGGCGACCTCGGTCGTGATCGGCTATGTGGCGGGCGGCACGAAGACGATCCGCGTCGGTTCCGGCGGCGTCATGCTGCCCAATCATGCGCCGCTCGTGATCGCCGAACAGTTCGGCACGCTCGAATCGCTTTATCCCGGCCGTATCGACCTGGGGCTCGGACGCGCGCCGGGCACGGATCAAACCACGGCTCGCGCGCTGCGCCGCGATCTGCAGAACAGCGCGGACTCGTTCCCCGACGACGTCGTCGAATTGCAGCGTTATTTCGCCGCTCCGGTCGCGGGCCAGCGCATTCGTGCCGTGCCCGGCGCGGGCCTCCATGTGCCGCTCTGGCTGCTCGGTTCGTCGCTCTTCAGCGCGCAGCTTGCGGCGGCGCTCGGCTTGCCGTTTGCGTTCGCATCGCATTTCGCGCCGGACTACCTGTTGACGGCGTTGCAGGTATATCGCTCGCAATTCCGTCCTTCGGAGACGCTCGATAAGCCCTATGCGATGGTCGGCGTGAACCTCTTCGCAGCCGAAACCAACGAGGAGGCGCGACGCCTTTTCACATCGCTTCAGCAGCAGTTCATCAACTTGCGACGCGGCACACCCGGGCAGTTGCAGCCGCCGGTGGAGCAGTTGGCCGCTTCAGAAGCGGAGCTGAATTCGGTCGCGCATTCGCTCGCTTGCACGGCGATCGGCGATCGCGATGCGGTACGCGAGGGCTTGAAGTCGATCATCGCGCAGACGGGCGCCGACGAGTTGATGCTGACCGCACAAATCTACGACCACGAGGCGCGGCTGCGCTCGTTTGAAATCGGGGCGGAAATTCGCGAGGAACTCGCGGGCGCGCAGTAAAGCACCGCTCGCAAAAAGCAGCGCATGCCGTCGCCCTTCTTCCGCCCATCGGATGGGGGCTGCGTGAGCCCCTTCCCTTCACGTTTGGCGAACTCAGCGATTTGCCCCCACGGCCGCCAGTCCGTCGAGCAGCGCCTTGTGAAACGCTTCGGGGTCCTGCATTTGCGGTGCATGACCGAGATCGGCGAATTCGACGAGCGTCGCATGCGGGATCGCTTTCGCCGCGGCCCTGCCCAGCTCCGGATAGTGGCCGATCTTCGCGCGCACCTCCGGTGAGGCGGCATCCTTGCCGATTGCGGTGGTGTCCTTCTGGCCGATCAGGAGCAGCGTGGGCATGCTCAGCTGGCCGAACTCATAGACGACCGGCTGCGTATAGATCATGTCGTAAAGCAGCGCGGAATTCCACGCGACGATCTGCTTGCCCGGCCCCCGGTACAGGCCCGCGAGCATCTGCACCCACGGTTCGTAGTCCGCGCGCCATTGGCCGGCGTAATAGGTCGACTGCTCGTAGCGGCGAATGCCGTCGGCGCTCGTCTTCAATTCGCGCCGATACCAGTCGTCCACCGACAGCGACGGCACGCCCTTCGCCTTCCAGTCCTCGAGCCCGATCGGATTGACGAGCACCAGCTGCTGCGTGTCGCGCGGATACATCAGCGCGTAACGCACGGCGAGCATGCCGCCGGTCGAATGGCCGATGATGGTCGCCTCCTTCACGCCGAGCGACTCGAGCAGCGCATGCGTATTACGCGCCAGTTGCTGAAAACTGTACTGATAGTGCTCGGGCTTGCTCGACTTGCAAAAGCCGATCTGGTCCGGCGCGATCACGCGATACCCCGCTTCGCTGAGCCGCTGGATGGTCCCCTGCCACGTCGCCGCGCAAAAATTCTTGCCGTGCAGAAGCACTGCCGTACGGCCGTTCGGGTGCGCCGGTTTGATGTCCATATAGGCCATGTGCAGCGCAACGCCTTGCGATGTGAACGGGTATTGGCCAACCGGCGCGGGATAGGTGAAGCCCTGCAATTCTGCGCCGTAGGCCGGGCCGGCGTTGGCGTTGGCGTTGGCGTTGGCGTTGGTGGCGGCCGGCGCGGCGGCCTCGGCTGTGCCGCTGGCGGCCGCGCTTGACACGGCGACCGCCGGTTGAGCCGGCGAGCCCGAGCCCGCTTCCGGCGCTTCGGGCGAAGCGGCAAGCGCGTTGGGCAGCGTAAACAACGCGGCCACACTAAGCGTGACTAGCGATGAAAGACGGCGAAAGCTGATGGGCATTGTCTGCAAAAGAGTCGGGGAAAGGATGCGGATGGGCAGCGGCATGCGCACATCGAAAACCCGCCGCACGCGGGTGTCGGCCCGCCGCCAGGTCGCAACCGATTCTACGACGCCCGCCGCGAGCACGCAGCGACGCGTGCAAAGCCGCGAAAGCGACCACAGCGGCGGCGAAGGTGTCGAAAGCAGCCGCGAAAGCAGCGCCCCAACCAGACGCCAAAACGGCCGCCGTGCGCCGTGCGATGCACGCGGCGCGCCAAAGAAGGCACCACCACGGCCACGCGCCGTATGGCCACTCACCCGCACGCGCGCCCGGTGGCACGCATATTGCGCGCCGAAGCTCGCCCGCTCTGTGTCGTGGCGCACGGAGGGCCGGCGCGAGAGGGCCGATCGTTCGCAGTTGAGTGCACAGACGGCTTGTGGCCAACAAACGTCGCCCGCGCGAACCGATTCAGTGCTAGAACTACGGGACGGGCTCGCCAGCGCAGCGGGCCCGCAGGTTCAATCAATGCAGAAGCTGGCGACCGGCAGCATCGGGGAAAGTAAAGCAGCATCCATTGCAGGCACCACGGACAAGGTACATGTAACCGGCGCAGGCGCCACGAAAACGCCGACGCCGGCCGACCACGATAAAACTGTATGGGACCGCCGTAAGCGCTGAAGCGCTAACGGCGGTCGACAGGAGACGAACATGCATACTCCGGCACGGCTGAACGATCTGCAACGCACCACCCTCGCCATCGTGCTCGCCGGCGGCCGCGGCACGCGGCTCGGGCCGCTCACCAACAAGCGCGTCAAACCGGCGGTCCATTTCGGCGGCAAATTCCGGATCATCGACTTCGCGCTGTCCAATTGTCTGAACTCGGGCATCCGCCGCATTGCCGTCGTGACCCAATACAAGGCGCACTCGCTGCTGCGCCATCTGCAGCGCGGCTGGGGGTTCCTGCGCGGCGAGTTCGGCGAATTCATCGACCTGTGGCCCGCACAGCAGCGCGTGGAAGGCGCGCACTGGTATCGCGGCACGGCCGACGCGGTGTTCCAGAACCTCGACATCATCCGTTCGATCCGGCCGAAATACGTGGTCGTGCTGGCGGGCGATCACATCTACAAGATGGATTACACGCGCATGATCGCGGACCACGCCGAGAACGGCGCGGATTGCACGGTCGGCTGCATCGAGGTGCCGCGCATGGACGCGGTCGCGTTCGGCGTGATGGCCGTGGACGAAAACCGCCGCGTTACCGGCTTCGTCGAAAAGCCGGCCGACCCGCCGTCGATCCCGGGCCGCCCGGACACCGCCCTCGCGAGCATGGGCATTTACGTATTCAACGCCGACTACCTGTATTCGCTGCTCGAGGAAAACATCTCCAGCGTGGATACCGACCACGACTTCGGCAAGGACATCCTGCCGCGCGTCGTGACGCAAGGCACGGCGATCGCGCATCCGTTCAGCATGTCGTGCGTGTCGTCGGATCCGAACGTCGAGCCGTACTGGCGCGACGTCGGCACCATCGACGCCTATTGGGCCGCCAATCTCGACCTCGCCTCGACCATTCCGACGCTCGACCTGTACGACCGCAGCTGGCCCATCTGGACTTACCAGGAGCAGTTGCCGCCCGCCAAGTTCGTGCGCGACATGAAGGGCCTGCAAGGCTCCGGCAACAATCTGATCGTATGCGGCGGCTGCGTGATCTCGGGCTCGCAGATTTCGCGCTCGGTGTTGTCGTCGAACGTCAAGGTGAGTTCGTTCTGTAACATCAATGAGGCAGTCTTGCTGCCGCAGGTCACCGTCGGCGCGAGTTGCCGCCTGCAGAAAGTGGTCGTGGACCGGGGTTGTGCGATTCCCGACGGAACGGTGATCGGCGAAGATCCGGTGCGCGACGCCGAGCGTTTTTACCGCACCGACGACGGCGTCGTGCTCGTCACGCCCGAGTCGCTGCGGCAGGACGTGAAGTAATCGCGCGCGCCGCCCGCGAGCCTGCACCGTCGACAGCATTCAAGGAACGAGACCGAGCCTATGACGATTCGCGCCCTCCACGTCGCCAGCGAGCTGTATCCCCTCCTGAAAACGGGCGGTCTCGCCGACGTCGCGGGCGCGCTGCCGGCCGCGCTCGTCGAGCGCGGCGCCGACGTTCGCGTGCTGTTGCCAGGCTTTCCGGCCGTCGCCGCCGGTTTGCACGACGTGCGCCCCGTCGCGCAGCTGGGCCGCCGCTTCGATGCGCCGGGCGTCACGCTGGAACAGGGCACGCTGCCGTCGAACGGACTCGTCGTCTACACGATTCGCGCGGCCACGCTATACGACCGGCCGGGCAACCCGTATCTGAACGACGAACTCGTGCCCTATGGCGACAATGCGCAGCGCTTCGCGCTGCTCGGCTGGGTCGCCGCGCAACTCGCGCAGCAGCTCGATCCGGCATGGTCGCCGCAGATCGTCCACGCGCACGACTGGCACGCCGGGCTCGCCGCCGCCTATCTGAAGGCGGCCGAACGGCAGCAGGGCCGCGCGCCCGCGCGCAGCGTCTTTACGGTGCACAACCTCGCATATCAGGGTGTGTTTCCCGCGCAGCAGTTCGGCCAGCTCGGCCTGCCGGACGATTTCTTCAGCATGCAGGGCGTCGAATTCTACGGACAACTGTCGTTCCTGAAGGCGGGGCTCTACTACAGCGACCGCATCACGACCGTGAGCCCGACTTACGCCCGCGAAATCCAGACGCTTGCGCAAGGCGGCGGCCTGGACGGGCTGTTGCGCAGCCGCGCCCACGACCTGAGCGGCATTCTGAATGGCGTCGACTACACGGTCTGGAGCCCCGCGAACGACGCGCTCCTCGAGCATCGCTACACCGCGACGCGCCTCGCCGGCAAGCTCGCGTGCAAGGAGGCCTTGCAAAAACGCTTTGGTCTCGCGCAGAAAAGCGATGCGCTGCTGTTCGGCGTGGTGAGCCGCCTGACCGAGCAGAAAGGCCTCGACCTGCTGCTCGAAACGGTGCCGGAGATCGTCAAACGCGGTGGCCAGCTCGTCGTGTTCGGCACCGGCGACCCGGCGCTGGAAAACGGCCTGAAGCGGGTCGCGCAGACGCATCCGGAGTCGGTGGCGGTGGAACTCGGCTTCGACGAACAGCTCGCGCATACCATCATCGCGGGCAGCGACGTGGTGGCCGTGCCTTCCCGCTTCGAGCCGTGCGGCCTCACGCAGCTGTACGCGCTTGCCTACGGGTCGCTCCCGCTCGTGCATTGCGTGGGCGGACTCGCGGACACCGTGGTGGATGCATCGCTTGAAAATCTCGCCGAGGATCTCGCCACCGGATTCGTGTTCGACGATTTCACGCCGCGCAGCCTGACGGCCGCCATCCGCCGCGCCTTCGCGCTGCAGGACCGGCGCACCGAATGGAAAGCGGCGCAACGGCGCGCGATGCGCCAGGACTTCGGCTGGGGCGCGTCGGCGGAGCGCTATCTGGCGCTCTATCGCGAGCTCGTCTGAGCCCTCGCAGGTGATGGTTCGGCGCAACAGCGCGGGGACGGATCACCTGCCTTGCGGCAAACTCATGTATTGTTTCCTGACGATGCAGACCGTGCATTGTTCTTGCAACGTGTGAAGCAGCCTTGCGCGCGAGGTGGCCGGCTCATGCCGAGGCGCCCTCGCCGCGCATCCCTCCCGTTTTCACCTGTCGCGCACGTCCGCCTGCGCGAGCCATACCATGACGAAGAACGTTCTGAGCATTCAGTCACATGTCGTTTTCGGGCACGCGGGCAATAGCGCGGCGGTGTTCCCGATGCGTCGGCTTGGCGTGAACGTGTGGCCGTTGAACACGGTGCAGTTCTCGAATCACACGCAGTACGGCCACTGGACCGGCACGGCGATCGACGCCGCGCAGATGGAAGAGCTCGCCGAAGGCATCGGCGCAATCGGCATGCTGCCCCGCTGCGACGCCGTGCTGTCCGGCTACCTCGGCACGCCGGAGCACGCACAGTCGGTGCTCGAAATCGTCAAGGCCGTGAAGGCCGCCAACCCGCGCGCCTGGTATTTCTGCGATCCGGTGATGGGCGCCGCGAGCAGTTGCAAGCCGGAACCCGGCATCCAGGAGTTTCTCGTCAACACCATGCCGGAAATGGCCGACGCGATGGCGCCGAATCACACCGAGTTGCAGCGGCTCGTGGGCCGCGAAATCGAGACGCTGGAGGAAGCGGTCACCGCCTGCCGCGAGATCATCGCGCGCGGACCGAAGCTCGTGCTGGTCAAACATCTGCTGGATCGCAACAGTCCCGCGGACCGCTTCAACATGCTGGTCGTGACCGAACGCGAGGCGTGGATGGGGCAGCGCCCGCTCTATCCGTTCGCGCGCCAGCCGGTCGGCGTGGGCGATCTGACGAGCGCGGTGTTCGTCGCGCGCACGCTGCTCGGCGATACGATCCGCGCCGCCTTCGAGCACACGCTCGCCGCCGTCAACGCGGTCGTCAAGACGACCTGGCAAGCCGGGCGCTACGAACTGGAACTGGTGGCCGCGCAAAACGAAATCGCCCAACCGCGCGAATGGTTCGACGCGTGGGTGGCCGAGACGGCCTAGCGGCACGATCCGGCACGATCCGACGCGGTCCGTCGCCGCCGTTGCGCCGCCCGGAACCTCGCGGGCCGCGCGGCCGTCCTATAATGCGTGCCGCGCGCAAGGCAGGCGCCTCGCGCGGCCACTTTCCCAGGCATCCGGCATTCAGCAGACGAGGCATCGATGGACGGTTATATCCGCAGCGAGCGGGAAGAGTATTTTGAGCAGTTGTGCATGAGCGTCGACGCCGACGAAGTGCACGAACAGGAAGCCATCGAGTTCTTCGAGAACCAGTTCGACCAGCCGGACTTCGATCCCGCGCAATGGCTCGATATCGCGTTGTACTACTCGCCGGCGGTCGCGCGCGGCATCATCGACATGGTGACGCCCGACGACAAGGCACGCAGCAACATCGCCGAAGTGATCGCGGACAACCTCGACATTTCGTACGGCGAGGACGAGTGCCAGCAGTTTGCCGAAACCATCGAATTCGCGCTGAACAACGGCGTGCCGGTGGACCTCGATCTCGTGCTCGACGGCTGCCAGCGCGCGATCGACGATCTCGACACCTGGGCCGACGAGGAAACGAAGGCGCCGCTGCTGCGTCTGCGCGAAGAAGTGCTGCGTCAACAAGGCGAGCGCTAAAACCTCTCTGCCTCGTTGGCTGGCTCCGCGCGCAGGCATGGCCTCGCGCGTGGTTTCGCGTTCCTTGCTAAGGCGCCGAAGACTCCCGAAATACGCGGGCATCGTGTCCGCGCCTCTCTCCTCGCCGTGTCTCCCGCACCGGCTCCAGCCCCCTCTTTGCAACGCCTAGCTTAGCCGCCTGTGAAGCGCATGTGCGCCGATCCGCATTCGCCCGCGAGGAAACGGCACAACGCCTGCACCCCCGCGCGGCGCCTATGCCGAAATGCTCACGAGAGGCGCCGCGAACTGCCAAGACGACCCGATATTGGCTTCCTATATTCGCGCCACATGACCGGCGTGCGCATCACAGGGCAGTCGCTCCGGCAGCGTCGATTGCGAGCCTTCGTGCCCGCGCGAACGCGCTTGCCTGTCGAGCGCCCGACCGCGTCATCACCTTGCTGCTTTCATCATTTGAACTGTCGAAGTAAGGAGAGACCATGAGTCACCGCAACACGCTCAAACCGCTTGCTCTGTTCGTTGGCGCCGCGTTCGCCGTCGCGCCGCTCTCCAGTTTCGCCGACGACCTGCCGGTCAGGATCGGCTTCGCCGCGCCGATGACAGGCGCCAACGCCGGCTACGGCAAGGACCTGGAAAACGGCGTGCGGCTTGCCATCGAGGAAGCCAACGCGCAGAAGATCAGAATCGGCGACAAGCTCGCGCAATTCCAGATCGTCTCGCAGGACGATCAGGCGGACCCGCGCGTCGGCGTCCAGGTCGCGCAGAAACTGGTGGACTCGGGCGTCTCCGTAGTGGTCGGCCATTTCAACTCGGGCACGACGATTCCTGCCTCGCAGGTCTACGAGCAGGCCGGCATTCCCGTGATCGACCCCGCGGCGACCAACCCGATCATCACCGGCCGCGGCTTCGCCAACACCTTCATGGTGATTTCCACCGACGCGCAAAACGCCGGCAACGCGGGCGTCTACGCGGTGCAGGTGACGAAGGCAAAGCGCATCGCGATCATCGACGACCGCACCGCCTTCGGCCAGGGCGAGGCCGACGAATTCGAGAAGGCCGTGAAAGCGCACGGCGGCACGATCGTCGCGCGCGAGTACACCGACAACCACGCGGTCGACTTCAGCACGCAGATCACCCGGATCAAGGCGGCGAACGCAGACCTGATCTTCTTCGGCGGGCTCGACACGCAGGCGGCCGGCTTCGCGCGGCGCATGAAGCAGCTCGGCGTGACGGCGCAACTGGTGGGCGGCGGCGGCGTCGAAGATCCCGAGTTCATCAAGCTGGCCGGCGACGCAGCCGAAGGCGTGATGGCCTGGGAATACGGCCGTCCGCTCGCGCAACTGCCGGGCGGCAAGGACTTCTCGGCGAAGTTCAAGAAGCGCTTCGGCGGCGAGATCCTGTCGTATGCGCCGTTCGGTTACGACGGCGCATGGGCCGCGATCAAGGCCATGCAGCAAGCCAAATCGACCTCGCCCAACGACTACCGCCCCGTGCTCAAATCGATCGACTTCGAAGGCGTGACCGGCAAGATTTCGTTCGACAGCACCGGCGCGCTGAAAAGCGGCGCATCGACGCTTTATCAGGTGAAGAACGGTGCGTGGGTGCCCGTCGTGACGAAGAGCGGGACCTGAGCGTGGCCTGATTGTGGTTTGATGGGGCACTGAAGGGCCACTCAGGTGGCCACGGGGCATCACAGCTGAGCGCGGCTAATTCGCGCCTGCGGCCTCGTGCGGCCGCGCGGCCTTGACGACGATTGGCGCGTCCAGGTCTCGCTCGATCCGCACAAGGCTGTCCTTCATCGCCGCGAACTCCTCTGCGGAGCACATCTGGTGGCCGAAGGCGGCACGAAGCCGGCGCCGGATCTGGAGCACACGCGCCGCCGGGTCGAATACATAGCGCGACGAGAACGTGACGAAGCGGTTCTGCACGTCGGTATCGGCGGGGATGTCGGTGATCCGCGCAAAACGCGGCAGCGTGATTTCCAGCGTCTCGTCGAAGTTCCCGCCGATGCACGCCCACGGCTGCGTCCGCACCGGTTCCGCGAGCCACGCCTGCACCTGCGAGCCCATGCCGCCAGAGAAGCTCGTCAGCGTCGGCACGGCGCTCGTGCCGTCCGTCCAGATGAAGTGTTCCACCTTGCCCTGCATCGATGTCGCGAACGGTCCGTCGGTTGCCGCGACGTCGCCGGTCTGCAATTGCGCGCTCCCATGCAGGCCCGTTTGCAACAGACGATTGCCGGCGATCTGCTGCGTGCGCTGGCGCGACGCGCGTCGAAAGATATTGCGCTCGATCTCGGCGGTAAAACCCGCGTCTTCCACGCGATAGGCATAGTTCGCCATGCCGTTTTCATCGACGTCGATCTGCACGCGCGCCGTCCGTTCGCGCATTTGCGTGGCAGGCGTGCGCGACAGCACGCCTGCGCCGACCAGCAGCACCGGCCGGTCCATCACGGCGGCCGGCAGATAGCCGAAGCCGACGCCGCCCGCGGTCGTGTCCGCATAGAGCGATAAATCAGGAATCCAGACAATTGCGTGATTGATTGCGCTCGCGCCGTAGCCGGGCACATCGGGCAGGCTGTAGTAGGGACCGAGGTTAAGCAGCACGGCCTCGCTGCGAATGCCCACGGCCGCGAGCAACGCGCTGTACAGTGCGACGTGATCCTTGCAGTCGCCATAACGATTGCGCAGGATGTCGGCCGCCTTGTGCGGAATCGCCGCGGTCTCGCCGAGGAACAGCGCCACATAGCGGATATTCATGCGCATCCAGTCATACAGAATGCGCGCCTTGTCACGCGGATCGGCGGCGCGCGCGGTGAGCGACTGCGCGAGCCGCACGATCGCCGGATCGCCGAAGGTAGCGTCGGTCGCGGGCCCGCGATAACGCGCGGCGAAAGTCGCGAAGTCGGGCACGGTCGACACCATCAGACGATCGCCCCAGTTCGCGTAGCCGACGGCGCCCGCTTCGAGCCGCGCATACGGCCCGTGCGTGTAGCGGAATTCGTAACGCGTGCGGCCATTCGCCGTGACCGGCGGCAGTGCCGCATAGCCGCGCGCGTCGGCATAAAGCGGCACGTCGGCGGGAAGATCGAAGATCAGGCGTTGATCGTCGACGGGCTCGCGAGTTGGCTCCACGAGGTAAGCGAAAGTGCCCGCCTGCAGGGGATTGGCGCGCGTTTTCCGAAACGCCAGATGCACGCGCGACCCCGGCTCGACGCCCGGAAAGATCACCGTGCGCAACACGCCGTCCTGAAAGCTCGGCGCGCCCGCCGAGCGCGGCTCCTGAATGTCGCGGATCGCTTCGGGACCGACGCGGTGCGTCGCGCCGTCGGGGTCGATCGTTTCCGCGGCGACCAGCTGCACGTGCTCGATATCCTTGTTGAACCACACGTACCGTTGCGCGATGTCGTCGACGCCGCTCGTCGTGTTCGCACGCAGCACGCTGTCGTCGTGCTCCTCCACGGAACCGTCTTTCTGGATCGTGAAGAGATGAACGTCGCGCTCGGTGGCGTATGGCGCGCGGTCGTCAGCGGATGAGCCCGAGGCCGCATCGTCCGCTGAGGCGCCAGCCGTTGCCGCGCCCAGAACGAGCGCGGCCGCGATTCGCACGTACTTCATGCAACGCGTCATGAACACGCCTTCCGGCGTGGTCCCGCGAATACACCGCCGACGGGGCCGCTCATCACTCGCTCTCGCCGAGTTGCGCAAGCAAGGCCTGCAGGCGCTCCACATGCCGCAGCAGCAAGTGACGATGCTTTTCGATCTGCTCGAGCCGCCCGGCCAGATCGGCGCCTATCGGATCGTCGAGATCGGCCGCCGCGATGACGTCCTCCACTTTCGCGCGCAACGACGCGAGTTCGACCGGCGCATGCGCGAGATGCCGCTCGAATCGCCGCACTTCCTGGACCGCAAGCTCGCGTACCTTGCGAAAATACGCCTGGCGCCGATGCGCTTCGGCGTCGAGCATTTCGTCTTCCGGCCGCCTCGCGGGCGAGCTCTGACCAAAGATCGGCTCGGGCGGCCGCAGCACGGTCTTTTTTCTCACCGGATGCGCGGTGCCGCGAAAGCGCGCGAGCGGCTCTTCGTTGTCGATCGCGACGCGCGCGTTGGCCGGAATCTCGTCTTCGGTATGGGGCGTGTTCATCCAGCCATTCGGCAGACCGGTCACCGCTTCGATGCCGCGCACGAATTCCTCGCTGAATTCGCGCTGGCCGGACAACATCAGCTTCAGATAGCTCGCCGAGAACGTCATCATGCGTGCGAGGCGAGTCGCCGCGCCCACCTCGCGCGTGAGCAGCACCAGGTTCGCGCGCCAGACAGGGAGCAGCAATTCGTCGGAATCTTCCATCGCCGGATCTTCCATCCTGAGTCTTCCACCGTGCCCGATATACAGACGACGCGGCGGCGAGCGTCATCGTTCTGAAAGGGTAGCCGCTGCACGGCCTCGCTTGCAAGCGGCGCGGCGCGCGGCGCGCGGCATCGCTGCCTCTATATTGGCACGCGTGGCCGCAGCCCGGTCCACACGGCGTTTGCGCGCGACGCGCCCACGCAATGGACATTGGCGCGGCAGCGGCGTTCCTCCGCGCTGCGCGTCGATGTGGCATGCTTGCGTGCCGTGCGGCATACGTCGTGCTGCACCTGGAGTTCCACAACACTGATTAAGGGTTTTGTAATGAAGAAGATCGTCCTGGCCATTGCCGCTGCCGCCGCTGCTTTCAGCGCAATCGCTCCCGCGCAAGCCGCTCATCACCATCATCCGGTGTGCAAGAAGGTGCGCGTGCATCATCACTGGGAACGTCACTGCCGTTGATCGACGCTGTTCGTCAAGTCGACGCACTGCGTATCGGCGGCCGACGCTGGCGCAAAGCCTCGCGCGCATAAAAAAGCCTCGCTTCTAGCGAGGCTTTTTCGTTGCGGGCTTGCCGTTATAGCGGCCTACGCACAATGCGAACGCGCGGCGACCGCCCTCCTTGTGAGGGCGCGCTTATCCGTTAGCGCGGCACTCACGAAGCCTTGACGCGCTCCAACGCGGTGGCGACGAGTTGCTTGAGCAAAGGCTCGATTTTCGCGGCTAGCGCTTCATCGTAGGCATAGGGCAACTGTTCCTGCATATACGTGATCTGCGACAACTCCAGTTGCACCGCATGCACGCGTTGCGAGGGCTCACCATAGTGCCGTGTGATGTAGCCGCCCTTGAAACGCCCGTTGGCCACAGCCGAATAGCCGCCGTGCCGCTCGACCACCGCCGCCAATTCCTCGGCCAAACCCGCCACCGCGCTCGCGCCGTTCGACGTGCCGAAGTTGAAGTCGGGCAAGCGCCCTTCGAAAAAACGCGGCACGCGCGAGCGGATGGAATGCGCTTCCCACAGCAGCACCTTGCCGTGCTTCGCTTTGAGCGCGGCGATCTCGCTCGCGAGCGCGTCGTGATACGGCGTCCAGTAAGCGGCGCGGCGGCGGGCCACTTCGGCGTCGTCGGGCAAATAACCTTCGCGGTACAAGGGTTCCTTGTCGAACGTATCGACCGGCAGCAAGCCCGTGGTGTCCTGACCTGGATAGAGATTGGCACCGTCGGGCGGACGGTTCAGATCGATCACGTAGCGCGCATAAGCCGGCGCGAGAATCGACGCGCCCATGCGCTTCGCAAATGCGTAGAGCCGGTCGAGGTGCCAGTCGCAGTCGTCAGTGCGCTGCGCAACCGGTGTCATGGTCGCAGCGATATCCGCGGGAATCCGCGTACCGAGATGCGGGATCGAGATCAGCATCGGCAGGCTTCCGCGATGCAGCGTGAAAACCGGCGGTATAGTCGGAGCAGTCATGTCAGTCCTGGATCGAAAGAAGCTTGCAGCGACGCGGGCACGCGGCTACGCGACGCGCAAGCTTCATGTCATTTGAGCAGTTCGGCGAGCGCTGCGCGATAACGCGCGTAAGCGCCCTCCTCGTCGCGATGCCGGCGATTCTCCACCACCTTCTCGCCGCCTGCATACACGTCGCGAATCGGCGTCTCACCATGCTCGCAGAATACGACGCCGGAAAGCCATGCATGCGGCGCGTGCCCAGCAATGCTCGTGTGATCGGCGTCGAGCACCAACCAGTCCGCGCGATGGCCGGCCTGCAACGCGCCGGCCGGGCGACCGGTTGCCCGAGCGCCGCCGTCGAGCGCCGCTTCGTACAGACGATCGGCCACGTAAGGCGTCTGTGCGGACGCCAGCACGTTGCGCTGCCGGCGCGTCAGACGTTGCCCATATTCGAGCAGGCGCAACTCGGCGCGCCAGTCGACGCCGATATGGCTATCCGAGCCCACGCCGATGCGCCCATGGGCATTCAGGTAGTCATGCGCAGGGAAAATGCCATCGCCCAGGTTGGCCTCCGTGGTCAGGCAGAGGCCCGCAACCGCCCCGGTCTTCGCGAGCGCAAGCGTCTCGTTCGCATCGACATGCGTGGCATGCACGAGACACCATCTTCCGTCGACGTCGAAACGATCCAGCAGCCATTGCACCGGACGCGCCCCCTCGGTCTCGATACACGCATCGACTTCGGCGGTCTGCTCGGCGATATGGATGTGAACCGGCGCGCTGCCATCGAGGCCGCCGAGCAATGCGCGCAGCGAATCCTCCGACACCGCGCGCAGCGAATGCGGCGCGACGCCATAGCGCAAAGCCGCGTTTTCCGGCCGCGCCGCGCGCAACGTGGCGAGCAGTTCGAGCAGGCCTTCCGGCGTGTTGATAAAGCGGCGCTGGTCCTCGCGCGGCGCACGCGCGCCGAACCCGCTGTACTGATACAGCACGGGCAGTATCGTCATGCCGATGCCGGCCGCCGACGCCGCATCCACCACGCGTTGCGCGAGTTCCGCCTGGTTCGCGTAGCGATTGCCGTCAGGCGCGTGATGCACGTAGTGGAATTCGCACACGGACGTATAGCCCGCTTTCAGCATCTCGATGTACAGCCATTGCGCGACGCTCGCCAATCCTTCAGGCGTGATGCACGCGGCAAAGCGATACATCAGATCGCGCCAGCTCCAGAAGTTGTCCGTGGCGCCCGTACTGGAAGCCGCCCGGTATTCGGTCAAGCCCGCCATCGCGCGCTGGAACGCGTGCGAATGAAGATTCGGCATGCCAGGCAATATCGGACCTGCGGCCTTTTGCGCGCCTCGCGGCGCTTCATGCGTATCGGGGGTGACGGTCGTCAATGTGCCGTCGGCGCCCCACTCCAGCAGCACATTGCGGCGCCAGCCGTCCGGCAGATACGCGTGGTCGGCGAATAGCGACTGTTTTTGTTGAGTCATCTCTCAGGTCCTGGCTTCAGTTCGCTGTGCGTATCAATGGGCGACGTTGACGTTGCAGCCCCCGACCGTCTCGCCCGCGCGTACCACCCGCGTGCACAACGGACGCCCCATCCAGTAAGCGAGTTCGGCGAGCGAGTCGACCGACCACACCGCGAAGTCGGCAGCGCGGCCCACTTCGAGCACACCGTGCCGGTTTGCCTGGCCGAGTGCGCGCGCCGCGTGCGACGTCACGCCCTGCAGCACTTCCGGCACGGTCATGCGAAACAGCGTGGTCGCCATGTTCATCATCAAGAGCAGCGAGGTGGCGGGCGACGTGCCCGGATTGCTGTCGGTCGAGATGGCGATCGGCACCTCGTAACGACGCAGCAGCTCCAGCGGCGGCAGTTGCGTCTCGCGAATGAAGTAGTAAGCGCCGGGCAGCAACACGGCGACCGTGCCGGCTTCTTTCATCGCGGCGACGCCGGCTTCGTCGAGAAACTCGAGGTGATCCGCCGACAGCGCGCGATGCCGCGCGGCAAGCGCGGTGCCGCCGCCGTTGGACAACTGCTCCGCGTGCATCTTGACGGGCAGCTTGTAGCGCGCGGCGGCGTTGAACACGCGCTCGCTCTGTTCGAGCGAAAAGCCGATGCGCTCGCAGAATACGTCCACGGCGTCGACGAGCCCCTCATCCACGAGGGCAGGCAGCATGGTATTGCAGACTTCGTCGATATAGGCGTCGGCGCGGCCCGCGAATTCGGGCGGCAACGCGTGCGCGCCGAGAAACGTCGTATAGACCGTCACCGGACAGCGCTCGCCCAACTGACGCGCGACGCGCAGCATCTTGCGCTCGCTGTCGAGGTCGAGGCCGTAGCCCGACTTGATTTCGACGGCAGTGACGCCTTCCGCGAGCACCGGCGCGAGGCGCGCGGCCGATTGGCTGAACAAGGCTTCTTCGCTTGCGGCACGCGTCGCGCGCACTGTCGAGACGATGCCGCCGCCTTGGCGCGCAATCTCTTCATAGCTCACGCCCGCGAGGCGCTGCGCGAATTCATCGGCGCGCTGCCCGCCGTACACCAGATGCGTATGGCAATCCACCAGGCCCGGCGTGACCCACGCGCCGTGCAAATCTTCGCGCGGCCACGCGGCAAAACGGGCAGGCAGTTCGGCGGCTGCGCCGAGCCACGCGATCTTGCCGTCTTCGACCGCGATCGCGGCGTCGGGCAACGTATGGTCGGGATCGCCCTTCGGGCACAGCTTCAGGTGATGCCAGACAGTTTGCTTCATCGCTTGCTCTTTGCAGCTTCTCGCTGCGCGTTGCGTACTGTGGATGTTCCTGCGCGCGTGCGCCTCGCCGTCATTCCGGCGTGTAGCGCAGGCGAATGGCCAGCAAGGCGCCCTCGCCCTCGATCGTGCACGACAGCGCGTTCGGCGCGTCGATGCGCAGCGTGTCGCCTGTTAGCAGATGATGCCGCTGTGCGTCGGCCTGTGCGTTCGCTCGTGCGTCGCCCAATGTGACGGTCAGCGCGCCGCTCGCGCAATACAGCAGCGCGACGTCGGCGCTGAGCGTGCGCCCACGTTGCGGTTGCGTGCTCTGCCGCGCTTGCTGCACCTGCTGCGTTTGGCGCCATACTTCGAGCTCGCCTCGCGCCGCCCCGCGGCGCACCATCAGATTGAAGTCGCGCGTCGGACCGTCGACGAGCCGCGCGTCGATGCACGCCTCGCCGGCAAAGCGCGCAATGTCGAGCGGGCGCGTCAGTGCATGCGTCTTCACTGCATTGTCGCCCTGTGCTTCGTCGAGCAGCATGCCCGCGCCGGACAGCAGCACAAGCGTGCGATCGATTCCTGCAAAGCGGGAAAACGGTCCTGCTTGCGCCACGTCCGCCACGCTCACGCGCCAGACGAACGCATCGAGCCCCGCGTGCGCGGGATGCGCCGCGACTTCGCGCGTGACGCCGCCGCCGTTCTTCCACGGCGACGCCACCAGTTCGGCCGCCCGAATCAACGTGACGCTGCTCGCACAGGCGCTCGCGCCGGCCACCATGCCGCTCGCCAGCGTCATGCTCAACGGCCCAGCATCGGCAGCTTGAGGCCCGCTTCGCGCGCGGTTTGCTGCGCGAGTTCGTAGCCTGCATCCGCGTGACGCATCACGCCGGTTGCCGGATCGTTGAACAACACGCGGCCGAGGCGTTCCTTCGCGGCATCGGTGCCGTCGGCGACGATCACGACGCCCGAATGCTGGCTGAAGCCCATGCCGACGCCGCCGCCGTGATGCAGCGACACCCACGACGCGCCGCCCGCCGTATTCAGCAGTGCATTGAGCAGCGGCCAGTCGCTCACCGCGTCCGAGCCGTCCTTCATCGATTCCGTTTCGCGATTCGGGCTCGCGACCGAGCCGGTGTCGAGGTGATCGCGGCCGATCACGATGGGTGCCTTCAGCTCGCCGTTCTTCACCATGTCGTTAAACGCCTGGCCGAGGCGGTAGCGATCCTTCACGCCGACCCAGCAGATGCGCGCAGGCAAGCCCTGGAACGCGATACGCTCGCGCGCCATGTCGAGCCAGTTGTGCAGATGCGGATCGTCGGGAATCAGTTCCTTGACCTTCGCGTCCGTCTTGTAGATGTCCTCAGGATCGCCCGACAGCGCGACCCAGCGGAACGGCCCCTTGCCCTCGCAGAACAGCGGACGGATATACGCGGGCACGAAGCCCGGGAAGTCGAAGGCGTTCTCGACGCCCATTTCCAGCGCCATCTGACGAATGTTGTTGCCGTAGTCGAGCGTGGCCGCGCCGCGCTGCTGCAGCGTCAACATGGCCTGCACCTGCTTCGCCATGGACTGCTTGGCCGGTACGACGATCGACTCCGGCGCCGTTTTCTGACGCTCGCGCCAGTCTTCGAGTGTCCAGCCCTGCGGCAAGTAACCGTGGATCGGATCGTGCGCGCTCGTCTGATCGGTCACGCAGTCCGGCGTGATGCCGCGCGCCACGCATTCGGCGAACACGTCGGCCGCATTGCCGAGCAGACCGACCGACATCGCCTTGCCCGCCTGCTTCGCTTCGTCGAGCATGGCGAGCGCCTCGTCGAGCGTCTTCGCCTTTTTGTCGACGTAGCGCGTTTTCAGGCGGAAGTCGATGCGCGTCTCGTCGCATTCCACCGCGATCATCGAGAAGCCGGCCATGGTGGCCGCGAGCGGCTGCGCGCCGCCCATGCCGCCGAGGCCGCCCGTCAGGATCCAGCGGCCGTTGGGATCGCCGTTGAAATGCTGATTCGCGACGGAGAAGAAGGTTTCGTACGTGCCCTGCACAATGCCCTGGCTACCGATGTAGATCCAGCTGCCCGCTGTCATCTGCCCGTACATCATCAGGCCCTTGCGGTCGAGTTCGTGGAAATGCTCCCACGTCGCCCAATGCGGCACCAGGTTCGAATTCGCAAGCAGCACGCGCGGCGCATCAGCATGCGTGCGGAACACGCCGACCGGCTTGCCCGACTGGATCAGCAGCGTTTCGTCTTCGTTGAGGTCTTTCAGCGACGCGAGGATCTGATCGAAGCAGTCCCAGTTGCGCGCCGCGCGGCCGATACCGCCATACACCACCAGCGCATGCGGATGCTCGGCTACTTCGGGGTCCAGATTATTCTGGATCATCCGGTAAGCGGCCTCCGCGATCCAGGTCTTGCAGGTCTTCTCTGCGCCGCGCGGCGCGCGGATGGTGCGAGTGGGATCGAGACGCGGGTCGATGTGTTTCGGGTTGTTCATGGTGGCCCTCGGAATGCCTGAGATGATCGGAATAGTCGGAGATTGACGAAAAAACGTTGGCGAAAACGGTTGGCTAAATTGCTGAATCAGGAGCGGAATCAGAAGTGTCCAGTGAAACGGTAGCGGCTGCCCGGATGCCACAGATTCGCGATCGACGCGACCTGGCTTTGCGACCACGTGCGCCGGTGCAGCACGAGACAGGGCTCCCGTTCATCCATGGTCAGCAGCTCGCGGGTGTCGCCGTCCGCCGCCAATGCCTCGATGCGGTACTCGACGCGCTGCAACGGCGCCACGCGCACGAGGTACTGATTCGGCGTGGTGTTCGTGAAGTCCTGCAACGCATACTCGGGCGCGACAGCCGGATTGACCCAGCGTTCTTCGAGCTGCACAGGCTCGTCGTTTTCGAAATGCAGCACGCGCGAATGGAACACCGGGCTGCCCGCGCTCACCTGCATTTCCTCGGCGAGAGCCGCGTCCGCGATACTCGCGCCGATGTGCAGCACCTTCGCCTGATAGCGATGACCGCGCGCGACGATCTCGTCGGAAATACTGCGGATCGCCACCAGCGTGGACTCGTACTTGGGACGCGCGACGAACGTGCCCGAGCCTTGCACCCGCGTGAGCACCTGCTCCGAGGTCAACTCGCGCAGCGCGCGGTTGACCGTCATGCGCGCGACGTTGAATTCGCGTGCAAGCTCGTTTTCGGACGGCACCTGGTCGCCCTCCGCCCATTCGCCTGCATGAATGCGCGCGAGAATGAAGTCCTTGATGCCCTGGTAGGCCGGTGCGTTCATGGGCTGCCGCTCGCTGTGCGCTTACTGTTCGGACACGAAGGAGAACGGGCTCAGCTTCGCGATCGTGCCGTCCTGCACGAGACGCGTCACCGCCGCGATGTCCGGCGCGAAGTAATGATCGAGCTCGTAATGCGCGACGTCGCGGCGCACCACGTCCATCACTTTCTGCAAGCTCGGGCTCGTCTTGTGCGGCGCGCGCAGATCGACGCCCTGCGCAGCCGCGAGCAGTTCGATGGAGAGGATATTCGCCGTGTTCTCCGCGATGTCGCCGAGCTTGCGCGCGGCAAACGTGGCCATCGAAACATGGTCTTCCTGGTTGGCCGAGGTAGGCAGCGAATCGACCGAAGCCGGATGGGCGAGCGTCTTGTTTTCGGACGCGAGCGCGGCAGCGGTCACGTGAGCGATCATGAAGCCGGAGTTCACGCCGCCGTCGCGCACGAGGAACGGCGGCAAGCCCGACAGCGTGGCGTCGATCAGCAACGCAATGCGGCGCTCGGCCAGCGCGCCGATTTCCGCGGCCGCGAGCGCGAGATTGTCCGCGGCGAACGCCACCGGCTCCGCGTGGAAATTGCCGCCCGACAGCACTTCGCCGGTGTCCGGGAAAATCAGCGGATTGTCGGAAACGGCGTTGGCTTCGACGAGCAGCAGCTGCGCGGCTTGACGCATCTGGTCGAGACACGCGCCCATGACTTGCGGCTGGCAGCGCAGGCTGTACGGGTCCTGCACCTTGTCGCAATCGGCATGCGACACGTTGATGCCCGAGCCTTGCAGCAGCGAACGATAAGCCGCCGCGGCGTCGATCTGGCCTTGATGGCCGCGCAGTTCGTGAATGCGCGCGTCGAACGGCTTGACCGAACCGGCCGCCGCATCCACCGACAATGCGCCCGCCACGAGCGCCGTGCGGTACAGGTCTTCGATCGCGAACATGTTGTAGAGCGCGAGCGCCGTGGACGCCTGCGTGCCGTTGAGCAGCGCGAGGCCCTCCTTCGCCTGCAGCGTGAGCGGCTTCAGGCCGACGAGCGCGAGGCCTTCGGTGGCCGGCAGGCGCTCGCCCTTCGCGAACACTTCGCCGACACCGAGCAGCACCGCGGACATATGCGCGAGCGGCGCGAGGTCGCCGGAAGCGCCGACCGAACCCTTGACGGGGATCACCGGCAGCACGTCGGCGTTATACAGCGTGATGAGCGCCTCCATGACTTCGCGGCGAATACCCGAATGGCCGCGGCCGAGACTCGACAGCTTGAGCGCGATCAACAGACGCACGACCGGGCGCGACATCGGCTCGCCCACGCCCACTGCGTGCGACAACACCAGATTGCGTTGCAGCAGTTCGAGCTGATCGTGCGGAATGTGCGTGCTGGCAAGACGCCCGAAGCCCGTGTTGATGCCGTAGGCCGGCTCGCCTTTCGCGGCGATGTCCGCGACGGCTTTCGCGCAGGCGTCAATGGCGGCGTGGCTCGCGGGATCGAGTTGCAGCGGCACATGGCCACGCGCGATCTGGCGCAGTTGCGGGAGGGTCAGGTGGCCGGGCTTCAGAGTCATCATGGTTGTTGTCCTGTCTATACAATTTCAATGAAGTCTAGCGGCGCGGCGTTGTATATACAACTTGTTTTTAATGGTCCAGACCCCAGGGCTTTCCACTAAGGCCCTGATTGCGCGCCCTTCGTGCGAATCCGATACGGCGCCGGCAACGTGTCGTACCAGGACTCGATGCGGCGGCAGCGGGCTCGGTGCAGCCAAACTTGTATATACACCTACGAAATTCGCGCTGCTGTGCGGACAAAAATGCGGTCCGTCATGCAAGAAGCCCGCAAGCGCGTCCGAGCCGCGGGCTTCCCATCCGCCTTCGGCGTGCGACGCGCCGCTACAACTGCACGCGCGACGCGATGAAGTCCAGGAAACACTGCACGCGCCCGGCGAGCGACGCGCTCTGGTAGTACACCGCCGCGACCGGCTGACGCTCGTCGAAAAGCGCATGGCCGAGGATCGGCACGAGCCGTCCGTCGCGGATGTCGGCGGCGATCATGAAATCGGCAAGACACGCGATACCCCAGCCGGAGAGCGCCAGCTGGCGCAAGGTCTCGCCGCTCGATGCGGTGATCGACGGCTCGATCTTCAAGGGTTCGGGCTTGCCGCCGTCACGGCCGTCGCGGCCCAGGCGGCCGGAGCTTGCGCTGCTGCGCGCGCCGCGCTCCCGCAGCGGCCAGCGGTTCAGATGCTCGGGCGCGGTAAAGCCGATCAGCCGATGCTCGCGCAGTGCATCGACGGCTTTCGGCTCGCCGTGCGCGGCCAGATACGCGGGGCTCGCGACCACGCGCAGCCGGCTGCTGCCGAGCGCGCGCGCATGCAGCGTGGAGTCCTGCAACGCGCCAATCCGGATCGCGATATCCACCTTCTGCTCGAGCAGATCGACGATGCGCTCGTTGCTCGTCAGCTCGAGACGAATCTCCGGATACAGCTCGGAAAATGCCGTCATATGCGGCGCGATGCAGTGAAGCATGAACGGCGACGCCGCGTCGACGCGCAGCCGCCCCGACGGCCGGCGGCGCTTGCGTGCGACGGATTCCTCGGCTTCTTCCATCGCGTCGAGAATGGCGCGGGCCCGCTGCAGGAAGCCTTCGCCCTCCTCCGTCAGTTGCAAACGGCGCGTGGTGCGCCGCACGAGCGCGGTGTCCAGCTTCTTTTCGAGGCGCGTAAGCGCCCGGCTCACGCCGGAAACGGTCTGCCCGAGCTTCTCGGCCGCCGCCGTGATCGAGCCGCTGTCGATCACGCTGACGAACACCAGCAATTCGTCGGTGGAAGTTTTCATTGTTGATTGCACGTCAAGATTGATTTGAGACTAACACGCTTTTTGCGAGAATCGCGGCGGCGGATACTGCGTGCCTGTCATCGTGTTTCCATTGAGGAGAACGTCTTGAAGGTTTTCATTACAGGCGCAAGCGGGTTTATCGGCGGCTCGGTCGCGGCGCATCTCGTGCGCGCGGGTCATCAGGTGCGCGGTCTCATCCGCCAACCCGAACACAGCGCAGAACTGAAGCGGCTCGGCATCGAGCCGGTGATCGGCACGCTCGACGACCGGGCACTGCTGATCGCCGAAGCGCAAGCCGCCGACGCGGTCATCAATGCCGCCAGCAGCGATCACGAAGGCGCGGTGAGCGCCTTGATCGAAGGACTCGCGGGCTCCGGCAAACCGTTCCTGCATACCAGCGGCTCGAGCATCGTCGGCGATGCGTCGGGCGGCGAAGCGGCCGAGGCGCGCATCTACCACGAAGACGCGTTGCCCGAGCCGACCGCCGACAAGGCCGCGCGCGTCGCGATCGACCGCCAGGTGCTGGAGGCGGCGCAGCGCGGTATCCGCTCGGCGGTGCTGTGCAACACGCTGATCTACGGCCACGGCGCGGTGGCGGGCAGCGCAAGCGTGCAGCTGCCGCGACTCGTGCGCCAGGCGCAAAAGAGCGGCGTGGTGCGCCATGTCGGCAGCGGCAGCAACACGTGGTCGAACGTGCATATCGACGACGTCGCCGAACTCTACCGGCTCGCGCTCGACAAGAGCCCGGCGGGCACCTTCTACTTCGTCGAGAGCGGCGAGGCGTCGTTCCGCGACATGAGCGCTGCGATTGCGCGCGCCATGAAGCTCGGCGAGCCGCAAGACTGGCCGCTCGAGGAAGCGAAAAAAGAATGGGGCTACGAAATGGCCTCGTACGGCCTCGGCTCGAACAGCCGCGTGCGCGGCAAGCGCGCGCGCACACTGCTCGGCTGGCAGCCGAAGCGCACGTCGGTGATCGAGTGGATCGAGCAGGACATGATGGCCGGCGAGGCCACGCAGGCCGGGCCCGCGGCGTAATCTGTGTAAGCGCCGGCGTTGCTCATCCGTAAGCTCGGCTCGATAGAATCGCGCTCAGCGGCTCCGCGCAGTCTTCGCGGGCCCGCTGAGCCCCGCGGTTCGACATTCGAGCCGCTCACGAGCCCGGATTTGATCGATGACTTTGGCGCTGAACTTCGACTGGCTGACCAACCTGCTCGCGATTCTGTTCGTCGTGGCGTGCCTTTACGATGCGCGCTACGACGAATACGGCACCTTGACGCTGTCGGCGGCGCTGATGAGCCTCGCCGTGATGGCGATCGAACTGTTCCTGAAGCCCGCCTTCGACATGGCGCTGTAAGTGCGGCGCGCGGGCCGCGTCGTGACCCGCGGTCCGCGCGCCCTGCGTCCCTGGCTGATCAGATCGCCCAGCCGCCCAGATAGAAACCGACCAGCACGATCGCAATCGCCACCGTGCCCACATTGAGCTTGCGATATTCGCCGCTCACCACGCGGCCGATCACGAGCGTCGCGAAGCCGAGCATGATGCCGGTCACGATGTTCGCCGTCAGTACGATAAAGACCGCGCACATCAGGCCCGACATCGCGTCGACTATGTCGTCCATATGGAGCTTGCTCACGTTGGACAGCATCAGGAGTCCCACATACATCAGCGCGGGCGCCGTCGCGTACGAAGGCACGAGGCCGGCGAGCGGCGAGAAAAACATCACGCCGAGAAACAGCAGCCCGACCACCGCCGCCGCCATGCCGGTCTTCGCGCCGGCCGCGACGCCGACCGTCGATTCGATATAGGCCGCAGCCGGCGCGCCGCCGAGCAGTCCCGAGAAAATCGAGCTGACCGAATCCGCCGTGAGCGCGCGGCCGCCATTGATGATGCGGCCGTTTTCGTCGAGCTGGCCCGCCTGGCCGGCCACGGCGCGGATCGTGCCGGTAGCGTCGAACACGGCCGTCATGACAAGCGCGAGCACGCTCGGCAGCACCGCCATCGACAGTGCGCCTTTGATGTCCATCGCGCCGATCAGCGACTCGTGCCCCGGCGCACTCAGCGACGGCACCGCGAACACGCCATGAAACGACACGGCCGGATCGACGAGCAGCGCGATGGCCGAAATCGCGACGATCACGATCAGGATCGAGCCCGGCACGCGGCGGCGCACCAGCCCGAAAATCGCCGCGAGCCCCGCCACCGACATCAGCGCCGGCAATGCGGTGATACGGCCGAGCGCGACCGGCAAACCGGCGCCCGGATTCTTGACGACGAGGCCGACGTCATTGGCGGCGATCAGCAGCAGGAAAAGACCGATGCCGATGCCCGTGCCGTGCGCGATGCCCGTCGGCAGATTGCGCAGAATCCACGAGCGCACGCCCGTCACCGAAATCGCGGTGAACACGACGCCCATCAGGAACACGGCGCCGAGCGCGACCGTCGGATGCAGGCCTTTGCCGAGCACGAGTCCGAATGCGGTAAACGCGGTCAGCGAAATGGCGCAGCCGATGGCGATCGGCAGGCGCGCCCACACGCCCATCAGCAGCGAGCCGAACGCGGTCGTGAGGCACACGGCGACGAACACCGCGCTGGTGTCGAAGCCCGCCTTGCCGAACATGCCGGGCACAACGAACACCGAATAGACCATCGCAAGAAAAGTCGTAATGCCCGCGACGATTTCCTGGCGCTGCGAACTGCCCCGCGCGGAAATTTCGAAGTAGCGGTCCAGAAAGCCCTTGGTGTCGAATGATTCGGCGCCGGCTTCGGAAAGCGGCTGGGCGTGGGGTTCCATCATGATGAGTGCCTCCTTTATCAGCATGCTGAAACGGCCGTCAGAGTGGCCGTCATCAGGTTCGTCTCGTTGCGTTGATTTAATGGGGTGCGCGTGGGGGCGCGCTGGTTGACCCGCTTTGTGTTTTTTTGTCTCGTTTTTGTGTCTCGAAATGTAGGCCAACCCAGATATATCTCCCATCGCATGAATGGCATGCCGGGCATGTCCCGACGCTTATATCGTTTAAGCGACGGCGACGCGCGTCCGCGATCCGCGCGTTTACACCTACGCGTCGAGCGCGAACCGCGACCGCCGGCTGAAAGCGTTTTGAGAGCTTGCCCGCAGCTTCGGGAAGCGCGAACGCGCACGCGGCGGGGCACGAAGCGTGCTTGCCGCGCCGGTTCAAAACGGCCCCCAAAACGGGACCGTCCGGCGTCGCGGGTTAAACTCTTGGCCGTACTGTCCAACCGCGGCCCTTTGCCGGCCGCCCCGGTCCATGGAGTTCCCCTGATGAGTGGCGGCTTTTCGCTTCCTGCCTGGCGTCAAACCCTTCTCGCCGCGTTCGCGCTGCTGGCGCTCGTCGCGCTGTCCGGCTGCAGCAGCCTGCTCTGGGGCACGCAGCAGGCGCCGATCGTCGAGGCCACGGTGATGCCGGTCGAAGCCGCGAGCGCGCCGGTGGCCGCTTCGGCGCCCGAGCCGGTCGAGACGGAAGCCGCCGAGCCGGAGCAGCCGAAGAAGCCGAAGAAGCCGGTCGTCAGGCCGCACAAGGTCGAGCCGCCGCCGCCCGTCGTGGCGCCGCCGCCTCCGCCGCCGCCTCCGCCGCCGCTGATCCTCGTGCGCACCATCGAGCGCAACGACGCCCATACGCTGCTCGACAGCCAGGTGCAAAAGCCCGACGGCAAGGTCGTCGGACGGGCGGTCGACATGATCGCGGACGCGAGCGGCAAGCCGCGCGAAGTCGTCGTGAATCTGCAAGGCTTCCTGGGTGTCGGCGACCGCAAGGTCAACTTCGCGTGGAACGCGTTCCGCTTCACGCCGGCGGCGAAGGCCGCGCCGATCACGCTGAACCCGTCGGCGGTGCCGGTGAATCCCGCCAGGTCGAATGCCGCGATGCAATTGCCGGTGATCGACGCGACCGTCGAGCGTGCGAACGGCGCGAAGGTCGGCCGGGTAATCGACGTGCTGATCGACGCGAGCTCGCAGCCACAGGCCGTGGTGCTCGACGTGAACGGGATGGTCAGCACCGAGCGGCGCACGATTGCCGCGAACTGGTCGGCGCTGCGCTTCGTCGCGAAAGACAAGGAACTGCATCCGCAAATCGATCTGAGCGATGCGCAGATCAATGCGGCGCCGCCCTACGCGAGCGACAAGCCGATTCGCGCCGTGTCGCCCGCGCAGGCGGCTGCACCGGCGCCTGCCTCCGCCGCCGCTTCTGCGGCGCCCGCGGCCGCGGCGACATCCGCGGCGGGTTCCAACGCACGGGCGGTCCGATGACGGGCCGCACTCTCGTTACCGCGCGAAGCCTGCGCGCGCTCGACTGGCTGAACTTCTTCGTGGCCAACGTGCAAACGGGCTTCGGTCCGTTCATCGCGTCGTATCTGGCGTCGCACAAATGGACCCAGGGCGAGATCGGCATGGCGCTCTCGGTCGGCACGATCAGCGCGATGGTGAGCCAGGTGCCGGGCGGCGCCGCCGTGGATGCGTTGCGCAACAAGAAAGGCGCGGCCGCATGGGCGATCTTCGCGATCATTCTGAGCGCGGTGCTGCTCGCCGCGAGTCCAACGGTGCTGCCGGTGATCGCGGCCGAGGTGTTCCACGGCTTCGCCAGCTGCATGCTGACACCGGCGCTCGCGGCGATCTCGTTCGCGCTTGTCGGGCGCGCCAATCTCGGCGACCGGCTCGGGCGCAACGCGCGCTGGGCGTCGATTGGCAGCGCGGTCGCGGCCGGGCTCATGGGCGTGTTCGGCGAATACTATTCGCCGCGCGCCGTGTTCTGGCTGACCGCCGGGCTCGCGGTGCCCGCGCTGATCGCGCTTTCGATGATCCAGCGCACCGACACCATCCAGCTGCCGAAAGCCGCGCCGACGCCGGAGCAGACCGAGCGGCGCGAGAGCCTGCGCGAATTGCTGCGCGACAGGCGCATGCTGCTGTTCGCCGCGTGCATCGTGCTGTTCCATCTGTCGAATGCGGCGATGCTCAATCTCGCCGCGGGCGAAGTGACCGCCGGCATGGGCGACAACGTGCAGCTCGTGATCGCGGCGTGCATCATCGTGCCGCAGGCTATCGTGGCGATGATGTCGCCGTGGGTCGGGCGATCCGCCGAACGGTGGGGGCGCCGGCCGATCCTGCTGCTCGGCTTTTCCGCGCTGCCGGTCCGCGCGCTGCTCTTTGCCGGCATCAGCAGCCCTTATCTGCTCGTGCCCGTGCAGGTGCTCGACGGCCTGAGCGCGGCCGTGTTCGGCGTGATGCTGCCGCTCGTCGCCGCCGACGTGGCGGGCGGCAAAGGACGCTACAACCTGTGCATCGGCCTCTTCGGGCTCGCGGCGGGCATTGGCGCGACCTTGAGCACGACGGCGGCGGGTTTCATCGCCGATCACTTCGGCAACGCCGTGGCGTTTTTCGGACTTGCTGCCGCCGGCGCGCTGGCTGTCCTGCTGGTATGGGCGGCGATGCCCGAGACGCGCGACGCCGCCGCGGAAGAGAACGGCGAAGCGGTGGCGGGTGAAGGGAAACCGGCGGCGAGATAGGGACTGGCGTCGGGGCATGCCGACGGCCGCCTCGGAATTACCCCCGCAAAATTGCCGCCGCCGAAGTACCGCCGCCGAAGCATCGCCGCCGAAGTACCGCCGCGCAAGCACTGCGGCGCAGCCAGGCATGACACCCTTGCGCCTGCCGCACCGGCGCCCCGGCCGACCCAGCCCGCCTCGGCGCTGACCAACAGCACCTCAGTCGATCGCGCGCCCTGCCGTCTCCCGCATGAACGGCAGCGGCAGCAACGACACCAGTCCGCAGCCGATCAGATACCACGCCGGCGCCAGGTTGCTGCCGGAAATCCGGATCAGCCAGGTCGCGAAAAACTGCGCGAATCCGCCGAAAATCGACACGCCGAGGCAGTAGACAATCGACATCCCCGTCGCGCGAATCTGGCGCGGAAAGAGCTCCGGCAGCATGACGATATTGGGCACCGCCGTGAACGCGACCAGCACCGCGAGCCCGGCGACCACGGCGAGCAGCACGGGCACGGTCGGCACTGCGTTGATCATCATGAAGGCCGGATAGACGGCCGCGATCAGCAACACGCGCGAGACCCACAGCACGCGCTTACGCCCGACGCGGTCCGACAGCGCCCCCGCGAACGGCGAACACACCACCGTCACGGCGGCTGCGGTCCATGCCGCCCACAGCGCCGACGACATCGGCAGATGCAGAATGCGGATCGCGTAGGTGGACAGATAGAACAGCACGATGTAGTTCGCCGCGGTTCCGCCGATGGTCGTGACGACGCCGGTGGTGATCACGCGCGCATGGTCGCGAAAGAGCTTGCGCACGGGCAGCGTGGTCTCGGCGTGAGCGCTCGCGGGCGTGCTGCCGTCCTCGACGCCGGGCAGCGTCTCATTCAGATGACGCCGGATATAGATGCCGATCGGCCCCATCGCCATGCCGATCACGAAAGGCACGCGCCAGCCCCAGCTTTCGAGCGCCGCGGTCGACAGCGCCGCGGCGAGCGCCACGCCCAGCAGCGAACCGCACACCGTGTTCAGGCCCTGGCTCACGAACTGCCAGCTGCCGTAGAAGCCGCGCGTCTTGTCGCTGCCGTACTCCATCAGCAGCGAAGTGGACGCGCCGACTTCTCCGCCCAACGCGAAACCCTGAATGAGGCGCGCGACGATCACGAGCAACGGCGCCGCCACGCCGATCGCGGCATACGTGGGCGCGATCGCGATGATCGCCGAGCCGAGCGTCATGAGCCACAGCGTGAGGCTCATCGCCGCCTTGCGGCCGGCGCGGTCGGCGTATGCACCCAGCACGACGCCGCCCACCGGGCGCATGATGAAGCCCACGCCGAACGTGCCGACGGCCAGCATCAACTGCGCGAGTTGGCCTTCAACGGGAAAATACAGCTTGCCGATGATGGTCGCGAAAAAGCTGTAAATGGTGAAGTCGAAAAACTCGAGGCCGTTGCCGAGCGTGATGGCGGCAATCGCCTTCGCGTGGCCCGCGCGTGGCGCAGGGCGCACGGCCTGCGCGAGGCGGATCTCGTCGTCGCTCGACGCGTTGTGCGCGGCGGGTTGCGGTGCGGCTGAATAGTTCATCCGTGTCTCCATGGTCTTTCTGGTGTCCGTGCTGCCCGTCCGTTGTGCGGCTTGTGCGGGCTGCGAGCCGTCGCGTCAGACAAGGAATGTCTGTGCGAGCCTCACCCAGTACGCCGCGCCGGTCGCGAGACACGCGTCGTTGAAGTCGTAGCCCGGGTTGTGGACCATGCAGCCACCCTCGCCGTCACCATTGCCGATGATCAGGTAGCTGCCCGGGCAGCGTTCGAGCAGGAAGGCGAAGTCTTCGCTGCCGGTGAGCGGCTGCATGTCCCGGATGACGCCCTCTTCGCCCAGCCAGTCGAGCGCGACCTGCCGCGCGAGATGGGTCATCTCCACGTCGTTGACGAGCACCGGATAGCGGCGCTGATAGTCCACCTTCGCCCGCGCGCCGTACACGGCCGCCTGTCCGTACGCGACCGCCGTGATGCGTTCCTGCAGATGGTCGCGGACCTCGGGCCTGAGCGCGCGCACCGACAGGCGCATTTCGGCGGTTTCGGGAATGACGTTCGGCGCGTCGCCGGCATGAATGGCGCCGACGGTGATGATCGCCATGTCGAGCGGCGCGATATTGCGCGACACGATGGATTGCAAGGCGAGCACGATCTGCGCGCAGACCACGACCGGGTCGACCGCCTTATGAGGCACCGCGCCGTGACCGCCGCGCCCGGTCACGGTAATGATCACCGTATCCGACGAAGCCATGAACGAACCCGGCAGGAATCCGAACTTGCCGCTCGGGAAGCCCGGCATGTTGTGCATTGCGAACACCGCGTCGCAGGGGAATTGCTCGAAGAGCCCGTCTTCGAGCATTTTGCGCGCGCCCGCGAGGCCCTCTTCGGCTGGCTGGAAAATGAGATTCAGCGTGCCGTCGAAGCACTTCTCGCGCGCCAGGTGCTGCGCGGCGGCGAGCAGCATGGCCGTGTGGCCGTCGTGACCGCAGGCGTGCATCTTGCCGGGCACCTTGCTCGCGTACGGCAGCCCGGTCGTTTCGTGGATCGGCAGCGCATCCATGTCGGCGCGCAAGCCGAGGCGCCGCGTGCCGCTGCCGACTTTCAACTGACCGACCACGCCGGTCTGGCCCAGCCCGCGATGCACGCCGTAGCCCCACTCCTGCAGGCGTTCGGCGACCAGATCGCCGGTGGCGTGCTCCTCGTAGGCGAGCTCCGGATGCGCGTGGATGCGGCGCCGCAGCGCGATCATCTCGTCTTCGAGTTCGGCGATGCCTGCGGGAATGACCATGGTGTTCACAATCCGTCTCCTTTTATCAATGCACATATCAATGCACATGAGTGCATTGATCCAGCATAGCCACGCGTTTTTTTGAGAGGCAGGCGTAGAATCGTCACGGCAGCAACTGCTGGTTGCCACCTTACGTGAAAACCCTCGAATGAAACTCCATCAGCTCAGCACCTTGGCGGCGATTGCGGATACCGGTAGTATCCGGGCCGCCGCGCGCACGCTCGGGCTTTCGCCCGCTGCCGTCACCAAGGCCATGCGCGAACTGGAGGCGGATCTGCACGCGCCGCTCGTCGTGCGCAGCGCGAGCGGCGCCGCTTTCACGGAGTTCGGCCGCACGCTCGTCGTGCACGCGCGCGTCGTGCTGGGACAACTGCAGCGCGCGGAGGCGGAAATCGAGGCGATGCGCGGCGCGGCGGCGGGCAAGCTGTCGATCGGCGTCACGCCGTGGGTCGCGCTCACGTTCCTGCCGGCCGCCGTGCAGCGCTTTCGCCGACGCATGCCGGAAGTGCAGCTGGAGTTTTTCGAAGGCCTGCTCGCGGTCGTGCAGCCGCGCCTGCGCGACGGCAGCCTCGATTTTTCGATCGGCCGTCCGCCGCCCGCGTCGCCGGCCTCAGAGTTTCACAACACGCCGCTTTTTTCGACGCACTCGGCGGTGGTCGCCCGGCGCGATCATCCGAAAGCCGGTTGCCGCACGCTGCTCGAACTCGAAGACGCCGAGTGGGTGCTGAACTGGGACCCGGCAAGCCGCGAGTCGATCTCGGACAACCTGTTTCGCAAGCGCGGCATGCGCGTGCCGGACACCATTCATCTTGCGCACTCGCTCGCAGTCGTGCTCGGCTTGCTCGCGCATACCGACATGCTGAGCATCTTTCCGTGGCCGCTCGTCGAGGTGACGCTCGCGAAAGAAAACCTGTGGGCGCTGCCGCTGCGCGAAACGGTCGACGAAACCATCGTCAGCATCACCGCGCGCCGCGGGGCGCCCGCGAGTCCGGCCGCCACCTGTTTTCTGGACTGCCTGCGCGAAGTGATCGACGAAGGCGCGCGCTCGCAGGACCCGGAGCAGCGGCGCCTCTTTCACTCCATCGAGCTGCTGCTCTAGCCGCGCGTCATCAGCCCGCGCAATTTCCGGGCCGGACGCGCGAACCTAATCGAGAAACTCAGCCGCGCGCTCGCGCAACACCGCGCCGAAATCGTCGAGCCAGCCAATCGACAGACGCCAGCTCTGCCAGTACAGATCGACGTCGATAGGCTTGCCCGGCGCCATCGGCACGAGTTCGCCGCTCGCGAGGTGCGAGACGATCATGCGCTCGGGGCACATGCCCCAGCCGAGCCCCGTCACGCAGGCACGCAGGAATCCGGCGACGTGCGGAATCCAGTGCAGCGGCGGGTCCACGTCCGCCCGCGTGATGCGGCGCATGAAGCGCTTTTGCAACTGGTCCTTCGGATTGAAGTCCATGCACGGCGCGCGGCGCAGACTGTCGCGCGTGACGCCGTCCGCGAAATGACGCGCGAGAAACGCCGGCGAACAGACCGCGAGGTAACGCATGCGTCCAAGCCGCGTGGAGCGGCAGCCTTGCACCGGCTCGGCCTGGGTCGTCACCGCGCCCTGCACGCTGCCGTCGCGAATCCGCTCGGCGGTGTGGTCCTGATCGTCGATCACAAGGTCGAGCAGCATTTGACGCTCCGCGCAAAACGGCGCCACGGCGTCGATGAACCACGTGCCCACGCTGTCGTCGTTGACCGCCACCCGCAGTGTCGGCCACGCTTTCACGAGACCGCCCGGCAAGGCGGGCACGCGGCCGGTCAGCTCGGCTTCGAGCAGTCTCACGCGTTCGGTATGACGGCACAGCAACGCGCCCGAGTTGGTCGCGACACACGGCTGGCCGCGCTTGACGAGCACGCTGCCCACCCGCTCCTCGAGCAGCTTGACGCGCTGCGAGACCGCCGACGGCGTGACGTTCAGTTCGCTCGCCGCGCGGTCGAACGAACCGTGGCGCACGACGGCCGCGAGCGCGTCGAGCAACGCATAGTCCAGCATTAGCGTTCCTTAATCGGCGTTAGATAAATTAGCTTCTCTTATACACCCGAGATCCGCAGACTAGCGAGGTTCGCTTCTCCCGTCTACTGGATCGACTATGAACTGGCTGGCTTTTTCTCACGGTGCGGCGTTATGCGCGTCGCTCATCGTGACCATCGGCGCACAGAACGCCTTCGTTTTACGGCAAGGCATCATGCGCTCGCACGTCGGCAAGATCGTGGCGTTGTGCGCGCTGTCGGACTGCATTCTGATCAGCGCGGGCGTGGGCGGCGCGTCGGTGCTGGTGGAGCGCTACCCGGTCTTCGTGCACGTGATGCTGTATGTCGGGCTCGCCTACCTCGCGTGGTTCGGCATCAACGCGCTGCGGCGGGCGGTGCGGCCCGGTCACGCCGTGATGGACGCCGGCTCGAACGCCGCGGCCCCAGCCGCCCAACGCGCGATGCCGATCATTCTCATGACGCTCGCCTTTACGTGGCTCAATCCGCATGTGTATCTGGACACGTTTTTGCTGGTCGGCACGGCGGGAGCGCGCGAGCCGGACGGCGCGCGCGTCGCGTTCGCCGTCGGCGCGATGGCCGTGAGCTGTGTCTGGTTTATCGGCCTCGGCTACGGCGCGCGTGCGCTCGCGCCGCTGTTTCGCCGCGCCGGCGCATGGCGCGTGCTGGACGGCGCGATCGGCAGCATGGTGTTGTTGCTGGCGGTGACGCAGTTGCGGTGAAGCGCCTGCGCCTTGGCACTAACTCGGCGACCGCGCAAGCGTCAGCAATTCCTGCACGAGCTGAGCGGACACATAGTGCGGACCGTCGAACAGATAGACGCGATGGCCGCGGTACGCCTGCAACTGCGGCGCAAGCTCCGCGGCGCTCGCCGGGCGAAACGCGGCGCCCGCGGCAGGGCGAAACGCTTCGGCGATGATTCTCACGCGACGCGCACCGAGCCGCGCAGCCAGCGCGTCGGCATACGCGCGGGCGGCAGCCGGACCACGCGTATACAGGCCGCAGCCGTCCTGGAAAAACACGCCCACGTCATGCGGCAGCCAGCCGTCGAGCCACGCGGCAAGCGCCTCCCCGCCGATATTCGAATTATCGTAGACGCTGATCCACAAAGGCCGCGGCAGCCGGTCGAGCAAAGGCCCGAGCGCCGCCGCGCCTTGCCAGGTCGGATCGACTTCGACCGGAAAGTAATAGCCCGCCACGCGAACCGGCGGCCGTGCGGCGGCGAGCCTTTGCGATTGCGCGATCAGCTGTGCCGCCTGGGCGCGCGCCGACGTCTCGTCGAAACGGCCGGCAAGACCGACGATCACGTTGCGCGCCCACGGCTCGTTGGCAATGCGTGTCCAGTCGGGCAAACGGCGCGCGGTGTCGAGGCCATCGGGCACCGCGGGAGCCGAAGAGCCGGAACGCGCCGCTGCATTCACGCCCGGCAGATAAGCCGTACCGTCCACCGCTGTCCACTGCACCAGCAGATCGCTAATGCCGAGGCGCTCCCAATCGCCGCGCGGGTCGAGGTGACCGGCGTCGGGTTGCCACACGATGCCTTGCGCGAGGCCGTCATCGCCGGCAGGGCGGGTTGCACAGCCGCCGAGCAGTGCGCTCAACGCGCCCGCGGCGAGCAGCGTGCGACGGCGCGCCGAGCGCAGAAAGCGCGGCGCGCCCGGCCGCGCCGCCTGCGCGCGGTCATCCGGGGAATCGGACATCGCTTTGTCGTCAGCCTTCGACATGACCCTCGGTACATCGAAACATAGCCGCGCCGGCTCAATACGCAAACACAGCGCCGAAGAAAACGCCGCGAGCGCGATCGTCGCCGGTGATTTTCAGCCGGTACTGTACCGACAGATCGACAAACGAGCGCGGCGCATCGTACTGACTGTCGCGGAACCAGTAGCGCGTCGAGATGCCGACGCCCGCACCGAGCGGAATGCTGTGGTCGATGCTCGAATCGTAGTCCGCCCCCACCACCAGATACGGGAACACCGTCCATTTCGGACTATAGCTGTCCATGCGGAAGGTGCGGCCCAGCTGCAGGTTGGTGGTGGCATACACGGAGCCCGCGTTCAGATAGGCGCCCGTCTCCGCGTAGAGGCGCGCGGTCCACCATGCCGGCACGTCCACGCGACGCTCGGTGCCGAAGCCGCCGGAATACGCGAGGCGAGCGAGCCAGTCGGGATTCACGCGTGAGCCGATCGGAATGATGCGCTCGAACGCGACGATCGCGTCGATCTGCGTGAACGGTTTCGCGCGCGCGCCGAGGGTCGCCTCTAAGGTATCGACGCCGGTGGCGCCGCCGTTCTTCACGCCGAAGCTCTCGTAGCCGCGCGCATAGACCTCGAACATCCGCTCGCCGAGGCTGCCGAACGGCCGCCAGTAGGCTTCCACGCCGCCCTGCCAATTGTTCGATGTGCCTGGCGTCGGCGACGATGCATAGCCGGGCTGCATGCCCGCGCCGCGATAATTGAGCGACGCGTTAAAGCCCCAGTTCCGTGTGACGTCGGCGTGCGCGCTGCGCAGGTCGTTCAGTTGGGCAGGCGTCGGGGTGGGCGTGGCGCTCGCTGTCGGCGTGGCCACGCTTTCGCTATCCGGCACGGTTGCCGCACTCGCGTCGATGGCCCGCTCGAAATACTGCGCGGCCTCGCGGTTGCGATGCGCATGCATCGCCGCATAACCGGCATCCGCGGCCGCGCCTGGCGGCAATGCGCCGGCCTTGTCGGCCATGCTGAAGCGCTCGTAGGCCACGCGGCCGTTGCCCGCGCGTTGCGCGCTGTAGGCCGCCGGCATGTCCGGCAGCGCGTCGAGCATGCCCGCATCGACCATGTAGCGCGCCTGATCGTCGGCCTCGCGCGTGTCGCCTGCGGCCACCAGCGTATTGATCAGTTCCACGCGATGCTGCGGATCGTCCGGCGCGGCTTGCACCGCTTCGCGCGCATCGCGCAGCGCGGCCGCCTGATCCTTCGCCGCCGATGCCTTCTGCGCAGCGCGCGCCGCGGCAAACCCCGGGTCCGCCGGATGCACATAGCAGCTCGAGCCGTATTCGTCGAGCAGACATTCGATGATCGGCCGGCGCAGCGGATCGAGCGAACTCGCGACCGGATGCGTCAGCGCCGCCCGCGCCCGCGCGCGCCGTAGCGCGATGGCGGCGTCCGTGTCGTCGCCTTTGGCGGATAACGGGGCAAGCACGTCGAGCGCGCGCTGCGGCTCGCCGGCGGCGATCCGCACGTCGGCGATGATCGTGCGCGCCACGCGCTGGTCCCGCTCGCTCGCGGGGTTCGCCTGCAACACGCGGGCGAAGTCCGCGTCCGCCTCCGCCATGCGCCCCTGGGCGGCGAGTGCATAGCCGCGCAACGTGAGCGGCATGAGCGACGCGTCATCGGCGGGGTGACCGACGCCGGCGACGCGGCCCACACTGGCGGCACTGGCCGCGCTTGCAGCAGCCTGGACGGCCGGCAGGTCGTTCGCGGCGAAGAGCGCGTCGATCAATTGCAGCCGGTAGCCGATGCGCTCCGGCGCATAGGAGACCGCGTCGCGCGCGAGCGCCGCGGCGCGCGCGAAGTCGCCCTGCTGGCGCGCTTCATATGAGGCCGCTGCGGACTTCGGCGCGAGCCGGCTGCCGATGAAACCACGCCGCAAGCGCAGTTCGTCGTTATCGCCGAAACGCTTCACCGCGTCGAGGTCGGCGGCCCACGCGCCGGCATCGTCGCCGGACGCGCTCGCCGCGTCGATGAGCAGCAGACGCAGGCGCAGCAGATCGGGGCGCAGCGCGAGCGCGTCGTTTGCATACTTCACGGTCGCCGCGAAATCTTTCGCCGCATACGCCTTGTAGGCCTGCTGGGCGGCGATCAGCGCCGCGCCGCTCAACGCATTCGGATCGCCCGCCTGCTGACGGCCGCCGCGCGCCACCGCGCGCGTCGATGCGCTCAACGCGTCGATCTGCTTGCGTC
This sequence comes from Paraburkholderia phenoliruptrix, assembly GCF_902859825.1. Lineage (GTDB taxonomy): Bacteria > Pseudomonadota > Gammaproteobacteria > Burkholderiales > Burkholderiaceae > Paraburkholderia > Paraburkholderia phenoliruptrix. The sequence goes on along the minus strand of NZ_CADIKB010000015.1, from coordinate 18,055 downwards.
GCGAGGTCAACGCGGAGTCCGGACCGAGTTGCGCGATGGCGTCCCCGAGCGAATGGCTCGCCTCGCCATAACGACGCTGCGCGGCGAGCGAATTGGCGAGCAGCACGCGCAGCGACACCACGTCGGGCCGCTGGCGAATGGCCTCGCGCGTTCGCGCGACGGCGCCCGCATAATCGCCCCGAGCGTACGCGGCGTACGCCTCCTGCGCGACACGGTAAGCCGCGCCGCTCAGCGGCAGCGGGTTCTGCGCGGACGTCGCCCCGCTCTGCGCGTGGGCAGTCGGCACCACGCCTAACGCGCCCGCCACCGCGACTGCCGCAATCGCGCGCAGCACGAATGGGGTTGCACCGTTGCGAAGCCGGCATTCGTCCGCATAGTCCGCATGCTCCGCATGCGTTGCGTCGCCCACATCGCGCGTCGCTGCAAAAAGCCCCCGAAAACGCGGCGAAACCGGAGCCGCGTCCGTGCGCGGCGCGTCGATGCGCCGCCTGAGAATCGTGTCGATCATTCTGTCGCCGCCAACGCGGCCTGCAGGCGGCGCTGTTCCTGGATTACGTTGTCGAGCGCGGCAAGCGAGATCACCTCGCGCGCCACCATATAGTCGCCGATGCGGCCATGCCGGTCCGGGCGATAGTGCTGCAGCGCGGCTTCGAAGTCCTCGCGGCGCACATGCCCGTGTTCGATCAGCAGATCGCCGATCAGCGGCACGCTGCGCGCGGTCGCGTAGCCAGCGCTCGCGCCCGCCTCCGCCGGCGCAGAAATATCCACGCCGCGCAGCGCACGCAAGCCCGCCGCAATTTCGCCCTCGCGCACGATCTGCTCGGCCACCGGCCCGTCGATTAGCGCGCTCAGCTCGGCGATCACCTCGTCGGCAAGCGGACTCGCCGTCAGAAGAATCGTGCGGCCCTGCGCGGCGTCGATTTGCGGCAGCACCCGGTGCCGCACGATCGTCTCGAGCGGCAAACACGCGGCGTCGTCGCGAAGGCGCTCGAGGTCGAGCCGGCCGCGCGGCAGATCGGTCTGGAACGCAATCGCTTCGGCGAGCGTTTCCTCGTCGAGCCAGCCCTTGGCCATCAGCACGCGGCCAAGCGGCGCCTCGCGCGCATGACTCTCGCCGAGCGCGGCTTCGAGCCTGTCGGGATCGATGGCCTGCCACGACAGCAGCAGTTCGCCGAGACGCTGACGACGATTGTTGAACCCCTCCGCCGACGGAAAGTCGTGCATGGTCTTGTCCCACGCGAGACGCTTGCCCGTCGCGAGGTGCACGATGAACATTTTCCACGCGCGCGCGACGGCCATGAAATTGATGAAGTTGCCGACCACCATCCGCGGCACGGACAACACGCCGTGCTCCCACCCGTACAGACGCGTAACGAAGTAGATGCGCTGCACGACGCGCAATACGAGCGCCACTGCGTTGGCCCACAGGAGCGCACGCAGCCACGGCGAGTCGGCGAAAGGCGAGGCGATCAGTTCGGGCATGAGGCCGAGGAGACTCGCGCCCGCGAACAGCAGGAATTGCACCACGAGCGCATACGCAATGATGCCGACGAACGCGGTCACGACACCCTTGCGGTCGCGAAACAGCAGATAGCGATTCGCGAGGGAACCGGTCCAGCCCGTCTGTTTCCACCCTTGCAAGCCGATGCCGAGCGTCCAGCGCGCGCGCTGACGATAAGCCGTGCGAAACGTATCGGGGAAAAATTCGCGCACGCACAAAGGCATCGTCACGGTAATGTCGCGTTCGGCGCCGAAGCCGAACCAGGCCTTGCGGCGGGTCGCGAACTGCACGGGAAAGCGCGCGAAAATGGACTGCATGCCCATTTTCGCGAGACGCGCGCCCACGTCGTAGTCTTCGGTGAGACTCTCGGTGTTAAACGGCTGATTGTCGGTCTCGGCGATCAGCGACAGCAGCGCGCGCCGCGAGAAACACGTGCCCACGCCCGCCGACGGCACCGAGCCCACCAGACTCTCGCGCACCACGAGGTCTTTGGCGTGCCACTCGGCGAACTCGTCCATGTAAGTGCCGGCCACGAGCTCGAACCAGTTGCGTTCGAGCGACGCGACCGGCAACTGGATCATGTCCTTGCGCGGCAGCAGGTAATTGAAAAAGCGCAATTCGACCGGGTGCAGCACGTCCTCGCTGTCGTGCAGCACCACGCCCGCGAACTCGATGCCCGCCTCCCGCTCGTGAGCGAAGATCGCCTGAATCACCCAGTTCAGGCAATCGGCCTTGCAGGTCGGTCCGTCGTGCGGCACTTCCACGCGGCGCAGCTGCTTGTAGCGGCGGCGCATGCGCTCCACTTCGGCGATGGTCTGCGGATCGTTCTGGTAGGTGCCGACGAACACCACATAGTTGCGGTAATCCATCACACGCACGAGATCTTCGATCATCGCCGCCACCACGTCGTACTCGTGCCACGCCGGCACCATGATCGCGAGCGGCTGCTCTTCGCGCTCGTAGAGCTGCGCGGCGGTCAGCGGCTTATAGGTGCGCTCCACCGTCAGGCGGCGGTACAGCATGCGGCTCCAGTACCAGAGATCGATGAACAGATCGTCGATACTCGAGAGCACGATCAGGAACGCGACCAGCGCGGCGACGTATTCGAGCCCGTGGTAGTAGTGGGCTAACGCGTAGCCCGCATACCATTTGATCAACGCGATGCTCACAACTTGTCCCGGTTCCTGCGGCGCGCGATATTGGCGATCAGCAGCAGCACGAGCAGCAGGCCGATCAGCGCGGCCGGCACGCCCCAGCGCACCCAGCTTTGCATGATCCACGGCCCGTCGATGTCGCTCGCGTCGACCACCTGCCCCGGGTGACGCGTATCGAACTGGCGCAGCGTGCCGCTGCCGTCGACAATCGCGACGTCGCCGCGCGAGAGCTGCAGCGAAGCGGGCAACACCGCCGGCGTGTCGCCCACCGTGCGATAGGAGACCCCCTGCACGCCGCCCGAACTCACGACCTCGATCACGCCGACGCGGTTCAGGCCCGACAGGTCCGCGAGCATCTTGCCCGACGGATCGGTGAACGACAGGCGGTCCTTCGCCAGACGCGCAATGCTCTTTTCGTCGGCGAGCGCGACGTCCGCGGCGAGAAACGCGCCTTGTGGCTTCACCGCATCGCCGTCACGCGCGACGCTGAAGCCCGCGCGCGTCGGCGCAATGCCGCTCGCATTCGCGAGACGCGCGATGCGCGGCAGCGCCTCGGTCGCGTTGCCGAGATAGGCGGTGGGCACGATGACTTCCGCTTGCGACGCAAAGCGCGCGACCATGCCGGTGAAATCGTCGCCGAGGGAGGCGTCGGCAAGACGCAAATGACTGCTCGGCAGAACCGCGATCGGATGGCCCTGATCGCGTGCGCGGCAGCCGCCTTCCGGCTGGCGTTGGAATTCGACGCGCACCTGGTTGCGCGGCGCAAGCGCGAAGCGCGGCACGTGCGCGGTGATGCGCTGCAGCTTGCCGTTCGCGTTGAGCAGCTGCGAGCCGATCAGCACATCGTTGAAATACACCGAGGCGGTCTGCCCGGAGTTGTCGAGCGTGGGCGCCGCAGCCACGTCGAGCACGACGGCATCCGGCAGTTTGCCGTTGCCCGAGGCCGCGCCGAGGTCGAAGCTCGCGTCCCAGCTCGCGCGCACCTGCACGTCGAGCGTGCGCGGCTCGCCGCCGAGCAGCGACAGCGCGATCTGGTCGCCGCGCGTATCCGGCGCATTGTCGATCTGATGGACGACGAGGCGGCTCGCCACGTCGATGGGACGCCAGGTATGCGCGAGCACCGCGACGCCGTCGTTGTCGCCGACCACGATGGCCGTCTGCCCGCCCACATGCGCGACGCGCACTTCGCCGGCGGCGAGCGGCTGCGCCACCGGATCGACGGCGCGCGCGCGCCAGGCGTCGAAGGCCTCGGCCGCCGCGGGCGAGACGCCGGCCACCTGTTCGCGCAAGGCGTCGAGCGAGGTCTTCAGGCTCGCGCGCAGCGCGTCGTCGGCGACGATGACGTCGGGTGCAAAGGCGGCGCCGGGCGCGAGCGCGACTAGCGCGCCGGCTTCGGCGGGGTTCGCGAGCTTGTGCGAGCCGCCCGCGGCAAGCGCGGCGAAAGCGGGAATCGCGCGCAGCGGCGCCGGCACGTCGACGTTCGACAGATCCACCGTGTCGCCGGCGGCGGGCCACGCGCGCGTGGCGGGCGTGCGGCCGTCGCGCTGCAGCAGCGCCTCGACGCGCCAGCCGGCGTTGAACGCGGGCGCGGCGACGCTGCGTGCGCTAAGCATCACGACCGGCTTGTGCGGCAAGGCGCTCCACGCGCCGCGCAGATCGACAATCGCTTCGGGATCGTAGCGATAGGTGAGGCGCGAGGTCGGCGCGATGCGCCAGACGTTGCCGATCGCGGTCTGGTCCGCGCAGATGTTGTCGTTGATCAGCGACGACCAGTCGAGACCGACGCGCACGAAGCCGCTCGGCCGTGGAGCGCCGTCCACGCCGAGCGTCGCGGAGCCGTCGCCCTGCTCCTGCGCCGGGCTGCGCGAGAGCACGGGCGAGCCGTCGAGCGAAACGAGCATCGTGGTGCGCCCGCCGTTGCCGCGCAGATAGCTGCCGTCGATCTGCAAACTGGCGTCCGTGAGCGGCACGCCGGCCGGCACCGGCAGATACAGTTCCTGGCGGGCATCCGGGGCGTGCAGCACGAGCGGCTCGCGCATGCCGAGTTCGGCGAGCGAGATGCTGCGGCTTGCCAGACGGCCATGGCCGAACTGCGCAAAGCTGCCGGCGATGTCGGCGGGTTGCTGGGCGTGGGCGCTGAAGGCGAATAGCAGCGCGGCGCACGCGGTCAACCGCGAGCCCGGGAGGCCGGCGCGGCGGGTTGGGCGGCCCTCGCGGGCCTGGATTCGTAGCGTAGTGAGCATCATGTTGTCTTGATCTGGATGGGCCTGCGGGCGGCAAAGCGGGCGTTGCCCGGCATGGTTGAATGAGCGCGCGGTAAGGCGGCAAGCTGCCGCGGTCCGCCGTGGGCGGCGCAATCTGCCGGACTTCGACGGCCGCCGCGGGGCGTGCCCCGTTTCGTCAGTCGTCCTGTCCGTGATATCGGCACGCGCGCGGCTTCTCTGAAACCACGACCTGTGTTTGCGTGCGTCATTTGCCTGCCGTGTTTGCGTTCCTTGGCAAAGACCGCCTGCGCGCTCGCGCTTCTTTACTTCGCGTACTCGGTCGCGGGGAGGCGCTGGGCCGCCGCATCAGCCATCGCACCGGCCGTCGAGCTCGCAGGCGAAACGTCCGCCGCGGCGGGCGCGAACTCGTCGAACGGGCGCCCGGTCAGCGCGGCCACGATGCGCCGGGACGCCTCGCCGTCACCATACGGATTCATACGATGTGCGAAACGTTCGCGCTCGCGCGGGTCGTCCACGAGTGCACTGACGGCGCGCACAATCGCCTCGCGCTGCGTGCCGACGAGGCGCACCGTCCCCGCAGCGACTGCTTCCGGACGCTCGGTCACGTCGCGCATGACGAGCACCGGCTTGCCGAGTGCGGGCGCTTCTTCCTGCACGCCGCCCGAATCGGTAAGGATCAGCGACGCACGCTGCATCAGGCGCACAAAGCCGAGATAGTCGAGCGGATCGATCAGATGGACGTTGCGCCGCGCGCCGAGCGATGCCTGCACCGGGCCGCGCACGTTGGGGTTCAGATGAACCGGATAGATGATCTGCACGGTGCCGAGGTCGGCGAGATCGCCGAGCGCCGCGCAGATGTTCGCGAAGCCCGTGCCGAAACTCTCGCGACGGTGGCCGGTGACGAGCAGCATGGGCCGCGTGCCGTCGATAAACGGCAGACGTGCATCGAGCGACGCGCGCAAGGCCGCGTCGCTGTCGATCCGCGCCGCCGTCAGATTCAGCGCATCGATCACGGTATTGCCGGTGACGACGACGCGGCCCTGCAACGTCTCCTCCGCGAGCCGTTCCTTCGAACTCGGCGTCGGCGCGAACAGCAGATCGCTCATCACGTCGACGATGCGGCGGCTCATTTCTTCCGGCCACGGCTGCGCGAGATCGCGCGTGCGCAGGCCTGCTTCGACGTGGCCGATCGGAATGCGGCGGTGAAACGCGGCGAGCGCCGCTGCGGATGCCGTGGTCGTGTCGCCGTGCACGAGCACGCGATCGGGTTGGACGCTCGCGAGCACCTCGTCGAGCGAGGCAATCAGACGCGACGCGAGGCCGTTCAGCGTCTGGTTCGCGGTCATGACCGCGAGATTATGATCCGGCTCGATGGCGAAAAGCTCGAGCACCTGGTCGAGCATCTGCTGATGCTGGCCCGTGACGCACACCACGGAGTCGATTCCCGCATCGGCCTCCATCTGCTTGATGAGCGGCGCCATTTTTATGGCTTCCGGCCGCGTGCCGAAAATCGACAATACTTTCGTTGACATAGCCACCCCCGGCCCGTATTGATTTTATGCGTGACGCCCCGCAGGTTGCGGCATGACGAAACATTGCAATGCGCGCACCCTGATACTTCTATTTATTGTTGATTCAAACGAATAGTCTTTTTCGCCCCGCGCATCACCCGTATTGCGCCTATCGCAAACATCATTTGCGCGCAATTCGGCATTTTTGCCCGGTTTGCGCCTGAATTTCATTGCGACGACCAAGCACTCGAAGCATCCGTCTAGCGCGCATTCTGGCGCCTTTGGGAAGCACTTGGCAAGCACACTCGCCGATTTTTTTACACCGCTTTTGACGCCGAGCGGCGATTTTGGCTGTTCAAAAATGCGAAATGCTTTAATCTTCGTCAAATTCTGTTAAAGCTTAATTAACCGTTTAATTGCGGAGCCGGCGTGTCGTCGCAGCGCAGCGATTATTGGGTTGCACGCGAAATGTTTTAATCCACGCGTTTATTGGCATGCGCAAACGTTGCCGTCGGTGAAAAGGCGTTGGCTTTCATTGCGTCGTGGATGAGGCGCCGCGCTCCTCGACACGCGTTCCGCCTGCGCGATGCGCCTCAGCAAGCGCGGCGCGCGGCGCGGCGCGTTGTTGCGGTCAAACGACAGTCCAAGGCGATCTCCCGGTTCGCTGCTAGCCGGTCACACCTCCGCCCGCCCGCGCCGCGCATGGGCACAGCTATTGCTCGACTTCGCTCGCCGGCACATCGCTCGCGGAAAGCCACGCGGTGCCGCCCGCGAGTCGCCGTTTAACGTCAATCCAGCAATTCATCGGTGGGAGGCCTCATGCTTCGATACGCAGCAATCTTTTTCGTCATCGCCATCATCGCCGCGGTATTCGGCTTCGGCGGCATCGCCGCCGGCGCGTCCGAGATCGCGAAGGTGCTGTTCTTCATCTTCGTGGTGATCTTCCTCGTCACCTTGCTGATGGGCGTGATGCGGCGTTGACGACCGCATCGACCGTATAAGCGGAGGAATACCCGCCCCGGCGCGCGTGCGAGCGACCTGTTGCAATAGCTGCCACGGTGTATTGCAATAGTTGCCGCTCGCGCGGCGGGCTTCCCGCAACGCAGCATGTGCGGCGCGTCAGACCTGGTGCCGTCATGCTCGAACGCAACACCGCAGCGCTGTTCGGCATCGCTCGACGCTGTCACCGTCCACCCGTCCCCTCGCCGTCATTGCTCCGATTCCACACGCGCCTCGCTACCGTGCGTGTGCGAAGGCAAGCCAATATGCAGTTCCTCGCAGAGAAAGCCTTGTAACGTCTGCACGGCAGCCGCCTGGGCGCCGGCGACCTCGCGCATGAAGAGGCCGAAGTCCGCGGCGGGTGCATCGGGCAAGCCCTCGGCGCGGCCGAGAATCTTCATGGACTCCGAACGAATATTGCCTTCGAGCAAGACCGATACACCCAACCCCGCTTCCACCGCCGACTGCACCGCCGGCAAGCTCGTGCTCGTACAGACGATCCGCCAGCCGATGCCCGCGCGGCGCAGCACCGTGAGCACATGCTGCTGCCACAGGCACGGTCCGCCGAACGCAACGACGGGTAATGCGGCCTCCGCTTCGCGCACATAGCCGCGCGCGCCGACCCAGAAGAGCGGCTGTGTCCATGTAAAGAGCGGCGTGCCGGCGACGAGCGCGGGATCGGCGACCGCCACATCCAGACCGCCGTCCGCGAGTCGTTTCGACAATGCCGTGCTGCTGTCCACGACGATTTCGAGCGCGACACGCGGATAGGCAATGGAGAAGCGCCGCAACGCGCGCGGCAGACGACCCACGGCGATGTCCTCGAGCATGCCGAGCCGCACCGTGCCCGACACCTGCCCCGCGCAGAGCGCGCGGCGTGCATCGGCGCCCGCACCGAGGATCGCGTGCGCATACGGCAGCAGCAGATGACCCGCTTCCGTCAGTTGCACGCCGCGCGGCGAACGGTCGAGCAGGCGCTGGCCGAGATCCTCCTCGAGACGGCGCAACTGCATACTCACGGCCGCCTGGGTGCGCGCAAGGCGACTCGCGGCCACGCCTACCGCTCCCGTCTCGGCCACGGTGACGAAGGTGCGAAGCAGACTGCTGTCGAGGTCACGGGTCATCACGATTCCTGAAGTCGCCATAAGAAATATCAACTTATCTTAGTAGCGAGGGAGCCGATAAGATAGGTGGACGCTTTCACCGCTGCATTTCACCGCTCTACAACGAGGCACCATGCAGGACACGACGATCAAGTGCGCAGCCGACCCGACTCATGCCGTGGCGAAGCCGGCCAGCGCCGCCGCGGGCGCGGCGTTGCTGTGCCTGTTGTCCATGTCGAGCGTGCAGTTCGGCGCCGCCCTTTCCGCACCGACAATGGCCGTGTACGGTTCGCTCAGCACTACATGGCTGCGTCTTTGCTGGGCCGCGCTCGTGCTCGCCGTGCTGGTGCGCCCGCGCTTTCGCAGCTACTCGCGTGCGCACTGGCTGGCCGCGGGTGCGCTGGGCGCCGCGATGGCCGGCATGACGTTATGTTTTTTCGCGGCGCTGCAGCGCATTCCGCTCGGGTTGGCGGTGGCCATCGACTTTCTCGGTCCGCTGACAGTCGCCACGCTTGCGGTGCGCCGCGCCCGTGCGCTGCTATGGCCGGCGCTCGCGATCGCCGGCGTCGTGCTGCTGTCGCGCGATCACGCCGGCTGGGTCGGCGAGCCCCTCGGCGTCTTGCTGGCATGCGCGGCGGCCTGCGGCTGGGGCAGCTACATCGTGTTGATGAAAAAGACCGGCAAGCTGTTTGCCGGTCTGGAGGGTCTGTCGGTCTCGCTCATTGCGGCGGCGCTCGTTGCCACGCCCTTCGGTCTCGCGGAAAGCGGACTGCATGTCGCGGCCGGCCAACTCGCTGCCACGGCGGGGCTCGCGATCCTGGTTCCGCTCCTGCCCTACGCGCTGGAAATGGTGGCGCTGCGCCATATGCCGGCTGGATCGTTCGGTATCCTGATGAGTGTCGAGCCGGCCATTGGGGCAGTGGCCGGCTTCATCGTGCTGCATCAGCCGATGGGCATGTTGCAGATCGCGGGCACGTTGTTCGTGGTCGCCGCGAGTGTCGGCTCGGTGGTGGCGGCGCGTTAGGCCGGCCCCAGCCCTCTACGGCATGTTCTCCGCTTCGTACAGCCGCCGCCCGGCGGCATCCTTCGCGCCGACAATCGGCTGGAAGTCAATCGGCCATTCAATGCCGATGTCCGGATCGTTCCACACGATGCAGCGTTCGAGCTCCGGAAACCAGTATTCGGTGGCCTTCCACAGGCATTCGGCCACGTCGGACAGCACCACGAAGCCATGCGCGAAGCCTGGCGGCACCCACACCTGCCGATGATTGCCGGCGCTCAGATAAGCGCCGCACCATTTGCCGAAGTTCGGCGAATTGAGCCGCACGTCCACGGCGACGTCGAAGATCTCGCCGACCACGACCTGCAGGAGGCGGCCTTGCGGGCGCTGCACCTGGTAATGCAGGCCGCGCAGCACGCCATGCACCGCGCGCAGATGCCGGTCCTGCACGAAGTCGAATCCGCGTGCGACGTCGTCCACAAACTCGTCCGCGCTGAAGCTCTCGTAACAGAAACCGGATTCGTCGCCAAACACCTCGGGCTCGATGAGTTTCACTTCCGGTAGTGCCGTTGCCAACACCTGGTTGCCCATGCCACTGTGCCCGTAAGAAGCTGCCCGACAAAGACCGATGCCACCGCGGCGCGCGAGTGGCGGTCATGACGCGCGCCTGCCTGGCAGGCGCGGGTGCGTGTCAGAGCTCCGACGAGGCAAGCCGGCTGCGGGCGCGGTACTCGGTGGGCGACAAGGCCATGCGCTTGCGGAAAATCTTCGCGAGACGGTCGCCGTTGCCGGTGCCGCTGCGCCGCGCGATCTTGTCGACCGGCAGTTCGGTCTCGGTCAGGAAGTTGCACGCAATGCGCAGCCGCACCTGCAGCAGATAGTCGGACGGCGTGACGTGCATTTCATGCTTGAAGCGCCGCAGGAAATTGCGCTCGCTCATGGCGGCGACCTGAGCCGCGTCCGCAACGGAGACCGGCCGGTCGCAGTTCGCTTCCATCCAGCGCGCCGCCGCGCGAATCTTCTCGGCGACGCTCAACGTCCCGCCCTCAGCGGGCAGCGGCACCCACGTTGCGGCCATGCCCGGCATCACGCGCTCCGCGACGCTGCGCGCGAGTTCGGCGCCGAGATCGCGCTTGATGAACATCAGCGCGCTGCGCGCGCAGTCGTTGCGGTCGTTGGACGCACTCAGAATGGCGTCCGCCGCGCCATGGCCATAGCGGCCGATCTGCAGCGCCTCGGGATCGCCGGGATTGGCGGCCTCCAGCACGAGCCGCCCTTCGCCGATGGTTTCGATTGCGCGCGTACGCGCCTGCACCGAGCGCAGCCAGCCGAGCAGCCGCTGGTCGTGGGCCGCCTGGTGCGCGCCGTGTCCGCCGGCGATAAACAGAACGTCGAAGCCTGTTCCGAAGCGCGTGTCGATGCGATCGGTCCAGATGCGCGCAGCCGATGAACTGGGCACGCTGCCGCCGTCGAGCGACAGGAACTGCACCTCATAGGGCGGTTCTTCGCCGGGCCGTTTGCCGGCCAGTTCGTTGGCGGTCTGGAACATCTCGACAACCGTGCCCGGGCCTAGCAGCCAGAAGCCGTCGAACAGCAGCACACCAATTCGGCGCGCCGCGGTGCGGACGTTGACACTCGGCGCATGTAACCAGGTAACCCTCGCGGAGTCGACGTGAATGTGGGACATGGTCTTCCTCAAAATGTCTACTTGGTTGGACGAGGACGCGCGTTGTCCGACGATATCAGCGAACTGATAATCGCAATTTGACATCGGCAAACGCCGCTTCATGGATTATCAGCGATGTTAGCCGAATGAATCGCATTAGTAAATTTGAAAACAATCGAAATAGCATGTGATTAAAGGTACGACGAAAAGTATTCTCATTTGATGCAAGTAATAAATAGCGGTGAGTGGATATGCGGCGGAAAAACATACCGCTTCCCCGAACCGGCGCCGTGAGACCCAAGTCCGGGGCGGCTGCGCGCCTCCTCGGCGGGCGGGCGGTTCACAATGCGATATGCATTGCGGCACTTCTGCTGCTGATTCGGAGATGTTCAGAAATGTTTCAAAGCTGAACAACCGGACCCGCGACGTTGTCCCTTTTAATTGAATTTGTTATTCGTGAATCCTGAATCGCCCGCATGCTTATTGCCAATGGGGCCTCACAGATTCAAATGGCGGAATTATCAATTTATATCGACTTGTTTTGCGAATCGAAAATGTTTCAGTTCTGAAACATCAAAACGGCATTCGTCCGACTTGAAACCGGTTGAACCTACAGCGAGCTTTCGGGATGGGTCTGACGATTCCCGCGAGACGCAAAGCGTTCGTGTGAGCCCAAGCAGCTGCAGGCCCGCGTCCCGGATCGGGATGCGGGCCTGCCTTCCTTTACACTCGTAAAGTGGGGTGCTAACCGTGAGTGCCTTCGCCCGGCTCGTCACGCACGCGGCCGGCTTCGCCCTTCCCGGTGCGTGCGAGCACCGGTTTAAGGGCAACGCCCGTGTGGCTTTCGGGGACGCTGACAATGCCCTCCGGGTCCGTGGCGGCGACGATCGTGCCCCCGCCCACTCCGCCTTCCGGCCCCAGGTCGATGATCCAGTCGGCCTCGGCGATCACATCGAGATCGTGCTCGATCACGACGACACTGTGTCCCCCATCCGTCAGACGGTGCAGCACGCGAATCAACCTCGCCACGTCCGCCATATGCAGGCCGACCGTCGGCTCATCCAGTACATACAACGTGTGCGGCGCTTTCTGACCGCGCCGCGTGATGTCGTCGCGGACCTTGCTGAGTTCGGTGACGAGCTTGATGCGCTGCGCCTCGCCGCCCGACAGCGTCGGCGACGGCTGGCCGAGCGTGAGGTAGCCGAGCCCCACGTCTTTCATCAACTGCAGCGGGTGGGCGATGTTGGAAATAGGCGCGAAGAACTCGACGGCCTCGTCGATTTCCATGGTCAACACGTCGCCGATATTCTTGCCGCGCCAGGTCACCGCAAGCGTCTCGGGATTGAAGCGCTGCCCATGGCACACGTCGCACGGCACTTTCACGTCCGGCAAAAAGCTCATGCCGATAGTGCGCACGCCCTGCCCTTCACACGCCGGGCACCGGCCTTCGCCCGTATTGAACGAAAAGCGCGACGCGGTGTAGCCGCGCGCCCGCGCCTCCAGCGTGCCGGCGAAGAGCTTGCGAATGGCGTCCCATACGCCGATGTACGTTGCGGGACACGAGCGCGGCGTCTTGCCGATCGGTGTTTGATCGACTTCGAGCACACGGTCGATGCTTTCCCAGCCCGTGATCGAATCACAGCCTTGCCAGACATGCGTGACGTTCAGCGGCGCACGCGGCGCACTGCGCGCGAGCACACTGGCACGGCGGTTCACGGCCGGCTTTTCTTCGGCCGCCGCCGCGCGTGCGCGCCGCGTGGCCGGAGACGACAACACCGAGCGCCCCACCGCGTCGAGCAGATTCGCCATCAGCACGTCGCGCGCGAGCGTGGACTTGCCGGAGCCGCTGACGCCCGTCACCGCGACGAGCCGAGACAGCGGAATGCCGACCGTCACGTTGCGCAGATTGTGCAGCTTGCCGCCGTGCACGGTCAGCCAGTTCTCCGGCACCGCCGCCGTGCGCTTGCCCGGCGGGACGACCTTGCGGCGCGGCTGCAGCGGATGCACGATCGGCGCGGCGAGAAACTGCCCGGTCAACGACTCCGGCTGCGCCGACAGATCGGCCACACTGCCTTGCGCGATCAACGTGCCGCCGCGCTTGCCGGCACCCGGCCCGATGTCGATGATGTGATCGGCCCGCCGGATCGTGTCTTCGTCGTGCTCGACCACCACGAGCGTGTTGCCCTTGTCGCCCAGCTTGCGCAGCGCGTTCAGCAGGATCTGGTTGTCGCGCGGATGCAGGCCGATGGTCGGCTCGTCCAGCACATAGCAGACGCCTTGCAGGTTGCTGCCCAATTGCGCGGCCAGCCGGATGCGCTGCGCCTCGCCGCCCGACAGGCTGGGCGCCGCGCGGTCGAGGCTCAGATAGCCGAGCCCGACTTCTTCGAGGAACTGCAAACGGCTGCCGATTTCGCTGACCACGTCGCGCGCAATTTCGGCGTCGCGGCCGGTCATGTGCAAACTGTCGATCCACGCACGCGTGTCCGACACGGTCCATTGCGCCACGTCGGTAATGGCCTGCGCGTCGAACGTGACCGCTCGCGCGGTCGGATTCAGACGCGTGCCCGAGCAATCCGGACACGGTTCGTCCACCAGACCTTCGGGTTCCTGCTCCTCTGAAGGCAAGCTCTGTTCGCGACCGCGATTGTCGTCGACGACAATCGTGTCGTCATAGGCGGCGCGCTGCTCCCGCGTGAGCGCGAGCCCCGTGCCGACGCAGGTGGTGCACCAGCCGTGCTTGCTGTTATAGGAGAACATGCGCGGGTCGAGCTCGGGATAGCTCGTGCCGCACACCGGACACGCTCGTTTCGTGGACAGCACCTTCACGGCGCCGAGCTTCGCGGTGGGCAGGCCGCCGTTCATCGCATCATGCAAACCGTCGAGCGGCGCAAGCAGATGCATCACGCCCTTGCCGATTTCCAGCGTCTGGTCGAGCGCCTCGCGCAGTTGCGCTTCGTTGTCCGCCGAGACGATCAGGTCGGCCACCGGTAATTCAAGGGTGTGCTCGCGGAAGCGGTCGAGCTTCGGCCACGGGTCGACCGGCACAAACTCGCCGTCCACCCGCAAATGCGTATTGCCGCGCGCTTTCGCCCACTTCGCAAGGTCGGTGTAGACGCCCTTGCGGTTGACGACGAGCGGCGCGAGGAAACCGACGTGCTGCCCCTTATGGTCGCGCAGCAACTGCGCCGCGATCGACTCGACGCTTTGCGACGTGACCGGCGTGTCGTCATGAATGCAATGCTGCAAACCGAGCTTCACATAGAGCAGGCGCAGGAAATGCCATACCTCGGAAGTAGTCGCGACGGTACTCTTGCGACCGCCGCGCGACAGCCGCTGCTCGATCGCGACGGTCGGCGGAATGCCGTACACGGCGTCGACTTCCGGGCGCCCGACCGGCTGCACGATGGAGCGTGCGTAAGCATTCAGCGATTCGAGATAGCGGCGCTGCCCTTCGTGGAAAAGAATGTCGAACGCGAGCGTGGACTTGCCCGAACCCGACACGCCGGTGATGACGTTGAACTTGCCGTGCGGAATATCGACGTCCAGCGCTTTCAGGTTGTGCTCGCGCGCATTGACGATGCGCACCACGTCCTCGCCCTCGATCGCACGCCGCGCCCGTGCCGCGCTCAGCGCCTTCTGCAGCGGGATGCCCGGCGAAGCCGCGTTCGCCGGTTCCGCCACCGCGTTCATTGCGCGGTCGTACTGCAGCAGCGCCTCGCCGGTGTGCGATTCCGGACAGGCCTTGACCTCCTCCGGCGTGCCGGCGCACAGCACGCGGCCGCCGCCGTCGCCGCCTTCGGGCCCGAGGTCGATGATCCAGTCGGCCGCACGGATCACGTCGAGGTTGTGTTCGATCACGATCAGCGAATGGCCGCTTGCCAGCAGCTTGCCGAACGCCTGCATCAGCTTCGCGATGTCGTCGAAATGCAGTCCGGTGGTGGGCTCGTCGAACATGAAGAGCCGTTTGGCGACAGCCTGCTTCGCGCCGCGCCCGCTGCGCGCCTGCGCCGATTCGGCGAGAAAGCCCGCGAGCTTGAGGCGCTGCGCTTCGCCGCCGGAAAGCGTGGGCACCGGCTGACCGAGCTTCACGTATTCCAGCCCGACGTCGACGATAGGCTGCAGCACGCGCAAGACGTCAGCGTCGTTGGCAAAGTAGGCGGCAGCCTCGCTGACCGTCAGCTCCAGCACGTCCGCGATGCTCAACGCGCGCGCCGGCGCGCCGCGCTCGATCTTCACTTCGAGCAGTTCCGCGCGATAACGGCGCCCGTCGCAATCCGGACAGCGCAGGTACACGTCGCTCAGAAACTGCATTTCAATGTGTTCGAACCCGGAGCCGCCGCAAGTCGGACAACGGCCGTCGCCCGAGTTGAAGCTGAACATGCCTGGCCCGTAGCCGCGTTGTTGCGCGAGCGGCGCCTTCGCGAAGAGCTTGCGGATTTCGTCGAACGCACCCACGTAGCTGGCCGGGTTCGACCGCGCGGTCTTGCCGATCGGCGACTGGTCGACGAACACCACGTCCGTGACCTGGTCCGCGCCCGTCAAACTGCGGAACGCGCCCGGCGCTTCGGTGGCGAGGCCGAAATGCCGCGCCATGGCCGGGTACAGCACGTCTTGCAGCAGCGTGGACTTGCCCGAGCCCGACACACCTGTCACACAGACGAGCCGCTCCAGCGGAATCTCCACTGTGACGTCGCGCAGATTGTGCTCGGTCGCGCCTTCCAGCACGATGCGCGGCGTGCTCGCATCCACGAGGCGCCGCGACCAGTGCGCGGCATCCGCGACATGGCGGCGGCCGCCCAGATAGTCGCCGGTCAGCGTGCCCGACGCGCGGATGGACTCCGGTGCACCGTCGAAGATGATCGAGCCGCCCCGCTCGCCCGGGCCCGGCCCCATGTCGATGAGCCGGTCCGCAGCCAGCATGACGGAGGGGTCGTGCTCCACCACCACGAGCGTATTGCCCGCGTCGCGCAGACGATGCATGGCCTCGACGATCCGGTTCAGATCGCGCGGATGCAGGCCGATGCTCGGCTCGTCCAGCACGAAGAGCGTTTTCGTGAGCGAGGTGCCGAGCGCGGTGGTCAGATTGATGCGCTGCACTTCGCCGCCCGACAGCGTGCGGCTTTGGCGGTCGAGCGTCAGGTAACCGAGCCCGACGTCGCACAAATACTTGAGGCGCGTGCGCACTTCGGCGAGCAGCAGCTTCAGCGCGTCGTCGAGCAACGCGCTCGGCAACGTGATGTCGTCGAAGAAGCGGCGAATGCGCTCGATCGGCATCAGCATCAGGTCATGCACGGTCAGGCCCGGCAGCGCCTCGAGCTGCGCGCGGTTCCATTCGACGCCGCGCGGCATGAAGCGCGCGGCGGGCGGCAGGACTTCGTCCGCATTCGCCTTGCTGCCGAGCCGCCACAGCAGCGATTCGGTTTTCAGCCGCGCGCCCGCGCAGGTTTCGCATGGCGTGTAGCTGCGGTATTTGGACAGCAGCACGCGGATATGCATCTTGTACGCTTTCGATTCGAGATACTCGAAGAAGCGCTTGACGCCATACCACTGGCTTTGCCACTTGCCGTTCCAGTCCGGCGAACCGTTGATCACCCAGTCGCGCTCCGCATCCGTCAGTTCGCCCCACGGCGTGCCGCGGCGGATGTCGGCCTTTGCCGCGTAACGCATCAGATCGTCCTGACACTCCTTCCACGCGGGCGTTTGCATCGGTTTGATCGCGCCGTCGCGCAGCGTCTTGCGCGCGTCCGGAATGACGAGGCCGAGATCGACGCCGATCACGCGGCCGAAGCCGCGACACACGTCGCACGCGCCGTAGGCCGAGTTGAACGAGAACAGCGCCGGCTGCGGATCGGCATAGCGCAAGTCGCTCTCCGGGCTATGCAGCCCCGTCGAGAAGCGCCAGATTTCCGGCTCCGGCTGCTGCGCTTGCGGCGCAAGCGGTGCATCCGCAGCCGGCAGCACGTAGATGTTGACACGCCCGCCGCCGCGTTTGAGCGACGCCTCGACCGCCTCGATCACCCGCTGCTTGTCGGCCTGGCGCACCCGGAAGCGGTCGGCGACCACGTCGAGCAGCTTGCGCTTGCCGGTTGGCGAATCCACCTCGCGCTGCGCCTGCACACGGGTGTAGCCGCTTGCCGACAGCCATTGCTCGACTTCCTGTTCGGATGCGGACTCGGGCAACTCCACCGGGAACGTGACGACGAGCCGCGGATCGCCCGCGGCGGTGCGCTCGAGCAACTCCGCGTAGATCGTCTCGGGCGTGTCGTGCCGCACGAGGCGCGCCGTCTTGCGGTCGAACAGCTCGGCCGCGCGCGCGTAGAGCAGCTTCAGGTGATCGTTGAGCTCCGTCATGGTGCCGACGGTGGAGCGCGAACTGCGCACCGGATTGGTCTGGTCGATCGCGATAGCGGGCGGCACGCCGTCCACCCGGTCGACCTGCGGCCGGTCCATGCGGTCCAGAAACTGCCGCGCGTACGCGCTAAAGGTCTCGACGTAGCGCCGCTGCCCTTCTGCGTACAGCGTGTCGAAAACAAGGCTCGACTTGCCGGAACCGGACGGACCGGTCACGACCGTCATTTCGCCGGTTTTCACGTCGAGATCGACGTTCTTCAGGTTGTGCTGGCGAGCGCCGCGAATCTTGATAATGCCGTTGGCTGACAATTTTTCGACCGTCTGAATGAGTGGGCCACCTCTCACGGACGCCTCGCGACCGCGCAAGTTCGGTGAAACGGAGCGGCGGCTTGGACGCCACGGCCCGCGTGCAGTTGAACACTATACTGTATATCTATAAGGGCTATCCATTTAGCTCCACAATTTCACATTATGGTGAAGCTTTGACCTTTGGCGGACGTTGCGCGATCTGGCGATACGTGACGGGTTCGGCCACTACGGCCTGC